>JAZKFF010000023.1:0-221641 GCA_040386555.1 Bacteroidota bacterium | reverse complement strand
CTAACAAGGTAAATGTAGTAAAATTACTAACTGACACAGTTCATTTTACACTCCCAAGAAGTTAAAAAGACTCAAGGGCTCATCTTCTTTCGCACTTTCAGGGATGCAACCTTTTGTACTCTGCCAGATCCCAAACGATGCCGAAATCCTTCAAATACTCCGCGAGTGGCCCCAAGCCCACTGCCTGCCTGCGTTTATCCACATTATCAGGGTCTTCAAGCGGAGAAACAGAGCATTTGTCACCGCTGCATTTAACCTGGCTGCCATAGATCTGCTTTTCGCCACTGCCTATCGCCACCCTGTCTTCCAGCATTGCCAGGTATGCAGGATCTCCGTTTTTGTTCGTTACCCCCTCACGAAACATAGGCAGATACTTTTTTTGCGTTGCAAGATCCGCATGTTGAATGACAAGGAAGATAGCAGTATGAGCGTCGTCACCAACTTCCTTCGGTCCCAGCCAGCCGTACTTCGACAGTATCCCCTTTGTCTTGATAAGGTTGGCTGCATCTGCGGCGTCAATATCCCGCCACAACATCTTAAACTCAACTGAATTCATTCCAAACTTTTCCCCAATGGAATCAAGCTGATCCCGGTATCGCTGGTCATCTTTGCCGATGGCTTCTAATTCCGCAGCAACTGCCTTATACACTGCTGCATCCTGGCCCGTTGCATTTAGGCATATCATCATGAGCACCGCGCAAAAAGAGGTATGTAATGAGAAGAATATGCGCATAGCTGTTGACGACTATTAAAATGCTTATGGTAAAGTATTAGACCCATCGACATCGCTTGTTAACCCAATCACCGTAAATCAGGCGTAATGTGAGTAACAAGAAATGATCACGATCGTGTTGTCATTCACGGAATAAACCAGGCGATGCTCACTATCTATACGCCGACTCCAATACCCTTTAAATTGATGTTTTAATGGCTCAGGTTTACCTAGTCCTTCAAAATGATTTTTTACTGCATCTTTTATAAGATCACCTATTCGTAGTGCCGTTCTTCTATCTGTATTGATCCAGTCGTTGTACTCTTTAAAAGCCTTGGGCAGGAATTCGATATTTCTCATAACAGGTCATCGGCCTTTATCGATATCGTTTGTTTTTTAGCGTCATATTCCGCTATACGAGCCTCAAGTTCTTTTGTGTAGGCTGGGTTGCTAAGAATATAATCAGTATCATTAGCAGGCTGTATTGTAATGTCAACGGTTTTATGCGGAAACATCTTTTTTATGCCATCCACTATTTCCTGCGTCAGCATATCCGTATTGATCCTAATGGTTGTTTCCATCGAAATAGCTTTGTATAAAGTTACAGCATCTCCTGATATTTCGGCTTGTATTCAGCGTTAAATAGACGCACTACTACTTCCATACAGCACAAAGCCGCCAGTTTAAAGGCGGCCCTGCACAAAATGGAATGGTATACAACTCGCACTGGCCCTATAAAGCCACCTTATTACCTTATTACCTTATTACCTTACTACCCCTATTACCTTATTAACTAATTACCCCAGCTTCTCCTCCAGCTCCATTATCAGCTCAAATGACTTATCGTACTCTTTGTTGAGTTCCGCGAGCCTTGCCGAGTGCTTGCGATAAGCCTCGTCCACTTTCTGGAATTCTGCTCTGTTGTTGTAGAAATCAGGATCGCCCAGCTTAGCTTCAAGCTCGGCCACATCTTTCTTCAGCCTGTTTATATCTTCCTCCAGCTTCTGGAATATCTTCTGCTGCTTTTGCAGCTCCTTGCGCATGTTGCGCAGCTGCTCATCGTTTACGTTAGGTTTCGGTGCGGGCTTTTCTTCCTTCTTCGGCTGTGGTGCAGCCTTTACCGCCGTTGCGGCTGCCTGTTCGCGCTTCAGCTTATCGTTGTGCCATACAGCCCACTCGTCGTAAGGCCCTACAAATTCATTTATCTTACCATCCTCAATGTTCCATATTTTATTAGCCGTCTTGCTGATAAAATAACGGTCGTGCGATACGATGATAAGCGTGCCCTTGTATTTGTTCAACGCATCTATCAGCATCTCTACCGATTGCATATCAAGGTGGTTGGTAGGCTCATCGAGCAGCAGGAAGTTGCCCTTGGCAGCAATAACCTTTGATAGCGCCACCCTCGCCTTCTCGCCACCCGATAGCACTTTTATCTTCTTAAACACATCGTCGCCGCTAAACAGGAAGCAGCCCAGCAACTGGCGCAGCTCCAGCTCGTTCTTGCCGCTGCCGCACATTTTCAGCTCTTCCAGTATCTCATGCTCCACATTCAGCGCCTCCAGCTGGTGCTGCGCATAGAAGCTCTCCTCTACGTTGTGCCCCCACTTACGGTCGCCCTCATACGATTCCTGCCCGGTAATGATACGCAGCAAGGTAGATTTACCCTTACCGTTGGCGCCTATCAGGGCTATTTTGTCGCCGCGCAATATTTCTGCGCTGGCATTGTTTAATATCTGCAGATCACCGAACCGCTTTGATACACCCTTAAGCTCGCAAATGATCTTGCCTGGTTGTGTACCCACGTCGAAGTTGATGTTCATTGTGGGCATAGAGCCGTCCGGCGCCTCTATCACGTCCAGCTTATCGAGGCGCTTTATGGCACTCTGCGCAGCTGCCGCCTTGGTAGCCTTGGCGCGGAAACGCTCGATAAAGCGCTCCTGCTGGCGAATGTATTCCTGCTGGTTCTCAAAGGCACGCTGCTGCAGGTCCATACGCTCTATCTTTTCCTTTTGGAAGAAGGTATAGTTGCCGCTGTACGAGTGCAGACCGCGCTGCCACACCTCTACTATCTTGGTCACCATGCGGTCGAGGAAGTAACGGTCGTGCGACACAATAACCACGCTGCCGGGATAACTTATAAGGTAGCGCTCCAGCCATTCTATCGACGGGAGGTCAAGGTGGTTGGTCGGCTCATCGAGCAGTAGCAGCTCAGGCTGCTGCAGCATCATTTTGGCCAGCAGCACGCGCATACGCCATCCGCCGCTAAACTGGTCGTAGGGGCGCTGCAGGTCGGCGGTGGAGAAGCCGAGGCCCTCCAGCACTTCCGCGCTCCGGTGCTCCATCTCGTAGCCGCCCGCCACTTCAAAGTCGTGCAGCGCATGGCTGTAGTCGTCGAGCAAGTCTGCATCATCGGGCTTTGTTTCCAGCTCCTTTATGATGCGCTCCATTTGCTTTTCCACCTGGTGCGCCTTTTCAAACGCCTGCATGCCCACCTTCAGTATCGACTCGCTGGTGGAGAAGCTGAGGAGGTCCTGGTTGAAGAAACCAAGTGACACATCCTTCGGCTTATTAATAACCCCGCTATCTATAGTATAGGCTCCTGTCATGAGCCTGAGTAAAGTTGATTTTCCGGCGCCATTGCTGCCCACGAGGCCTATACGCTCCCCTGTTCCTATCTGCCAGCTTGCATCTTCCAGTATAGCCCGCGCCCCGAAAGAAAATGTAATATTTTGTAATGAGATCAACATAAGTGCGCGAAATTACGAAGACAACGGTTAGCATCAATTGATACTTTACTTTTGCATCGAAATTTAATTTGAAA
Organism: Bacteroidota bacterium; assembly: GCA_040386555.1. Taxonomy (GTDB): domain Bacteria; phylum Bacteroidota; class Bacteroidia; order Chitinophagales; family Chitinophagaceae; genus Nemorincola. The sequence continues at coordinate 218,105 of JAZKFF010000023.1, read as the reverse complement.
TGAGATTAATTTATATAGCATTTGCATCCACGATTGCCCTAAGCAGCTGCGGCGATACAAAGACTAGCGATACCGCCGCCACCACGCAGGCAGTCCCCTCTGCACCACCTCAAACCAACCTGGGCGAAGAAGGTACCAATGCTGTGCTAAGCACCGTAGGCAATTACTACGAGCTGAAAGACGCTCTAGTAGCTACAAAGGCACCCAAAGTAGCCGAGACTGCGGTAAACCTGGAACGCATGGCAAAAGATATGCGGGAGACATTATTTGCCAGCGACAGCACCCACAGCCGCGATATGATTAAACCTTATGTAGACACAATAGTAGCGCAGGCAGCAAAAATTGCTGCTATTAATGATCCCAGCTGTGAGCAGCAACGCATAGCATTTGAGCCGCTGACGCGGGCGCTGTACGAGCTATTGAAAAAGGTGGAGACAAAAAACGCTAAGATATACCACCAATACTGCCCCATGGCATTCAACGACAAAGGCGCCTACTGGCTCAGCAGCGTAACCGACATAAAAAACCCCTACTTCGGCAAGAAAATGCTGGAGTGCGGCGAGGTGACCGATAGCATGTAACTTTAAGCCCATTTTCAATAGTCTCCCAATTACATGAAACAGTTTATAAGAGCTTCGTACACCCTACTATTCCTTACCCTGCTGCCGGCAGTGCTGCTGGCACAAAAGGTATCGCTGAGCGGATACATGCGCGACGCCGCTACCGGCGAATCGCTGATAGCAGGCACCGTATATATTAAAGAGGCCGACCAGGGCGCGCAGACCAATACCTACGGTTTCTACTCGGTGTCTGTAGCACCGGGCAAGTACACGGTTATCTATTCGTATGTGGGGTATACGCCTGTTGCCAGGGAGGTAGACCTATCCACCAACCTCACCTACACAGCAGAGCTTGCCAGTGCTACCATGATGAAGGAAGTATCGGTAACGGCCGGGCGCAAGGATGAGAATGTTAAAAACACGGAAATGGGCACCGTTACGCTCAGCATGGCGCGGATAAAGACGCTGCCGGTACTGTTTGGCGAGGTAGACATACTAAAGACCTTACAGTTGCTGCCAGGCGTGCAGTCGGCGGGTGAGGGCAGCTCGGGCTTTTATGTGCGCGGTGGCGGCCCCGACCAGAACCTGGTGCTGCTCGATGATGCAGTAGTGTATAACACAGGGCACCTTTTTGGCTTCTTCTCGGTGTTCAATGGCGATGCTATAAAAGACGTGACGCTCATCAAGGGCGGAGCACCGGCGAGCTATGGCGGCAGGCTATCATCGGTGGTAGATGTGTCGATGAAGGAAGGTAATATGAAGGAGTATCATGCGGAGGGTGGCATAGGGCTTATAGCATCGCGCCTCACCTTGCAAGGGCCTATAGTGAAGGATAAGGGCTCGTTCATGATATCTGCGCGGCGCACTTATATAGACGTTATTGCCCGTCCTTTCTCAGAAAGGCTGAAGAATACCGGCTACTACTTCTACGACCTGAACATGAAGGCCAACTACAAGCTGGGCGAACACGACCGCGTATACCTGAGCGGCTACATGGGCGTAGATAAATTCAAGTTCCAGAGCTCGCGCGGCACCTTCAGGGCCGATATACCATGGGGCAACAAAACAGCAACGCTCCGCTGGAACCACCAGTTCAGCGACAAGATATTTGCTAACACTACCCTGGTGTACAACGACTACAATTTTGCTTCCAGCTTTAGCCAGAATACCTTTGGCATAAAGCTTGCCTCCGGCATACAGGACTACAATGCAAAGACCGACTTCGACTACTACGCGGGCAACAATCACCACTTCAAGGCGGGGGCTGCTTACACGCATCATAAGTTTATCCCCAACCAGATATCGGGGCAGGTAGATACCATAAAGCTTAACCCCAGCAATGCCTTCGTAAAGTATGCGCACGAGGCGGGGGTGTACATTCTCGACGACTTCAACGTGACCAAGTGGTGGAAGATAAACACGGGGCTGCGCTATTCATGGTTTGGACAGCATGGGCCCTATACAGCCTATACGCTCGACGCCAATGGGCAACCAACAGATAGCTCTAAATTCGACAAAGGTGAGCTGGTGAAATGGTATGGCGGATGGGAGCCAAGGTTCAATATGCGCTTTGAGCTCAGCAGCACGTCATCGCTAAAAACCAGCGTATCGCGCAGCTACCAGTATATACACCTCATTACCAACAACGGCAACACCCTGCCTACCGACGTATGGGTGCCCAGCACCTACCTCGTAAAGCCGCAGAATGCATGGCAGTACTCGGCAGGCTACTTCCGCAATTTTCTTGATGATAAGATCGAAACCTCTGTAGAAGTGTACTACAAGGAGATGAATAACCAGATACAGTATAAGGATGGCTATACGCCAAATACGCTCACCGACCCCGAGCGCTCGTATGTGTTTGGCAGCGGCAGGGCTTATGGCGCGGAGTTCTTCATTAACAAAACGCAGGGCAAGTTAACCGGGTGGATAGGCTACACCCTTGCCTGGACCAACCAGAAGTTTGCGATGCTGAATAATGGCGAAACCTTCCCTGCCAAGTACGACCGCAGGCACGATATATCGCTGGTGGGGACCTATACCTTTAATAAAAAGTGGTCGGTATCCAGTGTGTTTGTGTTTGGCTCGGGCAACACCATTACACTCCCTACCGCTTACTACTTTATCGATGGCAAGCTGGTGCAGCTATTCAGCAAGATAAATGCATACCGCCTGCCCGCCTACCACCGTATGGATGTATCGGCAACCTACACGCCGAAGCACAAAAAGCCGCGCAAATGGCAGGGCAGCTGGACACTATCGGTATACAATGTATACGACAGGCACAATGCCTACTTCCTTTATGTAGACAACCAGGGCTCACTGACCAATGGCATAAAGGTGGCCGTGTACCAGGTAACGATCCTGCCGATCATTCCGAGTATCTCTTATAATTTTAAGTTTTAGGGACGACCTGTCCGAAGGATGTGAGCAATTAAGATGATTTCCTCAGCCAGTATATGAAAGACCGCATCAGAAATAGCAATGACTGGCAATCACTTTTACAATTGGCTGAACGTGGAGATGCACACGCTCAGCTGCAAGTTGCTATGTATTATGATGCAGGGGTCGAAATTGATAGCATTGCGTTGGTGCAAGCCGACCCAAAGTTGGCTTATGACTGGATAAAAAAGGCATACGAAAATGGAAATTCTGAGGCTACGGAATTCTATGCTTACCACTTAAGCAATGGTGTTCACTGTGCAAAAAACACGGCCCTTGCAATGAAGTTGTACAAGGATGCAATGAAGGCAGGTTCTCCGAGCGCTGCCTTTAATCTTGGAATTGAATTCAGGGATCAGCACAATTTCGAAAAAGCTTTTGCACTATATAAAAAAGAAGGTACCGACTTAAATGTTGGGATGTGTTACTATTACGGTGTCGGTGTGAAGCAGAACAAACTGAAGGCCTTTCGGTTCTTCAAGAATTTGATAAAATCCGGCATTCCGCTATCCGGCTATGACGAGAACGAAATTAACTACATGATCGGCAGAATGTATTTGGAAGGAGAAGTGGTGAAGCGATCGATAAAAAAAGCGCGACACCATTTATTATTGGCTAACGAAGATGGCGACCATCGCCCGGCAGAGCATATCCTGTGGATCATTGGTTCAAAATAGATATGCTCGGGGCGTTTTAATTGCGATGATGTAAATGATACGTGCGCCAGCATCCCTGAAAAGCTAGTCCGCGCTGAGTGCCCCGCTAGGGGCAATAGCTTGGTAGCCCTACAAACAACCACACGGTGCGAGCCGTAGGTTCGCAAGAATAGCCACACGGGCAGCTACCCCCATAACCGCTGGGATCCTTTCAGGATGACAATAAGAAACACAAATATTCGCACGCTCTCTACCCCTCAAAAATCCTTTCCAGCGCCCAGGCCTTTAGCTGCAGCTCGTCCCATTCGCTTTCGGGTTTGCTGTCGTAGGTGATGGCGCCACCGGTTTGGTAGCTAAGGTATTTAGTGGTCTCGTTGTAAAACAGGCTGCGGATGACTACGTTAAAGTCAAAATCACCATCGGGGGTGATGTAACCAACCGTGCCAGAAAACAGCTCGCGTGCCGAATGCTCGTACTTGTCTATTAGCTCCATTACCTTGTGCTTGGGTGCGCCCGTCATGCTGCCCATTGGGAATGAGTAGCGGATGGCATCGGTGAAAGGAATGCCCTCCTTCATAGTACCGCTGACCGTAGATATCATCTGGTGTACCTGCGGGAAGGTGTATATACCGAAAAGTTCATCCACCTCTATGCTGGCGGTTTCACAGCAGCGGCTCAGGTCGTTGCGCACAAGATCTACTATCATCACGTTCTCGGCCCGCTCTTTAATATCTGCGGCAAGCGCTGCTTTTATTGCCTCGTCTTCGGCCTCGTCTGTGCTGCGCCTTGCCGTACCCTTTATAGGCTGCGATAGCAGCTTATTGCCCTCTTTGCGCAGGTAGCGCTCGGGGCTCGCACACATCATATACTTATCATCGAGCTTGTAGTACGCTGCAAATGGCGCCGGCGATATGGTATTGAGCGATTCGAATATCTCTACGGTATTGATCTCCGCATCCGAGCAGTAACCTTCATTGCAAAAGTTGATCTCATAGCAGTCGCCATCAGCTATGTGTTTGCGCAGCTGCTCTATGGTGGCCAGGTAGTCCTCGCGCCCTATCACCTTGGTAAACTGCAGTTGCGGCCGGGCATCGGCTATATAGTTGTCTGCCGACATAATATCACTAAAGACAGCAGAAGGGTCGTCAGCGGCCTCCACGGTCAGCTCTGCCTGGTCGCGGCTGATATAGCAAACTACCTCTGGCCTGAAAAATTGAATTTGCGGAAAGCCTAGCTTCTGCGGATGGCTGGTGGACAGCTTCGGCTCCAGCTGGTTCTTATAGTCGTACGAAATGTGGCCAAACAGCCAGCCCGGCTCTTCACTATAAGCCTGCAGCAGCTGTGCAAGGGCATCTTCACCATCGGCCGGTATTACCTCTGTGGCACCCGCAGCGAGCAGGCATTCATACCCTTCGTACTGAGATGGGTAGCTGTTACTATCCAGAAAAAGAAGGATGCTGAACTGTTTTGACCAATTCAGCATCCTCGTCTTAATATTCTGTGCCTGCCCCTCGGCAAGTCTGAAAGTTTCTTTTTGCCGTTGCAAAGCTTTGCAGGATTATTTAAAAGTCATCGTCGTCATCGTCGTAGCCGCCACCGCCGCCGCCGCCACCTTCAGCGAAAAACCCGAGATCTTTGAATTCATCCTCATCAAAGTCCTCGTCTTTTTTCTTCTTGCCCCCGGCTGGCGCTTTGGTCTTTGACTTAGGAAGATCGAACTCCTCAAATTCCTTATCCAGGTCAAATTCGTCCTCCTCTTCCTTACCAAAGTCATCATCTACTTCTTCCGCATCATCGTCATCATCATCGTCATCGCTTTTCTTCGATGCTGACTTCTTCGATGCTGTTTTCTTTTTCGGAGTTTCCTCTATATCATCATCGTCGTCGTCATCATCGTCATCACTTTTCTTTTTTGTTGATGCTTTTTTGGACGCAGTCTTTTTCGCAGGTGCGTCTGTCTCTTCATCAAGATCATCGTCATCATCAGGGTCTGCGCTCTTCTTCTTTGTAGCCGTTTTTTTAGGGGCAGGAGTAGCGCCGGTTCCGGCGGCTTTCTTACCTGCAGTCTTTTTATCAGTATTTGATTTCATAGCCGTATTACTTAGTGCCGTAAAATTCGAATTGTTTTAGTGAAATTGCTAAATTTTTCCGGGTCAAAAAAAATTTTTTTTTTAAGTAACGTTGACAAGGCAAGATGTGTATCTTATCTTGTCATCGTTACTAAGAAATAACGAGTAATTGTTCGCGTCCTGTTCCATTTGATACATATGCTATTTTGGTCTCCAAGTATTGCTCCACAAAGTGGCAGTAATCCTTAAATACCCGCGGCAGCTCATCGTATGTTGTGCATAGGCTTATCGGCTTATCCCACCCGGCAAATGATTCGTAAACAGGTGTCACTTCTGTATCACAAAGATCATACGGCAGCTCCTTTGTTTCTTTGCCTTCTGCTATATATGCAACTGCGGCTTTCACCGATCCGAAGTTATCCAGCACATCAGCCTTTGTAATTATAAGCTTTGTAACGCCACTCAACATCACAGCATAGCGCAGCGCCACCAGGTCTATCCATCCGCAGCGGCGCGGGCGCCCTGTAGTTGCTCCAAATTCATTACCCGCTGCACGCAATGCCTCGCCTGTCTCATCGAGCAGCTCAGTGGGGAATGGCCCGCCGCCAACACGCGTGCAGTATGCCTTGGTAATCCCATATACCTCGCCTATACGCGAGGGGGCAACGCCAAGTCCGTTGCACACACCAGCGGCAATTGTATTGGATGATGTTACAAAAGGGTACGTGCCAAAATCAATATCGAGCATGCTGCCCTGTGCGCCTTCTGCAAGCACACGCTTACCATCGCGCATGTGCATATCGAGCCAGTACTCCGCATTCACTATCTGCAGTGAGCGCAGATGTTCCACAGCTTCAAAGAATGGCTGCTCCCATTGCTGCCACTCCGGCTGCTGATCATACTGGCGCAGCATTTGCAAATGCTTTTGCTTCAGCTTCTCGTATTTTTCCTTGAAGTTCTTGCTCAGTATATCACCCACACGCAGGCCATTACGCCCTGTCTTATCCATATAGGCAGGGCCTATACCTTTAAGCGTAGAGCCGATCTTATCCGCACCCTTGGCCGACTCAGATGCAGCATCGAGCGCACGGTGGGTGGGTAGTATCAGGTGCGCCTTCTGCGATACGAACAGGCGGTCCAGCATATCTTCGCAGAGTGGCTGTATCTTCTTTATCTCGGCTTGTAGTGTTACAGGATCTATTACCACCCCGTTACCTATAAGGTTAAGGCAGTGAGCCCGGAAAACACCAGAGGGAATTGTGTGCAGCACTACCTTATTACCGTCGAGGTACAGGGTATGCCCTGCGTTAGGCCCGCCCTGGAACCGCGCGATGATATCATAGTTATCAGCAAGATAGTCTACGATCTTTCCCTTTCCTTCATCGCCCCATTGCAAACCCAGCAATACATCTATCATTTAATTTCTTTTAGCTGTAATTAATATGCCTGCCCACAGCAGGTAACAAGCTTCAAAAGTAAAAAGTAATACTTAAAAACTCCAAAATAATAGATAAACCTATTTATTATGGCGATTACGGAAATTGCTTCTTACATTACCGCAATGTAACCTTAAAAAAAGAAGTTCACCGGCTTTCACCAGTGAACTTCTTTGTATCTTTTACTCCTGCCTTACGGCATATACATTATTCTTATCACCTCATCACCCCCGTTGTCATTTACAAACTTACCAAGGTATAAGCCGGGAGCAAGTCCGCCATGCATACTAAGATTGTTTGTCCCTTTTTCTATCCTATATTCACCCGCAGGCCGTCCATCAGAGGCAAACAGGTAAAGCTTCCCTTCCGCAGCAGACACTATGTTGAACACGCCGTTGTTAGGGTTAGGATAGATACTAAGCGATGGCTCCTGCACATCTAGTACATCTGTGGCGGCAACTGTACTGTACAGGCGCACCCTTACCGTTTTAGTCGTGACTGCTGTGCCGCACGCGCTGGTAACTGTATACTTGATAGTAGTAGTGCCGGGTGCCACCGTGGTAACTACACCGGTACTGCTGATAGTAGCCGCTGCCGGGTTGCTGCTTACCCATGTGCCGCCTGGCACAGAGCTGGTGAGCGTGGCCGTGCTGCCGAGCACAATATCTACCGGCCCGGCAATAGTTCCCGCTGTAGGGTAAAGGCTCACTGTTACCACCTTTGTGCTCTGGCAACCCGCCGCCGCAGTATAAGTGATGCTAGCCGTTCCTGTAGCCATTCCCGTAATTACACCAGTAGTGGCGTTAACCGTCGCTATCGCCGTATTACTGCTGCTCCACGCGCCACCTGTCATACCGGCGCTCAGAGCCGCTGTAGTACCTGTGCATATCGCTGCCGAGCCGGTAATTGCAGGAGCGCTGATAGCTACATTTATAGTCACCGTAGCGCTGGCAACGCCATCTGATACCTTTACAGAGAACACATCCGTGCCGCTGTAACCTGCCGTAGGCGTATAAGTAAGTCCCGCAGGGGTAACAATACCACCTGTAGACATCATCGAAGTGCTAAAACCGCTTAGCGTGCCATGGGCAGGCAGTGTGTTTACTGTCCATGTTTCTGTCTGTCCTGCATTCGCATCGCTCACCGCCAGCATCGCGCTGATGTTTGATGCCGAGGCACTCTGGCAAAGCGCAAGTGACCTGGTTGTGCCTCCGGTAAATACCGGTGCGCTATTGGTTGATACCGCAGAAACGGTAATTGTTTTTATTGCGTATGCGCTGCCGCATGTGGTTGTCTTGTTATAAGTGATATTGGCTACACCGGCAGCCATACCTGTCACCACACCCGCCGTGTTCACTGCGGCTATCGCTGCATTACTGCTGCTCCATACACCGCCCGTCACAGTTGAGGCCATTACCACCGTGCCGCCTACCGCCACCGATGAGCTACCGGATAAGGTACCAGCCAATGGGAGTGCATTAACTGTCACCACCTTTGTACCCCGGCAGCCTGTTGCGGCCGTATAAGTTATAGTAGCCGTGCCCGCAGTGGCACCTGTCACCACACCTGTTGAGGTTACCGGTGCCACGCCTGCATTGCTGCTGGTCCACGTGCCGCCAGTGCCAGCAGTAAGCGCCACAGCGCTACCGGTGCATACTGAACCTGCACCCGATACCAGTGGAGCGGGCGCTACTGTTACATCTATTATTTTTGTCACGCTCGCGATACCATCTGATAACCGCACGGTGAATACATCCGTGCCGCTATACCCTGCCACTGGAGTGTAAGTAAGACCAGAAGGTGTCACAATACCACCTGTAGAGATAGCTGTGGTGCTAAAACCACCGAGTGTGCCATGAGCAGGAGCGGTATTTACAGACCATGTCTCCGTTTGCCCGGCATTAGCATCGCTGGCTATAAGCAGTGCCACTATAGAGGTAGCCGCCGAATTCTGACATACAGCAAGTGTCTGCGCACTGCCACCGGTGAACACAGGCGCACTGTTAGACGATGAAACTGTTATAGTTTTTACGGCATAAGTGGTGCCGCAGCCGTTACTTATTGCATAAGATACATTAGCAGTACCGGTTGCTACGCCGGTAACAATACCTGCTGATGTCACCGTGGCTACAGCCACATTGCTACTGCTCCATACCCCACCCGCTACGCTTGCTGTAAGCGCAGTTGATGAACCTGTAGTAATTGCCGACGAGCCCGAAAGCGTCGCAGCAACCGGCAACGCATCAACGGTTACTATCTTGGTAGTCACACAGCCCGACTTGTTGTAAGTAACAACAGCCGTTCCCGCAGCCACGCCCGTAACAATACCGGTAGATGCCGCTACAGAGGCTATAGCTGCGTTGCTGCTGCTCCATGTGCCGCCTGTTACTGTGTTAGTTAATGTACTGCTTGCACCTGCGCATATAGTGGCAGTGCCACCTATTGCGTTTGGTGTAGCATTTACAGTTACAGTACGGGTACCATAGCACGTTGCTCCGGTGCTATAGGTTATGGTAGCATTTCCCGCAGCCGCACCCGTTACTGTACCGGAAGCACTCACCGTTGCAATAGCTGCATTACTGCTGCTCCATGTGCCGCCTGCTGTAGCGTTGGCCAGCACAGTAGTTGCACCTGTGCACACACTAGCCGTGCCGGTGATGGCCGCCGGTGCACTACCTACGTAGTTTGCACCTACGCCCACGGCATACCATGCGCGCGTCACTGCCTGCACCTCTGGTGAGCAGGGGCCATATAATATAGTAGCAGCATTTATTGAGGCCGTCCGGCAATTAGCATAGGTAGCTGTGCTGGTAAGCACCAGTTCAGTCTGGTAAGCTATATCTGCCGCCTTGCTTATGCCTATGCCCGTTACAGAAAATGCACTCCCTATATCATTGGTGCCGCTGCCACCCTGCGTCAGCAGGTAAAACCAGTAGTTGAGCACGCCGCTGTTGCGGTGCACACCACAATAGTCGTTGGTGCTGCTGGGCGTGCAGCCCGCTACTGCCCACCAGTAAGTACCGCCATAAGTATCTGGCTGGCCCCTCAGGTTAGGGTTGTCCATCCGGCGCAGTGGGTTTGCGCCTATCTCCTCCCCTATTGCCCACTTATTCTTGGCCACCGCATCTGTTTCGTGCGGGTTGGCATATTCCTCTATCACGGCGCCCCATATGTCGCTGAAGCCCTCGTTCATAGCGCCTGCTTCCTTATTATATACAAGGCCCGCAGTATACTGGCATATGGCGTGCCCTATCTCATGCGCGCACACATCCATAGACACCAGCGGCGAAAACCCACCCGAGGCGATACCTGAGCCATCGCCATACACCATCTCATACCCGTCCCAAAAGGCGTTATTATAACCTGTGGTGTAGTGTACAAAGCTATTGATAGCCGCGCCGCCGTTGTTAAAGCTGTTTCGCCCTTGCTCGTTCAGCCAGTAGTCATACACTTTCGCTGCACCCCAGTGCGCATCAATAGCCGCATCGACACCGAACGTTGTAGACGTAGAAGTAAAGTCAGTTGCCGATGAGCCATCGCCGCCTGCGCAGTTATAGGTATTGATACCGCCACCACGAGTCACATCCTGCAGCACATATGTGCTGCCCACCGGCTTAGCCTGGAAGCTTACATTGCCACTATAGAGGGAAGTGCCGTTGGCCACTGTGTTTTCGAGCAATGGATTCACAAATAGTATCCTGCCTGTATTGGCATCTATATATATCATATCGCGGGTCAGTGGCTCGGCAGCATATATATTAAAGGCATAGGCAAGGTGCAGTTTCCGGTCGGGCGACTGCCGCATCATATCCTCTACCCACACCAGCCTTGCTTTAGGATAGTGGGATGTGTCGGCATTGCCCGTCACTCTTTTCAGGAATTGCTCTTTGCCTGTATCCTGCCACATATATTTACGCGCGCCCACATGCGCAAGCGCTTTGGCAAGCGCAGCCCCCTCCGCTATAGCAGGCGTAGCCGGCATGTCAGAGGATATCTTGTAGTAGTTGCCTGTGAGGTAGCTGACCACGCTGTTGCGGCTGCTTACCGCCACACTGCTCAGCTCCACCTTCACCCCTTTATAATATTGAGTATATCGGTCGGTAACCACACCATGCTTAGTGCGGGTAGTACCCGCAGGCACCATAGCAATATTTTGCCCCATGCCCAGGTACTCCCTGAATAGCTCCTGCGCCTGCTGTGGGTTGAAAGCCGCCCCCGGCGAGAAGGTGAGCGAAGTATACGTGCTGTCGGCAGCATTTACTTCAAATGATGCAATGTCTTTGCTTTGCTGTCCGTAGCCAATGGCCGGGAAGAACATAGTAAATAAGAACAATGCGATACCATACCTATACATGGCGTTTTGCGTCATAATTTATCCCTGTTATTTTTTAAGTAGAATTGTGCACGAAGTTACTAAACACTAGTTTTATATATATAAATATCTACATAAAACTATCCTAATGAATTGCGAAAGGTTTGTTACAAGGCAGCATTATTTAATAGTATTTATTCGTATTTTTGATATAGACTTTAGGGGTGCCGTATAATAAAAGGCTGAGATCATACCCTTGTACCTGCTCAGGATAATGCCTGCGAAGGAAATAAGTACGATAGATACCATTCATTATCTCTCCCTGCGGTCTGCTGTTTTTTTACGCAACATTTACTATTTTTAGATACTATGGACGTTTACATCAATAGTAAACTGCACAAGCTGCATACGGACGCAAAAGTCACGGATGCACTTGCTGCACTTGACCTCGCCCAGGCTAAAGGCATCGCTATCGCCATCAATAACGATGTGGTACCACGCGGCAGCTGGAATGACCACATATTACAACCAGGCGATAAAGTCACATTAATAAGAGCTACCCAGGGAGGGTAATTTTTTCTAAACACAAAAATCATTTACATGAAAAACGATACAGCACCAAAAAACAATATAACTACCAATATACTTCCCGGCTCGCAAAAGATACACGTGCAGGGCAAGCTGCACAATATAAAGGTGGCTATGCGCGAAATATCGGTGAGCCCCACCAAAACAAAAACCTTCGGCGTGGAGGAGATAATTCCTAATCCATCCGTAACTGTATATGATACCAGCGGCCCATACACCGACCCATTTGTAACCATAGACATAAAAAAGGGGCTCCCCCGCCTCCGCGAGCAATGGATAAAAGACCGGAACGATGTTGACCAGCTCGGTAGCTTCACATCGGCCTATTGCAATGAGCGCATGGCCGATGCCTCGCTCGATCACCTGCGTTTTGAACACCTGAGCATGCCCATGCGCGCAAAGGCAGGTGCTAATGTATCGCAGCTGTTTTATGCTAAAAAGGGCATAATAACGCCTGAAATGGAGTACATCGCCATCAGGGAGAATCAGCGTATTGATGAGCTGATGAACGAAAACCCACTATGGGATCAGCACAAAGGCGAAAGCTTTGGCGCCCGCACACCCCTAAAAAAGATAACGCCTGAGTTCGTCCGCGACGAGATAGCCGCAGGTCGAGCAATAATACCAGCCAATATCAACCACCCGGAGAGCGAGCCCATGATCATAGGCCGTAACTTCCTTGTGAAGATCAATACTAACATCGGCAACTCGGCCGTAACATCGAGCATAGAGGAAGAAGTGGAGAAAGCTGTGTGGAGCTGCCGCTGGGGTGGCGATACGCTGATGGACCTGTCGACCGGTAAGAACATACACGAGACCCGCGAGTGGATCATCCGCAACTGCCCGGTACCCGTAGGCACCGTGCCTATATACCAGGCCCTGGAAAAAGTGAATGGCAAGGCGGAAGACCTGACGTGGGAGATATTCCGCGACACGCTGATAGAGCAGGCTGAGCAGGGAGTAGATTATTTCACGATACATGCAGGTGTGCTGCTGCGCTATATACCACTGACGGCTAAGAGGGTTACTGGTATCGTATCGCGCGGGGGCAGCATCATGGCCAAGTGGTGCCTGTCGCACCATAAGGAGAATTTCCTTTACACGCACTTCGAAGAGATATGCGAAATAATGAAAGCATACGACGTTAGCTTCTCCCTGGGCGACGGACTGCGCCCCGGGTCTATTGCCGATGCCAACGATGCTGCACAGTTTGCCGAGCTGGAAACACTGGGCGAGCTGACCAAAATTGCCTGGAAGCACGATGTGCAGGTAATGATAGAAGGCCCCGGCCACGTGCCCATGCACATGATCAAAGAGAATATGGACAAGCAGCTGGAATATTGCGCGGAAGCGCCGTTCTACACGCTGGGCCCGCTTACTACTGATATCGCGCCCGGTTACGACCATATCACCTCGGCTATCGGTGCGGCTATGATAGGCTGGTATGGCACGGCCATGCTATGCTATGTAACGCCTAAGGAGCACCTGGGCCTGCCCGACAAGAAAGACGTAAAAGATGGCGTAATAGCCTACAAGATAGCTGCCCACGCCGCCGACCTTGCCAAGGGCCACCCCGGCGCACAGCACCGCGACAATGCACTGAGCAAGGCCAGGTTCGAGTTCCGCTGGGAAGACCAGTTCAACCTGTCGCTCGACCCTGAGACCGCACGCGCATTTCACGATGAAACATTACCCGCCGATGGCGCCAAGATCGCGCACTTCTGCTCTATGTGCGGCCCACACTTCTGCTCCATGAAGATAACGCAGGATATACGGGAGTACACACAAAAAGAGGAGGAATTGCAAAAGGGCATGGTGGAGAAATCGAAGGAGTTCGTGGAAACGGGAGGAGAGATTTATAGTTAATTGCTATCACAACGCTTTTTATTTAAACCTATCGAATTCGATAGGTTTAAATAAAAAACACGATTGACAGCACTTCAAAGGGGTCGAATTCGACACCTTTCACCTTAAAACAAAGTCGCCATCACCCAAATGAGATCCCTGCTTGCCAACAACAACCTTAAAAAGCTACAATAATATTATTATGGAAATGCAACCCGAAAATGAACCGCAACCCAAAGTGATACCCTACGTCCTGTCCATAGCTGGTTTCGACCCATCTGCGGGTGCCGGTGTGCTTGCCGATATAAAAACCTTTAGCGCTAACGGCGTCTATGGAATGGGAGTGGTCACCTCACTCACCTGGCAAAACGATGTAGAGTTCGCGCTCGTCGAGTGGGTGGGCATAGAAAAGATCATCAGCCAGTGCGAGATATTGCTGAAACGGTTCAATATAACGCATGTTAAGATCGGCCTGATCGAGAGTGCCAGCGTGCTCTTCCAGCTACTCAAGTATCTAAAGGCGCGCATCGAGAACGCAGTAATCATATATGATCCTATTGTTAAGGCCACTGCTGGCTTCACCTTTCACGATGCCAACCCTGACCCCGACCAGTTCATGGGCATTATGAGGGGTATAGATTGCATTACGCCCAATATACCGGAAGCTACCTTCCTCTTTGGGGAGGACGACCTGCACGACCGGCTGATGGAACTGCGGCCTGCATTCAACATCTACCTGAAAGGCGGGCATAAAGATTCCAATACTGCACTTGATATATTATATACACGCGAAAATGTAGTTACGTTCTCCAATCCCCGCCTGCCCAATGGCGAGAAGCACGGCAGCGGCTGCGTCTTGTCATCAGCACTCACAGCGCAGCTGGCGCTAGGCCACGATATGGTAACTGCAAGCGAAAAAGCTAATTTGTATACACACCAGTTCCTCGGTAGCAGCGATACGTTGCTGGGGCTGCACTACCCCCTCACTGTAGCATGAGAAAAATAAGTAAACTGCATTTCATTACGACCAATGCCGGCACCGCGGAGCAGGCCTGCCTCGGCGGCGTGCGCTGGGTGCAGCTGCGTATCAAAGATGCATCATACGATGTTTACAAGGCTGAGGCCCTTAAGGTGCAGGCGATCTGTAAGCTCCACGGCGCCACATTCATCATCAATGACAATGTAGCACTTGCAAAAGAAATAGGTGCTGATGGCGTACATATAGGTAAGGAGGATATGTCGCCTGCTGAGGCACGGGCATTGCTGGGCAATGACTTCATCATCGGCTGCACAGCGAATACTGCGGAGGAAATTAAGCAATTAGTGCAGCACCCTATTGACTACATAGGCCTCGGGCCTTACAAGTTTACAGATACCAAGAAAAATCTTAGCCCTGTGCTTGGGCTCGATGGGTATGATATAATACTTACTCATCTAAACTGGAAGGGAGTAAAAACACCTCCTATCATTGGGATAGGAGGCATTACTGAAGAAGATGTGCCTGCCCTAATGAGTACCCGACTGCATGGCATAGCAGTATCTGGGGCTATTGCTACTGCCGGCAGCGTGCAGCATGCGGCTGGGCGATTCATCAAACTGGTTCACCCCGGCTTCCCGACAGGATCAGCAATTGAAGGTTTACGAGCGGTAGTAGATATCGCAACCATTTTTACTACTTAAAACGAACGGTGATGAACGACATATTAAAGATTGGAGATAAAGAATTTTCATCGCGCCTGTTCACCGGCACGGGTAAGTTTGGCAACCACCGGCTCATGGAAGAAGCGTTGCTGGCTTCCTGCAGTGAACTGGTAACGGTGGCGCTGAAGCGTGTGAATATGGAGGGCGATGATGAGGACATATTAAACTACCTGCACCACCCGCACATCAACCTGCTGCCCAATACATCGGGCGTGCGCAATGCTGAGGAAGCAATATTTGCAGCAAAGCTGGCACGCGAGGCCATGCAGACCAACTGGCTGAAGCTGGAGATACACCCCGACCCTAAGTACCTGATGCCCGACCCGATAGAGACACTAAAGGCTGCGGAGCAACTGGTAAAGGCGGGCTTTATAGTATTGCCTTATGTACATGCCGACCCGGTATTGTGCAAGCGGCTTGAAGAGGTTGGTGTAGCCGCGGTTATGCCACTCGGCTCGCCCATAGGCAGCAACATGGGCCTCAAAACGCTTGAGTTCCTGCAGATAATTATAGAGCAGAGCAATGTGCCCGTGATAGTAGATGCAGGCATTGGCGCGCCAAGCCATGCCGCCGCCGCTATGGAAATAGGCGCTGATGCCGTGTTGGTAAATACTGCCATTGCCGTGGCAGGCGACCCTGTTGCCGTGGCTACTGCTTTCAAAATGGCGGTACAGGCCGGAAGAATGGCATACAACGCACGGCTGGGGACGGTAAAAACATACGCGGAAGCCAGCAGCCCGCTAACGGATTTTTTAAATTAAGAAACAGGTGTCCCACACCTCAAAGGTGTGGGACACCTAAGAAATAACACAATGTTCAAAGAAACATTTGAAAAATACGACTGGGACCAGGTCAAAGACAGCATCTGCGGCAAAACGGCTGCTGATGTGGAGCGTGCTTTGCATAGTCCTAAACGAACGCTGGAAGATTTTAAGGCATTGATCTCACCTGCTGCTGCTCCCTACCTCGAGCAGATGGCGCAGCTAAGCAACCGCATCACGCAAAAGCGGTTCGGGAAAACGGTGCAGCTCTATGCCCCACTCTACCTTTCTAATGAATGCCAAAACATATGCACCTATTGCGGCTTTAGCCTCGATAACAAGATAAAGCGAAAAACGCTCTCAGGCGTAGAGATACTGCAGGAAGCACAGCATCTGAAGCAGCAGGGTTTTGAGCATGTGCTGCTGGTGACCGGCGAGGCCAATAAGACTGTAGGCGTTGAGTATATGAAGGATGCCGTGCGGCTGCTGAAGCCTCATTTTGCAAATATCTCTATAGAAGTGCAGCCGCTGGAGCAGGACGAGTATAGGCAACTTGCCCATGAAGGACTGTACGCTGTACTCGTGTACCAGGAAACATATCACAAAGACAACTATAAAACGTACCACCCCAAAGGCAAGAAATCTAATTTCGACTACAGGCTCGATACGCCCGACCGGCTCGGCACCGCGGGTATTCACAAAATTGGCCTAGGTGTGCTTATAGGTTTGGAAGACTGGCGGGCTGATAACTTTTTCACCGCGCTCCACGTTGGCTACCTCGAAAGGAAGTTTTGGCAGACGAAATATAGCATCTCGTTTCCACGCCTGCGGCCCGCAGAGGGACTGATAGAACCCAAGGTTGCGATCTCTGATAAGGAGCTGGTGCAGCTTATATGCGCATGGCGTATATACAACGAAGAAATTGAGCTATCCATATCCACGCGCGAAAACCAGGTGTTCCGCGATCATGTGATACAGCTGGGCGCCACTACCATGAGCGCAGGCTCCAAAACAAACCCCGGCGGCTACACTATAGAAGAAGAGTCGCTGGAGCAATTTGAGATAGACGATAGCCGCTCCGTGGCCGAAGTAAAGGATATGATAGAGCGGAAGGGATATAAGCCGGTCTGGAAGGATTGGGAGCACTTTATACCCGGCTAGGGCACCAGCGATTCTTGTCTTATGAAAAAGATCATAGTAGCTATTGTTGTCTTATTGATCACGGCAGGAGCCGTTGCGTTTGTAGTAGCCCGTAACTACAACTACCATCGAAATGTCACCGTGCTGATCCAGCCGTTTGACGATATATCGCCGCAACAGGTAAAGCAGGTCTTCAATGAGGTAAAGCTGCTCCATCCCAATACCATTCTTGCCGCTCCCATAAAATTGCCACCGGGCAGCTATTACCAACCCCGCGGCAGGTATAGGGCCGACTCCATTATTAAATGGCTATCAGCCCGCACACCAGCCGGGCACACCACCATTGCATTGACATCAAAAGACATAAGTACCACTAAAGGCTCGGTAAAAGATTGGGGCGTCATGGGCCTGGGTTATCGGCCCGGCAACGCATGTGTAGTATCTACATACCGGCTGGCGCGTAAGAACCAGCAAGATCAATTTTACAAAGTTTGCATACATGAGCTTGGCCACACCCAGGGATTACCTCATTGCAAAAATAAAACCTGCTATATGAGGGATGCAGAAGGTGGCAACCCGCTCGATAATGAGCATGACTTCTGCCCGGATTGCAAAAGCATATTACTCGATTGCGGCTGGTCACTGGCAAATTAACGGGCCTCTAAACATTTAAAATTATATGCTATCACAGGAAGAGAAAAGCCGGTACAGTAAGCAGACCATATTACCGGAAATAGGTATAGAGGGGCAGGAGCGACTGAAGAACGCTAAGGTGTTGGTGATAGGTGCGGGCGGACTAGGGTGCCCCATATTGCAATATCTCACTGCGGCGGGTGTGGGCACTATCGGCATTGCCGATGGCGATGTTGTGAACATATCTAACCTGCAGCGACAGGTACTATACACAGAGGCAGAAATAGGCGAAAAGAAAGTAGACGTTGCTAATCACAAATTGAAGGCATTAAATCCGAATGTTACCTTTGAAACGTATCCGTTTTTTATTGATTCCTCTAACGCCTTAGATATCATTAGCAAATATGATATTGTAGTTGACGGCTCCGATAATTTTGCTGCTCGGTACCTGGTAAATGATGCCTGCATTATCCTGAACAAGCCCATGGTTTTTGGTGCCATATATAAATTTGAAGGACAGGTATCTGTTTTCAATTATCAGGACGGCCCCACCTATCGCTGCATTTTCCCTGAGGCTCCCGGCGAAGGCGAGTCGCCCAACTGTGCAGATATAGGTGTTGTGGCCACCCTGCCGGGCATTATCGGAACCATCCAGGCAAATGAGGTGATGAAGATAATTACACAAACTGGAGAAGTAATATCAGGAAAGCTACTGACAATGAACACATTAGACATTAACGTAAGTTTTTTCAGCTTTAAGGCGATCCCTGAAAACAAACGCGTTATAGATTTGCGATCATCGGAATACAATTGCGGTATAAACCCGGCAGGAATCAAAGAAATAACCTACAGTGAACTAAAAGATATACTTGCACAAGAAGATGATATTCAGCTGATTGACGTTAGAGAATATGAAGAATATCAAATTGATAACATAGGTGGCCTAAACATCCCTCTTTCGCAGTTCAAACATCGTTTCTCAGAGATAGATGCCCATAGAAAGGTGGTGCTTTATTGCAGCTCAGGCGTTAGGGGCTCCAACTTCGGCAAGCAATTGCTGCAGAAAGGATACAGAAACGTCTTCAATTTAAAAAACGGAATAAATGAATTGATAATCAGCTAATTGCAGCTATTATTTCAATAAAGCTGCTCACAGGATCTGCCGCTTTCCATACAGCGCCAAGTACGGCAGCGCCGTCAAAACCATTTTTACGCAGCAAGCCTATGTTGCCATCATTAACTCCGCCGAGCCCTATTATCTGCGGGCAGTAGCCCTGCAGGCTTCGGCAATGGTTCCTGGTAGCAGTGGCCTGCTGCAGGTCAATATTCGCCTTATAGCCCTGCTTAGATATGCTATCAAATACCGGGCTTATAAAAACGTAGCTGTAAGGATAAACGTTGTTACCTATTTCCTCCCACGAATGGAATGAAGTCGACACAGACTTAGGTTGCCATTTCGTTACTATGCCACATGTGTTCGGGTCCTCCCTTGCAAAACTGCTCAGGTGTATTCCTCTCAGATCAAATTCGTTGCATAATTGATAATGATTATGGATAGTTATCCGGGAATGATATTGCTTGTCAATACTTTGGATGTACGCCGCTAACTCGTGCTCATTGTATGAAGTCTTCCTTAATGATAAACTATTCAATCCAATGATAAACAGCTCATTGATAATTTCAACCTCATTATAAACTTCAATATCCGGAGTAATTACAATAACCTGCATTAGTGTAAAAATAATAATATACACTGATAAGTCAAGGACGATTTTTCATAGCTTTGTGCTATGGCTGATTGCGCAACAAAGTCCTGTCCCGTATGTGGTATAACTTTCACATGCATGCCCGCCAATTGCTGGTGCAGCAAGTTGCCAAACATAATGCCTGTAAATCTTGACGCAAACTGTTATTGTCCTGCATGTCTTTCAGACTTAATAACAACAAAGGAAACGGAAACGAACCATTAAATATTTTGCTCTTCCATGCGCCCGAGCGATACCATCATCTCTTCGCCTTTAAGTGCATAGTATAAGTTTTGGAGCTGGTGCACATAGCGTACATCCCAAAAGTGTATCAGCGGTTCACTCTTTTGATTGAGCAGGATGACGTAGCCATCGTGCATTTTGAGGTAGTAACGGTGTTTGTCGATACCTACCACATGCCTGCCCTGTTTGTCAAATGAAAAATATTCCGATAATGTATCAGACGTCACTGGTATCGGGCGTACGAGTGCAAGCTTTACTCTGTTACGCTTGTTTCCCGGGGCTGTGATCTCTATCTCCTGAGAGTCGCCATCGAGTGATACAACCTGCACCACCACCCCTTCGGCATCTACCAAATTACCCTTTCTGAGCTCGTGGGAATCCATAAATACATCCATTTATATAACGGCCGTTATATGATGCGTAACGAAATTCATGCCACAACACCTTGTTTCCAGCTGCTTACACGGGATGATTATCTGCCTTTAAAAAACGACCGGGCTACTTCAGCAGTCTTGTTGATATCATCGTCAGACAGTGCAGTGCAGATGAACCAGGTCTCGTAGGCAGATGGCGGCAGGTATACGCCGTTTTTCAGCATGTGATGGAAGAATTCATTGAACAATGTGTTGTTTGCAGCAGCTGCATCTGCAAAATTATTCACTGGCTTGTCACTGAAGTGCACACTGATCATCGACCCGAAACGGTTAATGACATAAGGTGTGCCTGCATCTGTCAGGGCACTATCCAGCTGCCGGTGCAACGCCTCAGTTTTGTTCTCTATATCCACATATATGCCTGGATTTTCTTTGAGCGTTTTAAGCATAGTGTAGCCAGCTATCATTGCTATAGGGTTGCCGCTTAGTGTTCCTGCCTGGTACACATTGCCCAGCGGTGCTATGTGCTGCATGATGTCCCTGCGGCCGCCAAAGGCACCCACCGGCATGCCGCCACCTATCACTTTACCGTAGGTCACCAGGTCAGCCTTTATACCCAGCCGCTCCTGCGCGCCACCTGCCGCCAGCCTGAAGCCCGTCATCACCTCATCAAATATAAAGATGATTCCTTCTTTATCGCACAGCGTCCGCAGGCCCTCCATAAAGCCGGCCATCGGCGGTATGCAACCCATGTTACCAGCAACAGGCTCTATTATAATAGCCGCTATTTCGCCTTTATAGTCAGCTGCCAGCTGCTCCACAGCTGCGAGGTCATTATACGGAGCTGTCAGCGTATCCATTGATACTCCAGCAGTTACGCCCGGTACTGTCTGTATATTAAAGGTCGCCATCCCGCTGCCAGCCTTCACCAGGAACGCATCAGCGTGCCCATGGTAGCACCCTTCAAATTTGATGAACTTATTCCTGCCGGTGTAGCCGCGCGCCAGCCGAAGGGCGCTCATGCAAGCCTCGGTGCCGCTGCTTACCATCCGTATCATATCCACATTGGGCACCATACTTATGATCAGCTCGGCCATTTCTATCTCCAGCTCGGTAGGGGCACCATACGAGGTCGACTTCACCGCGCGCTCCCTTATAGCCTCCACCACACCCTCATGTGCGTGGCCCAATATCATTGGCCCCCACGAGTTGATATAATCTATATACTTATTGCCATCGGCATCGTACATATAGGCGCCCTTCGCGCTTTCCATAAACAGCGGTGTACCGCCCACACTCCTGAATGCACGCACCGGCGAATTAACCCCACCGGGTATAGACTTCTGTGCGCGCTCAAATAATTCTTTGCTCTTAGTATTTGTATATGACATGAATGCTATTATAATAGGAATGAAGAGAGAATCAATGATTCTCCTCGAATGTTACTTTGTAATAAATGTCGGTAAAAGAAAGTTGCAGGCCTATCGTATTGATCCGGATCGAACCATCCGGGCCATCCACATTGGTTAGCTCGTAAGTATTGTCGGTAGCCCTTCTTATTGTGCGGGCATTGTAAGTAGTGGAGTCTATAATAATATATTCCTTCAACGAGGGTATTTGCAGGTACTTCCACATTTTGGGTCCAAGATCAATGTCTCTGGTAGAGGGACTCGTTACTTCTATTATTACTGATGGGTTAGTTAGTGTATCAAAGCCCTCCTCTTTCATTTCTGTATCACCACAAACAATAGTAACATCTGGGTATGTATATGAATTAGAGAAGGGGGTGGCTACCCGTATATCAGACGGAAAAACCTCGCAGGTTTTTCCTTTTAGAAAGCCATGCAGCTCACCTACGAGGTTTCTGACTATCCTATTGTGCGATTCGGTAGCTCCAGCCATGGCAATCACATGCCCATCAAAATATTCATGCTTTTCATAAGCTACAGCCTCTTCTCTTAGGTATTGTTCGGGGGTTACATACTTAGTGTAAGACATGGGAGGGATTTACTCACCAAAAATAAGCATTATCCGTTGATCATTCTCGCGGCATCCTTTGCAAAATAAGTAGCGATAAGATCAGCCCCAGCCCTTTTAATGCTGGTCAGCGACTCCATAATGGCCCTGTTCTCATCCAGCCATCCCATTTTTGCCGCAGCCTTTATCATAGCATATTCGCCGCTTACATGGTATGCGCTCACCGGCACATCCACCGCATCCCTTACCTCCCGTATGATGTCGAGGTAAGCCATTGCCGGCTTTACCATTACTATATCCGCTCCCTCTTCCACATCCATCAGCGTTTCCTTTATAGCTTCGCGCCTGTTGGCGTAGTCCATCTGATAGGTTTTCTTATCGCCAAAGCCCGGCGCGCTATCAAGCGCATCCCTGAATGGCCCGTAAAAGCACGAGGCATACTTAGCACTATAGGCCATAATGCCCGTTTTGGTATACCCACTTTCTTCCAGCGCCTGCCGGATAGCCACTATTCTGCCATCCATCATATCACTCGGCGCAACAATATCTGCCCCGGCCTGCGCATGACTCACGCTCATTTTCGCCAGCACTTCTACGGTAGCATCATTTACTATCTCGCTTCCTTCGACTATACCGTCGTGCCCATAGATAGAGAACGGATCCAAGGCCACATCGGTCATCACCACCATATCAGGGCAGGCATCTTTGATGGCTTTTATGCTTCGCTGCATTAGCCCGTTCGCATTCAGCGCCTCGGTACCCTTATTGTCTTTAAGCTCATCCTTGCATTTAATAAACAACAATACGCTCCTGATACCCAGCTCCCAAATTGCCTTCACTTCTTTCACGGTATTATCTATGCTCATTCGGTAATACCCTTGCATAGATGATATCTCTTCCTGCACACCGCTGCCCTCAATAATAAAAAGCGGCGCTATAAAGTCTGCCGGCCTCAATATAGTCTCAGCAACCATCGCCCTCATTGCCGGCGATTGGCGTAGTATACGGTTTCTTCTTAGTAGGTGCATTTGAATTTCTTATTTATTGGGTAGGTGTCCCACACCTTAGAGGTGTGGGACACCTGACTTAGCAGATATTCTTAAGCGACCCATCATTAATATCTACTACCAGATATTTTTTAGCGAGTCGTCATTCATTAGTTTGTTGTTCGCCAAATTGCTAAAATCAAGTTTTAATCGCTCTGTCGTAAGGGACTTATTGCATAATGTACGGTTTCTTAATCCTGCGTAGTCACGGTAAGATGAATAATGCCAATCTTCTACGTTTTTGACGATTCCCGAGTTTACAGGGTTTAGATGGATATAATGCAAGCAAGTGGCTGCATATTTCATTCCGGTTATTGCTGAGCCATCATATACGCGCTTTGCTTTTGTCTTCTGTTGCATCAAATTCCCTGTCCTACCCTCCTGCTTATTGATACCTTTCGTGTATGAACTTAGAAGTGCCGTACTCCGTCGCTAAGCACATTTCTAGTAATGCGAAGGTCCGGCAATGTCTGAACTGTCCTCTCATCTGCCTGAACCAATAAATGAAAATGATTAGGCATCAATACGTAAGCCAGCAATTCGCAATGTGGCGTTACGAACTTCCTTATCTTCCCTAAAAAGTAAATATAATTAGCCTCCTTAAAAAATATAAGTTGTTTATTATTTCCGCGGTTGTAAATATGATAAATATTCTGACTAACGAAATCCATGAATATAAAATTATCAAACAAATTTTACTCTACTGCCAATCGCAACGGGCAAGGTGCCCCCACCTCCAAGGTCGGGACACCTGTTTACAGAACAAATATCAAAAATTTAAGAACGATTATCCCTATTATCCCTACTTGCGATTGACAAGGTGTCCCACACCTCTAAGGTGTGGGACACCTGTATGCGACGCCTGTATACGAATTTCTTACTACACCTCCACCCCACTCTTCACCCACTCCCTCGGCTGATAGTACTTTACCATCTCCGCCTCTACGCTACCGGCCTCAGGCTGGTAGTTGTAGTACCACCTTGCCCTTGGCGGCAGGCTCATGAGAATGCTCTCTGTCCTTCCGTTTGTCTTCAGCCCAAAGAGCGTACCCCTGTCATGTATCAGGTTAAACTCCACATATCTTCCCCTCCTTATCTCCTGCCATTCTATTTCTCGCTCGCCATAAGGCATATTCTTTCTCTTTTCAACTATGGGCAGGTAGGCATCCAGAAATGCATTACCGTTCGCCTTTTGGAAATCAAAATGCCTCGCTTCATCTGCTACATCCTTCGGACGCAGGTAGTCGTAAAACACGCCGCCTATCCCCCGCATCTCATCTCCACGGTGTTTATTTACAAAATATTCATCGCAATGCTTCTTACACTCATCATATATATGCTCGCCAAATGAGGCCATAGCATTCTTAAACGTAGTATGAAAATGCGTTGCGTCCTCTTCAAAAATATAATACGGCGTCAGGTCCGATCCACCGCCAAACCAGCTATCCAGCTTATTGCCCTCCTTATCATACAGCTCAAAGTAGCGCCAGTTGGCATGCACTGTAGGTACATGTGGATTGAGGGGATGTATCACCAATGATAACCCGCACGCGAAAAAGTCGCTTTCGCCCACGTTAAATGCCAGCTGCATAGCTTTAGGCAATGGCCCATGAACAACAGAGGTGTTCACTCCACCTTTCTCAAACACATTGCCGCCCTCTATCACGCGGGTCTTGCCTCCACCGCCTTCAGCCCGCTCCCACTTGTCCTCAACAAACTTTGCCTTTCCGTCCACACCTTCAAGCCCGGCACATATTGTGTCCTGCAAGCCATGAATGAACTCCGCAAACTGATCCCTGAACTTCATACTATTCATTTTAAAATTTCACTATTCAATTGATCCAAGCCCTTACCCACGAGCATGCGCAACAACCCCCTCTCGCCCCTTGAGCTTCTCAAAGGAAGCAAGATTGGATGCTCTACTCATTCGACCTCACCCTCCCCTTGGGGGAGGGCCGGGGTGGGGCCACACGTCCTATCCCTTAGAGAGGGCCGGCGAGAGGCTATACTCCTTCACCGCATCCACAAAAGCACGCGCATGATCTACCGGCACATGTGGCAATATGCCATGCCCAAGGTTAGCCACATACCTGCTCGTACCAAAACCATCTATCATTGCTTTTACTTCTTTCTTTATCTGGCTTATAGGCGCCAGCAGCTTCGACGGATCAAAGTTGCCCTGCAGCGTAATGTTATTACCGGTCATCTGACGCGCCAGCTGCGGTGTCACACTCCAGTCGAGGCCCAAGCCAGCCGCGCTAGTTTTGGCCAGGTCGGCCATAGCATACCAGCTGCCTTTAGGGAAGAGTATCACCGGTGCATAATCACTCAGCGCATCTGCTATCTGCACCAGGTATGGCTGGGCAAATATCTTAAAGTCTGCCGGGCTCAGCATGCCGCTCCAGCTGTCAAATACCTGCACAGTATCCGCACCGGCCTGCACCTGCGCCTTCAGATAAGTTATAGTTACGTCTGTTATTTTTTGCAGCAGCCTGTGTGCCAGCTCCGGCTGGGTAAAGCAAAACTGCTTAGCCTTATCAAAGGTCTTGCTGCCCTTGCCCTCTACCATGTAGCAAAGCAAGGTCCATGGCGCACCGGCGAAGCCGATCAGCGGCACACGGCCATTGAGCTCCTGCTTAGTAAGCGACAGCGCCTTCATCACATAGTCCAGCCTTTCTGCCGTATCTGTTGTAATGAGGGCATCGATATCCTGCTCAGTTTTTATTACCGATGGCAGCAGCGGGCCTTTACCCTCTTCCATCAGCACTGTCATGCCCATGGCCTGGGGTATCACCAGTATATCTGAGAAAATAATAGCAGCATCCACGCCTACCTGGTCTACTGGCTGCAGGGTTATCTCGCATGCCAGCTCAGGCGTTTGCACACGGGTAAAGAAGTCATACTTCTCTCTCAGCTTTATATAATCCGGCAGGTACCTGCCGGCCTGGCGCATCATCCACACCGGCGGACGGCTCAGCTCTTCACCACGCAATGCCCGCAGCAGCAGGTCGTTCTTTAATTCACTCATCATTTATATAGTTGCCAGGCGCTCTGCAGCAGCCTGTTTTTTAAAATATGCTATTGCCTGCGCCAGCACTTCATCTTTCGATTGCGTATTGCAAACAACTACTTTATTCCTTGTTTTCGATCTAATTGCCTCCGCTGTTGTTCCCCCTATCGCGAACAACACAGTCGACTCAAGCGGTGCATTCACGCTAAAAAAACTTTTCACTGCACTTGGGCTAAAGAATAAGATGGCATCATACTTGCCGCTCACTACATGTGGCGTCTCCTCCGTTTGGTACACTACCAGCTCTTTCATAGCCACGCCGGCCTCTTTCAGTCGCGCCGGCAAGGTATGCATGCGCTTATCGCCGCAGAAGAAAACGACGTTGTTCACTCCGTTTCCTATTATTACTTCAGCAAGAGCCCCAGCATCATTTGCAGTTCCAGCTATTGCGGCTGTGCCAAAAGCGGCTATTACCGCCTGAGCTGTCGCATTGCCTATGCAATATATCTTCCACCCGGTCGCAGCAGCGGCTTGCATTATTACAGCCTTTACGGCATTTGCACTGGTGAAGGCCACTGTTAATTCGTCTTTCTGTAAACGGGCTATTTCTTCCTGCAGCGTTGCACCTACCACTGGCGACACTGCTATAAATGGCAATACTGTTACCGCTACGCCCTCCAGGCCGGCTGGCACATCGAGCGCCACAGTACTTAATATATTTATACTACTTGCCATTTCTTATACCATCCAGTATCACTTGCCCACCATTGGCTAGCAGCTCTCGGGCCGCGCTTGCGCCCAGTCCTTCGGCTTCGCCTATAGCCACCTCCTTGTTTATCTCCTTTTTTTGCCTGCCATCCACACTCAGTATATTTCCGGCAAATCTTACTCTTCCATCTACGACCTGGGCCAGCGCGCTTATCGGTGTGGCACAGCCACCCAGCAGCCCCCTTAGGAAGTCCCGCTCTATAGCGGTGCATAAGGCTGTGTCTTTATTATGAAATTCGTTACACGCATCCAGGCAATATTGGTCCTCTTCCTTGCAAACCACTATTATCGCACCTTGTGCAGGGGCCGGCAGCATCCACTCCAGCTCCACCGCGTTTGTGGGGCGCAGGTTGATACGCTCCAGCCCTGCCGCGGCAAATATAGCGCCGTGCCACTCGCTCTCCTCCACTTTGCGCAGTCGCGTATTTACGTTACCCCTCAGGTTTTCCAGCCTGTCTTCCGGGTAGCGGTTCAGCCACTGCGCCTTGCGGCGTATGCTGCTCGTAGCTATTACCGCCTGCGGCGTTTTGTTACTTTCCCATTCTCCAAAGGTTGCATACTCGCCCCCATTACTCTTAGGCACCAGCAGGTCTTTGTACGATGCACGTGGCAACACTGCAGCCTGCACTATGCCTTTAGCCATCACCGTGGGCACATCCTTCATGGAGTGTACGGCTATATCTATTTCGCCTTTCAGCAAGGCAATATCAAGCGCCCGTGTAAATATTCCCTGCACACCTATTTCGTAGAGTGGCGTGGTGAGGTCAGTATCTCCTTCGCTCTTTATGTATACAAGCTCCGAGGTATATCCGTGTTGTGCCAGCAGCCCCTTTACAGTATCAGCCTGCCACACAGCCAGTTGGCTTTCGCGGGTCCCTATGCGGATCACCTTATCCATTTATGCTATAAAATCGTTGATCGCCTGTATGTAATTGCAGCCGGCATTATTGTCGCGGCGCATCTTCGTGGCCAGTGAGTTGATCACCTTTTGTATCTTTTCATCATCACCCACCGGCCCGCTCAGCAGCAGTGGGTCTATATGTATTCCCCTCAATTTATTCTTCACCTCTTTCAGCACGGGCACATGCTTGCGCATATCATGCCACTCCTTAAACTCCTGAATATGTTCTTCTATTATCGCCGTAGCTTTTGGCACCTCTGCCATCCGCGCCTGCAGTGTTTTATCCTTTATTTGCGAGAGTGTGTCCACATCCACAAAGGTCACCCCCGGCAGATCTTGCGCATCATCAGCTACATTGCATGGTACCGATAGGTCTATCACCAGCTTCTTCCCCCTCCCCTCCAGGTGCTCCTTAAGCACCACCGGCAGGCTCGCATTGGTCGATACCAGTATCACATCAGCGCCTTGCAGCTGCGCATCCAGCTCAGCCATCGGCGCCGATAACAACCCCAGCTCCTGTGCAAGATTGACGGCGGTTTCCTCTGTCCTGTTGATAAGCGTTATATTGTTGGTACCCAGGTAGTCCACCAGGTTCTTACAAGTGGCCCTCCCTATCTTACCCGTTCCTATCAGTACTATCTTCTTACCCCCCGCCGCATACCTGCACCCGTCAGTCGGCAGCTCGCAATCACCAGTTGGCAGTTCTCCTACAGAGGCTACAACCTGAGTGACAGGTAACGTCCCCCTCTCCTTTGGAGAGGGCCGGGGAGAGGTACCCACAACCTGAGTGCTGCATAACACCTCCCCTCCTGTTTTTAGGAGGGGTCGGGGGTGGTCGACACGCGCAGAGGTGCCCACAGCGCCATGAAAATACTCCCGTATATACTGCACCGCCGCAAACGATACCGATACAGTACCGCCGCTCAGCGCCGTATTTGTCTTAATAGCTTTAGAGCATTGCAGCACGCTGTTGATAAGCCGCTCCGTAAATGCTCCTATAAACCCTTGTGATTTTGAAATTTTTACCGCGGCCTTTATCTGTCCCAGTATCTCGTAGTCACCCAATATCTGTGAATCGAGTCCCGCGCCTACGCTATAAAGGTGCTCTATAGCAGCAAAGCCACTTTTCGCATAGCCCATATTTTCAAACGTAGTAGCATCACCCACGGTTACCTTGCACACCAATTCCGTTAGCTGATTGTCACTGTATGCAAATCCGTATATTTCTGTACGGTTGCAGGTGGAAAGTATAAAGAGATCCTTGAGGCCATGTTGTGGCGCCAGGGTCAGCAATTGTTGGTATTGCTCGTTATTAACAGCAAAGAGTCCGCGCACCGATGCATCAGTCTTTTTGTAGTTAATTCCAACAACTCTGAAATTTTGTATATTTTCCCTATCCGGTGTGTGCATTTAATTGGTCTGAAAGCAATGCTGCAAAGGTAGTTTCAGAACTCCCGGCAGACGAATTTCCACGTCACGTGTTTGTCATTTCAAACCCTGATTTTGATCACAAATGTGCATAACAGGATCATGGAAATTTGCGTAAGTAAGTGACGCAAAACACCCTTCAAATCTACATTTAGCACATACAGGAGAGTGCAATGTTGTACACGCGCATTACCCCTTTTAGCGTATTGCACACCCGCCGTTCATAATTGAGCTTTGTGCATCAATTACGTATATGGTAAATCCCCTGAAGTTCATAGCCTGCCTGCTCACGCTGGGCTTTTCAATTAGCACTGGTGCGCAGCAGGTATCGTACACCGTTATAGAAAAGGACCCTGACAAGTACAAGCGTACGATCCTGTACCTCGATCTTATCAATTGCGACACCTACAACGATATTAGCGCAGGCTATGCAGCTAAGCTCGAAACGGTGGTAGGCAACCGGCTCATGCTGTGGGGGCAGCTAAAAAGATCGTGGCTCGATGCCGCAGCACGGAGCAGGTACAACTACCCGGTGGCGGCAGATGGCCTGCAGAAGCACGCTATCAACGACTTTGGAGGCGTGTTCTTCCTCACCAACAAAAACAAGGATAAGCATGTAAAGGTTGTGCTCCGCTCCTCATCCGGTGGGGGCTACTCATATAGCAAGTACATCATGGTACCGGCAACTATGAAGAGCCATTTTGGTATCAGGGGAGGCCTGTTTTACAATGCCAAAGTGCTCGAGCTCGACAATGATGCGCATAAGCGCTTCAGGTACGAGAGCCTCGATGGCACTATGAACCTGCCAATTGAAGACGTAGGCTCATCCGCCGTGCAGCCCGCCGGCAACGCCTATTGCCCGCTTCCGCTAATGAAGGCCACAAGCCTGTACAGTGGCCTCCACATCCGCAAGATCACCAATGTGCGGCTCAAAGTGGGGCGCTACGGCAAGCGGGCAAATGCCAAAGTAGTCGACGTATTTGCCGACCTGATGTATGGCACATCGACAGACATCTCAAACGTACGGGATGTAGACGGCGTGGAATGGAAGATACTGCCGCAGAATGGCGCTATCCGTAAAATAGGCTGGCGCATAGGCTATAGCATACACTCCGCCCGCACCTTTCACTACCAGTACTCCGCCGAATTCGGCAGGCGTCCAGGTGCTATTGTCGGCGACAACTTCACTTCCAACGGCACGTACATTACCCTGGCGATGGGCGTATCCATAGGGTCAGGCCAGTATCTGCATTTTAAACGGAAGGAAAAGACAGGCGGTAGCAGCAGCCAATAAATTAATGCTAATATTCTCCCATTCACAACATCTTTGTTTACAGTTACATCATTCTCGTCTGATGCAGACTAACATAACTATATTGTAGTTTTACGGAAATCCGGGTATTCATGAATGACCTTATTACCTATCAGAATTTCACTACGCACGAAGAAGCCGAAGAGGTGGCTGCTCTGCTAAACACCCATGGCATAGATGCAGTGGTAATAAAAGATCGGGAACTGCTGGATCAGAACTTTGTAGGCAAGCAATATGGCAACTATGTGCAGCTAAAACTTAAAGGCAGTGATTTCGAACGCGCACGGCAAATACTGCTGCAAACAACCAAGGTAGACCTGGACGATGTACCCGCCGATTACATGCTGCTTGCATTCAGCAAGGACGAACTGATGGATGTAGTAGCAAAGCCCGACGAATGGGGGCCATACAATTATAACCTTGCGCTCGCACTGCTGCAGCAAAAGGGCGAAGCGATTGAAAGCCTGCAAATAGAAGCATTACACATTGGGCGCAAAGCCGAATTATCAAAACACCGCGAGCTTAATTTTTCATGGTACCTGTTTGGATATGGCTTCTCGCTCATCAACATCCTCGGCCTGGTGCTCGGCAGTGGCAGCACACTCTGGTTGCTGTATAGTTTCTACTTACTGCCCGGCATACTGGGTATCGTACTCGGCATCTATATTCTCACTACAAAAAGGACATTGCCTGATGGCACCCGCATTAGTTCGTTCAGTGCAGTAGCCCGCCGGCACGGTGCATTCATGCTTGCGCTTGGCATCGTCTGCCTTTTACTCATCATTGCGCGCGGAGTGGGCTTGCGGGATCAGTCTTTTTAGAAGACGATTTTACCATCCCCGCATTAGGATTCTCAGCATGATAAAATATATACAATTTATTAATGCGTAGATTGTAACGATTATTCTACGCGAAAAATGCGTAGATTAGCGCCTACATTATCCCAACCGATGATACAATACATATATCAGCACGAGCTTTGGCCTGCCTTTTCGTGGCACACCGATAGAATAAACCCATTACTGGTTAATGTACGCAGCAGGCTGGGGCGCATTCTCGGGCGCATGGAGGTCTTAGGGTTCGATTTGAGGAATGAAGCGGCTTTGGGCGCGCTTACGCTTGAGATTATCAAGTCAAATGAAATTGAAGGAGACACATTAAAAACCGATGAAGTGCGCTCATCGATCGCCCGCCGCCTGGGACTGAAAATCCCGGGCCTTGTTGACTCCGGCAGGCACGTAGATGGCGTGGTAGAGATGATGCTCGATGCCACGCAAAAGTATGATGAGCCACTAACTGAAGATAGGCTATTCGGATGGCATGCCTGCATGTTTCCAACCGGAAGAAGCGGCATGTACAAGATCACTGTCGGCGGCTGGCGCACAGGGGCAATGCAAGTGGTATCGGGCGGAATGGGGAGAGAGAATGTGCATTTTGAAGCTCCCGGGCCATCTGCGTTGCCACAAGAAATGAAATTGTTTCTCTCTTGGTTCAACGAAATATCCGGTATTGACCCTGTAGTAAAGGCTGGCATCGCACACTTTTGGTTCGTGACGGTCCATCCGTTCGAAGACGGCAACGGGCGAATAGCGCGCGCTATCGCCGACCTGCAGTTGGCCCGCGCCGATGGCTCGCCCCAGCGGTTCTACAGCATGTCGGCACAGATCCAGAAGGAGCGCAACGCATATTACGATATCTTAGAAACGAGCCAGAAAGCCTCACCTGACATAACGAGATGGCTGGAATGGTTTCTGAGCTGTTTACAGAGGGCGTTGCTGGCCACTGACGACATACTCGCGACAGTTCTTGCTAAAGCTACTTTTTGGCACACCCATGCGCAGGCATCGCTCAATGCGCGGCAAAATCTGATGTTGAATAAGATGCTTGATGGCTTTGACGGGAAAGTCACGGCTGCAAAATGGGGCAAAATAACAAAATGCTCCCACGACACTGCATTACGCGATATTCAACAACTAATAACCATGAATGTATTGAGAAAAGAAGAAGCAGGCGGCAGAAGTACCAGCTATGTCATCGATCATAGCTCACCACACACCTAAGCAACGATTCAGAAACAGCAATTTGGTGCTCCGCTTCAGCCAAACCACGAGAACAACGAGACGCGAATCCTGAAAATCCTTTTCAAATCCTGCAAAATCTTAGTCTACAGATCAATAATATCCCTTATCACCACCGAAGAAAGCACCGCCCCAAACGTAGCTGGCAAATAAGATATGGTACCATATGCCGACTTCTTAAAGTTCGACCCATCGGTCAGCATCAGCGACTCCTTCATGGGCAACTCGGGTGAAAAAACGGCTTTAACGCCTTTCTTTATCCCATCATTGCGCAGCTGCTTACGTATCTGCTGAGCAAAAGGGCAATTGTATGTTTTCGATATATCCGTCACCTCCAGCTTTGTGGGGTCCAGCTTTGCTCCAGCGCCCATGGAGCTCACTATGCGCATGCCATTATTGTAGGCCGCCTTTATAAAAGTAAGCTTGGGGGTTATGCTATCTATGCAGTCTACCACATAGTCGGGGTTGCCCTCCAGCATTTGCTCCACCATTTCCGGCCTTACAAACTCCTTGATAACGTGTAGCTTCAGTTCCGGGTTTATCTGCATCAGCCTGTCTGCCATTAGCAGGGCCTTGCTTTGCCCATGCGTGGTAGCCAGCGCCGGCAGCTGGCGGTTTCGGTTACTGGGGTCCACTACATCGCCGTCAATTATCGTCATCTCGCCCACCCCCGAGCGGCATATAAATTCAGCGGCAAACGAGCCCACCCCGCCCATGCCCACCACAAGCACATGCGAGTTGATCAGCTTGTCCAGCCTTTCTTTACCTATCAGTAGTTCGGTCCTTGAGAGCCATGCTGTATCCGTCATGTAATACCCGTTTAAAATTTTGTTCCACCTGCAAAATAAGGTCATTCAAGCTTGTTTTCCTTATCTCCGCAGCTTTCGCATAAATATCCTGTATAGCAATTGCACTATCATCCGTCTCCAGGAAGAACCGTTCCGCTGGTACCGACAGCAACGCAGCCGCCGCAGGCGATCCATCATACAGCAACGCAGCTCCGAACGACAAGTAGTACCCCTCACGCAACAGCCGTTCCGCAACTAAGCCTTTCTTATTATATCCATGTATCACCACAGGCACAGCTACCTTGCGCTCGCGCAACATCGCTCTCACTTCATCATATGCCCGAACACAATGTATTATCAATGGTTTAGCAACCGTATTCGCAAGGTCTATTTGCTTCCCAAAAGCAACCTCCTGCACCTGCCACGGTGTGTCACACACCTTATCCAGCCCGCACTCCCCCACTGCCAGCACATTATCATTCCGCACCACATCCGCCAGCATCGCAAGCTGGCTCTCCCATCGCTCCAAATACCAGGGGTGCAATCCTACACTGCACATCCACCCATCTTGCACAGCTACAAGATCTTTATAAACGCTTTGCACGGACAGCACATCGTCATTTTCAACCAAAGCTTTATGAGTATGTATATCAATGTACATCGGGCTAAACTACAGCGTTTGTAAAACAAATTAAAGCATTCAGCTTTATCCACAACAACAAACCAACAACAAAATACGGAATGATATTTGCGGAGTTTTGTGGCGCGGCTATTACATTTTTACTGACGGCAAGTATCATTGAAGTTGGGCGCGAACCGCATCGTGTTTTTTAGGCTTTCGATCGCTTACCTAAAGCGCGATGTAAGGATGCAAGAGTTGAATATTGAGTGCTACGTAACGTCCCCCTCTCCTTCGGAGAGGGCCGGGGAGAGGTGACTGAGTGGCCCTGCCAAACCAAGAAGTGCCGGGGTACCCACGGGGAACAATGGGAAATTTTATTTTCCATTATATGGCTATCGATGGCGGGTTTCAGCCAACTACGGCCTTAGAAATTCCCCATTTGAGGTTTTATTTCCTGTGGGGTATTGAGAGTTATGCCTATCTTAAGCGAAAGGTGGGCACGTAACACTCCCCTCCTTTTATCCTGAGGTTTTCGCCGAAGGATAAGGAGAAGTTGGCGGTGGTAGACCCGCGACCAGTAAAAAGTGAGGCAACGAAAGGAGAGGTGACACCGCAAAACTCTCTTGCGCAATTCCTAAAAAGTGAGCAAAGAATGCGCAACGCAAATTTCGCTAACCACTCATTATCAACCTATTGCATCAAATTAAATTACCATTGGGCAAGTGCGCAAAGCAACGCTGTGGATGAAACCGTACCTTTGCGCCTCCCCGCCTTTGCGGTTAACAATATTACTATGAGAACCATCAACGCCATATACCGCGCCGGCTACACCGACTACGACGGGCTCGACACATATGCTGTCATGCCCAGCCGCAACCTGCCCATAGAAACGCTGGAGCCGTTCATATTTCTCAATCACCATGGCAGGCAGGTATACCCTGCCAACAACCGCGGACTGCCATTTGGTCCGCACCCGCACAAAGGGTTTGAGACCGTTACATTTATTATAGAGGGAGACCTCGTGCACAAGGACAGCACCGGCTACACCAGCCAGATCAAAGCCGGGGGCATACAGTGGATGACCGCAGGCAAGGGCATCATACACTCTGAGGTATCATCAGCCGAGTTTAGGGAGCATGGCGGCCCGCTCGAAATATTGCAGCTGTGGGTAAATCTCCCCGCGCGTCTTAAGAACAGTGAGCCCGCCTATGTAGGACTACAAAAACCCCAGGTCCCGGAAGTAGCGTTGGATAATGGAAAGGTAGTTGTAGACCTCGTATCCGGCAGCTGGGGCGATGTAAAGGCCGCTATTCAATCGCTCTCTGATGTGCATACAGCAACCATACGTATGGCCGCAGGTGGCACGGTAACGCTGCACGCGCCGGCGGGCAACACTATATTGTTCTATATTATCAAAGGCAAAGTGTCTGTCAACGGCTCTGAGGCAGATATACATGACATAGCAGAGTTCAATCGCGATCGCACTGACATCACCGTTACTGCACTGGAAGACAGCATGATCCTGTATGGGCATGCAGCCCCAAACAATGAACCTATCGCCGCCCATGGTCCGTTTGTAATGAATACTGCCGAGGAAATTCGCCAGGCATTTGTCGACTACCAGCAAGGTAAACTGGGCATTTGGCACGAATAACAATAAGTGTCACATAGCAGTCATTTGGAACGTAGCACCTTGCAGGTAGCTACACCTTGCATTGTAGTTGTGTTTCTTTGCAGCCGTATTCAATACGGGCCTCAACCCCTTAATTTTACTAATAATATATGTCAAAACGCGCTATAATATTGATGAACCTCGGCTCTCCCGACTCTACGGAGGTTAAGGATGTCCGTAATTACCTTAAGGAATTCCTGATGGACGAGCGCGTTATTGATACGCCCTACCTGTGGCGCACCATACTGGTCAAGGGCATTATCACCCCCTTCCGCGCGCCTAAGTCGGCAGAGGCCTACGAAACTATCTGGACCAAAGATGGCTCGCCGTTGGTGAGCATCACCCGGCAGCTTAAAGATGCCGTGCAGCAAAGGGTAAATGAGCCGGTAGAGATCGCAATGCGCTATGGCAATCCTAATATAAAAGCCGCTTACAATTCTTTGCTCAGCAAGCACCCGGATATTACAGAAGTAGTACTGGTGCCGCTATACCCACACTACGCTATGAGTAGCTACGAGACTGCTGCAGTACAGGCCCAGGAGGTACATAAGAAAGGTAAGTACCCGTTCAAAATATCGGTAGTACCACCATTTTACAATGATCCGGGCTACATAAAGGCACTTGGCGAAAGCATGCGCCCGTATTGGGAAAAAAGCAAGGGGCATCTGCTGTTCAGCTACCACAGCATACCTGAGCGGCATATAACCAAGAGTGATGTTACCGGTAGCCATTGTCTCAAGTCGGCCGACTGCTGCAGCGCGCCCTCCCCGTGCCACCAGTTCTGCTATCGCCACCAGTGTTACACTACAACCAGGCTAGTTACCGAATACTTGGGCATCCCTGCCGATCGCTACAGTGTTGCCTTCCAGTCGAAGCTGGGAAGGTCGGCCTGGCTAACACCCGCCACCACCGCCCGCATGGACGAAATGCCCAATGAAGGCATTAAAGACCTCATGGTTGTATGCCCCTCATTCGTATCAGACTGCCTCGAAACCCTCGAAGAGATCGAGATCCGCGAGAAAGAAAACTTCATGAATGCCGGCGGCGAAGCATACACCTACATACCCTGCATGAACGTGCAAACCCCTTGGGTCAACGCCCTCATCAACCTCATCAATAATGTCGATACTAAGAAGCCAGTACACTCATAGCCCGGCAGCTTTCACTACTAACACCCGCAGACTTACAACTAAAAAATCTCACACCGAACACTCGCAGACTTACGACTTACCGCTTACGACTTACGACTAAAGCAACTTACGACTAAAAGCATGTACCAATACATAAAAGCCCTTCATATCATCTTCATTGTTACATGGTTCAGCGGTATGTTCTATATCGTAAGGCTCTTTATATACAACACCGAGGCAAACGAAAAAGCAGAGCCGGAAAAGAGCATCCTACAACGCCAGTTTGCTATAATGATAAAGCGCCTTTGGTTTGGTATCACGTGGCCTTCTGCTGTGCTCACCCTCATCTTCGGCCCATGGATGTGGTACCTGTGGGGCAGCCTCGACAATTGGCTGGCAATAAAATTGTGCTTCGTTGTGGGGCTTTACTTGTACCATTTTACCCTTCACGCCATTTACAAGCAGGAGGCAAAAGGTATTTTCAAGTACACCTCCACCCAGCTACGCATCTGGAACGAGGTAGCCACCATATTCCTCATTGCTATAGTGATGCTGGCAGCAGTAAAGCAAGGGCTGAGCCTGGTATATGGCCTGCTTGGGCTGGTACTTTTTGTAGTACTTCTTATGAGCGCTATAAAAGCTTACAAGCTCATCAGGACCCGCAATAGGGCCCAAAAATAAACTGGCAGTTAAAGGTGGAAATACCCACAGTTCCACACAACATGAGTATTCTTTTCCACAGGTAGCACCATGCAGTAAACGACCTTACGCATTTTAGTATAAAAAATATTGTGGCATAGTGTTTTTATACTTCCATTAACACACCCGCAAACCATTGATAATCAATGCTTTAACCGCAAGCGCGCCAACTTAACAACGCAACAACGTCTTAAATGTTCTAAAGATCGCCGTAAACGCGCGGTTTTTGAATTACGGTATCGAACAACCAAACTGGGGAGGGAGAAATGTATCAGTTCAAAATAAGGAAGCAGGACGACGGGGTGTATAGGTTTGAACTCGGAGGGATAAAATTGTTGGTAGACGAATTTACGGTGAAAGAAGACCGGCATGTACTGGCAAACCCTACAAAAGCGATAGCCTATTTCAGCATCGACAACAACATTTACGGTATCTCAAACGAGAACTTTGAAACTGCTGAGGCCTTTTATGATGCCATCAGCAAGCAGTACCTCATCTTTACCGACGGCAATGCCGTAGCCGCTAATGCCTGAGGCATAGCATAATAACGCTTTACACAGAAATTCCTGCCCGGACTTAGGTTCAGGCAGGGATTGTCTTTTACGGCACTCCCCACCATACTTCATGAAAAATGCCGGGCGAACCCGGCATTTCATCATCAAGATATAAGAGTTGAAAATTACGCGATAGTCACAGACTTATCCAGGTACACATCCTGTATCGTGTTTAGCAGTTGTACACCCTCGTTGACAGGCTTTTGGAATGCTTTGCGGCCGCTGATGAGGCCCATGCCACCCGCACGCTTGTTTACCACGGCTGTCATCACTGCCTCAGCCATATCGGTAGCGCCTTTCGATTCCCCGCCTGAGTTGATAAGCCCTACCCTGCCCATGTAGCAGTTAGCTACCTGGTAGCGGCACAGGTCTATCGGGTGGTCTGTAGACAGCTTCTCGTATACTGATTTATGCGTCTTGCCGAAGTTGATAGCGTTGTAACCACCGTTGTTAGTAGGCAGCTTCTGCTTTATTATATCCGCTTGGATGGTCACACCAAGGTGGTTAGCCTGGCCCGTGAGATCGGCCGCGGTATGGTAGTCTACACCGTCTTTCTTAAACCCGCTATTGCGCAGGTAGCACCACAGCACAGTAGCCATACCCAGCTCATGTGCGTACTCAAATGCCTTTGCCACCTCTACTATTTGCCGTGCGCTTTCATCAGACCCGAAGTAAATGGTAGCGCCAACAGCCACAGCACCCATGTTCCAGGCATCCTTAATGTTGCCAAACATGATCTGGTCGAACTTGTTAGGATAAGAGATGAACTCGTTGTGGTTCACCTTTACTATGAACGGTATCTTATGCGCATACTTGCGGGCAACCGCGCCCAGCACACCATACGTAGACGCAACAGCGTTACAGCCCCCTTCCAAGGCAAGCTTCACGATATTCTCAGGATCAAAGTAAATAGGATTAGGCGCGAATGATGCACCACCGCTGTGCTCAATGCCCTGATCTACCGGCAGTATAGATACGTAACCCGTACCCGCCAGGCGGCCATGGTTCATAAGGCTGCCTATGCTGCGCAGCGTCTGTACATTGCGGTTCGATTGTGTCCACACATCATCAAGGTGCGTAGGGGATGGTATATGAATAGAAGATGCGTCGATTGTCTGGCACTTGTGTCCTAAATAATACTCGGCCTTATCGCCCAGCAATTCATGAATTTTGTTAGAAGACATATAATGATGTTTGTTTAATTCGGCTGCAAAGGTATTTGAAAAAAGGTAAAAGGTAAAAGTTAAAAGCAAAAACTTCAAAGGTTACAATTTCAATAACTACTAACTTTACAATTAGAATCTATGCAGCAGCTTACAGTTCATATCCCCGACAATAAAATTGCGTTCTTCATAGAGCTAACGCAAAGCCTGGGCTTTCAGGTAGACAAGCCCCAGGCTGTGCTTAGCGGCAGGCAAATGGAAGAAGTAATGGAGCAGCATAATAAGATCAAAAATGAACCAACCGATTTTTTAGATTGGGACGAAGCCCGCAAGACGTTGAAATTTGACTGAGGTTTATGAAGATAAAAATCTCTTCTACTGCCCTGCACGACATTCAACAGGGAATTGATTACTATCAACTACAACATAAGGGTCTTGGAGTAAGGTTCGAAAAATCAGTTCACGCTTCGCTAAAGCAAATTAAGGCACACCCTTTGGCTGCATCGTTCCTGGTCGAGAATATAAGATACAAGGTCATGAAGAAATTCCCCTACATTATCGTGCATGAAGTAATGGACGATGCAGTGTATGTCTTAAGAGTGTTTAACACGAGCCTTTCGCCGGATAAAATGTAAAGGCTACCTTAAGTAGTAGATGTTATACTGTGGATAATCTGCCAATTTAATTCTTGGAAATTCCTTTCCACTTTCATCATAGATCGAAAAATTACGTGCAGAAAACGGTATATGATACTCGGATCGCGTTCTGAAATACACGCAGTAATCAACCCCATATTTTCGCACTTCCTTCAAAAGAGTATCTTGTCTAAATTCGCGGATTGGGCTAAAGTATTGCAGTCCTGAGAAAAAAGCAACTTTAGACATACTTCTTGCTCGTTCATTTCCGGTAAAGGAACCAGTAATTCCTGTTACCTTCAACGTACGCGCAAAATCATATTCATACTTGCCCTCATCATACATTTCAACCATTAACCTCCATACCGGGACAATTAAAAAGGACAATGGCAAAGCCACTTTCAACGCCCTCGGTATCCGAAAATTAAAAGCAGCATTCTGCAACACCAAGCCTCCCATCACCATACTCAACGGCACCATATACCACAGGTAGCGCGACTCGTAATTAATAAGAATATAGCCGAGCGGGAAAAGCAGGAATGATAAGGCTACGACACGCAACCCGGAAGGAAAGTGTACACGAAATTGCTTTGAAAAACATAAGCGACTTGCTAGCAGAAACAGTATCGGAAAGAACACCGAAAGCCCGAGCATGCTGCGCAGCAGCTTGAACAGGTTATACCCTGCCCGCAGTATCTGTAAGCCAAACAGCTGCCACGAGTCCCAGAAGTGAGGCGTAGGGCCATTCACAAACCAGGGATCTTCCCAGTAATAGGGACTATCCGGGTAAGGTGGCGGCAATAGCAGGTCTATCCCTTCCTTCCATACCGGGTGCCCCACCAGGTACCACGACATATTGAGCGTGCCTGCCGTGGAGGTGGTCCATATGCCATATTTGCTGTGCAGCGCCCATATCCATGGCAGGCTGCACACTACCATTGTTGCTATTGCCACTACTGATATGGTAAGGCTACGCTTCCAGTCTTTACCGGTTAGCAGCCATGTGCAGCAAAGTGTGTTAAGTATAAAGAAGGGGAAAGAATAGGCCTTTGCAAA
Organism: Bacteroidota bacterium; assembly: GCA_040386555.1. Classification (GTDB taxonomy): domain Bacteria; phylum Bacteroidota; class Bacteroidia; order Chitinophagales; family Chitinophagaceae; genus Nemorincola. Next base: position 176,761 of record JAZKFF010000023.1, on the reverse strand, counting down.
ATATGCCAGCGTACCTATGAAACCGATAGCAACCCACAAAGCAGGCCGCTCTGCAAACCTTGCAGCCAGCATAATCCGCAATACGCTCAGAAGGAAAAAACATTCCCAAAGGTCATCGAACGACTGCCAGAAGACAGCGTAGCAAAGGAATACGACAAGCGTGAGATCGAACAGCCACTGCATAGTACGCGCTAAGCTGAACCGAAGAAAAAATGATTGGGATATGAATAGAAACCCTGTTGCCCCCAGTGTATTTATCACCACCGATGACGGTATCGGCTGTAGCCCCAGCCGTATAAGCCCCGCGGTAAGCCAGCAGCTCCACGGGCTCCAGTAGCCATTTATCGCCCGCTGTATATCGCCATTAGCATAGCGCCGCGATATGGTAAGATAGGCAGTGCCATCAGGGTCTATATAATATTGGTAGTGCGGGTAGATAATATACAGCACCACCCACATCAGCAAGGCAGATGAAAAGAATGGCGTATATTTTCTAAGCGGCTCCACTACCCTGCAATATTACTTTTATTAAATCTGCTAATGTAGCCCATCGCAGCCGCCCCGATGGCTATCAGCGACACAGGCAGGAAATACCGCGTATTGGCAATAGGCCCCGCAGCTACCGCAAAGTACCCAATGAGCACAAATACAAACAAGCGAATACGTACATCAATTCGCCTACTGAGCAAAAACAGCAGCAGGCCTATCAGCCTTATCAGGTTAAAAAGAATAACAAGGATCACCACCAGCATCGACCTATTATTTCGAAAATACTCACTCATTCCGCTCATTCCTTTACTTTTTAGGGTAGCGAAAAAGCCTTCCTGCCGCTTGCTGTACAACCTGCCGTAAGTTAGCTTACCGGTAAACAGGTCGATCTCCGCCTTGCCCGGCTCCACCAGCATGCGCGCACTGTGCTTCAGGTGAAACAGCATATAAGGCATAAAGTTCTCCCGCAGCAGCCGTGTGCCGGTTTGGTTAGCGGCATCATAGCGTGTCTTATAATCGGCAATGCCAGCAAGCCGCCCCCGCTCATTTGTAAGGAATTGCACCGCACTATCCTGCCCATGCTGCGCAGCAATGAAGGGGTAATAATAATACACCGCATTAAACGCCTGGTTGCTGCTGAAGTGGGCCTTGCCGGTACGCTGATAATTCCAGAAATTGTAAGCAGCTACTGCACACACCGGCAGTAACACCGCTGCCACCAACTGCCTGTGCCAGCCCAATTTCAATTTGGCGCCTATAACTAAGAGCAGCAGTATATGAACCAGTACAAACGGATACAATACCGGCTTAGTCATCATTCCTGCAACAAGTGCAAAGCTCATCCACAAAGCATACTTTCCTTGCCGCGACTGCAACAGCCCCACAAAATTGCCGAAGTATAATAAGGTAAAAGTCTGCAGCAGTATATCCGGCGCAATAGTGTTAGCATTGATAAACTGCGAGGGATAAGCAAGTAACAACAGCATGAGTAACCAATCGTACTTCCGGCTGTACCCAATGTGCAGTAGAATGTTTCGGGTATAAAGGATATTAAATACAGACAATACATTCTGCAACACCAACACCACCCAGTTGTTCACTGCAAACAGGTAAACCGAAAGCAGGAATAACGGGTAAACAGGCTGGCGCTGCGTCATATACTCCGGCTCTATAGGCAGCTCAGGGTTACCGCTATAAAAGAAAAATTGCTGCTTTATGTTGAGCGCCTCATAAATATACTCGAACGAGTCGCCCATATATATGCGCTTATAGCAGTACGCAAGCAGGAAAAACGCGACATGCACCAGTATGATGATACCGGCGGACACTTTATCTTTCCTGCTGTCAGTTACGTTCATCTATTGCGCTACCTTTTGTGCCCGCAGCATCCGCCAATTGCCGTGCATATCCTTTCGTATCTCCACATTGCTATACCCTTCTCTTTCAAACAGCGCCTTGCACGCGTCGGCATGGGCCGGGTCCAGCTCACAATAAATATAGCCGCCACTATTTAAGTGCGCCCTACCCACCTTAGCTATAGCTTTATAAAACAACAAAGCATCAGTATCGGGCACAAACAGCGCTATCGATGGCTCATGGTCCTTCACATTTGCATGAATCGATGTCTTATCCACTTCAGGTATATAAGGCGGATTAGACACTATAACATCGTAGCTGCCCAGTTTATTATATGCCGCCTCGTCTAAAATATCGAGTTGTATAAAAGTCACCTCCGATTTCAATGCCTCAGCATTCCTGCGGGCTACGGCCAGCGCACCCTCACTTATATCGCATGCTGCCACCTGCGCACCCGGGATTACCAGCTTCAGTGTCACCGGGATGCAGCCACTGCCCGTGCCAATATCAAGAATAGTTGGAATTTGGAATTTGGAATTTGGCCCTTGGTCCTTTATTATCCATTGCACCAGCTCTTCCGTTTCCGGCCGGGGTATCAGCACATTGTTATCTACATAAAAAGGCCTTTCGTAAAACCAGGCTTCGCCGGTAACATATTGCAGCGGCACCCCCGCTACCAGCCTCGGCATAGCATCCATAAATTGCTGCTCTTCGCGCTGTGGCATAGCCTCCTCCTTGCAAAACTGCCTTTGCAGCCGTGTTTTGCCCGAGACGTGGAGCAGCAGGCTGTCAGCTATGGCCCCTGCCTCCCTTTCGTCGTACAAAGGCTGTAATGCTGCGGTAAGCTGCGCCAGCGCAGCTATGTAACTAAGCATGGATAAAGATATAAAAACCTAAAAGTCCTCAGCGGCTTTTCTATTCAGCATACCGTTTTTCTCTACTTTTGGGCAATAAAGCCGCCATTGACTCCCCAACAATACATGCACCGCTGCCTGGAGCTTGCCGAAAAGGCGAAAGGCCACACTGCGCCCAACCCTATGGTGGGCGCCGTGCTGGTTCACAGCGAGCGCATCATTGGCGAGGGGTGGCACCACTACTACGGCGCGGATCATGCCGAGGTTAACTGCATTGAGAACGTCGCAGCGGATGACAAACACCTCATTCCTGAAAGCGCCATGTACGTGAACCTGGAGCCCTGCGCACACTATGGCATCACCCCACCCTGCGCAACAAGGCTGGTGCACGAGCGTGTAAAAAAAGTAGTTATAGCTAACACAGACCCATTTGAAATGGTGCAAGGCAAGGGAATTGAAATACTGCAAGCCGCAGGGATAGTAGTAGAAACGGGCATGCTGCAACAAGAAGGCGCCTGGCTGAACCGCAGGTTCTTTTGCTTTCACAAGCAAAAGCGGCCTTATATAATACTGAAATGGGCACAAACGGCAGACGGCTATATCGGTCCGGCCGATAAAAGCCGCCTGCAAATAACCGGCATCGAAACCAACACGATGGTGCATAAATGGCGAACTGAAGAAGGCGCCATAATGGTGGGCACAACAACGGCCATCAACGACAACCCCCAGCTGACAGCCCGGCTGCATACCGGCAAGCAGCCGCTGCGCATCGCGCTCGACCGCAACCTGCAAATACCACACACGCACCATTTGCTCGATACAGCCGCCGCCACCTGGATAGTGAATGACCAGCGCGAAACGCTCGACGGCAACATCCATTACATACAACTACCTTTCGACGAAACGCTGTTACCATCGTTACTAAGACGACTGCACCATACCGGCATACAGTCGCTCATTGTAGAGGGTGGTACCGTTTTATTAAGCAGTTTTATGCAGATGGGGTTGTGGGACGAGGCAAGGGTATTAAAAGGCAATATGTCGATAGGCAATGGTGTGCAGGCACCCACGCTGGCAGATGCAGCACCCGCCTTCACGGCAGCCATCGGCACCGACACCCTTGAAGTATTTATAAACAAGAAAAGCGAATACCCCTATGTAGGGGGTATGGAACTGTAACGGGCATATATGTTCTACCTTATTATTACTATCCTTTTAAACGTTGTAATTGCGGCTGTTTTCAAGCTTTTCCCTAAGTATAATATAGATACGCTACAGGCGATAGTGGTCAACTATTGCGTATGCGTTATCACTGGTTGCCTGTTCATAGGCAACATACCCTACACGCCATCGGCCTTCAGCAGCAGCTGGTTTCCATGGTCACTGGTTACGGGGGCCTGCTTCATAGCCATATTCAACCTGCTTGCTTATACCACCCGCGTTCACGGCATTACCACAGCTACTATTTCTAATAAGCTTTCACTGATCATACCGGCGGTATTCTCCATTATCTTGTACAATGAGCGTGCCGGGCTGGGCAAGATAGCCGGCATAATACTGGCCATACCGGCCGTATACCTTACCACACGGGAGAAAAAAGATACTGGCCCGCGAACCAGCCTCTTATGGCCTGCCATACTATTCGTAAGCAGCGGCCTGCTCGATACGCTGGTAAAGTACATACAGTGCACCTACCTTGAAACGCCCGCTTCGCAGGCAGCATTTACCACATTTACGTTTTCTGTGGCCGCCATTATCGGCATTACTATCTCAGCAGTGTTGCTGGCAACGGGGAGAACCACTTTACAATTAAAAAACCTGCTAGCCGGCATATGTGTAGGCGTCCCCAACTACTTCTCCATCTACTTCCTCATACGGGCCCTGCATAGCAACTGTATGCAAAGCTCTGCTGCAATACCGGTAATAAACATTGGTATACTCGTAGCATCATCGGTAATGGCAATATTACTATTCAGGGAGCGAGCTAACAGCATGCGGCTTATTGGGCTTGCGCTATCGGTGGTGGCCATATTGCTGATAGCGTTTGGCGACAGGTGATCAATTTGAAAATTTGGGGATTTGAAAATTTGAAAATGATGGAGTATTGATTTGAATATTGGAATTTGAAGGTTTGAAAATGGAGCAAATGAAGAATGGATAAGTACACGACCATAGCAGCGCCGGGCACCGGCGATTTTCGCGACCGCGGCAGCAAATTCCTGGCGTATGCCTACCCTATTGCTACGGTAGCTGATGTGAAGGAAAAACTGCAGCTGCTTAAAAAGGAACATCCGAAAGCAGTACACCATTGCTACGCATACCGCATAGGGATCGACGGCACACAATACAGGGCGAATGACGACGGCGAGCCATCGGGCAGCGCAGGTAAGCCAATACTGGGACAGATAGACAGCATGGAGCTTACCAATGTGCTGGTAGTAGTAGTGCGCTACTTTGGCGGCACCTTGCTTGGTGTGCCCGGCCTCATCAACGCATACAAAACAGCTACGGCACAGGCGCTGGAATTGCCTACAAGAACAGAAAAATGGATCGAAGATACTTACGAGGTCACGTTCGACTATCCCGCAATGGGAGAGGTGCTATACCTACTGAAGCAGGCCGAAGCCACCATTTACCACCAAGAGCTGCAACTATTCTGCATTGTTAAAACGGGCATCCCCCGCCTGCACAGCAGCCAGTATGTGCAAAAACTATCCGAAATTCGCGGGGTGACTGTGAAACTGGCAGTTGTAGTGTAGCAAATTGTTTTTATCAGCAGAAAAAAATACAGCATTAATAAAGCAGGAAGCCGCCCGCCTGGGCTTTACCTCCTGTGGCATTGCCGTGGCTACGCAGCTCGATGATGATGCCCGGCGGCTGGAGCAATGGCTGAATAAAGGCCACAACAGCGGCATGGAGTATATGGAGCGCTATTTCGACCTGCGCACTGATCCGCGAAAGCTGGTGCCGGGTGCTAAGTCGGTCATTACGTTACTGCTCAACTATTTCCCTGAACAACAGCAAAACCCATTAGCACCAAAGATCGCCAGGTATGCCTACGGCACAGACTATCACTACGTGATCCGCGAAAAGTTGAATGAGCTGCTCGCTTTCATTAAAACGAATATCGGCGATGTGGATGGCCGGGGCTTTGTAGACAGCGCCCCGGTGCTGGAGCGTAGCTGGGCGGTGCGCAGCGGCCTCGGCTGGATAGGCAAGAACGGCAATGTGCTGAACAAACAGCTGGGCTCATTCTTTTTCATTGCCACGCTCATCACTGATCTCGATCTAATTGCAGACGCCCCATTTGCCACCGACCACTGCGGCACCTGTACCCGCTGCATAGACGCCTGCCCCACACAGGCCATTGTATCGCCCACCGAGGTCGACGGCGGCAAGTGCATCTCTTACCTCACCATAGAGCTGAAGGACGCCATGATACCCTCAGAATTTCACAGCAAAATGGAGGGCTGGATGTTTGGATGCGACATATGCCAGGATGTATGCCCGTGGAACCGCTTTTCTAAACCACACAGCGAACAGCACTTCACACCAATTCCCGAAGTGCTCAATCTTACCCTTGGCGAATGGGAAGCGATGAGTGAAGAAGTGTTCAATAAAACATTTAAAAGCTCGCCGATGAAACGCTCTAAGTGGAAAGGCATTCAGCGGAATATAAGAGCCATAAAAACAAAATAGCCGGGGATCAACCCGGCCATTCAAATTCTCTTTGTCATTTTGATTAAATCCCCGCCCTTAGTGCTGCAATATCTTTCAGGCGCTTCTCTGCCATAAACATCGCTGCGAGCTGCGGATGCAGTTTCTCTCTTTCAGAGAATGCAAACATCTCGTTAGTGCGGTCGTATATTTTAGCCACGGTGCTCATGGCACGTTCGCGGTTATATCCTTCTATCTCTATGCTTATGTTGATGATGCCGCCTGCGTTGATCAGGAAGTCGGGCACATAAGTGATCCCTTTCTCCACCAGCATTGGGCCATGTACATTCTCATCGGCAAGCTGGTTGTTGGCGCCACCTGCTATTACCGGGCACTTCATTTTGCTGATGCTGGCCGTGTTCACGGTAGCACCAAGTGCGCACGGCGCGTATATATCAAACTCCAGGTCGAATATATTGTCGTTAGAAACCACCTCGAGCGATGGATACTTGTCTGTAGCCTGCTTCAGCTTAGCTTCGTTAATATCGCAGATGTAAACTTTAGCACCCTCTTCTACAAGATGGCCCATAAGGTACTGGCCTACATTGCCTGCGCCCTGTACCAGTACTTTCTTGTCCGTAAGCGTATCCGTGCCGAATGCCTTCTTTGCAGCGGCCTTCATACCCATGTACACACCATATGCCGTAAGGGGCGATGGGTCGCCGCTGCCGCCAAGGTAGTCGGGCTTGCCGGTTACGTGCTTCGTTTCCATACCTATGTACTCCATATCGCGGGATGAGGTATTCACATCTTCGGCAGTAATGTATTTACCGTTCAGGCTGTTTACAAACTTGCCGTAGCGGCGCCAGTATGCTTCTGTTTTCAGCTTCGCAGCATCACCTATCAGCACAGCCTTGCCGCCGCCCAGGTTGAGCCCGCTTATTGCAGACTTGTAGGTCATACCGCGGCTCAGGCGCAGCGCATCTATTATTGCCTCCTCGTGGTTGTTGTAGTTCCACAGGCGGGTGCCACCCAGGGATGGCCCTAGCGTAGTATTGTGAATAGCTATTATTGCGTTGAGGCCCGTGTTAGGATCCTGGCAGAAGACCACCTGCTCGTGGCCCATGGCCTGCATTACCTCTAATATCGATTGCTGCATGTATGCTGATTGTGGCTGCAAACCTAAGTAATTTGTTGCTAAGTTGGTTGCACACGTGCATCGATATGGCAGATAAAACTATTGTATATAAAAGGGGGTAAAATCGGGAAGCGACTATAAAAGCATATCCCAACTTCCGCAAAAGTTGAGATGCTTACTAAATTTGAATTCTTCTTTTTTAATCGCCGAGCACAAAGCTTAGAGGGAGGGTAAAGTAAACCTTCACCGGTATGCCATTCTGCTTACCCGCCTTCCATGCGGGCATGCTCCGCACTATACGCAGCGCTTCCTCATCGCATCCCCCGCCTATACCTTTTACTACTACTGCATCACTAACAGTGCCATCCTCATTCACCACAAACTTTACTACAACTCTTCCCTGGATGCCATTGTTTCTTGCAACCTCCGGGTAGTTAATGCGCTTGCTGAGATAGTCGCTCATATTGCCTGCAAACTGCGGCATCTGCTCCACCCATATGCGCGGTTTGTCAGGCACTGTTGCTGTCACCACCGCTGTGCCGCCGGGCTTGCCACCGACGATGCCGGGGCCGATACCCACATCAAGCGTATCTCCGACCACATTTGCCGGGCCTGACTGCACGTTTTTCATGTCCTTGTTTTGCACCATAGCATCATCGTCGGTTATTGGTTCGTCTGTGATAATGGGCACCACAGACTTCTTCATCGCTACAGGATCCGGCGGTGGCGGCGGCGTTTCTATCCGCGGCCTTGGTGGTTCTACTAACTTGTTTGGCAATACTACTTCTGTTATCACTACAGGCGCCATGTTGTTGTTGCGGTTCTCAACAGGCTTAGTAGTAATGAATGAGAAACACGACAGCGCAGTAACACCAAGCAGCAAAAATCCTGCGCCTTTTCTTACACGGCGGTCGTAGTTCTTGCGCAGCTCGTAGCCGCCATATTCCTTGTTCCTGCTGGCATAAATAATGTCCAGGTAGTCTGCGTTTAAAAATGTTTTGGGTTCCATATTCAGTATGTTTTATAGTAAGAAGCGCGCAGCGAATTATTCCACAAGCACTGCGCTAATATTTTTTGCTGATCATTTCTTTTTCCTCCGGAGTGATGTCGTTGAGCGAGTAGTAAGGCACGTCAACGATATTCATTTCATCGAGCACATGCACTACATCGGCATAGGTGCAATCGCTATTGGGCTTTATGACAACATACAGCTTGTGGGCACGGGCAGAAAAAGTAGCAGGTAGATCGGCGACCTGTTTTTTCTTATTCATCAGCACCTGCCTCAGCGCACTGTTGCTGCATATCTTCAGCTTGCTTTCTGCCGGCATGCCTTCGTACCATACAATGCGATGGCCCTTTACCGGCATCACGGTTATTACACTTTCTTCGGCCACAGGCGTATGATCGCCCGTGGTAGCGGGCATATTCAGCTCCATGGTTTTGGGCTTAGCCATCGTTGTGGTGAATATGAAGAAAGTGATAAGCAGGAACCCCAGGTCTACCATCGGGGTGAAGTCGATGCGGGGTGGTTGTGGTTTTCTGCGGCCGCCTTTTTGCGGCATGTTGATCTCTGCCATGGTCTTGTAGTTTTAGTACAAGACGCTGACCGGAGAATTATTCCATACGATCATTTTCAACGAACCCAAAAGATGAGTCATTGAGCTTCCCGTCCCTTCGAGAAACTGTTCGATACCTTCGGCATCGTCCCCTTATAACAACTGCATCGCTATAAACATGTGATGCCTTCAGCATCTCATTGGTATGCATGTTACTATTCTGCAGGAAAATCCCTAAGGGATGGGAGGATTGTAGAAAATTTGTTTGAATAATATCTGAACCTCGAAGAGGTGACATTTGTTTTGCCCGGCGATAGTTAACGCAGCAAAAATACCGGGGAACTAATCTATTTTGAATTGATCCTTTACTTCATCCCATTCAAGCAAATAGTTTGGATCTGCATCTATCTTTTCAAACTCCTTTTCAACCAAAGCTTTCTGCTGCGCTGAAATGGCAAACGATTTCTGCTCTATTGCAGAATCAGTTTCGGGGATATGAGTAGGTTGCTGTTTCACTTTGCCACGGTATAAGATTACGCAAACTCAAACAACGTTATCTCCGGCAACACCCCAAGCCTGCCGGGATAGCCCAGGAAGCCAAATCCCCTGTTCACATACAGGTGCTGGCTACCCGAAGTGTATAGCCCTGCCCACTCATTATACATGTATTGTACAGGGCTCCACTTCAGCCACTTGCTGTCTACGCCAAACTGCATGCCGTGTGTGTGCCCGCTTAGCGTCAGGTCTATTTCCTTGTACTCCGGTACCACCTGCGCATGCCAGTGAGATGGGTCGTGGGAGAGCAGTATCTTAAATGGTATGTTCTTCTCCTTCAGGCCTTCGAATGCTTTGGCCATATCACCGTACTTCGGGAAGTTAGCTTTTGCGCCCCAGTTCTCTATGCCCAGCAGCGCTATCTTGTCGGCTCCGCGTTCCAGCACCACGTGCTCATTCATCAGCAGCCGCCAGCCCATAGCTCCGTGTATGCGTTTCAGGTTGTCCAGGTTGTCCACCTTGGCCTGTGGCGATGGCCACTGCACGTAGTCGCCATAGTCGTGGTTGCCCAGCGTGGAGTACACCCCCAGTGGTGCTTTAAGGCGGGAGAATATCTCCTGGTATTTCTCATCTACCTCTGCAGATTGGTTGTTCACGAGGTCGCCTGTAAATACTATAAGGTCGGGCTTATGATACATTACCCGCTCTATGCCGTGCGCTACCGACTCATGGCTGTCGAAGCTGCCGGTGTGGATGTCGGATATCTGCACCATCTTAAGGCCCCTGAAGCTCTCGGGCATCCCGGGAAATTTCAGCTTTACTTTCCTTACGCGGTAATTGTAACGGTTGCGTATGCCATAGGTGAAACCAAATAACGAGAGCCCCCCCACTACCAGCGCCGTGCGCCTCAGGAATTCTGAGCGGGCTATGGTACCGGCAGCATCTGCAGCAGGTGAGTTGCGGTAGGCAAGCGACCCTACCAGCCATGTGAGCAGCCTGCGTATATCATCGACCAGCATAATGAGCAGTATGAATATTTTGCCTACTACGAAGCCCAGCACGAATGCTATGTAAATGTTGCGCACCAGGTGCGGCATTGCTGCCCAGTTAACCTGCCTGAAAAAGAAGAAGCCCAGCCAGCTTACTGCCGTCATCACCAGGTAGGCCGACATGAGCCCCACCCGCATTCCCTGCGACAACGTGCGTAGCGATGAGCGCACCACGATAAAAGCATAGTATTCTGCAAGGCCAATTATGGCTAGGATAATGACGAGGCGTAATGGCATTTGGTATCTTTAAAATCTTAAAAAGCTTTCTATCTGCTGGTCTATCAGCCGGGTGGTATCAGTCTTCAGCAGCTCCCCGCTGCTGTTCATTTCTTCGTTGATGCGCGATAGCAGCAGCTTGTCGTATAACACATTTACCTTCATGTAGTGTAGTATTGCCGTCATATGCTCAGTGCCACGCAGATTGCCTGCACGCCCGTCTGATATGCCTACCAGTGCAGCCTTCTTGTACCACCAGCACTTTTTTACATCGCTATTGTCTATCATCATTTTCAGCACGCCGGGAAAGCTTGCATTGTATTCGGGCATTATAAAGACAAACTTTTGCGCCGTAATAAGAAATTGCTGCTCCAGCTCCAGCATTGCCGGACCGCGCTCCCACACATGCTTGCCCTCAAGCGATAACAGTTGTACGTCTTCGGCTTTGGCGCTAAACAGTTTGCAGTAGTGGTTTGCCACCCGCAATGTCATGCTGTCCGCCCTGTTAGTCCCGGAAATTACTGTGATCATCTGCCGCTCAAAAAGATTGCACCAAAGTTGGCTACTATTTGCGAAATAACGTGCGTAGCGATATGCTGCAGCCCCATTTTCTTTTTATTGTTACATAGCGAAATACTATTCGCAGCAGCCATGAAAAGCAGAAAACCACCGGGATGGTGGTTTTCTGCAACTATTCATCGTTTATTTTTCTATTACATATACATCCTCTCCCGGCTGCTTCATGCGGTAATTTTCGCGCGCGTATTGCTCCAGCCTGTGCGGATCGGTCATCAGCGCATTCTTCTCTTCTGCCATGGTGTTGATCTCGGCCTTCAGGTAGGCAATATTGTCCTTTACACCGTTCAGCTCTTTCTGCCGCTGCTGCAGGGTCATCCAGTCGCTTTGGTCAAAGAAGCTCAGCCATGCCACGAAGGCAACGCCCGCGAGGAAATACTTGTTTGCTATTATTCTTACGACCTTCTTCATACCCTAAAATTATGCATACCTTTTACGCCTGCCAAATTCATTTTATCAACATGTTCACAGCCGGGGCTATTTGCCAAACCGCAGCGCCTTGCCGGGGTAGTAGCTACTGCCTTTCAGCTCTTCCTCTATGCGCAGCAGCTGGTTGTACTTAGCCATGCGGTCACTGCGGCTTGCAGAGCCTGTTTTTATCTGGCCGCAATTCAGTGCCACAGCAAGGTCGGCTATGGTGTAGTCTTCAGTTTCGCCGCTGCGGTGGCTCATTACCGTGTTGTAGCGGTTATTCTGGGCCATGCTTACAGCATCGATTGTCTCGCTCAGCGATCCTATCTGGTTCACTTTTACCAGCAGGCTGTTTGCCGTGCTTTCTTTGATGCCCCTTTCCAGGCGGGTTACATTGGTTACAAACAGGTCATCGCCTACCAGCTGCACTTTATCGCCCAACGCTTCTGTGAGTTTCTTCCAGCCTTTCCAGTCGTCTTCGGCCATGCCGTCTTCTATGCTCACTATCGGGTACTTCTTGCACCACTTTACCCAGTACTCCACGAGCTCGTCGCTGGTCATTTTCTTGCCGTCGCTTTTGTGGAAGTGGTATTTTTTTTCTTTTTCGTTCCACAGCTCGCTGTTCGCTGCATCCATGGCTATGCTTACCTGCACACCCGGCTTGTAGCCTGCTTTCTCTATAGCTTTCAGCACTATTTCTATCGCATCTTCATTGCTCTGTATGTCCGGGGCAAACCCGCCTTCGTCACCTACATTCGTGCTGTAGCCTTTATCTTTCAGCACACCTTTAAGTGTATGGAATATCTCCACACCCCACCTGAGGCCTTCACTAAATGAAGATGCGCCTATAGGCATCACCATAAATTCCTGGAAGTCGATCTTATTATCAGCGTGCGCGCCGCCGTTGAGGATGTTCATCATTGGCACCGGCAGTGTCTTGGCATTAGCACCGCCTACGTAGCGATACAGCGGCAGGCCCACGGTCTGTGCAGCCGCCTTGGCCGCAGCCAGGCTCACGGCCAGTATGGCATTTGCACCCAGCTTCGCTTTGTTAGGCGTACCATCTATATCTATCATAGCCTTGTCTATGCCGCGCTGGTCAGTAACCTCCCAGCCATACAGGTCTTCAGCTATTATATCGTTCACATTGCTTACGGCCTTCAGCACGCCCTTGCCAAGGTATTTCTTTTTGTCTCCGTCGCGCAGCTCCACTGCTTCGTGCTTGCCGGTGCTGGCGCCACTTGGCACGGCAGCCCTGCCCATTATGCCTTCGCTGGTATGCACGTCTACTTCTACCGTAGGGTTTCCGCGGCTATCCAATATCTGCCGGGCTACTATATCTGTTATAAAGCTCATGTGTGTGATTTTTATTTGCTGCGCAAAAATATAGTTTATTGCGCAAAGTAGTATTCCGCACCGGTAAGCAGGCGCGGCAATTAAGGACAATTAACCGGTGACCCTATTTGCAGTACTGCTTTTCATAGCTCCCGGCCTGCGGGTTGTGCATCTTCAGCGCTATACGGAAGTCGGTGCAGCCGCTGTCTTTTACACCCATCAGGTTGTAATACATGCCCCGGTAGAGGTAGGCCTGCGACCACATTGGGTCCGTCTGCGTTGCGATGTTCAGGTCATTGATGGCTTGCCGGTATTCTTTCAGTTCTCCGTGTGCCAATGCTTTGTTTACATAGCCCATCACATGGCTGGGCGCATATTTTATCTCCTGCTCAAAGTCGGCTATGGCGCCCTTAAAATCCTTGAGCTGGAACTTGCTGGAGCCACGCATACTATAGGCCAGGTAAAAGTCTGAACGGATCTTTATAGCTTCGTCGAGGTCGGCGATCGCTTCTTTAAACTTACCGGAGGCATACTCCTTCCGCGCTTTCGTCAGTATGGCTGTGAAGAAATCTTTTTTCAGCTGTATGGTTCTGTTCAGGTCCTTCAGGCTCTGCTTTTCGTTGCCGAGGAATTCCTCGAGGTTGGCTTTGTTATAATAGGCCAGGGTGAATTGCGGGTTGAATTGTATCGCCTTGTCGAAATAATACAGCGCATCCTGGAATTTACCCTCCAACTGGCTGATGCCGCCCATCTGGTAGTAGGTGCGCCAGTTGGTGCTATCCGCCTCTATCGATAGTTCAAATTCCCTGTGAGCATTGGCCAGGTCATCCTTTAGCACCAGCTCATTGCCTTTAAGATAATGCTCTTCGGTCTTACTTACTTTCTTTCCGCACGAGGCAAAAAGCACGCACGCCAGCAGCGCCGCCGGCAACAATGATCGATACATCCGCGAAATTTTCAGAAAAGTAGCAGGAAATCGAGAATTATGCAAGCGGGATGCACAATTCAACTGCCGCTACCAAACATTTATTCATAAAAGTTAAAGAAGAAATAGAATCCCGCAGCCGCTTCGCGCGACATGTTGCCTAATGACCCAATTGTCGAATGGCTTTTGCTTTGCACAGTGCCACCGTTGGTTATATACCCTATCACATTGTGGCTGCCGTCCTGCACAGTGCCATCATCCTTTATATAGCCGATTGTGCTGTAGTGTCCGTCTTTAACGGTACCGTTGTCAACGTGGCCAATAACATTAAAGTGCCTATCCTGCACTGTGCCGTCTTTCTTAAAGTAGCCCACCGTTTCATAGTGGCTGTTTGTCACGGTGCCATCGGAGGATACGGAACCTGAACGGGCCATATTCTGGCCGCTAGCCGCAAAGCACGTAAGAAATGGAAATAGGAGTAGTATGTTTTTCATAGCTTATTAAAGGTACGAAATAGGTATAATAATCCAGTACGCGCTAAAATACAAGCTTGATACCCGCCAGCCAGTTAACACCCGGCATAGGCCTATTGGCAACTACCTGGTAGCGCTCGTTCCATAGGTTGTTTACCTGTGCAGTTAGCTGCAGCACATGCCTTGCTATCTGCCCGGTATACATCAGCTGCAGGTTGCCCGTCTGGTAGGGCACCAGGTAGGCAGACTCATCGGTAGTAAAGAAGCGATAACCGGTATACGTATGGTTGTAGTTGAGATAGAGCGGCCCGTAACCCGCACCAATGTTAAGTCGTGCGTTGTACCTGGGAGTATATGGTATCTGCTTACCTATGCTGCCATCATTATAGGCATAGCTGGCTACAGTTGTTGCCAGTACATACGATGTAGCTATACCCAGGTGCGCCTGCCATTTGCGATGCGTATACACCAGCTTATTGTCCGTTTCCACTCCGCGGCTGCGCACCTCTGCTATGTTGTAGGGAGTCCATACTGCGTTGCCCAGCCATATTATCCAGTCTTTGATATTGCGGTTGTATACTGATAGCTCATGGGCAATGGTGATATGCCGCGACCGCAATCTTACCACATATCCTGCGTCCCCACTCCACCCCTGCTCGGGCTTCAGCCCCAGGTTGCCACCGGGGAAGTAATACAGTTCATTAAGTGTAGGCGCGCGGTATGTCCGCTGCACATTCGCCTTTACCGACAGCCAGTCTGTTATAAGAAATGATGCGTTGAGGCCCGGCAGGAAAATGATCTTTTCGTTTATAGCCTCCGCGCGTGCACTGGCAGCAATATCAAGCCTGTTACCAAACAGCTTATGGTCATATGCCACCGCAAGGGCTACTCGCGACTGGTATTTCACATCTTCCTGCACCGCCAACCACGACACCTGTGTTGGTGAAAACACAAGCAGCTGCCCACGAGTGCCGACCTGCCTTTTCCAACCCACTTCGTGAAAATACTGGTGAACAATATTATCAGACCTTATAGCCACAGCAGAATCGCGGTAGTGTATCTCATCTCTTATAAAGGAAAAGCGGGCATAGCGGTTATCGCGCCAGCCTTTTTGCTCCCATCCTGCCAGCAGCCGCACCGAATTATCTACCTGCTTTTTTACGGAATACAGGTCCGTAAGTGTTTCCGGTATCTCCCTGCTATAAGTCTGTGCCCATGCGCTCAGCGTAAATGTGCTACTGTCGGATATCTTATAGGCTGCCTGCACCAGCCCGGCAGCGCTCGACAGCCTGCTGTTACCTATCCGCTGCTGCGCACCCTGATTATTAGCATACCTAAAATCGTTTGCTGCCGTTTGGCAAAAAAGGTTTGCTGCCGTATACCATCGCCTGCCCGCACGGCTGGCCTTCAACCCGCCAAGGTACTGCCCAAAACTACCTGCACCAGCACTAACCGACAGCGCCACCCGGCCAGTATCAAACACCGGCGCCTCGTTCTCCACTACCAGTGCGCCGCCTACGTTGCCGCTACCCCACATAGCAGATGAGCCTCCGTATACAAGGTGTACCTTGCTCATCAGCATGGCCGGCATGGTCGACACATCGGCCACACCCAGCGCGGCATTCTGTATGGGCACGCCATTCCAGTACACCGCCGACTGCGCCGATGAAGCACCACGAAAATTTAAGGTAGCCAATCCATTAAAACCATAGGACTTCACAAATACCGGCACCTGCTGCGTCAGCACATTGGCCAGGCTTTGCAGCTGGTATTGCTGCAGCGTTGCGGAATCTATTGTCGTGATTTTTTGCCCGGGAGAGAAGTCGTTGAGCTTTGTGTCGTTCGATACTTTGTGTTTACCACGCACTTTGACTTCAGTAAGGGTGGTGTCCTTCTGAGTTTGGGCACTTACTAATACGGGCAACAGCAGTTGCAGCAATACTAACCCCGGTAGCGATATGAATTGCCCCCGCGCCATCACTTATCAAAATAAAAATGCCCCGGCCCGAGGCCAACATTGAAGCTGCGGAGCTGCACTCCGGCAGGGTTATACACCGCTACACTGCCCTTCTGCACAAATCCCTTTGGGTCACCTACGTAGATTTCGTTGGTCTGCGGGTCTATGCCAAGCGCCCAGAAATATTGATACCGCTGCGCCTGTAGAAATGGCTCCGCAGGTAAATCTGCATCAGTTATCGCCATTCGATAAACACCGTTATTGGTGATACCACCATTATAATTTACCTCTATGAAATACAGTGTATCCTTTGTTTTATTGAACACCGGCTTCAGCACATCAGCATCTGCCGGGAAAAGGTAAGTCGTTAAGATGTTCCCGTTCGATGGGTCGATGCGGGTAAGCGCAGCCTGCCTGTTCTTCCTCTGATTGCCCGACAATACCCACATCATCTGCTCTTTGTCGAGCAGCGCCTCCTGTGGGCCATAGCCGCCAACCTTTATTGTTTGCATCACCCTGTCCCCCGTTACATCCACTTTATAAATGCTGTTTACAGCTGTATCCCAGGTACACACAAACGCAGCATTGTTATAAATGCACATCCCTTCCGGGTTCATTGACGGCAACTCTATTGTACCTGTTACAGTGCACGCTTGTATATCTATTATGTACAGCTTGTTACTGTACAGCGTAGACACATATGCTTTGGTAGCACTTACAGGTAAAATATACCGTGGCTTAGGTATTGAGATCGAGCCTGACAGCTTCCAGTTGTCTGCCTGTAACATTATTACTTTATCAGAATTGTTGATACACAGAAATAGCTTGTCGCCTATCCGCTGCATGCTCTGGAAAACATCTCCCCATTGCTGGTTGCCGTTGGCCAATGCGTACAGGTCGCCGTAAACACTGTCTTTTTCTGTGTTGTACGCATACAAAGTAGCACCGCCTGCACTGAAGCTCCCCTCGCACACTACATATACATTGCCACTAGCGTTAGGCAACACCCCGGCGCGTGTGCCGGGCTTGTCCTTCACGCAGCCAGCGACTATGCAGCATAGCAGTGCTATCAGCGCTTTAACAGCTTCTCTACCCATTTGTTTCCGTTCGCCTCCTGTATGGTAAGAAAATATAAGCCCGCCGGGTAGGCTGCCATGTCTACTACATTATCTCCATAGCCCACTAGCTGCTGCTGCAATACTGCCCCGGTTACTGATGCAACCGTAATCTGGGCACCTTCATGCTCCATGCTAATAACCACCTTATCGGTAACGGGGTTTGGATATATCCTGATCCCCACACCAGCCGCACCAGCCACATTATCCACACCTACTGCATACATATGTATAGCGCCTATGGCATCAAGATCAAATCCCCCTGTGGGTATAGCAGAAGGATAGGGGTCGTTAATTACATTACCTGCATTATCGTGTGTGGAATAGCCACTAACCGCACCCACAACATCCACCACGCGCACATGCGTTATGTTGTTCACATTCAGGCCGGGTGTACCTGCCAACTCAGTCAAGTCAAAAGGTGTACCATACATCGCCAGGTATTTACCTGCAAGGTTATTTACTTTCCTTGCATCCATATATACGCCGGCAAGCGGTATCTGCACATTCACAGGCGTATTAGATGCGGCAGGAAACCTGAAGTAGTTTACCCCATCGCTGCTCACCTCTACAAAAGCCAGCTCCAGGAAGCCTTGCGCAGAGTCCGCGGGGTCGCGGAAGCCATTTTCAAACACAGCAAAGTCTGCACCCGCGCCGTTGAATAGTGCATGCGCAAACGTGAACACCGCGACACCACTATCTCCCAGCGACACCACAGTGCCATCAGCCTGCCCCAGTGCCAGGCCGCTTTCGCCTGCACTGGTATAGCCAAGCCCTTTATCAGCAATATCCATATACCCCCTGGCTACAGTGCAGGTTGTACCCCACCCTACAAACCGGGAATCGGAAGCGTGAATAGCAGTACTACCCGCAAGCCCCGCCTGTGGCGCGAATTGCGCGGTGGCCTGCACGCACATAAATAATAGGATAACTAAAAATGCTTTTCTCATACTGATACTCTTGATAGATCAGGTGTCCCACACCTTTTAGGTGTGGGACACCTATTCAAAAAACAACACACCTCGAAGGTGTGGGACACCTATTCACTAACTAACATAGTTCTCTACCCCCTACTGCTTCACAAACTTTATCGCGCCTACCCTTCCTTCACCCTTCACCTGCAGTATATACATACCTGCCGGCAGAGCCGAAGTGCTGATCTCCATATGCGCGGCGGTTACCTTTACCACTGCGGCAACACCGCCGGCAACATCAGTTACAACCAGCTCATCGGCAACACCGTTCGCTACATCTACATAGAGCACATCAGCAGCAGGGTTAGGATACACCTTTGCAACAAATGCATTGGCTACAGGCACAGCAGTAATGTTCGTTTCGTTAGTATTGAAGTCGTCCATACAGAAATACGATGGCGTATTCATACCGAATGACCCATTGTCGGACGATGTCAATTTGAATTGCAGGCTGTCTACGTTGCCCAGTGGCAGCAAGTTCACCCAAGTCCAGTTTTTTACTATGTAGTCAAGTGCAGTGCCGCCGGTGCGGTAGTCTGCCAGGTAAAACGAAACACTATCAGCCTTCAACGTACCTGCCGCATAGCCGCGCACTGTCAGCTTGAACCAATCAGGATCATTACCTGTAACTCCGCCAAATTTCTTTGCAAACCCGTCCCCATCGCGCATGCTGTTATAAGCATAGGTGCTGTTGGTCACAAAAAAGCCGTTCACTTTTTTGCCTATCGCGGCGCCAGTGAGCTTCAGGTTAAGCGTGTTGGCAAACGTTGCGGGATTGTAGCAATAAGCTACATTATACTTGGCCGAGCCGCCAAACCCTTTACCGGCCTTCGCAGAAAATTGATTAGTGAAGCTGCTGCTGACGGTATCTGTCATGTTTGAATACACCCAGCCATAGCTGAGGAAACTCGTCCCGAAGCCCGTATCATAAACGCAGGGAAAGTAAGCGAGCCCATCGCTGAAACCGACATCGGTACCCGGTGCTGAATAGTTAACGTAGTAAGTGTCTGTAGTAGCCAGGCTAAGGCTCTCGAAGGTGGCAACGGTTTGTGCCTGCACCGCAGTTGTACTAAGTACAAGAGCTGAAAATAGCAAAGTAAATGTGCGCATATATAAATTGGTTTTTAAAAACGTTTATTATGCAGCCAGGGGTAAAAATCAGATACAGACAAAAACAGAAATGACTCCGCCTTGATCTCACCTGCGCCTTTGTTCCCGAAAGCAGCGATAAGTTCCCCTCCGATAACCATCAGAGATTGGGACAAAGGCAGGTCTTCTGACTTACTCCACTTTTTCGCGGCCTTCCCGTCCGCATGGCGAACAGTGGCATTTAGGTAGCAAAAAAGCATGTAGCGGAGCTAACAGCATCGGGTAATGTCCGGGATTCTCACCCGGTTCCCTTTTCATCCCGCCGAGGCGGGAACCTTTGTTGCAGCAAAAGTAGAAAGAAAAAACTGATAAAGAAATTTATTTTGATGAGCCCTGCAGGCTTAGCGCTTGCGCTTTAAGTAACGAACCTTATGTCCCTCGTCCTGCGCCTCGCTTGTGGAATCCGCTTTGCGTTTTTTTTCTTTTTCATAAGAAACAGACGGAGTACGCTCCGGGTATTCCACTGGCGCTGCTGCTGGCTGCTCACTCACCCTCTTTCCTTTAGTGTAGGCTACCGGCATGGCCTCCATCGATTTCTTGTACACATACGTCCGCCCGTCTGCCATATTCTCCGGTGCCACCACGATGTTATTGGGGTAGGCGAAGCGTTTTTCATTCGTGCAGTCTATGAGGAAGCCCAGGCACATATATGAAGTAAAGTTGAGCCAGTAAACCCACGAGTTGCGCGACCGCAGGTATACAGTGTTGTCCCCCGCGTCCGAATGTATCACCAGCGGCAGTCTTTCCCGTTGCCGCTCCACCGTCAGCACCACGTCTTTGTCCGGCGTCAGCAGGAAACGATGGCCGCTATTGTATTGATAAAATCCATCGCCTGTGTCCACTCCCCGAAATTCATGATGGTTCACGAGGTAGCAGGGCTGTGTACTTGTCACGCGTACCTTCATATCCCGCGTATTCAGTATGCTGGCGCAGGAGTTGAAAAGGAGTAAGATTGCTGCAAGGGAAACGTTACGTAGGTTCACGGTATGTGTGTTTGGTTGGTGTGCCGCAATAATAATGCCATTTTTGCTGTTAAACTGCATTTTCACATGCATATATTCCTCAACCTGACCATTAAATCCGTACCTTTGCACGCCCATACTGAAGCCGTATGCGGGTTCTCTAAATATATATGCAAAACATTCGCAATTTCTGTATCATAGCTCACATCGACCATGGCAAAAGCACCCTGGCCGACCGTCTTTTGGAATTTACCAAAACCATCTCTCACCGCGACATGCAGGCGCAGGTGCTTGATGATATGGACCTGGAACGTGAAAAGGGCATTACCATCAAGAGCCACGCTATACAAATGGACTATGAATGGAAAGGAACCAAGTATACGCTTAACCTGATAGATACTCCCGGTCACGTAGACTTCTCTTACGAGGTGTCTCGCGCGCTGGCGGCCTGCGAGGGCGCTCTGCTGCTGGTAGATGCATCGCAGGGCATACAGGCGCAGACTATAAGCAATCTCTACCTCGCGCTTGAGAATGATCTTGAGATCATCCCGGTCATCAACAAGATAGACATGGATGGCGCCATGATACCAGAGGTTACCGACCAGATAGTAGACCTCATAGGCTGCAAGCCAGAAGATATATTACTCGCCAGCGGTAAATCAGGCATAGGAATCGAAGAAATACTCACTGCCATTATCGACCGCATACCTGCGCCCAGCGGCAACCCCGATGCTCCCCTGCAGGCTGTGATCTTTGATAGCGTGTTCAACTCTTTTCGGGGTATCATTGCCTACTTCCGTGTATTCAACGGCACGCTGAAAAAGAACGACAAGATCAAATTCATACATACCGATTCCGAGTATATTGCCGATGAGGTAGGCATCATGAAGCTCACGCTCACGCCCAAGCAGGAAGTGCGTGCCGGTGACGTGGGATACATTATCACAGGCATTAAGAACGCCCGCGAGGTGAAAGTGGGTGATACCATTACCACCATAGCTAACCCTACGCAGGAAATAGTAAAAGGTTTCCAGGAAGTGAAGCCCATGGTATTTGCCGGCATCTTCCCGGTAGAGACAGATGACTTTGAAGACCTGCGCGATTGCATGGAAAAGCTACAGCTCAACGATGCCTCGCTCACCTTTGAGCCCGAAACATCACAGGCCCTCGGCTTTGGTTTCCGCTGCGGCTTCCTGGGCATGCTACACATGGAGATCATACAGGAGCGCCTGGAACGTGAGTTCAACCAGACTGTTATCACTACGGTGCCCAACGTTAGCTTCCACGCTTATAAAACGCGCGCTAAAGATAAACTGATCATTGTGAACAACCCCAGCGAAATGCCGGAACCAAGCAGCATAGATCGTATCGAAGAGCCGTTCATCCGCGCACAGATCATTACCTTGCCAGACTATATCGGCAATATTATGAGCCTGTGCCTCGGCAAGCGCGGCATACTCATCAACCAGCATTATCTTACCCCCACCCGCGTGGAGCTGATATTCGAAATGCCGCTTACCGAGATCGTGTTCGACTTCTATGATAAGCTTAAGTCGTGCACACGCGGCTACGCATCTTTTGATTACAACCCGCTCGACTACCGTGAAAGCGACATCGCCAAAATGGATATCCTGCTCAATGCCGAGCAGGTGGATGCACTCAGTGCGCTGATACACCGCGGCCGCGCCACGGACTTTGGCCGCAAGCTCTGCTCTAAGCTGAAGGACCTGCTGCCTAAGCAGCAATTCGTGATAGCGATACAGGCTGCCATCGGCGCTAAGATCATCGCCCGCGAAACTATCTCTGCAATGCGCAAAGACGTTACAGCCAAGTGCTATGGCGGTGACATCTCCCGTAAGCGCAAGCTGCTGGAGAAGCAGAAAGAAGGTAAAAAGCGCATGCGCCAGATAGGAAGTGTAGATGTGCCACAGGAAGCCTTCCTGGCGGTGCTGAAGCTGGAGTAAAAGACATAACTTTAGTTCAAATATCTCTACCATGAAACTGACGGGCATATGTTGTGTTGCCTTAGCAGCTGCATTGTCTGTATTTTCATGCGCCTGCAAAAAAGAACCATCCGCACCTGCATCGCAGTGGACAAACCTGCTCGATGACAGCCTTGCCCGGTGGGATAAGTTCATTGGCGTACCTTACTACGATGTAGATCTCCCCGGCTACCCTAAGGGTGATGGCATGAATGGCACTCCTATAGGTCTTAACAACGATCCGCTCCTTGTTTTCAAGGTCGAAAGGCAGGACAACGCACCGGTGCTGCACATCTCGGGGCAGATATATGGCGGGCTGAGCACAAAGGAGCCATACGGCGATTATCATTTCAAGACGGAATTTAAGTGGGGCGAACGGAAGTACGCGCCGCGCCTCAACGCAAAACATGACAACGGCATTCTGTACCACACCTACGGCGCCCACGGCTGGTTTTGGAATGTTTGGATGGCCTCACAGGAGTTCCAGGTGCAGGAGGGAGACATGGGCGACTATTTTGCCTTGGGGCCCGCTATAGATATAAGGGCTACTTACAAAACTGCCGATGGCGAAACAGACTGGATATACGATACCGCCGCGCCGGCAATACACTTTGGCCATGGTGCACCGGCAGGCCGCGTGCGCCGCGGGGCTAATAACGAAAAAGCTCATGGCGAATGGAATACCCTGGAGCTCATATGCCTTGGCAGCAAAAGCATGCATATTGTAAATGGCAAAGTAGTAATGGTGCTGGAGAATTCCCGCGTGCGTACTGATACCTCTGGCTTTGTGCCGCTTACAGCCGGTAAGATACAGATACAGTCAGAAGGGGCAGAAGCGTGGTATCGCAATATGCAGATCAGGCAGATAACCGAAATACCGGCTGAATACAGATAGCATTATTGTTTGAGCCACTCCAGCGCGCCACCAATGTGCTTAATAAAAAGCGGCTCACTATACGATGAAGCCGCGTGGCCCATACCTGTGTAATATATTTTACCCCCGTCAAATTCTCTGTACCAGCTTATAGGATGCGGATCGCCATTGTTACCGCCGGTATAAGTGCTTTCATCCAGCGATATTACAACCTTATTGTCTGCCTGCAAGCCTGTGAAGTTATACCATTCATCGGTGCGCTGCCATGGTGCAGGCAAGCCCACTGCTGAGGCATGAGCGGGCATTAGCACGTGGCACTTAGCCTCCTGTATAGCAGGGTGACTGCTAAACACGCCCCCAAGCATTTGCCCATACCAGGGCCAGGCATACTCTGCGTCTGCCGCAGCATGTATACCCAGTATATTACCTCCGGACTGTACGAAGGCCTTCAGTGCATCCTGCTGGTTTTCAGTAAGAAAGTCGCCCGTGGTGCTCAGCAAAGCTATTATCTCGTACCTCTTCAGGGTGTCAGCATTGAACATCGCAGCGTCTTCGCTATACATCGGCGCTATCTTCCAGTCGCTGGCATGTTGTTCAAACATCGCAATACCCGCCGGTATCGATTCATGCCTGTAACCTTCTGTTTTTGAGAATACCAACACGCGCGGCATAGCAGGAGTCGCTGTGTCCCCATTCTTATCGCAGCCCATAAACAAGACAAGGCTGCATAGTAATAACGATAGACGGAAAAGGTTGACCATATATTACTATCTTAATTTCTGAATGATCCACAGCACCAGCGAAAAAACCATACTCAGCAAGAGCATTGTGGTGAAAGGAATATAAATCCTTGTGTGCTCCCCATCGTATCGCAGGTCTCCGGGTAGCCTGCCCAGGAACCTGAGCTTATCCCCGGCAAGCCACACTATTACGCCGATTGCCGCTATTATAATACCCGCGACTACTATTGCTTTGCCTGTGCGCTCCATTACTGCAAAAATACGAGGCCCATGGGTTTAATAAAAAAGGAACCTATTCAGGTTCCCCAACTATATTCTTTTCTGCGATCCTCGTGGCTTTTGCCTCGGTGCTTTCACCGTCTGTTATCTTTCTCTCTACAAACTGTATGATCAAAGACATTGCAAATGCAAAGATCAGTATTACGCCACCCATGCTTACCTCCTCCTTTCTTAGGGTTATAAATAAACTTGTTCCTATCTACTGTATAGTAATTTTCGTGCCAAAAATTGCTGCTTGATACTTTTTACAAAAAAAATTTTGGGTACGATTTTTCTGCTATCCGTACAAACGCACCGATGCAAAAAAATATTGTCTTTGTCCATGGCATGTTTCAGAACCCTAAGAGTTGGAAACACTGGATTGATTTCTTTACCCACCGCGGCTATAACTGTATAGCGCCCGCATGGCCCGACCACGATGGCGAACCTGCAGAACTGCGGCTCCACCCACCTGCTACATTAGGCGAGCTGAAACTGGAAGATATACTCAATAGGATAGAGGACATCATTGCTACCCTACCGGAAAAGCCCATCGTTATCGGCCACTCTGTAGGCGGGCTGATAACACAGTTGCTTGCTAATAAAGACCTTATCAGGCTGGGAGTGCCTGTAAGCAGCGTAGCGCCAAACGCTATGCTGGCCTTTGACTGGAATTTCTTTAAGAACAGCATGACGATCGCAAATCCCTTTAAGGGTAACCAACCTATGCTTACCGATGCGGAGGCTTTCTATGCATCGTTCTGCAATACGCTCAGCGTACCCGCTGCCCGTGAAGCGTTCGAGCAAACTGCTACCCACGACAGCCGCAATGTATTGCGCGACTGCATGCTGGCACCCGGCCATCTCGATCTGGACCGGCCGCATGTGCCGCTACTGTTTGTTACCGGCGACCAGGACCGCATAATACCATACGAACTTGTAGATAAGAATGCACACGCTTATACCGACCAGCTTAGCAGAACTGAATACCGCCTGTTCATGGGCCGCAGCCACTACATATGCGGTGAGCCCGGCTGGGAAGAGGTGGCGGAGTATGTTTATGAATGGCTGGAGCGGCATATAGCATTGGGCTAATCCGGACTTTCTATAAACATAAAAGGGTTGAATGGCGGCCATTCAACCCTTTGTTATTTGCCCAAATTAAAGACGCCTCCCTTTCAGGAGGCGCTTATCAGGTAGTATTATTGTAAAGGTACGAAAGCTGGGTATTCAACGCGACCGTACGCTACTTTTTTAACTTTTAGTTTAATCCCCTGCCGTGGCAGCTCTTGTACTTCTTGCCGCTGCCGCACGGGCACAGGTCGTTACGTCCTATTTTAGGGCCCGACTGTGCCGGGGTGCGCTTTGCCATTTGCTCCTGCTCGTTATCAGGTGTTTCCGTATAGTAGTCGTCCTCTGTGGCGCCATATGCCTGGCCCGCAGCATCTATCTGGGCCTTGTTCAGCTGCATATGGCTCATATCTGTTGGTGGCTCAGGCATGCGGGCTGCCTGCGGCGGCGCGTCCTGCATAGGTATCCCGGCCCTCAGCAGGAACGACAGGATGTCCCTGTTGGTTTCCAGCATCATCTGCTTGAACAGATTGAAGGCTTCGAACTTATAGATCAGCAGCGGGTCTTTCTGCTCGTACGATGCCATACGTACCGATGTCCGCAGGTCGTCCATCGCACGCAGGTGGTTTTTCCACGCATCGTCTATCATGCCGAGTGTTATATTTTTCTCAAGTGTCTCCACCACCGGCATTGCCTGGTGTTGCACAGCGTCTTCGAGATCCACATATATCTGCATGCCGCGGATACCATCTGTAAATGGCACCACTATATCATTTATCTTATCGCCGTTGTCACTGTGTATCTGGGTGAGCGTTGGCACCATATGCTCACGCAGGGCTCCCATCTTACGGTTGTAGAAGTCCCTTACCTGCTGGTACAGGGCTTCGCCTATCACATTGGCATCCGGTTTATTCAGTATGTCGTCACCAAGCTCCGGCTCTATCACCAGGTGCTTCATCACATCCAGCTTGAAGGCTTCCCTATCACCATTTTGCACAAATGCCTCTGCAAATCCGATACAAACTGCATACATGGCATTATCAAGGTCTATGGCAAGGCGCTCACCGAACAAGGCATGCCTGCGGCGCTTATAGATAACATCGCGCTGGGCGTTCATTACGTCATCATACTCCAGCAGGTTCTTACGCATGCCAAAGTTGTTCTCCTCCACCTTGCGCTGCGCACGCTCTATCGACTTCGATATCATGTTGTGCTGCAGCACTTCACCTTCCTTATGGCCCATCTTGTCCATCAGCGAGGCTATACGCTCAGAGCCAAAGAGGCGCATCAGTTCGTCCTCCAGTGATACGAAGAACTGCGACGAACCAGGATCGCCCTGGCGGCCGGCACGGCCACGCAGCTGGCGGTCTACACGGCGGCTTTCGTGGCGCTCGGTACCTATTATCGCAAGGCCACCTGCTTCCTTTACACCCGCCCCTAGCTTGATATCCGTACCACGGCCAGCCATGTTGGTAGCTATGGTCACCGCGCTGGGCAGGCCCGCTTCAGCTACTATCTGGGCTTCACGCGCATGCTGCTTGGCATTCAGTACATTGTGGGTTATCTTCTTTTGCTGCAGCATACGGCTCAGCAATTCAGATACCTCTACCGATGTGGTACCCACCAGCACAGGCCTGCCTGCACCACTCAGCTTTTCTATTTCGTCTATTACCGCTTTATATTTTTCGCGCTTGGTCTTGTATACCAGGTCTTGCTGGTCTTTACGCACTATAGCTACATTGGTAGGTATAGTTACCACATCCAGCTTGTAGATCGTCCAGAACTCGCCCGCTTCCGTTTCCGCCGTACCGGTCATGCCAGCCAGCTTGTGAAACATGCGGAAATAGTTTTGCAGCGTCACCGTTGCAAAGGTCTGTGTGGCAGCTTCTACCTGCACATTTTCCTTAGCTTCTATCGCCTGGTGCAGCCCGTCGCTATAGCGGCGCCCGTCCAGTATACGGCCGGTTTGCTCATCCACTATTTTCACTTTGCCTTCCATCACCACATACTCTATATCTTTATCAAAGAGTGTGTATGCCTTTAGCAGCTGCTGCACAGAGTGTATACGGTCGGCCTTTATTGCATAGTCCTGCAGCAGGGTGTCTTTGCGCTGTATTTTTTCCTCTGGTGCCAGGTCCAGCTTCTCTATGTCTGCGAGTGTACTGCCTATATCGGGCAGTATAAAGAATGTAGGGTCTTCGCCCGACCCTGTAATAAGCGCAATACCCTTATCAGTAAGATCTACACTGTTGTTCTTTTCGTCTATGGTAAAGAAGAGCTCGGCATCTACCTTAGGCATATTGCGCTGCTGCTCGCCTATATAATAATTCTCGGCTTTTTGCAGCACTTGCCTGTTCCCTTCTTCGCTCAGGTATTTTATCAGCGCGCCATTTTTGGGCAGCCCCCTGTATGCACGGTATAAATGCAGTCCGCCAGCCTCCTTGTCCGACTTGCCGTCGGTTATCATTTTCTTAGCTTCAGTAAGGCTTTGATTAGTTATCCGGCGCTGTGCCTCCAGCAGGCGCTCTATCCTCGGCTTCAGCGCATGAAACTGCTGCTCCTCACCCCGCGGTATAGGCCCAGATATGATGAGCGGTGTACGCGCATCGTCAATGAGCACGCTATCCACCTCATCCACCATTGCATAGTGGTGCTTACGCTGCACCATCTCTTCAGGGTGGTGCACCATATTATCGCGCAGGTAGTCAAACCCGAATTCGTTATTTGTTCCGTAAGTAATATCTGCCTGGTATGCCTGCCTGCGTTGTGGTGAGTTTGGTTCGTGCTTATCAATACAGTCTACCACAAGGCCCAGCCACTCAAACAGGGGGCCGTTCCATTCCTGGTCACGGCGTGCCAGGTAGTCATTCACGGTTACTATATGCACGCCCTCGCCGGCAAGTGCGTTCAGGTAGGCAGGCAGCGTAGATACCAGGGTCTTACCCTCACCTGTTGCCATCTCCGCTATTTTACCTTCGTGCAGTACCATGCCGCCTATCAGCTGCACATCGTAGTGCAGCATATTCCATGTCACAGTACTTCCGGCTGCATCCCAGCTGTTTTTGAAGTAAGACTTGTCGCCGTCTATGCGTACATTCTTTTTGTAGGTAGCCAGCTCACGGTCCAGATCTGTGGCCGTAGCTTCCAGCTCTTCATTCTCTTTAAAGCGGTGCGCGGTTTCCTTTACTACTGCAAAGGCTTCCGGCAATATGATTTTAAGTATCTCCTCTATTTGCTCATCCCGCTTTTTTATCAGCTTATCTACTTCATTATATATAGCCTCTTTCGCTTGCACATCATCCGCGCCTGCTTCCTCAGATTCAGCTTTCTTAGCCGCAATCTCCTCGTCTATCGCTGCAAGGTGCTCCTGTATCCTTCCCCTGAACTCTTGTGTCTTTCCCCTCAGCTCGTCATTCGATATGGATTGCAGTTCGCCGTATACACGGTTGATCTCTGTTACTATAGGTTGCAGCTGCTTTACATCTTTGTCAGATTTGCTGCCGCCAAATATTTTTGATAGAAAACCGATCATTATTGTGGAGTTAAAATGCTTAAGTATAATTGTGAGTTACAAATAGGTAAAAGGGAGTGTGTTGTGCTATTAATGCTATGTTTGTATCAAAAGTCATGCTATTACGCTGCACCTGCCACGATGGCATGCAAGGGGGCCAAAGCTACGCCAAACGGTGCATTTGAACAAGAATAAATGACTTCAAAAAAGCCGCTTCAAAAATTTTAGCATAATAATTTGCGGGGCAAGAAAATTTTTATGTATTTTGGGTGCAATTTTGAAAAATTAGCTTAAACATGAAAAGAACCATCGTCTTTATTACAACCATTTTCGCAGCGTTTTTAATTGGAAATAAAAGCTTTGCACAGGAGGATCTTGTGAGGGTTTTTCGTTGGACTGTCCCCCAGGATAATGCCTTTGTTACTGTAGCCGATGGCGAGTACCAGGACGGCCAGCTTATTAACTGGGGCTGGGCCGACAAAACACTGATCTTCTGGGGCTACCGGAATCCCGGCCCGAACCGCGTCGCTGTGTATGGTTGGTTCAACCCTGTTACCCGTGCTTACATCAGCGTATGCGAAGACGAGTGGACAGATGACCAGATGCTGAAGAAAGGCTATACTCAAAAGCATCTTCAGTTTTACGCCCTTACACGCCGTGGCCCGAATGCCGTTGCTGTGTATCGCTGGCTTATTGCTAAGCGCGGCGCATGGATCACTATGCCTGAGGATATGGATACCGATGTATACATTAAGAAAGGCTACCGCCGGAAGACTTACCAGTATTTTGGTATCCAGCGCGCCGTAGACGCACCGATCTATGACCAGCTTTAAGCTGCACCATCCAACATTTCACCGGCCGTCATTTATGACGGCCTTTTTTTGCCCTATTGAACCTTTTGACGAAGCAACTATTTAACCAATCAGCTACGCCATTCCACTAATTCAACCTAAAAAACTATTTTTGCGCCGAATATGAAAGTTACGCAGCACTTAGCCGAAGCCAAAAAAACAATTATTTCGTTCGAGATATTGCCGCCAACCAAGGGCAAAAGCATTGAATCAATATACGCGCACCTCGACCCGCTAATGGAATTTGGCCCATCGTTTATTAACGTTACCTACCATCGTGCAGAGCAGGTGTACAAGAAAAGACCCGACAGCAGTTTTGAACGCGTGGAAATACGCAAGCGCCCCGGCACTGTGGGCATCTGTGCTGCGCTGATGAATAAGTATAAAGTAGAGGCAATACCACACCTTATCTGCGGCGGCTTCAGCAAAGAAGAAACCGAGAATGCCCTTATAGACCTGGACTTCCTGGGTATTAAGAATGTACTTGCCTTGCGTGGCGATGCTGCCGCTAACGAAAAGTTCTTTACTCCCCACCCTAACGGCCACCGCTATGCCGAAGACCTGGTGAAGCAGATCGTAACCCTCAATAAAGGGCTGTATATGGAAGAGGACATCATAGACGGCGCCAAAACCGATTTTTGTATTGGCGTAGCCGGCTACCCTGAAAAGCACTTTGAGGCGCCGAATATGGATACCGATATCTACTACCTGAAAAAGAAAATAGAGTTGGGCGCGCATTATGTCACCACTCAGCTATTCTTCAATAATGAGCATTATTACAACTTCGTGAAGCGTTGCCGCGAAGCAGGTATTGATGTGCCAATAATTCCGGGGCTCAAGCCTATCACTAATAAGAAGCAGCTGTCAATGATACCGAGGGTGTTTAACGTGGAGGTGCCTGTAGAGCTGTGCAACGATATGCTCAAAGCGCGCACTGATGCCGAGTGTGAGCAGGTGGGCACCGAGTGGCTGCTGCACCAGTGCCGCGATCTGCTAAAGAATGGTGCTCCTGTGCTGCACTTCTACACGCTCGGCAAGCCTAATGTTATCTACAACGTCTTAAAACAATTGTTCTAACCCTTGCGAGGTTAGAACAATTGAAATTCAATTTGCCAGGCACTGTGCGATGCTTTATAAGTTTTGTGCGGATACCGGTTAACACCTTTGAATCCAGTTTCAAAATAATAATATCCGGCACGGCACCGGTAGCACCCGGCAATGACTATATGTTATGCCAGCTCAGGGCCTGAATGGCTCTCTGCATGGCGGTGGTGCGGCTTATGCTTACCGCGGTATGCGGGGCTGAATGCCTTCATCTTCGTGCCACCTTCTTCGCCTTCTGTTACTTCACTGTTGCGCTCAGCTATTTTACTTTGTATAAACTTAAACAGGCGCAGGCCGGGGTATACCAGCAGTGCCGCAGATCCGGCCACTATTCCGATCAATTTCCAATTAGCTTTCATAATATCTCATTTTAGGGGGTTTATAATTGCCACCACTTCATAGGTTAAAAAACCGCGCCATACACTGTGAAATAAGTAGTTAAAAAAAAATCCTACAAGGATGCATGCAGATCTGTAAACACTCTTGGTATATCCCCTCTTATCGCAGTTACCTATTTTTCAAAATTGATGTTACTTTTGTTCAATGTTAATTAAGAAATAAACCAACTTCTTTGCTAACATTGATCAAGCTGGCTTACTTGCGTGGATTCTAAATTCGGCTCTGCAAAGGGCTTCTTACATAAACTTACCGGCGACCGCTCTGAATTTTCTATGGAAAACAGGGCGTTTAACTACATCAGCATAGTCACCTTCTTTCTGCTGGTGTGCTATCTCGCCTACGACAATCTTATCTGCCGCTCGGTGATGACGTGGGTGCTGTTATTCCTCATAGGTGTGCTCGCTGTATGTTACTACTATTCCCGCTTTAAGAAGCAATACGAAACAAGCATTATCATATCCGCAGTATGCAGCTATGGCGCGCTCATGCTCAACTACTTCGTCAATTCGGGCATACTCGGCCCTACCCTCATCATATTCATCACCACCCTGTCGTTCCTTATTGCACTCACCAAGCCAAAGCAGCTTCTATTTTGGTTCTCCCTGCATATAATAGTGGGGGTGTCGTTGCTTATCATCGAATACCTGCACCCGGAGCTGGTACCCGATACCTACCCCGACAGGAAGTCGAGATTTATTGATATGGGCAGCACCTATGTCACTTCGCTCATCTTCATCTTCGCTGTCGTCAACTACATCCGCAACTATTTCAACCATTCCCGCCTCCAGTCCGAGCAGCGTGCAAAAGCACTGCTGGAACAGAATACACAGATCATAAAGCAAAACGAATTGCTGGAGCAGGTAAATAACGAAAAGAACAAGCTATTTTCCATAGTATCGCACGATCTTAAAACGCCGCTTGATTCCATTCACGGCTACCTGGAAATACTCGCAAAAAGCGGCCTCTCTGCCGACGAAAAATCGGAGATTGAAGGTGAGCTTCTGGAGCAGACCAAGTACACCTCAGACCTCCTGATGAACCTGCTCTCGTGGGCCAAAGCCCAGATGCAGGGTATCACGGTTAATCGTACCCATATAGACCTGAAACAAATGATCGTGAGCACTACTACCCATAAGTTGTCTTCTGCTGCAAGAAAGGGCATAAAGATCACTAACTCCATCCGAGAGCCTATAGAAGTAGTAGCCGATAATGATATGCTGAGCATTGTACTGCGAAATCTGCTCAATAATGCCATCAAATTCACTAAGCCCGGTGGCGAGATCGTGATACGCGCAATAAAGAATGTTGGCGAAGCAGTAATATCAGTATCCGACACCGGCATAGGCATACCACTGGAGAAGCAGCACGACATATTCTCACTGCACACCCAGTCCACCTACGGCACCAACAACGAAAAAGGCATAGGCCTGGGCCTGCGTATGTGCAAGGAATTCATGGACTACCAGCATGGCCGCATATGGTTCGAAAGTGTACCCGGGAAAGGGTCTGTATTTTATATCTCACTGCCACTTACGCGGGCGTAATAACTATGTATACATCAAACGAAATATTCTCGATTTTCGACTACGCGATAGCCCTTCAGAATTTGGTTATCAGAGCTTCTTCAGTCGGCGAAGACGACCATAATATTGATATCATCTTTTTGGGGGCATTTTATTTGTGCCTGCCAACACTCTTTTGCGGCATTAATATCAGTCATGCAAGTACCAAAGATGTTGAAATGTTTGCTTCTACGATAACTCCGACCAAAAATGAGAAATATTTTTTAATAGAAACGGGAAACACAAAGTATCTGATCGGCGCGTTGGGATTCTCAGTTCACCTCAACAATCTTGATTTTGACCAAACAAGTCTGTCGGCGGAACCGTTCGAACGTAAGCAAATCTATCCAGCAGATTAAACCATGCAATTTGCTTTTACTGTGCATTCCTCGGCATATTCCTTCCACGGTAATGCCTGGCTGTCGCCTTTATGAAATTGTAAAACGCATAGTCGCCCATTGCATTAAGCTGCTCATAGGTAGGCTTGTAGCGGCGCATGTAGGTGGCAAGGCTATCGCCGGCAAGGCCGGTCACCTTAGTGATCAGAGCAGCATTAAAAGTTCTGTCTACATACTTCTCTTTCTGAAAGGCCGCATAATCATCCTGGAACTGCCATATCTCCCTGTTCCTCTTACTCATTGCTGAGAACGGGTGATTGATCATATCCAGCGTAGACATCTTAGGGAAGTCAAGTTCGTGCTTATACAGCGCCGCATATCTTGCGCTGTCCGCTTTGGGGTCATACCGGTTTCCCTCCCGCGCATACACATCCTGTATGGGCGACAGGCCCTTCTCCAGTATTATCCTGAAGTAGGGCGGCACCATGCCATGTGGTATGCGCACCCTTGCAGTTTTGAAACCTTGTTTTTTGAACTCCAGTAGTTGCCCGCTATTAGCAGCCGCCATAAAGGCACCCTGCTCATTAGTGGTAATAACGAGCGAGGTATATACGTTCTCTATCGTCACGCCCTCCAGAGGAACCTTATCCCCCATGCTGAGCACTTCGCCGCGTATCGACTGCCCTTGCCCGGCAGCAGTAAGGCAGATGAAGGAAAGCAGTAAAAGGAATAAGAGCGCTTTGGCAGGCATATACTTGCTAAAATTACAGTTTGGCAGGTTTATCAGACGGTTATTTTTGTTAAAATATACAAAAGCTTGCACACTACGCCAGCATCCGCCTAAATCTATTGATATCGGTTTCCTTAGGCAGCGGCGCACCAGCGCATAGCGTTTCTGCATAGCACCTTGCCAGCCACGGTGCCAGCAGGCAACCTTTGGTGCCCATGCCATTAAAAATGCCCACTGCAGGGTATTGCGGATGAAAGCCCGCAAATGGCTGCCTGTCCAGAGTAGTGGGCCGCGAAGACGCTATATGCTCAACTACCCTATAAGGCCGTTTCAGCCACTGATCGAGCATCGCTTCCACCTCTCGTCTGAATAAAGCAGTAGGCCGTATGCCATCATATTTCCAGTGGTTAGTAGCCCCTATCCAAAAAAGCCCCTCGCTCCACGGCAAAATAAAATACTGGTGTTTGTAAATATGCTCCCGTGGCAGCCCGGGTATATCAGCAATTATTACTTCGCCAATATTATCAGTAAACGGCAGCTTGCTGAAGTAAGGATTACTCCCCACAGCTATTCCCTCACAGCATATCACCTTCTCAGCCGTTATCCCTTTGTACTCCACTCCACTATCGTTGATAGTGCACAGCCCCCATCCAAACTGCTCTTTCATCAATATTCCTGAGTCCTCGAAATGCGCTCTTGCCTTATTGAGCAGCAGCGGCACAGCCACCTGGTAACACGGCCCTATCTCTCCTATACCAAATACCGGCTTGAATAACTTGTCCAAATCGATTGTGTCAGGAACGCTATGCAGCAATTCATCAGCAGCATGCTCTCTTTCTATAAATACCTGCCGCGCCTCCGGCGTATGATGAAACTGCAGTATGCTGATCTCTTCCACGAAACCTACTTGCAGCTTCCGTTCCATTTGCCTGTAGCACCCCAGCGCCTCGGCAACCAGCGATTCGTAGCCCGCGACCTTCACCATGCGCTTACCGGTATATGGATTAATAATGCCTGCCGACACCCTGCTTGCCGTATGCGGCCTTACAGCATCAACTACGATCACGCGCTTACCCGCACTACGCAGCTGCCACGCCAGCACAGTGCCCGCAATGCCCTGCCCTACTATTATATAGTCGACCTTCATGAAAATTATCCGACCTGAAAATTACAGCTTTACCTGCCAAAAAAAGAACCCTTACTTTTGCCCCCGCAATCACACGGTTGCTGGAATTTGGAATTTAATTTTTGGAATTTATAGCAATGTATAGTCTAATAAAAAAGGCACTGTTCAATGTAGAACCCGAAAAAACCCACTACTGGGTAATGAACAGGCTATCAACAGCCTACTCGCTTGCCCCGCTGCGCAAATGGCTGAAGGGAACTTTCAGCGTGAAGCACCCTTCACTCGAGCGTACGCTCTGGGGTATCACATTCCCTAACCCGGTGGGCCTGGCCGCCGGGTTCGATAAAGATGCCCGCTGGACGGATGAGCTGGCCTGCCTGGGCTTCGGCTTTATAGAGATAGGCACAGTAACCCCGCTACCCCAGCCCGGCAATCCTAAGCCACGCCTCTTTCGCCTGCCTGCCGACCGTGCGCTTATCAATCGCATGGGCTTCAACAACGGGGGCGCATCTGCTGCAGCAGCACGGCTGAAGCACCGCAAAGAGCATGTGATAATAGGCGGCAACATAGGCAAGAACAAAGACACACCCAACGAGCACGCCGCCGACGACTACGAAAAAGGCTTCCTCACGCTATACGATGTTGTCGACTACTTCGTGGTCAACGTCAGCAGCCCCAACACACCCGGTCTCCGGGCCCTGCAGGATAAAGAACCACTGACTCAACTGCTCAACCGGCTACAGGACCTTAATAAAAAATGCTATATGGAGAGAAATCCGGCCAAGCCACGGCCCATTCTCCTAAAAATTGCCCCCGACCTCACAGACGAACAGCTCAACGACATAATAGATATAGTAAACGACACCAAGCTTGATGGCATCGTATCATCCAACACCACCATCGACCGCAGCAACCTCGAGACTCCTAAAGGTGAAGTAGAAGCCATCGGCGCAGGCGGCCTCAGCGGCGCACCGCTCAGGCAGCGCGCTACAGACGTGGTAAAATACCTGCATACCCGCAGCAATGGCAAGATACCCATCATAGCATCAGGCGGCATATTTACTGCAGCCGATGCAAAAGAGAAGCTCGCGGCAGGTGCATCGCTGGTGCAAGTGTATACAGGTTTCATCTACGAAGGACCCGGTATAGCAGCAAACATTTGTAAAGGCCTTGTCAAATAATGCAGGCATTGAAACAGCATTTAGCCCACATAGCCATAGTAGTTGCCGACTACGATGAAGCAATTGCTTTTTACACGCAAAAGCTCAGCTTCACACTCATCGAAGATACCGTGCTCAGCGACACCAAGCGCTGGGTACTCATAGCCCCGCCCGGCAGCGATGGCGGCTGCATGCTGCTGCTCGCCAAAGCCGCCACCGATGAGCAGCGCACCCACATAGGCAACCAGGCCGGCGGCCGCGTCTTCCTCTTCCTCCACACCGACGACTTCTGGCGCGACTACAACAACATGCTCGCCAGAGGTATCACCTTCGTAAGACAACCCGTGCAGGAAGCGTGGGGCACAGTAGCGGTGTTTAAAGACCTGTATGGTAATCTTTGGGATTTTATTGGCAAGGATAATTACTAACTAATATGAGCGCCTTAGGAGATATCTGCGACGTATTTGCAACACTACACGATGGAGGTATTGAGGAATGCTCAGGGACCTACGAAGAGTTGGAGATAAAGGTCGGCTGTACTTACCTCGCCGAGTACATCGATCCGGCATTTGATAATTTTTTTATTATACTGGGGGCGGTTGAAGATTTTCACTTCGAAGAATACACCTATCCCGTCGGCGAGGCCAATAGGCTTATTTATGATTTTAATGAATTGCGAGATGCCGAGATCGAATTGCTTAATTCAACCATTGAATTGGACCGTGTGAAAGTCCAATGTACCACCGGTGTTCTCTTTATCAAATGCGCATCTATCCGCTTATTTGACCAGCAAAAGAACCCGTTACCACCATCAGACCTATACAAAATATCAGACTTATATTGGTCGAAATTTGGACGTCGCGAGCCAAACCAGTAACGCCAATACGCCTTTTTTTAGCTTGGCGTGTTGCAAGACCACGCCATAATCAGCCTTTGATAAGGCTCAACCTTTTCTCCAAAGTCCGGTAGCATCCGTAAGCCTTTCGGCGTCGGTACGCGTTACAAGATCAGACCATACGAACTTAGCCAGATGGTCAAGGGGCGGCAGCGTCCGTACGCTTTTTTGGGGCGTCGGTACGCGCTACAAGATCAGACCACACGAACTTCGCCAGATGGCCAAGGGGCGGTAGCATCCGTACGCCTTTTGGGGGCATCGGCACGCGTTTACCGTTGTCCGTTGTTCCCGGATGTTTTTGCAGGGCATCCGGAACTGTTAATAAACGCCGTTCCCCGAACGAATTTATAGAACTGAAGCTGAATGTTGTATTGCATAGCTCAAAAGATACCACTGGCGCGTCCTTGAGGCTTAACCACGAGCGCTGCAACCCGTGCATGCGCAGTCTTACCGGTCTTTAGACCGGGGCACCGCCCACCCCACTGGTCGAAGTGTCCAGCTTCGTCCCGCTTGCGAAAGTATTCCCGTTATTCCGGACCCACTTGCGCGTCCTTGAGGCTTAACCACGAGCGCTGTAACCCGTAGCTGCGCAGTCTAACCGGTCTTGAGAATCCCTTGGCGGATATTTAAAAGCAGATGGCCCGTGAGGTAAGTCACAGGCCGTTCACTTTCAGTAATTGTATAGCTATTCCGTTGCCGGTGGCTGGTCATTTGCTTTGGGTTGATCACCCGTATTAGGTCTCTCTGGGCGGTTGCCTTGCGGGCGATTACCTCTGCCCTGGCCACCGTGCGGGCGGTTGCCTTGCGGCCGCTCAGGGCGCTGTTCGCCGGGGTTGGCATTAGGGTCGCGCTGCTGCTGCGGTCGGTTTGGCCGGTCGCGGTTGCGCTGCTGGGGCTGCTTGCCGCCTTCACCGGGCTGCTGCTCACCACCTTCGCCTTGCGGCTGTGCCCCCTCACTACCCTGCTGCGGCTTCTGCTGCTGCGGGCGGTTCGGCCGGTCGCGATTGCGCTGGTGCGGCTGCTTGCCACCCTCACCGGGCTGCTGCTCCGCGCCCTCGCCTTGCGGCTGTGTTCCTTCTGCACCCTGCTGAGGCTTGTCGCGCTGCGGGCGGTTTGGCCGGTCTCGGTTGCGTTGGGGCATGCCACCTTCGCCCTGCTGTGGCTTCAGCTGCTCACTGCTGCCCTCGGCCTGCGGCTGCACACCTTCAGCGTCTTGCTGCGGCTGGCTACCATCGGCAGGCCGTTGCGGGCGCTGCGGCCTGTTGCCCTGCCGGTTCTCAGGCTTAGCTCCGCCACCCTGCTGCGGCCTATTGCCCTGCCTGTTGTTACCCGAGGGCGACTGGGCGCTCTTAGTGCCTTGCTGGCGGTTGGGGTTAGCGCCTGGCTGTCCACCACTTTCCGACAGCTGCGGTTTTGTACCACCCTGCTGTTGGCCGGGGGCTTTACCCACTGGTTTCTTTTTACCCTTTTTGCCTTTCTCTAATGCCTTCAGGGTTATCTGGCCTACATCGTTCACAAAGCCCATATCGGCTTTTATGCCAGCTTTGCTGTCGCGTGTTTCCAGTTCCACAGGCTGTAGCTCATCGGCCTTTTGGCCCGCCTTGTTCAGCTTCTGTATCTCTTTTACGCGGTCTATGCTTAGGGGGTACTGCTTACTGTTGTCAGAATAAGTATACCACATCAGGTTCTTGAAGATGTCGCGCTTGGCAAGGTGTGCTATACCCTTTACCGTCTCCAGCCGCTCTGCAGCATCCGGGAACACGGAGAGCGCATCCATATAGGTATCGAGCTCGTAGTTGAGGCAGCACTTAAGCCTGCCACACTGGCCCGATAGCTTGGTTTGGTTGATAGACAGGTTCTGGTAGCGTGCAGCAGTAGTATTCACCGACTTGAAGTCGGTAAGCCACGTAGAGCAGCACAGTTCGCGACCACAGGATCCTATGCCGCCTACTTTACCACTCTCCTGCCTGGCCCCTATCTGCTTCATCTCCACCTTCATCTTGAAGTCGCCGGCATATGCCTTTATCAGTTCCCTGAAGTCAACACGCTGGTCTGCGGTATAGAAGAAGGTTCCCTTTTTACTGTCGGCCTGTATCTCCACCTCGCATAGCTTCATGTCCAGGTTCAGGCTGCGGGCTATGGCGCGGGAGCGGATCAGCACATCTGCCTCACGGTCTTTCTTCCGTGCACACATGTCCAGCTCCTCATCGGTAGCCTTATGCAGCACCCGCTTGGTAACGGTATGCTCCGCCACCCCATATTTTTTCAGCTGCAGTTTTACCAGCTCGCCTGTAAGGCTCACCTGGCCCACATCAAAGCCGCCAACGCCTTCCACAGCAAGCCAGTCGCCTTTCTCTACTATGAAGCTTGTATTATTTCGAAAGAAATCCTTACGGCTGCCCAGGTTAAAGGACACCTCGATGACGGGGTAAGGTTTCGCACTGTCAGACAGCGGAAGCGCATTCAGCCAGTCATATACATTCAGACGGTTGCACCCACCGGTGCTGCACCCGCCATTGCCTTTGCAGCCGCCCGGTTTGCCACTGGCACCCGAACCGCAATTGCCACATCCCATTTACAATATGTTTATATAGAGCAGGGGATACAATAACTTTAAAACGATGATAACCGTACAGAATTAAAAACTACGCTTACCCTGATTTATTTCTAACACCAACGATCGTTGTATCGGACTACACGTGTTATTGTAACAGCTGCTTATTGTTAATAAAAGTAATTACCATTACAAACTTACGTAAAAATAGTGGTAAGTTATAGAGCTCCTCTATCGCGACATGGTCGCATTGCATTGGTATTCAAAAGTGTGATCAGAAGGTAGATTTTTCCAGCTCCACCATTTCAGCAGTTCCGCCTCACGGCGCTCGGCGGGCGTTTCGGCATAGTATACGGCCCCGCGAAAAACGTATAAAAGACACCGGTCCTGCACTACACCTGCATAAGCGTTCGACTCGTCAAAAATCCGTTGCGGGTCTTTGCCGCGCAGCTGAGCAATGCTTTTGATACCAATATTCCAAAGGTCGTTAGCAATAGACTTGCCCACGCCGGGTATCTGCTGCAGCTCCTTCAGGGCTATATCTTTTGCACTAGTTGCCATTACTTGTCAAGGCTGAAGAGGCTGTCCACGAATTCTTCCTTGTTGAATATCTGCAGGTCTTCCATCTTCTCGCCCACCCCTATGTACTTCACCGGTATCTTGAACTGGTTGGCAATGGCGAGCACTACTCCACCTTTGGCAGTACCATCCAGCTTTGTAATAGCAAGAGATGTTACATCGGTGGCTGCAGTGAAATGTTTGGCTTGTTCTATAGCGTTCTGTCCCGTGCTGCCATCGAGCACCAGCAGCACTTCGTGGGGCGCATCGGGCATCCGCTTGCTGATGACCCTGCGTATCTTGCCAAGCTCATCCATGAGATAAGCCTTGTTGTGCAGCCTGCCTGCTGTGTCTATTATTACCACATCCACATCGCGGGCAAGGCCACTCTCTACTGTATCATATGCTACCGAGCTTGGGTCGCTGCCCATCTCCTTCTTCACAATGGGTACCCCTACCCGCTCACTCCAAATGGTGAGCTGATCCACAGCCGCTGCGCGGAAAGTATCAGCTGCACCAAGCAATACGCTTTTGCCGCTGCGCTTGAAGTTATGTGCCAGCTTGCCGATAGTTGTAGTTTTTCCTACACCATTAACGCCCACTACCAGTATTACATAAGGCTTCTTACCATAAGGAACATCAAAGGTTGCAAATTCGTTTGACGGTGCCGAGGTGAGCATACCCATGATCTCTTCCTGCAAAATGCGGTTGAGCTCAGATGTCCCTACAAACTTGTCGCGCGCTACCCGCTTTTCTATGCGGTCTATAATGGCCACGGTTGTTTCCACACCCACATCTGCACTTACCAGCGCATCCTCCACCTGGTCAAGAACCTCCTCGTCAACTTTATCTTTACCGGCAATTGCTTTAGTGAGCTTGGAGAAAAAGCCTTCC
Organism: Bacteroidota bacterium; assembly: GCA_040386555.1. Classification (GTDB taxonomy): domain Bacteria; phylum Bacteroidota; class Bacteroidia; order Chitinophagales; family Chitinophagaceae; genus Nemorincola. The sequence goes on along the minus strand of JAZKFF010000023.1, from coordinate 135,467 downwards.
TTTGTTTTCTTTAATCCCTCGTCCAGCGCTTCCTTTTGTACCTCCTGCTCTTTATTGCGCTTAAAGAGTTTATCGAATAGACCCATGATGTGTATTTAAAACCGGTGCAATTTAACGAAATAAAGCAGCGTGCGCAATCGTAAGATACAATCGCACCATTTGCAATGATGATGGGTGTCTAATACTACGTTTTCCTCGGCTTTTTCTTAGCGGCGGGGAAAAGCACATTATTCAGAATGAGCCGATAACCGGGCGAGTTTGGATGCAGGCTAAGCTCGGTAGGGGGATCACCAATGTTATGCTGGTAATCTTCAGGGTCATGGCCACCGTAGAAAGTCCACGTGCCTTTGCCGTACTCTCCGTGTATGTAGCGCGCCTCATTGGCGGGCTTAAACTCGCCCATCACCAGCACACCAGACTTGAGCATAGATTTGCGGAAGGCAGTGGTCTGGCCCATAAAACCTTTTACGGTCGTAGTATGGTTCTGGCACAGCATAGCAGGTACGGGGTCGAACTTGGCAGAGAATGTAAAGAGCGTAAAGTAGTCGATATTCATCGGCACATTCCTTGTTTCCGTATTGTCGATGTTAGAGTACTCGTACTGCGCAGGGTTGGTAACAAGGGTGAAATCTTTAAAGGCGAGGCTCTTGGTAAAATCAAGCTTTTGCTGCGCGGCAGGGTCCATTCCATCACCATCGAAAGGTACTTCGCATATATCTACTCCTTCTGCGGCCAGGGCAATGTCGTATGAGTCGGTGGCTGAACACATGGCAAACATATAACCGCCGCCTGCCACGAAGTCACGGATCTTTTTAGCTATACCCAGCTTTAGCTGCGATACTTTCTTAAAACCATGCTTCGCTGCGGTCGCTTCCGCACTCTTTTGATCGTGCTGGTACCAGGGCTGCGTGTGAAAGCTATACCAGAATTTGCCATACTGACCTGTGAAGTCTTCATGGTGCAGGTGCAGCCAGTCGTACTTACTTAAGCCATCGTCGAGCACCTGGTCGTCGTAGACCTTATCAAAGGGTATCTCGGCATAAGTGAGCGCCATAGTTACCGCATCGTCCCATGGTTCCTTATTAGGCGGAGTATAAACTGCTACCCTCGGCGGCTTTTCGAGCTTTATGATATCACCATTAAAATCAGGATCAAGCACAGACTCCAACACACCTGTATATTGTGCGTCACTAATGACCTCATAGGTTACCCCCCGGAGCTTGCACATTCTTTCTATGGCATCTACCTGGTCCATAGCAAAACTGCCGCCCTTATAGTTGAGCAGCCAATCGATCTGGATGCCTCCCTTCAGCGCAGCATATGCAACGCCATAAGCCTTTATGTGATTGGCCTGGCCGTCTGCGTCCATCGGTATGAACAGCTTAGCCGCCTGTGCTTCGGCATTAAAAAAAAGTGAAGTAATGAAACCTAGAGCTATTATGTAAGACCGCATCAATGTATGCATTAAGACTGTAATTTACCTATAATAATGAATAGCAAAACAAGCCACTGTAATTTTAACAACTAACGAGCGATAGCTTAATGCTTGGTATCCTGGCGAATGGGTGCTTCCCAGCCAAGGTAGACTCCCCGATATTTTTTCGCCTCATCACCGAGATATTCTGCCATACTATCCACGAGACTCATCCGTACGATATCGAATTTACCGACTACTACGCCCGCTACACCGTCGCCTGTTGTGTACTGCCTGTCGGCCCTGTAGTCGCGTGCGCGCACAGCCTCCACAAACTTGATGCGTTCCTGTTCGGTCTGGAAGTTGAATTTGAAGTTGATGTTCCTTTTCTGCGTGAGGCTGTCTCCCGCCTGCAGCATTGCAGTGATGATCTTAGTACTCTCCATCCAGCGCTTGGTCTTGTCATCGGGATACAAAAATGTTCGGTAGGATATCCAGTTCGGGTCGTACTTTATCTTTATGGAGTAAGGCTGCTCCTTGTAGTTCTTATTATACATCCTGGCAACCGCGCCCCTCAGCCCAAGCGTGTCGCGAACATAGTAATAGTTTAGCCGCTCACAGTTGCAGGTTACTGTTCCGGCCAGCACGTGCGCTGAAATGCCTGTGATGAAGTTAGTAGTCCGCTCAAGTATCTCTTCGAGCCCCTCTATTGCGCCCGCAGCGGGTAAGCCATTAGGCGGACAGCGCTCAACCGCCGGACCGGTAATAACTAAATAAGGGTAGCGCTTATCTGGAGCGGATGATTGTAAGCCCATGTCTACGAGCACAGAGCCAGGCTTGCCGTTAAACTGAGCCATATAAGTATCCCAGTTGCCTGCTTGCGCGGCAGCGCTGCCGGCCATGTGCAGTGCTACGGCTGCTACAAAAAGTGCTTTAGTTCTCACCTTGTAAAATAAATACTAAACCGCCAGTTATCAGTGGCTTTAGGAAAAGTTTAGGGTTAGCACAAAACGCAAAAAGTTCCGGGGATACCGGAACTTTTTACCAACTATTATTTTAGAATTATTGCTTTACAAAATTCCTTGCACCAAGCTTAGCGCCATCCTGCATCAGCATCACAGAGTAGATACCAGATGACAGATCAGCAACACTGATGCTTCCTTTACCGTTCACCAATGCACCTTCGTACACTGACTTACCAAGCATGTCGAATACACGAACTGTGATATCAGAAGAACCGATATTACCGGTAACCTCGATGTTGATCCTTGAATCAGCAGGGTTAGGGAACAGGCGGATATCTGTGCTCGTTGTAATAACCGGCGCAGTAAGCGGCATGTTATAGTACGACTTCTGGAGGCAGCCGTTGTTCACGGTCATTACCCAGTAGTTCTTGTGTGCGAAATCCGGTGAAGGCAGGTAGTAATCCTGGTGTGTCTGGCCAACGATGATCGTTGAGTCGAGCGTAACCAGGTCATCATAACCCCACTGGTAGCTATCTGCAGTGTTATCAGTAGTGATCAACGTTGAGTTGTAATACTTCACCTCAGGGTTGAATGCAACTGAAGTTCCGATCGCTGCTACGAAGCTGTCTGTCATAGTACAACCTGAAGCAAGCACATTGGTAGTCAGTTTAACGATAGCCACACCAGGATTGTGGAAGCTTACGAGTGCATTCTGCCTGTCAGGAGACATTGCATACACCTCAGCATTTACAGCAGACCATGTGTAAGTGATACCTGAAGGCTGTCCGCCTGCTGCACCGAAGTTCTGGAATAGCACGTTAGAACACATCATTGAGTCAGGATGGATCACTATCCTTGCAAGTGGCGCAAGCGTGTGCACAGTAAGTGTCACTGTAGCTGTTGCCGTTCCGCAGATAGTATTCACCGTATAAGTGATCGTTGTAGAACCGGCTATGATGCCTGTAACGATACCTGATGAGTTGATCGTAGCTACTGATGTGTTACTGCTAGCCCATGTGCCACCCGTGATGGTGCTGGTGAGCGTAGTAGTGTAACCAATACATGCAGCAAGATTACCAGATATAGTACCTGCACTTGGCAGCGGGTTAACAAGAACCGAAGCTGAAACCGTAGCAGTACCGCAAACGTTAGTGATCGTGTATGTAACGAATGTGGTGCCTGCAGAGATACCAGATACAACACCTGTTGTAGTATCTATCTTAAGGATAGCAGTATCACCGCTGATCCATGTGCCACCGGTAACTGTATCAGCAAGAGTGATCGTAGAACCTACGCACACCTGGCCAGGACCTGTGATAACCGATGCGAAAGGCAGCGGATTAACAGTGAGTATCTTGGTAGCTGCGCAACCAGATGCCACAGCGTAGCTGATAACAACTGTATTTGCAGATACACCAGTAACGACACCTGCAGTAGTGATAGTAGCAACTCCAATGTTGTCGCTGCTCCATGTACCACCTACTGTGGCATTGCTCAGGACTATTGAAGATGCTTCGCAAACCTCATCAGCACCGATGATAGCTGCAGGGAGCGGGCTAACCGAAACTACAGTTGTAACAAAGCAGCTGGCTGCCGGTGTTGCGTATGTAATGGTAACCGAACCAGCACTTACCCCTGTGATGATACCCTCAGAAGTACCAAAGGTAGTAGCGGTAGCGATAGCCGGGTTGGCGCTCGTCCATGAACCACCAGGAACCAGGTTGCTCAGTGTAGTGTTAGAACCTGCACAAACCGTTGTAGTACCTGCGATTGCGGAAGGTGTAGCCTGAACGGTAACATCAACCGAAGCCGCACAACCTGTGCTTAATGTATAAGATATTGTAGACACACCAGGAGTGAGGCCTTCAACATTGCCCACACCATCAACTATAGCTACAGCCGTGTTGCTGCTGGTATATACACCACCGGCAGTTGCGCTGCTCAGGTAGATGAATGAACCTTCGCACACCGACGGTGTACCGGCAAGCGCCGCAGGAGCACCATTGATCGTAACTATCATAAACGCTGAGCAACCAGTACCCAGCGTGTAGCTGAGGACCGAAGTGCCTGCGCCAACACCGGTAACAACACCTGAAAGCGAACCTACAGTAGCAACTGATGTATTGCTGCTGGACCAGATACCGTACATAGTAGTGCTGCTCAGCGTAGAAGTCGCATTCTGGCAGATCACATCAGAACCTGTTATAGCATCTGGTGTAGCATTGATACCGAGCGCGGTTGTAGTGTAGCAACCGGTAGCCAATGTATAAGTGATCGTAACCAGGCCTGAATCGAGGCCGGTAACAACACCTGTACCTGCACCGATCGCAGCAAGAGTGCCATCGCTGCTGCTCCATACACCGCTGATAGTGGTGCTGCTGAGCGTAGTCGTTGCACCCTCGCACACAGTCATTATGCCTGTGATCGCCGCAGGGTTCGTGTTAACCGTCAGCACACCAGATGTAGTGCAGCCAGTGCCAAGCAATGTATATGATATAGTAGTAGTACCAACGTTAACACCGGAGACGATACCCGTAGACAAGGTAATCGGTGCAACAGATGGGTTAGTGCTGCTCCATATGCCACCACCTGTAGCGCTTTCAAGCGTTAACGTGCTGCCTGCACAAACCTGCAGCGGGCCAGGTGTGATAGGTGCGATAGGTGCCGGTTTAGAATTAACCGTTACTTCGTTAGTAACGAAGCAGCCACCTGGCAGCGTATAAGTAATGACAGTGTTGCCCGAATTAACACCTGTAACAACACCTGTACCGCCATTTACTGAAGCAACAGATGGGTCAGCGCTTGTCCAGTTACCGCCCGCTACGCTATTGAATAAAGATGTAGCAGACTCAGCACAAACGTAGCTGATACCGGTGATCGCAGATGGTATAGGGTTAACCTCAACCGAGCTGATAGTGTAGCAACCTGCGCCGAGCGTGTAAGTAACATTAGCCATGCCCGCAGAGATACCAGTGATGACACCTGAGCTAAGAATAACTGATACTACCGATGGATTGCTGCTTACCCATGTACCACCACCAAACACATTGCTCAGTGTATCCATAGTGCCTACGCAAATGCTTGCAGAAAGCGGGTCGATGGTTGGCGGAGTTGGGTTAACAGTGACAATGATAGATGATGAACAGCTGCCGCCAACTACATAATGAATAGTAGCATAGCCAGGAAGTACGCCAGTTACAACGCCGGTAGTAAGACCAATGCGCGCAACTGTAGTATCATCGCTGTACCATGTGCCGCCGCCTATTGAGTTGCTGAGCGTAGTAGTCAAGCCTTCGCACAATACTGCAGGACCTGTGATAGCCGCAGGCAGCGCATTTACTGTGAAGCCTATTGTAGTAAGACACCCGGTACCTAATGTATAGGTGATCGTTGCCATACCTGCACTAAGTCCGTTCACCACACCTGTGCTCACGTCAACGCTCGCTACAGATGGATTACTGCTGCTCCATATACCGCCGGTCAGCGCATTAGACAGCGTTGACATATCGCCAAAGCATATGCTGTTGAAGCCAGTGATCGTAGGAGGATTAGGATTAACATTAAACGTAGCAACTGCTGCACAGCCGGTAGACATTGTGTAGCTTATAATAACAGAGCCTGGAGCGATACCTGCAACAACACCACCCGAAGTGATCGTTGCTATCGTTGGATCGCTGCTGCTCCATACACCGCCCGGTGTAGCATTGGTAAGTGTTGTAAACCCTGCATCGCAGATATTCATAACACCCGTAATTGCTGAAGGAACCGTATTAACGCTAACTGTTATTGTAGCCCTGCATCCTGAACCTAATGAATAAGTGATCGTAGCATTACCAGGAGCAACGCCTGTAACAACACCTGTAGTTAAACCTACAGACGCTACTGCGCTATTGCTCGTGCTCCAGGTGCCGCCGGTAACTGCATTGCTCAGCGTAGACGTAGAGCCATTACAGATAGTAGTAGAACCTGTGATAGAGCCAGGAAGCGGGTTAACAGTAACAACTATCGTGTCGCGGCAACCTGTACCGATAGTGTAGCTGATGATAGCCGTACCCGGAGATACGCCACCTACAACACCTGAAGAGTTGATGCTGGCGATACCAGGCGCACCTGTGCTCCATGCGCCACCCGATGTTGCATTGAACAACGTAGTAGTAGTGCCTATACACAGCCCGGTGATACCGGTGATAGGTGAAGGCAATGCATTAACTGTGACATTTATTGTGCGCGCACAACCAGTGGATACAGAATAGCTGATGGTAACGATACCAGCCGCAACACCTGTAACTACGCCGCCTGCATCAACTGTGCCGATGAGCGGGTTGCTTGTGCTCCATGCGCCGCCAAACGTGGTGCTGGAAAGAATTGTAGTAGAACCAATACAAACTGATGGTGAACCGGTGATAGCCGCCGGAATCGGCTGAACTGTCACGTTGGCAACACTAAAGCAGCCTGTGCTCAATGTATAAGTGATATTAACGTTACCTGCAGATACACCTGTAACCATACCAGAAAGCGAACCAACTGTGGCTATAGCTACACTGCTGCTGCTCCATGTACCACCTGTTACGGCGTTAGAGAGGAACATTGTAGAACCAACACATACGGTCATTGTACCAGAGATAGCTGCAGGCAGCGGGTTAACCGTTACAACAGTAGTACGTGAACAGCCTGTACCGATAGTGTAGCTGATAGTAGCTGTACCAGTAGCTACACCGGTAATAATACCTGTGCCCGAACCGATAGATACTATTGAGCCATCACTGCTCGACCAGGTTCCACCCGGAGTTGCATTTGACAGCGTGCCTATACCGCCTACGCAGATGCCGGTGATACCACCGATTGTAGCAGGCAATGGATTAACAGAAACCGACTTCAACGCACGGCAACCTGTAGACAATGTGTAAGTAACAGTAGCTGCACCGCTGGCAACACCGGTGATAACACCTGTGCTAAAGCCCGCAGTTACAACCGAGGTATTGCTACTTGTCCAGTTGCCGCCGGGTACAGCGTTAGTGAATGTAGTAAAGGAACCTGCGCAGATCGTAGAAACGCCAGAGATAGCCGGAGGAGTAACGTTTACCGAAACTTCCAGCGTCCTGTAGCAACCCGATGTAAGCATGTAAGTGATATTAGTAGTTCCTGCAACAACACCCGTAACAACACCTGTGGCAGATATAACCGCAACTGAAGTGTTAGAGCTGCTCCATGCGCCGCCCGATGGTGAAGATGCAAGGTTAGTAGTAAACCCTTCGCACAGATAGTTAATACCTGTGATAGGCGTAGGCGAAGAGTTAACAGTAACTATAGTAGTGACGCTGCAACCTGAAGCCAGCGTGTAAGTAATAGTTGCGCTACCTGCACCTGCGCCGGTAACAACACCAGACGGATCGATAGTAGCTATGGCAGTATTGCTGCTGTTCCATGCGCCACCGGCTGAAGCATTAGCCAGCGTGGTTGTGAGGCCTACGCAAACAACACCCGTACCTGTGATAGCTGCAGGAGCTGCATTAACTGTAACATCTATAGTCCTGCGGCAACCCGTGCTCAGCTCGTATGTTATTGTAGCTATACCAGCCACAACACCATTCACAACACCCGAACCAGATACGATAGCCACTGCAGTGTTGCTGCTAGACCATGTACCACCGGCCGGAGAAGAAGCGAGGTTAGTTGTATTGCCTACGCATACGATCGGAGAACCGCTGATAGGAGCAGGTGTAGCATTTACTGTTACTGTAGCCACGCGGCTGCAGCCAGTAGTCAATGTATAAGTAATATTTGCAGTGCCAGCGCCTATGCCTGTAACAACACCAGCAGAGCTAACTGTTGCAACCGAGGTATTACCGCTGTTCCAAACACCGCCGGGAACTGTATTGCCCAGTGTAGTAGTAGAAGAAGAGCACACTACCATTGTACCAGTGATAGCTGTTGGTGCAAGGCTAACCGTAACAACGATTGTCCTGATGCAACTTGTAGTTGCTGTGTAAGTGATCGTAACTGTACCAGCTGCAACACCTGTAACTACACCAGAGCCAGAGCCTACGATAGCAGTAGTCATTGAGCTACTGCTCCATGTACCGCCTGTAGTAGCACTGCTAAGCACAGTTGTAGCGCCTTCGCATACTATTGTAGTACCAGTGATAGCGGCAGGTAAAGAGTTAACCGTTACCGTGCGTACTGACCTGCAACCTGAACCAAGTGTATAAGTGATAGAAGCTGTACCAGCTGCTACGCCTGTAACCACACCAAACGGATCGATTGATGCAACAGATGTATTGCTGCTGCTCCAAAGACCGCCTGCAACACCGTTGCCGAGTGTGGTAGTAAGGCCGATACAAACGCTTGCGGTACCAGTGATAGCTGTAGGAGCAACATTAACTGTTACTACAGCGGTCTGGATACAGCCGGTAGACAATGTATAAGTAATAGTAGTAGTACCGGCAAGGATACCAGTAACAACGCCTGACGCAGATATTGTACCTACTGTCATTGTGCTGCTGCTCCATGTGCCACCTACAGGGAAATCGCTAAGAGCAGTAGTGCTGCCTTCGCAAACCGTGAGTGAACCTGTAATTGCAGCAGGCAGCGCGTTAACTGTAACTGTAGCTGTGCGGTAACAACCTGTAGATAATGTATAAGATATAGTGGTAGTACCAGGGCCTACCGTGGTAACAATACCGCCGGCATCGATAGTAGCTACAGCACCATTGCTGCTGCTCCATGCGCCACCGCCTGTTGTGTTAGCCAGTGTAGTTGCAGATCCCATACATACAGCTAATGTACCAGTTATAGGAGCAGGCAGTGCATTCACAGTAGCGACAGCTACCGAGATACAACCTGTACTTAATGTATATGTAATATTAGCAAAGCCAACCGATACACCAGTCATAACGCCTGATGCAAAACCGATCGAAGCTGTAGTAGCATCGCTGCTGCTCCATGAGCCGCCGCCGGTAGCGTTGGTAAGGTTTGATGTGAAGCCTACGCAAACTGCGAGTGAACCGCCGATAGCAGCCGGTAACGGATAAACAGTTACAACAACTGAGCGTGAGCAACCAGTGGCCAGCAAATAGCTGATGGTAGATGTACCTGCACTAACACCTGTAACTACACCAGCCGCGTCAACAGTAGCTACAGCTGTAGCGCTGCTGCTCCATGCGCCGCCAACTGTGGTGGTAGTCAATGTAGTAGTAAGGCCCACGCAAACACCTGTAGAACCAGTGATAACTGCAGGAAGCGGGTTAACTGTGATCGTAGAAACGCTGATGCAGCCAGTAGCTAATGTGTAAGTAATGTTCACTGTACCCGCTGCCGCACCTGATACAACACCCGATGTTAAACCAACGGTTGCAATTGTAAGGTTGCTGCTTGTCCAGGTACCGCCTGCTGTGGCATTGGTAAGTGTGATCGTTGAGCCAACACAAACTGTAGTTGGTCCGCCTACTGCAGCCGGTAACGGATTAACTGTTACTATGCGTGTGCGGATACAACCTGTAGCTAATGTATAAGTGATAACGGCAGTACCAGGTACAACGCCTGTTACAACTCCTGAGCCTGTGCCCACGGTAGCAACACTTGTATTGCTGCTGCTCCATGCGCCACCAACTGTAGCGTTGCTCAGCGTAGTGGTCAAGCCCATACAAACGCTGGCCGTGCCAGTGATAGCAGCAGGAAGCGGGTTAACTGTTACTACAATAGTAGTGAGGCAGCCTGTGCCCAGTGTATAAGTAATAGTAGTAGTACCTGCAGCTATGCCTGTAACCACGCCAGCACTTGTAACTGTAGCTATTGCAGTAGAGGCTGTGCTCCATGCGCCGCCGGTAGATGAATTTGTCAATGTAGTTGTAGAACCGATACAAACTGAAGCCGTACCGCCAATTGCAGCAGGAAGGGCATTAACAGTTACTATCTGTACGTCGAAACAGCCGGTACCTAATGTATAGGTAATAGCGGTAGTACCTGCAGCGATGCCGGCAACAACGCCCGAAGTGCTAACTGTGCCTACCGCAGGAGTACTGCTTGTCCAGGCACCGCCCGATGTAGCAGATGCAAGTGTGGTAGTCAAGCCAACACATACGCTCGCAGTGCCGGTGATGGCAGCTGGAAGCGCATTAACTGTAACCACAGTTGTTGCAGCGCAACCCGTAGTAAGACGATACGAAATAGTAGTAGTACCTGCAGCTACTGCTGTAACGATACCAGTAGTCACATTGATAGAAGCAACTGATGGGTTGCTGCTGCTCCATGTGCCACCGGTTGTAGCATCAGCAAGTGTAGTTGTAGTACCTGCGCACAGTGCCATAGTGCCTGTGATAGCAGCAGGTAAAGAATTAACGGTAACGATAACTGTGCGGAAGCAGCCTGTACCCAGCGTATAGCTGATCAGCGCTGTACCCGGAGCAACACCTGTAACAACACCTGTAGCAGAACCGACTGTAGCGATAGTCATATCACCACTTGTCCATGTACCGCCAGATGTAGTGCTGCTCAGGCCGGTTGTACCTGCAACGCAAACTGAAGCAGAACCGGTGATCGCGGCAGGTATCGGGTTAACAGTTACTACCGTAGTAGTCTGGCAGCCCGAAGAAAGCCTGTATGTAATTGTAGTGGTACCAGCAGAAACACCAGTCACAACACCGCTGGTAAGACCAACTGATGCTATTGAAGAGCTTGTGCTTGTCCATGTGCCACCCGAGACAGCATTAGCAAGTGTGGTTGTAGCAGATACGCAAACTACGCCTGTACCAGTAATAGTAGCAGGCATTGCGTTAACTGTTACGGTAAGTGAGCGGAAGCATCCGGTGCTCAGCGAGTAGCTGATAACAGATGTGCCTGCAGTAAGGCCGCTAACGATACCTGTCGCAGAGCCAACAGTAGCAACAGGAGTGTTGCTGCTTGTCCATGTGCCGCCTACTGTGGCATTAGCAAATGTAGTGGTAGTGCCCATACATATGCTTGCTGTGCCGGTAACAGGTGAAGGTATAGAGTTAACAGTGATGTTTGTTACTACCCTGCAGCCTGTAGCCAATGTATATGTAATATTTGTAGTACCCGCGGTAGCGCCTGTAACGACACCTGATGCAGAACCCACGGTAGCAACGCCAGCTGAAGCTGAGGTCCATGTTCCACCCGGAGTAGCACTTGCAAGTGTGGTAGTGCTGCCGATACAAACCGACATAGTACCAGTAATAGCAGCCGGAACCGGATTAACCGTTAATGAGCGGATCGCAAAGCAACCTGCTGGCAGCATATAAGTGATGTTCGCAATACCAGAAGAGTTACCTGTAACGATACCTGTAGCTACACCAACGGTCGCGATTGTGCCGTCGCTGCTGCTCCATGTGCCGCCAGAAGTACCATCTGTAAGCGTGATAAGTGAACCAACGCATACCGTAGAAGCACCTGTAATAGCAGCTGGAGCCGCATTAACCGTTACAGCCTGTGTAACCCTGCAGCCGTTGCCAAGTGTATAAGAAATAGTAGCAGTACCTGCTGAAGTGCCGGTTACAACACCAGTGCTGAAGTTAACCGAAGCGATACTTGCATTTGAAGAGCTATAGATACCACCCGCAACAGTATTTGCAAGTGTTGTCGTCTGGCCTGCACATACAGTGGTAGTGCCGGTGATAGCAGCAGGCGATACGTTAACGGTAACCGTAACCATTGCCATGCAGCCTGTAGCCAGTGAGTAAGTGATATTAGATGTGCCTGCAACCAGGCCAGTCACAACACCGTTTGACGAACCTATAGTAGCAACTGTTACGTCGCTGCTTGTCCATGTGCCGCCGGTTGTTGTGCTGCTCAGCGTAGTAGTGCGACCTTCGCACACCGCAGCTGAGCCTGAGATGGCAGCTGGTAACGCACTAACTGTCACTACCATTGTGCGGGCACAGCCGGTAGAGATAGTATAAGATATAGTAGTGGTACCTGCGGCAACGCCTGTAACCACACCTGAAGTATTAATTGTAGCAACAGAAGTATTTGTGCTTGTCCACGTGCCGCCGCCTGTAGCATTAGCTAAAGCAGTAGTGCTGCCTGCGCATACTGTAGCCGTACCCGTGATAACAGCAGGCTGAGGGCTTACTGTCACACTCAGAGTAGCGATACAACCTGTAGAAGCAACAGTGTAAGTAATAATTACGTTACCCGAAGCGATACCTGTAACAACACCTGATGATGTGCCAACAGTTGCGATAGTAACATCGCTGCTGCTCCATGAGCCACCCGATGTAGCATCGGTGAGGCTCCTTGTGCCACCTACACAAACTGTAGGTGTGCCAGAGATAGCGCCAGGAACAGAGTTAACAGTTACTGTCCTTGTAGCGAAGCAACCTGTACCCAGTATGTAGCTTATTGTAGATACACCGGCAGTAACACCTGTTACAACACCACCTGCATCTATTGTAGCTACTGATGTATTGCTGCTGCTCCATGCACCACCCGCAGTTGCGCTGCTCAGTGTAGAGGTAGCACCGATACATGCGTTAGCAGTACCAGTGATAGCAGCAGGCTGAGGATTAACCGTTACCGAAGTGCTAACGAAGCAGCCTGTAGAAATAATTGTATATGTAATATTAACAACTCCTGCTGCAATGCCGGTTACAGTACCTGTATTGAAACCTGCGGTAGCAATTGAAGCATCGCCGCTTGTCCAGCCGCCACCTGAAGTAGCATTTGTAAGAGAGATATTAGAACCTACACATACCGAACCTACGCTGGATATAGCAGCAGGAAGTGGATTAACCGACACTGTAAATGTGCGGAAGCAACCAGTGCCCAGTGTGTAAGTGATCATTGAAGTACCTGTAGCAACACCAGTAACAACGCCACCGGCGTCGATTGTAGCTACTGCTGTGTTACCGCTTGCCCATGCACCGCCGGCAGTAGCACTGCTGAGGGTCCTTGTGGACGCTACGCAAACTGTTGCTGTGCCGGTGATAACGGCTGGCAGCGCGTTAACTGTAACAACAGTTGTTGTTGTGCAGCCTGTAGACAGTGTATAAGTAATAGTAGATGTTCCTGCACCGATACCTGTAACAACACCTGTAGTCAGGTTAACCGTTGCTACTGAAGTAGTGCTGCTCGTAAATGCACCGCCTGTTGTAGCGCTTGCAAGTGAAGTTGTTGAACCTACGCAAACAGTGCCTGTGCCTGTAAGGGTGGCAGGCAGCGAATTAACTGTAACATTAACTGTGCGGAAGCAACCTGTGCCTAATGTATAAGATATTGTAGCATTGCCCGGAGCAACACCTGTTACAACACCTGCTGCGTCAACAGTAGCGATAGCGCCGTTGCTGGTTGTCCATGCGCCGCCGCCTGTAGTGCTGCTGAGTGTAGTAGTAAGACCAACGCAAACGCCAGCTGTTCCTGTGATTGTAGCAGGGAGCGCATTTACTGTAACAGTAGCTACAGCAATGCAGCCTGTGCTGAGCGTGTAGGTAATATTAGCTGTACCTGCTGCGATACCCGTAACAACACCTGTAGTTGATACCACGGTAGCAACGGTAGTAGTGCCTGAGGTCCATGTACCGCCAGTAGTAGCATCGGCTAATGTAGTGGTTTGGCCAGGGCAGGTTGTCATAGTACCTGTGATAGCTGCCGGCAGCGCGTTAACAGTAACGTTAACTGTGCGGAAGCAACCAGTGCCTAATGTATAAGATATTGTAGCAACGCCTATTGCATTGCCGGTAACTACACCTGTGCCGCTGATAGAAGCAACGGTAGCATCGCTGCTGCTCCATGCACCGCCGCCTGTAGCGTTATTTAATGTAGTAGTCAGGCCGAGGCAAACATTGAGCGGGCCAGTGATCGCAGCCGGTATCGGGTTAACGGTAACGTTTGCAATTGCTGTACAGCCTGTAGTTAATGTATAAGTGATATTTGCAGTACCCGCAGCAACACCTGTGATAACACCTGTGCTGAGGCCTACAGTAACAATACCTGTGTTGCCGCTCGTCCATGCACCGCCTGATGTAGCATCAGCGAGGGTAGCAGTTGCGCCTACACATATTACCGTTGTACCTGTTATGGCAGCAGGTAAAGAATTGACTGTCATGTTGAGTGTGCGGAAGCAACCTGTGCCTAATGTATAAGTAATAGTAACCGCACCTGCAGAAACACCTGTAACGATGCCGGTAGCGCCGCCCACTGTAGCAATAGTAGCATCGCTGGTTGTCCATGCGCCGCCCGGAGTTGCATCAGAAAGTGTAGCGTTAGCACCCACACATACTAATGTAGAACCAGTGATCGCAGAAGGCAGCGGGTTGATGGTAACAATAGTAGTAGTGTTACATGTAGTGCTGAGCCTGTAAGTGATAATAGCAGTGCCACCCGATACGCCGGTAACTATGCCTGAAGTAACACCTACCGAAGCAACACCACCGTTACTTGTAGCCCATGTACCACCTGCAGTCGCATTGCTGAGGTTAGTAGTACCGCCTACGCATGTAACACCGGTACCGGTGATAGCCGCTGGCTGTGGGTTAACTGTAACGTTGGTTGTGCGGTAACAGCCTGTGCCTAATGTATAGCTGATAACTGCGTTACCTGCCGACACTGCTGTAACAACGCCGCCTGTTGATATAGAAGCTACTGTAGCATCGCTGCTGCTCCATACACCACCACCGGTAGCATTTGTAAATGTTGTAGTTGCGCCTTCGCACAGCGTAGGTGTGCCGGAGATCGCAGCTGGCAGACCGTTAACTGTTACAACTGTTGTTGTAAGGCAACCGGTAGCAAGCCTGTAAGTGATAGTAGCCGTACCTGCCGTTACGCCGGTAACGATGCCGCTGGTAAGACCAACGGAAGCTATTGATGAGCTGCTGCTTGCCCATGTGCCGCCGGTAGAAGCATTGCTTAGTGCTGTAGTAGAAGCTACGCACACAACACCAGTACCTGTGATAGCAGATGGCAGTGAGTTAACTGTAACGGTAGCCACGCGGAAACATCCTGTGCCTACAGTATAAGTTATATCAGCCATGCCCGCAGCAACACCGGTAACAACACCCGATGAGCTAACTGTAGCTATCGCTGCGTTGCTCGTGGTCCAGGCGCCGCCTGAAGTAGCACTGCTGAGCGTAGTATTGAAACCGATACAAACGCTTGCAGAGCCTGTGATAGCAGATGGCAGTGAATTAACTGTTATCGTTGCTATAGCCCTGCAGCCTGTAGGCAATGTATAAGTGATATTAGCAGTACCTGCTGATACACCCGACACAACACCTGAAGAGGTGCCGATCGTTGCAACGCTGGTATTGCTGCTTGCCCATGTGCCACCCGCATCCGGATCGCTGAGGGTAGTTGTAGCACCAACGCAGGCAGTCATTGTACCTGTGATCGCTGCAGGCAGTGCGTTAACGGTAACAGTAGTTACCGCAGTGCAACCTGCAGGAAGTGTATACGTAATATTAGATGTACCGACAGACACACTCGTAACAACACCCGTACCTGCGCCAATAGTTGCCACAGAAGGATCGCTGCTGCTCCATGCGCCGCCAGATACTGAATTGCTTAATGTAGAAGTAAAACCGATACATACACTTGCAGAACCGGTAATTGAAGCAGGTGAAGGATTGACCGTGAAAGAAACTGTAGCACGGCAGCCTGAACCTAATGTATAAGTTATTGTAGCGTTACCTGGAGTATTGCCGGTAACAACACCTGTGCTGAAGCTAACTGATGCAACTGCACTATTGCTGCTGCTCCATATGCCACCTGATGTTGCGTTGCTTAATGTAGAAGTAAGACCATCACATACACTTGCAGTGCCTGTGATAGCAGCAGGTGATTGATTAACAGTCACAACAACCGTTTTGTAGCAGCCAGTAGTAGATAATGTATAAGTTATCTCTGCAGTGCCAGCTGAAACGGGAGTAACAACGCCAGTGCCCGATATCACTGCAACAGCGGTATTGCCGCTGCTCCATGTGCCACCCGACATAGAATTAGATAATGTAGTGGTCAACCCGGTACATACCGAGGCCGTGCCGCCAATTGCAGGTGGTGTAGGATTAACTGTAACAACCTGTGTGCGTGTGCAACCTGTAGAAAGTGTATAGCTGATACTTGCAGTACCCGCTGCTACGCTGGTAACAACGCCCGACGCATCAACAGTAGCGACCGAAGCGTTACCCGATGTCCAGTTGCCGCCCGCAGTAGCGTTAGCTAATGTAGTTGTAGAGAAGAGGCATAAAGTAGGAGTACCTGTAATAACTGCAGGTAAAGGATTAACTGTGATAGTAGATACTGCTGTGCAGCCTGTAGAAGTAATAGTATAAGTGATATCAGCAACGCCTGCTGCAACACCGGTAACAACACCGGATGAAGAACCAACAGTAGCCACTGTTACATCGCTGCTGCTCCATGTGCCGCCCGATGTAGCATCAGTCAATACCATTGTAGAGCCAACGCAAACAGCCGAAGATCCGGTGATTGAAGCCGGAACTGCGTTGATGGTAACTGGTATTGTAGACGTAACGAATGGAGAAGCGCAGGTACCAGGCTCTGTCCAGGTAACCACGGCGAAGTAATAATAAGTTCCGGCTGAGGTCGTTATCGGTGTAACCGAAGGCAGATCACCATTGGTACCCGGCGCCGACATAAAGGCTGTGGGACCCGACACTAACACTGTAGAGCCAGTAATGGCCGTAGTATTAGTGGTGTTGTAGTACCATGTAACCTCACTGGCAACGCTTGTTGCCGGACCTACACCAATAGAGCACTCGGAGTAGTTGTAGCTGATAGAGCCGGCTGCTGCACCCACACAATAGGTTGTTGTACCGGAAAATCCAGTGCCGGGACCGCCGGGGGTAGACGGCCCATTCAGAGCAAATGCTGAAATACTCGCCAGACACAACAAGACTAATAAATAGATTTTTTTCATAGACAAAATTTCAAAAAAAGATCAATAAATTATTACTTAAACCCATTAAACAGTTACTCAACTACTCCCTATTTTAAACAATAAACTCCCCTACTCTCCTATGCCTTGGAAACGGCATGGAATACGGGAAAATGTTTGTTATCAGGAACTTAAATTACTCTTAAAACGGTCCTCTTAAACTCAAAAAGAAGCAAATTTAACAAATTTAATTACTATTCCAACCGAACTGGTAACAAAAAAGATATTCACATAAATAAGAAAAAAAATGTCTTCCCTGATTTAGTGTTCTCCTTTGCAGCAATTGAGCCGGAATAACAATTACTATCAACTAAAAGTTAATCTCTTTGTCTTCAGGCTCTAAACATAAATAATAAATACGAGAAAGTGAAGAATTACCATTGATTAAATTAATGTTTCCTCCCCACTGACTGCGATTTTTTGGTTTTCATAATTAACTAATGCACCCGCTGTGGGGGATAACTTTCACGCTTATTTAACCTCTGCTCAAAAGTGTTGCTTAGACCAAAACCAACAAACCGTAACACAAACCACTGCAAATCATACAATAAGCTTTTTAACTTTTGTGCAACATAACGTGGGCACAATTTTTAATTCCCCTAATACGAAGAACATTATTAACAAATAAAAGTTCTCACTTATGAAGGGACGACCTTTATTTTCTTGCGGCAAATTAGGAGATGCGAAACGGTGATTCAGAATGGAAATGCCAGGACCACAGTAACAACAACCCATTAGCTTTTAAAGCGGCTTCCTCCAGGGGGAGCGCTGAATGGCCTGCACTAGCAGGCATAGGGACTTTTTGTGTAAAAACAACCAACTATATACAATCGATCTAAAACCAGGACCATGAAAAGATTTACACTGCTGATTTCGTTACTGTTACAAATTTTTTACATAACTGCGGCCTCTGCAAAAGTGCCCGTCTGCACGCTAACGGCCACCGCTAACGCTGGAACAATAAACTGTAATGGCGGCACGGCAACCGTTAACGTAGCCGCATATGGCGGCACTGCACCCTATACCGGCACCGGCAGCTTCACGGTATCGGCCGGCACATATACTTATACGGTTACCGATGCCGGTGGCTGCAGTGCTACCGCATCAGTTACGATAACACAGCCCGACGCCCTGAATGCCTCTGGTACCACAGCGGGCATTATGTGCGCAGGCGGCACAGCTACTATCACCGTAACCGCCACGGGAGGAACCACACCCTACTCCGGAACGGGCGACTTCGTGCGCGGCGCGGGACCGCAAACCTTTACTATATGGGATATGAACGGCTGCTCTGCGGCAACGACCGTAACCATAGCAGAGCCTGCGCCCCTTAATGCCGGCGCTACCGCCGGCTCCATTGCCTGCAATGGTGGCACCACTACTGTTACAGTTACCGCCACTGGCGGCACGGCACCTTATACCGGCACCGGCACATTCACCGTGAGCTCAGGAACACATAACTACACAATTACAGATGCAAACGGCTGCAGCACGACAACATCAATATATGTAGGGCAGCCCGACCCAGTTTCCGTAGGTCACTGCGGCTGCGACTGGGTAACCTGCCATGGTGGAACGTATATAAAAAACATAAACGCCTGGGGTGGTACCGCACCTTATACCGGCACGGGTAACTTCACACTTAGCGCCGGAGTATATACCTTCACGGTCACTGATGCTAATGGCTGCGTAGGCTCGGCTGTTGACACGATATTTGAACCTGCCGAACTGCTGGCTACCGTTACCGCCGGCACTATAGCATGCAGCGGCGGGTCTGCCACTGTAACCATCGGGGCAACCGGCGGCAATGTACCCTATTCGGGTACAGGGTCTTATACCCTGCCCGCAGGCTCATACAGCTACACTATTTATGATAACAAGGGGTGCTCTACTACGGCAAATGTAAATCTCAGCCAGCCGGCCCCATTAACTGCATCTGCGAATGCAGGCCCAACATCGTGCAGCGGCAATGCGGTAGTTACCGTGGCAGGTGCGGGCGGCACGGCGCCATTTACTGGCACCGGAACATATACAGTAACACCCGGCACCTATAACTACACTATTACAGATGCCAACGGATGCACTGCAAGTGCGTCTGTAACAGTAACTGTCAATACAAATCCGGCCCCGGCAATAGCTGTAACGGCTGGTACAATAGCCTGCAACGGCGGCACAACAACCGTGAACATAAGCGCAACCGGCGGCACCGCACCTTACACCGGCACGGGTACCTTCACGGTAACAGCAGGCACATACACATATACTATTACAGATGCTAATGGCTGCACCGCAGGCACATCGGTAACCGTAAATGAGCCTGCGCCCCTACTGGCTGCATCGTCAGCAGCAACAACATCGTGCAGTGGCGCGGGTACAGTAAGTGTTACAGCCTCAGGCGGCACTACGCCATATACAGGCACGGGCACTTATACTGTAACGCCAGGCACCTACAACTACCTTATTACTGACGGCAACGGATGTACTGCAAACACATCGGTGACAGTATCGCCGATATCGCCGATAACACCAAACGCAGTCGCCGGCACCATTGCCTGCAATGGCGGCACTACTACGGTGAATGTGACCGCAGCGGGCGGCACTGCACCCTATACAGGTACGGGCACCTTTACAGTAGCTACAGGTACCCATAACTATACAATAACTGACGCCAACGGATGCACCGCGAATACATCGGTAACGGTAAGCGAACCAGCAACACTTGCTGCCTCATCATCTGCATCTTCAGCAGGCTGCACCGGCTCTGCGGTTGTAACAGTGGCTGCAACAGGCGGCGCTTCGCCATACAGCGGCACCGGCACATATACGGTGAGCGCAGGCACCTACAATTACACGGTAACGGATGGTAACGGATGCACGAGCTCAACCTCAATAACAGTATCACCAGTGCCAACACTATCGATCACTGCCACGGCAGGAAGCATTCTTTGCAGCGGCGGCACCACAACCGTAAATGTAACAGCGACTGGCGGCACAGTGCCATACACAGGCACAGGCACGTATACTGTAACGGCCGGCGCACACAACTATACAGTAACAGATGCAGGAGGCTGCACGGCAACAACATCAATAAACATATCACAACCGGCAGCTGTAAACGTGACAGCTACAGCAGGCATTATAGCTACATCAGGCGGAACAACTACTGTAGTAGTATCGGCAACAGGCGGCACTAGTCCTTATACAGGAACAGGAACCTATACAGTGGCTGCGGGCACATACACATACACAGTTACCGACGCCAACGGATGCACCGGCACTGCAACAGTAACGGTAAACAACCCTACTCCGCTGAACGTGGTTTCGATACTCACTCCAGCAGCAGGAATAAGCTGCTACGGCGGCACAGCAACCGTGAACGTAACAGCAACCGGAGGAAATCCTCCATATACCGGCACAGGTACATATACTGTAACAGCCGGGAGCTATACCTACACGGTAACAGACGCAAACGGCCTCACAGGCACTACAACTATAAACGTAACACAACCCGCTGCAATAGTACCTGTTGCTGCTACCGGCAATATACTTTGCAACGGCGGCACCACCACGGTAAACATATCTGCTACTGGCGGCACAGCCCCATACACAGGCATAGGAACCTACACAGTAACTGCCGGATCTTATACATACGCTATTACCGACGCCAACGGCTGCACAGCAAGCGTGCCAGCAACATTAACGCAACCTGCGCCACTCAATGCAACATCTGCCGTAACAGCAGAGATACTTTGCCACGACGGATCGGGCGTGGTAACAGTAGCGGCAAGCGGAGGAACAATGCCTTATGCTGCAATAGGAAGCTACACAGTAACAGCCGGCAGCTATAACTATACTGTAACAGATGCTAACGGCTGCAATGCAAACACCTCAGTAGGCATATCTGAGCCGCTGATGCTGGCTGCCACAGCAACTGCACCAGCCATAGCATGCCATGGCCAAACCACTATAATATCTGTTACAGCAACAGGCGGCTCTACACCGTATGCAGGCACTGGCAGCTTTATGGTGAATGCAGGCACATACAACTATACAATTACCGACAACAACGGCTGCACATCGATAACCAGCATCGCAATAGCCGAACCGGCTAACCTTACAGTGACACCGTTCACTACACCTGCCGGCTGCGGCAGTGAGCACAACGGATCTGCATATGCTATTGTAAACGGCGGCACTGCACCATACAACTACCTTTGGAATACTACTGCGGGGGGACAAGCAAATGATACGGCACGGAACCTGCCCGCGGGAACTTACAACGTTACAATCACCGACAGTAAAGGCTGCACTGCAATGGCAGCGCTTACCGTAGGCGGGGGCAGCTCAGATATCACAGTGACGCCAATAGCTGAAAACCTGGTTTGCTACAACGACTTCAAAGGCGCAGTAAAGGTGCAGGTGACCGGTGGCGTGCAGCCATACACTTACGGATGGTCCAACGGCAATACTACTCCGGGCATAACCGGCCTTGCAGCTGGCACCTACTCTGTAACTGTTACAGACAAAGCAGGGTGCTCGCAGACTGCAGAGGCTACCCTTAGCCAACCAGACTCTATGTACACTGAGCTTGTAGCTTCTAAATATCCCGGCGGCTATGCGGTAAGCGCCTACAAAATGGCTGACGGCAGCGTGGCATGTACCATGGGCGGCGGCACAGCACCATATACCTATATATGGTCTACCGGCGGCACGACCAGGGACTTACAAAACCTGCCTGCCGGCAGATATGCGCTGAAGGTAACAGATAACAATGGCTGCGTGGTGGAAGCAAATGTAATGCTCGACGAACCACTGCCAATAGACCTGCCTACAGCGATATCACCAAATGGCGATGGCTACAACGATTTCTTTGTGATACACGGCATAGATAACTACCCGCAGAACAAGCTGGAAATATTTAACCGCTGGGGAAATGAAGTATACTCGGTGAACCAATACCAGAACACCTGGGATGGCCGCAACAAGAAAGGCGAATCGCTGCCTGATGGAACCTACTACGTGATCCTGAGAATCAATGGTGGTGAAATATCTAAAGCATCATTTGTAGAAATACGGAGATAAAAACCAATAATCACTCTATACAACGAACAAATACTAAAGCAAGAAACATGAAAACAAAAATATTCTCAATACTCCTGCTGGCACTAGCCTCCCTCAGCGCATCAGCACAGCAGGACCCGATGATAACGCAATACATGTCGAACCAGGTATTTATTAACCCGGCCTATGCGGGCTCGCACGACTACTCTACCCTGTCTGCACTTTATCGCAAGCAATGGGTTGAATTTCCCGGCGCCCCTAAGACAGGGTTCCTGACTTATGATACACGCTTTAAATGCTCTAACATAGGCATGGCGTTCACCTTCGTAAACGATCGCCTGGGCATATCTGAGCGCAGCGACTTGTCGGGCATCTTTACCTACCATGTGCGCACCAGCTCTAAAGGCCAGCTCTCTTTAGGTATCAAAGCATCAATAGGCTATTACGATGCTAAGCTAACCGAGCTGAAAGTATGGGATGCCAACGACCAGACTTTTGCTAACGATGTGCTGAACAAATGGGTACCCAATGTGGGCTTGGGTGCATACTACTATACAGACAAGTTTTACCTGGGTGCCGCCTTGCCGGGCCTGCTACGCTACCGCAAGCCCTCAGAGGAACTCGCATCTATCAGTCTCGTGCCCAACTTCCAGCGCCACTATTTTGTAAGCTCGGGCTATGTGTTCGCACTGCCATCGGATGTGTACCTGAAACCATCGGTGCTTGTAAAATATACCAATGATGCACCTGTGGAAGCTGACCTTAACCTGAATGTATTTTTTATGAACAGGTTCTCCCTGGGCGCTGGTTACCGTACAAAAGACGGGCTGGTAGCGATGGCTGAGATGTACGTAACGAAGAACATCCGCATAGGTTATGCCTACGATTATCCGCTCACAAGCATCAACAATTTTTCTTCAGGCACACACGAGGTGATGGTGGCATACGATTTTGTTCGTGACCTTATTAAAATGAAAACACCAAGATTCTTCTAAAAAAATTTACGACTATGAAAAAGGCTATACTCTTAGGATTGACAGTTGCAGTGATGGTAGGTACGGGGTGCTCATCGTCGAAGTTTAATAAAGGCAATACCGCATACAACCAGATGTCTTACTACAAGGCATCCCAATACTACGCTGCTTATTTGCAGAACCACAATAACAGGCAGGCGATGATACGCCTTGCCGACAGCTATCGCCAGATGCACGACTATGGCAAGGCAGAGTATTGGTATGAAAAGGTGGTGGTAAACCAGGCATCGTATCCGGAAGAAAAGCTGCACTACGCAACCGCCCTGAAAATGAATGGCAAATATGATGAAGCGAAAGAATGGTTTGCAAAATACCTGGACGAGGCACCAGGCGACGCAGCAGCGATGGCACAAATGAATTCATGCGACTCTATAGAAACGTACAAGCGCTTCGCAAAGCTATACAAGGTAGAGCCCGTAACCGCTTTTGGCAACGTGAGCAACTTCAGCATGATACCTTATGAAGAAGGCTTTGTGTTCAACTCAGAGAAGCCGGTAAAGACTAAGGTCAAGACCAACCCATGGAACGGCAGGCCATACCTCAACATTATGTATGCACGTCTTAGTGGTGAGCAGCTGGAGTCACCACAGTCATTCAGCTCATCGCTCAACACGCCATACCATAATGGCCCGGTAGCATTCTCATCAGACTACAGCAAGCTCTACTACTCGCGCAGCAACTACAACGGCAACCGCCTTGCCAGGAGCAGCGACAAAGTGAACACCATAAAAATATACAGTGCCAACCGTAATGGCAATGAGTGGGCAGGTGTAAGCGAATTGCCGTTCAACAGCAACGACTACTCCTGCGGCCACCCTACCCTTTCGGCCGATGGCAATACCATGTACTTCATATCAGACATGCCGGGCAGCATGGGCAAAACCGATATCTACATGTCGACTAACGCAAATGGCACATGGTCGCAGCCGGTGAACCTGGGTAGCAATGTGAATACGTCAGGCCACGAAATGTTCCCCTACTATTTTAAGGACTCAAACGGCACAGCGCGCCTCTACTACTCATCAGACGGACGCCCGGGTATGGGTGGACTTGATATGTACTTCATAGAGCAGCAAGCTGATGGCAGCTGGAGCGCACCTGTGCACCTGGGCGCACCTTTCAACTCATCAAAAGATGACTTTGGCCTTACACTGAAGAATAACGCAGCCATGGGCTACTTCTCCTCATCGCGCGATGGCAATGGCGACATTGACATGCTGTATACTTTCAACAAAGACCAGCTCAGATTTGCAGTGGAAGGTGTGGTTTACAATAAGGCTACCAATAAAACTGTAAAAGAGGCCCGTGTGCAGATCAACAATGTGACTACCGGTAATAAAGACATACACTTCACACAGGCAGACGGCAGGTTCTTTGCGCCACTTGAGGTTAGCTCCGAATACAGCTTCACGGCACACAAGCCGCAGTACTTATCGGCCAAGGCAAGCGCCAGCACTATAGGCCGAGAATCGGATGATGTGGTAAAGGTGGTAATGTACCTCGACTCGCTGGACGATGTACTGTCGCTCACCAAAATATACTACGACTTCGACAAATATGAGATACGCCCGGATGCGGCGCAGCAGCTAGACAAACTGGCAGAGGTAATGAAAGAAAACCCTGAACTGAAGCTGGAACTGGACGCACATGCAGACGCACGCGGAAGCAACCACTACAACGTAAAGCTGACTGAGAGACGCGCTAAGGCCGTGACTGCTTACCTTTCATCGCGCGGCATAACACCTTACCGCCTATACGCAAAATGGTATGGCAAGGCGATACCTGCAAATGAGTGTGTAGACGGCGTGGTATGCTCACCGGCCAAGCACGAACAAAACAGGCGCACAGAATTTAAAGCTCTGAGCAACCCGGTAGCAAATACGCTTTCAAAGAAGTAACCTATATAATAATACAATAACAGGGCGGGTCGATGACCGGCCCTGTTTTATTTTAAGGCATAGAAATTGCAACATAATACGCAGATGCCTGGCATATCAAAAACAATGTACCTTATCAGCAGTGGTCTCTTTGCTACAGACCCGGCAGGAACAAGGGCGCAAAAGACAAGGCAACTGGTAAGCCGGTTCACCTGGGAGCTGCCTAATACACTTGTTGCGGTGACTATCGCTATCACCTTAGCTATGGCCGGGAAGGTACACAGCCTTGTGTTTTATCATGGAGCTACCTTCATAAGGCTGAAAGACCGGAGGGCCACAAATGGCTATTATGCCTTTACAATTGGTAGCTACATCGTAGGCTCGCAAGGTAGTACACCGCTACTGCGGCATGAATATGGCCACTGCCTGCAGAGCATGGTGTTCGGCCCGCTATACCTGCTGATCATAGGTATACCCAGTTTAGCAAGTGCTGCTGTGGACATTGGCAGGCACCACACAAGGTGGTTTGAACGCGACGCAGATGCGCGAACCGAACTTTTTCACAGGAACCTGAAACGCTAAGCCAGACCGTATGCCAGGTAGACCGCAACGGAGATTCCCGGCAGTATAACCGTTTCACCATGGACTGCTGCTGCTAGCACGTCATCCGCCGATGCAAGCTCTAGTTTCCACTCGCTTGCAATACCCGGCAGTATGTAGGAAGCACTACTGCTCCCAAGATTGAATAGTGCCAGTAGGTGGCTTTCCCCGTCCTCGCTTCTACGGTAAAGTGTAAAAGCCTTTTCGTTTATGACGTTGACACGGATGTCATTTTTATTAAAGTTCTGGAGGACCTCACTATTCTTGCGCAGTTGTATGAGCCTCTTGTTCCAGGCAAGCAGCTCGCCATGTTCACCCTCGTCACGACTTTGCCAGCGAAGCTTTGCGCTATTGAAAGTCGATTCGCTTTGGGGGTCTGGTGGCTCCGTGCCATTCTTAATATTCGCAAACTCGCGTTTGCGGCCTGCCTTTACAGCCTCTATCAGTGCCTTATCTGTGTGGCTTACGAAGTATGGGAAAGGGGCACGATCACCGTATTCCTCGCCCATGAACAGCATAGGTATGTATGGCGCCAGCAGCAATGCAGCAGCAGCCACCTTAAGGCCATTAAGAGATATATTCATCGAAAGCCGGCCACCATCTGCAGTATTGCCCACCTGGTCGTGGTTTTGGTTAAATATCACAAACCTATCGCCCGGTATGCCTGTAGACGGCGCACCAAATTTGCGTTTCCTAAAATTTACAAATTCACCGCTATGCACAAAGCCATCAGTATATGCTTTGGCCAGCTGCTCTATTTTGCCAAAATCCTCGTACTGCTCCAGCCCTTTTTCATACAGCAGCACAAAGAGTGAGTGGTGAAAATCATCGAGCCATTGCGCATCGAAGCCGTAGCCGCCTGCCTCAGGATGCTTTACTATTTTCGGGTTGTTGAGATCAGACTCGGCAATAAGGTAGAGGTGGCGGCCGCACTCCTGTTCCTCTGTTTTTACATAGGTGTGCAGCAGCTCCCAGAAATGCACGGCACCGAAGTCGTACATCTGGTGTATAGCATCGAGCCGCAAGCCATCAATATGAAAATGCCGCAGCCAATAGATGGCATTGTAACAGCAGTAGTTACGTACACCATCGCTCCAGTTGCCATCTAAGTTAACAGCCTTTCCCCACGGCGTGCCATATTTATCGGTGAAATATGGCGCGAACTCGCCAAGGTAATTACCCTGGGGGCCAAGGTGATTATATACAACATCGAGGTACACTGCCAAGCCACGTGCATGGCACGCATCCACTAGTTTTTTCAATCCTTCAGGCCCGCCATAAGAGTTTTGTGCTGCGTATGGATACACACCATCATACCCCCAATTCCGGCTGCCGGGAAACTGCCCTATAGGCATTATCTCAATAGCATTGATCCCGGTTTTCACAAGATCATCAAGCCGCGATATGGCAGACTCAAAAGTCCCCTCATCTGTAAAGGTGCCAATATGCAGTTCGTACAAAATAAGGTCTTTCAGTGGCAATCCACGCCATGAGTTGTCTGCCCACTTGTGTGCCTGGTGGTCTATAACTTGCGAAGGGCCATGTACGCCGTCGGGCTGGTAATATGATGCCGGGTCGGGCACATCCCTGTTATCAATGATGTAGTAGTATTGCGTGCCGGGCTCTATACCGTTGAGCTCCACGGTAAAGTATCCATCGTGATCTTTTTGCATTTCTTCCATCCGGTCATCGGGGGAAACGATGTGCAATGTCATTATTGATTTTTCCGGTGCCCAAACGGTAAACCGGCATTTTTGTGCTCCCAGGTATATAGCCCCAACAGGTCGTAGCATATATCGTCGTTTTATTAGTTTGCGAGGCGCACAATGATGCCATCATCGCCGCCCAGGTAAAGTGTGTTATCTATTGCTGTGCCCTCCAGCCCCGGCGCAGTAGCGAGTATAATTTCGCCTTCAAGTTGGCCATGCAGCTGCAGCCGGCATGGACGGTGCGAAAAGTTGAGCGCGATCAGAAAGCGAGTGCCATTCGCTTCCCTGATATATGCAAGGCCGTTTCTGTTCACAGCAACACTTTTATAGCTTCCGGTTTTCAGTGCCGGCTCATTTTGCCGTAATGTTGCCAGGCGATTGTACAGGCGGAGTATGGAGTCTTCATCTTCAAGCTGTGTGGCCACATTGTCCCTCATGTATGCCCTGTCTGTTCTCAGCCAGGGGGTAGCCGTAGTAAATCCGCTGTGCTCACTGGTATCCCACTGCATGGGTGTACGAGCAGGGTCACGGCTTACATCCTTTTCCGGCATATTAAGGCCTTGTGGGTCCTGTATCTCTTCCAGTGGTATCGACACATCGCGCATGCCCAGCTCGTCGCCGTAGTATATTGTAGGTGTGCCCCTGAGCGTCAGTAACAGCATAGCCGCTATCCTTGCCTGCTCACTCCCCACCCTGCTACGTATGCGCGACTGGTCATGATTACCCAGCACCCAGTTAGGCCACGCGCCGGGAGGCAGGGCGGCCTCATAGGCAGCCACCAGCGCGGCAATGCTGAGCGCATCCCACTGCACATGCAGAAGCAGGAAATTAAAGGGCAGGTGCGCGCCGCGGTTGTCAATGCCATAGTAAGTCACCAGCTTATCCAGTGGCAAGTATATCTCACCTATCATCATGCGCTCGTTATACGCATCCAGCACCTTGCGCATTTCGTGTACTATACTGTGTACCTCCGGCTGATCTGTAGAGAATACAGGCAGTAGGCTGTCGTAGGTTACCATATGCTCCTGGTAGGCAGGGTTCGGTGGGTTATCTCTGAGCAGCTCGTCCTTTATCATATGCCACATCACATCTACCCTAAAGCCATCCACTCCCCTGTCGAGCCAAAAACGCATTATATCCTTCATCGCTTCCACTACATCCGGATTGCGAAAGTTGAGGTCGGGCTGTGCGGTAAGGAAGGCATGGTAGTAATACTGTTGTGTGTTCTCGTCCCATTCCCAGGCACTGCCTCCAAAAACGCTCAGCCAGTTATTGGGCGGCTCGCCGTTAGGCCCGGCATCGCGCCATATGTACCAATCGCGGCGGGGATCATCGCGCGATGAGCGCGACTCTGTAAACCACGGATGCTCATCAGAGGTATGATTGGGCACAAGGTCAATGACCAGTTTCATTTCCCTTGTGTGGAGCTCCGTCACCAGTGTGTCGAAGTCAGCAAGTGTGCCAAACAGTGGGTGAATGTCTGTATAGCCTGATATGTCATAGCCAAAATCCTTCATGGGCGAAGGATAGACGGGCGAGAGCCATATAATTGTTACACCCAGCCATTGCAGGTAATCGAGCCTGTGTATGATGCCCTGTATATCGCCTACGCCGTCGTTGTTTGAGTCTTGATACGAGCGTGGGTATACTTGGTAAATAATTCCTTCCTGCCACCACAAGTACTGCGGTTCATTTTCGTTCATATAATTGCGGTGTACTGCGGAGAGAGCAATAAAAATGTGCCAGCCTATTACAGCACCACACCGGTTGCCTTACTAGCACTGCGGCCTTGCGGGCCACTGGATCAATTGCAGAAGCATGATGCTTTTACCCTATAGATAATATCAAGCTTATAGACAACGTAGGCATTAGAAATCTGCGCATTAGTTAGGCAATAATAATACCCGAGGAAATAGGTATATTTGAACGAGGCTTTACCAGGCAATTCATGCAATAAGCCGCAGACAAGTATTACTTACCCGCCATCACTTTAGTATATGATCTCATTAACTGTAAATAAGAAAGCACACACTATTGATGCCGACCCAGACATGCCACTTTTGTGGGTACTAAGGGACTTGCTTGACCTTACCGGCACCAAGTATGGCTGTGGCGTAGCCCAGTGCGGCGCATGCGTGGTACACCTCAATGGGGAAGCAGTAAGATCGTGTGTCACCAAAGTATCCCGTGCAAACGGGCAGCAGGTGACCACCATAGAAGGACTGTCTGAAAACAACGACCATCCGCTGCAAAAGGCATGGCAGGAAATAGATGTGCCCCAATGCGGTTACTGCCACTCAGGGCAGCTGATGTCTGCAGCAGTGCTGCTAAGGGAAAAGCCAACACCTACCGACAAGGATATTGATGATGCGATGGCCGGTAACATTTGCCGGTGCGGCACCTATCCTCGTATAAGAGCCGCGATACACCTGGCGGCAGGGATGAACCTAAAAAAATAGGCCGGCAAACATCATTTTTCTTTAACGCTTTATCCATTCATTATGAAGCAGCACCAACAAATTGAAAGCCGGCGTCTTTCGCCTGTAAATAAAGCAACGATAATAGGCGTACTCTTTGGCTTAGTTATGCTGATGAGCTCTGCCTTCAGGTATGCACCAAAGACCGAAACCGCCGCTACAGACAGCGTAGAATCGGTAAAAGCCTTTATGAAGGTGTACGACGTACTAATGAGTCCGCGCTGCATGAATTGCCATCCTTCGGGCGATGTGCCCCTGCAGGGCGATAATAGCCAGCTGCATACTATGGCGCCCAAAAGAGGAAAAGATGGCAAGGGCCTGTATGCAATGAAATGCGCCAACTGTCACCAGCCCGAGAATACTCCCGGCCTGCACACGCCGCCCGGTAACCCTAACTGGCACCTGCCACCCGCAGATATGAAAATGGTGTTCCAGGGCAAAACTCCCCACCAGCTGGCAAAGCAGTTGACAGACCCATCGGCAAATGGCCATAAGGATAGGAAAAAACTGCTGGAACATGCCGATGACGACCTGGTGCTAGCCGGATGGAACCCCGGAGAGGGCCGAACCCTTCCGCCCCTGAGCCATGCGGAATTTAAAAAGGCCTGGGTTACCTGGATCACAAAAGGAGCTTTCGCGCCTGCGAGGTAGATAGTAGCTCCACCTCCTTTTCGCAAAAGAAAAAGATAACAAGGAACAACATTCAAATCCATTACCTAAGAGATACAGTATGTCGCAACAAAACGATACGGAAATAACATCCCGCAGGAACTTCCTGAAACAAGCCGGCATAGCGGGAACAGGATTTTTCCTGGCTTTGTATTTCCCTGC
This sequence comes from Bacteroidota bacterium, assembly GCA_040386555.1. GTDB lineage: Bacteria > Bacteroidota > Bacteroidia > Chitinophagales > Chitinophagaceae > Nemorincola. Next base: position 104,597 of record JAZKFF010000023.1, on the reverse strand, counting down.
CCTTGCTACGGCAGCAAAAATTGTAAATACCACAACCGAAGCCCCCGGGGATGTGGAGCTAAATGCGTGGATACACATAAATACCTCGGGAAAGGTCACCATATTCAGCCACCGCGCCGAAATGGGACAAGGCGTGTACCAGGCCATTCCACAGATAGTGGCAGAAGAGCTGGAGGTGGAACTCGATACAGTGAACATTGTTTTTGCACAGGGCAATGCTAAAAAGTATGGCAACCAGGTAACAGGTGGCAGCTCCACAGTGCGTGGGGGTTATAAAAATCTGCTCAACCTTGGTGCCACTGCGCGCGAGATGCTGATAGCTGCGGCGGCTACAAAATGGAGCGTTGCAGCAGCAGACTGCTACGCTGAAGCAGGTAATGTGATACATCGTCCCTCAGGCAAAAAATATCATTATGGGGAACTTGCAGCTGAGGCAGCAAAGCTGGAAACACCAAAGGAAGTAAAGCTAAAAAAGCGCTCCGAGTATAAGCTCATAGGCAAACCGCTGCACCGGCAGGATACGCCACTTAAAACAAATGGCACTGCCATCTTCGGGCTTGACAAAAAGATACCCGGAATGCTGTACGCCGCTGTTGAGCGCAATCCTCGCTTACGCGGAACCGTAAAAAGCTTTGACGATACTGCAACGCGCAAAGTGCCGGGGGTAACGAACGTATTCAAAGTAAGAATGGCTGTTTTCAGCACCTACCGCGAAGGCGTTGCGGTAGTCGCAAATTCCACCTGGGCAGCGATGCAGGGAAAAAAGGCACTGAAGGTGGAATGGGATGATACCGGTTTTGAGCATCTTGATACTGTAGAAATATTCAGGCGGCAGGAGCTGGAACTGGGAACAAAGGAAGGTCTTTCGTTTCGCAAGGTGGGGGATCCGGATACTATCATCCAAAAGGCCGGCAAAACGATCGACGTGGTGTACCAGACGCCTTACCAGTCGCACAGCTGCATGGAGCCACTCAACTGCATAGCGCACTACCAGGGAGACAAGCTGGAAATATGGGGACCCACACAAGCACCCGACTGGGTGCAGGATCATTTGAGCAAGGAGATGGGCATTGCGAAAGACAATGTAATTGTAAACCTTACCTTTCTAGGCGGAGGCTTCGGCAGGAAAGCGTTTATGGACTATCCACATGAGGCCGCCGTTATCAGTAAAGAGATAGGAGGCCCGGTGCAGGTGGTATGGAGCCGAGAAGATGATATGACCCAGGGACCTTACCGGCCGGGGATATCTTATCGCTGCCAGGGGGTAATAGAAAATGGTAAGATAGCGGCGCTGAAAGTAAGAATGGCAGGACAGAACAACGATCACTGGCGGGTGGGCAAATCAGACAAGGCCAACCGCAGTACATCTGAAGGTTTTTTAAAACCCTATTTTGAAAGCATAAAGAATATAAGCTTTGCAGACGTACCTTTTGAAACGCCTATCCCTACTATGTGGTGGCGATCGGTGTATGCGTCTACCAATGGCTTCGCCTACGAAAGCTTTCTCGATGAGCTTGCCATAGCCGCGGGGAAAGACCCGCTTAGCTTCAGAAGAGACCACATCAGCGATGAGCGTGTACACCGGCAAATAGCGAAACTTGAAGAAGTATCAGGCTGGAAAGGAAGGAGAAAAAATGAGGGCTATGGTGTGGCGATCACAGAGTGTTTTGAAAGCACGGTGGGCCAGGTGGTCAAAGTATCGAAGCACGCTGATGGAAAAATACGGATAGACCATGTGTGGGCAGTTATAGATTGCGGCTGGTACGTAAACCCCGATACAATCAAAGCGCAGGTGGAGGGATCCATAGTTATGGCACTGGGCGCTGCAGCCATACATGAGATAACCTTTAAAGACGGACTGGTGCAGCAAAAAAACTTCTACGATTACAAGATGCCGAGGATAACCGACATTCCTCCCATCGATGTGCATATTATGGAAACCGATGCGCCTGCCGGCGGCGTTGGCGAGCCGGGAGTGCCGGCATTCGCGCCCGCACTCACCAATGCGATCTTTGACCTGACAGGCAAGCGAATAAGAAAACTACCCTTTGACCTGGCCAATGTTTAATCGAGGGCAACGATAGAAATGACAAAAGAGATCAACGACATAGTCAACGCATTTCATGTAGCACGAACCAACGGCCGCTATGCTGCCCTTGCAACAGTAGTGCATGTGGAGGGTTCTTCTTACCGCATGCCCGGCGCGCGTATGCTGGTAGAAGACAATGGATGCATAACAGGGGCAATAAGCGGTGGCTGCCTCGAAGGCGATGCGCTCCGCAAGGCACTGCAGGCTATGAGCCAGGGACAAAACAAGCTGGTGATCTATGATACGCTGCACGAAGACGATGTGGATTTTGGTGTGCAGCTAGGCTGCAATGGCAAGGTGTATATCCTGTTCGAGCCGATCGATCACGCACAGCCCGACAACCCTATCGCTTTACTGGAAAGAACAATTGGCAGAAGAACGAATGCAGTGCTCGTGACATTGTTCTCGCATACAGATCCAATGCTACCTCAGCCGGGAACATGCTTATTGCTCAATGACCAGGAATGCGAAAGTGCATTGGCAAACACAATACTGGGTGACATTATTTATAACGAGGCAACAGAGATGCTTACAAGTGGCACCGCAGCGCTGAAGCGCTACGATACCTATGGCCTTAGCGCGTTTTTCGAATTGCTTCAGCCGCCTGTGTCGCTCATCATTGCAGGGGCAGGTAATGATGCAATACCATTGGTAAACATGGCGAATATCTTAGGATGGCAAATAACGATAATAGACGGCAGGGCCTCACACGCCAATATAAAACGCTTCCCTTCCGTACATAAAATTATTGTTGCGAAACCTGCGGATGCAGTAAAGAAAGTGACAGCAGACCAAAGAACCGTGTTCGTGTTAATGACGCACAATTACAACTATGACCTCGCAATGATGCGGTCATTACTGCAAATGGAATGCAGGTACATTGGCTCACTGGGCCCCAAAAGCCGGGTGGAGCGTATGTTCGCCGAATTGCAGGAGCAAGGCATAACGATCACTGAGGAGCAGGCTGCTAATATATTTGGTCCCACAGGTCTTGATATTGGTGCCGAGACACCTGAAGAGATAGCGCTATCTATTCTTGCGGAAATAAAAGCTGTAATGGCCGGGCACCAAGGCAGGTCGCTTCGCCTCAGGCTGGCAGCTATTCATTCCAGGCCGGAGCAAGTTCTTATTACAGCATCACAAGGCCCGAAACCGGCATAATTATGAGTGAGCATAATACAGGTATCATAGTGCTTGCAGCGGGGGCCTCATCACGACTTGGCCGGCCTAAGCAACTCTTACCTTACCTGGGAACAACTTTGCTGCAACACACGCTGCAAGTGGCTACCGGCGCCGCTACCGGCAAAGTAATAGTTATATTGGGTGCCAACGCTGCCGAGATCGAAAAAGAGATCATGGAACAGAATGTACAGGTAGCAATAAACAACTACTGGCAGGAGGGGATGGGGTCGTCAATAAGGTTTGGATTAACGCAGTTATTAAACGTACGACCCGAAGTGGATGCAGCCATAATAATGCTTTGCGACCAGCCCCACGTGACTACCGGACTGCTGAATGACCTTGTGGCAGCACGGATGCACACACAAAAAAAGATCATTGCGAGCTCCTACAGTAGCATCATAGGTGTGCCCGCAATTTTCGACGCTAGCCTTTTTCCGGAACTATTGTTACTTAAGGGTGATGTTGGCGCAAAAAATATCATTCAGCGCCACAGTGGCGGCTTAGGGGTAATATCTTTTGAAAAAGGCATAGTGGATATTGACACCGCAGCCGACTATGAAAAACTCGAAGTGTAAGCAGCGTATTCCTTGCGTCGAAATGGCGCTTTACAGCTTTATATTTAACCGCACTTTTGCTTCACCTACTCAAAAAATCACTGATGAACGCAGACACAAACACTACCTCCGCTGACTGCGAAATAGTCAGTTCAAGAATACTGGATGCGCCATGCGAATCTGTATTTGCAGCCTTTACCAACCCGGATATTTTAAAACGGTGGTGGGGGCCGGCGGGTTTCACCAACACCTTTAAGGAATTTGATCTGAGGCCTGGTGGCAAATGGCACTACACCATGCACGGCACTGACAAAGGCAACTACGAAAATGAGGCTGTTTTCAAAGTAGTAGAAAAACCTAACCTCATCGTTTGGGATCGAATATCCAAGCCCCTATTCCGCATGTCTGTAGTATTTGAGGAGGTGGATAGCACGCGCACCAAATTCACATTCAGGATGCAATTTGATAACCAAAGGGACTATGAAAAAATGATCGGGTTTGTACCAGCTAAAAATGAAGAGAATTTTGACAGGCTGGAGGCGGAACTGCAGCGAGTAAAATAAGGGCTGTACGATCCTTTTTACATCCCCTATCAAGGCAGGAGTAAATTCGGACCAGGCCCATCGGCAGATATTACCGCCGGTCAATAACTAACAACATCTTAAATAAATAAAACACTATGACAACGCAAGCAACACCTGTTACAACAAAAGAAGTCAGCGCATATGGTACCGACGCTCCCGAAGCATCACTGAAGCAAATGAATATCCTGCGCAGGGAGGTCACTGCTACAGATGTGGAGATCGACATACTGTATTGCGGTGTATGCCACTCTGACCTGCACACCGCACATAATGACTGGGGCGGCACTGTGTACCCTGCTGTGCCCGGGCATGAGATCGTAGGACGTGTGACAACGGTAGGCGGTGAGGTGACCCGGTTTAAAGCAGGCGACATCGCAGCCGTGGGTTGCCTTGTAGATTCGTGCAGAACATGCAAGAACTGTAGCCAGGACCTCGAGCAGTACTGCACCACGGGCTTCACAGGCACTTACAACGGCAACGACAAGCACCTCGGGGGCAAAACCTATGGTGGTTATTCTGAAAAAATAGTGGTAGATGAGCACTTTGTGCTGAGCGTACCTGGCAACCTCGACCTCGCAGGTACTGCACCGCTGCTGTGCGCTGGTATCACTACATGGTCGCCTCTGCGGCACTGGAAGGTAGGCAAAGACAGCAAGGTGGCTGTAGTAGGCCTCGGAGGCTTGGGGCACATGGCTATCAAACTCGCAAAGGCACTCGGCGCTCACGTTACGCTTTTTTCCCGTTCGCCGGATAAGAAGGACGATGCTATGAAGCTGGGTGCCGACCAAATGATATTGTCTACGCAAAGCGAAGACATGGATTCCGTTGCGGGAGCCTTTGACATAATTATAGACACTGTGCCATATGTGCACGACCTCAACCCATACATCATCACATTAGCTGCAAGCGGCACGCTGGTGTTAGTAGGCTTCCTGGGTGAGTTGCAGCCCATGCTGAATACGGCACCTATGGTGATGGGCCGCAAAGCTATTTCAGGTTCACTAATAGGCGGCATTGCCGAGACACAGGAAATGCTGGACTTCTGCGGCAAGCACAATATCATTGCTGATGTGGAAGTGATCAGCATGCAGGACATTAATAAGGCTTATGAGCGCATGGTTAACAGCGATGTGCACTACCGTTTCGTAATTGATATGACCTCATTAAAGAACAGTAATTCTTAAAAGCTATCGTAGTCGCCGGTACCGTCTCTGGTGAATCAGGGTATTAGCGCGTTCTACTACCGACAGAAAGAGTATCTGCAAAGCCTCTGCTGGCAAACGACCCTATCGATCACTCATACCTCAGTGCTTCGATAGGGTCAAGCTTAGATGCTTTCTGAGCAGGGTAATAACCGAAGAACATACCGGTAAATACACATACTACGAACGAAATGACCATAGACATCTCTGAAAGTAATATGGGCCACTGAAGTGCGTAGGAAACGATCATGGACGCTGCTATGCCTAACAGTACGCCTATAATGCCACCGGTAACGCTTATGATCACGGCTTCTATCAAAAACTGCATGAGAATATCAATGCCTCTCGCGCCAATGCTCATTCTAAGGCCTATCTCCTTGGTGCGCTCCGTAACGGACACGTACATGATGTTCATGATGCCTATGCCGCCTATGAGCAGCGAAATGCCTGCGACGATTGTAAGCAACGTAGTCAGCATGCCGCTTGTAGAGTTGAGCGTGCTTATCAATTCGGCCTGGGTGCGCACCGTAAAGTCGTTCTCCTCATCGCGCCTCAGCCGGTGTGTCTGCCTCAGTATCTCTGCTATCTCACTGGCCGCTGCATCAGATTCTGCTTCGCTGTTGGCTGATGCTACAATATTCTGAAAGTAGCGCGTAGCAGTGATCCGATTGAGCACCGTAGTGTATGGTGCAATGATGATATCATCCTGGTCTTGCCCAAAGGTGTTTTGCCCTTTAGGGTTGAGCACCCCTATTACCTGGAATGGTATCTTATTGAATCGTATGGTCTGCCCTATGGGGTCTTCGCCCGGCTCAAACACATTATCAACAACCGTTTGCCCCAGCACGCACACCTTTGCCGAAGCGCGGACCTCATCGTCGCCAAACATGATACCATCCTTTAGCGAGAGCTTCTTTATGTCCAGAATAGAGGGTGCTACCCCCTGTATGCTCGTAGGCCAGTTAAGCGCGCCCTTTATCACCTGCCCGCTCGACTGCGATGTAGGTGATATTGCTGATACGTGGGTTGCATCACGCTCCAGCACCTGCACGTCTTCAATGGTCAGGCTTTGGATGCTGCTATTTTGTACCCGTATGCCACCGGGATTGTTATTGAAAGGCACAATAGTGATGAGGTTGGAGCCCATGCTGCTCAGTGAGCTTTCAATACTCTTCTGCGACCCTTTGCCTATGCTCATCATGGCTATAACGGCCGCAACACCTATAATAATTCCAAGCATGGTCAGGAATGCCCGCAGCTTATTGCGCTGCAGCGCCCGTAGTGCCAGTCTTACCAGGTTTATCAGTTTCATGGTTAATAGTCTGCTGATGTGGGCAGGGCAGCTAATGCTTCCGCCGCACTCTTTATATGCTCATTTTGCGTATCCTTTACCAACTTGCCATCTTTCAGCATCACCGTTCGGCTGCTGAAGGCGGCTATGTCCGGCTCGTGCGTTACAAATATTATCGTCTTTTTCTCAGCTGAATTCAGCTGCTGCATCAGGCTCATTATCTCGTACGATGTTCTGGTATCCAGGTTGCCTGTGGCTTCATCGGCAAGTATCATTACCGGCTCATTCACCAGGGCCCTTGCTATGGCCACACGCTGCTGCTGCCCTCCCGATAGCTGGTTTGGCGTATGATTATAGCGCTCTCCCAGTTTCACCGCATTAAGCGCCTCCATAGCGCGCTCCCTTCGCTCCTTGCTGCTTACATCCGGATTATACAGCAGCGGTAGCTCCACGTTCTCCAGTGCTGTTGTCCGCGCCAGCAGATTGTATGACTGGAAGACAAAACCAATCTTTCTATTTCTGAATTTTGCAAGCTCATCGCGGTCCAGCTGTTTTACATCCGTTCCATCGAGCATATAGGTACCCGTAGTTGGCTTATCCAGGCACCCAAGTATATTCAGCATCGTAGTCTTGCCGCTGCCGCTGCTGCCCATAATGGTTACAAACTCTCCCTCTTCAACATCGAAAGAAACGCCATTGAGCGCGCGCACCATTTCGCCCCCCATCATAAATTCCCGCTTCAGGTCATGCAGCTCCAGTATCTTCTTGCTCATCGTGTTTGAGGCCCTCCACCACCACGCTGGCCGCCGCCGCCGCCGCCGCCGCCTCTTTGTCCCCCACCCCTTCTTGCAGGCATGAACGGGCTGCTGCCTGCCTTGCCTGTCTTCGCATCTATTTTACCTCCCGAGGCACCGGTCACTATCACGTCATCCTTCGTTATTCCTTCCAGCACTTCTACCTCTGTATTATTGTTTAGCCCTGTCTTTATTCTTTTTTGAGTAAGTGTTTTGTCTTTAAGCACCCATACCGAAGCTCTGTTACCCGGCATTGCTCCTGGCCGGCTTTTACCCCGGTCGCCGGCGCGGTTGCTATCTCTTTTTATAGGTACGACCGTGTATTTTTTCTGTAATGCACTATCCGGCCTGAACTTGATCGCTTTCACCGGTATCAGGAGTGCATTGTCTGCTTCGTGCGTATAGATAACTACGTTTGCCGTCATTCCCGGCTTCAGCTTTTTATCCGGATTTCTGGCACCGATGAACGTAGCGTAGGTAACCACATTGGAAGCTATCGTAGGCTGCAAGCTCGTCTCACGCACCGCACCGTCAAATTGGTCGTTGGGATAGGCATCAACCGTAAAAGTAGCCCTGAGCGCTGGCGCAATATCGGCGATATCGGCCTCATCCACATTGGCTCTCACCTGCATATTCGTAAGGTCCTTGGCTATCGAAAACAGGGTTGGCGTACTGAAGCTCGATGCCACAGTTTGGCCTATGCTTACGCTCCTGTTGAGTATTACCCCGTCTATAGGTGAGTATATTTTCGTCAGCGATACATTTTTAGCAGCTGATTTTACCTGTGCATTTGCATTCTGTACGGTGGCCCGTGTGGCATTCACGCTGTTTAGCGATGCATCGTAGTCAGCTTTGCTTATAGCACCTACTTCATACAGCTGCTTCTGCCGGTTGAAGTTTTTCTGCTGCAGTGCATAGTTACTTTCATTCTGCGCCAGCACCGCCCGCGCCTGGTCCAGCGTAGCCTGTATCAATACCGGGTCTATCTCTGCAAGCAGCTGCCCCTTCTTTACGTTGTCATTAAAATTGGCATACAGCCTGTATATAGTCCCGGATATTTGCGTTCCAACCGCTACAGTGTCTACCGGTTGTACCGTGCCAGTAGCAGTCACACTTTCCGCTATATAGCCATAGTGGGGCTGCTCGGTTTGCAGTACTATAGGCGGCACCTTCTTCCTGAAAAACAAAAGCCACACCAGCACCACGGCAGCAGCAATAACACTAACAATAATTATGACGCGTTTTTTATTTTTCATGCTAGTCTATTGTTATAGGTACGCCCCTGTAAAAATCATATATCCGCGCCGCCAATGCCGCATTGTATTTTGCGTTCAGGTAGTTTTGCAGAGCCTGTATATATTGATTGCGCTGTATGATCAGCTCTACCCTGTTCGATGACCCTATGCGCAGCTCCTCGCTGGCAATATTGTATACTTCCCTTGCGCTTGCCATGCCTACCACCGCCGCGTCGTATTGAGCCTGCGCATTCAGCACATTCGCAAAGGCTCGCTCCACATTGAGTTCCAGGTTTACCCGGGTGTACTGCCGGTCGAGAGCAGCCTGCTCTATGCCGATCTTAGCAATATTGATATTAGTCCGGTTAATTCTTTTCGTAAAAATGGGCACTGATAAGGCCAGCCCTACCTGCTGGTAGAAATTATTATCAAACTGCCTGATAAATGATGTGGATGGGTCATTGGCATAGCTGGTGCCCAGGCCCGACCTTAGATCCAGCGATGGCTTAGCCAGGGCCCGCGCTTTGGCCAGCCCTACCTTCGCTGCATCTACCCGCACATCTGCATTTTTCACCTCGGGCCTGTTGGCCAGCGCGGTGGACCGCACTTCGGCCAGTGGCGGAATGATACCCGTATTCACAATAGTATCAGGGCGTTGTATATCAAAGCTCGTATCAGATATTTGCAGCAGCTGCTTTAAAGTTATACGGTCCCGTCGTTCGGTATTGATAGACGTGGCGAGGTTGTACCGATCTTGCGCCAGCTGCGCTTCTGCCTGCACCAGCTCTTTTCTCGACAGGCTGCCTACAGCGAATATTTGCTTTGCCCGTTGCAATTGCGCATTGGTGGTATTCAGTAGATCCTGGGTATAAACGATATTTTCCTTGTCCATAAGCACCGCAAGGAATGCCTGCGTCACCTGCACTGTTATATCATTGATACGCTCCAGCAGGCTAAGGTTGGCAGATTCAACAAGCAATCCTTTTAGCTCTATATCGTTTCTCAGGTAGCCCCCTTTATACAGGTTAAGCGTAGAATTGACGCCGAGCGATCCGCCAATGCTGATAGTACTGCCAGAACTATTTCTGCCTATATGCCTTACATCCGGTGAAGCAGAGCCGTACAGATCAGGCCGTATAGCCGCTTTCGCTTGCAGCTGCTGTTCTCCCGAAATGTCCCGGATCAGCAATAGTGTTGTCACCTGTATATTGTTATCTATTGCATGCTGAATACAATCTTGCAAGCGCCATAGGTTCTGCCCCCTGCGTAAACTGTCTTGCGCCATGGCAAGACAGGAATAAGACACGAGCAATATGCTGAGGAGCATTTGCTTTCTGTTATAGGTATCCATTTTTTATTGTACGAAGAGGAACAATAAAGGTTATGCCATCGAACGCCCTTTTTAACTTTCAGTATGAATGTTCCCGGAAGCATCTGCAAAAAATACTTTGCCGTAACTTCGGATATTCCGGATTTTGCTAACAACCAACAGCCATCTCAATGAACGATATCGACAATACCATCGCAGGACTAGAATTGGCCCAGATCGGCTGGGTGGTCCCAGATATCAATGCAGCCGTAAAATTCCTGGGAGGAGCCTTAGGCATTGCCGGCTTTCCTGAACCGCAGCATATCCGCGCACAAGATCTGGGCATGACTTACTACGGCGAGGTAGTGGCCGGCGATTGGCTCACCACGCAAACCTATAACGGCGGCTCATTCATAGAGTTGGTGCAGCCACTTACCGGCCAAAGTATGTTCCACGACTATCTTGCTAAGCATCCCGCAGGTGGCACACAGCATATGGCCTTCCGCCTGCCGGTGAGCGATTTCGAGCGAATCACCCGTGAGCTGCACGAACAAGGCTACGCTAAGATCAGCGAAGTAGACCACCCCATAGCACGGATGGCCTTCTTCGACACTTACCATGTGCTGGGTGTGGCTACGGAGATAATGGGTATAACGCCGGAGGGATGGAAAGCAATAGCGCAAATGGAGCGGAGGTGAAGGTGAAAGGTGTCTACTCGGCACCCTTGTAAAACAAAAAAGCGGAACGCTCCGGGGGCCCTTCGCTTTGTAGCTCTGTGGGGGCTTTTCTCGAACCTATTCATAGAAGATTTGAAAAAACTGGTAGAGATAATAGTGGTAAGTTGACCTACAGCAAGATTTTATTCCCTTATAAAAAACCAATGTATTTTGTATGTTCGTGGAACACTACGTTTGCTTATGCAAAGCAGTATCTAAGTTTGAAGGAGTAATTGCCGAATAAAATATTGGGTTAAAGAGATAATAGTGCATTTGAATAATATTTATAGTTATGAGTAAAATAAGAATAAAAAATTTCGGACCCATAAAAGAAGGATTCAAAGAATCACTCCCCAACGGAACTATCAATGAATGGATGGACATCAAAAAGGTGACGATGTTCATCGGTAACCAAGGTAGTGGGAAGAGTACGGTTGCGAAACTAATATCTACTTTTTCATGGATGGAGAAAGCATTGCTGAATGGAACACTAGATAGCATTACAGAAAATAGTACGCAACAATTCATTGAAGAACGTTGTGGTTATTTGCGTTTAGAGAAATATTTCAAACCAAACTCAGAAATATTCTATCGGGGTGATTATTTCGACATTGAGTTTGAAAAGGGATTTCTTAACTGTGAGGAGAAAAAATCAAATGACCTTTACAACATTCCCAAGATTATGTATGTTCCAGCAGAACGAAGTTTTTTAAGCTCTGTGGAGGATACCGATTCAATCAGCGGCTTACCCCGTTCTCTTGATACATTCAGGTTCGAAAACAACAGATCGCTAAAGGCGCTTGGGGATGTGTTGAAATTACCTTTTGGCAGCTACCAACTGCGATATGATCATTCTAAGCGGACAAGTTATATACAGGGCGACGACTATGAACTGGAGTTGAGTGCGGCATCCAGCGGTCTTCATTCAGCAGTACCATTGTATATAGTGTCACGTGATCTTGCTAATGTAATTGCTACCAGAAAAACAGACAATTCTATTTCGGCGTTAAATTACAAGCAGCAAATCAAAAAAAATGCAGAACTACAGGAATTAAGGGTAGGAGCAGACGATGTGTTATCGAATGAGCATCTGGATGAATTTAAAAAACAGGAACAAATAATTGAATCCAAATATCGAAACAGTTCGTTTTTGAATATTGTGGAAGAGCCGGAGCAGAATCTCTATCCCAGCTCACAACGGTCGATACTGAACAGTCTGATTGAGTATAATAACATCACTAACGGAAATAAGTTGGTGATGACCACCCATAGTCCCTACCTGATCAACTACCTGACGTTAGCTGTAAAGGCATATCAAATAAGCAAAGAATTAAAATATGAATTACTAAAGGAAAAGTTGGCGGCTATTGTGCCGCCAAAATCTATGGTCAACCCTGATGATCTGGCGATTTATGAGTTAGATGAAAAAGAGGGGAAAATAATAAAACTTGCTGACTATTACGGAATTCCCTCCGATGAAAATTATTTAAATCAGGTTCTTGCAAATAGTAATCTATTATATGACGCACTTTTAGAAATCGAGGAAGACAATGAAAGTTAATTTCTTTAAACCAAAATGCACCCAAAGCACAAGTGAAATGCTGTTTGGGCTATGCGACAAAGATGATGAAAAGCCAGCATTCATAAATGTAGACAAAAGCGAAAAATGGATCGCAACAGTGGTTAACAGCGCTCCGCCAAAAAGAATTCAATTCACGGCGTTGGACCATTGTATTGATGTGCTGAGGGAGAACGGGGATATGGATAACAGGTGCGATGTGCTGCTTGAATATGAAACAAGGTTATTGTTTATTGAATTGAAAACCAAGCGTGCAGATTGGAAATCCGAAGGGCTTGGGCAAATTGAAGCCACCATCAAAAGAATGATTCATGAATTACCCGCATATTATTACGGGTTCAAAAAAAGAAAAGCCGTGGTCGCCAATCCCAAAAGCGCCTCTCCAGCCTTTCAGGAGTCTGATAAGGAATTAAGAGAGTTTTATAAAAGAAATTACAAAATACACCTACAGTTTGATGCGGAAATAAAAATAGAATAACAATGCCTGATAACGAACAAAGCAGCGTAGAACATTTTATTATTCATCAACTACGAGGATAAACCCATTGAGCTTAGTCTTCCAAAAAAAATAACAAAAATTAGTTCGGCTTATGTTTCTTACTACGTCGTTATGGCACCCGTTCTCATGATTGCCGAAACATGCAAAAGCCCCGCTTTCGCGAGGCCTTTGTGGTTCCGTGGGGGCTCGAACCCCAGACCCGCTGATTAAGAGTCAGCTGCTCTACCAACTGAGCTACGAAACCTTCCTGTAAAAGGTGTGCAAAGGTATGCAATGCGATTGAAAAACTTACAGCTTCCAGTCAATAATCTCATTCCCCCATTCCGGCCGGTATGGTGTCTGTATTTTTATATAATTCTCTGTATACCCTTCCATCATGTTATTCTTACCTGCATATTCAAAGAGCACTTTGCTTGTCGTGCCTTCCTGTTGTGCAGTAAAGTATTGCATCTTCTGGTAAGAGAGGTTGCGCAGCGCTTTGTTGCGCTCATTGCGTATATGCACCGCCACCACGGGCTTCATCTCTGTGGCAAGCGTATTATCGCGCTCAGAGTAGGTGAATACGTGCAGGTAGCTCACATCTATATCATGCAGGAAGTCGTAAGTTTCTTTAAATGCCTCATCGCTCTCGCCGGGAAAGCCTACTATTACGTCTACACCTATGCAGCAGTGTGGCATCAGTTCCTTTATCCTCGCTACCCTTTCGGCATACAGCTCGCGCTTATATCTCCGCCGCATCAGGCCAAGTATAGCGTTGCTGCCGCTCTGCAGCGGTATATGAAAATGCGGCATAAACTTGCGCGACTGCGCCACAAACTCAATGATCTCGTTGGTCAACAGGTTCGGCTCTATCGACGATATGCGGATGCGCTCTATGCCCGGCTCTTTATCCATCTCCTGCACAAGCTCATAAAAAGAGGTATCGCGGGTTTTGCCGCCATCATACCCCTTGCCAAAGTGGCCAAGGTTGATACCTGTAAGCACGATCTCTTTAATGCCACTTTCTGCAAGCTCGCGCATGTTGCGCAGCACACCTTCTATGCTGTCGCTGCGGCTATGGCCACGTGCCAGCGGTATGGTGCAGAAGCTGCAATTGTAGTCGCATCCATCCTGCACTTTCAGGAATGCCCGTGTACGATCGGTTTGCGAAAAAGAACTATTGAACCCTGCCACGTCCTCAATATCGCAAGAGCATATTTTGGCACCCCCTTTATCGGCCGGCCCTTCGGCTATATCACGCAGATGTTTCGCCAGGTTGAATTTCTCCGCCGCTCCCAATACGAGGTCTACACCTTCGATCTTCGCTATTTCCTGGGGCTTTAGTTGCGCATAGCATCCCGTTATTACCACGGTAGCCCCGGGAGCACGCCGCTGTATCTTGCGCACTATCTGGCGGCATTCTTTGTCCGCGTTCTCCGTCACAGAGCACGTATTTATTACATACACATCAGCCTCATCGTCAAAGTCTTTCTTCACAAAACCTTCCTGTTCAAGGGTGCGGCTAAGTGTAGAGGTCTCGGAGTAGTTAAGCTTACAGCCAAGTGTATGAAATGCAACAGTCTTACTCATCATATCTTAAAGGATTGCGAAATTACCGATAATTACCGTCCGCAGGCACACTTTTCCAAACGACTGGGGTAGCAGCGGATAAAATAACTACTGCATGTGATCCATAACCTGAGAAAATCAAAAAATATGAAAAAGACATTATCCTTATTAACACTTATTGTATTACTTTTTACCAATTGCCGCAAAATAAAGGAAGAAACACTTCTCAACTTTGATGTGGCTTTTGAAGAAACGGTAGCGGTGCCACCTCCGGGCGTTCAGTCGGAAGGCGGGCTGCCTGCCGGCGGCGCATCGCTCGACTTCCCGTCCTACGCTATCGCTACCAATATCAAGCAGAAACTCGACCAGTACAACACGAAATCAGAAAAGGTAACTGATGTGAAGCTGTTGCTGCATTCCATACAGATATTAAGGCCACAGTATCATTACTTCGATTACCTCGACTCGGTAGAGCTATACATATCAGCTCCTAACCAGCCTGAGAAACTTATCGCATACAGGTACGATGTGCCTAAAGGCATCTTCACGCTCGACTTTAAAACAGTGCAGGACGTGAACCTGAAACAATACCTACTACAGGATACAATATACCTGCGCATGCGTGCCCACGTCAATGCTGTGCCTCCCGGCGATGAAGTACTCCGCGTAAGGTCTACATTCCAGGTACGTGCCAACCCTTTGCTCTAAAAAAATATAACCTGCGAGATGCAAAGAGCGTACAAGCTTCGGCCTGTACGCTCTTTGCTATTTTTACTTTACCAGCTACATCAGCCTTTCAACCAACCGGCTATTTGCTCATATAAGTCAGGCCCATATTCCACAGCAGGAACGCCCATTTATCGGCCTGCTCAGATATGATCATGTCGGTAGGCTTACCGGCTCCATGGCCTGCTTTCGTTTCAATACGAATAAGCACTGGGTTAGCGCATGCCTGGTTTTCCTGCAGGCGTGCTGCAAACTTAAAGGAGTGTGCAGGCACTACCCTGTCGTCATGGTCGCCGGTCATTACCATTGTAGCCGGGTAGCATTGCTTCTTCACATTGTGCACCGGCGAGTATTTATACAGGTAGTCAAACATTTCTTTGCTATCCTCTGCCGTGCCATAGTCGTAAGCCCATCCCGCGCCGGCGGTGAATTTGTTGTAGCGCAGCATGTCGAGTACGCCTACCGCCGGGAAACATACTTTGAAAAGATCGGGGCGCTGGGTCATACAGGCTCCCACAAGCAGACCACCATTCGAGCCGCCTGAGATCGCCAGGTAGTCTTTAGAGGTGTAGTTCTCTTTTATCAGGTATTCGGCAGCCGCTATGAAGTCGTTGAATACATTCTGCTTTTTCAATTTGATACCCGCATTGTGCCATGTATCTCCATACTCGCCGCCGCCACGGAGGTTAGCCACCGCATACACACCTCCATTCTCCATAAACACCAGGTTACTGATGCTGAATGATGGTGTAAGGCTGATATTGAAGCCCCCATAGCCGTAGAGCATCAGCGGGTTCCTGCCATTGAGCTTCATGCCCTTCTTGTAGGTGATGATCATGGGCACTTTCTGCCCGTCTTTCGAGTTGTAGAATACTTGCTTGCTTTCATACAGCTGAGGGTCAAACCTCACGCCCGGAGCTTTGTATATCTCCGACTTGCCGGTTCTAATGTCATATTTGAATATCGTAGCAGGATATACATAAGATGTGTATGTATAGTAAGTCTCCACCTCCTCCCTCTTACCACCAAAGCCGCCAGCTGTGCCCAGGCCTGGCAGTGTTATCTCTTTTTCCTTTTTCCCGTCAAGGCTATACTGGTATACTTTCGATACTGCGTCTTCAATATAGGTCGCGAAGAATTTGCCACCGCTTGTGCTCAATGTAAGCGGGAATTTTGCCTCAGGTATTATTGTTTTCCAGTTCTCCTTGCCCGGGTTAGTGCCATCAACCGTTACCAGCTTACGGTTAGGCGCGTCCTGGTTAGTAGCAATGTACAGTTTCCCATTATCTGAGTACACCACATCCTGCTCATGGTCAAATCCCGTTACTACAGGCACTATAACGCCATTCATTCTCCTCAGGTCTTTTACATACAGCTCATTGCCGTAGGTAGCATTTGCCGCGCTTATCACCAGGAAGTCACCATCTTCAGTTACTCCGCCGCCTACATACCTGCGTGGCATCTCATCCCCTCCAAATATCAGCTTGTCCTCACGTTGCGGTGTACCCAGCTTATGGTAGTAGAGTTTATGTATCTGTGTTTGCTCAGATAGCTCGCTGCCCTTCGGCTTGTCGTAGCTGCTGTAGTAAAAGCCCTCATTCCTGAACCACGAGAGTCCGCTGAACTTCACATCGCGCAGTGTATCATCAACCTTTCTGCCGCTCTTGGTATCTATCACAATCACCTTTCGCCAGTCCGATCCGCCCTCGCTGATCTGGTATGCTGCCAGCGAACCGTCTTTAGTGAATTCTATACCCTGCAGCGATGAAGTGCCATCACTGGAAAATTTGTTTGGGTCCAGGAATACTTCCGGCTCACCTGTGCCTATTTGCCTGTATAGCACGCTTTGGTTTTGCAGGCCGTCGTTTTTGTAGAAGTAGGTATACTGTCCTTCTTTAAATGGTGCGCTGTATTTTACGTAGTTCCACAGCTCTGCCAGTCTCTTTTTTATCACGTCCCTGAATGGTATCTGCTGCAGGTAAGCACCGGTAGTCTGGTTTTGAGCGGCCACCCAGTTCTTCGTATCTTCAGACATGTCATTTTCCAGCCAGCGGTAAGGATCTTCTACCTTAGTACCAAAATATTCATCCGACTGTGTTGTCCGGTTTGTTTGCGGGTAATGCCCGCTGAAGGCAGCCGTCTGCTGCCCGTTTGCTACTAGTCCTGCCATTATCAATGATGTGCAAATGGTAATTGTCTTCATTGCCATTGTTATTTTATTTAATGCTTATTGGTTGTAAGCAGCTCAAAGTACGTGCATTTTTTACTATTTTCTATCCCCCACGTGCTACCCCGCCGCACACCACTTTGCAGCAACATTACATTATCCGGTACTTATATAGAAATGTTAACAGTTTCCGTATACCTTAGTAGCAGTTTGGACCTATTTTTGCAGGGATTTCGTAAAATCAAAACCGGCTGAAGCGTTTCTTTAAAATATTACGGAACATAGGGCTCATTCTGCTTGCCCTTGTTGTATTGGTAGTTGCGCTGGTGAATTTTACCCCAGTTCAGAATTTTATTGCCCACCGCGCCACTGTAATGCTCTCTGCGAAGCTCAAAACAAGAGTAGAAGTGAAGCATGTACGCATAGACTTCCTCAACCACCTCCTTTTACAAGGCTTATATATAGAAGGTCAGGCACACGATACGCTACTCTATGCCGGCGAAGCACAGGTTGATATTTCTGACTGGTTTATCTTCCGCGACAAACCGGTACTGCAAAACCTCGCATTGCGCAATGCCTATGTACATCTGTACCGCACCGGCAAGTCGAAAGAATGGAACTATGAATTTATAGAGAACGCATTCTCCACCGGTACTAAGAAAAGCAGCGCTGCCAGCAAGCCCTTTATATTCGATCTTGAAAAGCTGGTGCTGGAAAATGTGCGCTTTCATATGGACGATGAGTGGCTGGGCGAGGATATGGACTACGATGTGGGGTACATGGCCATTGATGCCAACAGCCTCGACTTCAATAAAAAACTGCTCGATGTAAAAAGCATACGCGGAAACAACACAGTCATAAATATAAAGGAATATAAAGGCGGCAGGCCCGCACACCTGCGCCCTGCTGCGGTGGACACCTTTGACACCACACCCTTTAACGGCGGCAACTGGACCGTGAAGGTAAAGGACGCAAAGCTCGATAACCTTACATTCCTGCTAACTGGCAGCGACCGCACACCACCGCCGGGTATATTCGATGAAGACCATCTTGTTATCACTAACATCAATATCAAGGCGAATACGATCAACATCATTGGTGACACCATCCGTGGCAATCTCGACCTCCTCACCGCACATGAGCGCTGTGGCTTCGAGATAAAGAAGATGACCAGCAAGATCACCGTGTCGCCCAATGCATCTATCTGTGAGAATCTATACTTGGAAACAAACCATAGTAAGATAAAAGACTACTATGCCATGCACTACAAGCGCTTCCCCGATTTTATTGAGTATATCGACAGCGTTACAATGGTAGGCAACCTCAAAGATGCGTGGGTCGATAAAAGAGATATAGCCTACTTTTCAGAAAACCTCAATGACATCCCCGATTTTGCGGTGCGGGTTAGCGGTAAGGGCAAAGGCACAGTAGCTAACCTGGCGGCGCAAAACCTGAATATATCAGACGGCAATATAGCGTTCAAAGGCAACATTACCATGAAGGGGCTGCCCGACATTTACACTACTTATATCACCTGCACAAACGGTGAAATACTTACAACAGGTAGCGGCATACTCCACTATGTGCCACAGCTCCGCAACAGCCCGGACATCGCAATAGAGAAGATAACTTACGCATTCTTCAAAGGCGACTATGCCGGCTATGTAGAGAACTTCCGTGTAAATGGAATTCTTAAATCCAATCTGGGCAGTATAGCTACAAATGTAAGCATGAGCATACCTGGCTTCAGGAGCGCTGCTGCGGCATACTCTGGCACTGTAGTCACCGACAAGCTCAATATTGGCACCTTGTTCCGCCAGCCGCTTTTTGGCGAGCTTACTGCAAAAGAGACCATATCAGGCAATTCATTCAATGCTGACCTCGTGCAGCTCAAAATGGATGGAGTCATCAATGAGCTCGGTATCAAAGGGTACAACTATCACAACATTTTCACCAAAGGCACCTTGGCAAAAAAACAATTCACCGGCTCCCTGCTTGTCGATGACCCCAACATGGCCCTCGAGTTTGATGGTGGCATCAACTACAGCGGCAAAGAGATACAGGTAAATGCAACTGCTCACCTGCTTGGCAGTAACTTCAAAGCGCTCAATCTTACCACGGATAATATCACCGCATCAGCCGACTTTGACCTTAACTGCACAGGCAGTAATATCGACAACTTCTCTGGCTATGCCAAGCTGTTCAATATTGATCTCCGGCGTAATACACACCGGCTAGATATTGACTCCGTATACCTCAACTCGTCAGGTGAGAGTCCTAATAAGCTGCTGACCGTACAGAGCGACAACTTTGTTGCCAGCATAAAAGGTGATTACCAGCTGAGCAAGTTGCCTGCATCTTTCCAGTACTATCTGTCGCGCTACCTACCCAACTATATAAAGGCGCCGGAAAAATATGCGCCTAACCAGAACTTCTCATTCGCCGTTACTACAACCTCTATTGATAGCATACTGGCGGTAACGTTGCCTATGATACGCGGTTTCGACTCGTCTACGTTTACCGGCTCCATCAATACCGCAGCACAGAAGCTTACACTTGATGTGAATGTCCCTGATGGCGACATCGCAAATTTTCATCTCAACAATGTAGTGGTTACCGGGTCGGGAAACCTCGATATGCTTGCATTGAATGCCTCTGTAGACAAAATAATTATCGGCGACAGCGTTTTGAATGGCTCACTCAGTCTTACTGCAACAGTAGGCAACGACTCTGTAGCTTTTAACCTGGCAACCACATCGCCCGATATCAGCAGCTCCATCACATTAAATGGGCAGGTGCTCGCACGGAGAGATACACTTTTGCTCACACTGCTACCGTCGCAGTTTTTCCTCAACAAGAATACATGGGACGTGGCCGGCGGCAGCCGCATTGTGTACAGCGATAACTACCTTTCAGTGCAGGGCGTGCAGTTCTCCTCCGGCTTGCAGAAAATAACTGCCGCTTCAGACCCTTTGGCTCCCGGCAACTCAATTATAGTTAACACCGCCAACCTCGACCTGGCGCAGCTGAGCGCATGGGCAGGGCTTGCAGAATATCAGCCTGATGGACGCATCAACGGAACGGTAAGAATAGGCAACCTCTTTACCGGCACACTCATTAACGCAAACATATCTGCCACAGGGGTAATGCTGGGCAATGATACCGTAGGCACGGTAAACCTGATAGGCAAGTACGACAGCAAAAAGAAAATGGTGAGCTTCGATCCGCAAACCGGCATCTACCGGGACAACGCTTCTATTGTTGCATCCGGCGATATATCTTTTGATAGCGCCTCAAATCAAAAGCTCGACGGTAACATACAATTCAACGATGCTCCTGTGGCCTGGGCGGCTCCATTCCTCGAAGGTTTTATGAGCCAGATGTCTGGCACCCTCAATGGTGCTATAGGTTTCGCCGGCTCATCATCTGAACCGAAGATCAACGGCACCGTAGCGCTGAGAAATGCGGCAATACGCATCGACTACATTGGCTGCAATTACACCATTCCGTCAGCTACCGTAAAAGTCGATAACAAACGCATCAGCTTCGGCAAGGTGCAGATCTTCGACCGGTTCAATAATTTCGCTACGCTTACCGGGTACTTCAGCCACAATCTGTTCGACAGTATGAACATGCGCCTGACGCTCCGGTCTGACAAATTTGAGGTAATGAACCTAACGTCCAAAGAGAATGATATCTTCTATGGCAACCTTATAGCGGGCATGGACTCCTTCCGTATACGCGGGCCTTTCAACAATATACGGCTCCGTGCATTCAATGCAAGGGCTGCCGAAAAATCGCACCTCTACATCCCGGTATCCTCCTCGGCAGGCGAGGTAGGTGCCTACAGCTTCGTTACCTTCAAAACTTACGGCTCTAACCAGGATGTGCTAAAAAAGAAGCAGGATAAGCTGGATATAGATATCGAAGCCACGCTCAACGACCTGCTGCAGATGACCATCGTGCTCGACCCGGTTGCCGGTGATGAGATCACAGCTACGGGCGATGGTGTTATACAGTTGCGCATACCCCCCACCAACGACATGCGCATTACCGGCATCTACACTATCAACAGGGGGACCTACACTTTTACCTTTCCACAGCTTAAATTCATCACCCGGCAGTTCAAGCTGAACCCCGGCAGTACTATCCGCTTCAATGGCCCCTTCCTGGAAACTACCATGGACGTTGATGCAACTTATGCCACCACAGGTAGGCTGGTAGATGTGCTCACCCCCGATGACAAAAAAGCATTAGCCGGCAATGAGCTTAGCGATGCAAAAATGAAGCAGGCCGTAAATGTGCTGCTCCACATGAAAGGTACACTCGATAAACCACAGCTTACATTTGATCTCGATCTGCCTGAAAAGCACTCCGTAGGCACCTATGCATATACCAAGCTCATGCGCATCAACCAGGACGATAAGCAGAAGCTCGACCAGGTTGGCTCCCTGCTGCTCATAGGCAGCTTCATACCGCCCGAGGGTGCCGGCGGTGCCGCCACATCTGGTGCTATCAACAACTTCAGCCAGCTTATATCCTCTACCGCATCTACAGGGCTTACTAATATCGTCAATAAGATCACGGGCGACAATAAGATCAATATCGATATCAATTATCAAAACTACAGCTACACCGACCAGAATTCGGGCGGCGGCAACCGAAATGCGGTAACCGGCACTATCCGCCGTAACTATTTCAATGACCGGCTGGTTGTGGAGCTGGGGGGCACTTCCGACTGGGGACGCCCGGCGAGCTCCAGTACCTCCACCAACTTCAACGTAACAGGTGACTTCCGCATACAGTACCTGCTGTCACAAACGAGCGGGTTACGGCTCAATGCCTTCCGGAACAGCAACTACGATGTAACGCTCGATCGCTCTATAGTGCGCAGTGGTATGGGCCTCTCCTGGCGCAAATCATTCGACAACCTTTCAGAGTTCTTCCACGGCAACGCGTATGCCAAACGGCTCAAAGATGAAATGGAGCGCCGCTCGGCGGTAGGCGACACCACCGACAAAAAGAATGGCGGCCAGGAGAATACCAACTGACCGCCATTGCAATAAAACAAATAGTATCTTATACCAGCTTAAAACTTTCTATAAACTTAGTGGTGAAATTACCCTTCCGGAATTCCTCGTTTTTCATCAGCTGCATGTGAAAAGGTATCGTAGTTTTTACGCCCTCTATCACATACTCGCTTAGCGCACGCTCCATGGTGTTTATGGCTTCTTCACGTGTCTGCGCCACAGCTATCACCTTTGCTATCATGGAGTCATAATAAGGCGGTATGGTGTACCCTGCATAAATGTGCGAATCCACACGCACACCATGGCCGCCCGGGGTGTGCAGCGTAGTTATCTTGCCGGGGCACGGACGAAAATCGTTGTATGGATCTTCGGCATTGATACGGCACTCTATCGCATGTATATTCGGCTCATAATTACGGCCGCTTATAGGCACGCCCGCCGCTATCTTTATCTGCTCCTTTATCAGGTCGTAGCTAATCACTTCTTCTGTTACGCCATGCTCCACCTGTATGCGGGTGTTCATCTCCATAAAGTAAAAGTTGCGATGCTTATCTACCAGGAATTCCACGGTCCCTACGCTCTCGTAGCGTATTGCAGCCGCTGCTTTTATAGCTGCTTCACCCATCCGCTGGCGCAGGTCTGCCGTCATAAAAGGTGAGGGAGACTCTTCCACAAGTTTTTGGTGACGGCGCTGTATGGAGCAGTCGCGCTCACTGAGGTGACACACCGTGCCAAACTGGTCGCCGGCCACCTGTATTTCTATATGCCTTGGCTCCTCTACAAACTTCTCCATGTAGATGCCATCGTTCTTGAACGATGCGGCAGCTTCTATCTTCGCAGTACTATACGCATGCTCCAGTTCACTGTCTTGCCATACCACGCGCATCCCCTTGCCACCACCACCGGCTGTTGCCTTAATGATCACCGGGTAGCCCATTTCTTTAGCAATGCGCTTAGCTTCGTCCACGCTTTCCAGCAGGCCTTCAGATCCCGGGATAACAGGCACTCCCGCCTTTATCATGGTGTCCTTGGCTGTTATCTTATCCCCCATTTTCCTGATCATATCAGGCGTAGGGCCTATAAACTTAATATTGTACTGCGCACATATCTCGGCGAAATTGGCATTCTCAGCAAGAAACCCATAGCCGGGATGGATAGCATCTGCATTGGTTATCTCAGCTGCTGCCATTATGTGCGGTATGTTCAGGTAAGAGTCACTGCTCTGCGGCTTGCCTATACATACAGCCTCATCGGCAAAGCGCACGTGCAGGCTGTCCTTGTCTGCCGTAGAGTATACTGCTACTGTACGTATGCCCATTTCGCGGCAGGTACGTATCACGCGTAGCGCTATTTCTCCCCTGTTAGCAATTAATATTTTTTTGAACACAATTCAGATTTAATGATCAGAAAATAAAAAGAGTAAAACAACTCTATTACTAAAAGATAGCTGCTCAGGAACGTTGACAAAATAAGCTGCGCACGATAGCGCAGTTATTTTTTTTCAAGGCAGCCCAGGTCTGCGAACGCAAGCCTATTCAAATATCTCGCAACACCGAAAAAAACAAAAAAGAACAAACCCAGTTTGCTCCGGCTATTTTGTCATCGTTCCAAAGCATATTTTTAGTAATTGTTCCCGCAAGGCGGGCAATATTATATCGGTTCTACCATGAAGAGCGGCTGATCGTACTCTACCGGTGATGAGTTTTCCGGCATTACTTTCACTATCCTTCCGCTTACTTCGCTTTCTATTTCGTTGAATAATTTCATTGCCTCGATGATGCAAAGCACCTGCCCGGCCTTTATCTCGTCGCCCACATTTACAAATACCGGCTTATCTGGCGATGCGCTGCGATAAAATGTGCCGATCATTGGAGACTTAATGGTAATAAGGTTAGATGGCACTGCAGCCGATGCAGGCTTATCGCCTGCTGGTGCACCCTGCTGTGGCGCCTGCGCCTGCTGGGGTGCCTGCTGGGGCATTGGCTGCATCATTGCCTGTTGCATTGGCATATACTGCTGCGGCTGTGCAGCTATCTCTTGCTTTATAGTGATCTTAAAATCGCCTTCTTCTATGCTCAGCTCACTGATGCCCGATTTGTTGATCGTTTTTATCAGCTCCTGTATTTGTTTATATTCCATGAAAATGGTTTTAAGAATGAATTTTTTACATTAATAAACTGATCATTTCAACTAACACATAGTTTTCGTGTTAGTTCTTCACTCTTTCTATATAAGCACCTGTCTTGGAATCGATTTTTATCAGCTCGCCTTCATTTACAAACAGCGGCACTTGTATCGTAGCGCCAGTTTCCAGCGTAGCTGGCTTCATAGCACGCGTAGCGGTATCGCCTTTCACGCCGGGCTCAGAATAAGTTACTTTCAGGTTCACGCTCGGCGGCAGCTCTACACCCATAGGCACTTCCGTTTCCGTATTTACAATCACAAAGCACTCCTGGCCATCTTTATACAGCTCCGGGTGCTCTATCATGGACTCAGCAACTATTATCTGCTCAAAGGTGTTATTATCCATCAGGTTAAAGCCGCTCTCATCTTTATATAAGTACTGGTATGGACGCTTTTCAACCCTTATAGGAAATATGTTATCGCCGGAGTTCCATGTATGTTCTATTGAGCGGGTATTATCAACACCCTTTAACTTTGCCCATACCTTGGCAGCTGCGCGTGCTGTTTTGTTTTGTCCGAATTCTACTACTGAGTAAAGACTGCCATCAAGTTTAATGATTAAGCCGTTACGCATATCTGCTGTTGTAGCCATGAGGTTTTGATTTTTTTAATAATTGGATTGCAAAAGTAATCATTAAAGCGAAAAAGCGAAATTTGAGATTGATCCAAAAACCCTAATTTTCACCCTAATTTTCACTTCATTCGGTCGATTTTGGATGATTTTCATTCAAAATCCGTGAATTTTTAAGCCATTATGCAAAACTCATTTTGCCTTGTGCTCTGGTATAGTTTCCGGGTGCCAGGCTCTTGCGCCATTTTAAGGGATTAATATTATGGGTTTTCTGTTAATAAGCCGCTGCTGCTCAAGGAGCCATGCGCTGCCAGACACATTGCTGTAACTTTTTATACCTTCCTGCTGCTGCTGCATGCGCAGGTAGCTATCGTAGATCTCACTGCTATACCTGCTCCAGTCATTCTGGTAGGCCTTACTAAGCAGCCTTATGGTATCAATATGCACCCTGGTAAGCGGGTTCAGCATCTGCTCACAATTACGAGCCAGCGTCGAGTCGCGCCTAAAGACCCTGTTGTGCGTATACAGCCATATATTTAAGTACCCCGAATAGCGAAAGGTAGGGTCATCCGTAGCCGTTGCCAGCGCATAAGCCATAAGGTTAGCATCCCCTTCAGCCGCTATTCCCGCCTGGTGCGCCATTTCATGGGTGATGATGAATGGCATCATAAAAGCAGGCAATGCACTATTCACCTGCCCCTCCCCGGTAAAAGGGTTATAATAACCCTCTATCGCCAGCCGCTCCATGAAATACCCAAAAATGGCAGGCTTCAGGTAAAGCCCATAGTTCTTTACCCTGCTGTCTGTATACTGCCCATAATATTTTCTGGCTCGCTCGTTTACCTCTTTCAAGGCTACTGGTGCGTATGCAGGTGCGTATCCGTTCAGCTTGTCTATGAGAAAGAAATGAAATCTTACCAGTTCAGCCGAATCTTTTTCACGCGTGGAAGGTCCTTTGACAAGTCCCCAGCTTTCTGCCAATGGTGGTTTATAGTAGTTGGCGCCCCACCCTGCCAGGAACACCAGGTACACCGCTAACATGATATTTATAGTGCCGAGTACAGAACGCCCCAGCACCCCCTTATACTTCCTGAACCTGGCAAGAAAATAGACCCAGCGTATTAGCCGTACCAGTGCCCATATCCCGCCGGCCACATACAGCACATCACCAACACTGAATGGAATATTTTTTAATATAAACATGCGCGTGGTCTGCAGCGGGTAGAAGATATACAGGTCATACCAGGCTACTAACCGCGGATGCTCAGGCAGTAATAATGTGAGTGCAACAACTGAAATTAACAGCACTCCCAGCATTATAAATTTTCTGCGTATGTTCATTTGCTATCCAAATATCAAATTCCATTTCGCAAAATCCAATTTTGGAATTAGAAAAAACCGCTCTTTTTTGCTTTATTCGCAGAATAAATTTTCGGTTTTTTTGACAGACAACAAGATAATCGTCATTACAGCACCTTCAGGTTCCGGTAAAACCACACTGGTAAAACGGCTGCTGGCCTCATGCCCGCATCTTGCTTTTTCCATATCAGCATGTACGCGCATGGCTAGGCCCGGGGAAATGCACGGACGCGACTACTATTTTTATGACGAGGAGCAATTTAAGATGCTCATCGCTGAAGACGCTTTCGTGGAGTGGGAAATGGTGTATACTGGCAAATACTATGGCACGCTTAAGTCAGAGCTCGCGCGCATATGGGCCGAAGGAAAAACTCCCCTGGTGGATATTGACGTGCAGGGCGCACTTGCCATCCGCGACAAATACCCCGGTATCACCCGGACCATATTTATTGAGGCGCCATCACTGGAGATACTCCGGGACCGGCTTAAAGCGCGCGGGACCGAGACGAGCCAAAGCCTGGAGGAACGCATCAGTAAGGCTGCCTTTGAGCTCACTTTTGCACCGCGCTTTGATAATATCATAATAAATGATGACCTTAACAAGGCGTCAGGCGAACTATCAGATGTGGTAGAGCGCTTTGCGGGCTGCTAGAGGCAGTACAACTTATTTAAAATATACCCCCAAGATTTGACCACATAGCTATGGCTAAGAAAATAAAAATAAAACAAACCCCTACAGTCAGCCAGCCGCAGCAGGGATCGGACACCATACAGGTGCCGCA
The DNA here is from genome assembly GCA_040386555.1 of Bacteroidota bacterium. GTDB lineage: Bacteria > Bacteroidota > Bacteroidia > Chitinophagales > Chitinophagaceae > Nemorincola. Next base: position 77,196 of record JAZKFF010000023.1, on the reverse strand, counting down.
GCAAGCCCCGCCCGTTCGCGATCTGCGCTATTGGTTCTACGAGTTCAAACCCCAGGCAATAATATTAGCACTGCTGGCCTTTGTAATTTATTTCAACAGCTTCTTCAACGAGTTCGCTCATGATGATGGTATCGTCATCGTGAAGAATGAGTATGTGCTCGAAGGCTTCGCCGGCATTAAAGGCATAATGACCAAAGACGCTTACGACAGTTACTACCGCCAGCTCAACACTTTTAACCAGCTCAAAGGTGGTCGTTATCGCCCGTTGTCCATTGTCACATTTGCAATAGAGCAGCAGTTCATGGGGCCTGTACCGCTCGATGCCATTGATAGCGTGCTGAAGCAGACTATTGCCTACGGGGTCTCCGGCCCCGGGCAGGAAAAGATGATCAACAATATGCATGTCCGGCACGTATTCAATGTGCTATGGTATATCCTGTCGGTCGTCGTCCTGCTATACTTCCTGCGCTATATTGTCTTCAGGAGCAGCCCGCTTATGGCATTCATAGCCGCGCTTATTTTCACCGTTCACCCTATACATACCGAGGTAGTAGCTAACGTAAAAAGCCGCGATGAGATCATGTCGCTGCTCTTCATGTGTCTCACCTTTATCTTCGCCTTTAAATACGAGGAAGACCGTAAAAAAATCGGCATGCTGGCTGCCGCACTGGGCAGCTACCTGCTTGCATTCTTGTCAAAAGAATACGCCATTACAATGCTGGGCCTCATTCCGCTGGCACTCTACATTTTCAATCGCTACTCTATCATGCGCGCGCTCAATGCCACGCTGCCATATGTAGTCGTAGTTACCATTTACCTGGCTATGCGCCTCAATGTGCTCATCCCCGATAATGACGACTCCACCAGCAATTTCGTTACCGATGTATTCCCCAAGCTGGCCTTCATAGCCGGTGCTATAGCACTCGTGCTCTACGTGCGCCTGCCCAGGAAGCCACGTACCGACAGCCAAACCTTCATCAGGAACCTGGTTCATTTCCTCCCTTACATACTGTTATCTGCCGCCTTCCTCTACCAGCGCTATCTCGATGTGCCGGAGGTGATGGCCAGTGCATCGCAGGAAGTACTCAACAATCCTTACCTCTTTGCCAAAGGCGACCAGAAGGCAGCTACAGGAATAGCTACTACACTCGATTATCTTAAGCTGCTGATATTCCCTCACCCGCTGTCGGCAGATTATTCATTTGCTACTATTCCTTACAAGCATTTCTCTCACCCTATGGTGTGGCTTTCGCTCATTGTGCATATCGGCCTGGTTATTCTGATGTTTGTCTTCTTCCCGGTGCGCAAGGCAGCCAATGCCGCCGTGCAGGGCACTGGATCAGACTATGTGGCAGGTGCCAAAGGAGTGATCTGCTTTGCGTTAGCCTTTTACTTTGTTCACCTCATACTCGTGTGCAACGTTATCTTCGATATAGGTGCTACTATGGGTGAGCGCCTTATATATCACTCCTCTGTCGGCTTTGCCATAGCCATAGCCTACCTGCTGGTAAAGGGCGCAGAAAGGATACAGCCTGCTGCCAATGGCTTCAAAGCGCTGGCGGGCGTGTGCGGAGTAATAGTATTGCTCTGCTCTTTCAAAACCATAGACCGCAACCGCGCATGGAAAAACGACTACACCCTCTTCAGCACCGATATACATACGGTGCCCAACAGTGTACTGGTAAATGCTAACGTGGCCGCATCATTCATCACCATTGCCGACCAGCAGAAGGATAGTACCGGCCGGGCAAAGTATTTAACTGATGCCATTGCTATACTTGATCACACCATAGAGCTGCACCCTACATTCGTAGCTGCCTACCTCAACAGGGGTATAGCGTGGTTCAAGCTCAACCAGGTCGACAATGCAAAGCGAAACATAGACCAGGTCCGCAAGCTCTACCCTACCTACCCTACACTGCCCGGCATGTACAAGCTCATCAGCGACTTTTACCTGCGCAACGGCTGGGAAGCCTATGGCAAGAACGGCAGGTACCCGCAAGCTATCGAAGAGTATAAAAAGGGACTGGCTATCGATTCGAACAATGTAGACTTGTGGTACAATATGGGAGGTGCTTATTATACAAATAGGCAGTTCCCCGAGGCTGTAAACTCGTTCCAGATGGCACTGAGGCTAAACCCGGACAACATGCCCGCAAAGCAGGGACTAATGGCGGCGATGGGAATGCTAAAAGGCGGATCACAGCAGCCTCAAGCACAACAGCCTCCGCGGTAAAATTAATATTAGATAAACGCAATTAGCGTATTGTAAATTTGATCTGGATTTGATCAGTCACTCGTTTGTTGCGGGCGTTCTGCACTTCAGGCTTCTGACTTTTCCCTTTTGATTTTACTAGCGCTTCTCATACATATACCAGGCCAGCCCAAGGTTGGTATTGGTCGTAAGTGTCAGGTTGTTAGAGTTAACAGCCGCCAGGTGATAAACGATAGATAAATGCCCGCTGCCTGTGCGGTAAATGGAATCCTCCACTACCCTCCAGGTAAAATTGAGCTGTGGGGTGAAATCATTGGTTTCATATCCGGTGCTATCCGCATTGAATGCAATAGTGTTATTCACACCATTCTCCACTTCGTGTATTTCGTAGGGATCTATTGCGCCATTGCCATTGTCATCCGTCGCATAGTTTACTTTTTTCCACTTGCCCACAATACGGGTAAAGGGGGTGTCCACCCCTTCTTTCCGCGAGCACGATCCGCCAATAACAGCGAGTGTTAAAACGAGCAGGACTGGTATGACATTGATTTTTTGCATAGTTTCACCTATAGATTATTTAACATAAACCGTGCCCGGTTTTTACATTACAAATCTACGCACAAAAAAACTTGCGTTAAAAAAAAGCCCTGCACGTATAGCGCAGGGCGGTTTAGTATCAGTTTTAGTTCTATCGAAATTTAATAGTCTCCGTAGCTTGTTTCGGCAAGCAGGTTCATTGCCTCTTCCAGCTGCTTGTCGCTTGGGGCTATGCCATGCCATTCGTGTGTGCCCTCCATAAAGCGCACACCCTTGCCCATCACCGTGGTCATAAGTATACATACAGGCTTGCCCTTGCCGCACGCAGCTTTAGCCGCTGCCATCACGCGCACCACTTCGTCCATGTCGTTGCCTTCCATGTCCATCACCTGCCACCCAAATGCTTCAAATTTTTCGCGCAGCGAGCCCAGGTTCATTACCACGGCGGTAGGCCCATCTATCTGCTGACCGTTATAATCTATTGTAGCTATAAGGTTATCGATCTTATGATGCGCTGCAAACATTATCGCCTCCCAGTTCTGCCCTTCCTGCAGCTCTCCGTCGCCGTGCAGCGAGTATACTATATGATTATCGTTATTGAGCTTCTTAGCCATAGCCGCACCTGCTGCCACGCTCATACCCTGCCCCAGCGATCCGCTGGCTATGCGCACACCCGGTAGGTGCTCATGCGTAGCAGGGTGCCCCTGCAACCGCGAGTTAATATGACGGAATGTACCCAGCTCACTCACCGGGAAATAACCCGCCCTTGCCAGCACGCTGTAGAACACCGGCGATATGTGCCCGTTTGATAGAAAGAATAGGTCCTCCCCTTTGCCATCCATGTCGAACCCTTCCTTGCGGTCCATAACATGAAAATACAAGGCGGTGAGAAAATCCGCACACCCCAGCGACCCGCCCGGATGACCGCTCTGCACCTTATGCACCATTCTTACTATGTCCCGGCGCACCTGCGCAGCTATTTCTTTAAGATTATCGGTAGTCATTTGCTCCTTTGAAATTGCTGCAAAAGTAGCGGATAACAGCAATTTTTTATAAAGAAAAAATATCCTGCTGTAATTTGCACGTATAAATGGATATAAGCAGCCAGCAAACCCGCTTTTTCACCCGCACGCTCACCGGTTGGCACCAGCGCGCTAATTTCCGCGAGCTGCCATGGAAAAACGAAAAGGACCCTTACCGTATCTGGCTTTCAGAGGTCATCCTGCAGCAGACGCGCGCCTTGCAGGGCCTGCCCTACTACCTGGCATTCACGGCAAAGTACCCCACGGTGCAGCATATGGCTGCCGCCGATGAGCAGGAGGCCTTCCGGCTGTGGCAGGGACTGGGCTACTACAACCGCTGCAAGAACATGCTGGCTACCGCCCGCACAGTAACTGCTGAGCATGGCGGAGTTTTCCCCTCATCTTATACAGACCTGCTTGGCCTTAAAGGCATTGGTCCTTACACAGCCGCAGCCATCGCTTCGTTTGCCTACGGCCTCCCTCACGCCGTTGTAGATGGCAATGTATACCGTGTGCTTTCCCGTTTTTTTGGCATTGATACACCCTTCGATACCACAGCAGGTAAAAAGCAGTTCGCTGTTCTTGCCCAGCAGTTGCTCCACACCGCTGATAGCGCCGCACACAACCAGGCCATTATGGACCTCGGGGCCACGGTATGCGTGCCCCGCAAGCCGCTCTGTGACATATGCCCGCTGCAAAAAAAATGTTTTGCTTACCAGCATGGTGCCATAGATATGCTACCTGTGCGCAGCAAGAAAATTGTGGTAAAGAAGCGATTTTTCAACTACTTGCTACTACAATACCGTGACACATTATGGATACATAAGCGCACGGGTAACGACATATGGGAAAACCTGCATGAACCATTCCTGATAGAGACCACTGAACCGTTAACAATTAACACACTGCATGTCCACCACCTGTTCAAAGATCTTCAGCTCGGCAATGCTGAAATAAGCTATAGTGGCGCACAATCCCAACGGCTTACACACCAACTGATACAGACACATGTTTTTACTGTGCGGCTTGCCAGTAAACCTAAGTCGTTAAGCGCTAATGGGCTATGGTTGGATGCCGAAGGCTTAAAAAAAACCGCTTTTCCAAAAACAGTTGTTTCTTTTTTGAAAAATTATTTATACTTTTAAAATTCATTGGGTTATTATTTTTACATTCTGAAAGTTTGAATACTATGAGAGGCGTAAACAGAGTCGTTTTGATAGGAAATCTCGGACGTGAACCTGACCTCCAGCATCTTGAAGGAAACATTGCGGTAGCTAAGTTCCCGCTAGCCACCACTGAAACATACAAGGATAAGACCGGCACACTTATATCACAGACGGAATGGCACACAATAGTGTTGTGGCGAGGCCTTGCCGAGCTTGCCCAGAAATACCTGCACAAAGGCAGCCTGGTGTATATAGAGGGGCGCATACGCACCCGCAACTGGGAAGATAAAGACAAAAATCGCCGCTCCAGCACCGAGATAATTGGTGATAACCTGGTAATGCTCGACAAGCGCAAAGAGCACGATGTACCTGCGGTAGACGGGCACGCAGCCGAAAATGGCGCCTTTCCTGATATCAGCTTCGATGGCAACAGCAATGGTAACGGCATCACCACAGCCCCGGTTTCTAAAGACGATCTGCCTTTTTAATACCCTGTTAGAATTATGTGCACAAAAAAAGGCCAAATCTGTTTGATTTGTTGCCCTTTTCTCTAATTTTGATACCTATCCACCAAACAACACTCACTTGGAAAGTACCGAAGGCGACACGAATCTTACATCACTATTGCTCCAGGTCTCCGTGGGTGCGTTTTCCACGCAAAACGCAACTATACTTATCATAGCGGTCCTCATCCTGCTATTGATGACTGCGATCATAGCTGGTGCAGAAACTGCTTACTTCTCCCTTGCTGCAAAAGACATTAATTTTTTAAAGACCAAAGAGAAGGCCAGCGCACGCACCGCCGTGCAGCTGCTGGAACAGCCAAAGCTGCTGCTGGCCACTATACTCGTTGCCAACAATTTCATTAATATAGCCATTGTCATTACTACCAACGTACTGGTAGCCTCTATCATCTCTACAGGCAGTCCCTTGCTCACATTCCTCATACAGGTGGTGTGTGTTACATTCCTGCTGGTGCTGTTTGGCGAGGTGCTGCCCAAGGTATATGCCACGCAGAACAACCTGCGCATGGCCCTGTTCTCTGCGCCTTTCATCAAGTTCCTGATGGTGGTATTCAAGCCTATTAGCGGTATGCTTGTCTCCTCTACAAGCTTCATAGAGGGCAAGATCACATCTAAGTCGGCCAACATCAGCAGCGAAGATTTTGAGCATGCTATAGAGCTTACCGTAGGGCACACCGCCACACGTGAAGAGGTAAATATATTTAAAGGCATCCTGAAGTTTGGCAACATCACCGCCCGCCAGGTAATGCGCACCCGGCTCGATGTGAGCGCCATAGACTACGAAATGACATTTGCAGAAGTGCGCAGCTACTGCCTTGAGGTAGGCTATTCGCGCCTGCCGGTATACAAGGAAACGCTTGACAAGGTGTCCGGCGTGATACATACCAAAGACTTCCTACCACATATCGATGACGACGAGTTCCAGTGGCACAGCCTCATACGTCCTGCCTACTTCGTGCATGAGAGCAAGTTTATTGAAGACCTGCTGAAAGAATTCCAGCAAAAACGCCAGCATTTCGCCATGGTGGTCGATGAGTTTGGCGGCACCTCGGGCATCATCACGCTCGAGGATATCATGGAAGAGATCATCGGCGATATAAAAGATGAATTCGACGAAGAAGACCTCAACTACAAGAAGATCGATGACTTCAACTTCATCTTCGAAGGCAAAATGCTTACCAACGATGTCTGCCGCATATTAGGCATCCCATCCGATGCCTTCGATGCTGTCCGTGGCGAAAGTGACTCACTTGCAGGCCTTATCCTCGAGATCTCAGGCAAGTTCGCCGCAGTGAACGAGACCATCACCTACGAGCAATACGAATTCACCGTCCTGGCCGTAGACAAAATGCGCATCCAGCGCGTAAAGCTATCCATCAATCAGCCGATGGATGAGGAGGAGTAAGGAAAAACCCAATACAGTTTTTGGTTCTTCTTTGAAACCATTGATAAAGTTACTTTACAAACAACATAATTATGAGGTGCAGAATGGTAATTGGTAGCCCCGTGGATTATGATCAATTAGTTGTTTATATAGTTGCAAATGGAACTGAGATAGCGCTAGTGCAAAAAGAAGAAGGCGCTACGAAAGTGAAAATTGAATTTTTTGAAGAATCTGTCAATTCCAACGTTTATCTCGACGATTTCATAGAAGTGCTGAATCATGCCAAAAAAGAACTACTCAAATAGCAAAAATACAACTATGCTCGCCGTAGGTAAACCTTAAAGCGGGGACGGCGACCGGTTCTCGCCGTTGTTGGTGTCTCACCAACAACCTCTCGCGCGGGACAGTATATACAGGGGACCTCTGCGGAAGAGAACATAACTCGTAGCAGTTCACTTACCTGCACCTACGGGCTATGCACGCGGATAATTTTCCCATGCCCCTTGTAGTCGAAATAATCCACGTAAGTCAGAAGGTTTGTTCCGTAATTGTAAACAATTGTGTCCCGCGTAGTACTGCTAGACACCGAGCGAAAAAAGGACGTATATGTTATCTCCTTTTTTGCCGTATCCCAATATACGTTCCTAAAAATGTGAGCCTCCTCGTCCAAACTGTGGTCGAAAAAAATCACAGAGTCATTGATCACAGTGATCGGCCTGTCGAAGACTGTCTCATAAGGCGTATCTGTTTTAAAATCAGGTGCTCCCCAGTCATAATAGTACGTAGCGCCCACCCAATGATGCATCCCACCCATTTTCCGGGTGTTACGTAAAGTTGTATCGACGTAATGAGTGCTGCCTATGCCCGTTGTATCAGGTCCGGTGGTGGTTGGCGCACTCACCTCCTTCCTGCACGAGGAAAAAAGCCCCAGCAGTAACAGACCGAAGATGTAACATTTATTACCAGCCATAGCGTTTCAAGAGTTAAGTAAATATAACACTTAACCTTAAACAATAGGATATCTACTCCTACCCTAAAAGGGTCACTCGCGGACTGACGACTTACAACTTACAACTTATGACTTATGACTTACGACTCAACTCCCACTCACCATATTCAGCACCTTATCTATAAAGCTGATGTCCTTCTTCTCGTGGCTTGCCTCCTCGTTTATTTTACGTACTGCAAGCTTGCTCAGCAGCACATCCGTTTGCTTTTCTTCCGCCAGTGTCTTTTCCAGTATAGCAGGCACACCTTTCAAGTTCAGTGTCCGCGCCAGCTCAGCAAGGCAGCCATATGTAGCTATCTCGTAGTGCTCCACCTTTTGGGCAGCAAAAATAAGTCCCACATCGCGCGTGTCGCTGCCTTTATCGGTCGCTGATACTATCTCATCCGCTTCACTGGTAAGGCCGGCCATAGCCTCGCATTTCTTGGCCGATGGCTTTTGCCCCAGTATGCTAAACACCTCCTCCAGCCTCGCCACATGCGTTTCTGTAGCGGTGCGGTGGCCGGCAAAGGCATTTTTCAGCGCTGGCGCAGTCGCTGCTTTCTCCATTTTAGCAAGTGCCTTTACCAGGTGCTTCTCAGCCCAGTATATATCCTTTAGCTCATCCATGAAGAAGCCGCCCAGCATATCCCTTTCCGATATCTTTTGCTTTGCGGGTGACTTAGCAGCGGGCCTTTGGGCCGGTGACTTAGCAAGTACGTCAGCTTTTGCTGGTGCGGCGTCTTTTTTAGCGGGTGCTGTCTTCTTTGGTGCTGTCTTCTTTGATGCTGCCTCTGTTGCTGGCGATGCATTCTTTGTAGCGGTGCGTGGCATATGTATAGTGTTTGGTTGCTCAACGCTTAATAACTGTGCCAGCGGTGTATACGTAACTATTCATTTAACCAGAGAGTCATTGCATAACCGCTTAAGTATACAATTAGCCTTACCGCACGTTCACCCTGGTTCTTTTAAAAAAGTAGCAATGGCCCCTATACTCAGTCACAAGGGAATTATTGCAGACAATCATAGCAAAGTCCAGCCGACGATCGCCAGGCGATGCCACCACCATTAGAACAGCACTGCTATCTGAACCTGAAATATGCCTTTAGTTAAAACCAGCGAAATGTTCTAAAAAACTCGCGTGTTTTCACATCAAAAAGGTAATGCAGCATGCTCCGTTAAGTAGCTACCCTACTTCCACCGTTGCTGGTATCCTCACAAGCGACCGCATTTGACGACATACACTCACCTTACGTTACTCCCTGCCAGCACTCAGGGCCGCCTTTTGTTAAACCCGCCTCTCTCAAGCCAAAAGTTCGGCCATTTTCCCTATCTTTGCTCTTCCTTACACATCAATCGTATTTATAATTTATTAAAACAAACGAATATGTTGTTAAACAGTCTTTTTACCGGTCCGCACATGATATGGTTATTGATCATTGTATTGGTCCTCTTCGGTGGTAAGAAAATACCTGAGCTCGCTAAAGGTCTGGGTAAAGGTATCCGTGAGTTCAATGAGGCTAAAGATGGCATCAAAAGCGAGATAGAAAGCGGTATCAAAGACAAGGAAAAACTCCCTAACGCCACTACTAATACAGGTACTAACGCCTAAATAGGTTACCACGCCTGGTACTAGGGTCTCGTACACCCATATAATTTCATATTGTAAAGCTTCCCTCTTGCAGGGTTGCATGCTTCACCGCTTAAACAACGATAAAACATGCAATACAGAATATTATTGTCTGCAGTCTTCCTTTTGGCTGCTACTGCGCCTACACGCGCACAGCAGCAGGGCCCCGCCCCAAAGACAACTGTTCAGGCTAAAATGGACACCACCAAAGTATCTGTTCGCCCATCGCTAATTGCAGCCCGCAAGGGCTACAGCGCCGTGCCGCTTGCTGGCGAAAAAGCATATTTTGGCGACAAAAATGACTTTGTGAACGACTATGTACGTAAGTACCTCGAGTCGCACAACAAAACGCTTGGCAATGTAAAGAACAGCAGCGCCACCCCTTTCTCAGTTATCGACAACGTGCTCGAAAAAAAGAGCCTCCCAAAAGAGCTTAAATACCTTGCAGTTATTGAGTCTGCCCTTAATCACAATGCAGTGTCGCGCGCCGGTGCCGTAGGGCCATGGCAACTCATGGAGTCTACTGCTAAGCTCATGGGCCTTTCCGTTACCCGCCGCAAAGATGAGCGTACAGATTGGTACAAGTCTACCACAGCCGCCACAAAGTACCTGGAGCTGCTGTATAGCCAGCTGAATGACTGGCTGCTGGTAGTAGCCGCTTACAATAGCGGGCCTACACCTGTGCAGCGCGCCATAGAGCGCACCGGCAGCCGCAGCTTTTGGGACATAAAGCCCTACCTGCCAAAAGAAACACAGGGTCACGTGCTTGCCTTCATAGCCACTGCAAGTATATTCGAAAATCTCAATAAGTTCATCAACCTCGGCAGCATACCGGTCGACTTTAAATTCGGCAAAGAAGAAGAAGTACCACCCGTACCTGTAGCACTGGCAAAAGATGCTTCAGGCAAATTAATACCTGCCGCGACCGGTGCCCCGGTAGCCAAAAAGCTCCCGTATACTGAAGAAGAGCTGAAGATCATGACGATGGTGCGCATGACGGAGCCATTATATATGGATATCATAGCGCAGGAGCTGGGTGTAGACAAAAAGTTGCTCACCCGCTGGAACCCCGACTTTGATGCATTTGCATTCAAGAAGAACTACCCTACTCCGTTCTACAACTTCCGCATGCCCAAAGACAAGCTGGAGACATACCTTACAAAGAAAGACCAGATAACAAAACGGTCGAAAAACATCTTCGCACAGTTAAAATAAAGACATAAAAAACAAACGGGCAGAAGTAGTGTTTAACTACCTCTGCCCGTTTTTTGTTGAGGTAAGATGAATCCTTAGGAATACAATATCTACCTCTTCGACTTACAACTTCGAACGCCTCTACCTCGCAGACTTACGACTTACAACTTAAGACTTAGAACAGTCTACCTCGCAGACTTATAACTTAAGACTTACGACTAAAAACGGCCGTACCTCGCAGACTTACGACTTATAACTTACGACTTACGACTAAAAAAACTTAAGACTAAAAACGAACGTACCTCGCAGACTTACGACTTTATAACTTACGACTTACGACTAAAAAAAACTTACGACTAAAAAAAGATAGGGTTCACAGGTTATGCTGGCTTAACTTTCCTATTACTCATATTCTGGCGAACCCTTTCTTTTAAAAACCGTTGAAGGTTACTTTCCCGGTTGCCACATCATATATTGCGCCTTCTATAGCTACTTTGCCGCTGTCCACAAGCTCCTTCACTATACTGCTCCGGCGCATCAGCTCATCCATGGAGTGCTTCACATTGCTACGCGTCACCGCCGCTACATATTCATTATTAGCTGAGGTTCTATCGGCAAACTCGCCTTTTGTCATTCCCATAGCTGGTTCTATTTGCTCCAGCAGCGATGATAAGTGGCCCATCCGCACACGATCACAAGCGCCTTTTATAGCGCCGCAGTTGGTATGCCCCAGCACCAGTATCAGCTTTGAGCCTGCCACTGCCGTAGCGTATTCAAGGCTGCCCATCACCCCTTCAGTGATCACGTTGCCCGCTATGCGTATGCTGAATACATCGCCCACACCCTGGTCGAATATGAGCTCCGCAGATGTGCGGGAGTCCATACAGCTAAGTATGGCTGCATAGGGCTTCTGCTCATCGCGCGTATCACTCACGGCCTGCAGTAGGTCCCTGTTCTCAGGCATATTGTTGATAAAGCGGAAGTTACCTTCCTTCAGTCTGAAAAGGGCTTCTTCAGGTGTATCCACCTGGTCGCTACTATTGCTGGTCATCGTTCTTCTTATTTTTTTTAAAGTTAGCTTTCGTTAGCTGGTCAAGTAATTTCCGGTAATTGCCCGATGAGCGCACCGGCACCTCGTCTTTTTCAAGCAGTGCAGATACTACTTCCCGCTCAGGCGGTGTATGCGGCAGCTTATATACCTCCATAAAGCCGGTAAGCGATACATTGATGTTTTTATCCTTGGCACCTGTAGTATAGAACTCGCGGATGATGTCCAGCACATCAAAGTCTATGTACTCCGTACCGCTTGCGTCAATGATCACATTGCTGTTCTCTGGCAGGTTAGCAAGGGTTTGCTTTATGCTCGCCTTGTTCAGGAAAGAAACTTCCTGCGCCAGTGTCAGCTTTATGATCTCACCCTCGCTGTAGGTGCTGCGCTTATAGTAATATGGTATTTTAATATTCTGCCTGAGTATATAGAATATGCTGATAAGAATGCCTATGCCCACACCTTTAAGCAGGTCGAGTCCTACAACCCCTGCAACAGTGGCTACAAAAGGGATGAACTGGCTCCTGCCACCTTTCCACATGTGCATGAACACCGCCGGTTTGCACAGTCTATATCCGGTGTAAATAAGGATCGCAGCTAATGCCGCCTTTGGAATAAGATTAAGTAACGCAGGGATGGAGGCAGCACACACCAGCAGCAACAGACCGTGAATGATTGCCGACCGCTTGGTTTTGGCCCCGGCATTCACGTTGGCCGATGAGCGAACTATAACTGAGGTTATAGGCAGGCCGCCTATCAGGCCGCTCACCAGGTTACCTATGCCCTGTGCTTTCAGCTCCCTGTCGGCAGGGGTATAGCGCTTCATCGGGTCCAGCTTGTCAGTAGCTTCTATGCATAGCAGCGTTTCTATAGAGGCAACCACCGCAATAACTACTCCGGTTTCCCATACCTTAGGATTGGCAAACCCTTTGATATCCGGAAGCGAGAATTGGTTAAAGAAGTCTGAAACTGATGCCGCGATAGGAAGCCGCACCAGGTGAGCACTATCAAGCGCCATACCGGTACCCGAAGAAATAAATAGCTGGTTTATCAACGTACCTATCACTACCACTAAAAGGCCCGCAGGTATCAGCTGAAACTTTTTAAATGGCTTGGTAGCCCATATGATCAATATAGCAAGTCCTGTAAGTGCAATAATTATAGCGCCCGGCTGCACATGGTGCATTGCGGTGTTCACTGTATTGGCTACAAAGCCGTCATCGGCATCTGCCATTACCGCCGTGTTGTTCTTGGCAAAACCAACGGCATCAGGCACTTGCTTTATAATGATCGTAAGGCCAATACCTGCAAGCATACCCTCAAGCACGCTCGATGGGATATAGTTGGCTATACCACCCGCCTTTAAATAACCCATCGCTACCTGCAGCGCACCAGCTATCATTACAGCACAAAGAAAGATGTTGAATGCCGGCAGTGTACTGATAGCCACCAGCACTATGGCCGTAAGACCGGCAGCAGGGCCGGAAACACTAAGGTGTGAGCCGCTAAGCGCACCAATAACAATGCCGCCTATTATCCCCGAAACAACTCCGGCAAATAGAGGGGCATGGCTTGCCTGGGCTATTCCCAGGCACAAAGGCAGGGCAATAAGAAAAACAATTAGGCCTGATAAAAAATCCTTTTTAAGATTTTTACCTGAAAACAGATTTTGTTGCATAAAGAGATCGAAGTTGAATAGCCTTTATGACATGCGCCAGCATGAAAAAAGATAATGAATAAATATGCTTGGAAAATACCCCGGTGGGTATAAAGATGCTGCCCGTAGCGGCAGCCCGGAAAAAAGTAATTAAGCCATATCCGGAGGAGGATACGGCATTTCGGCCACATGGACCGCAGGAAGAGATTCTTCTTTATGGATAAAGGCGGCCAGCTTATTGTTGAAGCCTATGCGGCTTGCAAGCTGATCGCGGTTGTTGCTGCCCGCAGGCACTATCTGGTCATCAGGGTCGCCGTATTTTGAAAGCTTTCCCTGCGCATCATTGTCGCAGCCCGCATCATCTTCTACTTCTTCTGTGGTCTGCCCTTTGCCCATTAGCTTGCCTATCTCCCTTACAGGCAATACCTGGAAGGTGAAAATAAGCAGGAACAATATAGCAAGGCATTTTCTCACGTGGCAAAGTACGAGTAAAAATCAGACCAAACCTAAAGGACCCGGATAAATAATTGTTAAAGGCAACATTAAAATGAACTAAGAATTCAGAATGCGGCTCCGCGCAAAAAAGTCACTTGTATGACGGACCTGTACAAAGTACCGTTTACGGGTACGCGGGAAATACGTAAATTTGTGTGCTACATTTCTTTGGGGCCGGGGCTAATGATCTTTTCATCAAAACTTATTGAAGATGCTGTGCGGGAGTTTTCCCGGCTGCCGGGTATTGGCAAAAAAACAGCACTGCGCATGGTGTTGCAATTGCTGCGCATGGACGGAAGCGAGGTAGATGAATTTACAGGGGCGCTCTCGCGCATGAGGCACCAGGTTCAGTTCTGCCAGGCGTGTCACAACGTATCTGACAGTGAAGTATGTGTGATCTGCGTAAACCCCGGGCGCAACCGCCGGCAGGTATGCGTAGTAGAGAATATACGCGACGTAATAGCTATTGAAAGTACCCAGCAATATAGCGGCCTCTACCACGTGCTCGGAGGCATCCTCTCCCCGCTCGATGGCATAGGCCCCGACCAGCTGAATATACACACCCTCCACGACAGGGTAAAGGCCGATGGCGTAACAGAGTTGATAATGGCGCTGAGCCCCACCATAGAGGGCGATACTACTGTATATTATATAGCAAAGCAGATCAAAGACCTGTCTGTGAATATTACCACCATTGCCAGGGGCATAGCCTTTGGCGGCGAGCTGGAGTATGCAGATGAAATGACGCTTGCCCGCTCCATAGCCAAGCGCCTGCCTATCGACAATTATGTAACTGTGCGCTAACGCGCTATTTCAGCTCTATCTCTCCTTTAAATACAAATTTCGCTGGCCCGGTCAGCACCACCTCATGGGCAGAGAACGGCGTGGTCTTTACAAACGACACTTCCAGGTGCCCGCCCGGTGTCTCTACAGGTATTGTATAGGTGCCGGTGAGCCTGCCCACCGATGCTATGGCCGCCGCCGTTACACCCGTGCCGCAGCTCAGCGTTTCATCTTCCACACCACGCTCATAAGTACGCACTATTAGCTGGTCATTACCCTGCTGCACAAAGTTCACATTTACCCCCCCCGGCTTAAAGGCGTCATTATACCTAATGGACTTGCCCCTGTTATATACATCGGTCTGCTGCACATGCTCCACCCACAGCACATAATGCGGCGACCCTGTATTGATAATAGTATACTCAGGCTCTATGGTCATGGTAGGCACATCCACCATATGCAGGTTCACGCGGCCATTATCTGCAATAGTGGCCTTATGCGCTCCGTCTATCGCAATAAAGTTGGTTTCAGTCTGTATTATTCCCAGGTACTGCGCAAACGCTGCCATACACCTGCCGCCGTTCCCGCACATAGTACTCTCACGCCCGTTAGAGTTGTAGTACACCATCTTGAAATCATACCCCTCCGCAAGTTCCAGCAGCATCAGCCCGTCGGCCCCAATCCCAAAATGCCTGTTACACAAAAAGGCAACCTGAGGGTTGGTAAGGCTGATATTACCTTCCCGGTTATCTAGCAGTATAAAGTCGTTGCCGGTGCCCTGGTATTTATAAAATATCATAGAGTAGGATTATTTTCACTACAAAAGTAAGCTCCATGAACATTGAAATTCACATTTTTAAAACCCCATAGCGTATACCCCTGCCTGCTATGTTTTATAAAATTTCTTCTGTACCTTGGCCCCTGTAAACCATACTCTTATGCAGACATTTACTAAATTGTTGCTTCCTGCTGCCCTTATGTTATTACCTGCTGCAGCAGCTACAGCACAGGTTTCTGTTTACAGCCAGGATAGGCACGGGTCCATCTACCTGAGCATTGGCACCAGCATGCCATCTTACAAAGCATCTACAATACACATAAAGCAAGGTGCCCTTGGTAACGATTTTGAGCTGCAAAACGTAACTGCCGATGATGAGTCCAACAAATCTTCGTCTATACTCAGCTCCAATTTCAGGGTAGGTTACTTTTTCAGCTACGAGCAAGACTGGGGGGTGGAGCTCAATTATGATCCTATAAGCTATCACGTCACCGATGGCCAAACGGTGCCACTAAAGGGCATGCTGGCCGGGGCTGTAGTTGATAAAACAGTATTATTCTCCAAGTCAAACGGATACTCCTACTATCTCAACGGTGCTAATCTGGTGCTGGTTAATGTGGTGAAACGCTTCGGTATCTACAAAAATAAAATGCATACCTTCTACCTCGATGCTCTTGTAAAAGCAGGCGTAGGCCCGGTAATGCCCAGCATTTCTAATAACATAGATGGTAAAGCTACCACAAACCCATCTTTCCAGGTAAGCGGCTGGAACGCGGGCGTAGAGCCGGCTGTGCGCGCTACCATTTATCGCCATGCCTATGCAGAGGTAGCCTGGAAGTATGACTACGCATCATACTCCGGCCTCAACGTCTACAGCGGCACCGCCAAACAAAAGGTTACCAGCATGCAGTTCATCTTCAGCCTGGGCTATACCTTCTCCACTACTAAGTGGAATCCCCGGTTCAATAAAGTGCAAAAGGAGAGAAAGATAATGACCATAGGGTCTATGAACAACGGGGAGGTAAACTAAGATGCATTGCCTTCGTAGCCTGTATCCTCTATAAGGTCTCTGCCATCGGCAGCGGTTGTGGCCAGCACATCGCAGCGGTTGTTCCATTTGTTATCGGCATGGCCCTTCACCCACACAAACTTTATGCGGTGCTTTTTATGATGTTTAAGAAACTTCATCCAGAGATCAGGATTCTTTTTCCCTGCAAAGCCCTTCTTCACCCAGCCAAACAACCACCCTTTCTCTACTGAGTTCACAATGTAGGCAGAGTCTGTATAGATAGTTATGTCCAGGTTATCACGCGTCAGCATATCAAGGGCTGCGATAACCGCCATCAGCTCCATACGGTTGTTGGTTGTATGCTTGTACCCCTGCGATATCTCTTTTATTACTGTGCCCCAGTGCAGCACCGCGCCATAGCCGCCATTGCCGGGGTTTCCCCGCGCCGAACCATCTGTATATATTACCAGTTGTGACATTATCCTCCCTGCTTATCTTAATATCTTCAGTGTTTCCTCTTTATCGTTATGCAGCTGCACTACCAGTGCATCCAGCGACTCAAACTTCAGCTCATCCCGCAGCCGCTTCACAAATTGCAGCTCCAGTATGCTGTCATAAATATCCTTATCGAAGTCAAAAAGATTAGCCTCTATGCGCAGCTCCTTCTTATCAGTAACCGTAGGGTTATACCCAATGCTCAGCATTCCTTTATACGTTTCCTTATCATGCACCGCGGTTATCGCATATATGCCTATCGCAGGAATTATCTGGTCTGCATCCAGCGGCTGAAGATTTGCCGTTGGGTAACCAATGGTGCGCCCCAGCTTATTGCCATGCACCACCGTACCCTTTATACTGTAGTTACGGCCCAGCATATGGGCCGCATCCGCCACATTGCCGGCCACAAGCGCCTGCCTTATCTTGGTAGAGCTCACCGCAGCCTCATCAATAAGCTTTGGTGGTATCTCTATCAATTCATAACTATACGCTGCTGCATACTGTTCCAGCATCTTCAGGTCTCCCCTCCGGTCGTGGCCAAACTTGTGGTCATACCCAATAATAATAGTATGCGGACGAAATTTGTCGACAAGAAAGTCGCTTATATATTCCTGCGCTGTAAGATTCGAGAATTCTCTTGTAAAGGGCACAACCACCACGTGTGCAATACCCTCAGCCCTTACCAGGTTCAGCTTTTGTTCCAGCGGAGTAATAATACCCAGTGGCTGGTCAGGAAACAAAAGCTTGCGGGGATGCGGATCAAAAGTGATCAGTATACTTTCACCGCCCACTTCGCGTGCATGCGCGGCCACTTCCTGCAGTATCGTTTTATGCCCAAGGTGTACCCCGTCAAACGTGCCCACGGTAAGCACTGCATGGTCAAATGCAGGAACCTGCTGTATGTCAGTAAATACGGCCATTAAGTGCCGCAAAGGTAATGCTTTAGCGCTTACTTGAGATTACTCATACACCATCCTCGCTATATACATCTTACCCTGTATCTCCATGCGCACTATATACACACCCTTAGCCCTGCTAAAGGTATTGAATGTGGTAGTGTTGCTCCATTGCGTTGCAGTTGCACTGCTTTCATAGATAGCCTGCCCCACCACATTGGTAATGGCCACATTCATCTTCGTGCCCGCATCTGCAAACCAGTTCACCGTAAATGTACCATCAAACGTAGGGTTAGGATAAATGTTCACAACATTGTTGTTATTGATCCAGCTCACAGTACGCACAGGCAGCACTATGCGGCTGCCATCTGCAAGCACCACGGTTAGCCTGTAGTGTATCTGCGCACCATCCCGCAGCCCACTGCCCGGCATATCGGTGTACAGGTACTGCTGGCCATACCGCTTCAGCGCTGGCTCCTCGTTTATTGTAGTGTAGCCGCCATCACCTACCGCACGCTCCAGTATGTAGCGCTCAGCAAGCCCATCTATATACGATGTCCATTTCACCAGCACTTCGCTATGGCTGATCATGCTCGCCTCCAGCTTCACCAGCCCCGCGGCAGAGTCCACATCCGTCACCTTACGCACCGGCGAATAGTACCGGGTATTGCTGCCTTCCATGGTCCATGTAAGGCGATAATAACGCGTGCTCCCTGCCGCAAAGGGCAACGGGTCGACATAGGTATATTCACCCGGTATCACATTAGCAGCAGCAGTATCCAATAGCTCCTCGAATGCTGCACTATCCTGCGCACGCTCAAGCACATAGCGGTCCACTGCTGTGTCTATCAGTGAATGCCAGTATGTAGTCACTTTATCTCCGCTCTTAAATGCAATAAAATTCAGGTAGTCGTCTGTAGCGGCAAAGTTGCCGGTAGGTCCGCCATCGTTAAACCAAAACTCCGAAAAAGACTTCGTTTTAAACTGCGCATAGTAGCCGTTATCATACGGCACCCACTGCACCGCACTATGCGGCCTATACGTTGTTATGCCATCTATATTATCGGCCAGTGTCCCATTCTCCGCAGCCCGGTTTTCTATATTAGTATACTGGGTGATGCCCAGCGCATATGCATCCTGCACTGGCGAGCAGGAAGGGCACGCGGTATCATCGAGCACGCGCACAAACTCACTATCGGTAAGAAACAACCGCACCGAAACACTGTCAAGCGGCGCCCGGTCCGTTTTAATAGTATAGCTGCGTGGCAACGTATACTGCGTCATCGACGGATTGCTAACTGCCTGTTGTTCATACAAGCCCACCGTAGCCTGTTCAG
Organism: Bacteroidota bacterium; assembly: GCA_040386555.1. Taxonomy (GTDB): domain Bacteria; phylum Bacteroidota; class Bacteroidia; order Chitinophagales; family Chitinophagaceae; genus Nemorincola. The sequence continues at coordinate 58,038 of JAZKFF010000023.1, read as the reverse complement.
TACCAGCTGGCGCACGCAGAGATGCTATCAGCTTGTCATTATACAACACATCATTCCATTGATTGTTCGCAAGCTCTTTAGGCACACCCTTCACACCGCTCGCTGTGTATATCGTGTGCGTCCTGTCAAAAATATGCACATCATCTATCGCCATCCCCTCCAGCGCCACGCCCGGGTCCGCATTCATCGCAAACCGGAACCGTATCGATTTCCCCGCAGGCGGTTGCGGCAACGGTATAGAGGCCACATGCCACCGCTGCAGGCGGGTATTTGTCCATGCATTAAATGCAGAGTCGTACCAGTTGGTACCCTGCCCCGCTGTTCCCAGCCTGCTCCACACCGCACCATCAAATGAGTATTCTACATAAGCAGCATCGCACAGCGTATTGCCACAATTTTCTATCTCCAGCGCCGCACTGAAGCTCAGCATTGGGCTTTGCAGCGATGCTATGTCAAAGCACGGCGAGTAGAGAAACGATTTCTCAAGATTTTTGTGCCGCCCTGTAAGATTAGTTTTCCAGGCCCTCACACCGCTCGCTGCTTTGTTTATCCGGTTCGCCGCAGGCATACCATACTGCCAAGTGCTATTAAGCCCCGCAGCATAGTAGCCGCCATCATTGGCTTCAAAATTCTCCAGGTAAGGGTAGTTGCTTACAATAAGGCTGTTGCGGAAAAAGTAATTGATAATACTGTCATTAGAAAGGTAAGTATCACCCGGCGAGTTAAGCCACACGTCTATACGGTGAGCAGTACCCGGTGCAATATTCATCGGGGTAGAGAACGTATAGGTGATGGTGTCTTTAGCACCAATTGAATCGATAACATTCGACACCAAAATCGTAGAGTCAAGGCGATAGTTGATGACTATATTGTACAGTGTATAGTTCACGCCATTGTGTACTTTCACTTTCAGCGGCACCGATGCCGGCAACCCACAGTTCGATACCAGCGGAAACTCAATGCTCAACAGCTCCGCATCATTAGCCACAGTATACATCCTGAAGTTGTCGATGGTGATACCATTACCATAAGTGCGCGACCCTATAAGCGAAGTATCATTCTGAAGAAAAGACACCTGCGTGCTGGTAGTAAAATTAGTAGCTCCCGCCCGCACGGCATCGGTAAGTGAGCGCGACTTCACATGCGTCACCGAGCCGGGATATGCAGCCAGGTCATAGGCATGCAGTGGCTTCCACGGGGCCAGGTCGTTACCTCGTGCATATACTATGTTGCCATCCGGTTCCTTGGGTGTGCCATGCAGTATGTAGTCGAAGTCTACCCGCACCTCGGTGGTGCCCGTGTCGTACGTTGCCAGGTTAAAGGTGCCGGTAAATGTATTATTGCTGCCATGCTGCGTAGCCAGCCACTCATCCAGGCTCACCGAGCGATTGCCGGTTATGGTGATGTCGTCGCTCACAAACGAACGCATTCTCCCCGAGTCATCCGTATTGAAATAATCCCAGTGCCCATTTGGCGACACACCCAGCGAATCATGCCGCACTTCAAATGCAGGCATATCTTCAAACCCATCGGCATATGGCGTCGCTAGGCTTATCGGTGCATTAGGCAAATGCAGCACGCGTATGTTCGCAGTATCATTACCGCGCTGCGGATCCGCTATCACTGTATTGCGCACAGCAACGGTTATATCATAGCTGCCGGGTGCCGAGAGCACCAGGTTCGGTATCGATATCACAATTGTTCCATTAGCTGGTATTGCGCCGGGGTTCACTAATGTTTGCCATGGGCCGGTATTTACCCGGTACGACAGCGTGTACTGCCCCGCAGCAGCAGTATACAGGTTGCGCAGCAGCACCCTCAGCGTAGTCACCGTGCCAAACTGTGTGCTGGTAAACATGCGCCCACCCACCGGCGATATGATGCGCTCTACCATTATATCTCCCACCGATGCCGTAGTGCCCGCGCAGTTGCCCGAATTAGCCCTGGCTATCACAGCCACGCTGCGGTAGCCCGGTATGCCATGTATTACAGGCTGCACAGCTACATACGATTTCTCTGTCAGTGGCAACCCGCCAAACGAGTACACCGTATCCGTCACCGTATCCACCACCTGCATGTAAAACCCTATCTTCCGCAGCATAATATATGCCGTAGCATTGGGCACCGGGCTCCAATGTATATTCATATAGCCGGGGCACTGGTTAACACTCAGTGCAGCCACCGGCTGCTTATTGATGGCAAAGCGCTGCGATGTACCAGTTTCGCCGCTGCCATTACGTATTACGCGCACCTTGCAGTTGCCGCTGTTAAAGCCTGCAGGCATAAAGGGACAATAACGCATATTGGCAGGAATATTCGTCGCCACCGGTATCCAGTTGTCTCCATTGTCGGCCGAGAACTCTACCGTAAAAGTGTTGCCGTTGCTGATAGCATTCCAAAACACGCGGATGCTGTCCACGTTCGACAGCTGCTCGCCGCCCAGCGGATAGGTCAGCTGCACGCCTTGCGGTATAAAGTCGTAGGCTATGGCAAATGCCTGCACACCTGCAGGTACTGCATGGCCATTCACCTTTATGGTATACGTCCCCGCTACAGGGTTGTTTATCGTCACCTGCTCTATATTGTTAATGCGGTCGTCTCCTTCCACGGCCAGCTTATCCACATTGGCCGGCGATGGGTCCAGTATCATAGGCCGGTGCACTGTTGATGATGGCGTGGTCACCGTGAGGTCCAGGTCGTTCACCAGCTGCTTCGACGATGTAGGGCTTGCAGGCACATCGTGCCAGCACAGCATTATCCGCGCCTGCGCCGTATTCGCGGGGATAGTTATGGTAAATGATTGACTGTTGCCATTAGCTACCGCGCCCATTGCGTAGTTATGCTCATCAATCATCTTCAGCGAACGGCTCACATCCATAGCGCCAAAACCATAGGTAAAGTCAGGCCCGGCATTGCCTATATCCATCGCGCCATTTACAAGTATTGTTTTCAGCAGGTCTGCACGCGGCTGCGTACCGCCATTAAGACGTTTGTAGTGCTGCGTCAGCACAGCGAGCCCGCCCGCCACCTGTGGCGATGCCATGCTCGTGCCAGCGGCCCAGCCATACCTGTCTACACCAATAGTGGAATATGCACCAAGCCCCACAGCCACCACCTCCGGCTTCAGCCTGCCATCCCGCACCGGCCCGTGCGACTGATCCCCCGCTTTTTCAAGGTAGTCAGTGATACTGCCTACCACCACATTATTCTTTGCAGGCTGGTAGCCACCCGCTACTGTTGCAAAGCTCTGCGGGTACGGTGGGCACGTCATCCACCCATCGTTGCCCGATGCGAATACGTGCAGCACATTAGGATATTGCAATGCAAGCGTATCCAGGAAATCAGAGTTGCCATCGTAAGTGCCCGAGTAGTCACAGTCTGCCGCCATCACCGAATAGCTATTGTTGGTGATGGTCATGTTGTAGTCGTCATACATTGCCCCCGTGGCCGGCAGCACCATATCATACAGGAAGTCTACCAGCGACACGTGCGGCGCCATGCTGGCAGCCAGCGGGTCCACATTCGCTGCCGCGCCCACTATGCCGTTCACATGTTCGCCATGGGTAGCCTCGGGGCCTGGATTAAAGTTAGTGATCCTGTCTTTAAGGTCAGCATGGTAGATGCCCGATGCATTGTCCCCCACACCTACGGTAACGCTATCTCCCGCCAGCCCATACCCGCCAAAAGCAGGCGACGCCACTGCAATATTTCCCTTCACCGCCGGGCGCGACTGCAGGTCGAGCGGCACTATATCGGTAAGCGGGCTGATGAACTTCACTGCATACCACGATGCCAGCGAGCGCAGCATTGCCTTGGCTATCGTTGCCCTGTATATGCCATATCGCTCCGTAGGCCCGGCCTTCGCCTGCCCCCCAAGCGCGCCAATAAATTCTTTGATCTGCGCTGCATCCACACCGGCATAAAAGCTCACCTGCACATCTATATTCCCCTGGCCGCCTGCCCTGTTCCACAGGTACCGGTCAGCCTTCCATTCAGGCTGCATCTTCAGCAGCGTATAGCCGCTATTCACCGACCGCACCGCAACCGCAGGGCGGGCAATGATAGCAGTGTATGTATTATCGGGTATATAATCGAGCAACTGAATACCATTAGCCGCTAAATTTCTCTTTTGCTCATCAGTAGGCAGCGCAGCAAAATGCACCAGTACCTGCATGGGGTCGCTCTCGCCAACCAGCACCGCAGCATTATCACCCGAAGTCCGCCCTGTCGGAGCCGACACAGTAATATCACCGGCCTTCAAGTGAATCACAGGCGCGCCGGATTGCGCCACCGCCCCCCACGACAAAAGACAGCAAAAAACAAAAAGGGCAAAGGTGATCTCGGTGCTTTTCCGATGGTTCATAAAGTTGCAGGTGCTAAGTGAAACAGCTTGATATAACTATACAAGTTACGGAGAAAAGAGGAGTTTCCGGCCAACCACAAAACCGGGCTGATTCTGCACTGTAGGGGCGGGGCTTGCCCCCACCCTATCCACACAGACAACACTTACAGAGAATTGCAAATAGAGCTCACTGGCCCAACAACACCGTAGGGGCTGGGCTGGGCTTGCCTCCACCCTATCCACACGGGCAAACATCGCAACTTCCATACGAAACCAACTATTCCAACAAGCTGTTACCGTATGCTACACTTCTAGCCCCACAATACTACCTGCCTGACACCACTACTTTAGTAGTATAGGTACCCGTTGCAGTCGTTGCCGTAACAAAGTAGATGCCCGGCTGCGTCAGCTGCAAGTCTGCAGGTTTGTTCACTGTAGCGCTTATCTCAGCTATACTCCTGCCTGTTATATCCGTTACAACCAGTTTCATACTTCCATTTCCCGCCGACTGCAGCACCACGCGGCATACTCCGCTGTTCGGATTGGGGGAAATCACAAGCTGCTCGCTGCCGCCTGCCGCCATACCTACTCCCGCAGCTGCACAGTCTATTACAGTCATAGTATGTAAGGCCCAGGCAGAGCAGCTACCCACTGTCACAGTGTAGCTTACCGTTACCGCTCCGGCCGTCACACCGGTCACTTCGCCACTGCTGCTCACTGTTGCTATACCCGTGTTGCTGCTGGCCCATGTGCCGCCGCTCGCGGTGGCCGTCATTGAAGCTGCGGCACCTATACACACTGTTCCATTGCCCGATACACTTCCTGCAGCAGGCGTAGCCTCCACTGTTAGCGTATGGGTAGTTGTCGCGCTCCCGCAGCTGTTCGTCACTGTATAGCTTATGGTCACTGCCCCTGCGGCTATGCCCAATACCATGCCCGCTGCAGATATTGTTGCCGTGCCGGTCGAGCTGCTGGCCCATGTTCCGCCACCCGCTGTGCTGCTCAGTGTCGTTATCTGTCCGGCACATACATTATGCGCACCAGACAAGGTAGCCGCGGTTGGAAAAGCGCTTACCGTCACTGTTTTTACTGCTATCAGCGAATTACACGAACTGCTTACCGTGTACGTTATTGTTGCTGTTCCAGCACTAACACCGTTCACCACACCGCCACTGCTTACGGTGGCAACACTGGCATTACTACTGCTCCATGTTGAGTAGGCAGGGTAAAAGGTGTTAGCCAGTGTTGTGCTTACGCCCAGGCATACTATGCCTGGGCCGGTTATCGTGCCTGCGCTTGTTGCTATTTTCCTTATCCGGTAGTTCTCGTCAGCTATTATCACGCTGCCGCTATGGTCTATCAGCACTGCGCTGGGTTTTATATTAGCGGTGGTCGCCGCTATGTTATCGCCGTTATACCAGGTAAGGCCCGTGCCTGCTTTTGTGTTGATGATGTTGGTTCCGGCACTTATGCTGCGCACCCGGTAGTTATAGTAGTCCGAGATGTATAGTCCCCCGGCACCATCGGTCGCAACTGAATTTGGGCCGTTCAGCTCTGCTGCCGTTGCAAGCCCGCCATCACCTGTAAAACCATGTGTGCCGGCAAGGCCCGCCACTGTGGTTATAGTACCGTTAATGTCCACCTTTCTTACACGCTCATAAGCGCCGCTGGGGAAGTTGGTGGATATGTAGATATTTCCCGCCTTGTCGGCTGCCAGGCCATTTACCCAGTTACCCAGGCCGGCAGAGGTGGCCGCACCACCGTCGCCGCTGTAGCTTGTAGTACCATCGCCGGCAAATACAGACATAACACCGCTGGGCGAAAATTTTAGTACCGTACTGGTCCATATCAGGCCTACATACACATTGTTTGCATAATCCGTGCAGAGAGCCCAGGGGTTCATCAGCCCGGCCGCCACGGTCGTTATCACCCCGGCTGCATTTCTCTTATTCAGGTCACCGGTAGCGTTATCTATAAAATAGAGGTTTCCCAGTTGGTCGGCCGCGGCGCGTATCACCTCGTACCCGGTAAGGAAGGTAGATATCACACCGCCCGGGGTTACTTTCCGTATATCACCCATGCTATCCACCAGGTACAGGTTATGTGCCGTATCCTCTGTCATGCCGTAGATCGCGTATATCCTTGCTGCGGTAGCTGCTCCGCCATCACCTGTCGATCCGCTCAGGCCAGTACCGGCTATGGTTGTAATGATATTGGTATGGCCCACGAAGGTGGGGTTAACAGTCACAATAGCGGTCACCGAGGTTGCTCCGCAGCCGTTGGTCACCGTATAGCTTACCGTTCCCGTCCCGGCGCTCGCTCCGCCTACCGCACCTGTTGCCGAGCCTACAGCCACTGTCGCTGCCGCACTGCTCCACGCACCACCGGTAGTCACATCAGCAAGGGTTATTGTAGTACCCTGGCATACGCTGCCTGTGCCAGTTATCGGTGCTACCGTTGGTATGGCGCTCACGGTAACTATCGTCGATGTAGCTGCACTGCAAAATCCACTGGTCATGGTATAGGTCATGCTGGCAGTACCCGCGCTCACACCTGTCACCACCCCTGTGGCTGCTGCCACTGTGGCTACCGTGGCAGAGCTGCTGCTCCATATACCACCGCTGCTGGTGCTGCTTAGGGTTATGGTTGCGGGTATGCATACCAGCGATGGGCCGCTAAGTATGCCCGTGGCCGGCGTTAGCCCCACGGTCACTGCCTTCGTTGCTGCGCTGGTGCCGCAGCCGTTGATCACCGTATAGCTGATAGTCGTGGTGCCTGCTGTAACAGATGATACTATGCCGCCGGTCGTAATTGTCGCCACTCCGGCAGCAGTGCTGCTCCATACGCCGCCAGCGGTAGCGTCTGTAAGCGTTATTGTATTGCCTGTGCATACTGTCGATGGCCCGCCAATTGCAGCTACTGCCGGTACAGTACTACTCACAGTTACTATCCTTGTTGCTACGGCGGTACCACAACTATTGGATGCAGCATACGATATTGTGGCAGTGCCTGCCGATACCCCGTTGATCACTCCTGTAGTAGCACCTGCTGTTGCCACTCCCGTAGCGCCACTGGTCCACGTACCACCGCTCACCGTACTGCTAAGTGTTGTAGTACCGGGGGCGCACAGCATCGCTGAGCCCGACAATGTACCTGCCGATGGAGCCGGGTTAACCGTTACTAACGCGGTACTAAATGCACTGCCGCAAAGATTAGTAACGGTATACGTAATCCGTGCTGTACCCGCAGCCACACCGCTCACCACGCCACCGCTGCTTACAGTTGCTACACCGGTGCTTCCGCTGCTCCATGCCCCACCGCTGCTGCTGGCAAGCGTGGTTGTCGTTGCCTGGCAAAAACTTAAAGTACCGGTTATTGTGCCCGCTGTCGGCAATGAGCCTGTGCATATCTTCCGTATCCTGTTATTGCCGCCATCGGCTATAAATATATTCCCGCTGCTGGCCACGGCCACACCGTAGGTCAGGCCTACCTGGGCCGATGTTGCCACACCTCCGTCACCGCTGAAACCATTTATACCGGTACCGCCTATAGTATTTATAATACCGCCCGATACCCTGCGTATGCGGTAGTTATCGTTATCTGCTATGTATACGTTGTCACTGCCGTCTACGGCAATGCCCGAAATAAGGGTGCTTATCGCGGCGCTCGTGGCCGAACCGCCATCGCCGGAATACCCCACGGCGCCATTGCCTGCATACGTAGTGATAATGCCACCGGTCGATATCTTCCTTATGCGCACATTCCATGTATCTGCCACAAATACATTGCCCGATCCGTCAACGGCCACCCCACTTGGATGGTCTAGCCTGGCACTTGTTCCGGCACCGCCATCCCCGCTGAATCCCATGAACCCGTTACCGGCAATAGTGCTTATAACGCCCGAGGTATTTACCTTTCTCACGCGGTTATTGCTCTGGTCTGCTATATACAGGTTGCCAGCTGCATCTACCGCTATCCCGGCCGGGAAGTTCAGGTTGGCCGATGTGGCAGCACTCCCATCCCCTCCATAACCCGAAATACCGTTCCCCGCCACCGTAGAGATAGTGCCTGAAGTATTGATCTTTCGGATGCGGTGATTCTCCTGGTCTGCAATGTAGATATTCCCCGAATTGTCGACTGCTATGCCCGTTGGGCTGTACAATCCTGCTGATATAGCCGATCCGCCATCTCCCCAATAACCATACGACCCTACAGACCCTGCTATGGTGCTTATAACGCCAGATGTGTTTATCTTCCTGATCACGTGCCGCGAGGCAATGTATATATTGCCCGCCGCATCAACCGCAACCGCTTTCGGTATATATATCTGCGCCAGGGTGGCTGCATCAAAGTCTCCGGTATTACCGGCAGTTCCGTTGCCCGCAACAGTAATCATTACCTGGGAAAAGGCAAATGGAGCTACAGTCAGCAGTAGCAGTAGGGTAATAATACGTTTCATAAGGGATATTTTAAAAGGTTCTGCAATATTAAAGGAAACAAAGAAGAAATAAATAAAATTATTACAAACACGAATGCAATAATAGCTTCCCTCCACACAACGCAACACCTCATAACCTCAGCATTTCTACCTGTCCCCTTAACACTGTAGACGCGGGGCTTGCCCCACCCTATCCACACCGGCAACACCCACACTTCAATATACAGTTTCACAACCCTACCGTAGGGGTGGGGCTTGCCCCCACCCTATCCACACAGGCAGTCCACATACCAAACCATATCCAACTCCGCAAATAACACCGTAGGGGTGGGGCTTACCCCCACCCTACCCCGTTCTCCGTTCTTCCGGATTTTCCGGAGGGAATCCGGAAGTGCTGATAAAACCCCGTCTCCGACGGTCTTCATCTTGACAAAGCCAAATGCAAGTGCAAGAGCCTAACCATCCCCACTAGACCAAGCGTCACGCTTTGTCACCTCCATCGCAAACCGTCCTACTTGCTATGAAAAGAAGCAGTAAGTGTCCTTCCGGATTCTCCGCACGGCATCCGGAAGTGCTAATAAAATCCAGTCTCCGACGGTCTTCATCTTGACAATGCCCAATGCAAGTGCAAGAGCCTAACCATCCCCCACTGGACCAAGCGTCACGCTTAGTCACCTCCATCACAGGCGTCCTACTTGCTATGAAAAGAAAGCAGTAAGTGTGCTTCCAGATTCTCCGTGCGGCATCCAGCAGTGCTAATAAAAGCCCGTCTCCATGTCTTCATCTAGAAAACAATGAAAAGAGACAGGTGCATTACCTAAGTTCCACAGGCAGCCGCGCGGCGAATAATCCCAAAAGGATGGCATGATTGTAGAAAATACGATTGTATAAATACCTGAACCCCGCAAGGGGTGATATCTGCGCTCCCCTTTGCTGGAAAATAATTTCCTCCACCACAACGCGCCATTCACCAAAATCCGCTAATTTTACTTTGCAAAACAAAGTACTTTTTATGAACACAGCCAAAACCCTCACCTGGGTCACAGCATTCAGCATAGCAATGGGCTTCCTCGAAACAGCCGTAGTCATCTATCTACGCAAGCTCTACTACCCATCTGGCTTTGCATTCCCCCTGCAGCCCATAGAAAACAGCGTAGCCATAGTAGAGATATGGCGCGAAGCAGCCACGATAGTAATGCTGGCGGGCATAGGCGTGCTCGCCGGCAAGAAGCCCGCAGAGCGCCTTGCCTATTTCCTGCTCTCCTTCGCCATTTGGGATATCATGTACTATGTGTTCCTCTACGTATTCCTTGCCTGGCCGCAAACCCTTCTTACGTGGGACATACTCTTCCTCATACCCGTGCCCTGGGTAGGCCCGGTGATAACTCCCGTCATCATTTCACTCACCATGATCCTGTTTGCACTAACGGTGATACATTGCTCCGGAAAGGGCAGAAAAACCGGCATAAAGCCCATGGAGTCGCTGCTGCTGGCCGCAGGCTCGCTCGTCGTAATTATATCGTTCACTAAAGACTACGTGACACAAAAGGGCGACATCCTCTTCCGCAACCTACGCAGCGGCGGCTCACTCTTCACCGACCTCACCACCTACATACCCGCCCAGTTCGACTGGTGGATATTCACCCTTGGCGAAGCGATCATAGTGCTCTCGTGGATCATGTACACCCGCCGGGTGAGCGCCCAGGGCACCGCCACCCTACCCCTTGTCGACGGAATAGAGGCCCGGGCCTAAGAACACCAGGCCGGAAAACGCGAACACCAGCTCCAGTGCATGGCTGGCGCCCTTTACACCGTCGCCCGCTGCAAAGTGGTGCGCGGCGGCCACTATGAAGTTAAACACCATCAGCAGCGCCACCAGCCTGAACCACAGGCCCAGTATGCAAAACAGTCCGCCAACCGTTTCGGTAATGGCGCACATAAAGCCCCAAAACGTGGGCACAAAGTTGATGTGCAACGTACTCATCGAGTGGCCCAGCTTCTCCCAGGTGGCAGGGCCACCGGTTATCTTGGGCAGGCCATGTATGATCATCATTATGCCCAGCCCCACCCGCATGATGAATAAACCTGTATTACTATACCTGCCCAGTTTCCCGAAAAGCGCCATGGTGTTGTTACTTTTAGTAGTGTGTTTTTGCGGCAACTAAGATACTGCATTGCCCGCAAATACATCTCCCGCCCACAACAAAAAGTCCCGCCGCAAGGGCAGGACTATATATACAAAGCTTGTTGTTATATCTTAAAGTGAGAGAACGCTTTGTTGGCTTCAGCCATACGGTGCGTATCTTCTTTCTTTTTGAATGCGCCGCCTTCACCTTTAGCTGCTGCTACTATTTCGTTAGCCAGCTTGTCAGCGATGGTCTTACCGTTACGCTCACGCGAGAAACGGATGAGCCACTTCATGCTCAATGATATCTTGCGGTCAGGGCGCACCTCAGCAGGTATCTGGAAGGTGGCACCACCTATACGGCGGCTGCGCACTTCTACTGCAGGTGTTACATTCACCAGCGCACGCTTCCATACCTCGTAACCCTCTTCGCTGGTTATCTTGGATACTTTGTCGAGCGCATCGTAAAACGCACTGAGTACTATAGTTTTGTTACCACCCCACATAAGGCAGTTAACGAAACGCGTTACATTCTTATCGTTGAACTTTGGATCCGGTGCTAACGGGAGTTTTTTTGCTTGTGCCTTTCTCATCGAATGACTGGCTTATATAATTAGTTAAAAATATTATTTCTTTTTTGCAGCTGCTGCGCCACCTTTCACTTTCTCTTTCTTAGTACCGTACTTGCTGCGGCTCTGCTTACGGTCTTTTACACCGGCAGTATCGAGCGCACCACGAACGATGTGGTAACGTACACCAGGAAGATCCTTAACACGACCGCCGCGGATAAGCACTATCGAGTGCTCCTGCAGGTTGTGGCCTTCGCCCGGTATGTATGCGATCACCTCTATTTTATTGGTAAGACGAACCTTTGCTACCTTACGAAGGGCAGAGTTTGGTTTCTTAGGCGTTGTTGTATACACGCGGGTGCAAACACCACGGCGCTGAGGGCACGCATCAAGTGCGCGGGACTTTGATTTAGTCCGCATCTGTTCGCGGCCCTTACGTACTAATTGTTGAATTGTAGGCATTGCTTACGTTAGTAAATTATTAAAATGGAGTGCAAAGGTAAGGGATAATTTCAAAACTAAAAAGTCAAAATTCAAAAAAAATTTATGAAAAATATACCAACGGGGACTTTTTCGTGCCGATATTAAAATAACACGGCTATATACCCGCAAATGTACACTTAAATTACAGTAGCAAAATAAAACTACCCCGAGGTAATTCTACAGAAAGTATTATCTTGCTACGCGTTTTTAAACAAAATACACAACTGATGACCAAGCTTTATTCCTTATTAGGCAGCTGCAGGGTGCTCATACTCCCCGCTTGCATGATAACCCTGTTCAACATAGCATCCTGCACCAAAACATCGAATGCAGATGATGCCAAGAAATTCCTCGGCACCTGGAACGGTGTATCTAACTGCGCGGGCAACCTCGTGAACGGTGCCAACAAGGTAGAGCTTACCAAGGGCAGCGATGGCGTTACGGCCATTTTCCCACTCACGGCCGGCATCGGCTCCTGTCTTAAAGATGTGAAGATCACCGGCACCGCCCGCGAAGATGTGCTTACCTTTCCTACGCAGACCGTCACCGACGCATGCGGAATGGTATACGAGGTCAATGGCTTCGGCTCTATCATAGGCGACTCGCTGAGCCTCACCGTCAACGCCACCAGCGACCTGGCTGCCGCAGGCGCATGCAACTTCAGGGGTAAGAAATAACCTGTTACAACACACGGATACCGCAGCGGGCCATACACCGCCTGCAACAGCATTTAATTTTCATTTTGAGCTATGATGTCACCTGAGCGGTTCTTTGAACTGATGCTAAAGGAACTGGAAGTGCATACCGAGATGCAGCCTTACTACAAATTCCTCGGCAAGCAGTCATCGTGGCATTTTCGCAGGAACTACTTCTTACAGCGCCTACGGTATATTAAAGACCACATCACCAGCCCCGCAGCAGCCATATGGGACTGCGGCAGCGGCTATGGCACCACCTGCCTCTTCCTGGCTATGAACGGCATCCGCACGCACGGCACCACCCTCGAGTTCTACTACGACATGGTGCAGCAACGCAAGCAATACTGGAGCCAGTACGGCGACACATCGCTATTCACCTGCACCTACGAGAACCTCTTCGACAGCCCTCCCCCACCCGCCACCTACGACTGGATAATAGTGCAGGACACCCTGCATCACCTGGAGCCTATCGGCGATGCCCTGCGCATCTTCAACACCGCCCTGCGCCCCGGCGGCAAGGTACTCTCTATAGAGGAGAACGGCAGCAACATCATACAGCGGATGAAGCTCTACAAATACCGCGGCAACAAGCGTATCATCACCATCTGGGACGAAAAGCTGCAAAAGGACATACTCATAGGCAACGAGAACATCCGCAGCCTGCAAAGCTGGCGCACCCTCTTCGAGAAGAGCGGCTTCCACATCGGCGATAAGAGCATACAGTACATACGCTACTTCCTGCCCCTGCACTACCGCTTCACCGAGGCCAGCAAACTCCTCGACAAAGAGCAGCGCATCCAGGCCACCCACGGCCTCCGCCGCGAATACCTCTTCTTCGGCCTCAACTTCATAGCCGAAAAACAATAACCACCCACACTAAAAAGAAGTGAGGCCGCATCTTACGATACAGCCTCACCAATGTTATCTACCGGAAAATCTGAGCGGCTTCCGCGCCCCCCCCGCCCCTAAATGGGAGAGCCAACGCACACTCGTGCTATCACAACACGGGCCAATTTTCAAATTAGCACATCCTCAAATTTTCAAATTACTAAGCAGTCACCGCCAGCACCTCCGCCATAGTCTTACCTATGTTAGCCGGACTATCAACCACGTGGATACCGCACTCAGCCATTATCTTCATCTTTGCTTCAGCAGTGTCTTCTGCACCGCCTATTATAGCGCCTGCGTGGCCCATACGGCGGCCTGCAGGTGCAGTCTGGCCGGCTATGAAGCCTACCACCGGCTTGCGCATGTTGCTCTTCAGCCAGTTGGCCGCTTCAGCTTCCATGTTACCGCCTATCTCGCCTATCATTATTATTCCGTCTGTTTCCGGGTCGTTCATCAGCAGCTCCACCGCTTCTTTGGTAGTAGTGCCTATGATCGGGTCGCCGCCTATGCCTATGGCTGTAGATATGCCAAGGCCCGCCTTCACCGCCTGGTCTGCCGCCTCGTAAGTAAGCGTGCCCGACTTTGATACGATGCCAATGCGGCCCGGCTTGAACACGAAGCCCGGCATGATGCCCACCTTAGCCTCGCCCGCCGTTATCACACCCGGACAGTTAGGGCCTATCAGCCTGCAACCCTTGCCTTTTATAAACTCGCGCGCCTTCACCATATCCTGCACAGGTATGCCCTCGGTGATGCAAATGATCACCTTAATGCCAGCATCGCCAGCCTCCATTATCGCATCCGCAGCAAATGCCGGCGGTACGAAGATTATCGATACATCCGCACCGGTACCGTCTACCGCGTCCTTTACAGTGTTGAAAACTGGCAGGTCCAGGTGCTTAGCGCCGCCTTTTGCCGGCGTCACGCCACCTACCACGTTAGTACCATATTCTATCATCTGGGTAGCATGAAACGTACCTTCCGTACCTGTGAAACCCTGAACGATAACCTTAGAATTCTTATTTACTAAAACAGACATGTGCGAATATATTTTTTAGAACGCGCAAAAGTAAGCTTTTTGGGGGGAAAATCAAATGCCCTCCCGACCGCCCCCAGGGGGAGGAGATGTTGAGCCCCTCCCTGCCTTCCCTGGTTCGGCCAGGCTCACCATAGCAGGGGGCAGATGTTACGTAACACCACACAATCTTGCCAGGGTTCACAGAGTTAATTGTCGGCACCTAAATTAATTTATAACACCCACGCGATAGCGTGGACGTTGAAGCTCCCTCTCCCCCGGGAGAGGGCCGGGGAGAGGCTTCCCTCACCTACAAGCATACCAGCTTGAAGCTAAACGTTTTGGTGACACCATCGCATGTAGCTGTGAGCGTTATAGGGTATGTGCCCGGCATATATGGCGCGGAGGAGATGTTCTTGTTGTAAGCGATCAGCCCAATGGTGAAGGTCGGAAAACCTGTCCATGGCCCCGTCTTTTCAATAGTAGAGAATGAGCCCGTACGCTCTCCCAAAAACACAAAGGATGGCACCCCGCTTATCGCTATGGTCACTGCCTTCTGCACCGAATCGTGATAGGTGACCGTCACCGGCATAGATGCGGGGTAGGAAGGGTAATTGTCAATATTCATAGTCACATCGTGGATACCGTCTACCGTATAGGCCGCCACTGTCGATGGCAGTATGGTGGTATTGTTGGTTGTAGTATCAGTGCCCTTGGTGCAGCCCGCCAGGGTAAACAAGGCTATCGCCGCTGTAATGTATATGTTTCTCATTTGGGTATATTTTTGATAAATGTAAGGGAAAATAAGCGGGGAGCAATTTTGCGCATAGTGCGCAATGGTTTTTTAGCTGTACTGGTTTTGGCCTGATATCAATAATAGTCAATTGATTGTGCAGGGCAGGTTTGCGCAGTTATTGCCCACTTCGGCAAGCTCAGGATGACAGAGGGTTTGAACACGATTTGAAAGATGCTAAAGATGGGCAAGATGCGCGGAATTGTCCATGCATACGGGTGAGTGATTTTAAGTTTAGTTTGGCCGGGGTCTCTTTCTGCTGATTTCCGATTTGCTTCCGACTTTTTCCGGTGGGGAGCAAGCTACCCTTATCGTAATCAATTAGTAATCAGATGATTAGAACATGCTTTGCCGTAATTTCCGGTTGCCGGTGCGAAAATATGAGCAGGCAGTTTGAACACGATTTGAAAGATGGAGGGATGGCCAAGTTGCGCGAATTCGCTTGCACCAGGAAACATAAGATATAGAGGATTTTTGGATAGTGGGTGTTAGATTCCGATTTGCTTCCGACTTTTTCCTGTGGGGAGCAAGCTACCCTTATCTTAATCACTTAGTAATCAGATTATTATAAGGTGCTTTGCTGTTATTTCCGGTTGCCGGTGCGAAAATATGAGCAGGCAGTTTGAACACGATTTGAAAGATGGATGGATGGGCAAGATGCCAGAGAATGAAAGTACATAGGATATATAGGAATTTTGGATAGTGGGTTTTAGATTCCGATTTGCTTCCGACTTTTTCTGGTGGGGAGTAAACTACATTTATCGTAATCATTTAGTAATCAGATGGTTATTACATTTCTTTCAGTAATTTCCGGTCGCCGGTGCGAAAATATGAGCAGGCAGTTTGAACACGATTTGAAAGATGGAGGGATGGGCAAGATGCGCGATAATGCAAGTACATAGGATAGTGGTTTGGGTGGTGCAAATATCTGTAATAAAGGAATACGCTCCAAGACGTTTTGTCTATGGGTGTTCGGGTGTTTTGGTATAATGTGATGCGTACGGGCGATGTCATGGTGAGCCCTGCCGAACCATGATATCGCGGAGGGTTGGCGGCCTGTGGGATAACATGTAAGTGCCCCGGTAGTGGGCGCAAGCTCGGTAGAAATTTATGTAATAATAGGGGTGCGCTCCATAGGTGCGCTACTGGCTCGGGACGGGGTGTCACTTGAGGTACTTAATTACAAACCCTAACTTATTCATTAGTTTGCGGTGATATGCATTCATATTCGTTTCAATTGTCGACATTTTCCGGGAATATTGGCAATGCTCAAAATAGAGCATATCAAGAAATGTACTTGGTATGAAATCGATATCTGTTTTGTAGCCGGACACAGCTAAAGCGCCAGTAGTTTCTAAAAATCGTCTTAAATCCCATCCAGACACATCCAAAGTGCTACAACTACCAAAATGAATTATTTTATCCTCTGCTTTTCCCGAGACCATTTCCGCAATCTCTTCAATCGCGAGTTTCTTTCTTTTGCCGACATTGATAGAACCCGGTGTGCCATGAAAGGCCAAATAAATAATCCCATATTTGCTATACGCTTTCTGTAAAGAAGTTTTTATTCTTTGGTCAAACTCTTCAATCGTTGAACAGTTTCGGTGGGCAGTGCGAATATGGGAGTTATGCTCTAAAAACTCTAAAGCGGTCTTAATACTCGATCTGTCTTTCAGGCTGTTTGTCCAATCGCCTTCGATACAGAAGATATTTTTTTCCTTGTGCTTAGAAAACCTCATACGGAATTATTACTGATCTTAAAATTATACCCCTACGCCGCACTCTTATCATACAAATACTTCTGGAACTCTATGAAGAGGGAGCTGATGTCGGCGACGGTGCCTAGGACCTCTTTGGCGTCTTCGAGTGACTGATATTTGTTGACGAGGAGGGTGGGCAGCTTTTCCTGGTCGAGCTCTTCTACGCCGGTCTCTACGTACTTGCTCAGCACGAACTCTATGAACTCTTTCTGCTTGTTGTTGAGTATGGCGAAGATGGTGGCCTGCGAGGCGGCCACTCGCTGCTGCCGGGTGAGCACATTGTAGTTGCCGTTGAAGACGTACTCGAGCACATCGTACAGGTCACTCTTCTCCATGCTCACCAGCTGCTGCACTATAAGCAGGTCGCTTTTGGGGAAGCCGAGTGCATCGAGTTGATCGAGCAGGGCCTTGCGGGTGGCGGGGCTGCTCCATATGGTACGCAGCTCTTCCTCGTTCCTGAAGAGGTTGGGCATCTCGCCAAAAAGGTTGTCCATGAATTCCTGGGCCGATACGGGCTTACCATCTGCACTCCAGAATGATGTGGAGATCATAGATTGTATCTCGCGCTCCTTACCATCGCGCAGCTTTATCTTTATCTTCTTCTTTTTGCTGCATACGCAAGGCGCCTTGCCACATACGTAGCAGGACTCCACAGGCTCTTTGATGCAGATGCAGGGCTGCTGACCACAGGTGGCGCATGGCTGCGGCGTTGGTTTGGGCTTGCCGGCGCACTCGCATACTACCTTCCCGCAATCTTCGCACGGCAAGGCATCACCGTCCCACTCGGGGTCGGCAAAGTGGTGGTAGGCATCTACAAAGTCGTAGATGGTGAAGAACTCCTTACCATCGAACAGGCGGGTGCCACGGCCTACTATCTGCTTGAACTCTATCATAGAGTTTACGGGCCGCATCAACGCTATGTTGCGAATGTTGCGGGCATCGACGCCGGTAGAGAGCTTTTGCGAGGTGGTGAGTATAGTGGGTATGGTCTTCTCATTGTCCTGGAACTCTCGCAGGAACTGCTCCCCTATCTCGCCATCATTAGCAGTGACGCGCACACAGTAATTGGGGTCGGTGCTTTTCTTGTATTGGTTGATGAGGTCGCGGACGGCGGCGGCGTGATCCTGTGTAGCGCAGAACACTATGGCTTTCTGCCGCTGGTCGGCCTCGTCCATAAATATGCGAACGCGCTTCGCCTCGCGCTCCTTCATCTCTATTATCTTGTTGAAATCGCCCTCGGTATATAGCCTGCCCTCTTCTACCTCGCCCTCTACTACGGTGTCGTCGCTGGTGTATATGTAGTCATCGAGCGTTGTCTTTATACGCTTTACCTTGAAGGGGGTAAGGAAGCCATCGTTGATACCCTCTTTGAGCGAATAGATATATACAGGCTCACCAAAGTACTTGTACGTATCTACATTGTCTTTGCGCTTTGGCGTGGCGGTGAGGCCCAGCTGCACTGCGGGGGCAAAGTACTCCATAATGGCCCGCCAGTTGCCCTCGTCGTTAGCCCCACCGCGATGGCACTCATCGATAATGATGAGGTCGAAATAGTCGGGCGGGTATGCGCCGAAGTAGGGCGCGGGCTTGCCCTCTTTGTCGGTGCCGCTCATGAATGTCTGAAAGATGGTGAAGAAGATGCTGCCGTTGGTGGGTACGCTACCCTTCTTCTTCACCTCGCTGGGCTTTATGCGCACAAGGGCATCCTCGGAGAATGCGGAGAATGAGTTGTATGCCTGGTCGGCCAGTATGTTCCTGTCGGCAAGGAAGAGGATGCGTGGCCTGCGGCTGCCATCGCGCTTCAGGTTCCAGCGGGTCTGGAAGAGCTTCCATGCTATCTGGAAGGCTATGGCGGTTTTGCCGGTGCCGGTGGCGAGAGTGAGCAGTATACGATCCCTGCCATTGGCTATGGCCTCAATGGTATTGCGCACTGCTATCTCCTGGTAGTAGCGCAGCTGCCATGTGCCGCTCTTGTCCTCGAATAGCACATCGGCAAACTTGAGCAACCATTCAGGAGCGTCGCTATACTTTGCAAGTGCCTGAGTATGTTCTTTACCGTAGGTCTTTTCCCACAGCTCATCGGGCGCGAGGAAGCAGGGCACCAATCCCTCTGCACCTGTTTTGAGGCAGATGCTGTATACCTCGCGGCCATTGGCAGCGTAGGTAGTCTCCAACTGCAGCTTTTGGGCATACTGCTTGGCCTGTGCCACGCCTTCACCTACCTCCACCTCATCGGCCTTGGCCTCTATGACGGCCAGCTTTATGCCCTTGTAGGCCAGCACATAGTCGGCAGTAAGCTTTTTGGCGCGTGCGCCGCCGGGCTGTATTTTGCCTGCCGTTATATGGTACTCACGGAAAACCCTGGAGCCTTCCACCACACCCCATCCACATGCTTTTAGCATTGGGTCTATGAGTTCGGCCCTTGTTTCCGCTTCGTTCATACGAGTTCTTTTTCAATTACTAATTCACCTGCAAACGCCTTTTGAAGTATTGATTTTTTTATTTCTTCGAGGTCCTTTATTTTTTGTCGGTAGATAGATTCTAATCTTTTAGTTTCTTTTGAAAGCGCGTCCAGTTTGTGAATGATAGACTCCTGAGCTGCTAATGATTCCGGAATACAAACTTTAAAAACTTCCAGCTGCGCTTTAGTAATTGCTTGCCTTGTCGCTCCTTGTTCGCCGGTGAATAGCAGTTGATTTTTATATAATTTCGAGGTCAATAACAGGCTTAGAAATACCGGACTAACAATTTTTTGATTTGCGCGGATAATCGAAACGTGTTGGTTGACTCTCGCCGGTAGATACTCAGTAGGCATTACACAACATCTTGCAACAGAGGCACCAGTTATATTCAACAGTACGTCCTTTTCTTGTAGTGTAACATTATTCAGTTCGCTTGCTTGTTGTTCATCTATAAAAGCAAGATTTTTTTCTCTAAATTCCAGGTCGTGTACATTCATACTACGCACCAAGGAAATACCTTCCGACTTGTAACTTTCATTGCCACCTTTCGGTGTTGCTCCACTGCCAATTTTTAGCGTAATCGCTTTTAGTGTTACTTCCTTCCAATCCTCCCCCTTATTCTCAAACACCCCCTGCAAATAACAATCAAAAAGCTCCTTAGCATTTTTGAGGTTCTGCTCTGCATTGGCTTTTGCTGTAGCTATGGCGGCAAAGGCCTCGTCTAATATGGAAATTATACGTTGTTGCTCAACAAGGGGAGGTACCGGAACATTTACCGAGCTTACCAATGCAATATTCAAATTACGAACAGTAGAGCCCGCTGCTTTTGAATTAAATTGTTGAAAAACAAATGGAGACGATAAAAGATAATACAGAAACTCTGACTCAAATATCTTCCTGCCGTTTTGCTTTAACACAAGCCAACCATCATGAATGCACCCTGTTGTCTTCATTATATATGGCCTTCCAAAACTCATTGAATTTGAGAGGATAAAATCTCCATCATTTACTACTCTTGTCTTATGTAGGCCGTCTTTAGTTATTTTCTCTTTCGTTTCGTAAATATATCTATCGGAAGAAGTGGCATCTGAAATCTTTATCCAATTTATGCCATCTGGCGAATCGGTAATATACTTTTCTATTGGTCGCGGTGATCCTCCTCGCTCAATCGTCAATACCTCTCCCATTTTTTTCATTTCCCATCCCTTCCTCATATCAGTTCCATTATAGAGTTAAGAACCTCCGCACTTTCTTCATCGAGCGCTTTCATTTGCTCCAGTATCTGCTGAGGCGTACGCAGGGAGGCCTCCTCTTTTTTGTTGGGGTTCTTTGCGCTGAGGTCGTAGGTGCCGTGATCTATGTCCTTCACATTTATCGTCCATGAGTTCTCACTTTCGGCAAATGTCTTTTGCAGGGCTACAAACTCTGCGAGGTCTTTTTCGTTCAGGGCATTTGTTTTGCCGAGGTTGCGGTCGAGATTGAGCTGGTAGAACCATACTTTTTTTGTGGCGCTGCCTTTCTCAAAGAAGAGCACTACGGTCTTTACACCCGCACCGGTGAAGGTGCCGCCCGGCAGATCGAGCACGGTATGCAGGTTGCAGCTTTCGAGCAGCTGCTTGCGCAGGGCTACGCTAGCATTATCGGTATTGCTGAGGAAGGTGTTCTTTATGACCACGCCTGCCCTGCCGCCTGCCCTGAGTATCTTAATGAAGTGCTGCAGGAATAGCGATGCTGTTTCGCCTGTCTTAATAGGGAAGTTCTGCTGCACCTCGGCACGCTCCTTGCCGCCAAATGGCGGGTTGGCCAGCACTACATTGTAGCGGTCTTTCTCCTGTATGTCGGCGAGGTTCTCGGCGAGGGTGTTGGTGTGTATGATGTTGGGCGCCTCCACGCCATGCAGTATCATGTTCATGATACCGATGATGTAGGCCAGTGATTTCTTTTCCTTGCCGTAGAAGGTCTTTTTCTGCAGCAGCTCAGTTTCTTTAGTGGTGAGGGCTTTGCTGTTTTTGAGGTAAGCAAAGGCTTCGCAAAGGAAGCCGGCAGAGCCTGCGGCGCCATCGTAGATGGTATCGCCGATGTTAGGCGCCACTACTTTTACGATAGTAGTAATAAGGGGGCGCGGAGTGTAGTACTCACCACCATTGCGCCCGGCATTGCCCATGTTCTTTATCTTGTCTTCGTAGAGGTGGCTCATCTCATGCTTTTCGGCATGGGTGCGGAAGCGCAGCTCGTCGATAAGCGTGATGACCTCGCGCAGGTTGTAGCCGCTCTGCAGCCGGTTCTTCAGCTCGCTGAATATCTCGCCTATCTTATACTCTATGGTATCGGCGCTAATGGCGTCTTTCTTGAATTTTTTGAGGTATGGGAACAGCTCGATATTCACAAAGTCGGTAAGATCGTCGCCGGTGAGGGCGCTGTGGTGGTCTATCTTGCCATCCTTGCCCTTGGGCGCAGCCCATTTATCCCATTTGTATTTGCCGTCTATGATAGGTGCGTATGCCTTGCCGGTAAGCTCGGCGGCGGTGGCTTTGTCGCGCTCCAGGTCGTCGAGGTATTTGAGGAACAGTATCCACGAGGTCTGCTCCACGTAATCGAGCTCAGAGCCACAACCTGCGTCTTTGTGCAGTATATCATCAATATTTTTAAAGGTTTGCTCGAACATAGCGTATGCGGAGTAATTAGATTAAGGTGTTTTAACGTAAATTAATTATGCGCTGTAAATTAATGAATTAGGCCAAGGAAGGAAGGGTATTACTACGTATTTTTTAATGAGGTTAATTAGGTACGTTTACCGAAAGACAAGCCAAATGGAAATTATTATGCTGGCTGGCCCATCCGGCTGCGGCAAGACAACAACTGTTACAGCCGTATATGATCAACTGCGGAAACAAGGCGCGACCTCAACTTGCAAAAAGCAAGAAGGAGGAAACCCGCTTGATTTCTCCGATATTTTAAAATACAAGGGAATACTTATTTCAGTTCTAACCATGGGCGATTATTCATACCGGATCACGGACTGCATGGACTGGTCGGCAAAGAACGGTTGTAGTTTCTTTGTTACCGCATGCAACGACAGATTCAGCAAGCCTTTCAAGAAAATCCTGCAATTCGCGGGTTCGAATATTGTTCGAAAGTCAAAAACCATTCCCGCTCAATGGCAGGCGGACATCGATAAATGCGCCAATACGATTTTGAGCTACTTACCTTAAAAATTGCTAACAGATTTTCTGCATTGAGCCAGTAGCGCACCTACGGAGCGCGTCATTATTATTACATATTTTTCTACCGAGCTTGCACCCACTAACGGGGTGCCGGTGATGGTAAAGGTAGTTCGGCACGGGAAAGCTGAGTAGCGAACGATTGATGAACGGTGCCAACGCCACTAAAGCTTAATAGTAGTAACAAAGCCGGGGCCCCTTCGATAAACTCAGGATGACATTGCAGTAGGTAGTCGTTGCGCGAGGTTGCTTCGTTCCTCGCAAAGACGCGAGAGGAATACATTCCAAAATACCTTTATTTTCCACATTCTAACATCAATTAACGTTATAATCTCCGCTGTAAATATTACATTCGCAGTCTTAATTCTCCTATTAAATGTTACAGACAGACTATATACATGTGCCTTATGGCAGAACCGTACATGGCGAAGAAGAGATAGAAGCGTGTGTGAACGTGCTGCGCACCAGCACCCAAATGGGTAAGCATGTGCGCGAGCTGGAGCAGACGGTTGCCAGCCTGTACGACAAAAAGTACGGCATTGGGGTGAACAGCGGATCGAGCGCGCTATACCTGGCGGCCGACCTGATGAACTACGAGCCGGGTGCGGAGATAATAACTCCTGCCCTCACATTCAGCACCACAGTGGCCCCGATAGTGAAGAAGGGCTGGCTGCCGGCGTTTGTAGACGTAGAAGAAGGCACTTACAACCTGGACGCCAATAAGGTGGAGGAAATGATAACGCCGAACACGAAGGCGATGATAATCCCCAACCTGATAGGCAACCTGCCCAACTGGAAGCAGCTGCGCGAGATAGCCGACAAGCACAACCTGTATGTGCTGGAGGACAGCGCGGACACGCTGGGTGCGGAGATAGACGGCAAGAGCAGCGGGCGCTTTACGGATATGAGCACTACGAGCTTCTACGGCAGCCACATAGTGAACTGCGCGGGCAACGGCGGTATGCTGTGTGTGAACACTGATGCGCACTATGATCGCGGCCGCCTATTGCGCAGCTGGGGCCGCAGCAGCAGCCTGTTTGTAGAGAGCGAGAAGATAGAGAACCGTTTTAATGTAGAAGTAGATGGCATACCTTATGATGCGAAGTTCGTGTTTGAGGAGCCGGGATATAATATAGAGCCATCTGAGCTGGGTGCGGCTTTCGGGCTGGTGCAGGTGAAGAAGCTGGGCGCGAACATTGATGCCCGCACGGAGAACTACACGCGCATGCGCGAGTTCTTCGCACAGTACGAGGAGCACTTTATCCTGCCTAAGCAGCTGCCTAACTCACGCACGGGCTGGCTGGCATTTGCCACTACAATCCGCCAGAGCGCGCCATTCATACGCCGCGACCTGCAGATTTTCCTGGAGAAGCGCAACATACAGACGCGCACGGTGTTTACGGGCAATATACTGCGCCAGCCGGGCTTCAAGAATGTAGCGCACAAGGCGGCGAAGGGCGGCTATGCTGAGTCGGACAAGGTGATGCGCGGGGGTATGCTGCTGGCATGTCACCACGGGCTGAACGATGCGCAGATAGCACACATAATGGAGAGTGTAACGGAGTTTATGAAAAGTATCTAAAAGAGCGCATGTTTGAAATTATATTGCTGACCTACCTGAGCTTCAGGAACAGTGTGCGGGCAAAGAAAAAGGGATTGAATGGGCTGGCCTGGGGTGGTGTCACAGCGATCACGTTTGTGGCGGGTATGATTATCGGGATCATAGTGGTGGTGTGGGGCTTCTGCTCAGACAAGGTGAACACATCGCTAATGGCCTCGCCTGATCCTAAGGTGCGCAACGAGATAACGCGGCAGTTGATGGAGCTGTTTAACCAGCAGCCGCTGCACTTGTTTACGATAGAGCTATTTGCCATAGGCGGCTACCTGCTCGTAAGGTATGTGCTGGATAAGCGGCCCAGCAAGAACGGGGAAATAGCTGAAGAAGTAATTGTAGAAGACTAATAGAAATTGCCGGCTGAGCCGGCAATTTTGTTGTGGGGGGTGTTTTTTTGTACAGGTGTCCCACACCTTGGAGGTGTGGGACACCTGCTCAGCGATACGGATTATTACCACCCTAGCAGTGTCTTCAATTTCGTCATGCCGCTTTTGCTTACCATTACTTTGGCGCCGCAGTGCAGCAGGGCTATGTGGCTTTCTTTTTCGTAGGGCTCTATGCGCATGAGCTGGCCCACAGGTACCAGGTAAGAGCGGTGTACCCGCACAAATTGTTGTGGATCGAGGGTTTGCTCTACGTGGGCGAGGGTGCTTTTCTTGAGGTAGCTGCCATCTTTGGTGACGATCTTTATGTAGTCGTCATTGGCCTCTATGTAGTGTATGTCCTGCGCGGGTATGATGCGGATGAGGCCATTGTCTTTTACCACTATGCGGTGCTGGTAGCTGTCGTAGATGTTGCTTTCGAGCAGGGGGGCTACTTTTGGTGTTTCCTTTACGGCCGCCTGCTGCAGCCATTTCTGTATGGCTTTCTCGAAGCGCTCCCGCACCATGGGCTTTAGCAGGTAGTCTACTGCGTGTGCCTCGAAGGCCTTGAGGGCATACTCATCGAAGGCGGTGGTGAAGATGACGGCGGGCGGCGCGTCGAGCAGCTCCAGCATCTCGAAGCCGCTGAGGCGGGGCATCTGTATGTCGAGGAAGATGAGGTCGGGGTTGTGCTCCTGTATGGCCTTGAAGCCGGCGAAGCCATCGCCATACTCGCCTGCCACCTCTATCTCGGGGTGAGATTGAAGGAGGGTGCGGAGGAGTTGCCGGGCCAGTGGCTCATCGTCTATCAGTAGCGCCTTGTACATGGTGTTGTGGTATTTTGAGAATGGTGGTAAAGTGTGTATCGTCTTTCTTTGTTTCCAGCAGGTCAGCGCGGGCATAGAGCAGGTATAGCCTGCGCTGTATACCCTCCAGCCCGAAGCCTGTGCCGCGTGGCGGCTGGGTGTCGGCGTCGTAGGGGTTTATGATTGTGATGGTGAGCAGGGGGCCATCGAGCACTATGCTGATGGTTATAGCCACATCGCCGGTGCGGCCATATAGCCCGAACTTAATAGCATTCTCAAGCAGCGGCTGCAGCAGGAAGGGGGGAATTGTAGCATCGTCAGTATACTGCTTGTCTATCTGCACCTGCAGGCGGTCGCCAAAGCGCACGGATTCTATGGCGAGGTACGATTGTATGTAGTTGAGCTCCTCGGCTATTGGCAGCACATCTTCAGCTTCGCGCTTCACAGAGCTGCGCAGGAAGTCAGACAGCTTACCTATCATCTCCTGCGCCTTGTCGGGCGATATCATGATGAGGGCGCTGATGGAGTTGAGGCTGTTGTAGAGGAAGTGCGGCTGCATCTGCTGGCGCAGCTTGAAGAGCTCGGCTTCTTTGAGCAGCACTGAGGCATCGGCTTGTTGCTGGAAGCGGCTATCGAGGGCATTGAGGTTCTTGCGCATTGCGCTCACGGTAGCCACCCATATGTTGAAGATCCAGATGACGAGGAAGCGGATAGGCAGGGTGTCGCGCAGCCATACCTTGTAATGGAGGTTGGCCGTAGAGGTAGACACCCACCATTTAAGCACCTCGTATTCGGCTACGGCTGTGGCCATGCTGACCACCAGCGCCACGAAAAGCGCGTAGAGCGTTATAGCCGCTGTGGTAGGATAGCTGCGTATGAGCAATATGATACCCCATACCGACAGGCTGAGAATGGCGCTGCTGATGATGGCATCATTTAGCGCAAGGTTCCAGTCGAAATGCAGCACATTGTGCAGGATGAAGACATGCTTACAGCATGCCATTACCATGAGCACAAGTACTATCCAGTGGATATTTTTTTTGATGGAGCGCAATGGAAAAAGTCAAAGCTAAAAATTCAAAAGCAAAAAGCACCGGCTGCTTACAGGGAGCTGCCGATCCATAATTAAACTTACAATAGTAGCGCTACACTGCCCACAGCGGTGCCGGCACCAGGTCGGCCTCGCGGACCATGGAGAACAGCAGCCCGCCATTCTTCAACTCTACGGGCTGCAGGTCTTTTACGGCCAGCATGCGCCAGCACATGGTGCGGCCATGGCGGTCTATAAATGTAGCTTCTTCATTGTGGCCCGCTGTGCGCGCTTCTGCCAGGGCCCGCTCTTCGTCATCAGCATATACCAGGCGCCATTGTTCTTCGTATTGGTCGGTTGGCAATCCTTCACACTCGATGCGGTAAATAATTTGTGCGGTAAATGATCTCATGGTTATATGGTTGTGTGTGTGTGTGTGTGTGTGTGTGTGTGTGTGTGTGTGTGTGTGTGTATGTTGACCCTTATTTTTAGTATGATTTTATTTCAATGCTGCCAAAGGATACGCTGCCTCTTAGTATCAATACCTTGCGGGTATCGTTGGTTGTCACCGTTTGTATTGTACGCTCGTCTTCTACGCTGCCAAATGAGGGGCTTATCTCATTCTGTATATCCCAGTGAGAGGGCACTATTATCTCTACCCCACCGAAGGACACCCGGCAATCGAGCACCACCGATGGGTCTGTAAAGTCGGCCTGGGTGAGATTGAGCTCAGCGCCGGCAAATGTTGCTGATATCGCCCCACCCTTCCAGTCTTTGGAGGTTACAACTTCCTTTTTGCCACCAAAGGTCACGTCTACCGCGAGGTCAGTACTATTGTTGATAGACGACGAGATGCCGCGGTGCGGGTGGCATCTATCGTGGCGGCGCGGGCGGAAGGCTATGGCCAGCCCGGCAACGATGATAGCCGCAGGCCATACATAGTGGTGCGAGGGGCGGCCCATGATCATAAAGCGGGGTATAAGGTTAACCGTACCGATAAACAGGAGTATCCACCACGAATTGTTACGGAAGTTGTTCTTAAGGCCGATGAGTACGCCAATGATAATGAGTATCACCGGCCACGACAGGTCGAGGTCAAAATGTGGCAGTATGCCCATGGTCCGCAGCATAAGGGCCACACCTATTATTGCCAGCACCACGCCAAAAAGCATTCGAAAACGCTGCCTGCGCTCGTTGTGCTTTTCGAAGTCTTCCCCCCTGTAAAAATTGCGCTCTCTCATATCCGTTGATTATGAGTACAAAAGTACCTACCGCAAATACCATGCGAAAGTGGTATTAGGTAAAAAAATAAGTGGGGGCGGTAAACAGCGGTAATTGGTCGGCGAATGGTTTCAACACAGCCGGTACCCGGCCGAAATGTGCGCAGAGAGCGTTATTTTTGGCCCGGTGATAGATTTTACAGGCATAGAAATAAAGCTGGGGCAGGCAGGTGGAAAAACAACCGTGTTTGACCCCGTACGGAAGAAATGGCTGGTGCTAACCCCCGAGGAGCATGTGCGGCAATATGTGCTGCAGTACATGATAACGGTGGCCCGCTACCCTGCCACCCTGCTGGCTGTAGAGAAGACCATACTTGTGGGCAACCTGAGCAAGCGGTTTGATATAGTAGTATACGACCGCAACCATAAACCCTGGCTGCTGGCCGAGTGTAAGGCCCCGGAGGTGGCTGTTACAGAAAAAACATTGCACCAGCTGCTGAACTACCAGCAAAAGGTGCAATGCAATTATTGGCTGCTTACCAACGGCCACCAGACCTACTGTGCTGATGCCTGTGATACCGCAAATATTAAGTGGTTACAATCACTTCCCCGCTACGAGGTGTGAGTAGCGGCCGCTATTGAGCGTTTCCAGCGCCTTGTTCACCACCGCATCGTCCTGCAGGCGTATGGAGTAATAGCCGTTGTCGTGAAACAGGAAGCGCGCAAGCTGGGCCTTTACCTGCAGCCTGAAGTAGTTGTAGCTGGCCTGGTTGGTAAATTGCCTTGCTGCAGACTTACGGTCAGCATCGGGCAGCATAGCTATATAGTTGTTCACCACCTGCTTCTCTGCATTGAACGATTTGCTGAAATCATTAATGTTCTTATAAGCCAGTGCCGGCTTGTTCTGCATAAAGTAATCCCATACAGCGGTCTTGAGCTCTGGGCTCAGTATCATATTCATAAGCGCGGCTGTGAGCTTGGTAGTATCATAAGGCACATACACGTCGGGCTTTATGCCGCCGCCACCATATACAGTGCGGTGATGCGAGGTAAAGAATGGTACCCCGTTGCCGCAATTGCCTATTGTATCGCAACCGGTAAGCTCACCCGACTCAAAGCGCTTCTCGTAGTCTTCCATATAAGCTTCCCTGCCATTGGCAAAAGAGCGCTGTATGCAACGGCCTGACGGTGTGTAGTACTTGGCAATGGTAAGGCGCAGCGCAGCACCATCGGGCATATCGTATTGCTCCTGCACGAGGCCCTTGCCAAACGTGCGCCTGCCTATGATAACACCGCGATCCCAGTCTTGTATCGCGCCGGCGAGTATCTCGCTGGCTGATGCTGAGCCTTCGTCTACCAGCACTGCTACTTTGCCTTCTTCAAACAATCCTTCGGCAGTAGCTTTAAACTCTGATTTTGGTGCCTTCTGCCCCTCTGTATAAACTATCAGCTTGTTATCGCCCAGCAGGTCGTCAGCTATTGATGTGGCAGCTGAAAGATAGCCACCGGGATTGTCGCGCAGGTCGAGTATGAGCTGCTTTGCACCCTGAGCCTTCAGCTTGGTGAGCCCTTCCCTGAACTCATCGTAAGTGGTGGCGCTAAAGCGGTTGATCTTGATAAAGCCCGTCTTGCCATCGAGCATAATACTGGCATCTACGCTATACAATGGAATGTCATCGCGAACGATGGAGAACTGCTTTACACCGTTGCATGGGCGCTTTATGGTGAGCGCTACGCTGGTGCTCTTTTTGCCTTTGAGCATGGCAATGATCTGCTCTGAGCTGATGCCTTTGCCGGCCACCATGCTATCACCTACTCTCAGTAGCTTATCACCTACTTCAACACCTGCCTTGCCGGCAGGGCCTTTTTCGGTAACAGAGGTCACTTCCACCGTATCGCGTACTATAGAGAACTCCACGCCGATACCCGGGAAGTTACCATCCAGGTCTTCGTTTACAGACTGCACCTCATCGGCAGGTATGTATACGGTATGCGGATCGAGAGATTTTAATATACCCGATATAGCTTCCTTATACAATCCATTGCTGTTGACCGTGTCTACGTACCGCTCGTTGATGAGACCTATGATCTCCTCGAGCCGGTCGTCCCTGCCGGCAACACTGCTGATATCCCGCTTGTTTCGCAGCGTATCATGCAGATTAAAACCCAATACCATCCCCGCTATCAAAACGCCTGAAAATGTTAATGGCATCCAGACTTTTGATCTTTCCCTTCGCTTTTCGTACATCATAGAGTGAAGGGCAAAGGTAGCTTAAGTATTACTGGGAAAAAGTTAAATTACAATGTAATATAATAAGTTATTAACAGGGTTTGCACAGTGATTTATGGTGAAGACTGCCATCGCGGGTGGTATAGCCCTTCGCGAGAAACCCCGGCCCTGATGTGAGGTGGCATCGCATAACTAACATCAGAACATTGCTTACCGCCGATGGTGGAACACCAACAACGAAAGCTACATGCCATACAAGGTGGAGGTGCCGGTAGGCCTTACTCCATTAAGAATGCTCCGGGGCAACCTGACCGGCATTGCTATAATTCTTAAACTTTAAGGCTTGACTAAATTCGTTGACTTGACTAATCGTACTGATTAGGGGCTATGCACTCTTTCCAGTACTCCATTATCTTCCGTATAGTTTCCTCAAGGCCGCCCATAGTAGATGGCTTCAGGAAAAAGCCCTGCACCGACAGCGCATAGGCATCGGTTACCGACTTCCTGTCGGCGGCTGTGGTGAAGAAAAGGTAGGGAATGCACTTGGTCTGCAGCTGTTCATTGGTAAAGACTTTATTGCGCAGCTCAAAGCCATTGATCTTAGGCATGTTAATGTCTGAAAGGATGAGGAATGGCTGCACATCTGTTTTATTCAGGAACTCCAACGCCTCGTTGCCATCAACGAAGTATTGGATCTTGTTCGGGTATCCCAGCCGTTCAAATATCTCCTCCATCATCGTCTGGTCGTCAATATCATCCTCAATTACAATTATAGGCCCCGATTTGTTCATATGGATTTGCAGAAGCAAAAATCGAGCCGTGAATGCTAATTCCTCACATCTTATTTGTATAACTCTATACTCAGGTCGTCGACACACAAATTAATACGGGGAGCATTCCATGGAAAGCACCTCACTACGTCCCCGTCCCGCAGTTGTGGCGGCAGTTTTACGAAGAAGAAAACCTCATCCCATATATTCTCCCGGCAATGATCCAAGCGCACTACCTCTTTATCTGATCTATAGTAAGGTGCGCCTATCTTATTGTCTATATCCACGTAGTATGCTTTTATTGCCTGGTCGCCGCGCTTTATCTCCAGTACAATCCGATGTCGTATAGTGGAGGGGCAGTTATAGTACATGAACCTGCCTGCGCACCGTATCCATCTAGCACCGTACTTGCTGCTATACACTGCCGACAATACATCGGGCAGGTATTCGTCTTCATGCATTTCATAAAAATGCCCGCCAGGGTTAGCAGGCTCCGGGCGGTAGCGGTCCGATAAGGAATCATCAAAGTTGAGCCTGCCCAGTGACGCTACTTTTGTAACCGTAGCTTTATCGGGCTGCACGGTTGCAATATCGTATGTTACCATATCATTGTACAGCAGCCGCATTTTGAATAGGGTCTGCATATTAAAGACAATATTGGAATCGGGCGTATTGAGCAAACCTTTCGCCTGCTGTATACAATAGCTGAGGCTGACAGCTGTGAGCAATACGATAACTGCCCCACCTGTTACCTTTAGCCACATGGCCCGCTCTCTTAGCATAGCTATAAAAGCGGTGAGGGGTATGGCCAGCAGCGGGTAAAGGTGTATCATAGGCCGTGAGCCAAGCCCGTTAATATAGTTGTAGCAGTACCATGAGTAAATGATGTACACGTATGCCGGGAAGAGAATCCACAGGCACCATGCCCATGTCTTTATGCGACGGTATAGAAAGATGCCTACGATAGAAAATATCATAAGCGGCGAATAGGCAAGCCAGCCATTGGTGGGATAGAACAGCCCCTCGATTATCTTAGGCGAATTCCAGAAGAACTGCTGCTCACCATAACTGTAGTAAACATAGCTGCCTGAAAGCATTTTCCAGTAGAGCATTTGCGGGATAACGGGCAGCACGAACGTGGCGGCACCTAAGATGATCTTCGGCCAGTGGTCCTTTAGCATCTGCAATTTTGCCCGTAGCGAGGGCTTGTCGTAGAGGTTATAAAGCAGCGGTATCAACAGGCATATGATGTCTGTGGGCCGGGTGATAGTTATAAGCCCCGCCACAAAACCAACTGCCGCAAAGAGCAAGGCTCCGGGCCGCTCGTGCAGCCGGATGGTGAAGTATATCAATGCAGCATACTCCAGGAATAAAAGATTGTGCGCCATACCCACTTGATGCAAGGTGAACCAGAACAGGTTTGTACCGAGAAATAGCAGCACCACGCCTAAAAGCGAGTCAGTGGGGGTATAGTATCGCCGCAATATTTTGTATACCAGCAGCAGTCCCAGGAATGTATAGAACAGCGTACACAGCTTCAGCGCATATTGGTAAGTCCATGAGTAGCCATTTGCAGGCAGTCCCCTTGCTTTCTCGTACGCATGCGCCAGGAAGAAAAAAGGAGTTTCGAGCAAGGCCACGCCATAGGTATACTGGTTGAGCACATAGCCCTTAGGTGTAGGCTGGTTTAGCCGTTTAAGGTTTACAAGGCTGGCGATCACTGCCGGGTCTATCTGCCTGTCGGCCGGCAGCTCGGTAATGCTTTTGTGCGATTGATAAATGAATGTGGTAGGCAGGTAGAGGTAGTAACCCAGCGTATCGCCATGCAGTATGTAAGCGTGCTTATAACTATCGAGGAAAAGGCCCGAAATGATAAGCGTGATAAGCAATATAAGCCTGCGAATTAATTTAGCGCCCATGCGGTACTATAGATAATGCTGGCGGCGCCGCGGCCACAGCTATTGGTGATCACCGGGGCATGTTATTGCTCCGCTTTCCCGGGCTGGGCAGTACTACCAGATGGCGCATCCATAGCCAGGCGGAAGCCGAGATTCCACTGCCGCTTTTTAGGGTCGTAGCGGCTGCGGTGCACAGATCTGCACTCATCTGCCTCATCAAAGTAAGAGCCGCCCCTCACTACCCGTAGCTTGCCGCCGGCCGGGCCTTTGGGGTTCATAGCATCAATCACACCTTTGTAGTAGTCTTCGCCATACCAGTCCTCGCACCACTCGGCCACATTACCCGCCATGTCATAAATGCTCAGCTCATTAGGCTCCTTTTTACCCACCGGGCTTGTAGCGCCGTTCTTGCGGCCATACCAGGCCACTGTGCTTAGCTTATTGCTGCCCGCATATTTCTTATCCTGCGCATACTTGCCGCCGCGGGCTGCATATTCCCACTCGGTCTCTGTGGGTAGCCTGTAGTTTTTGTGATCTCTCTCGTTGAGCTTCTTTATAAATGCCTTTGCGTCTTCCCAGCTCAGCATTACTACCGGGCATTCATCGCAGTACTTATTGCCATAGTCTACGCCGTTGTATGCAGGCGGATACATGCCCATGAGCTTACGATACTGGCCCAGCGTCACCTCGTACTTGGCAATGTAAAAATCGGTAACGCTAACCCTGTGTACGGGGCGCTCGTTCTCGAACTCAGGAGAATGATAATGCGGGTCATCACTGCCCATGAAGAAACTACCGCCTTTTACAAATACCATTTGTACCAGTATTTCTTTTTGGCAGAAAGCTTGCATATGCAACAGCAGCCCCGCCATGATCAGAATAGCTTTTTTCATACGACTTACAGTATATTTAATATAATGCGTTTATAGCGAAAACGCAAGCGAATGTACAAATATAAGCAGCAAATTAACGCATTATAAGCTACCAATGGCGGGAAAGTAAGGGAAGTGCTCTATTTGGACTTTTTGCGGAAGGCGCTTTTGAAGAATGCCTTTACTGCACCCTTTTTGCGCCCGCCCACGCCTGTTTGTTTGGCCTGCTCGCGGGCAAAGGTGGTAGCCTTGAAGATTTTGCGCAAGCCTGCAGGTAAAGAAAAAGGGGCCACAGCTGCTGCTATGGTCCCCTGTTCCATAATTCGTTAATCCTTTCAGGTACATGATTTACTGCTTGGCAGCCGGCACCATCTGGGCCGATTGCAGCTGCCCCACAAACTCCTGTGCGCTAACGCCGGGGTTGCCCTGCCACGATTTTATTACATGCCCATCCTCATCGAGCAGCACGAACATTGGTATCACCATATCTTTATTATAAATCTCAGCAAGCTCTTCGTTAGCCTTTGCCTGATCCTTTGAAATCGATTTTTTATTCAACCTTGGGAAGTCCGCATTTACAAGCACAAGGTTATTGCTTGTATATGTACCAAATGCCTCCTGGTCGAGTATTTGCTTGCGCGTCTGCTTGCAGGTATAGCACCAGTCTTCCCCTGAGAAGTAGAGCAGTATGCGTTTGTGCTCTGTGCGGGCTGTTTCCTTCGCCTTATCAAAATCTGTAAGCCACCCGGCCGACATCAATATCACTGACAATAGTACTAAGCATATAGTCTTCATAAAATACGTTTGTGTGGCAGCTGCATTGCTGCCCATCTAAAGAGTATACATAGCGAACATCGTGCCAGTAATGCTGCACGCGTATAAAACATTAGGTTACAATTAGATCCGCCTTAAATCTTTGCCTTTTGCATCATCTCCCGCAGCTTGTGCTCATCGGTCAGGTCCAGCCGCAGGGGGGTAATGGACACATAATCCTGCTCTATTGCCCAGCGGTCGGTATCCTCCTCGGCAGGCTCCAGCGGGGTTACCGTAAACCAGTAGTGCTTGCGGCCCATAGGGTCTACGCCCGGCACTATCTTACCATCATATAGCCGCACAGATTGCCGGGTCCATTTTATACCGCGGGGCCTGAAAGGAAAATTGATGTTGTATAATGCAAGTTCCTTGTCGGCCAGCACCAGCTCCAGTGCCTCGGCCACAAATGGCTTCAGCAGTTCCAGCCCGGCCTCATCTATACCGGCAGGTGCGCTCAGAGCTATACCCTTCACGCCCAGCAGCACCGCCTGCTTAGCACCGGCTAACGTGCCGGAGTGCCACATAGAGTTGCCAAGATTAGGCCCCATATTAATGCCCGAGAGTACCACATCAGTATGAGCCGACATATGCGTGCCCAGCGCCACACAGTCGCCCGGTGTGCCATTGACCTTATACGCCTCCAGCCCATCAAAGCTTATGGGCGACTTCTTAACGGTAAGTGGCCGGGAGTGGGTAACTGCATGCCCCATGGACGATTGCTCCACATCGGGCGCCACCACACGCACCTCGCCGAAGCGGCGCGCTACCGCAGCCAACGCTGCTATACCAGGGCTGTATACACTGTCGTCATTTGTTATTAATATCTGCATGACGATAATTTTCTACACTATCGTGCCAATAAACATGGGTACAACTTTTATTGCATAACGGTTTTATATACACTACTCATGAAAGTTGCACAGATATTCCACAATACTAATGCCGGCCACGGCATACTGTCTAAAAAAGAGTTGCTATCACTTATTGCAGCCGCAGGTTATGAGGCCATTTACTCGGCAGTAAAAAAAGGGAAGCTACCCGAGTTCGACAACAACGCAGATTTTGTAGTAGCAGCTGGCGGCGATGGCACTATAAACAAGGTGGTGAAAAAAGTGCTGAAGCGTAAAATACTGGACAGGCAGCTGCCCGTTGCCATCATACCCCTGGGCACAGCCAATAACCTCAATATAACCCTGCAGGAAAGGCAGGACCTTAAGGAGATCCTTGAATCATGGCACGCCGGCCATACTAAGCGCTTTGATGTGGGCGTGGTAACCTGCAGCACAGACCAGACACCCTTTATTGAAGGCGTAGGTGTGGGCCTGATACCGCTGCTGATCCGTGAGATGAGCAAGCATAAAGAAGCAGACGACCTGCCGCCCGCGGAGCAGATCAGCTTTGCACTACGCCTGCTGCGCGATATTGCCCGCACCTTCAGGCCCCAGGAGTGTAAGGTAGTGATAGACGGCGTTGACTACACCGGCAAATACCTGGCCGTAGAGATAATGAACATCCGCTCTGTAGGCCCGCGGCTGGATATGAACCCGGACGGTGATGTAGGCGATGGAAAGCACGATGTAGTGCTGATCCGCGATGTGGATAGGGAGCAGTTTGAAGCCTACGTGACCGCTAAAATAAACGGCACTGATGTGCCATTAGGCATCATGCCCATCAGGGCAGCCAGCGTAGATATCTCGTGGAGCGGCACTCATGCGCATATAGACGACAAAGTTATCAAAGACATTTTCCCCATGCGGCTGATCACCGAGTTGCGCCCCGGCCCGGTATCGTTCCTGGTGCCGTGAGCAAATCAGGCGTAAGCTCCAGATCTCTTTGAGATTCTTCAACAATAAGAAGCAGACCCTTAAACCGGGTGGCTGCTTCACTTGTTGTTTTACTCCGTTTGCCAGCAAAGACAACGAGCAGCCCTCGAAATATTACGAGAAAAGCCTAACTGAAGTTGATAAAAGCAAAGAAGCCGTTCCTTTCGGGAACAGCTTCTTTTAGTGTGCGGCAAAGGAGATTCGAACTCCCATGCCCATTACAGGCGCTACCACCTCAAAGTAGTGCGTCTACCAATTTCGCCATCGCCGCATCCTTTTGTAGTACTATTGAGGGAGCGCAAAGGTAAATAGAAAAATCAAAACCCCAAACCCCTAAAGGGGCTTTTCTCATATTAACCAAACAATCAGATAAAATATAGGAAGCCCCTAAGTACAGTGGCCGGAGGCGAAGCATGAGCAGCTCCCCTTCAGGGGGTCGGGGGGGGGTTACCTTCTCAGCACTATCCTGAACGTGGTCCCCTTCCCTACTTCACTCTGCTTCACGTATAGCGAGCCATGGTGGTAATTCTCTATGATGCGCTTGGAGAGCGACAGGCCCAGGCCCCAACCGCGCTTCTTGGTGGTGAAGCCGGGGGCAAACACCTTCTTCACCTGGTGGCGGGGTATACCTTTACCGGTATCGCGCACATCAATCCACACCTGCTGCTGCGTGTTGGTCACCGTTATATCTATCCTCCCCTCCCCGCCCATAGCATCCAGCGCATTGCGGATGAGGTTTTCCATCACCCAGTCGAACAGTGGGCCGCTTATGTTCACCGGTATGTCCTGCTCCTTTACCATCAGCGTCACCGGCACCTTCTTCGGGGCGCGCTTCTGCATGTATTCCACGATTTCTGCCAGTCGTATTACCAGGTTCTCCTCAGCCAGCTGCGGCGCACTGCCTACCTTGCTAAACCTGTCTGCCACGAGCTTCAGCCTGTCCAGGTCCTTCTGCATCTCGGTCACCGCCTCCTGGTGCTCCTCGCTGTCGCGCAACAGCTCCAGCCACGCCTCTATAGAGCTCAGCGGGGTGCCCAGCTGGTGCGCCGTTTCTTTCGACAGGCCCACCCACACCTGGTTTTGCAGGCTGCGGTGCGCTGCCGTAAGTGCCAGCAGCACCACCAGCAAAAAGAGCACAATGATGGCCAGCTGCACATAAGGAAAATACCGTAGCTGCGTCAGCAGGTAGCTTTCCCCATAGTACACATAGTTTTTGCCCGATCCGTAGTCTGCCGGTATGGCGGGGTGTATCCGCTTAAACTCCTCCAGCTTTATCTCCTGCAGCCTCTTATGGTTCAGCGTGCTGGCTGTGTCCAGGTTCTTGTCGTTGAGTATGGCCCCCTTTTCATCGGTGATGATGAGCGGTATAGAATTGTTCTGCGCTATCAGGTTGCTGGCAAAGGCCGTTTCCTGGCTATTGGTGTTGTTGGGGTCGCTAAGGGTCTTCAGTGCATTGGCCAGTTCCTCCACCTTCTTCTTCTCCTCTGTAGCCAGTTTCCCGGCCAGCTCATTAGTGTAGTAGAGCGATGCCCCTACTATAAAAAGGGCTATAACAGCCAGGTATGTCTTCCAATTCAGATATTGCCGCATGATCTTACTAAGCCCCCAAACGAAGGAATGGTAAAAATATTATGATTTTGAGGGAATTACTATTATTTTTGCCCCGGAAATTTTACAATTCATGGACGCGCAACACAACCAACATATTACCGAGATCGACAACCCCAACGATATTGAATTAAACAAGCCTTCCAAGTCACGCTTTTTGTTCCTGTTGTGCTTCTTCGGCTTTTTCATATTCGCATGGTCGGGCTGCTACAACCTGTATGAGCACAAGTACCAGAAGAACGATGGCATCGTAGCCCCGGAAAATACCCTTTACGAACCGAAGTATAAATAGGCACGGTACCCCACACCCTATGATCGTTTGCCATAATGATACTGCCGTTGTCATTCTCAGCTACAATGGCACCAAATGGCATGAGCTCTTTTTGCCTAAAATAATAGAGCAGGCACACACCGGCTACGATGTGGTGCTTGCCGACAACGCATCTACCGACGATACCCTGCAATACGTGCAGGAAAACTTCCCGTCGGTAAAGACCCTGCAGATACCCATCAACCGCGGCTTTGCTAATGGCTACTACGAGGCACTGAAGCAGGTAAAAGCCAAGTACTACATACTGCTCAGTGCCGACTTCGAAGTCACGGACGGATGGTTTCCCCCGCTGCACCGCGCTATGGAAGCTTCTGACACGCTTGCTGCCTGCCAACCCAAAATACGCTACTGGCGCGAGCGCGAAAAGTTTGAATACGCCGGCGCTGGTGGTGGCTTTATGGACAACTTTGGCTATCTCTTTTGCCGCGGCCGCATCTTCTTCGACATAGAGAAAGACGACCACCAATACGATGACAACATAGAAGTCTTCTGGGCCTCCGGTGGCTGCCTCATGGTGCGTGCCGACCTTTACCACAAGGTAGGCGGCCTCGATCACGATTTTTACGCGCATATGGAAGAGGTGGACCTCTGCTGGCGGCTCAAGAACATTGGCTACCGCATAGGCTACATAGGTAGTTCGCTGGTATACCACGTAGGCGGCAGCGTCATCAGCTATGGCAGCCCGGCAAAGCTCTACTACAACTTCCGCAACAACCTCATACTACTGCTTAAGAACGAGAAGGGCACCAAGCTCCTCTGGCTCTTCCCCCTCCGCTTCGTGCTCGATGGTGTGGCCGGCCTGCGCCTGCTGCTCACCGGCAACCCGCGACAGACACTCACTATAATAAAAGCACACTTCCACTTCTACCGCGACCTGCGCAAGTGGCTCCGCCGCCGCTACGAGATCAAAAAGCTCATCACCCGCCGCAACGAAGAAGGCATCTATCCCCGCAGCATCGTATGGGACTACTTCCTGCTGGGCAAGAAGAAGTTTACGAGTATTAAGTGGCGGCCGAAGGGGTTGTAAGGGGCAATCCCTTGCGGTTGCCCACTCGCGAAGGAGGATGGGGTTTTGTTCCACCACCGTCTTTGCGCGGAGCATAGCCCTATAGCATACCTGCGAAAGCAATCCCTCGAAACGCGGAACAATATAAATCTCCACCCTGCGTTCTAATCGCTGATAACTCACGATGAGAGCATTTTTCCTTTTCCTGCTTATACTTACCTCATTCCACGTACATGCCCAGGACAATAAGCCGACGGGCGGGTGCCCTTACGACATATACATAGATAGCCTTCCCACAGCATTTCACCGCACATATTTATACCAAGGGCACACATACATCGTGAACGTGACATTGCACGACCGTTATCAAGTCTGTATGGGCGATATTATTGTCAAAATAGGCAACCAGCAGGTAGGCAGAAAAGTATACTGTACTACTGGTAGTTACGCCGTCTCGTTTGATGTTCCTTTTGTGCTGCAAGGCCAATATTACCTCACCTGTAGTTATACCGGCGGATGGGATAGAGACACTACTGGCGCTTATATAACCCCTTTTGATACTGCGCCCATCACTATAGTAGACACGCAGACTGTTATCCAGCCAACAACTATAACCCCTACTCGCATTACCGGCATCTACCCCAACCCAGCATCAAATGTGCTCAATATCCGTATGCCATCACCGCAAGACACCATCACCGAAGTCAGGCTTATGAACCTCAGCGGGCAGGTAGTTGCCCTACTCTACCCTCACGCCGCGGATGTTGTAATACCCGTTGGCAATATAGCCGCAGGCATGTACCTATTGCAGGTCCGCACGCCAGGTGGAGTACGTAATGAGAAGGTGGTGGTGGCCAGGTGATCTACCTGAGTCCCTGTCCCTTCCTTTACTCGCCTTTGTGCGGGTGATACCTAATGTAAAAACAAAGAGGCCATATTGCTATGACCCCTCTCTTTTCACCCCCTCCTCCTTGTTTACCTATTACCGCTAAAAATGCGCAGGGCTTACCAGTCTGTAGTGCCTTTTGTTAACCCTTCGTTCTTGCCCTGCGCCTACATTATAAAGAAACCCGTATCTTCTTTTATTTTGGGGGTAACTATCTCTGCCGCCGGATTGTCGGTGACCATCTGCCTCAGGTCCGTTTCTATACTCTTTGCTATTGTTGTCACCGGCGTATCGGTAGGCTTGTTGTCAAATGGGTCCTGCAGGTGTATTGCCATCTTCTCTATCAGCAGGAAGCACGCTGAGAGCGCCGCCACAGCCGGTATCACAAACACTCCCAGGTGCTCCATAAGCCCAAATGGCAGCAGGGCGATGAACACCAGCAGCGAGAAATGTATGTACAGGCTGTAAGTGACCGGGAACACCGTATTTTTTATACGCTCGCATTTGCCCTGCGCATCGCACAGGCGTGTAAGCGTTTTATCCAGCTCTATTTGCTGGTAGCGGTTTATCCACCCCTTGCTCAGCGCCCTGTTCAGGTCGCGGCCGTGCATGGTGAGTATGGCCGCCGGCACATTGTTATATGGGGTCAGCGCACCAGCTTCTCCCTTGCCTATCAGCCTATCCAGCCCCTGGGTAGCGCTTTTGCCGCGCAGCGCCTGGCCCAGGCTGTAGGTCCACGCTATCTGCCGCTTCACCATGTGGTCTTTGAACTGCGCTATGTCATCCTCCTCATACTCCTTCTCTACAAAAGAAAGCAGCTGCCTGGTGAGCGTGCGCGAGTCGTTGACTATGGCGCCCCACACGTGGCGTGCCTCCCACCAGCGGTCATAAGCCTGGTTAGACCTGAAACCCAGCAACAGCGAAATAACTGTACCCAGTATTGCAGGCACCGACAAAGGAATGGAAATACGGAAGTGCTCGAGCGTAGAATGGAGCAGGTACACTACAACAGAATAACCCACCATGAATGCAAGCTCGTACCGTATCTTCCGGAATATATAGCTAAACGGGATCTTATCTTTCAGAAGCATTCCTTACGTAGTTTAGAGCGTTAGCTAATTGGGGTTCCATACGCGGCATGTCCTGCGCCTCCTGCACATCAGCAGGCCGTGCGCCACCCTGCACCTCCAGCACGCGCAGGCCCGACTTCCTGAACCATACCGTGGGGTCCATGCTCTCTCTTACCACGGGCCTGAACGCGTAGCCCTCTGGTATGTAGAGCAGGTCTATGTCGTGTGCCTCTATGTAGTTTTTGAAAGCATAAATGGTAGTGCCATACATGATGCGGAAGAAAATGTTGGCGATATTGGTTTGCTCGCTCTTGGCCCGCTTACAGCGCACCCGCAGCTCTTCGGTTATAAGCCTGCTGTGGTTGCGGATGCCCGAGCGCCCTATAGCATCCATAAGGCTGCCGGGCATATCGAAAGCATGAAAGAGGTGAATATTGCATTTGCCCGATATCTGTCTTGCAGCAAATGATGCATGATCGAGGCAGTTTGTAGTGAAGTCTGTAGGAACTAAAATGTTTTTCATAGTGCTCATCTTTTTGTTACTGCAAAGATGAGTTGCCGGTATTAGGAACTCCTGAGGCTCACTTAAGATTGTTGTGAAGCCCGCATTAGAAATGGATAAGAACGCCGCACCCCTCGGCGGCTAAGGATTACAGCCAAATTTGAACTGTTAAAGTAGTGCGAAAAATGCAGGGTTGCCGGATGCTTATGTGGTATCAGACGCGTTAAACGCGCATAGGGTCTGATCATTCAACATCAGCGGTCACTCCTGCACGACAAGGATTACCTTCTCGCGTCGTTGCGACGAAGGAAGCAATCTCACGTAATACGGCAAAACGCTACGAAGAGTCGACTTTATTACTAAATTTACCTCCTAAACAACAAACATGATATAACAAAATAAAGACCATACATATAATTAGCGTTGCTTAACGTTTCTT
This sequence comes from Bacteroidota bacterium, assembly GCA_040386555.1. GTDB lineage: Bacteria > Bacteroidota > Bacteroidia > Chitinophagales > Chitinophagaceae > Nemorincola. The sequence goes on along the minus strand of JAZKFF010000023.1, from coordinate 15,963 downwards.
TCCCGATAAAACCTAGACAATTTTTTCAGGGCAGAAAGAAACAGTATAAGGGATGCGCCTGCAAAGGCGTGTCCTCTGCTGTTTTCAATTCTGCTCAGGCGCGTCTAGGTGCCTTTCGGGAAAAGAAAAATTTGCAGAGGTAACACGCCCTTTTTTATTTTGATAATCCCGCCCCGAAGCTACCTCAAGGCGCCAAGCTTTGAAGTAAATGCCTACACTCCACTGGATAGGAAAAAATAAAGTGATCAATCATCATATCGATGTGCCATACAGGGTATTGGAGCATTCGTATGGCTATAGCAACGGCACACAAACGGAAGAGGAAACACGCAGCGGTAACAAGATAATACATGGCGACAACCTTGAAGCATTAAAAGCACTGTTGCCTGAATACGAGGGCCGGATAAAGTGCATATACATAGACCCACCCTATAACACAGGAAATGAAGGCTGGGTATACAACGATAATGTCAATGACCCTAAAATAAAAAAATGGCTGGGACGTGTAGTTGGCAAGGAGAGCGAAGACCTGAGCCGCCACGACAAATGGCTTTGTATGATGTATCCAAGGCTAAAAATCCTATACAAATTACTTGCTGCCGACGGAGTAATATTCATATCAATTGATGATGGAGAACTTTACAATTTAAAATTGATAGCTGACGAGATTTTTGGTAGTAATAACTTTGTCACCTCATTTGTATGGCGCCGTAGAGCATCATCTCAGCTATCGCAAAACAATGTTTCGGTCGATCATGAATACACTGTTTCTTACATTAGATCTGGTCAGACAAAGTTTAAAGGAATCAACAAGGACTATAAAAATTATTCAAATCCCGACAGCGACCCAAAAGGACCCTGGACTTTGGGAGATCTAACTGTAGGCATGACTAAAGAGCAACGACCAAATCAATTTTTTGATTTGATTGATCCTCTAACTGGAATACGATACTCGCCGAGCCCAAAGCGCGTGTGGACATTTGCCCCCGATACGATGAAGGAAAAAATTGCAGAAGGCAGAGTGGTTTTTCCAAAAAATGGCACCGGTCGCCCTATGTCGAAAAGGTATTTGGAAGATTTAAAGTCAGATATAAACCCACTTTCGTCTTGGCTTAGCAAAGAAGCTTATGATGTTGGGCTAAACTCAGAGGGCACTAAAGTACTTCAATCTCTTTTTGAAGAAAAAGTGTTCGATTACCCAAAACCTGTATCATTGATCCACCTTTTAATTTCACAAGTAACAAAAGATACAGACATTATTTTAGATAGTTTCGCAGGATCCGGAACAACTGCGCATGCAGTACTAAATTTAAATAAGCTCGACGGCGGGCAAAGGCGCTTTATTCTGGTTGAAATGGAGCGCTACGCTGAAAACATCACTGCCGAAAGAATAAAACGAGTAATCACCGGCTATGGGAATACTGAAGGGACGGGCGGCAGCTTTGACTATTATGAATTAGGCGAACCGATGTTCCTTGAAGATGGCATGCTGAATGAGTTGTTGGGCGTAGACAGAATACGACAGTATGTGTACTATACAGAAACCGCCACTCCGCTCATTGAAACAAGCCACAACGACAACGAGTACTTTTTAGGAAATCACAACGATACCGCCTACTATTTTCATTACGAGCAGGACGATATAACAACTTTAAACCACGAGTTCCTTGCTACCATAAAGACTAAAGCAGAGCAGTATGTTATCTATGCCGACAACTGCGTGCTGACTAAAGAGTATATGACCCGGAACCACCTCATTTTCAAGAAAATACCAAGGGATATCACAAGATTTTAAGCCATGGAATTAAAGCCATACCAGCAGGAAGTAGTCAATGATCTTTCACTGTTTTTAGAGCAGGTGCAGGAAACCAAAGATGTGAAGGACGCATTCTATGATTTTTGGACCAGGCACCCAAAAACCCCGCTACAGCCGTTCTCAGGCAGCACTATAGAGCCATACAAGAACAATGTGCCCAGCGTGCCGCACGTATGCATAAAGGTGCCCACAGCCGGCGGAAAAACCTTTATTGCCTGTAATGCATTGAAGACTATTTTTGATGCCTTTCACCACGATAAGCCTAAAGCAGTGATGTGGTTGGTACCCTCTATTACAATCCTTGACCAGACAATAAAAAACTTAAAAGACACTTCGCATCCGTACCGCCAAAAGATCAACTCGCTTTTTGGCAACAGGGTGGAAGTACTCGACAAGGCTGCATTATTGCAAGGAACCGGATTTAATGCTACCTCAGTAATGGAGCAGCTGAACATAATGGTATTCAGCTTCGATAGCCTGCGGGCAAGAAACAAAGAAGACCGGAAAGTATTCCAGGAAAATGGCAACCTGCAATCATTCGAAAGCCTGCTGGGCAAGGAAGCAGAGATAACATTAGGCGCAGTGATAAAGCACCTTAACCCGGTAGTGATTGTAGACGAAAGCCATAATGCAGAGAGTGACCTGAGCGTGGATATGCTGAAGGAAATAAGTCCGTGCTTTATACTCGACCTTACGGCCACTCCCCGTAAGAACAGCAATATTATCAGTTTCATAGACGCCATGGAGCTGAAGCGGGAAAACATGGTAAAGCTGCCGGTGATAGTCTATAACCACCAGGACAGGACAGAGGTAATCAACTCATCGCTACAGCTGCAAAAAAGGCTGGAGCTGCAAGCGAAAGAGGAAGAAAAGAAAGGCGGCAAATACATCCGCCCTATCGTATTGTTCCAGGCACAACCGAAGAATGGCAAGGATTTCTCAAATGAAGAGGAGGAGAGATCTAATGTGCAGAAGCTGAAAGAAAAACTGCTGGAGCTGCAAATACCTGAAGAGCAGATAAAAATAAAAACTGCAAACATCAATGAGCTCAGGAATATTGACCTGATGAGCAGGGTCTGCGAGGTGCGCTACATCATTACCATCAATGCGCTGAAGGAGGGCTGGGACTGCCCTTTTGCCTATATACTGGCATCGCTTGCCGACAAAAGCTCGGCAGTAGACGTAGAGCAGATACTGGGGCGCGTGCTGCGCCAGCCTTATGTAACAAAGCACAATTTCCCGCTACTTAATTTGTGCTATGTACTGACCGCCTCGTCTAAGTTTCTTGATACGCTCGACAACATAGTAAAGGGCTTGAACAAGGCTGGGTTTAGCGACAGGGATTATAAGCTGGCTGACCCCGCAATGCTGGAAGACGCCAAAAAGCAGGAAACTGTTAACCAGCTATCTGTATTCGCGGCACCTGCGGAACAAACAGTCGAAGACAATACGTATGATATAGATACCAGCCGTATCAGTATTCCTGATGAAACAGCGCCGGTTGACACAATTGTATTAGCAATTGAACAAACTGCCATTGCGCAAAACGAAGATTACGAAAAGATATTCTTTCAGATGGCTGCAAATAACTTAGCAGCAATACCCACCGAAATACAAAAGCATGTGAAAACGTATGACATAAAGGGCATTTTCAAAGAACAGGCTAAACAGTTAAAATTGCCGCAGTTCTACCTGACCGTGCCAGCCTCCCAGTTCAATTTCGGCGATGACAATGACCTGCCGCTGGAAAAAGACAATCTTCTGGAAGGCTTTGCGCTGAGCAAAGCGGACATCAACATAGCTTTCGACAGCGTTACAGCCGACCTATATAAAATAGACCTCGACGAGACCAAAAAAGAGCATACCCCCACCTTTTTACGGCTCGACGGCACTATAAGAGAAAGCATTATGGGCTATATGCTTGACCCGACTAAGAAGGATAGCCGTGTAAAGAACTTTACGAAACGAACCATGGATATCATCGGGAACATGTATCCGATACCCGACAATGAGATAAAAAAGTACATCAACCGTATTTTAGAAGATTTTAGTGATACTCAATTCCAGGACTTCTCGGACAAAATCTACACCTATACAGATAAAATAAAATGGAAAATAAAGGAGCTTTCGGAAGCGTATGCAGAAAAAAAATTCAGAGACCTTTTGGATATCGATAAAGTATTTATAAGGCCTTCGTTCATATTGCCCGACAGTATTTCTCCTGTAAGCACGGGAAAAGATATAACAAAGTCGCTTTACGAAAAAGAAGGGAAAATGAACGGATTTGAAGAGCAGGTGATTGATCATATCGGCAATATGGAGAACATAGCCTTCTGGACAAGGAATATCGACCGTAAAGGCTTCAGAATTAATGCTTTTATCAATCATTATCCTGACTTTATTATTCAAACCAAGAAGGGGAAAACTATTATTTTAGAAACAAAGGGAGATCACTTAGACGCTGAACAAAAAATACGATTGGGGGAGCTGTGGGTTAGGAAGGCGGGAAACGACTTCAAGTATTTTATGGTATATGAGCGCAGAGCAGTCAACGGTGCGTATAGGCTTGACGAGTTCTTAAACCTTATCCGGGAAATGTAGCTGCGGGTCTTAACTATTTAAAGCCCACAGGGGCGGGTTTGAGGCTTAGCCCCAGTGCGCTGCAACCCGTGCCCGCCCAAATAAGCCGATTTGAAAACCGGCCCTGCTGAGCGGCCTCATCTGAAACCCCGCTTTGCCACACCCTACAACTTCAATATCCTGAACTCCAGCACCCTGTTCAGGTAGTGCTGCTCCTCGGTGCATTGCTCGCAGGTGGCGCATTTTATCTTAGGTTGCCTCATGCCAAGGCCTATGTATTTCAGGCGCCTGCGCGCTATGCCTTTTGATGCCAGGTAGTTCACCACCGCCAGCGATCGTTCCTTCGAGAGGTTTAGGTTATATGCATCTCCACCGCGGCAGTCGGTATGCGCGCGTATCTCTATCTCCATCGTTGGCTTTTGCACCAGGTAGTCTACCAGGCTGTCGAGCACCATGCGTGCACCGGTATCCAGGTCTGCGGTGTTAAAGGAGAAGTAGAAGTGCCCTATCTCGTACACCTTGTTCATCTGCGGTATACCCACCACCTGGTTAAACGATACGGGCAGCGTCACCGGCGGCAGCACCACCATGCTCGTTGAGTCCTTGTGCTTGCACAGTATCACGTTCTTAAATATCGTGTCGATCTCCTTTGTGCTCGTGGCCCTCACCGTAAAATATAGTGCCCTGTACCCTTCTTTCTTCACATACACTTCATAGGCGACCTCGGGGTGCAGCTGCTTAAAGTAGGAGCCACCGCTCGCAGCCACCGTGTCGTGCCGCTCTGCCAGCGAGGTCAGCGAGAAGCGCACATTGCTTACCGGCTCATTGGTAGCAGAGTCCTTTACATTGATCTGCACATATATTTTTTCGCGCTTGTAGAAGTAGATGTTGTCCCCCTTCTTAGCCGCCAGCCTGTTAGACGACAGGTAGGTGCTCCTGCCATCAGCATACATGGCCAGCGATACATCATCGTACGATGAGTTGATGGGGTTGCCCATATTCACCGGTACCGAAAAAGTGTTCAGCTGTGTGTTCAGCTGCGCCTTGTATATATCCAGCCCGCCCAGCCCGGCATGCCCGTCAGAGGAGAAGAAAAGCGTGCTGTCATCAGCCCAGTATGGGAAGACCTCGTCACCTTCGGTATTGATGGCTGCGCCGGCGTTTTCCGGCGCAGCCCATACATCGCCGGCCTTGCGGCAAATATACAGGTCGCTGCTGCCCGCGCCATCCGGCATGGTTGCCGTAAAGGCCAGCAAGCCGCCACCGGGACTTATAGCGGGGTGGGCCACCGTGTACCTGTCGCTGTTATACTCAAACGGGGTTACCTTTTCGAACTTTCCCTCTTTAGCATCATACCCGCTCGCCACCATTATTTCCAGCAGCACCGTGCTATCGGTGTTTGTATTTGCCTTGCCAAAGAATTTGTCGTTATACCGGCTACGGGTATAATACATCTGCCTGCCATCGCCGCTAAATGTTGCCGGACCTGTATGATACTTTATGTTCACAGCCTTTTCCTGCACCACCGGCTTTAGTTCCTCGCCGGTATGTCCCTTGCTGTCGCCAGGCACCATGTACAGGTTGTAGTATGCGTTGCCACTCCACTTGTCCGTTTTCTTCTTCACATCCACCACCGCATCCGATGTGAATACCAGCTGTCCCCGCCACAGCGTGGGGGCAAACTCAGCGGCATCGGTATTTACCTCAGCCAGCGACACCGCGCCGGTGGGTATTTGCTTCATCGTTTGTGCAGCAGCCTCACAGCCTGCAATAAGGTTTGCCACCCGCCGCTCAGCTGGCCGCGCATGGCTGTATTCTGTAAGCCATTTTGCAGCCTCATCATATCGCTGCAGCTGCATCAGCACTTGCCCAAATTTCAGCGCGGTTGCAGTGTCGTAGCCCGGCAGCTGCACGGCTTTGTTATACCAGATGGCAGCCCTTCCGGAATTACCAGTATACCTATAGCAGTCGCCCAGCAGCCCATAGATAATAGGATCATTAAGCGTGTCCGCTATTTTCTCGAAGTAAGGTATCGCATCGCTATAAGCAAGGTGGCTATAGTAATACTTCGCCTTCATCAGGTCTTTATTCTCTTTGCCGGAACTCCCTGCTGCAATAAGCAGCATAGCAATAAGCAGGAATGATCGCATACGCCTAGAACGACTTTATAAATCTTGGTGTATGAAATTTAGTGGTCTCGCGCACCAGGTCGTAGCCCAGCACCAGCTCATGGGTGGCCCCGCTATAGCCATTGAGCGCCGATAGCATATAGTCAAATGCATAGCCGAGATTGATACGCTTTGTAGCCTGCATATGCGCTATCATTTCCATCGATTTATCGGTGCGGTAAGTAACTCCCAGCATCAGCCTGTCGTAGGCAATTGCTGTTATGTTTATATCACAGTTAAAGGGCAGCCGGTAGTCGGGGTTCACCGCATATCTGGCCAGCACCTGCGGCTCTAATTTTATTATCTCGTTCACCGTGAATACATAACCACCGCTGAGATAATAAGAGCGTATCTGCTTAGCGTTCTTTACATTGGTCTGCGGGGCATTTTTATCATACCTGTTCTCAAGCAGGTTTGGTGCCGACAAGCCGCAATAAAACTTATCGCCCGACCAGTAAGCACCCACACCAAAATTAGGGAGTATGGCGTTCTTTACATCACCGTTCAGGTTAGGGTCGTTTTGCTGGTAAGGGTTCAGCAGAGTATAGTTTGCGGAGTATAAGTTAGCCCCCGCCGACAGCCCTAAAGACAATACAGAATGCTTAAGCTGCAGCCGGTAGGCATAGTACCCGCGCAAGCTGCTATTACGCTCCACACCCTGCTTCTCATTAGTAATACTGATACCCGCCGCCAGCTTCCTGAAGGTTTTCATATAGCTGCCCAGCGGCGCATCCACCGACAGGTTCACGGTCTGTGGCGCTCCGGGCATATCCGTCCATTGCTTCCTGTACAGCCCGTTAACCGACAGCACATCCCTGCTGCCCGTATAGGCAGGGTTATACAGCAGCTTGTTATACATGAACATCGTGTAGTGCTGGTCGCTCTGCGCGCGGCACAGCATTGGTGCCAGCCCCAGCAGCAACAGCAGTCCACACCTGTAAGCAATGTCCCGGTTTCTTTTTTGCATGTTTCGCTTTCTACCTTTTTATCATTACTGCACCTTTAAATATAGTAGGCCCGCCACCCCTGTTCTCAGCATTTAGCTTCACCAGGTAGTAATAGGTGCCATCAGGCAGCACCGCACCATTCTTCATGCCTTGCCCCTGCCAGTCGTTATTATAGTTGCTTCGCTCATACACCATATCTCCCCATTTATCAAACACCTGCACCGTATTAGCCGGATATAGCTCCAGGCCCTCTATTACCCACACATCATTAAAGCCATCCCCGTTGGGAGTAATTATGTCATGTACTGTAATGCCCAGGCAGCTATCCTCGGCTACCACCTCACTCAGTGCTCTTGCGCAGCCATGCATATCGGTCACAGTCATTGTATAGGTGCCCGGCATCAGTCCCGTCACCTCGTTGCCCGTCGCATTGTTGAACCATGCGTACTGATAGGGTGCGACACCGCCAATTACATCAACCCTTATGCTTCCCGTTCCCTTAAAGCAGCTATCAGGCATGAGCGAGGAAGTCACTATCATTGTATCCGGTTGCACCACGGTGAAGGTGTCTGCTTTGCGGCACTGTGTCACCGTCTCAGTCACTGTTATTATATAAGTGCCGGCTACAAGGCTATCGGTAGTTATGCCACTTCCTCCATGTGTCCACTGGTATTCATAGGGAGCAATGCCGCTGTCCACAGCCACTGCAATACGGCCATCGTGCCCGCCATAGCATTGCACATCTGTGGTCGTAGCTGCAATAGTCAATGTCGGCTCCGTCACTACTATTGTAAAAAAAGACCTGCTTGAGCATCCGGCAGCATTAGTGTCTGTCTCATATGAGATTATGCTGCTGCCCGCCTTCAGCCCGGTAACTATACCGGCATTGGTCACTATCGCCACCGTATCGCGGTTGCTCCTCCACGTTCCACCTGTTGTTGTATTGCTAAGGGTCACCGTACTGCCTGCACAAAAAGTATCAGCGCCTGTTATAACTCCCGGCTCGGGCGTTGCATATACCGTTACAGCTGTTGTTACAATGCATCCCGTCCCGGGATCATAGGTTATAGTAGTTGTCCCCGCGCTTGTAGTCCATACCCTACCTGCGGTATCCACAGTTGCCACGGCTGCAGTGCCTGAGCTCCACGACCCACCCGTCACCGCATTGCTCAGTGTATCCGTACTCCCCTCGCAATAGCGCAGCCTTCCCGTTATCGCCGGCGGATAGGCATTTACCGTCATCACGCCTGTGATATAGCAGCCGTTGGCCAGTGCATAGGTTATTACACTGGTGCCCGCAGCAATGCCGCTCACCATGCCGGTATTAGTATCTATAGTAGCCACGCCGCCATTGGCCGATATCCAGGTACCTCCCACCACGGTGTCGCTCAGGCTCACAGTAGCGCCTGTACACAATGCGCCAGTTCCATCGATAGGTTTCGGCGTAGTGTTGATTGTTATCACTACGCTGGCAAAGCAACCGCTGGGCAGGGTGTACATGATCTCCGCCGTGCCGGGTGCCATACCCGTCACCACGCCCGTTGCCGCCGCCACATTGGCCACTGCAATGTTCGCAGAGCTCCAGGTGCCGCCCGGTGCAGTATTGCTCACCGTCAGCGTAGCCCCCGGGCATATCGCCGGCTGCGGAGCAATACCGGGTAGCAGGCTCACCCGCACCGTATCGCTGCTCACACACCCATTGGTGTCGGTGCCTGTCACTGTATAAGTAGTATTAACCAGTGGTGTTGCATAGGCTGTATCACATGCTGTGCAGCTAAGCGTGGAGCCACTGCCCCATACATACGTGGCACCGCCGGTGGCATATAACTTTGCAATAGCCCCCACTCCACACAGCACGGTATCAGTGCTAGACACAATAGCAGGTAGCGGATTTATCGTCACCACTTTCGTTACCGAGCCGCTGCATCCCCATCCGTCTGTGGCAGTCAGCGTCACCGAATAAGTGCCGGCTGCAGTATACGCATGCGACGGCGAAGTAAGCGTACTGGTAGTACCATCATAGCTCCAGCCCCACGCGGTCACACTCGCCCACCGCGATGATGAGGAGTCAACAAAATTTATCGCCACTCCCGCACAGGCCTTCGCCGGCAGCGTTTTGAAGTGCGCAGCTACCCTGCCCACCTTTATCGTGTCCAGGCCCATGCTGTAGTTCTCACAGCCGGTATTGTCGCTAAGTATCAGCTTGGGCACATAGGCGCCCGGCGTGGTGTATACATGGCTTATCGTATCCTCGGTCGTGGCCACGGTCACCCCATCTGCAAAGTCCCAGGTCATGTTAGGCACATTCGTCAGCGCCGCTTCAAAGCGCACCGACAATGGGCTGCACCCATTAACAGGTGAATAAGTAAACGCCCCCGCATAGCCATATACCCTTACCTGGCCCACCGCAGTGTCCCTGCAGCCATAAGCATTGGTAGCTATCAGCCGCACCGTGCGCAGCCCCGCAGTGCCATAGATATTGCTCGGCGATGGCACTATTGACAGATTACCATCCCCAAAGGTCCACGAGTGGTTGGTAGCGCCGGTAGTAGTGTTGGTAAAGTTCACCGTCAGCGGCGGACAAACAGCAAATGTATCGCTGGCCGTGAACGATGCATGCGGCGCAGCCACGATCACATAGTTAGCATATATGGCAGTGTCTGTGCAGCCAAAGCTGTCTACAACCATCAGCTTCACAGTATACATGCCCTCACTGGCATACACATGAGCCGGCGCCGCAGCATAAGAGCTGTCGCCATCGCCAAAGTACCACAGCAGCTGCGTGGTGCCGGTAGTCATGTTGGTAAAGCTCACCGTATTGCCGGGGCATGGGTGCGTATTATCAGCATAGAAGAAAGCAAACGGCCTGTGTACCTCTATATAGTCTGCCACCCGCAGTGTATCCTTGCAGCCAATATTATCTGTCACCGTCAGCTCTACCGGATAAGTGCCTGCTGCGGTATAGGTGTGCGCCACCGTGGGCACATTCACTGTATCAAATGCACCATCGCCAAACGACCACGCGAAGTTGATAAGCGCAGCCCCGGGTATATCAGTAGTAGAATCTATAAACTCAGTAAGCAACGGAGCGCATCCCACCCGCAGCGAGCCGAACCGAACATCAGGCTTGCCCACATGCTGGTAGCCATGCCTTACCGCGGTATCGAGGCAGCCGTTCATATCGGTGGTCACAAAACTGATATCATATATCCCCCGCTGCCAGAAGGTGTCAGTATAATTCTGGTATACTGCCCACGGCTTGGCAGAGTCGCCTACATACCAGCTATACGTATACACGGCACCACTGTCTATTACAGACGTGAAGGTTACAACATCTTCCTCGCACACGGCAGTATCATCTGCCGTAAAATACGTGTTAACATCCATCAGTATCACACTACCCCTGGCCGTATCCCTGCACCCGCTGCGCGAGTTGTAGGTGGCCAGTGTTATCGCGTAGGTATCCAGCGCCGGGTAGTTGTGCAGCGGGTGCGGCAGCAGCGATGTATCGCCGTCGCCAAATATCCACACGTGGTAGGTGTCGCCGAGCGAGCTGTCGCCAAACTGCACGCTCGTACGCGGCACACACGGAAAACCCTTTCCTATAATGGCCTTGGGGGAGTCGACAATAATGTAGTCCTCCCGCTCAAAGGCAGAGTCGGCACAGCCGTGGTAAAACGCCTTCATCTTCACCGTAAACGTATCCGGCCCGGTATACCGGAATATCACCGGCCCGGGGGTATACCGCTTCTCGCTGCCAAAGTCCCACTCAAATGTATCTACTGCGCCAGATATAACGGTAGGTATAAAAGTGATCGTATCTCCATAGCATACCTGTGTGCGCGATGCAACAAAGGTGGCCTCGGGCGGCCTCCTCACCTCTATGTTCACCTGCCTTGTCATTACGCAGCCATTGCCGGTAGTGGCCGTTACAGTAGCGGTGTAGATGCCGGTGTCTATGTATGTATGGTCGGGAGTAGAGTCGGTAACGCTGGGCGATCCATCCCCAAAGGTCCATACGTAGCTGAATGGCCGGTAAGGATAAGGCACTGGCGAGCTCACGCCTGTAAACGTCACCGGGTCGGCCTGGAAGTGTGCCTCGTGCGGCGCACACCCCCGCAGCGGCCCTGCCGATACTATCAGCCCGGCAGTAAATATTGTATGCTCTTTCTCCAGCACCGTTTTGCAGCCGGCTGCCGTTGTCGCCGTTGCTGTCACCGTATATATTTCGCTCTCTGTATAAAGATGGGTGGCAGGGTTGCCTACCGATGAGTCGGTACTGCTGTACTTCCACACTACTGTGGCCGCTGGCACTGTAGTTGCCGTAAAAGTCATTAGCACAGGCGCGGGACATGGCAGCTGGGGGGTAATGGTATAGGTAAATACCGGCACCGGGTTGACGGTGATAGCCTGCGTGCGGGTAGAAAAGCACGGCCCGTCAGATACTACCAGCGTTACCGTATAAGTGCCGGCTGTAGTGTAGGTGTGCACCGGCGACTCCGCGGTCGACACATTGCCGTCGCCGAAGTTCCAGCTGCTCCACGCGTGCGGCGTGCTGGTATTGGTAAAGGTCACCTGGCTGTGCTGGCATGTTGCCGAGGGGCCGGTAAACGTTCCGTTGAGCCCGCTTACTCTTATATAATTAGATCGCGCCAGGCTGTCTTTGCAGCCATTGCCGTTGGTAGCTATCAGCTTCACCGTATAGGTGCCGGGAGCGGCGTAGGTATGTGGTGGCGCCGTTGCGGTCGATGTGGTGGCATCGCCATAGTGCCACACATAGCTCAGCGGCGCAGTACCCGTGGTGGAATTGGTAAAGCTAATGGTGGCCGGCGCGCTGCATACCGATACCGGCGTAGCCGTAAACACCGGCACCGGCTTTGTAAACACATGCTGATAGCCCATCAGCGTACGCGCCTCGGTGCAGCCCCTGGCATTAGTTACCGACAAAGTAATATTGTAAAAACCGGGATTCACATATGGGTGCGCGGGGCTGGCCAGCGTGCTCGAGTCGCCATCGCCAAAGTTCCACCCATAGGTGAGCGGGCCGGGCACACCGCCCGTGCTGGTGCTGGTAAAGACCACCGGCACACCGGGGCACACACTGGTATCATTAGCGCTGAAGGCTACCACGGGCTGCGGGTACACGGTTATCACCCGCGTCTTCACCCGTATTGCAGACATACTATCGGCAGTCAGCGTCACCGTGTAGGTGCCGGGCGTCACGTAGCTGCCCGATACGTGGGTGAGCGTAGATGTGGTGCTGTTGCCCAGGTTCCAGGTATAAGTGCAGCCGGGGCATACACTGGTATTGGTAAAGTGTACCACCAGCGGCGCGCACCCTGCCGTATCATCAGCAATAAAATTAGCCGTCTGGCCCATCAGGCCGCGGGGCAACACAAAGCACAGCAATACCACCAGCAATAAACGCGCAGCAACACCCATTGGTTATAAAACAACCTATAATAAAGGAAGTGTCTTAAAGCTAACAATTTTATAACACTTTTCCACGCCACGGTTAAAAATAAGCAGTATAAACGCCACATTTTGCGGGAGTGATAAACTATCGGTTAAAAGATATGGGCGGTGGGGGTCCTGGGTCGTTGCTGCTATTTAGCTTCAGTGATGGTGAGTATGCCGAACCATGGCACCGTTCATCTGTATGCTGCTATTTGGCTCCCCCCTGTCGCCCACTCCTTTACCCGCCACTTGCACTACGTGAAAAATACCTAAACGTTGTTCCGGATGTTCCGCAGGGCATCCGGAATCGCCATAAACGCCGTTCTCCGAACGGAATTCATAGAACTGAAGCTAAATATTATATTGCATAGCTAAAAGATAGCTATGGGTTTCGCATACAAGATAACAGATCAGCAAGGGCTCTATTACATAACGGCTACAGTAACTCAGTGGATAGATGTATTTTCAAGAGCGTGCTATGCTGATATCGTGATCGATAGTCTTGAATTTTGCAAGAAGAACAAAGGCCTGCAGATATATGGCTGGGTTATAATGAGCAACCACCTGCATATGATCTGCTCATGTACAGATGGATATGACCTTAGTGATACGTTGCGCGACTTCAAAAAATTTACGGCTACAGCAATAGTGAGCGCTATCCGTAACAATATATCAGAGAGCAGAAAAAATTGGCTATTGTGGTTGCTGGAGCAAAACGGGGCAGTGCATTTTTGGCAGGAAGGCAACCACCCGGAAGAGATAATCACTCACAATTTCTTTGAGCAAAAGCTAAACTACATACACATGAACCCGGTGCGGGCCGGCATAGTAGATAAGCCTGAAGAGTACCGGTATAGCAGCGCACGCGATTACTGCAACATCAAGGGCTTGATTGGGCTTGCCTACCAGTTCTGAGCTTAGTGCGTTTGAAGTCCGTTCGGAGAACGGCGTATATTAGGAGTTCCGGATGCCCTTCGGAACATCCGGAACAACGGCGCTTTACCACCACATGTTCATGTTGATATGAATCCAGGGCACCGCAATGTTTTTTTATTGTACAGATATTTATTGGATAAACTAAAGAAAAAAGGCAAACATACTTACATACCAATTGATGACTTATAATCAGATGCGAAACGTACTTTTCATTACTTTGTTGTTCATTGTTTTTTGTTCTTGCAAAAACGGCAAGACGGAAAAGAAGCTTTCCACTCAAGGATTAGACGTGCAAAAAGTGTCAGTCGATACGATTTTTTTTACCAACGGTAAATTCATGAAAACGTTGTTATATGACGTTCAGTTTATAACTTGGCTAAAAAAAGACGATTCGCTTTCTTTTATAGTACTGTCAGGACGGACTTGTAGTGACTGCGATGAGAACCTAGCCATTTACGTTGCAACTATAACAGCATCATGTTCAATTCCGAAGATCCAAAAATATACGTATCCAGGTACGGAATACAATTACGAAGACAATAGCATTTCGTTCGACTCCAGGATGTTCTATAGCCGATACAACGGCAGGCAGCAGAGCAAACTAATTTGGTTGCAAAAAGAATACAAGGATGGGAAAATAATCAGCGATATTGCATTTATTGTTGACGTTATAAACGACTCACTCAGAGAAACTAAAACAGCCCTCCAAGACAAACTCCCAAACTATACTGAATTGCCAGGTATAGATGTGACCACAGAACCATAATGCTATATACTTCTTAATTGTAGTGAGAGAAGTCACGCCGACGGTGGCGGAACATCTCTTCTTTTTTAGGACTAACAAAACATTTTACCCCAAAAATATTTATACGCTATGCCTTACTTTTCCTCATTCTGGAAGAAACACTACCCGACCATTAAATCGTGCTGCACATTTTACCCGTTGCAGGACAATGCAGTACATGAGCCCGAGTTTCACCGGTTCATAGACTTTATAGACACCGCGTGGATGATGAATGAAGAGCTGAAGTGGGTAGGCTGGGACCTTGAAGGCTGGTACATATGGATAGACCCGGGAGGGCTGGTATATAGGTTTGCGGCGCTGAAGCGCAACGACGCGGGCAAGAAGCAGGAGGCGAGGTATGGCAAGCTGCGCTTGAACAACGATGGCAGCCAGAGTAACGTGCCGGTTCCTGCGGGAGCGGCCAACCGGAGCAAGTATTTTTATGAGTGGGAGTTGGAGCAGCTGAGCCACTGCGGCTTTTGCCCATCGGGGTCTACTGATGGGGTGGAGAATAAGGGTGGCATGGCAAGCACACCAAAGGAGAAAGGTGAGCAGGAGAAACAGGTAATACCGAGCTGGCAGGAGTATGCGGGGGGTGATGGGATAACGGATACCCAATATGGACCACCGCCAGCGCCGGACTATGGCAATCCGCGACAATATATACCAGACATCCCCTATGTGCCACCGATACCGATGACACCGGGCGCGCCCACACCTGAGCAAATGGACCCATGGCCTGTGCCCCCGACGGCGCAGCCACCGGCAGAAGTGATTAGTAAAATGGCTGCTGATAAGCCTGCTGTGGATACTGACCCAGTGATCAATTCTCCTGCGGTGCCGTGGGAACGGCGTAAAATTAAGTATCTTGTACAGCCTGATGAGGATTTTGATTATTATAATCCCGAACCCGGCAATACAAGCGGGGAAGAGACACTTGAAGATATTATTCGAGATATAAACAAACAAAAGCCTGGTTATGAAATTTCAGGTAAAGAGATTGCGAAACGCAACGCAAATCTGGGACTCGCATCGAAAGTCGTTGACAAACTGGTGAAAAGGACTAATGGAATTGAAATTGTTTACACTTGGGGAGGAGGGCTTTTGATAAAAGGAGTAAAAAACTTGACTCTCCCAAATCATACGGTTGTAAAGGTGACGGAGGTGGTTATGAAGAGAGATGGTAGCCGAGCATTACAACTTGAAGCTAGCGGCGCATTGGAGACTGTAAAATGAACTGTGTCAAGAGTTGAAATTTTTTAACTTTAAAACACA
>JAZKFF010000022.1:44880-61486 GCA_040386555.1 Bacteroidota bacterium | reverse complement strand
AACAACTCGCAATTGGATTTTCTTTCTAATAATTTTGATAGCGGTTTATTATTAGTCACCAGGAAAAAACAATAAGATACACACTCGCGTGGCTAAAACACAACAGCCCGGCCGTACGGGGCCAGGCTGTTAGCAAATATGTAAATGAGTATTACTTGTCTTTCTTATTGTCGAGTATCGCACCTATACCTGTGCCGGCTCCTGCGCCTGCAGCACCGCCTATGAGCGCGCCCCAGCCTTTCTTCTTAGCTACTAACGCGCCTGTTACTGCGCCTACGCCAGTGCCTATTACCGCGCCTTTGGCTTTATTGCTCCAGCCTTTCTTTTCCTTTACAGGAGCAGGCTCTGTATATGCAGTGTTGGCGGCCACGGGCGCATTAGAGCCCTGGTTAGCAGTCCAGCTGCGGGATGTTGACTGGCTGGCTCCAGATGACTTGCGGCGTTTAACCGGCGCCGGTTCGTGCACCACTACTACGCGCGTTTCGGCGGCTGCAGGAAGCGGAGCTACATTCACGGCCATTGACCTAGTAATGGAATCTACCAATTGCTTTTTAACTATCTCGGTTTTAAGAGAATCAATAGTTGACTGTTGAGCCTGCGTTACTGTTGCTGTATTGTTCTTACATGAAACCATGACGGCAGCACATGCTGCGAGTATCAGAATCTTCTTCATAACGTTTGTTTTTACTTCCAAACGTTATAGAGTAAGAACCGTGCCAAATAGTGTTAAATAGTTATAATATTTGTTATGCGAAATGGGAAAGAAAAACTTATGATCAATAAAAAAGCGCAATATCCGGTAGGAATTGCGCTTTGTAAATAAGTGAGATACAATTAGTTACTTGGAGTAGCCGTTACATAAGGAGCAGAGATCACTCCGTTCACGAAACGTACACCTGCAAGCGACTCGATCGTTGCCAGGTCTACCTTGTGGTTAGCGAGGTTGTCCTTAGGATTGAATGGCTCAATGTTGTGGAACTGGTAGCACAGGTACTCATCAGTGCTGGGGATGTAGATAACTTTCCATGCCCACTCAGGAACGATAACGTTGTGGCCATGCCCTATTACCCAGTTGCGGCCTACTGTACCGGCAAATACCTTCACACGCTTGAATTTGCGGGCTTTAACCATTTCCTTGGCATGCAGCTTTTCCCACAGTGCTTTGTACAGGTTCTTAGGCATAGGCATTACGTTAGAGAAATAGAAGCTCTCTACAAATGCATCCTTATCACAGGTATTTTGCTGTGGAGACATCATCTGGGCATCCTCGAACTGTGAAAATGTGTAGTCGTCTTTCAGATCTGTTGCGTCCGGTAACTGCGGATCCTTTTCCAGCTTTACGCCGCTCTCGCCCTTTACCCTGGAGCAGTTAAAAACATCAGGAGTAAGCGTGTAGATAACCAATACAGGGATATGCTGCGACTTGGAGAAATAAGATGTGTAGTTGAGGTTCCTTATTTTCACCACGTCCTGGCCATGAGAGTTATAGCTTAAACTGAGAACAACAAATAATATCATTACCAGTTTGGAGGTAAATGTCATACTGCCTTTTTGCATAATAGCCTTTTATTCTAGTTAACAAATTTACAAGAAATCGGTTGTCGAGCGATAAAAATATGACTTTCACCGAATTTTTTATAATTAAATCCCGATTTTTAAAAGTTTAATTCAATTTTAAGGCGCTGGTGCCCTTTACAGGCACATATTTTGCTCTGTGTTTACCGATAGCTTTTACTAAAGAAAGAAAAGAGGAATTATGAGCGCGCAAAAGTTTGTCCATATTATAGTGTTGCTGATGATACTGACCCTCTCTGTGGGCAGTATAGTGTACCTGAGCCAGAAGATGCTGAACTAAGACCGGCGATATTGCAGCAGCGCCTGGCCCATAAGGGTACGGACCTGCTCTTTGAGGGCAGGCAGGTGCTCCAGCGTTAGCCCGTCCACTGGTACTTCAGGCAGGCATATGGCCCGGTTGCGGCCCGGCCACAGTTTCCACCACCCGCTGTAGTGCCAGCGATCAACCGTATCGGGGAATATGACCGGGAGCAGGGGTGTCTGCGCTGTGATCGCCAGCCTGAAAGCCCCATCGTAAAATTCTTTCATCACCTCCGCTGTTTCATTGAATGTGCCTTCGGGGAAGATGATGATATCTGCCTCGGTGCGGAGTATACGCCACATGAGCCGCATGCTGCGCGTGCGGCTTACGAGGCTGCTGCGATCAACCAGTATTACAATCTGCTTGTAGATGAACCCAATGACGGGTATATGCACCATTTCCTTTTTGCCCAGTGGGCGGAAGTAAGTCTTGACAGCGGGGAACAGGGCAATAGTGTCGAGGTAAGAGATATGGTTGGCTACTATCACATGCCTGCGACCCGATGGCTTCCCGCCTATAACCGTTACGGGCATGCCTATGATCCATAGCCACACATGCGCCCAATTGCTGATAATAGCGTGTATGGTCTTGCGGGCAGGTGCGCTATTGCGGAGCCCAATGACAACGATCAGTGGGAATACTGCCAATACGGTTACTGCAAAAGTAACGAGCACCCATGCGGCAAAGAATGGCTGTAAAAAGCGTTTGAGCATACCCGGCATTACGATGGCAGCACGGGTATATTAGGACGGCCCACCAGCTGCTTACCTTCCCACGGTATCATGGCCACGAAAATGACGAGCGCGATAAAAACATACCAGAATAACCTCCTGAACTTGCGGTCGTCATCGATGTTCTTTTTGGTAACGGCATATCCCAGGTGCACGAGCACTATAGCCAGTATCATGCTGACGCTATGCTCTACCGCGTAGAAGCGGGTGTAAGGGTCCTTCATCACATGGCCGCTGCCCAGCATGCCGCCGCTGATAACGCGCAGGTAGTAGAGCACAAGGCCCAGCAGCAGCTGCAGATCGCAGCAGATAAGCAGTATGAGCGCCGGGCGCTTGTTTCCACCCTGGAACTTCTTTTTGCCCATCATACCTACGAGGCTCTGCACCACCACCACGAAAGCCAGGAGCAAAATGAGATAGCGCAGAATGCTGTGTACGAAATTGAGATGCGGGTGAAGTGACTGCATGTGTGCCCTTTTTTTGAAAGCTTAAAGATAGTGCCTAAATGTGTAAAGTATAACTTTAGCGCGTTGCCGGAACAATTTTTCGCTACCGTGCTTACCAGTTCATCCTGAGCCTCAGCTGCCTGATATGCTCCATATGGTGGCGGCTGTGCCATGCATACATAGCCACTACCTCCCATACCGGGAAGTCGCGCTTATGATCGGGGTGGTAGTAGGTATTCTGCCATGCCGCCTCCTCGATGTGCTGTAGCAGGTGCACCAGCTTGCGGTGCAGGGCGTGCAGCAGCGTTATAGATAAGTTCACCGGCATATCGTTGTCGGGCAGCAGTGCCCATGCATTCTCGTCATACGGCTTCACCGTAGGGTTATCTTCTGTGAGGGCCAGTTTCAGCCTTATATACGCGTTCATATGGCTGTCTGCCAGGTGGTGTATAACCTGCTGTATGGTCCAGCCTCCTTCCCGGTAAGGTGTGTGCAGCTGGTGCTCGTCCAGGTTTTCTATACAGGCATCGAGCCACACGGGCAAGCCTTTGAGGGCACCCAACCATTCGTGCTTCATGGCAGCATCGTACTGTTCCGGCTTTTGGTAGCGGCCTATGGGGTATTTTAATTGCTCTATATCTGTTTCCATACCGAGGAGAATTAGTCGAATGTTTTATGGTAAAATTGTTGCTCGGCAGCACTGGGCTTGTAGGGCAGCACGGTTCGCGAAAAGTGATTGCGCT
Source organism: Bacteroidota bacterium (assembly GCA_040386555.1). Lineage (GTDB taxonomy): Bacteria > Bacteroidota > Bacteroidia > Chitinophagales > Chitinophagaceae > Nemorincola. Next base: position 57,690 of record JAZKFF010000022.1, on the reverse strand, counting down.
GGGAAAAGTAGTGCTCCAGTATATCGCCGCCATTGGTGCACACCACTACAATATCCGGGTTTGCATATCGGCCTTTATCGCGGTAGAGCGATGTGTAGTCGTCCATGGTATAGTTGCTATTACCGGCGTTTAGTATCTCCTTGCCGGGTATGCGTTGTTGCAGCTGGCCGGTGATCGTTTGTCCGTCATCGAGATAGGGGCAATATACCAGCTCATCGCCAAGGAAAAGGATACGTTGTTTTGTCTTGTTAGCGGCAAGGCCGTAACCCATACGCAGGCCGTGTTTATTTACGGTGAGCTTGTATGCCGGTCCTTCGCCATCGTTTACCGTTTCGTTGGTGCCGGGTTCCAGGTCGCCAAAGGTGGCGGGCAGTTTCTCCTTATTTATTGTTGCAGCTTCGTAATCATCGTAGTTGCGGAGCAGGGTATCGAGGCGGCCAGCTATGTATGCTGCGCCCTCCTTCGTCCACCTGCCCGATATACTGAGTGCCGGGTCTGCGGGCATATCTGCTGACAGGTCGAGGTACTCTATACCCAGCATAGCAGCTGCAGCGGTAATGTGGGAAATACCGTAGATATTGGCAGCGCTGCGGGCTTTTGGTGCCTCTGGAGTGAGCACAACCACTATTAGCTTTACACCATCCTTAGCAGTCGAATTTTTCAGGGCTGAGAGCGCAGTGGTATAGTAGCCCTTGAGCTCAGCATACAGTGTCCGCGAAGTGCCCTGCAGCAGTATCTCCTCGCCGGGTACCTTAGGATACTGCTCGGCGATGGCATCCCGCCCCATCCGGTTAGTGATCTTATCAATGCTGTTATTCCCGTAGTTGCACGATGAACAGAACTGCATTGCAGCCAGTAATACTAAAAAGCAAAAAGCACCTATCCTGTTCATTTATAAAATAAAGCTAACGCAGTGCCTCCAATAAAAAAAGCTACTCCCGCAGAAGTAGCTTTTCCAGTTATCCGGTATGCCGGATTATTTACTTTTGATCTTGATCTTTTCCTTAGAAGGTGCCGGTGCTTTTGATGCCTCTTCTATTTCCTTTACCGACCTGTCAGCGGGATCGATAGCGCGGATCTTATCCATATACAGCTTCATGTTCTCCTTATCGTTCTTATGATAGTAGTAATACATGAGGTAGATGTAGGTACTCTTCAGGTCGTTTGGTTTTTTGTCGCCGGGCATTGCGTACCACTTAAGGAAGTACTGCTCAGCCACGCCGGATGTGGCGTCAGAGTCTATAGCCATCTGTATGCGGCCCTGCCAGTAAGGTGCAGAAGGCTGATCGGGATGCTTCGCGGCAAAGTCGTTTGCGGACTCTATGCCCCGTGTGTAGTCTTTGCAGTAGTAGAACATGATGCTGCGCCATGCGTAGTCGCCGGGCTGTGAGCCGGGATTAGCCTTTATCAGGTTGTCATACCACTCAGCAGATTTGCAGTATTCTTTCTTAGCCTTAAAAGCCTCAGCGATCTGGCGGTAGATGTCAGTCTTGTTCTTAGCAGTATCGCCGCTGATGCCTTTAGTATAGTACACTCCAGCAGAGTCGAGCATATTTAGCTTCAGGAACAGCTTGCCGTATTGTATGTATGCGCCCGGCCTAACCTTAGAGGCGTCCTGCATCTGGAAGTATGTACGCAAATTTGTAAGCGCTTCAAGAGAGTCGCCGCACTCTGCCTGTGAGAAGCCAAGAATACCATACATCTCAGTTTTCACATCCTGCCCCAGTGGAGTAGCCATTATTTCTTTAGCTTTCACAGCGGCATCGCAATAGCTCTGTGCCAGGTACAAAATGCGGGTGTATCGCAGCTGGTCTTCGGCCGTGTTGTCAGAAAGTTTCAGGTATTGCTGAATGCTCTCCAGTGCCTGCTTGTACCTGCCGGAGCGGGCATATGCATCGGCAAGCGAGCTGTAAGGCATGGGGTTGGTAGGGTCCGCTTCCTTTGCTTTAGCATAGTTATCGAGTGCGCTGGGGTAATTGCGTGCATCGTACCAAAGGTCGCCTATGCGGGAGTAAGCAAGCGAATTCTTGGCGTCTTTCTCGGTCACGAATTCATAGTTGGTCATGGCCTCACCGCCACCGCCCTGCACTTTGCGGTAAGCATCGCCTATGCCTATATGCGCGCTGGTCTCGTTCATATTCTTGGTAAGCACATCCTTATACCACGCTATGGCCTGGTTGTAGTCGCCGCCCTCACTGTAGGTAATGGCATCAGCAGCGTACTTCTGCGGCATCCAGTCCTTTTTCTTAGCTTTCGCAGCAAGGTCTTTCACCATCTGGTTGCCCTTTGCCATGTCCTTCCGGGCATAAGCCACCCGTGCATTTCCCGAAATGTTGGCAAAGTCTTCCGGGAACCTGCTGAAGGTGGTACCTGCCATACTAAGGTCGCCGGCACCGAGGTACGACAGGCCAAGGTAATAATTGGCCATAGCGTCTTTTTCTGCAAGGGGCGTCAGTATGCGCTGGGCGCTCATGTACTTTTTGTAGTTATACATTTTGATACCGTCGTCTAGCGAACCCTGGGCCCATGCGCTGATAGTAAAGGCTACTGCAACTACTATCAATACTAGTTTTTTCATCGTGTACATCATAGTACGTTATAACTGTTTAAAACTGTTTACGGATTGTTCTTATTGATCTCAGCTTCGCGTATCACCATTTCTGATCTTACGGGAAACAAGTGTGCATGAAAAAATATCAGTTGTCCTCTCTGGCTAGCTAAAAAATTTGCAAAGCCCGTGCCAAGTCCTGCGTAGCTCTCGCTATTTATATAATAAAGCGTGCGTGTGAGCGGATAGGACTTCAGCGCAATATAGGCCTGGTAAGGCTTTAGGAACTCCCTGCTCGTATCGTTCTGTATTGCGGCCACCTGCACGGTTTTAACAAATGCACCGGTGTTATTAGGGTCGTTAGTATCGCTCACATAGCTAAGGCCTACAAATCCTATCGCACCGGGGTTCTTACTAACGTATTCAACAACTTCTTTATTTCCTTTGGCCGCAAAAACATTTGGGCCCAGCTTTTCGCCTCTCAGCACAGAGTCGTTGATATACCTCACTGTGCTTGATGAGCTGTTATCAAACACCACGGTGTACTTCTTCTTATAAACCCCACCAAGTATGCCCTTTAGCATGTTGATGTCCAGCAGGGTGTCCGTAGATTCGTTATTCAGTATCACCGCTATCGCATCGCGTGCCAGTGGCAGCGAGGTAGGGTATATCTGGCGCTGAAGGCCGGCCTCTTTTTCGGCGGCAGTAATATCGCGGGTTACCAGTATTATACGGGCCTTTTTATCAAAGTAATCCCTGAAGCATTCTGCCTCGGGCTTGTAGTGAATGGTGATCTTAGCATCAGGGTAGCTGCTGTCAAAGATCTTCTTCTGCTCCTCTATAATAGGTTTGTAGGTTTCATCAGCCGAGATCTCTATGGTACCGCTGCCTGGTGTATCCGCCGGCTTAGGCGTATCATCGCACGACTGCAGCAGCAATGCCGCAGAGATGATAAAGGCGATATTTTTTAGTTGGCGCATATAGCAGGGCCGCAATTTTACTTATTTATTTTAGAGAATAGTGATTATTATATATACTCTAACAATAATTTAACAGGCTGCAAAAGTACAGGAAAAATAAAGGCGGCCTTTTAAAAGCAACTTAGAAACGGGTTTTTTCGACTTTGCGCTTGCGAAAGAGTACTATGGTGCCCCGGTAGAGCCGGAACAGGCCATAGCCTATCATAAGGCAGCCAAGTACCATAGCGTAAGTAGCATTGAGTGGCATATTGCCGAAGTACCGGAGATACAGTGCCCCGGTGCCGAGGCAGAGATACAATATACCCATACCTATATCGAGCCCCATGCGAAAACTTTGGTAGCCCTTGCCTTGTTCATTTCTATCGTCGATACCCATTGTAGTAGTAAAGTTGCAAAAGTAGTTATTGAGCGGTCAATACGAAGAAGCAGGAAATGTGAAATTCCATAAGAGGGGATGATATCTTTTAGCAGGTTGCAGAAAATTACCGTGTATGTGCATTACTCCTGCACTGCTCAAGGTTTGCACGGATGTCCGCCGATGTATAGAACGGCCCTTTCTCCGCTGCTTTCACCAATTTCACAAGTTCCGCATGGCTTAGTGGACCGGCAGGCCGTAGAACACGACTATTATTTTTCTTTGCAGGCATAGGTGAAATTAAGATAAATTCTACTTTTAGGAGTGGCGCGGCCTTTTAGGATGTTCCATACCGCATACCCGGTTTTTTCAATAACTTCAATGTCTCTAAAAGCTACACATTACCATGAATAGATCTATCCGTAAGATAGCCGTAATAGGAAGCGGTGTTATGGGCTCCCGTATCGCCTGTCATTTTGCCGGAATAGGCGTGCAGGTGCTGCTGCTCGACATTGTACCGAGGGAGCCAAATGACGCGGAAAAGGCTAAAGGCCAAACCGTGAATGACAAAGCAGTAAGGAACAGGATAGTGAATGATGCGCTGCAAGCCACGCTGAAAAGCAAGCCATCAGCAGTCTATACAAAGTCAGTAGCCGCTAATATAATAATAGGAAATATTGACGATGACCTGAGCAAAATAGCGGACTGCGACTGGATAATAGAAGTGGTGATAGAGCGCCTGGACATCAAGCAGCAGATATTTGAAAAGATAGAAAAGTACCGCCGTCAAGGCACACTTATAACAACTAATACATCGGGCATCCCTATACACCTGATGAACGAAGGGCGTAGTGAAGATTTCCAGCGCAACTTCTGCGGCACGCACTTTTTCAATCCGCCCCGCTACCTGTGCCTGCTGGAGATAATTCCCGGACCTGCTACGAGTCCGGAGGTGATCAGCTTCCTGGTGGATTATGGCGACCGTTTCCTCGGCAAAACAACCGTGGTATGTAAGGATACACCCGCCTTTATTGCCAACAGGGTAGGGGTGTTTGGGTTTATGGCTGTGTTTAAGGCTATGCAGCAGCTGGGGCTCAATGTTGATGAGGTGGATGCGCTCACGGGCACGGTGCTGGGCAGGCCAAAATCGGCCACTTTCCGCACCGGTGATGTGGTGGGGCTGGATACACTTGTGCATGTGGCCAAAGACCTGCCGGCAAATGCGCCCAACGATGAGGCTAAGGAGATATTTAAGATGCCGCCATTTCTCGAGAAGATGATAGAGAACAAGTGGCTGGGAGATAAGACCGGCCAGGGCTTTTACAAGAAAACCAAGGTTGCAGCACCAGCTAAGGCTGCCGTTGATAAGGCTTCGTTCACTAATTCACCTGAGAACAGGGGCGATGAAAAGAAGGTGGCTACCAAGGAGCAAAATCAAAAGGAGGTGACAGAGATACTGACCCTGGACCTGGAGACCATGGAGTATGGCCCTAAGCGCAAAACAAAATTTGCGACCATAGATGCCGCCAAACAGGTAGACGACCTACCACAGCGGCTGAAGGTGCTGTATAACGGTACAGACAAAGCAGGAGACTTTTACAAGCAGTTTCACCAGATGCTGTTTGCCTACATATCTAATCGTATCCCCGAGATAACAGATGAACTGTATAAAATTGACGATGGCCTGAAGGCAGGCTTCGGCTGGGAGATAGGTGCCTTTGAAAGCTGGGATGCCCTTGGTGTGAAAAAGATACTGGAGCAAATGAAGGCCGCGGGGGTGCAGGCTGCGCCATGGGTGCAGGCGATGGTGGATAAGGGTTTCAAAACGTTTTATAAAACTGAAGGCGGCCAGCGCAAATATTACGACACGCGTACAGAAAGTTACCAGCCCATACCGGGCATGAGTGCATTCATATTGCTGGAGCATATGGAGGAGAAGGTGGTGTGGAAGAACAGCGTGTGCAAGCTCTATGACATAGGTGATGATGTGGTGGCGCTGCGCTGGAATACCAAAATGAACAGCATAGGCGGTGAGGTGCTGGCAGGTATACAGAAGTCGATAGCGATAGCTGAAGAGCAATACAAGGGATTGGTGATAGCTAATGGTGGGCCTAACTTCAGCGCAGGCGCTAATGTGGGGCTCATCTTCATGTTTGCCGCAGAGCAGGAGTATGACGAGCTGGATATGGCCATAAGGCAGTTCCAGGGCACTACAATGCGCATGCGCTACAGCAGCATACCTGTGGTGGTGGCGCCGCACGGCCTTACGCTGGGCGGTGGCTGCGAAATGTGCCTGCATGCCGATGCAGTACAGGCGGCGGCAGAGAGCTATATAGGACTTGTGGAAGTAGGTGTAGGCCTGATACCGGGCGGCGGTGGCAGCAAGGAAATGGCGGTGCGGGCATCAGACCGTAACATAAAGGAAGACGTAGAGAGCAACTACCTGCAACAACTTTTCATCAATGTAGGTACTGCAAAAGTATCTACATCGGCACATGAGGCGTTTGAGAATTTTGTGCTGCGGCCGGGCTTTGATGGTATTTCCATCAACCCAGACCGGCGCATAGCTGATGCAAAGCGCAAGGTGCTGATGATGGCAGAGCGTGGCTATACGCAGCCGTTGGCACGTACAGATATAAAGGTGCAGGGCAGGGGTGGCCTTGGTGCATTGCTTGCAGGCATACACGGTATGCGCAGGGGCAACTACATCTCTGACCATGACAAACTGATAGCAGAGAAGCTGGCCTACGTAATGTGCGGCGGCGACCTATCGTACCCGGCAACGGTGAGCGAGCAGTATCTGCTGGATATAGAGCGGGAAGCCTTCCTGAGCCTCTGCGGGCAGAAGAAGACACTGGAGCGCCTGCAGAGTATATTGACTACGGGTAAACCGCTGAGGAATTAGGGTGACTGAGCGCTTAATAGCATTTATTAATTATAAATTATTATATTTGCATTGATGTACGATAAGGTAAAAGGCCGTGGGGCCGATACTGTTGCAATCCGAGTGAACTTGGCAGTGTTTCAGCAGGGAGACTATTATGTGGCTTATTGTCCCTCACTGGAGCTCTCTTCGTATGGCGACAGCGTTGAGGATGCGAAGGCCGGGTTTGACGACGCTATGAATATCTACCTGGAGCACTGTGAGAAGAGTGGAACACTTGAACAAGACCTTTTGAAACATTAGATCCTCTTGCCCCAATTTTTATCCGGATCTTGGTGGTCGTTTAAAAGGGAATGTATCAACACCTCGTTATTAAGTGCATCTACTGAGTAGTGAATTGCATAAGGAAATTTATCAATTCTTGCAAAGCGGATATCATCATACCGCTTTGATCTCGCTAAAGGATTTTTCTTAAGTAACGCCAACTCTTTGGCTGTAGCCTGTTTAAACCGGTTCCCGATACTTCCTGATTTTTCACTGTAGTAGGTAATAGCTGCTTCCAGCTGTGTTATGAATCCAGGATGGAATCGCAAGCGAAAGATTGCCATTACTTACTTTTTAGCATGTTAAAAACCACAGCCTCGTCTACAAGTATTGAGGGGTCTTTTTTTGCGTCTTTAACACGTTTGCGCACTTCTTTTTTTTGCCATTCCGGTATTTCGTCCACTTCTTCTTTCACGATCTCTACCGCCTTCATTTTCTGCAGGTCCTCGATTACTGCAGCCGCGTATTCTTTTTTTATGCGGATATGATACGTTGCCTGCATAGCTTTCATTTATGTAAAAATACTACGATTTAGACAAAAGGCGCGCTACCTCTCGTATTTTATCATTTTCCTAAGACCCTCAGATAATAATAAACCCTACATTTGACATTCTTACAATGCAGACAGGATCATACATAATAAAGTGCTGGGCGCTCTGTGCCTTTTTGGTGTTTATGGGCGGTGTTGCTTCCGCGCAGGATCCCGGTGTGCAGGCGCGCCAGCTAATGACCGAAAAGAAGTACGACCAGGCCCTTGACATCTATAGCGGGCTTTACAATCAGTTTCCTGATTCCCTTTATACGGAGTACTTCAAGGCGCTTATTACTGCTCAGAAATACAAGGTTGCCGAAAAGGTAGTGGAGAAGCAGATGGGACGGAATAAAGACCCCCTGATGCATGTGGACCTTGGGGTAGTATACGATAAGCAGAAGAAAGACAGCAAGGCCAAAGAGCAGTTTGATGGAGTAGTGCAGCTGGTAAACGGTGACATGATACTCACTGATCGTATTGTGAAAGCATTTACCGCAGCAGAAAAGGACGACTATGCACTAAAAACATATGAGCGGGCTACGCAGCTGCTGGGGGCACCTTATTTCTACAGCAGGCAAATGGCCGTGCTCTATGCAAAGGTGGACGACCTGGACAAGGCAGTGGATGCGGTACTTGCAGGCGCGCCCGGCCAGTTTGTGAATATTGAGAACTCAAAGACGCAGCTGCTGGAGATACTGGGGACAAGTCCTAAGAAGCTGCAGCTGGCCCAGAAGGCGATCATTAAGAAAATTAATGAGCAACCTGAAAACATACATTTTGCTGAGCTGCTTACATGGATATACACGCAGAAGGATGACTGGGATGGCGCCCTGATACAAATAAGGGCGATAGATGAACGCAACAAGGAAGGCGGGAAGCGGCTGATAGACTTAGCGCATGTAGCAGCAAATGCAAAGCAGTATGATGTAGCTGTAAAGGCCTACGATGAGGTGATAGAGCAGGGTAAGGAATTGCCTTACTATGCCACTGCAAAAAGTGAGAAGCTGAATGTGGCCTTCGCACGGTTAAAAAACAATCCCGCATTTACGCAGGCAGAAGTTAGCGAGTTGATAAGGCAATACGAGGAGTTCCTGGCTGAGTTTCCTAAGTACTACAGCGCGCAGACGGCAGCTGACTATGCTAACGTAAACGCTCTTTACGGTAACAACGTGCAGAAGGGCATAGATATACTACAGAAAGCGCTTAACGAACCGGATACACGGCGGAACACCGCCGGTGCCTTTAAGCTGCAGCTGGGAGATTATTATGTGCTTGCGGGCAAGATGTGGGATGCCTCGCTTACCTACAGCCAGGTAGACAAAGAGTTCAGGCAGGACGCTATGGGTGAGGATGCACGTTTTCGAAATTCTAAGCTCGCCTACTATCGTGGAGATTTCGACTGGGCGCAAAAGCAGCTGTCTATTCTCAAATCCGCCACTTCCGACCTTATAGCTAATGATGCCATTTACCTTTCGGTATTGATCACTGAAAATGTGGAGGACAGCAACTTTGTGCCGCTTGAGCGGTTTGCCTATGCGGGCCTGCTGTTGTTCCAAAATCGCGACAGTGTAGCAGAGAAGTTGCTTGACAGTCTCACAAAGACATATCCCAAGCATCCGCTTAACGATGACATCATTATGCTGAGGGCCGATATCGCGTTCAAGCACCATGAGTATGCCAAAGCCGTGGATTATCTTAAGTCTATTGTAGAGCTATACGGGAAGGACGTGCTGGGCGATGACGCTGTATACAAGCTTGCAGAGATACACTTCAACAACCTGGGCAAGAAAGACTTGGGGAAGAACTATTACGAGCAGCTCATCATTGACTACCCCGGCAGCACTTATGTGCAGGCGGCACGGTTGAAACTCTATGAGATCAATAATCCCATTACCCAATAGGGCCCATCTTTTCCCGTACAGTCCAACATTGATTATGTCGCAGCAGAACAACCCTTTACATAGCAAAACGCTCGAAATGATCCTCAATGAGCTTGTGGCCCGCTATGGCTGGGAATATATGTGTGAGCGCATCCGCATCAACTGCTTCTACGAAAATCCCAGCATCAGCTCAAGCCTTAAATTCCTTCGTAAAACGCCATGGGCGCGGAAGAAGGTCGAGGACCTTTACCTGGAAAGTATAGCCGGATAGTGCTTTAACATTTCTATCACAGCGCATGGCGAGTGGTCTGGCACACCTTTTGTATTAAGCTTACAAAATCATTCGTTATGAAAAACAGGAACGTAACATACTTCAGCAAAAGCAAAGCATTGAAAATCCTTGCCCGCCCGATTGAGGCAGATCTTCAAACCCTATTGAGCGCAACATTTGCGATCTCTCACAGCCGCATAGTGAAAAAACACATACAGCAAACGCTTCATGAGCTGAGCATGCCGGTATATAAACTTACAGCATAGGTTCCCGGATATTATATCGGAAAAAGTTATTATTAGCCTCGCATGTAGGATTATAATAACCCGTATGGTGTTTGCCAGTACGGGTTATCGTAGTGAACGATCTTACCTCACGATTTCCCAGCGAAAAGCCTTATATTGCATATCCCATTGGGGAATTTGTTAAACTTTTTTAAACAAAAGCAAAATTTGGCTCTATTTTTGCTACAGGTAGGTGAGTAAATTTGATCTTGTGAATTTGGTGATTATGAAGAAGTTACTACATAGCTTAGTCTTATTGATATGCATATCCGCGGCCCCGGCAGCGCGCGCGCAGGTTTCGCGCCCGCCCCTCGAGGATATCATCAATGCAATAAAGGTTAACCGGGTAGATGATATAGTGAAATATTTTGATAATTTCGTTCCAATCACTATCGATAATAATCAGTCTGTATACAGCCACAACCAGGCCGAAGTAGTACTGAAAGATTTCTTTGATAAGAACAATCCCCGCGATTTTGTGGTGATGGACAACGGTTCACCCACCCCTAGCTCCAAATTCGCTATTGGTGCATTTACCACACCTTCCGGCAAATACAATGTCTACGTTCTTTTGAAGCTCAAGGACAATAGCTACATTCTGCAGGAGATAAGGCTTAATAAAGACTAATTCCTTTTTTTATTCGGGGTTAAGAAAAATAAGCAGCCGCTATACGGCTGCATTACTTTTTCTATCAATTAAGGGATCATCGCAGTCCCACTATGGCCTTATTCTTCGGGTATTTTATGGTGTAGCCAAAGGTGAACTTCCTGGTTTCAGTAGCGGCCAGCGCCGGGTTCCATTTGATAAAACCTTTGGTATCATCCAGCTCACCGCCCGCCAGTTGCCTGCTGTCGATTGTTACGCCTTTATCTGTACTTACCGGCACTTGGTCTAGCAGTAGCAAGTCTATTTTTTCTTTCCGGCCATTACGCACAGTTATAGTGAAGGCAAATTCCTCTGTTACATTGTCCCCATTATGCTTTGCGGTGCGCAGTTTCTTATCCTGCTCCCTTTTTATGCTCACCTTTTTATCGCGACCCAGTGATATCAGCAGTGTGTCTTGGGTGGTGCGCAGCTCCAGGTGGCCCTGGCCTATATAAGAATTCTCGTAAAAGATATTGGCCTGGCCCGGCAGCAGGTTCATATCGTCCCAGTTGGCTATACGTGCCTGCAGAAAAGCGTCCTTGTCCAGCTTGGGCACCGCATAGTGGCGGTAGGTTGCCGGCATTTCATACTTCTTTATTACCACCAGGTGTTGCTTGCCGTCGCTGGGTATGCTATACGGCAACTCTATATCAAAGGAAGTGTTGACCCCTGAGTTGTTCACTGATACATATTGCTCCACGGAGGTCTGGCTAAGGTTAGCCCCTGTTTGCCCTTGCACCTGCACCCCGTCGATAACGTAAAGAGTACCAGGTGTGCGCGCACCACCGATGCTTACGTCCGCACCGCGCTTGCCCTGGTATAAAGGGGGCGTAAGGCTTACTACGTCTTTTAGTTCGGTAGCAGGCATGGCCGATATATCTACCAACGGCTTTTTGTAGGCTAATACCCGTTGGGATGAGCCAACCTGCTGTTGCACGTCGGCATATACCGGCGGTACGTACATTGATACATACCATGGTATAAGTGATGGTGCCTGTATACTTTCCTGCGGATTACCGGTAGATAGTGTAAGCTTTACCTTGTCCCATGCTACACCGCTATTCTGATGCACATTGGCCTTGTAGAATAGTTTCACCGGCTTGTTAACATCGGTAGCCATAATATCATATACCGGCACCCAGCCCGCAGTAGCGATGTTATACGATACGGTAATGGTTGTAGCTGTAGCACCGCTGCTATGCAGCTTCACAGCAATTTGCGGCACATTTATATATCCCTTGCTTTGCTCGTCCTGCAGCTGTTGCAGCAATTGCGCCACACGCTCATCAATGATAGCAAGGGCTGCTTCCTGCCTGGCTTTTTGAGCCATATACCCTTCCATTCGGGCGTTTATAAGATCCAGCCGCTGTGCTACTTCAGCTACAGTGGGCGTCTTCTCATCGTCATCAGTGCTGCCTTCAAGTATAGCCAGCTGCTTTTCCAGCACAGCTATTTTTATGTTTACGGGTACCTTCGCAGCCTCCAGCTTCTTTATGCTGTCTTTCATTGCAGCAACGCGTGGCGATGGCGCCACCTGTGGCAGGTAAGTATTCTGAAAGCTGCTGGCCGCCACTACTACGCCATTAGTAGCGTTAAGGGCAATGCTTGCGTTGTTGATCGTTGTGGCTACGTTGGTAAATATGATCTCGTTCTCACCTGCCTCAAGGTTCAGCTTTGCACTGCTTGTAAGCTCTGCGCCGTTGAGAAATACAGTGGCGGCATCGATTGTTAACTTGTGCTTATTGTCGGCGGTGGCCCGTATGCAAAGCAATACAGCGACAGCCAAAATCATCCGGCTCTTCATAACTCATCATTTTAAAAAGTGAGATTAAAATGAGAGGTGCACCCTCACTCTAATGACGAGATATAAACGGACAATCTTTGCTATCGCTGCAGATATATTTAACTGTTACCTAATCGGCTTATCGCAAACCACCAACGGTTGCACCATCACCTTAATAGGAGATATAAACGGACAATCTTTGCTATCGCTGCAGATATATTTAACTGTTACCTAATCGGCTTATCGCAAACCACCAACGGTTGCACCATCACCTTAATAGGAGATATAAACGGACAATCTTTGCTATCGCTGCAGATATATTT
>JAZKFF010000022.1:39278-44780 GCA_040386555.1 Bacteroidota bacterium | reverse complement strand
GATATAAACGGACAATCTTTGCTATCGCTGCAGATATATTTAACTGTTACCTAATGCGGCAGCTATCGCCAACCTGATACTGTTTTGCCTTTCGGATATTTCACTGTATAGCCAAAGGTCAATTTTTTAGTTTCATTCGGGCCTATGTCAAGGCTCCACTTCATACTGCCAGTTGTTTCGTTGTATTCGCTGCCACCCATATCCTGATCTTCAAGTGCAATGTCCTTATCGTTGCTTATAGGCATCTGGTCTTGCAGTATGAGGTTTATGCGTTCCTTGCGCGAGTTGCGAATGGTAACAGAATACACGAACGTTTCTTTGATATTTGCGCCTATGGTTTTTACACTGCGCAGCTTCTTATCACGCTCCCTCTTTATCACGATTTTTTTATCCCTGCCCAGTGACAAGGTCATGGTATCCTTCTCGTTGCGCATATCCAGGTAGCCCTGCCCTACATACGATCCTTCGTAGAATATATTCGTTTGGCCCGGCAGCAGGTTAAGGTCTTCCCAGTTAGTTATCTGCGCCTGCAGGAAGGCGTCTTTGTCGAGTTTAGGTATGGCATAGTACCTATAGGTTGCAGGCATCTCGTATTTCTTTATAGCTACCAGGTGTTGCTGGCCATCGCTGGGTATGGTGTATGGCAGGTCTATGTCGAACGTAGTATTGACACCGGAGTTATCTACAGACACATATTCATTCATTGAGCTTTGTGCCATTATACCATCTTCTGCCGCTCTTGCTCCGCCCACTGATGCATCATCCGCTGACTTATTTTTTCTGTACTCGTTTTCCTGCAAGCTATTGAGCTTTCCTTGATACATGGCAGGGGCTAGATTTACAATCGGATTGTAAAACGACAGGTACCACGGATTCATCACCGGCGCATTAACGCCTTCATTAGGATTGCCCGTAGAAAGCGACAGCCTTACATTGGTCCATTTTACACCGCTGTTTTGGAAGATGTTGGCTTTGTAGTACAGCTTCACCGGGTCGTTTACCTCATCGGCCATTATATCGTAGGTGGGCGTCCAGCCGGCGCCGGGCACTATGTAGCTCACAGTTATCGCAGAGCTGGTAGCCTCTTTGGCAAAGAACTTTACCAGCAGCTGGCCACCCGGCTGGTATTCCTTTTTCTGCTCTTCATCGAGCTGCAGACGCAGCTTTGCGAGGCGTTCATCGCTTTTCTTCAGTAGTTCCTCCAGCTTGGCCTTACGGTTCAGGTAGTCCTCCATCTTATTGTTGATGAGGTCGAGCATTTTGCTCAGCTCGGCTACAGAGAGGCCGGTGTTCTCGCCGCTTACTTTGCGATTGCCCTGCACCACAGCTAACTGCTCATTGAGCACAGCTATCTTAGTAGCTATGAGCGAACGTGCATCAGTTACCAGCTGTATGCTGTCTTTGATGGCCATAGCCTTGGGAGAAAAAACCTCTGCTGCGAGAAAATTATTCTGAAAGGTTGCAGACTCTACTACTACGCCATTTGAAGCATTGATGATAAGGCTGGAGCTATTCACATTACCGGCTACATTGGTAAACAGTATCTCGCTCTCACCCTTTGCCAGGCTGATGCGGCTGGTGCTGGTGAGCTCGGCCCCGTTCAGGAAAACCGTTGCTGCATCGATGTTTAGTTTTTGCTGCGTTTGCGCGGTAATGCTGCTGGTGCAAGCCATAAAAATGGCCGCGATAATAGTAATGCGTGGTGATACCATATAGAATTGTTTTTCGAAAAGATATTGAAAGGTAAAAATTCCATAAGGTGCTACCGCCGGAAAAGGCACTCTTAACAATACTTTGTCTTTTCCTTCTGCAAATGCCATGCCTGTTTTAAGGCGCTAGCTGCTGTGGTCGCATACTATTACCCATTGCCCTTTTATTTTGCGAAGCAGCAGGGTATAGGAGCCGCTTACATCACCGGCATTGCGCTTAAGCGCCCATGAGCCTACGATAAAGTAATAGTCGGGCGAGAGTTTTTTCGCCGATTTTATTGTCGAAGTGAGCACACCCATATGATCAGCATCGGGGTAGGCTTCCTTATAACGCTTCAGCGTGGTTTGGTAGCCATACCTCGGCCCCTTCGATCCAATAAAGATGAGGCTGTCGTTTTCCCAGTAGCCTTTCATGTAGCCCTCTATATTGCCTTTGTTCCACTCTGTGACCTGTGCCGCCAGCATGCGGCGTATGGTTTGTTCGTCTTTGGTTTGGGCTGTGGCGACAATGGCCGTCATTAATAGTAATACCGTAATAGCAGATCTCATACAAATCAATTTTAAGTTAGCGGATACCTGATGCTATCAAAGATTAATACCGCCTATAGAGCAAAAGGTAATGCTTAGCAGAAACATAATGCCCGAGGCAAGCAGTATACGCAGGCTTACTTTCTGCAAGCCTTTGCGCCCTGTAATGCCCGCAAAAATAAGCAAAGGTATAGCTACTACCAGGCTTAAAACGGATAGCAATAACAATAGAAACCCAAACTGGCTGATTGCTGACATGGGACTGCTTTTAGATTATTATGAACGTTGTCTTAGTTTTTCCAGCTGTGTTTCTTTTTCGTCGCGGTAGAACAGGTTCATCGTTTCGAACGGTATGATGCGGCCATCCTTGCTTACTATATGCACGCATGACTTTTTGATGGACCGCACATCGAAGTCATAGGCGTCTATGAAGCGCATGATTATAACGCGGAAAAGATTATCGTACGATAAACCGGGGGCGCTTACTTGCGGCAGGCAGCACAGCAGCTGGTTCATATCTTCACGCACACCATCAACCGATACCCCGGTACTGAATACCTTTATCATCTGCTCATGCAGCTTCGTGTCCTGCTCATACACTATCGTGTTCTTGGTACTATTATCCAGCAGCATCGCTGGGTCGAGGTAGCGGGTAAGCGGGAAGACCTGGTCGTTCAGCTTCAGTGCATACCCCATAGCCAGCGCATCCGGGTTGCAGGGGACAGGTATGATGTCATTCGGTTTGAAAATTTTGGTCTGGGTCAGTATTGCGTCGCGTACCTCAGTGAGGGTAAGCCGGTTCGCATCCGGGTCGTGCTCAAAGCGGCCAGCTATCTGCACGGGCTGAAATGTAACGCCGCGTACACAGCGCTGCTTTAGCGCGAACTCTATAATGCTGCCTGCCTCGTCATCGTTGAGGCCCTTTTGCATAGTTACTACGAGAGTGGTGCTCAGGTTGAGCTCATTGAGCTTTGCCAGTGCCTTTTGCCGTATATCCGACAGGTCTTTGCCACGCAACGCCTGCAACACTGCTGGCCGCATAGAGTCCCACTGCAGGTATAGTTCAAAGTCGGGCATGTACGTTGCAAGGCGTTCTGCAAATCCCGGGTCTTGCGCTATCCTTATTCCATTGGTGTTTACCATCAGGTGCTTTATAGGCTTTCTCTTGGCAATATCAAGTATCTCGAAGAACTGCGGATGTATGGTCGGCTCCCCGCCGCTTAGCTGTACTACATCAGGTTCGCCCTCACTCGCCACGATGATGTCCATCATTCGCTCTATCTCCTCCAGTGTTCTGTGCCTGCCGTAGTGTGGCGATGACATGGCATAGCAGGTAGGGCAGGAGAGGTTGCACCGGTCTGTTATCTCGATAAGTGTGAGGCAGCTATGCTGTTCGTGGTCGGTGCAGAGGCCGCAGTCGTAAGGGCAGCCATAATGCACTTTGTTATTAAAACGCAGCGGCGTTTCGGACGGCTTGTTGTAATTGCGCGTGCTCTTGTAATATTCGATATCTGTGGCAATGACTACTTTATGAAAACCATGATCCGGGCAGGTCTTGAGCATATACACCTTTCCGTCTTCAAAGACGATCTTGGCATCTATGCGCCTGAGGCACTGGGGGCACAGGCTTATTGTGAAGTCGTAATAAGTATATTTTCTAACGGGCATATGGTTGTATCAGCAAACGTGGATTAATAATATATTTTCGATAGTACAGCAGACCTGCGAGGCTTGCGAATTGTATGGTACCCATGCCGGCCAGGAATCGCCACCCCGGCTTTATGACATCGAGCATGAGGCGGAAGAAACAGTACGCGATCATAAATATTTTAAAGAGCGCACCTTGCACCAGCATATACTTTTTTCGGATGATAGCCAGCCATAGCCATAGCACGGCCAGGGCCAGAACTTCGTAAAGAGCCACGGGATGTCGGTAGAGCCCGTCGCCAAGGTTAATACCCCAGGGCATGCGGGTAGTGAGCCCATATGTTTGCTCATATATACCCATGGAGAAGCAGCCAAGCCGGCCTATCATCATACCCAGGATCAGAGGAAAGGTATACAGGTCGCCGGTATGCTGCTTTTCGCCTACCAGCTTTTTAGCTGCCTCTACAAACAGCAGCCCGCCCAGCAGTCCGCCCAGTACAGTCTTGTTGCCATAAAGGTATTGCCAGAAACTTCTATAGGTCATCCACTCCGGTAGGTTTTCGAGCGCGCCCAGCAGGTGCGCGCCAACTACACTGCCCATGATTGCCGCCGTGGTCGCTGCCAGCCGGTTATCTTGCTCTATCACATCTCCCTGCCGCCTTTTTAACCATAGGTAGTACCGGAACGCTATGAATATACCCAGCCATTCGCATGCGGCATGCACGGGAATAACAATGCTCCCGATAGTGAATGATAAAGGAAAATGCAGTGGCATATAGTATTAAAGATACGATGAAGGGAATGATACCTACATCTTTTTAACACTGCAATTTTGCTAATAAGGCGTATCTTTGCAGCAGTTCTTTGAAGATTTACTCTTCACTATACAGTAGCAAAACCGTGGCCGTGGCTTAGAGCCCGGGCATGGTATAAGCAAAACGTAATTTGAGTATAGTTCTTTGATAGTACGTCTATCACAACCGGGGCCGACTTGGTTTAGAGCATAGGACAGGGTAAGTATTAAAAAGTAAGTTTTTAAGTAGTGTAAGTGTAGTTCTTTGATAGCTCGTTCTATCACAACCGGGGCCGACTTGGCTTAGAGCATAGGACAGGGTAAGTATTAAAAAGTAAGTATTAAAAAGTAAGTTTTAAAGTAGTGTAAGTATAGTTCTTTGATAGCTCGTTCTATCACAACCGGGGCCGACTGGTTTTGACAGCATAGGGCAGGGTATGTAAGCGTGTCGTGCGTTGTGTAATTAGCACGTAAATCTGAATGCTCAAAATCTATAAGGCGAATATTCTTACGCCATGGCTGCCTAATCAGAGATTAGACATCCTTTATAGTCGCCGGGAAGGCTGTCTGTTGCCGTCCCCGCCGCCGAATCAACAAATAACAGGATAGGCTCCGTAGCGCTGCGATGCGGGGATGAAAACTTAAGCAGCTAGGGAAGTAGTAGGTTTGTCCTGCTCCGGCTATCTCCCGAAGTTCAATGCAGGAATACACACGAAGAAAGCATATCGGGCACATGTTTGGACGCGGGTTCGACTCCCGCCGGCTCCACAAAAGCTTCATCAAACGATGAGGCTTTTTTTATTTGGGTATTCACACACTTGGGCG
>JAZKFF010000022.1:0-39178 GCA_040386555.1 Bacteroidota bacterium | reverse complement strand
ACTCCCGCCGGCTCCACTAAAGCTTCATCAAACGATGAGGCTTTTTTTATTTGGGTATTCACACACTTGGGCGTAGTCCGACTCCCGCCGGCTCCACTAAAGCTTCATCAAACGATGAGGCTTTTTTTATTTGGGGCAAGCCCATCCCTACGTCCCTGGTTTTCATTTTAAACAACACCATGTAGACTGGTCCTTATGGCCGCGCTATCGCACAGGGATTATCGTGCTGGTTTCCATGTCTTTTATGCACGCTATTCCCGTGTGATCACTTTGTTATACAGGTTCGCCCCGGTTGCGGGATCGAGGATATGCAGGAGATAGTTGCCGGGAGTGAGGTGGCTTATGTCCACTTTTTCCACGTTGTCCTGTGTTAGCAGTATTCTGCCATCAAGCCCGGAGATCTGTGCATTTATGGGCTGTCCACAGTCCACGAAAATGGTGGTTGATGCGGGATTAGGATAAACGTTAACTGCCACGTTTGTTGCACCGGTGTTGCCCACGGCCACATTATATGCGAAGACCTTCCTGATCCGCTGGTTAGAGTAATCTGCAATGTAGAGATTATTGCTACCATCCATGCGCACACCGGTAGGCTCGTTAAGCCGGGCAGCAGCAGCTGGTCCGCCATCGCCGCTGAAACCTGCTGTGCCCGTACCTGCATACGTGCTGATTATCCCTGCCGTAGTCACCTTCCTGACTACGTTATTGCCCTGGTCGGCAATGTAGAGGTTGCCTGTGGCATCGAGGCAGATGCCTACAATATTGTTTATAGCAGCAGCTGTTGCTGGTCCGCCATCGCCGCTGTAACCCAGTGTGCCATTGCCTGCAAAAGTGGTTATGATACCTGCCGGGGTTATCTTGCGTACCCGCCAATAGTCTGCTACGTATAGGTTTCCTGCTGCATCGAAACACAGGCCCGAGGGCGATGTGAATTGCGCAGCCGTTGCAGGCCCGCCATCGCCGCCGGAGCCGGCCACACCGTTGCCGGCAAAGGTGCTGATGATGCCCGCCGGGGTTACCTTACGCACTACATAGTTCCTGCTGTCGCCGATATAAAGATTGCCCCCTGCATCGGTGCATACTCCCAGGGCGCCATAAATAGACGCCGATGTCGCCGGCCCACCGTCACCGCTATAGGCCGATGTGCCATTGCCGGCAGCATTGTAGATGAGCCCTCCAGGTGTTATCTTTCTTATCCGCTCATTGCCTTCATCGGCTACGTATAGGTTTCCTGAGGCGTCCGCACAGATGGCCCTGGGATGATCTATCCCGACGGTAGTTGCTGCGACGCCCTCACTGGCCCAGGCGGTTGTTCCATTACCTGCAATAGTGCTAATAGTTCCCGAACTATTAACAAGCCGTACACGGTTGTTCCATTGATCTACAATGTAAACGCTGCCCGAAGCCGCAACATACACATCGACCGGCCGGCCGAGCGAAGCCAGGGTAGCAGGCCCGCCATCGCCGGAAAAGCTATAAGTGCCATTGCCGGCGAAAGTAGTAATGGTTTGTGCTACGCCACTGTTGCCCGCGAGCGCTAAGAAAGCGGTTAACAGGTATCCGGAAAGTTTTTTCATAAGGTCATTTTTGTAGCGTAAACGAAAAAGTACAACTGTGCGAAAATAAGTACTTCCCGGCCAGGAAAGAATCTTCTGCAGCATATGACGTGATGCAGCTGTTATTTCAACCTGGTTCCGCACCTTTTTGGCGCATATTTTATAGGCAGAACTACGGCTTTTGGCATACATCACGTACAAAGGCTGGGTACGGAACACTAATTCGATGACCTCGGCTGTATCTTAGTATCGGCGTCCAGTAGTTTGAAAACAACTCCGTCCACCACAATGTAAATGCATTGCGAATCATATGCCAGCACAGTCGTCATTTTGTTCACCGTTCCGTTTTTTGATGGCCTGGTAAGTGATGATATTGTTACCTCGTACATGCTGTCTGCCAGTATACCCAGGTTCCGCTTGCTGCAATCAAAATTTGTTTTTGAATAGTTTTCGGCATGCACTTTTTTTATCGAATATTTTGGGGCATATGATACACCGTAGTAAAGGCTTATGCTGTCTCTTTTAAGGCAGACTTTTTGCTTTGAGTAGGTCTTTATTTCTTCTTCTTCGAGCCCATAGATAGTGGCATACTCATGGCTGAAGGCGCGCCAGCACTTAGTGAGCGCGCCTACGATAGCGGCGGAATCCTCAACCTGTGCCGGGCAGGTAGCAGGCCACGCCAGCGCTACTAAGATAGCGAGGGTAGATAGCAGTCTTTTTATTTGTACCTGGTCCATTATTTTCTTTTTAGAACGTGTATTTTCCTTTCAGGCTGATAATTCGATTCTATCCTCACCTGCAGCTCGTCGTTTCGCCTGTTTATTAATCCCTTCATTACATTAGGTGCTTTTGAATGCACAAACCGCATCCAGTCGTGCTGCAGCTTATCGAAGTCCGCACCGCTGTTTATATCGTTCACTATGCTGGTAGCCCTTGAGAACCCGCCGAGGTTGTAAGCCAGCATTGTCAGCGCATCAAACTCTTCCTGTGTCAGCGGCACGTTGATATACTGTTTTACCTGGTCTTCATATACGGGCATCTTCTGCCTTATCATCCGCTCTGCCTCTTCCCATGTTATTCCCTTGTTCCATTTGCTCCCTTCGCCATACGGTACAAAGAATCCAAAACCTATAGTGAAGCCCCCATCTTTGAGGTTGTAGAGATCTGGCGAAAAGCCTTCCATTTTTTCCAGTAAGGTGTATCCTTCAGCAGAAAGATGCATCTCCGCTACAGGCAATCTATTTTCTTTAAGGCCGGGCACTACTACCGTATCCATTTTGCCGGGAGCAGGTGATGTTACAGCAAATTCGGCAACTGCATATACTGGCAAGGCTTCTATAGACTCACCTGCAAAATTGGGAAGAGGAGGAACAGGTGCAGGGCTAAATGTACTAATGCCATTAACGGTTTTAAATTGAGTAGCGGCAAGGAGGGGGAGTGCTCCTGTTTCCGGCTCTAGTTCGGGTAGTGATGGCACGGCCATTGTTTTGACTATCGCCAATGGTATGCCCGGTAAGGGGAGTGTAGCGGTTACCAGCACGCGCAGTGGTTTTATAGTATCTGCTACAGCAATGAGAGGAAGTGCGGGAACTGCGACCACCCGGCTGTCGTTTGCAGCAATTACGGTTTTTAGTTTTAGAACGGCGGCGGGCCGGAGGGATGGAATTACCTCCATACCGGCCACCCGAACGCGGACCACAAGCGTTACGTAGTCGTCACTGTCAGACACCTGTATATCCTCAACGCGGGTGTGGGGGTAATTATTTAGAAGCTTAGAAACACGCTGTAAGTTGGGGGCAGCGGCCCTGATGGAGTCAATGATCGCCTGATGCCGTTTCTGTCCAAACAACACCGCCGGGAACAGCATCAACAAAAAAAGCAACCCCTTCATACCTAAAAATAGCAAATTTCGGGTTGCTTGTATATGCAGGGGGTGCATAGGGTAGGTCCGGTCTGCAGATATGCCTGCGGGATAGTTTTATTTTCCGGCATTCCCGCGCCATTCCGTAATTTGCGGCCCGTAAGCATTTCTTTTATTGTAAATTATGGTCTTCTCCAGTCGCGCAGGTTTTTACCGGTCGCTTTTTGTTGTTTTTATTTTATGCCTGGCCTCATGCAGCACCGATACTTCCCGCACTACGGAGCTATTCCCGGTGCAGGCAGGTGGTACATACCAGTACATTGATCGTTCGGGCAAGGTGGCTATTGCTCCGCAGTTCGTGGAAGCGAGTTGTTTTTACGAGGGTATTGCGCTGGTTGCAACCGGAAACGACAGTAACCGCACGTGGGGCTACATTGGCACAAACGGAAAATATATAGCGGAGCCAAAGTATACTGAAGCCACCACCTTTAGCGAAGGAACGGCCCTGGTGGTTGCAGAGGGCAGCGCACCGGCAGCTATAGATAAGGAGGGCAAAGTAGTCTTCACACTGCCCGATGCGGAGCAGGTGGATAACTATTGCGAAGGGTATGCTGCGTATAGTGTAATAGGGGAGCAGGGCGAGCGCTGGGGATTTGTGAATATGTGGGGCAAGCAGAAAATAGCCCCGCAGTATGCCATGGTGGGCGGCTTTGCTGAGAACCTCTGCAGCGTAATGAACGATGAAGGTAAATGGGGCTTTATAGATAAAGACGGCAAAGTGGCTGTCCCCTGTAAATACGAGAATGTCTCTGTCTTTTTGGGCAATTCGGCACGCGTGCAGACTGAGGGCAAATGGGGTACTATAAACAGCGTGGGCAGCTACCTGATAAAGCCCGCCTACGATAATATGGAGGCCGATGGCGGTGCCTTTGTAGTACAGCAGAATGGCAAATGGGGATGGGTGGACCGCAGTGCGAAGACAATTATCCCGTTTGAGTACGATGACGCCTTACCCTTTAATGGCAGCGATTATACAGCAGTGCGCCGTGGAGATAAATGGGGCTATATCAACAAAAAAGGAAAGGAGATCATAGCGCCCCAGTTCGAATTTGCATTTGGTTTTGATGGCGATATGGCGCTGATAGGGCAGGGGCGCAAATATGGCTTTGTAAAAAAGGACGGCAAAGTAGCCATCGCTCCGCAGTATAAGCAGGTAAGTATAGATTACATCATTAGTTATTTTGGCCGCAGCACGGCCTACAATGGTGTGCGCACCGATGCCAATAACCCTAAGCACATAGCCTACCGCTGGCTCACCGACTTTTACCATCTCCGCTATGATGAGGCTAAAGAAGTATCGTCTGATGACACGCGCGTCCTGCTGGAGCAGTTCTCCGGCCTCACCGGCTATATGAACGACTCATCGCGAAAAGAAATGATGAAGGTAAAGGTGGGTATAAAAGATGTGCACGATGAGGGCAGCACTGCCAACGTAGTGTATCATACATCAGATAATCCCGGTAAGGACCAGGTCATCAACCTTATAAAGAATGCAGATGGCCAATGGAGGGTTCAGTTCTCCAAGAATGATATTGTAGGCGGCGGGCAGCCCGGTGCTGTTGCCGGGCCTTAGGTTACCCGGGCCCCATCAGTTATTGGCCTGGCGCAATTTCCCCGCTCCATTTTAGATATTTGCCGGGCTATGCTGGAAATAGAGCTATGCAGCACATCGTAGCTGCCACGCTTTGAAGGATGCAGGTCCCCGGCCTCTATAGCCAGCAGGTACAGGAGCGACTCGGGTATCATGAAAACACTACAAAATTTACGGAGTGTCGCTTCCTTTGGATGTTTTATTCCGGATTCGATCTGCGACAAGGAGTTTTGGGAGATACTGCAAACTGCTGCAAATTCTTTTTGATTAAAGTTCAGGCCGATCCTGAAGTTTTTAATTGCCAGGCCGATATTCATAAGGTGGGTTGGGTTTGGGTACTACAAAGTTAACGGCCCACGCAGCGTATTAGTATATTCCAAACATTAAATAATGTTAAAATCAGGCGAAAGAGTACTAACCCATTTTAGATGCTTTAGCTCGCGGGGCATAATTATTTCGGCGATTAGAATAAATTTGTTTAATGGTACTCAGCAGGTTCTGGTTAGTAATTGTTATCTCTTCTCTATTATACATCCTGGGTACGCTGGCATTCGGCTCGGCGTATTCCATTGATAGCGTGGTGAATGGGAAGAAAGATGAGCCTATACTCGTGAGGGAAGTATATGCCGCGCAGCTGCCTGCCGCGACAGTAGACAGCCTGAAAATAGCCAAGGACAAGCAGCTGGTGCTGAAGTCGGCGGTGCCGGGTAAAGACACTACGCTGAAGCTGGATAATACTACCGTAAAAGTAATGGTGGGCAAGCAGGGTGCAGATGGTATACTGCCCACTGCAAAGAGCACCATATTCGACCTGTTGCTGCCGCTGATAGCCTACCTGGCATTTTTCTGCGGCATACTGCAGCTGCTTATAGACTCCGGCGCGGCCGAGAAGCTGGCGCGGCTGCTGAGCCCTGTTTTCATCAAAGTATTTCCGCAAGTGCCTGCCAATCACCCGGCAATATCTTACATGACGCTCAACTTCGCTGCTAATTTCCTGGGGCTGGACTCTGCCGCCACGCCCTTCGGGCTAAAAGCCATGGAGAGCCTGCAAGAGATCAACCCCGATAAGGAGCGCGCCAGCGACCCGCAGATCATGTTCATGTGCCTGCATGCTGCAGGCCTTACACTCATACCCACATCCATCATAGGGTACCGAGCTGCGCAGGGCGCGCACAACCCGGCAGATGTGATGCTGCCATGCATCATTACATCGTTCATAGGCACGCTGGCGGCACTTATCATTGTTGGTATAAGGCAGCGTATCAATTTTAAGAGTGCAGCCTTGCTGCTCTCTATAGGTGCCATCAGTGGCATAATGGCAGGATTGCTCTTTTACATAAACCGCCTCGACCTCATAGGCAAGAACCACTTTACATCCAATATCTCCAACGTCATTCTGCTCAGCATCATTCTCGTGATCGTGGTATATTCATTCCTGCATGAAAAGGCTTTTGCAAAGATCGAGAAGAACGTATTTGCCTCGTTTGTAGATGGTGCTAATGCGGGGCTCAAAACGGGCATTACCATCTTCCCGTATGTGCTGGGTATGCTGGTGGCCATATCCCTCTTTCGCAACAGTGGTGTATTCGAGATACTGTCGGGATGGCTCGCAAAGCTCTTCCTGCTGTTCAGCGTAAGGAAGGAGATAGTTGATGCGCTGCCCATTGCCATCATGCGCCCGTTCAATGCCGCCGGTTCGCGTGGGTTTCTTATCGATGCCATGAAGACCTATGGGGCGGACTCGCTGACCGGCAGGCTCTCCAGCGTGTTCCAGTGCTCAGCGGAAACCACCTTCTATGTCATTGCCGTCTACTTCGGCAGTATAAAGGTGAAGAACACCCGTTACACACTTACCACCATGCTGCTGGTAGACCTTATTTGCGTTTTCGCAGCCATATTCGTTTGCCTGCTATTCTTTAAGTAATGATCTTAAGGACATTTTAACTACACCATGCTTGCGCTATGGCACAGTTCTTTGCTGCATACTGTTACTATGGGTGAACAGTACATTATTAAAGCAGTGAGTCATGAATTTCAAAAGACTATTATTTGCAGCAGCCGGTGTACTATTCACCCTCAATACCTGGTCGCAGGAGATACCAGACCATGTAGTTAACCATGGCCCTTCATTCGGAGCCAGCGATAACACCTTCAGCCCGCAGGGCACTAACAGCATCAGGCAATACAATCCCGACTATTCGTTGAACAGCATCAATACGCCTTATGGTGTCATAATGTCGGGCAACTACAACAGCGCGCTGAAAACCATCACTTTATTTGAATCGAGCACGGACGACCTGCGCTTGTATCCAAACCCTGTAATTGGGAGTGCACGCATAGAGCTGCATGAGCCTGCGCCGGTCACCGCGTTTGTGTTTATTATAGACATGAATGCCAGGGTGGTGCGGGCATGGCAATATCCTGCCGGTGCCCTCGTGCTCGATGTGGATATGGGTGGCCTTGCGCTCGGTATGTATAGCGTCCGCGTCTTTGGTCCCTACATCTCCTACCACAACCTTAAGGTGATAAAGGGGCAGTAGGCGATAGTACGTATATTTGTGAAAACGTATAGCATATGTATCGGCAAATAATGGTTCCTACGGAGCAGGAGCATAGCGTAGAGCTGCCCAAAGAATTATTCGGTAAGACGGTTGAAATAATTGCATTTTCTCTCTCTGAAGGGGAGACTCTGAACAAGTTGCCCATCGCAGATCCTAATTCCTTTTACGACAGCATTAACCTGGATTTTTCCGGCTATAAATTCAACCGGGATGAGGCAAACGAGCGATAGAGTGTTTGCTGATAGTAATGTATTGCTGTATCTTTTGAGTGATGATGCAAGAAAAAAGGAAATTGCAAAAAACATATTGAGATCCAATCCTGTCATCAGCACACAGGTAATATCTGAAAATGTAAATGTCCTTTTCAAGAAATTCAAGATTCTGACTTTCGAGCAAGTGATGCAACATGCCAGTCTGCTCTCAATGGGCTGTATTGTACTTCCGCTTGAACTCGCAATTATCAGTAAGGCATTTGAAATAAAATCCGCTTACCAATTCCAATGGTACGATTGCACGATCCTTGCGGCAGCGGTTAATAGCCAGTGCAACCTTATTTTTTCGGAAGACCTTCAGCATGGCCAGGTGATATTGGGGACACTTCGGGTCGTTAACCCATTTCTGCCGTAGCCGTTTTCATTTCCTGTTATTAAGCTTAATTTTGGCCGCACAATGCACCCATAGTGCATTGTAACCGTTCACGAATTGTTCAGACACTGTCTGAACAATTCATATGCTTAAAAACATGATAGATCTCAACCTTACAGGAAAGACCGCCCTTATAGGCGGCAGCACACAGGGCATAGGCTTTGCCTCAGCAAAGGCGCTGGCCGCAATGGGTGCCAGTTGCGTGCTTGTGGCCCGTAATGAGGATAAGCTGAAGCATGCTGCAGCATCGCTCGATGCAGTGAAAGGCCAGCGTCACGAATACCTGGTAGCCGACTACTCAGACCCTGAGCAGGTGCGCAATGCCGTAGGCGCTTACGTAAAAGACAACACCATTCACATATTGGTAAATAATAGTGGTGGCCCTGCCGGTGGTCCTGTAGCCAATGCCCAGGCCGATGAGTTTATAAAAGCCTTCCAGCAGCACCTTATCTGCAACCATATTATTACCACCCTGGTAATGGAGGGCATGAAACGGGAAGGTTACGGACGCATCATTAATATTATATCTACATCGGTCAAGATCCCGCTTAAGGACCTGGGTGTGTCTAATACTATCCGTGGGGCAGTGGCATCGTGGGCCAAAACAATGGCTAATGAGCTGGGCCGGTTTGGCATCACCGTAAACAATGTGCTGCCCGGGGCAACTTCTACGGAGCGCCTTGAAACCATCCTGAATAACAAATCGGCAAAGACGGGCAGGGATAAGGAAGAGGTAGAAAAAGAGATGATGGAGGAGATACCCGCCCGCAGATTTGGCAAGCCTGAGGAGATAGCTGCCGTTGTAGCATTCCTGGCAAGTCCGGCCGCTGCTTATGTCAACGGCACCTCCATTCCGGTGGATGGGGGACGCACAGGCAGCATATAATGACGCCTTTATGACATAAGCATTATGTTATCTTTAAGTTATCCAACACCCAAAACTAAAGTTAGGTTTCCCAAAAATGTAAATTTATGCGTGACAAAAAAATGACATTACGAAATAAATTATAACGAATAATGCCCTGAAACCCGCGCCAGTATTGAAAAACATTTTTTGAAAAATGTGTACAAATTTTCGGGATTGTGTTGTAGTTTTGCCACGCTTTTATATAAAGGAAAGTTAATTTTCAAATTTATTCCTGTGCCAGAATCATTGAAGCCACTGTATAGGATGTGCTCCCGCAGCATATTCACGCTTATTTTCGCTTTGCTTTTAAGCAATATTTCTGCAATTGCCGCTCCCGATGGGAAGGCGCTTTTCATGTCTAACTGTGCTTCCTGTCACAATCCTATCAAGGATGCGACGGGACCTGCGCTGAAAGGCATCAGGGGCAACTTCCCTGATAAAGAGTGGGGATACAAATGGGTGCACAACTCTGCTGCGCTCATCGCTGCAGGTGATCCTGAGGCGGTTAGGATCTACAACAAGTACAACAAAACGGCTATGACGCCGTTCCCATCTCTTTCTAACGAAGAAATAGATGCGATACTTGATTATGCAGATAAATATGCACCACCAGCTGCACCAGCACCGGGTCCTAATGCTACTGCAAATGCCGGCGGCGCTGACGAAAATAACGGCTGGTTATACACGGTAATTACACTTTCCCTTTTAGTACTTGTAATGATCTTATGGCGCGCCAACCAGGGCCTGCGCCGCGCTGCCAACGAAAAAGAGGGTATACCTAACCAAAAAGAAATGCCGCTTTACCGCAGCAAGCTGGTAATAGCTACTGTGGCTATACTGTTTTTCATCTTCGCAGGTTACTGGCTGGTAAATGGCGCCATCAACGAAGGCCGCCAGCAGAACTACCAGCCATTGCAGCCAATATTTTACTCACATAAAGTACACGCAGGCATCAACCAGGTAAACTGTCTTTACTGCCACGCAGGCGCTGAGAAGAGCCGCCAGGCAATGATACCATCGTCTAACGTATGTATGAACTGTCACAAGCAGATCAACTCTTACAATGATGAGGGCCACCCGCTTAAGACCGCTGAAGGCAAGACCATCAACGGCACTGAGCAGATACAGCTGCTGTACAAATACGCCGGCTGGGATCCTGCAAAGAAAGACTACAACCGCGATGCCGCAGGTAATGTGCTTGCAACGCCGATACAGTGGGTTAAAATACACAACCTGCCAGACCACGTTTACTTCAACCACGCACAGCACGTAGCAGTAGGCAAAGTGCAGTGCCAGCGCTGCCACGGCAACATAGAGGAAATGGACGAGGTGTTCCAGTTTGCGCCGCTCTCTATGGGCTGGTGTATCAACTGCCACCGCCAGACCAATGTGCAGTTCACAGAGAACAAATACTACAGCATTTTCGAGAAATACCACCAGGAGCTGAAATCAGGCAAGCGCGAAGGCGTTACCGAAGCTGAGATGGGCGGTATGGAATGCCAGAAGTGCCACTACTAAGAGTTGTATCGATTAGCTAATTAACTGAATTAATCAATTGAACCCGGCAGTATCTACCCGGTGCACCGGTTCAAAATTCGAATTTACAATATGAGTCAAAAACAATATTGGTCGAACCTGGAACATCTCAACAGGCCTGCTACAAGCCAGGAAATTGCAGAGAATGAGTTTAAGGAAGAGTTACCGTTCGATCTGAGCGAGGGCATGTTCAATGCAACGACCCCGCGCCGCGACTTTTTGAAATTCTTAGGCTTCAGCACCCTTGCAGCCACAGTAGTTGCAGGCTGCGAAATGCCGGTACGCAAAGCCATTCCATACGCTATAAAGCCGGAAGACATCGTGCCGGGCGTGCCTAACTTTTACGCTTCTACTTTTGTTGACGGTGGTGAATATTGTGCAATTGTTATCAAAACAAGGGATGGCCGCCCTATAAAGATCGAAGGCAATGAGCTTTCGTCGATCACAAAAGGCGGTACATCGGCACGTGTACAGGCTTCTATACTTAACCTGTACGATAAAGCGCGCCTCCGCCACCCGTTGGCCGATGGCAAAGAAGCAACATTTGATGCTATAGACCGCCTGGTAAAAGATGGCCTTGCTACCAAGCCCGGCTACCTGGTTACCGGCTCTATCCTCAGCCCTACTACAAAAGAAGTTATTGCCCAGTTTGTAGGCAAATACCCTAATGTGAAGCACGTAGTATACGATGCTATCTCTTACTCGGGTATGCTGCAGGCCAATGAGGCGAGCTATGGCAAACGTACTTTACCAACATATCATTTCGAAAAAGCAGCTACAATAGTAGGCCTGGGGGCCGATTTCCTCGGTACCTGGCTTTCACCTGTTGAGTTTGCAAAAGGATATTCGAGGGGCCGCAAAGTAAGCGCGCAGAACCTTAAGCTTTCGAAGCATTACCAGGTGGAGTCAGCGCTTAGTATCACCGGCGCCTCAGCTGATGAGCGTGCTACCTGCAAGCCTTCAGACCTCGGCGCAGTAGCAGTAGCACTGTACAATGCAGTCGCTAACGGCACTCAGCCTGCACTGCAAAGTGCAGCGCTCAACAAGCTGGTTGCAGCAGCGGCGGCCGACCTGAAAAAAGGCAACGGTATGGTAGTATGCGGCAGCAACGACATAAGCGTGCAAACCGTAGTGAACGCCATCAACGACAAGATAGGTGCTAACGGCACTACAGTTAACTGGGCTGTTACCAGCAACTACAAACAAGGTATAGATAAAGATGTCGTAGACATGGTTGCTGCTATGGAAGCAAACCAGGTGGGCGCAGTATTGTTCCACGGTGCTAACCCTGCTTACGATTATTTCGACAATAAGAAATTTACCGATGCGCTGGCTAAAGTACCTGTAAGGGTTTCTTTCGGCGAGCGTATGGACGAGACCACATCAAGGTGCAACTACGTGGTACCAGATCATCACTTCCTCGAAAGCTGGGGTGATGCTGAGCCAAAGCCTAACTACTTCAGCCTTATACAGCCGGGTATAGCACCAATGTTCAAAACACGTGCGTTCCAGGACTCACTGATGGTATGGATGGGCGCTACACAAACGTATGGCGACTATTGGAAAGCTTATTGGTCTGCCAAGCTGGGCGGCCAGGCAGGCTTTGACAAAGCGCTGCAGGAAGGTGTAGTAGAGCCGGGTGGCGAAATGGCTAACGGCGGTGGCGCATTTGCCGGTAACGTAGGCGATGCTATTGCTAAGATACAGGCGAAGAAAAGCAGTGGTGTAGAGCTAGT
Organism: Bacteroidota bacterium; assembly: GCA_040386555.1. Lineage (GTDB taxonomy): Bacteria > Bacteroidota > Bacteroidia > Chitinophagales > Chitinophagaceae > Nemorincola. Next base: position 26,725 of record JAZKFF010000022.1, on the reverse strand, counting down.
GGTGTACCAGAAAGTTGCTATAGGCTACGGTGGTGCATGGAGCAACAACCCATGGTTGCTGGAAATGCCGGATCCTATAACTAAGGCTACATGGGATAACTACCTGTGCGTATCGCCTAAGCGTGCTAAAGAGCTGCATGATGAGCTGACCGGCTTTACCGAAGTAGAAAGCAAGAAGCGCGTAGTAACCGTGAAAGGCGCTAATGGCTACACGATAAACGTACCGATAGTAGCTGTGCCGGGTATGCCAAACGACGTAGTGGCACTGGCCGTAGGCTTTGGCCGCGATGCTAAGGTAGGCCGCGCTGCTGCCAGCGATGCTACAAAAGGCGGCAAGAACGCTTACCCGTTCATGGCGTTCAACGGAACTACATTTGACAACTATTCAACAGTAACTGTCACTGAGACAGCTGATAAATATGATATTGCCATCACGCAGACGCACCTTAGCTATGAGGCGCGCCCGGTGGTACACGAATTCACCTTCGCCGAGTTCAGCAAGGATCCGCAGGAGCTGCTGAAAGAGCGCGGCCATGAGATCGCTGAGTACGCTCACGAGCCATGGATAGAAGAAGGCAAAGAAGCGCACGGCGCGGAAACGCATAATGGCAGTGAAGGCCACCATGTAGCCCTTGCTGACTCTACAGTAGAAGAAGGCTACCGCGAACATGGTACGCTGTACACCAACTATAAGTACGAAGGCGTTAAGTGGGGTATGTCTATCGACCTCAACAGCTGTGTAGGATGTGGTGCATGCGTTATCGGCTGCCAGGCAGAAAATAATATTTCAGTAGTAGGTAAAGACCACGTGCTGAAGAACCACGAGATGCACTGGATGCGTATCGACCGTTACTTCGCGGGTGATCCTAACGACGCGGATTCTATACAGACCGTGTTCCAGCCTATGCTGTGCCAGCACTGCGACAACGCTCCGTGTGAGAACGTTTGCCCGGTATCTGCAACCAACCACAGTTCTGAAGGCCTCAACCAAATGGCTTATAACCGTTGTATCGGTACTAAATATTGCGCTAACAACTGTCCTTACAAAGTGCGTCACTTCAACTGGATGGACTGGAACGGTGCAGATTGCTTCGACGATAATATTTATGAAGATGGCCGCCGCGATGATGTGAACGATGACCTCACCCGCATGGTGCTGAACCCTGATGTTACAGTGCGCAGCCGTGGTGTGATGGAAAAATGCACCTTCTGCGTACAGCGCCTGCAGGAAGCTAAGCTGACCGCTAAGAAAGCGGGCCGCCCGCTGAAAGACGGCGAAGCGCGCACAGCTTGCCAAACGGCTTGTCCTACAGATGCCATCATGTTCGGCAACGTTGCCGACAGGGACAGCAGCATCTTCAAGCTGCGCAGGCAGGAGCAGGCAGAGCGTATGTTCTACGTTCTGGAGCATATACACACGCTGCCAAACATCAACTACCTGTCTAAGATCCGCAACACTGCTGAGATCATGTCGGGCAAGGAGAAAGATATATTGACAAAAGAAAGCATATAAGCCGGCAGCAGCGGCCGGGAAAGGCCCGGAAGCGAGGAGAGGAAGTATAAAGCAATAAAAACTAACAATTACTAATTACGTGCTATGCATATTAAGTACGAATCATTTATAAGGGAACCATTAGTTGATGGCGATAAGACGTATCACCAGGTGTCGGAAGACATCATCAGCCCTATTGAGCGCAAGCCGGGCCGCATGTGGTACGTAGGATTTATCTTTTCGATAGTTCTGCTTTGCTTTGGTATATTCTCTGTTACCTGGGCTGTTTATTGGGGTCTTGGTACCTGGGGCGTTAACCGCACCATTGGCTGGGGCTGGGATATCACCAACTTCGTATGGTGGATCGGCATCGGCCACGCCGGTACACTTATCTCCGCGATCCTCCTGCTCTTCCGGCAAGGCTGGCGAACGGGGGTGAACAGGGCCGCGGAAGCGATGACGATCTTTGCGGTAATGTGCGCAGGCCAGTTCCCCATATGGCACATGGGCCGTGTGTGGGACGGTTTCTGGGTACTTCCTTTGCCTAACAGCCGTGGCCCGCTATGGCCTAACTTCGACTCACCGCTGCTTTGGGACGTGTTCGCGATCTCTACTTACTTTACCGTATCTCTGTTATTCTGGTACTCTGGTCTTATACCTGACTTTGCGCTTATCCGCGACAGGGCAAAGACCAAACTGCGCAAAATGCTGTATGGCGGTGCCTCTTTCGGCTGGACCGGTACTGCAAAGAACTGGCAGCGCATGGAAGCCCTCGCACTTGTACTTGCAGGCCTTTCTACACCACTGGTACTTTCGGTGCACACCATAGTATCTTTTGACTTCGCTACCTCGGTAATACCGGGCTGGCACACTACCATCTTCCCGCCATACTTCGTTGCGGGTGCGGTATTCTCAGGCTTCGCCATGGTGAACACCCTGCTGGTTATCACACGTAAAATACTTCGCCTGGAAGCATACATTACTATAGGCCACCTTGAGGCGATGAATAAGATCATCGTACTTACAGGCTCTATCGTGGGTGTAGCTTATCTTACTGAGCTCTTCATGTCGTGGTACAGCCAGAGCTGGGGTGAAATGGACGCATTCAAATGGCGTATCATGGGCCCATACTGGTGGAGCTACTGGGCGATGATGACCTGTAACGTGGTGTCTCCGCAGTTGTTCTGGGTAAAGAAGCTTCGCCGCAACGTGCCGTTCACTTTTGTAATGTCTATCGTGGTGAACATTGGTATGTGGTTCGAGCGTTTCGTGATCATCGTTACCTCTACTTACCGCGACTGGATACCGGGCAGCTGGGCATACTACAGCCCCACATGGCCTGAGGTTGGTTTCTACCTTGGCACATTCGGACTGTTCTTTACCTGTTACTTCCTGTTCGCTAAGTACTTCCCTGTAGTTGCGGTGCATGAGATCAAGTTCGTGCTCAAGACATCGGGCGACAACTACAAGCGTGCAATGCAGCCAATAGAGGCTAAGACCGATGAGGAGTTTATACACGAGCAGGCGCACGGTCATCATGACGATGATGGCGGCCATGAGGTGGCACACTCACATCACTAATTGAGAAAACTGATTGAAAACAGAAAAAGACAATAGTAACAAGTTTATATAAAAGGTAACCCCGGACTTACGACTTATTACTTACGACTTACGACTAATTTTATAAAAATGGCTATAAAGAAATTTGCGGTTGCTGCTTACGACGACGAGGAAGTTTTGTTTCCTGCGGTAAAGAAAGTACGCAAAAGCGGTTACAAATTGCACGACGTGTATACGCCGTTCGCAGTACACGGCCTTGACGAGGCTATGGGCCAAAAGGCGACCGACCTGCACATAGCGGGCTTCATCTACGGCCTGTGCGGCACATCTACAGCAGTAGGGTTTATCTCCTGGATATACACCTCAGACTGGCCGATAGTATATGGCGGTAAGCCGCACTTTGCGCTGCCGGCATGGGTGCCTATCACCTTCGAGCTTACGGTACTGTTTGCAGCGGTAGGTATGACACTTACTTTCTGCTACCTCAACCAGATAATGCCGGGCGTTAAGAAACACGTTTTCCACCCGCGGCAGAGCGATGACCTGTTTGTAATGGCTATAGAGCTTAACAGTCACACTTCAGAAGACGAGGTGATAGCATTCCTCAAAACCACCGGAGCAAAAGAAACTTCAGTGCAGCATGCCGAGGATAGCTGGTGGTATGGCAGGTGGGATAAGCCTGAAGAGTACGAAAAGCTGAATACTTCCATAGCACGATAATCAGCAGAGGCAGGAGTAAAATAAAAAGAAACAGAATCAGCGGGGTTATAGGAACAGCTTATAACGTACGACTTACAACTTTCGACTATTATGAACAAAATTAAAAGCATACTGGTAGCAAGCCTTGGAGCAACACTCGGTCTTGCGTCATGCGACTCGGGTAATTTGCGTCGTACTCCGGGACATATATATGCACCAGATATGACCTACTCGCGTGCTTATGATGCCTATAGCAGCAACCCCAACTTCGCCGACGGCATGAGCAGCCGCCTGCCTGTTGCCGGTACCATAGCGCGAGGGCATGATATGCCAGACCACCTTACAGAAGGAGACTCTAACGCATACAAGACCTATACTACAGCGATGCGCTTCAACGCTGCTGACCTCAAAGAAGGCGCCCGCCTTTTCAACATCTACTGCGGTATCTGTCATGGATCTGCCCTTGATGGCCAGGGTCCACTGTTCACCAGCGGCAAGTTTGCCTCTATGCCGGCTAACCTGAAGGACGCGAAATACCTGCACATGCCTGTAGGGCAGATGTATGCAGCCGTTAAGTATGGCAAGAACATGATGGGATCATATGCCAGCCAGCTGGATATAAAGCAGCGCTGGATGGTAATAGCTTATGTAAAGAAAGTGCAGTCTGAGAATGGCGGAGATGCGTTTGCGTTTGGCGATTCAGGTACACCTGCAGCCGCACCGGCCGCAGATACTGCTAAGGGTGCAGCCACACCGGCGCAGGCAGCAGCACCACAACCTGCAGCACAGGCGCACCACTAGAAAAATATTTTAAACGAATTACAATTTAAAGTTGCATAAAATGAATGACCGTTTTGAGATACCCGGCCGCTTAAAGACCACCAGTCTCGCCCTTATTGCAATAGGGGTGCTGGCGCTGATAGGGGGTGTCATTGCTTTGCTGGGCAGCCATGCTGATGTAGACAGGGCGCGTTTCTGGACCGTACTGATACACGATAGTGTTTTCTTCCTGCTCATTACTGCAGTAAGCATTTTTATACAGGCCGCTACTACGCTGGCGCATGGCTCATGGATAGTGGCTTACCGCCGCGTGCCTGAGGCCATAGGTGCCAATGTGTGGATATTCGGTGTCATAGCTGCCATTATTATGTTCCTGGTAGTATTTACATTCAGGGATGCGCACGGTATCAATAGCATCTATCCATGGGTAACACCGGGTAATGATAAGATACTGCTGGGTAAAAAACCCTTCCTCAATGTAGGTATGTTCGTAGGCTTCACAGTAGTTACCGTAGCGCTGTGGGCTTACTTCGGCAACAAATTCCGCGCTATGTCCATAGCACAGCAGAGCGCGCCTAAGAACGACACAAGGATCTACTGGAAAGTATTCCGTATGTCTGGCTTATTCCTGCTCGTATATGCATTGACGCAGATGAGCACCGCTCCATGGCTGTGGGTAATGAGCATACAGGCACACTGGTTCTCTACGCTTTTTAGCTGGTACACCTTCGCAAGCTCATTCGTTAGCGGTATGTCGCTCATCCTCCTTTGGGTGGTATACCTGAAGAACCAGGGCAACCTGGAGCTGGTGACAAAAGAGCACATGCACGATCTCGGTAAGTTCATGTTCGCATTCAGCATCTTCTGGACCTACCTTTGGTTCTCACAGTACATGCTGATATGGTACGCCAACATTCCTGAGGAAACTGTGTATTTCAAACTGCGCCAGCAGGGCCCTTACAGCGTTATCTTCTACGCTAACTTCATTATCAACTTCGTAATGCCGATAGTGATACTGATGGCCCGCCCAAGCAAGCGCAACTATTTTACCATCACGTTCATGGCAATGACCATCATCTTCGGCCACTGGCTCGACTTCTTCCAGATGATCATGCCCGGCCCGCTCGGTGAGCACTGGCACATCAACTGGTATGAGATAGGTATATTCATGGGTTTTGTAGGTATACTCATATTCTCAGTATCGCGTACGCTGGCGAAGTCTTCACTGATCCCAGCCAACAACGTACTGCTCAAGGAAACTGTGGTACACCTGTCTTAATAAAACTTAGCATAAACAGTAAAGAACAATATTAACAAGTATATAAGCTGAACGACCATGTCGGGATTTATAATAGTAACATTGATAGCGCTAGTATTTGTCATCATTTACCAGATTGGCAAAGCAAGCGAATACGCCACAGTACTTCGTGGCGCTGAAAAGGTCAGGGCTCAGACAAACCGCACTATTGCGGCGTTGCTCCTGGTTGTTTTCATATTGGGCGTCTGGGGTATATGGGAGTGTCATAAGATATTCGCAGACAGGATGCTGCCCGTAGCGGCAACGCACACAGGGGTCAACTATGACTTCATGTTCAATGTAACGGTTGCGGTAACTGGTTTCGTGTTCTTCCTTACACAGGCTGTCCTGTTTTGGTTTTGCTTCAAATACCAGGCTAACGATAAGCGTACTACCTTTTACTTCCCGCACAATAACAAGCTGGAGATACTGTGGACAACAATACCGGCCATAGTGATGGCGATATTGGTGGCGATAGGCCTGAAGAACTGGTTTGAAGTTACCTCTCCCGCGCCTGCCAACGCTGTAGTTGTAGAGATAGTGGGCAAGCAGTTCAACTGGATCATCCGCTATCCCGGTAAAGACAATGAGCTCGGCAAAAGGGATTTCCGTAAGATAGACGACGCGAATAACGTGCTGGGCCTCGACTGGACCGATCCGCATAACATGGATGATATCATCTCATCGAGCGGTGAGCTGCACGTGGTTGTTAACAAGCCTGTAAAGCTGCTCATCGGCTCACGCGACGTTATCCATGACGTAGGCCTTACGCACTTCCGCCTCAAAATGGATGCTGTGCCGGGTATCACCACTACGCTGTGGTTCACACCTACCATCACTACAGACTCCATGAAGAAGATCACCCACAACCCTGACTTTGTGTACGAGATATCGTGCGACCAGATGTGCGGTAAAGGGCACTACTCAATGCGTGGTACCATCATAGTAGAAACGCAGGCGCAGCACGATGCGTGGATGTCGGCCCAGCAGACATACTATGCAGGCAACGCCCCGGGCGCAGCACCGGCAGGCAACGGCGCGCAGCCGGCAGCCGACAGCATGAAGCAAGCACCTAAGACCGACAGTGTAAAAGCAATATCGATGAAATAATCGGCTATAAGCATAGCCACAAAAGTGAAAAAATGAATAAGGACGGAATCATTATTGACGGGCCAAACGCAGCACACACGCACGAAGTTGCTGCTCATGGCCACGATCACGAACATCACGAACAGCATTTTATCTGGAAGTACATCTTCAGCCAGGACCATAAGATCATATCCAAGCAGTTCATCGTTACCGGTATCATCTGGGCCATCATCGGCGCGCTGATGTCTGTATTCTTCCGCCTGCAGCTCGGCTTCCCCGATTCTACTTTCCCTATCATGGAAAAGTTCCTCGGTGAGTGGGCTAAGGGTGGTAAGCTGTCTCCTGAATTTTACTACGCGCTGGTTACCATGCACGGCACCATCCTCGTGTTCTTCGTACTTACGGCGGGCCTGAGCGGTACATTCGCCAACCTGCTGATACCTCTGCAGATAGGTGCGCGCGACATGGCATCTCCGTTCATGAACATGCTTTCTTACTGGTTCTTCTTTGCTTCCAGTATCCTCATGTTCGTATCCCTGTTCGTTGAAACAGGCCCTGCATCCGGTGGCTGGACAACCTATCCTCCGCTAAGTGCGCTAAAGGAAGCTTCTCTCGGTTCAGGTGTCGGTATGGACCTGTGGCTGCTGAGTATGGCATTGTTCGTGGTATCGTCGCTCCTGGGTGGCCTTAACTACATCTCTACAGTACTTAACATGCGTACTAAGGGTATGACCATGACACGCCTGCCGTTGACTATATGGGCGCTGTTCTTCACCGCTGTGCTGGGTGTACTTTCGTTCCCTGTACTGTTCTCTGGTTTCGTGCTGCTTATATTCGACCGTAACTTCGGCACCAGCTTCTATCTTTCTGAAATATTCATTGGTGGTAAAGCACTCCCGCACATCGGCGGATCGGCTATCCTGTACCAGCACTTATTCTGGTTCCTGGGTCACCCCGAGGTGTACATCATCATGCTCCCGGGCATGGGTATGGCATCAGAGGTGCTGTCTACGCACAGCCGCAAGCCTATCTTTGGTTACTTTGCCATGATCATTTCGCTGATCGGTATCACGCTGCTGGCGTTCCTCGTATGGGCGCACCATATGTTCGTGACCGGTATGAGCCCGTTCCTTGGTTCTATCTTCGTACTCCTTACACTCCTTATCGCGGTACCATCAGCGGTAAAAGTGTTCAACTGGATCACTACTATCTGGCGTGGTAACCTTAAGTTCACCCCGGCTATGCTGTTCGCCTTGGGCTTCGTATCGCTGTTCATCTCGGGTGGTCTTACCGGTATATTCCTTGGTAACTCGGCGCTGGATATTCACCTGCACGATACCTACTTCGTGGTAGCTCACTTCCATATAGTAATGGGTGTGTCGGCGTTCTTCGGCATGTTCGCAGGTATCTACCACTGGTTCCCTAAAATGTACGGCAGGTTTATGAATAACAGCCTTGGCTACATACACTTCTTTATTACATTCGCCGGTGCTTACCTCATCTTCTGGCCTATGCACTACGAAGGTATCGCAGGTATGCCCCGCCGTTATTACGACTACTCTGCATGGCAGGCGTTCAAGAATTTTGCAGGTGTCAACAGCTTCATCAGTATCGTGGCTATGATCGTGTTCTTCACGCAGCTCCTGTTCGTGTTCAACTTCTTTATCAGCATCTGGCGCGGCCGTAGAATGACTACGCTCAACCCATGGGGCTCTACTACACTGGAGTGGACTACACCAATAGATGCCGGTCACGGTAACTGGATAGGTGAGATACCAGAAGTACACCGCTGGCCATATGACTACAAAGATGATGGCCACGGCAACGATTTCATACCGCAGACAGTGCCATTAAGGCCGGGTGAAGAATCGCATTAATCACGGGTTTTTCAATTCGCTAAATATAGCCGCTCCGATTTATCGGGGCGGTTTTTTTATATTTGAGGATGAAGCGATTCTTCGCGGTTGTGATGGCCGCTATAAGTTCTTACTGCCAGGCTCAGAACATACTGCCAGTTGAGCGGCTTATTAAGTCCGACAGCACCTGGTCAGACATCTTAAAGCGGGCGAAAACAGCGAGGAATAGAATTGAGATCCTGGAAGTAGACAAGGCTGCGGCAGCCCGCGTGCTCCATGATCTGCAAGTAACCAACAGGTCGCATTTAGGTGCAATCGTCTATAATACCGGCGGCATTTTGGTTGATGACGGCTGGATCAGGATAATGGGGTCGGGTAACGCAAAACTGCACCGGACGGTATCGGATTGGAATATTGGCAAGGCATACTCAAAAATAGGCGAGGTACCCCGGTGCCTGCATGTGGCAGATGATGCAGCCGGCGGGTATTTCCTGATAAATTATGGTAAGTTCGGTAAGGATACTTTTAAGATGTACTATTTTTCACCAGACAACTTGCAGTTCGAGCCATTGGATATTTACTACAATGACTTTCTGAACATGTGCTTTACTGGAGATTTAGAAGACTTTTATAGTTCGATGCGGTGGAACGGATGGAGAAAGGAAGTTAGAGATCTAAAGGGAGATATGGTGTATACATTTTACCCTTTCTTGTTTACAAAGGAAGGCAAGGACATAAACAAGAATAGCAGGAAAGCAATACCTGTTGAGGAACAATACGGGCTAAGCATGGACATACTGAAACAGATCGCGGAACAGAAGTAGTCTAGAACCCCACCCCAAATCCCACCTCACCAGTCTCCGCAACATTAAGATGCGTCTTCAGAAAGATGCCAAAGTAGGCTTCCTTTATTGGGCCTTTCTCGCGTTGAACGAAGTAGTAGCTGGCGCCCACCTTCTCATAGATATCATCTTTTTTCAGGTAGGCGTACTTGATGTATACTCCCGCCAGCGTGGTGATGCCAAAGCGGCCCAGCATGAACTCATTGCCTATGAACAGCCCGCTCTTTGATGCGCTCATACGCTCATCGCCTATGGCGTAGCTGTTGTTGCGCAGGTAAGCATATATGTCGCCATGGTAAGAGTAGTCGATACCTGCGAAATACTTGTTCTTACTATGCCACCGCCTGCTGCCGTATGCGGATAGTACATAAACCGGGTGGCGCGGCCCCAGTGGGGCAATGGCCGCTACGGAGCCAAGCATAGCACGCACATTTATAAGCCACCTGTTGCTAAGCGGTTTTAGTTCACGTACTATCTGTTTGGGCCGTGATGTAACCGGGAAGTAGCGCAGGCCTATGTGCGCACCATACAGGTTCACACCGAGGTTTGGCTTGCGGAGCGATGAGTTGGAGATATGGGTGAGGTTGAGCCCGGCCTGCAGGTCCAGGTGGTCACTTATCCGCCAGCGCACATCCGTCATCACGCTGCTGTAGCCGTTTATGTGGCTGCTGATGGCTTTATTTATGGTATCTGAGGGCTCGTCCCTGCCATATATCCTGGTGATGTAGGCTACGCCTTCACCGAGCCTGACTGTCCATTCGAAGCTCTTCCCTTTTGCCAGCCGCAGCTCTATATTGGGGTATACGCTAATAGCTCTGCCATACACACTGTCAATACCGTAGTTAGTATACGATATGCCTACGCCAAGTGTAGGGAAACGCCGACGCTGGTGCCAGTTCTTTTTGCCGTAAGTGTGCTGTATAAAATTAATATCTGTAACCACAGACAATGCAGGGATGGGCTGAGTGAACTTAGCCTCGTGCTTCAGCACTTTGCCGCCCAGCATATTCACTTCTACGCCAAAGCCTTGCCATGGCTTAACATCCTGTGCGGAGCAAAGGCCAGCAAACAGCAGTAATGAAAAAAGCAGGGAAGCGGTCTTGGGCATGCAGCGAAAAAGTAACTCAAAAGTAATCAAACATTCGGCTATGCCGCCGGGGTTGCAGCGTGTTTCCTGCAATGCAATGATTTCTTTTATGTTTACTACACGTCATAAGATGGTGCAATTAACTAAAAATGGGGTGAGTTTTCATACCTTTGCGCCCATGCGCCGTTTTACGGTAATACTATTAAGGTCGTTTCTGCAAGGGTTGCTGTTGCTAAGCCCCATTGCAATTACAGTATACCTGCTCTACCGTGTTTTTACCGGGGTCGATAGCCTGGTGCCATTTGTGCCGCAGGGTATAGGCTTCCTTATCATCATTGGTACGGTTACGCTGATAGGCTACCTCGGCACGCGTTTTTTTATCGGCAAGTGGGTATTCGAGGCATTTGCTAACCTCATGGAGCATACACCCGGTGTAAAGTATATTTACTCTGCCATACGCGATGTGCTAAACTCCTTTGTAGGAGATAAAAAGAGGTTCAATAAAGCTGTATGGGTATGCGTAAACTACGCCCCGGAAACATGGCGCATAGGATTTGTGACGCAGCGTGATATGACGCACCTGGGCCTGGAGAATAAAGTGGCGGTGTACATGCCCCATGCTTACGCGATCTCGGGCTGGGTAATAGTTACAGACCCAAAGAATGTAAAGCCCGTAAAAGAAATGACCGCCGGCGAAGCAATGAAATTTGCAGTAAGCGGTGGTATTACAACCGTAGAAGATACAGAAAACCTAAATCGCCAGAATAACCAGACCACTGAAGCCCAAAGACGAATTGTACTAACAGAAGAAGCCGAATCAAATGCAAGGAAAGATCAATTTTAATGCCGGGCCAGCAGCTTTGCCGCCCGAAGTGTTGCATGACGCAGCAAAGGCGATCCGTAAGTATAAAAACACGGGCCTGTCTATCCTCGAATTGCCACATCGCGGCAAAGAATTTCTGGAGATCCTCGAAGAAAGCAAAAGCCTCGTGAAGAAACTGTGCAATCTCAACGACGATTTTGAGGTCCTTTGGCTGCATGGTGGCGGGCGGCTGCAGTTTTGCATGGTGCCGATGAACTTCATAGGAAAAGATCCTGCGGGCTACATTGAAAGTGGTTATTGGGCAGCTGACGCTATCGGCTATGCACGGCAGTATGGCGATGTGCAAGTGCTTGCATCCGCCAAAGACAGCAACTACGACCGCCTGCCCGACTGGCCTGCGAAATTGCCTAAGCACCTTTCCTATATTCACATCACTACCAATAATACCATATTCGGCACCCAGTGGCACGATATACCAGATACTACCTTGCCGCTCATTGCGGATATGAGCAGTGACATATTCAGCCATAAGCTCGACTATAATAAGTTCTCATTGTTCTATGCCGCCGCCCAGAAGAACCTTGGTACTGCAGGTGTGGCCCTCGCCTGCATCCGCAAAGATTTTCTCGCCAAAGCATCGGGGAATATGCCCGGTATGCTGAGCTATAAAGAGCAGGTAAAAGAAAACTCGATATTGAATACGGCTAACGTCTTCGGCATATATGTATCGCTGCTGATGCTGCGCTGGATAAAGGAAAAAGGGATATCGACGATAGAAAAAGAAAACAAGAAAAAAGCACAGATGATATACGATGCGCTTGATAAGAGCAGCATCTTTACCCCGCATGTAAAAGTGAAGGAGCATCGTAGCCAGATGAATATTTGCTTTACAGCTAAGAAGGCACAGGATGAGAAAGCATTCCTCGCGCTTTGCGAGAGCCACGATATCACAGGCATCCAGGGCCACAGGTCAGTAGGCGGTTTCCGTGCCTCGGTTTACAACGCCGTTTCTTTAGAAGCGGTGGAGCAATTAGTACATTTGATGAAGGTTTACGAAACAAAGAACAGTTAATAAAAAACAAACCCTGCAAACGGGTTAACAACATGGCAAAGATCACCCCCTTTAAAGGCCTGAGGCCGGTAAAAAACCTGGCTGCAGAAGTGGCTACACTACCTTATGATGTGGTAAGCGTGGAGGAAGCGCGCGAGTTCAGGAAGCAACCCTACAACTTTTATCACATCACCCGCTCAGAGATAGATCTGCCGGATAATGTAGACGTACACAGCCAGCAGGTGTATGAAAGAGCAAAGGAAAACCTGGAGGCTATGGTGCATGATAAAGTACTCATACAGGACAACGACCCCTGCTACTACATCTACGAGCTGGTAATGAACGGCCGGTCGCAAACGGGCCTGGTATGCGGCTCTTCGATAGAAGACTACAATAATGGCATCATCAAGAAGCACGAATTTACCCGGCCTGAAAAAGAGCTCGACCGGATAAATCATATTACTGTTACTGGTGCGCAGACAGGCATCGTATTCCTCGCTTACAACGACTGCGCAAACGTTCAAGATATTATTGCCGAGTGGAAGCAGGAACATGATCCGGAGTATGACTTTACAGCTGCTGATGGCGTTCGCCACATATTTTGGGTGATCAATGACTATGCTAAGGCAGCACTCATTACCCACTACTTTGCCCAGGAAGTGCCTTGCACCTACATAGCGGATGGCCACCACCGTGCTGCCTCTGCTGCCAAGGTATGCAAAGACATGCGCGACAATGGACTGTCTGTAGATGGCGAAGAGTCATTCAATTACTTCGTTACCTGCATCTTTCCGGCCAGCCAGCTCGAGATAATGGATTACAATCGTGTTGTAAAAGACCTCAATGGCATGTCGCCTGAGCTTTTCATAGAAAAGCTACAGGGAGATTTCACTGTATCGAAACTGGGAGGCGACGCTTTCAAGCCGGCTCAGCCGCATGAGATCGGCATGTATATCAACAAGAGCTGGTACAAGCTCGTAGCAAAGGATGGCAGCTATATGAATGATCCTATAGGTGTACTCGATGTGAGCATACTCCAGAATAATGTGCTCGACAAGCTGCTCGCCATAAGAGACCCCCGTGTAGATAAGCGCGTAGATTTCGTGGGCGGCATACGCGGTATGGATGCATTACAAAAAAGGGTAGACTCAGGCGATGTGGCAGCTGCATTTTCGCTGTTCCCTGTGTCTATTAAGCAACTGTTCGACATCGCAGACAGCGGCAATGTAATGCCCCCTAAAAGCACATGGTTCGAACCGAAGTTAAGGGACGGACTTGTGGTATACACTGTATAACGGCAGTAAGAGGGCCGTATTGTTAACAGTACCTGGAATGAATAGTTACTGTAACGCCAGTTACACTTCCAGGGTAAAAGCCCCTTTAGGGGTTTGGGGTTTATGGAATACAGGCGAATGGGTAAAACCGGGCTGCAGCTTAGCGCGCTCTCTTACGGCTCTTGGGTCACTTTTTCGAAGCAGGTCGATGACGCTGCGTCTGACAGGCTGATGGGCCTTGCATACGACAACGGCATCAACTTCTTTGACAATGCGGAAGCCTACGAAGGTGGCCGATCTGAAGAGATGATGGGTCGCGTGCTGAGCAAAAAGAATTGGGATCGCACTACCTACTGCATTTCAAGCAAGGTATTCTTTGGCCTTTATGGTAAGGACAATAAGCCTAACCAGCACGGCCTCAGCCGCAAGCACATAACCGAGGCATGCCATGCCGCTCTGCGCCGCATGCAGACCGACTACCTCGACCTGTTCTTCTGCCACCGTCCTGACAGGGATACGCCTATGGAAGAGATAGTGTGGAGCATGAACATACTGCTGCAGCAAGGCAAGATACTGTACTGGGGTACCAGCGAATGGAGCGCAGCGGAGATAATGGAGGCGCATGCAGTAGCCAAAGAGCTGCACCTGATAGGCCCTGCAATGGAGCAGCCGCAATACAACCTCTTTGAGCGCACCCGCATGGAGCGCGACTACTACACAATCTTCCGCAATGTGGGCCTTGGCACCACAATATGGAGCCCGCTTGCATCGGGCCTGCTTACAGGTAAGTACAATAGTGGTGTGCCAGCCGGCAGCCGCCTGGAACTGGAGAACTATAGCTGGCTCAAAGACCGTATGATGCAGGACGATAAGCTGGATAAAGTAGGCAAGCTGGGTAAGGTAGCAGCAGACCTGGGTACCACGCTGGCTACGCTATCCATCGCCTGGTGCATTAGCAACCCTAACGTTACAACCGCAATACTTGGCGCCACAAAAGAAAGCCAGCTCACTGAGAACCTTAAAGCGCTGGAAGTATATCCAAAGCTTACCCCTGCTGTATTGGAGGAGATAGATACAATTATGGGTACGAAGCCTCCGACGCCCTAAAGTCAGCGCATTGTCAAAAGGGGTGATAGCGCGTAGGCTACGCTTTAAGATAATACGCCGCTGTGCTTTGTGATACACCAACACTGTAACTTTGCCACGTGCCGGCAATATCCATAAAAGAAAGCAAGCAGCCCGACCTGATCGAACGCTTTGTAGGCGCTGATGCCCGCATCGTTAATCGCGAGAGCGTTGCTGTGAACAGCTATATAGCCGCTGAGTGGCTGGAAGTAGCTATGCCCGGCGAAACACAGCCCGAAGACAATGGGATGCTGTACCTGTTTCCTATCGACGATAATAAATTCTGCCTGCAGCTTTGTTATCTTCAGTACGGCGACTCTGCTGAGGCTAATGCAAGTGTCTGTTCCGTGCAATTCCTGCCACCATTTTTTGAGCAATATCCGGCCGAGATGCTGATGGCTAATCAACCTTTCCGCTTCGATGAGTCTACCGAGCAGCAATTTCCGGTATGCGCGCAAACAAGGGTGCTGCTGGGCCAGTTGGGCCAGTCGGCCACACTTACTCCTTTCATAAGGTCGCTGCAGCTCAGCGAAACAGCGATGCACCTGCTGCGCCGTGCGCTGGAGTGTATCACCATACCTTTTGCCGTATGCCAGGTGCCGGCCTGCCGCTTCCTTGCCTATGAAAGTGAGCGCGAGAAGATACAGGACGCCATTAATATGGTGCAGCAAAGCATAGATCAGCCATTCACTATAAAAGAGCTGGCGCGCAGGGTAGCCATGAATGAGTGCTACCTCAAAAAGGGCTTCAAGACCGTTACCGGAAAGACCATCCACGAATATCAGCAGGAGCTACGTATAAACAAGGCAAAAGAACTGCTGCAGCAGCAGGGCCGCTCCGTGACCGATGTAGCCAATACCCTCGGTTACAGCAGCATCTCCCACTTCAGCACAGCCTTCAAGCGCGTTACCGGCATGAAGCCGTGTGAGTTGCTTGCGTAAGAGCGCGTGTAGAAGACAATACGATTTTATTGGATCACTCAGATTATGTGATGGGTAGCTCCTACGGAGCACATCATGTTTGGGATTTTCTGCGCTACAGAGCGGTAGCTCCTAACGGAGCAGGTGCTACCACTGCACGGGTATGCACAGACATGAAAGCCTCAAAGAGTCTAGGGAGCAGGAAGCCATGGGGAAGCCCCTTTAGGGGTTTGGGGTTAGGTTTGGGGTTTACGGCACCGGGTCATACCCATGCTTCCCCCAGGGATGGCACGAGCAAAACCGCCTGAAAGCCATCCATCCACCCTTGAATGGGCCATGCTTCCTTATTGCTTCCAGCCCGTACGCGCTGCAGGTAGGCGTAAAACGGCACTTAGCTCCGAAGAAAGGCGATATAGCCCCCTGGTAGAAGCGGATGATAGCAATAAACAGCGCAGAGAATAACCTGTTCATATTGCTTCGGCAGTGAGGTTTTGAATGGCAGCGGCCAGCTTGTCGATAGCCTTTACCATGGCCGCCTGGACCGGCTCATAGGGGGGCTCTGTAGTATCAGTGAATATGACAAATAGATGCAGCTGCTTATCAGCAGGCACCGTGGCGTACAGCGTATGCTTATTAAGCCGCCATGCTTCCACCATGAGCCTGCGTATGCGGTGGCGATGCACCGAGCGCTTGAATTTCTTCTTAGGTACAGAGAAGCCGCATTGCGCAGGCGATGCCTTAGCCTCTGGCCGGGGGCCTAGGGTATATATGAGCCGCAATGGAAAAACAGAAAGCGCTTTCCCTTTATGGAAAAGCGCGTTAATATGCTGCTCTCGCTTGAGCCGCTCATATACCTTGAAAGTATAACGAA
This sequence comes from Bacteroidota bacterium, assembly GCA_040386555.1. Taxonomy (GTDB): domain Bacteria; phylum Bacteroidota; class Bacteroidia; order Chitinophagales; family Chitinophagaceae; genus Nemorincola. The sequence goes on along the minus strand of JAZKFF010000022.1, from coordinate 9,959 downwards.
TGGCAGAAAGATTTAGAATGCTAATTCAATTACTTCAAACGACGCTCGTCTGATACAGTCAGCTTATGACGGCCTTTTGCACGACGGGATGCCAATACTTTACGGCCATTTGCCGACTCCATACGCTTACGGAAACCATGAACTGTCTTGCGGCTTTTGCGATGCGGTTGATATGTACGTTTCATACTATACTAATTTTACCCCTTCTCTCAAAGGGAGTGCAAAAGTAAGGGAAATATTTGAAGTGAACAAAATAAATAACACAAATTGCATCAATTTTTATTGAGTGCCACTGCATTAGCCAGGCATTTCACGAATTGACTTATTTTTGCAGTAAACATAAGTCTATGGGCGCGGCAAAGGTACTGAATAAAGAAATAAACCTTTATCTGGATAAACTGAATACTCATCAGAAAGAGGTGGTATTGAGCGTTGTAAAGACATTTGCCCGTGAAGAAGACGACTGGTGGGAACAAGTAGAAATAGACGCTGAAGAGTCTATAAAAAGAGGGTTAAAGCAGGTAAAGGAAGGAAAGGGGATACCGCATGATGAGGTTCGAAAAACTTATCAGAAATGGCTATCCAAATAATATGGTCCCCTGACGCGACTGAAACATTTAATGCGAATATTAGTTTTTTACGAGAATCGTGGAGCGAAAAGGAAGTTACTAAATTTGTAGATAAGGTCGACCAAACCTTAAACAAGATACAGCTTTTTCCAGAGGCTTACCCATTAGGCCGCAGGAGCAAGACATATCGTAGAGCACGGTTGAATGGGCATATTGTCCTCTTTTACCGTTATACAAAATCAAGGCGCACTATAACGCTTGCAACCTTCTGGCACGCGAAAAGCGATCCTGGCAAATTGAAATATTAGTATTGTATCTCCCCTTTTTAACTTTCCCCTTTTTGCCCCTTCCCCGCCATTCACCTATATTTGTTCGGTGAGTTTCTTATACCCCCTTTTCCTGGCTGCCGGGGCTGCGCTGGCCATACCTGTTCTTATTCACCTGTTCAACCTGCGCAGGTACAAGACGGTGCTGTTCCCGCATACCCGCTTCCTCAAGACGCTGCAGCTCAACAGCCGCAAGCAGTCGCAGGTAAGGTATAAGGCGCTGCTGGCTACGCGCCTGCTTTTTCTTGCGAGCCTCATACTCGCTTTTGCACAGCCTTTTTTTAATAAGCACACAGCCGCCGATGGAGGCAACAAGCTCAAGGTCATCTACCTCGACAACTCCTACAGCATGACGGTGAAAAAGGGCCCGCAAACTATGCTCGACATAGCTAAGGATGGTGCCCGTAAGCAGGTGCGCGGCGCTATGCCCGGCAGCAAGTTTGTGCTCCTCACCAACGATAAGCCACTAAGCTACCGCGCTGAGCCTGCTGATAAAGTGATAGAAGGCATCAACGCCACCGAGGCCTCAGCCTCAGCCAAAAACATAGGGCAGGTGCTGGTGAATGCGCAAAGCATAATGCAGAATGAGGTGGCTACAGGTGCTGACCTTTATTACTATTCCGACTTTCAGCAAGTAGCCTTTCCCGCGCCACCTGCCAAGGAGTTGATGAAGAACATTACGTTCTATGGCCTGCCTGTGCAGGCTGGCGAGGTGCGCGATGTGTACATCGATACTGCATTCCTTACTACCCCCGTCTTGCAGACCGGCAAGAGCAACTACATAGTTGTGCGCAGCAAGCTGGCGGGCAAGCAGCCTGAGGAGCAGCCGGTGCTGAGCCTTGTTATTAATGGGCAGGTGAAGAGCGCAGCTTCGCTTGATTTTTCAAACGGCACAGAGCGGTCAGATACTATGAATTTCCAGGTGGAGACCGGCAACTGGCAGCAAATAACCCTTGCGCTGAATGACGCTGCTGTTAAGTTCGACGATACTTTCCGTATTACGGCGCGCAGCACACCGAGCTTATCTATCCTCGTACTCAATGAGGGCCAGCTAAACCCTTACATACAGGCGGCCTTCAGGGCATACAATGGCTTCCGCCTCAACCAGGCAGATATCAGTGCTGGCGGCCAGAACTGGGGTGACTATAACCTGGTTATCCTCAACGGCATCACGGGTATCGATGATGCGCTTGGCAAAAAAATAAACGACGCTATGATAGCCGGCCAGAGTGTTTGCATTTTCCCCGGCCGCACCGCTAACTTATCCGCTTTCAATAGTGGCCTGCGCTACGCCGGCGATATCCGCTTCATCGGCTTCGATACGGCCATGCAGGCTGCAAGCTCCTTGCAGCAGGGTAGTGCGCTGGTAAAAGACCTGTTTGAAAGCATACCTGAAAACGTGCAGCTGCCGGTAGCCAACTGGCACTATAATATTACTGCAGGGCTAAGCGCCAACCAGCAATCGGTACTCAGCTTCCGTAATGGCGACCCTATGCTGGCACGCTATACGCCTGCCCGCGGCCAGCTCTATATAAGTGCGACAGCCGCAGACCTTCAGTCCGGCAATTTCCCGGGCAGCTACTTTTTTACGCCATTTCTTTACCAGATGGCAGTGCAGAGCACCAGCAGTAGTGTGTACGCCATCACGCGCGGCTCGCAGCAGCCGGTGTACCTGCCGCTGGCCAATGTATCTGAGCGCAACACCATGCACGTTTATGGTGCCGGGCTCGATGTGATACCACCGCAAAGGCCAAATGGTGCCGGGCTCGATGTGTTTATAGACCAGGCAGTGCAGCAGCCGGGCTTCTACAATGTAAGCGCTGCCGGTGGCGATACTACAGTCGTGGCGCTCAACCAGGGCAATACGGAGTCTGACCTCACGTTCCGGGATATAAGCGACCTCAAAAAGGAATGGAAGAGTGATAATGTGAAGTGGATGAGCATATCAGGCAACGGCGCGCTGGCTGTGAGCGCGGCAAAAGGAGACTTCCCCCTTTGGAAACTTTGTGTAATTTTAGGGCTGGTAATGCTCTGCGCTGAAACTTTCTTACTCGCCGGAACCAACAAGTCCACTGTTGCCACCGCTTAGTCACAACATCAGCCTGCTGGGTTACGTACTTTTTACTTTTAATTTTTGACTTACAGTAATGCAGTTGCACATCCGTAGAGCAAGGGTAATAGACCCGCAGTCCGATTTTCACGATCAGGTGGTCGACATCCTTATTGAACACGGAACCATAAAAACTATTTCCCCCTCCACCTCAGAAACATCGTCAATACACCAAGGCAACACGGGCCTGCAACACGTCCCCCTCTCCTTTGGAGAGGGCCGGGGAGAGGCACCACATGAGCCACACAAGGGAGATGCATCCCACGAGCCGCACAACGTCCCCCTCTCCTTTGGAGAGGGCCGGGGAGAGGTCTTCATCAGCCCCGGTTGGGTAGATGTACTTGCCGATTACCGTGAGCCAGGTTTTGAGCATAAAGAAACACTGGCCAGCGGCCTCGCTGCCGCAGCAGCCGGGGGATTTACCGATGTTTTTCTTGCCCCTAATACACAGCCTGTACTCAGCAACAAGTCAAGTATCCAGTATGTGCTGCAAAAGGCATTAGACAGCGTAGTATCACTTCATCCGCTGGGGGCAATAACACAAAACATAGAAGGCAAAGAGTTGGCAGAAATGCTGGACATGCGCGCTAATGGAGCCGTGGCTTTCTCTGATGGGTGGAAGCCCGTGCAGAACGCTAACCTCATGCTCAAAGCGCTTGAGTATGTAAAGGCATTACATGGTACTGTGCTGCAGATACCTGTCGATGCTTCGCTGTCTGCAGGTGGGCTCATGCACGAGGGCCTCGTGTCTACCGGCCTTGGCATGGCCGGCATCCCTGAGCTTGCTGAAACACTGATAGTTCACCGCGACATAGAGCTCGTACGCTACACCGGCTCTAAAATGCACATTACCGGCATATCCACGGCTACCTCAGTCGACATGGTACGCAAGGCCAAGGCGGAAGGGCTGATGGTCACCTGCTCAGTAACGCCATATCACCTGGCCCTTACCGACGATGCGCTGAAGACCTACGACAGCATCTACAAGGTAACACCACCGCTGCGCACCGAGGCCGACAGGCAGGCACTGATAGCCGGCCTTAATGATGGCACTATCGACTGCATAGCCACGCACCACCGCCCGCAGGAGTGGGATGCAAAGACTAAAGAGTTTGAATACGCAGCCGAAGGAATGGCTGTGCAGGAGATCGCGTTCAATATCCTTTGGCATACTGTAAAAGACCAGGTAAGCATAGACCGCTTGGTAGAGGCTATGACCATCATCCCTCGCGACATCTTTGGATTACCGGTTCACGATATTAAAGAAGGCAGCAAGGCAAGCCTCACCATTTTCACCACTTCCGGCCGGCATGCTTTAGCTACAGACGAGGTTAAGTCTGCCAGTCGCAACAACCCATTCATAGGTCGTGAGTTGCCTGGAAGGGTCATAGGCATCATAAACAAAGGACAAATTCACCTAAATAAATAATTATGGAAAAGAAAAGTACACATGTTCCCTATGGGGCTATTACCGGGTTAATAATGGTAGTAATGGGCCTTATCCTATACTTCACAGGTCTCGCATTTAAGCCCGGCATGCAGTATATGACCTATATCCCGTTCATCATCGGCATCATACTCAATGCCAATGCATACTCCAAAGCTAACAATGGTTTCGTAACCTTTGGTAATGTTTTTGGCAGCTGTTTTCGCGCCACTATGATCATTGCGCTTGTTATGGTTGCATGGAGCGCTATTTCACTATTCGCCTTCCCTGAAATGAAGGTAAAGGCAATGGAGATAGCCCAGCAGGAAATGGCATCAAAGAGCATGAGCGATGACCAGATGGAAAAGGGTATGGAATTCATGAAAAAAGGGTACGGTACCATGATCATATCCTTCACCGTATTTGGAACACTATTCGTAGGTGCCATATTCTCTCTCATTGGTGCTGCCATCGCTAAGAAGAAGGGTGCTACGCCATTTGAGCTACAACAGTAAATTTTGGATGGAAATCTTGAGATCACAAATCGTGATATCAAGTTGGCGGAACCATCTGTAAGGTTTGAGGTCACGATTTGTGACCTCAAAAGGCAGGGAACAACCACTGTTAAAAAATCTAAAATTTAATTACTTAAGGTTAATGCGTAAACCTTAGCCCACAGCGGTTTATAATATTTACCTTATTTTAGCGCCCGATGCAGTTAGACCTTTCTATCGTAATACCGCTGTTCAATGAAGAGGAGTCGCTCCCCGAGCTGGTGGAGTGGATAGAGCGCGTATGCGTGGAGCATGGCTACAAGCACGAGGTGGTAATGATAGACGATGGCAGCACCGATAACAGCTGGGAGGTAATTAAGACGCTTTCCGGCCAGTATCCTGCAGTCAAAGCCATACGCTTCCAGCGCAACTATGGTAAGAGCCCGGCATTGTACGAGGGGTTTAAAGCAGCCACAGGCAATGTTGTTATCACCATGGATGCCGATCTGCAGGATAGCCCTGACGAGATACCCGACCTCTACAAAATGATAACCTGGGAAGGCTACGACCTGGTGAGCGGCTGGAAGAAAGTGCGTTACGACAATACAGTAACTAAGAACCTCCCTTCAAAGCTATACAACGGTGTGAACCGCAAGATGACTGGCATTAAGCTGCACGACATGAATTGCGGCCTCAAAGCTTACAAGCGCAAGGTAATAAAGAGCATAGAAGTTTATGGCGAGATGCACCGCTTTATACCCGTGCTGGCTAAGAATGCCGGCTTTCATAAGATAGGGGAGAAGGTGGTGCAACACCGCGCACGTAAGTATGGTGTATCTAAGTTTGGCTGGGAGCGCTTTATAAATGGCTTCCTCGACCTGCTCAGCATACAGTTCATCAGTAAGTTTGGCAAAAAGCCAATGCATTTCTTTGGTTCGCTGGGCACACTCACCTTCTTTGTCGGCTTTTTAATGATCCTTTGGCTCATCATTCAGCGCATTATTGAAGGGCCTGCCTTCGGCCTCACCAACCGTATCAGCTTTTACCTGGCACCGCCTATCATGATCATTGGCACCATGTTCTTTGTTACCGGCTTCCTTGCCGAACTCATCGTTCGCAACGCCGGCGACCGCAACGCCTACCTTACTGAGGAAAAGATCGGGCTATAACTTCGATTTCTTATTCCTGTGCATAAGCACATTAGGCGTACTGTAAGAGCGTCTTAACATTTCTTTATCGGCATTGCAGGGCGATTCTCATATATTTCATTCAAATTTGCCCTTTATTCTCATTTATGTACTTATTTAGATATACCCTGCTCACGCTTATTATGTTCGTTGGCGCGCGGGCTTTTGCACAGCAGCCGTCCGGCAGTGTGGCTGGTAAGGTGGCAGACGCGCAGGGAAAGCCTGTAGCCTATGCAACGGTGACGTTGCTTCGTGCGGATTCCTCAGTTGTCAGCGGCGATCTTTCAAAGGATGATGGGGCCTTTACTATAACGGCGGTTCCGGCAGGCAATTTCACATTGCGCATTGAGTCTATCGGCATGGCCACTAAGCGCGTATCAGTGCAGCTCACAGATGCAGATCTTATAAAAGAGGTAGGTACTATAAAGCTCGATGCAACTGAGAATACCCTGAAGACTGTGAGCATTACCGGCGAGAAGGCACTTATGGAAATGAAGGTGGATAAGAAGGTCTTCAACGTAGAGAAGAATACAACCACTGCAGGCGGCAGCGCAACAGATGTACTGCAGAATGTACCCGCCGTATCTGTTGAGGCCGATGGTACTATCAACCTTCGTGGCAAGAGCAATGTGACCATACTAATAGACGGTAAGCCTGCCACACTTCTTGGGGCAGATATTACATCGGCACTGCAAAGCCTACCTGCCGGCAGCATCTCCAGTGTAGAGGTCATCACAAATCCATCTGCTAAGTACGATGCGCAGGGCACCACCGGCATCATCAACATCATCACTAAAAAAGATGGCCGCTTTGGTATGAATGGCAACATTACCCTTGGCGCAGGCACGGGCGATAAATATAACGGCAACCTTGGCCTCAATGTCCGCAAAGGCAAGTGGAACACCTTTCTCAACAGCAGCTTCCGCCTCAACCGGACGTGGAATAACGTCATCACAAACCGCGTAGACAAGCAACCCGATGCGGGCAACATCACGCACTCCTACTACACCTACGAGCACGTGCCCCGCACGTTCAATGGTTTCTTCAATACGCTGGGCTTTACTTACGATGCCAATGAATTCAACTCCATCACCGTTACCGGCAACGTGAACAAAATGGAGTTTGCATTCAGCGATATTTCCGACTACTACGTATACAATGCTCCATCAGAGCCACGCGCATATACCTTTCACCAGTTCCGCAAGAGCGGGTTCTCCGGCTCACCGTTTTCCGTATCTGCTAGTGCAGACTATAAGCATAAGTTCAAAAAGAAAGACGAGGAGCTCAATGTAGATGCCACCTTTGCCCGCACCACCATTGTGCGCTACCAGGATTACATCACTACGCTCGATGCGCCCGGCACCACTTACAGCTTCAACCCTATAGTGCAGCGCGCTCCGGGCGAGGGCGGTAATAATTCCCTCACCGCATGGGCCGACTATACCAATCCCCTGTTTACCAAAAACGGCAAGTTGGGCCTTGGCGTTAAGACGCAGATATTCGATTTCTACAGCAGCAATCAATCACTGGTTGATAGCGGCAACACCGGCAATTGGGTGCCCAACCAGGTGCTGCAGGCCGGCTACGACTACATGCAGCAGATACACGCAGCCTACATCAACTGGTCAGACCAAATGGGCAAATTCAGCTACCAGTTGGGCCTGCGCGGCGAAGATGCTATATATGATGGCACGGGCAAGGTTCCATTCGACTCCACATTTCACAACAGCTTTTTCAATTTCTTTCCTTCAGCGTTTATTACCTACCAGCTGCCTGCCCAGCAAAGTATTTACCTCAACTATAGCCGCCGCACCAACAGGCCCGGCTTTATGCAACTGCTGCCGTTTGTAGATCTTTCTAATCCCAGCACAGTCAGCCGCGGCAACCCCGGGCTTATACCTGAGTTCATCAACAATATTGAGTTTAGCTACAACAAGTCTACAAGCAAGGGAAGCACGTTCATTCTAAGTGCCTACTATGCATATACACAAAATCTCACGGAGCGCATCATCAGGCAGCTCACAACTGCCGAAGCTGCAACATATGGAGTGGCACCTAGCACGTTATTTTCGCAGCCCGTCAATATAGCCTCAGGCGCCACCTATGGCCTCGAGGGCAGTGCCCGGATGCAGCTCACGAAGGCATGGGATGCCACAGCAAGTGCCAACCTGTTTCGCAATGAGCTGGTGATCGGCGACATCGACCCGCTTCTCAATGCCTTGCTTTCCAACAACAGTGGATATGTATGGTTTGCAAAGTTGAATACAAACTACAAGCTACCCGCCAACTTCTCACTACAGGTCAATGCCAACTACGAATCACCTAAAGTAGTAACCCAGGGCAACACGCAGGAAAGCTACTGGATAGACGTAGCCCTCCGCAAGAACCTTTGGAAAAATAAAGCTACCTTGGTACTGAACTGTTCCGATATCCTTAGGACAAGAGTATTTGTAACCAATTACAACTCAGCATCTAATACCCAAACAATAGAACGTGTTAAGGAAACGCGAATTGGTAATATTAACTTCACCTACCGCTTCGGCACATCAGAATCTGGCAAGGATATTGCAAAGGGTAAGGGTAGCCGGGCAGATAAGAGCGACAAACGCCCTGTGAAGCCATCAGACGAAGACCGCGAGAACAACCTGAAGCAGAAAGACGATGACGGTGGTGGAGGAGGTGGGGGTATGCAGCAGGGCGGTGGCCAGCGTAAGCAGGGCGGATAGTAAACGGGTTTTAAACTAACAAAAGACACTTATGAAGCGTACAGGAATAGCTATAGCAATAATGGTATTGATGCTGGGCGCGGGCAGCGCACAGGCCCAGTTGTTCAAAGATATTATCAGCGGCACTAAAAAGACCGTTGACAAGTATAAGGGTGCTGTAGGTGCGGGTAGCACTTCGGGTAACCCCAGCCAGTCTGAGATAGCAGCAGGCCTGAAGCAGGCCTTGGAGATAGGCGCGCAGAGCGCTACCGGCAAAGTATCGGCAGTGAATGGCTTCTTTGGCAATACCCTCATCAAAGTACTTATGCCACCTGAAGCAAGGAAGGTGGAAACTACCTTGCGCAGCATAGGCATGGGCTCTTATGTAGATAAGGCCATACTGTCTATGAACCGCGCCGCAGAAGATGCATCAACCAAAGCGCTCCCGATATTCGTAGATGCTATCCGTGGCATCACCATACAAGATGGCTTCTCCATCCTCCGTGGCAGCAATGATGCTGCAACACAATACCTCAAAGGCCGCACCACAACTGCGCTTACAACAGCCTTCCGTCCCGTGATACAGAACTCGCTCGATAAAGTGAATGCAACCGCATACTGGCGCCAGGTGTTCACGCTATACAACAAGCTCCCTACTACCCGAAGCCCTGTTAACCCTGATCTCGCAGGCTACGTTACAGAGCGCGCCCTCAACGGTGTATTCGTATACATCGCTGATGAAGAGAACAAGATACGCACCAATCCAGCCGCACGCGTTACCGACCTGCTGAAAAAGGTATTCGGTTTCAAATAGTGTAGCAACAGGCAAAAACATTTCAGGCATCCATTCGGGTGCCTTTTTTGTTGGCCTAAAGGGTTATAGAGCTCATTTTATTATAAAGCTAAAAAAGCCGTCGATAGAATTCCCTAAGCTCAGCCCATAATGGCGCCTTATTTTCGGCGTAGACACGACAACAGGAAGCCGAATAGAGGAAGCCTGCCGACACGCTTGATTAAGCCAAATAGTAGTAGGAGATAGGCGAAACTTTCTCATGAGCACCTACAAAGAAGACATTAATAAAGCGAATAATAATAAACCGCTATCAAAATTATTAGAAAGAAAATCCAATTGCGAGTTGTTG
>JAZKFF010000021.1:0-142146 GCA_040386555.1 Bacteroidota bacterium | reverse complement strand
ACAAGGTAAATGTAGTAAAATTACTAACTGACACAGTTCATTTTACACTCCCGCGCATTGCTATTCGGTGGTCCATTTAAGGTGTTTATTAAGAAAAATTCTTATTCTCGGTTTGGTGTGGAATTCTTTAATCCCTTTAAGTAGAGATGATAAAACAATATTCTTTTTTTATTTGGACATCTTTTGTTGTACTCTCAATTTTTGTGGTGGAGTTTTTTGCCGTAAGGCAGTTTGCCTTACATGTAGCCAAAGAGAATATTCTTTTACAAATTTCTCTATTGGTCGGGGTGACACAGCTGGTTTTTAGAAGCACATACATGTCTCTTTTTTTAATCTTGTTGATTTTGTTGTTCACGAAAAAGTTTATGACTGTGCAACTAGCCAAGAACTTAAAAGCATTAGTTCTATTAATTGTGTTGATAGCTATTGTTTTCGAACTCTCATTTTATGTGTAATTCATCTTCATGAACGCCGTTTGTTGATATCTACTTTAGAGGTAGGAGTAGAAAACGAGTTGTGGGAAATATAGACTTGCGTACAGAGTATAGTTGTTGGCAATAAATTTATTATCAAGAGAAAATCCCACTGGCGCGGGTTTAAGGCGCGGCCACGAGCGCTGCAACCCGTGCCTGCCCAGTCTAACCGGTCTTCAGACCGGAGTAATAATACTATCAATACCCTCAAGCACCAAATAAACACCTAAACCCGCTCCTGGCAAGCAAAGAAATTTTTATGGTATAGCAGATACGGCACATGGCATAGCAGAAAACGCATTGCCATAAAAACCTTTTTTGCAAAAGTCATGTTCCCACCCCATCTTTACGCGCGCAAAACCATTATAAACCCTAAAAACCTATCGGCACAACCCAGGCACAGCTAAAACCGGCAACGCACCGCAATAGTTACCCTGTCACGGGCATCCTATAGATCAAAAAAATCCTATAAAATCCCAGTGCAGACAAACAAGCAACACAAGCCATCCGCCGCTTCACCCATTTTTCAACAACAAACCGGAAATAGCGACTTAGAAATATACCACACACTGAAAATCAAACTGTTATAAATAATCACTACATCACCCCACTCCTCCCAACCGGAAAAAACCGGAAACAAACCGGAAATCAAACACCACGCAACACCACCCACTGCCTGCCCCCGAGTGCGCAACACCTGCGCAAAAAGTGCGCAATCAAAGCCCTCAAACCCGCTGTAAACATTGAAAACTATCGAACAAAAAAATCTATTGCGCACATGCGCCGCACCCCTCCATACTTAAGCAAGCATTCCTACCTTAGCGCCTCCCCGCCTTTGCGGTTTCCACCCTCCCAATACTCTGTTAAAGTAAAACCACCCTCACAATTATGGCATACCGTTTGCCAATCTTGATTATATTTACACAGCATAAAATATGGTAATGAAAAAGATCCTGACCACAGTAGCCCTGGCACTGGGCGTAACATTTGCTGCTACTGCGCAGTATGAGAACACAACTATAAAGATGGGCCAGAAGGCACCTGAGCTTGCGCTGCCCGATCCATCGGGCAAAACGCTGAAGCTGTCGGAGATCAATAAAGGGCGCTATGTGCTTGTCGATTTCTGGGCATCGTGGTGTGGGCCCTGCCGTCGCTCTAATCCCGGGCTGGTGACCCTATATAAGGAGTACTCAGCCAAGAAATTCAAAGGCGCCAAAAGCGGCTTTACGGTAGTGAATGTATCGCTCGATAAAGATAAAGATGCATGGGTGAGCGCCATCCGCCAGGACGGCCTTGCATGGCCATATCACATGAGCGATCTCGGCTTCTGGAATTCTAAGGCAGCTGCTATATATGGTATACAGTATGTGCCGCAGTCGTTCCTGCTAGACCCTACAGGCAAGGTAGTAGGCAAGTATATGAGCGCCGAGGAAGCTGAGGCAGACCTGAAGAAGTATGTAGACTAGCGTAATTCAAAAGGAAAAAGTCAAAACTCAAAAGTGTGTAACGCAGAAAAAAGCCTGTAATGACTTTTGGAAGGCAAAATATGGTAGCGCACAGAGTACATTGGGTAAAATAGTTTGGGAATATTTACTATTTCCCGTACCTTTGCAGCCTTAAATTCACGCATGGCAAAACCCATGCACTTAAAAAAACAGATACAATGAAAAAAGGAATTCACCCGGACGGTTACCGCATGGTAGTGTTTAAAGACACTTCTAACGACAGTACTTTCCTTACCCGCTCTGCAGCGCCTACAAAAGAAACGATCCTTTGGGAAGACGGCAACGAATACCCCGTAATAAAGGTGGAGATATCTAACACTTCGCATCCTTTCTACACTGGTAAGTCAATGTTTGTGGATACCGCAGGCCGTATCGAGAAGTTCAAAAAGCGCTACGAAAAGAAAGCACAGCAATAAGTTACTACGCACATTGGTGCGTGCTGCTTAAACTGATATTATTAAAATCCCGGCAACTGTCGGGATTTTAAATTTACCCGCTTTTTGCCCCCGGCACTAAGCACACATACCGCAAAACGAATAGCTTTATAGTATGAAGTACATTCTGTTTGATAACCGCCACAGGGCTGGCCTGCTCCCCTTCACCCACACCCGCCCGGTGGCCGACATAAGGTGCGGCATATACACCATGCGTGAGCGCTGGGAGCATTGCCTGCAGGCCACCACCGGCACACTTACCGAGGCATATATGCAGCCGGTATTCCCGGCACATGCTGAGGAGGATAATGTATATATCAACGGCGGCATCTTTGCCACCACCGCGCTGGCAGCAGCCATAACACAGCTGGAAGCAGGGCATGCCCTGGTAAATGGGGAGCAGCTGATAGCAGCCCGCATAGCAGGAGCGCCCATGGCCGTAGCAGATTTTCATGCCCACGCCGCTACCCTGCCCGCTCACCACACCGATAGCGAGATAACCGAACTGCAGCACACCTGGGATATTTTTGCCCTCAACGACAAGGCCATCCGTGCCGACTACCAGCTGGCCACCGAAGGCCGCAAGAGCCGGGAGATACCGGAAGGGGTAACGGTAACGGGCAAAGACAACCTATTTATAGAAGAAGGGGCCAATATATACCCCGGCTGCATCATCAACGCAGCTACCGGCCCGGTATACATAGGCCGCGATGTGGAGATACTGGAAGGCACCCTTATACGCGGACCGCTGGCCGTATGCGAGCATGGGGTTATAAAGATGGGCGGCAAGATGTATGGCGCCACCACTATAGGCCCCGGCTGCAAGGTAGGTGGCGAGATCAACAACGCAGTATTCTTTGCCAACAGCAATAAGGCCCACGATGGCTACCTGGGCAATGCCGTAATAGGCGAATGGTGCAACCTGGGCGCAGATACAAACTGCTCTAACCTGAAGAACAACTATGATGGCGTGCAGGTGTGGGACGAGGCGCAGAACAAGTCGGTAAACACGGGCCTTACCTTCTGCGGCCTTATGATGGGCGACCACTCTAAGTGCGCGATAAACACGATGTTCAATACCGGTACCGTAGTAGCCGTGTCGTGCAATATCTTTGGTGCGGGATTCCCCGGTAAGTTCATACAGTCGTTCTCTTGGGGCAGCAGCGAAAAGACCATAGGCTACGACTTTACCAAGGCGATGGAAACTGCCAACCGGATGATGGGCCGCCGGGCTAAGCAGCTGAGCGAGGCCGAAACGGCCATGTATCGCTACATATTTGACAACTACAGCAAAGCCGGCAAAAAGGCCGTAAGTGCTTAAAACCATTAATAATCAAAACACTGCTTCATGCGCAAGAAAATAGTAGCCGCCAACTGGAAGATGAACCTGAACCTGCTGGAAGGTGCTGAGCTGGTAAACGAGATATTTAAGAACCTGCCCGATATAGATGAGGAGCGTATGGTGGTGATAGCCCCGCCCTTCCTGCATATAATGCAAACGGCTGAGCAGCTGGAAAGTATGCCGCATGTATCGCTAGGGGCGCAAAACTGCCATGGCGAGGCTTCAGGAGCCTACACTGGCGAGGTATCGGCAGGGATGCTGCAGAGCGCGGGCGTGGAGTATGTGATCATAGGCCACTCTGAGCGCAGGGAATACTTTAAGGAGGATGACGCGACTGTGGCTAAGAAAGTGAACCAGGCGCTTGCCCACGGGCTACAGGTGATCTTCTGCTGCGGGGAGCCATTGGAGATACGCGATGCCGGTACGCAAAATGCCTATGTGGAAGCACAGGTAAAGGCAGGCCTTTTTCACCTCGATGAATACCAGCTGAAAAATGTAACTATCGCTTACGAGCCTATATGGGCTATTGGCACCGGCCGCACAGCCTCATCAGTGCAGGCGCAGGAAATGCACGCGCACATACGCAGCGTGGTGGCAGCACAGTATGGTGCAGAGATAGCAGGAAAAACGCCCATACTATATGGCGGCAGCTGCAAGCCATCTAACGCTGCAGAGCTCTTCGCCTGCGCGGATGTAGATGGCGGCCTGATAGGTGGCGCAGCGCTGAAGGCACCAGAATTCATCGGTATCATAGAAGCAATGGTCAACGCTTAAAAATATACGAAGAAAATTTTTGAGAAAAAGAAAACGTGCGTATATTTGCACTCCAAAACGGAAGTATGTATGCAGATACACACCACCAATTTGGAAAATTTTTGACCGTAAATGAATGGCGCGTTGCCAGCGGTTAAGACGCCTCCCTTTCACGGAGGAGAGGGGTTCGCCCCCGAAGGAGTTAGAAGTATGAATGTCTTTCCATATTTGGCGCGTTGGTCAAGCGGTTAAGACGCCTCCCTTTCACGGAGGAATGACGGGTTCGATTCCCGTACGTGCTACAAAAGCCCTGCGAAAGCGGGGCTTTTTGCATTGAGACACTAACGGAGAGGGGTTCGATTCCCGTACGTGCTACAAAAGGAACACTTCGGTGTTCCTTTTTTTTGTGCAAAAACACTTGCAAAACCCAGACTTTCAGGACGGGTGGTTGGCTTATATTTGCCGCTGATATTATGAAGACATTCGGCTCTATACAAAATCTGCTGGCCACACTCAGCCGCGAGCAAAAGCTGCTCAGCGAGCTGTTTGAGAAAAGGAAAATGCTCTCCTTTAATTATGACTACGCCCTTGAGCTGGTTGACTTTGACGCAGATAAAATAGCCTCCCTTATAGACCACTCGGTTATCAGGCAAAATGGCAACCACCTAGAGCTGGATGACCTGTTCCTACAATTCTTCGAGCAGGTAATGGAGGTAAATGAGGAGATCAATGTATCGTACATCAACGAGCATATTCAGAACATAAAGCAGAGTGTTATATACTACCTGCAGGAAAATAATGAGGTCCGCAAGTATGGTTACCTACGCCAGGTAAAACAGGCGTTGCGCAAAATTGGAGCGATAGCCCTGCGAAATGTGGTGGACCTGAACAGGAATATAGATAACACTTTTAAGAACGAGCCTAACTACCAGATCAAGAAAATAAAGCTGGAGCACCTGGACGAAAAGCGCTACGCTATATACGCACTCATCAACCAAACAGACCACCTGGTATCGGGGGAGGAAGAGCAGACGTTCTTTAAAGTGGCCTCTGATGAGGAGTTGAACCGTATAATCATACTGCTGAAGCTACAGCTGAACGAGTGCAGGCATAACCTGATAGATATACAAAAGCAGGTAATAGAATACCTCAACCGCATAAAGCACCAAAGCGGGGTAATAGAGAAGCTGCGACAGATAAAATACCTTAAAGACCAGTTTGAGCTGCGGAGTAAAACGGATATCAAAACACTGCTTGCTGAAAACACAGCTGTGTTATTTGAGCCCAACCCCACGTACCCGCTCAACATTTCGCTTGACCAGTTTCAGACCGATAATGATATACAGGATATTGTCCGTAAAGTAGGAAAGCGCATCAAAACAAATGTAAAAAGCAACATGCTGCTGGTGGGCAGCATATCAGAGGAGTACTTAGAAACCCATATAGAGGAAGAAATACAAATAAACCTTGACGAGGTGAAGAACAGTTTTCTCGCAGGTGGCAACAACCTGTTTGATTTTATCTGCAACTATGATTTTGGCCGTGAGGTGAGCTTTGATGAGTGCGTTACCATATACTGCCAGATGATATCGCAGTTTGACACACAGTTCAAAATATCTGACAGCTATAGCAATAAGCAGGATGTTGAGTTTGCAATGGTTTACCCTAAATAACTAATAATGCCCGTACCCAAACATACCTCCGACATATTTGAGATCCTCAGCAAAGGACAATTTATCTGCTCTAATAGCTGCAAGGAATCTACCCGCAAGCTCTACAACATTATCGATGAGAACTTCGACGAACTGTATGACTATTTTAAGGCCATAAACCTTGTGCTCGACAAAGGCGATGAATACTATATGTTCACCCGAGTAGAGAACAAGACCGACCTGGAGCGCAAGATAGAAGCGGCTTTTAAGTGGATAGACATTCTCGACTTCTTTAAAACGTTCGACCACTCTTTTGGGGCCGGATACCGATTTACGCCATCTGATATTCTTATAAAACTATCAGTAGATGTGGACCTCAAGAACAAGCTGGAAAGCTTGAAGAAATATGCGGCTGGTAAGGAGAAGCATGCAGAGATACTCGACAAAATATTGGACCAGCTAAGGCGCGATAACTTTATTGACCTGGAGAACGAGATATCAAATAGCTACAAAACCCTATCGTCATTTCATTACCTGGAGCGTTTGATACTCTCCATAAATATCCCTGAATCAGTACAAAATGAGATACTTAAATAGGATTTTCCTTATAAACAGTGCGAACGTAAAGTATGCGGAAATAGTCATTGACGGCAACGTACACTTTATAGGCACACAGGGTGTAGGTAAAAGCACCCTGCTGCGTGCTATTCTTTTCTTTTACAATGCAGATACGCTGAAGCTTGGCATAGAGAAAGGCAAAAAAACATTTGCCGAGTATTATTTTCCCGGCGCCGACTCCTATGTGATCTATGAAGTAATGCGCGAGACCGGGCCATACTGCATCATGGCATTTAAGTCGCAAGGCCGGGTTTGTTTTCGCTTTATCAATAGTGGCTATGACCTTAACCATTATGTTAACGATGGCCGCGTGCGGTCGTGGGACAGCATGCGTGAGCACTTTGGCAAGAAAGTTACCTACACCAAGAAGATAGACCGCTACGAAGAATACCGGGATATACTGTATGGCAACAATGCCGGGGTGGAAAAAGAATTCAGGAAATATTCGCTGATAGAAAGCCGTCAGTACCAAAACCTGCCGCGCACGATACAGAATGTATTTCTTAACTCCAAGCTCGATGCCGAATTCATAAAGCAGACCATTATAATGTCGCTGAATGAAGAGGAGGTAAAGATAGAGCTGGACAAGTATGCCCTGCATCTCCGCGACTTTGACACACAACTTGCGGATATAAACAAATGGACAGAGACCAATAAAACGGGCGAGATACCGGTAAAGAAAATGGCGGAGAATATTGCACGCATTCATTCTGCAATACAATCGCTGAACAGGGAGAAAAAAGAGACCGCCATACAGCTCTTTCATGCGCACGATGTGGCACAGGATGAGTTGCCGAGGATAGAGAAGAGGCGCGATGCCCAGCAAAAACAGCTGGAAGTAGCCCAGCAAAAAGCAAAAGACTTAAAAGGAAAATTTGAGGCGCGGAGAGAAGACGTGCTGCGGCTGATAAGCATACTTGACAGCGACCTGAAAAGGGCAAAAAGCAGGGCTGAGTATTATGAAAGCATTGACATCAATGCCATTATACAGCGGGTAAATAAAAAAGACTTTATCGAAAGTGAAAGGCAGCGATTGGCAGAAGAGCGGACGTTGCTCAACGCAAAATTCACCGAGATCAACAGCCGCTACGAAGCACTTATACTTCAGCAGCGAAACGCATTCTCAGTATTTGAGAATGCGCAAATGCAGCGGCGTAATAAGCTTAACGAAGAGCTCCTTATCTTCAAGGGCGATGTATCGGAACAATATAACCAGGTATTTGCAGACATACGTAAGCAGCAACAGGATGCGCTGGAAGTGGCCCGCAATGTGATAGCGCAGAAGAAAGATACGATACACGACCTGAAGCTAAAAAAGCAGCGGGCACAATTGCAGCGATACTTTGAGCAGGAGACGGAAACTGTGAAACACGCAATTACAGAGTTGCAACAAGCTATAAAAAATGCGGGCTTTGATATTACAGATCATAAGAAGCAAACCGAAACGCTGCAAAAACAGTGGGAGCTGGACCAAAGTATAAGTGAAGCCGAATACGAAAGGAAGATAGAGAAACTGAGAGAGGAAACAAAACTGCATACCGCGGCGGCAGCAGCAATAGACGACAAGCTGAAAGCCAATAAGGACTCGCTATATGGATGGCTCAGCACCAATATGCCGGGCTGGGAAAATACTGTGGGCAAGGTGATAGATGAAGAACAGGTGTTGTTTCATGCAGGCCTTTCGCCGCAGTTGGCTGAAGGGGCCGCTGACTCTATGTTTGGCTTGAAGGTGGACCTGCAGGAGATAAGCAAGAAAGTAAAGACTGTAGCAGATTATGAACGGGAGCGGGAGGAATGGCAGAAAAAAGGCGACACAAGCAGAGCAAATCTGAATAAGCTGGTAGAGCAGAAAACAGAGGCAACCGACAAGCTTAAAACAAAGTACCAAAGTAAAATAAAGGAGCTAAATAATTCGCGCAGGCAGCTGGAATATGAGCTTCAAAGGGCGAAAGGCCAGCTACAGGTAAACGAAGTAAAGCACGCGGATCTGCTAAGAAAGGCAACTGAAGAAAAAGAAAGGCAGCTACAGCAGGCGATGCAGGAGATTGAAGTGGCCTCTGAGGAACTGATCATTGAAGAAAAAAATCTTGCTGGTATAGAGGCGGGCATACAGAAGCAGCTGGACAATAAAGAAAAAGAGCGCAATAAAAAGATAAAGGCCGAAGAGATACGTGTGAAGGAAATAGCCGCCGGCTACGAAAAAGAACTGCAGGATAGAAAGCTGGAAACTGAAGACCGGGTACAGGAAATAAGGAAACAACAGACGAAAGACCTCAAAACAGAGGGTGCTGATGTGCTGCGCCTTTCTGATATTGAAAAGGAACTGGCTGTAGTGATACGGGAGCTCGACTTTGTAAATGACAACCGGGATAAAGTAGCCGAATACAATAAAGACAAGCGCGAGTTGCTGGACGAGGTGGACAGCTTCAAAACCAATAAGCGCATAAAGGAAAGCCAGCTGGAGAATGAACAGGAAAAATATAACCTGCAAAAGCAAAAGATAAACCAGGAAATAGACCTGCTTAATGCAGGCATCACTGACCTGGGCCGGCAGATAGAAACTATTGATGAAGGTCTCAAGGCCTTTGACAGCTTTAAGCAAACAGACCACTACCAGCAGGTATTTGAATACGCAGGCAGCGGAGCAGCAGGCGATGAAAGCAAAACCGGGCTAAAGACTATAATTGATGTGCTGAATGGTAAAATATATACCATCCTGGAGCGCTACAACGATCTGCAATCGGCAATAAACAAATTCCTGGGCAACTTCTCTTCGCAGAACATTTTCAACTTTAAAACTACCCTGGTAGAAAGGGATGACTTCATTGCATTCGCAGAAATGCTGTATGAATTCCTTGAAGAAGATAAGATAGTGCAGTATGAAAAGCGCGTGAACGAGCGCTTCGCAAACCTGATACGGCAGATAGGCAAGGAAACAAATGAACTGACATCGAAAGGCGGCGAGATACAAAAAGTAATAACCGAGATCAACCGCGATTTCGAGGAGCGCAATTTTGCCGGCGTTATTAAAAGCATTAAGCTGCAACTCTCAGAAAGCCAGAACAAGGTTGTGGCTTTGCTAAAGGCCATAAAACAGTTCAACGATGAGAACAGTATGGGGCTGGGTGTTGTGGACCTGTTCTCTACCGGCGACAATGAAGGCAAGAACAAGAAAGCAGTGGGTCTGCTCAAAGAATTTGCCAAGGAGATAAACGGCCGAAAAGAAAAAGAGATAGGTCTCCCCGACTCCTTTGAGCTGCAATTCAGGATTGTGGAAAATGATAACGACAGCGGCTGGGCAGAGAAGCTTACCAATGTAGGATCAGAGGGTACGGACATACTGGTGAAAGCGATGATCAACATTATGCTGCTCAACGTATTTAAAGACAGCGCATCCAAGCGTTTCAAAGAATTCCGCCTGCATTGTATGATGGATGAGATAGGCAAGCTGCATCCTAACAACGTAAAGGGAATACTCAAGTTTGCCAACGACAGAAACATATTGCTTATAAACAGCTCACCGACGTCTTATAACGCGACCGACTACAGGTATACCTACCTGTTATCGAAAGACCAGAAGAATGTAACAACCGTAAAACGACTGATAAAAAAAGGAATAGAAGCCAATGTTAACGCTGTCGCTGTGTGAGAAACTACTGAGGCTGGCAAACGGTGAGCATCTGCCGGCAAGCACTGTGAGCAATGCCGTTGTGGACGAGCTTATCAGTGAGGGCATAATAACCGAGCGCATAACCGGCCGGACTAAAAGAACCTTATATATAGCTGATGCCACAAGCCTCAGCAACTGGCTATCTAACAGATATGCTATCAGTGATCTTGATGAGTATGTGCGCACGAAAAAAGATCCATCGGCAACCAGAGCCGACCTCGTGCATGCAAGCAATGACTCTAAGACGCAAAGCAAAAGAACGTACAAGGGCTTCCTGGTAAATAGCTACCAGCCCATAACATGTACGCTAAATAGGGAGGCGTTCGTTGTTCATCCTGCCACGGGCAGTTTCCAGTTTGTGTATGATTTTGAAACCTTCGTGCCTGCTGCCGATGTTACTGTTGTAGGTGTGGAGAACATGGAAAGCTATCGCCACATTGATAAGCAAGCAGGCCTTTTCAGGGCTATCAATCCGCTTTTTGTGTGCCGCTATCCACAGCAACAATCAAATGACCTGATGAAGTGGCTGAGATCGCTACCCAACCCCTATGTGCACTTTGGTGATTATGATTTTGCAGGTATTAATATCTACTACGGCGAATACAAGAAGCACCTTGGGGAACGGTCAACATTCTTTATTCCCACTAATATAGAGGAATTAATGGCAACCTATGGCAACCGAAAGCTTTACGATACACAAAAGCTACTGTACCCGGCCGACATGGAACCCGGCATACAAGCGCTGGTCCATTTAATTCACCAACACAAAAAAGGCCTCGAGCAAGAAGCGCTGCTGATTGCGCATCGTTGAGCCGAGATGTAACCAATACTTCCTACTTGGTCTGTGCTCCAAACTATGCCTGGACCAGGGCAATGCTGCGCTTAGCGAGTTGTTCCCTTCGTGAAGGACTTTGGCGGTAAGAAGAGCAGTAGCGCACAATCCAACAGAAATATTCCAGACGGTTAATAAATTGAGACGTATTTACGTACAAAGCCAACCCTTTATGATGCTTGCACGTCTTAATTTACTGTATTGCAAGCAATATTTCCGTGTTTCGGTACAAAACAACTTGAACTTGCAAAATAAATTTTTATATTTATAGAACATCAATTGCCCATTATGAAAAAAATACTACTGCTACCCGTTTTTATTCTGCTAGGATTTGCCCAAAGCTTTGCGCAATATGCGCTTAACCAAAATAAGGTTTGGGTTTTTGGCAATAGTGCCGGCGTGAATTTCAATTCGGGTTCCCCGGTACCGTTCAGCTCCAGCATTTCTACGAGCGAGGGCTCGGCATCTGTTTGCGATGCTACTACCGGCGCGCTCTTATTTTATACAGATGGGAGGACTATCTGGAATGCTACCGGCGGTATAATGGCAGGCCCCATCGTTCCAGCAGGCGTTTTTGTTTCCAGCGCCACCCAAGGCGCACTGATAGTACCTAAAATTGGATCTTCGACTCAATATTACGTGTTCTCACTGGAAGACTGGGGAGGAGCCGTTAGCTCCAGGCTTTATTGCTGCACTGTAGACATGACATTGGGTGCGGGCACCGGCGGCGTAGTACCCGGCACTATCTCTGCGACACCTATCAATTCAAACCTATCCGAAAAAATGATCGCTGTCGCAGGCAACTCCTGCAACATTTGGGTTATGGTACACAAGCGTGGCGCAAACGAATTCTTAGCCTATGAGATCACCGGTGCGGGACTTAGCACTACTCCCGTTGTGTCCACTACCGGTACCTTTGGCCTACCGACGACTATAGGAAGCTACGGAATAGGGGTAATGAAAGCATCTCCGGACCGGACGAGAATAGCAGCCGTTAGCTACGACTTTGTAGGCAACGTAACTAATGTGGGTACAGAGCTATACGACTTCAATGCCACTACAGGAATTGTAAGTAATTGCAGAGTGCTAGACAATGCGAACAGTGTATACGGTGCAGAGTTTTCGCCCGATAATACAAAATTGTATACCGATGACTATATTACTTCAGGCGGTACAACAAGGATATCACAGTATAATGTGTCATTACCGACCACTGCAGCTATGATCGCATCGCGCTATACTGTTGCCACGGGTGGCGGGTACCCGCAAATGCGGATAGGCCCTGATGGCAAAATATACATGATCGGCATAACCGGAACTAACTTTCTCGACGCGATCAACAATCCTAATGCTGCCGGCGCAGCCTGCGGCTTTGTACCACACGCAGTGGCTCTTGCGCCGGGTTCGGGAGTATTTGGCCTACCCAGTATGGTGGTAACGGTGGTACCAGACACTACATTCCTGGTGCACGATACATTTACCTGCGATGTTTCAACAACCGGGATAACCCTTACTGCACATGCATCAGGCACGTCTTATATTTGGTCTACCGGTGCTACTACTGCGTCTACCACAGTGACCGCGACGGGTACCTATTGGGTGACCTCGCAAACCGGCTGCTCTATTACCATAGATACCATACACGTTACAGTGCCTCCGGCACCTACGTTTACGTATACAGTACACCCTGCATGCCAGGGTGGCACGGTAGATTTCAGCAGCACCCCGCCTGCAGGCACTACATTTAGCTGGCAGTTTGGTGACGGCACACCCACCAATACTACTGATGCCGTGCTAACGCATACATTTATGAGCCACGGTACATTTAATGTTAAGCTTACATGGATCACCTACGGATGCACCCCATCCATAACAATACCAATAACAATTACGCATTCGCTGACACCTTCCTTTAATATGGATGAGGATACCATTTGCGCAGGCACGGCTATAACATTTACAGACGCTTCCACATCTACACATACCATAACGGGAAACACATGGCGCTTTGGCGATGGCGGCACAGATGCTGGCCCTACCCCAGCTGCGCACACATATGCAGATGGCGGTATTTTCCAGGCTACTATGCTGGTAACAAACAACCTCGGCTGTACAGACTCATTGACTAAAGTAGTACACGTGGTAAAAATAAAAGTCGACAACGCCTTTCATGATACTACCCTATGCCTCAGCATGCCACTGAGCCTGATGGCAACCGGATCTATGACACCATGGGTGCCGGTACCGGGAAATTTTGAATACACGTGGGGACCAACAACCTATCTTGATAATCCAACTTCAGGAAACCCAGCTTTCGAGGGCCCTACAGGCGCTCACAGCTACACCGTTACTGCCTTTTACCAGCCACTGGGCTGCACGGCAAGCGATGTGGTGAACCTGAATGTGCTGGCGCCTGCGCCGCTGCAAAATGTGACCACGAGCACTAACATAAAATATGGCGAAAGCGTGCAGCTTTATGCAAGCAATGCGATACTTTACAGGTGGACACCAAATGATGGCAGCCTCACGGATCCGAACATCAATAACCCGGTGGCAACACCATCAGTTACTACTACATATATGGTCTATGGCTTTGACGGTAACGGCTGCCGCGATACTGCTTCACTAACAATCATTGTGGATAGCACTGTGTCTGAATGTCTTCCTTCGGCCTTTACGCCAAACGGTGACGGACTCAACGATATCTTCCGCCCGATATGCATTTCGTTCCAGAAGCTGGTGGACTTCAGCGTATTTAACCGCTGGGGCGAGCTGGTGTTCCATTCGAGCAACATGAAAAATGGCTGGGACGGCACATTTAATGGCGCACCTCAGGATATGGGTGTATACTACTACACCATCATCGTAGCGCGGCCAAACAGCATAGACGCGATCTATAAAGGCGATGTGACGCTGATAAGATAATACGTGATCATACTTTTAGAAGAAGGGGACGGCCGACGCCGTCCCCTTCTTTATTGCAGGAAAATTACGCTCTTCACACAATTACATTTATTTTTAGGCATCAATGCAAGACGGCCTGAAAAAAGCGCGCATAGAGCTACTGCTGCTATTCCTGTTGTTCACTATACTCTTACCAAGGGTATACATGGAATACGATATGGGCTTCTGGCGGGATTGGGCATTGCAGATACACCATACCGGACTAAGCCGCGCATATGACTCCAGCGTCAACTACTTCCCGCTGTATGTGTATGCACTGCATGTATATGATCTGCTGCAAGGCACCGAGGCAAACATAGCCCGCAATATCAACAGCATTAAGCTGCTGTTCGTGTTTTTCGATTTTCTGCCGCTCATAGTGCTTTGCTGCATGCGGCAGCGATTGCTGCAATACAAGATACCACACCTATACCTGCTGCTGAATGTAGCCTATGTGTTCAACTCGATGGTATGGGGGCAGATAGACAGCATATATACCAACCTGGCTTTTCTTGCCATAGTGGCGGGTATGGCTTACCCTGTAGCGGGGGTATTGCTCTACCTGCTTGCGCTTAATACCAAGCCGCAGGCAATAGAGTTTTTGCCGGTGATGTTCTTTGTATTGGCCTATAGCATACGCCGCTTCAAAACCCTGCTGGCTGCTATTGCAGGTGCCGTGGTAGTGCAAGCAGTGATATTGCTGCCATTCATCAATACAGGCGGAGTGGAAAAACTGCTCTATCATGCCACACACAAAGTAGACCTGTACAATAAGTTATCAATAAGCGCATTCAATATCTGGTACCTGATACAACCCGGCAATCCCTACTTCATCAATGATAAAGATGTATTTGTGCTGCTGTCTTACAAGAGCATAGGGCTGCTGCTATTTGGCATTGCATCAATGCTGATACTGATACCGCTGGGCAGGCATATGTGGCTACTGAGAAAGAATGCTCTGCAGCCACACGATAAGACGTGGCAGCTGCTCTTCCTGGGCACCGGCCTGCTGTGCCTGTACTTCTTTTACTTCAACACGCAGATGCATGAGCGCTACGCGCACCCTATCGTTATCTTCTTCTTTTTCTATGCGGTCGTAGCCAGGGATTATAAACTTTACATACTGGCTTCGATACCCTACTTCCTCAGCCTTGACAAAGCATTTTCTTACCCCGACGGCTTCCTGCCGATAACTCATTATAAGGTAATATTTGCCTCTAAAGTGATAGCACTGTGGTACACAGCAACGGTAGCCTACGGCAGCTACCTGTTTGCGAAAGCACTGCGTAGCAAAAACGATGAAGCAACGGTGACAGCCTAGATCTTACTTTTTTAGTACGGATTTGTCGAGGCTCTCCTGCGCTATGGGGTGATAATTCAGCCGGTATTTCTGGTAGATGCGCGCCGCCATCTGTGCATTGGCCGGGGTTTTCATCATTTCGCCATACAGTGGCTCAAGGAACTTGCGGCGACCTACCCTGCTCAGAAATTTATCCATGGCAGCATACGCCCGTGTGTAGCCTGCGCGCACCGACATGATAAACCACAGATCAGCTATCTCGCTATTACCGGTGTTGGTGAAATTGAAGGCATTATCGAGCGAGCGCATTTGAGCTATAGTAAGTGTAGCGGGTAGCTTGCGCAGGAAGTGCAACCACTCGTGGGTGGTCCAGTTAACAAACGACAATTTCTCAGGCGGCGTGCCCGACAAGAATTGGCTGCGCGCGGCATCTACCTGGCCGAAACGCTCATTGCCAGCGCGGGGACAGTTTGCCGGTATACCGGGGCCGTAGACCCAGTTGTCGATGGTGAGCTTGCGGCGCAGCACCGTGTCATCCTTTATCAGCACAGTATCGAGGTAAGACAGGAAAGCCTCGGTGGTGATCGTCTTCCAGGCGTGTGCATTAAAGTATTGCGACAGGAAACGATCGAACCGGTCGCGGCCGGCGTTGATCTCCATCAGCTTCAGGAAGTGCGCACCCTTTTCATAGGGTATATCGGTAAGGCCATCGTCCGGATCGCGGCCTTTGAGGCTCAGCTTCAGCCATGTATCGCGGCTATCCGGACCCAGCTCTTCCACTGTCTTTACAAGGTCCTGGTAGCCAAGCTCCCAAAGCATATCAGAATAGCCGCTACCCATAAGCTGCTCCATTATGCGCCGCTCGAAATAGTTGGTGAAACCCTCATTGAGCCAGAAATCGTTCCAGGTGGCATTTGTGACGAGGTTACCACTCCAGCTGTGCGCAAGCTCATGGGCAATGAGGCTCACCAGCGAGCGGTCGCCGGCAATCACCGTAGGGGTACAAAAGGTAAGGCGGGGATTCTCCATGCCGCCGATAGGGAAGCCGGGGGGCAGCACCAGTATATCGTAGCGCCCCCAGCGATAGGGGCCATACAGCTGCTCTGCCACACCCACCATGCGGCCTACATTGTCGAACTCCCAGCGGGCCCGGTCTATCATTCCCGGCTCAGCAAACACCCCCGTGCGCTCATCTACTGCGCTAAAGGTAATGTCGCCCACAGCCAGCGCCATAAGGTATGCCGGCACTGGTGTGTCCATTTTAAAATGATACAGGCCGCTGTCGTTCTTCTCGAATGTATTTTCGGCACTCATCAGCGCCATCATACCTTTGGGTACAGCCACACGCGCCGCATACGAAAAGCGGATACCCGGCCCATCGGCACAGGGCACCCACGAGCGGGCGTAGATAGCTTCAGACTGAGTGTAGAGAAACGGGTACTTTTTATTTAGGGTCTGCTCCGGGGCCAGCCATTGCAGCGCGCGCGCATTCTTGCCGGTGCGATAATGCACCATTACAAACTTGCTGTTGTCCACAATAGGCACATGCAGGGCGCTGCCTAGAAACTGTATGGGCGAATCGAGCGAGAACGATGCGCCAACACCATCTACCGATACACTATCTATTGTGAGGTCATAGGTATCGAGCCGCAGCTCTTTGGAGCGGCTGTTGTTATTGATGATCCAGAGCGCGGAGCCGGAGATCTGTTTTTTGTCGAAGTCTACCTTGATATCCAGGTCGAGATGCTCCACACTTACACTATCCGCATTAGACAGTGTATGCACATCTTTTGCCGACGCCGTATCTGAGCGGCTGATCACTTTTGCATGCCGGTTCTTGCTTTTAAACCTGCACGAGGGCAATGAAGCTGCAAGGGCCACACAACTAAACAGGAGCAAACAGGCAGCGCGCCTTGACAATAATACCATGGGATAAAAATAACGAAAAACAATAAGCGGCTCCAATGGGCCGAAGAAGGCGAAATACTGTGTTAGTAACCTATGCCTTTATGAGCCTGAAGGCGTGGTTCCACTCACCATTGCGCATACCCGGTATGCACCAGAGCATGCATAGTGGCTCAATGGCGCGGGCAGCTGTAGCCTTGCCCATATCGCTTATCTCCCAGCCAAACTGGTCGAGAATACCAAACACCTCTTTCTTTGAGGCATCGTTGTTGCCGCATACAAACATGGTTGGCTTTTCCTTGAAGGCCGGGTTCACCATAAAGGCACTGCCTATGCTGTTGAATGCCTTTACAAAGTGTATCTCCGGGAACCTGAGCTGCAGCGCCTCCATGAGTGATTCCTCGAAATTGGTGAAGAATTTTATTACGCCGTTCTCAGGTGCTTCGTCAGCTATGGGATTGGTTACATCAATTACGGTCTTCCACTGCATATTTTGTGGACCAGCTTCTTCGATCACATCGGCAGCCACGCTGCCTTTAACGGCGAGCACTATTATATCACCAAAAGTGGCCGCCTCTTCAAAGCTGCCACGGTGCGCCTTATCGCCACCCTTATCTTTCCATTCACTCAGTTTTGTAATATCGTGAGAGCTGAGCATGACTTCATAATTGTGCTTCAAAAAGCCATCTCCCAGCGCCTTTGCTACTACCCCTGAACCTAGTATCCCTATCTTTTTCATGCTGCTGTTTTTTTGCGAAAATTAAGTAAAGAGAACAGAAAAACAGCGGCTTCACGATAATGTTTTTCTATGCCTGAATATACGGGGCGGCCATTAACTATAAGTTAGCAACAGGCATGAACCGGGCCGGGCTTTCCCGTACGGGCAAAAAAAATCCCCGCAAAAAAGTTGCAGGGATCTTGTATATTTTGTTAGCTTGTTTATTGACCGTGGCCAGAAGCTGGTGTAACCTTGTTCATGTCATTCTCCGGCTTCCAAGCTGATTTGTTGATGTATACACGCACGCCAAAAGTAAGTCCGTAGTTGTGAATATAAACGCTCTGAACCTCATTGAGCAGGGAGTTATAATTTACGCCGATAGTATTGCCGGATGCGTCCTTAATTTTCGCATCTGTAAGACGGAGTGAATTATTGTTTGACTTATTAGTAAACGACTGGCCGGTGTAGTAAGCGCCCAGCTTCAGGTATACATTCCTGTACACTTTGTAGATAGCAGCAACCTCTGCCGTGTAGCCAAGTGAGCCGGATTTGTAAGTAACACTGCCTGAGTTATTAACCACTTTCTGGTTAAGGCCTACGCTGTAACCGATGCTATCCTGCAGCCTGAAATACTCTTTTACATCTGCACCGGGATACTTGGTAGTGTAGTAAGCCTGTGTCATCAGCAGTGATGAAGTATCGGGAACAGCTGAGTTGTCGTACACAGGGAAAGTGCCTTCAAACTTGTAGATAGCTTCGTAGTCGAAACGTGCAGATGAAGAGTATGAATTCTGCACCTTGTAGTTATACATGATACCCGCGCTGGCAAGGAAGCAAAGTTTCTCGTTAAACGCATATTTATAATGCAGCAATAACGGGATGTTGTAGCTCTTGGTGGTGATAGACTCCTCTATGCGGCGAGTAGATGATATTACCTGCCTGAATGTGCCACCCTGGTAGTCTGTAGCACGATATTCGATATGGAATGTATCCATGCTCAGCGTGCCTTCTTCCTTGTAGTAGTTGATACCGGTTCCTATGCCTATAGAGCGGCTCTTGTTGAAATAATAGCCAAGCCTTACGCTATAGCCTTTCGACCTGCCTTCGCGAAATTTAATACCTGATTGCGTGGAATTCAGGGCGTCAGTATAGTTGGTAGCAAACGGAATAGATTTGATCTTCTGATTCGTGAAGCCTCCGTTGATCTCAGCATCTATGAATAAACTACGAAAATATTCATTTCTGACCTGTCCATAACTGCTATAAGTGGTAGCCACGATCATTGCAGATATTAAGCATAACTTTCGCATACTCATTGAAGTTTTTAATTTTAATTATCGACTAAAATACAATCTTTATTTCAGCCAAGGTAATTCTCTCCACACTTCCCTTCTGCACACTATTCTCAATATCCGCTACCTATACGGTATAAACAGACATTTAGAACTTTCAACAAATTGAAGTCTAACTGATTAGGCTAAACAGCAGATCGTTAAAACAGTCGTAAAAAACCCTGAACGGAGCAAATTTAACAAAAATAAATTTACCAAACAATCGTTAGTCGAAATAAAAATGATCTCTTAACAACAAAGAAAACCACATCTGTAACTACTAAAAATAGCCGGCAACTTATTGCTAAACAGAAAATTGATCAAGGCAGCTTCTGCCAGGCGAGCATGCCGCCGGAAAGGTTGACAACATTAGTAAACCCTACTTGCTCCAGCACTACACAGGCATGCATGCTGCGCGACCCCGCTTTGCAATGTACGATCACTTCCTCATCTTTAAAATCCTCGATATCATCGAGTTGCATTGATTGAATACGGCCGAGCGGAACGAGCTTTCCGCCGATATTAAATTCTGCATACTCAGCCGGCTCTCTTACATCTATTATAGTCAGCTTTTCACCGGCATTGAAGCGGGCTTTCAATTCTTCAGCAGAGATGTTTTTCATTGATCAATATTTTATATTTAGATCTTAAAATCGATCACAACTTAATAATTTTTTTAGGGATCGTAACTTTTTCATCACTTACCAGCTGCACCACGTACATACCGGGAGTTAATAACGAAATATCTATAGATCGTCCGCGGGTAACTATGCCATGCAGCACTACCCTGCCCTGCATATCGCTAACCCGGTAAGCTGCATCCCAATCGCCTTTGTAGTCAAACTGCAGGTTGTTTGTTGCGGGGTTTGGGAATACCTGCCACTCCTCGTTCTGCGCGGTAACTGACTGCACACCCGTGCCGGTGATAGGCTGGCCCAGTAGCGGCCGCATCATAATGGCGCCGGTAATGAGCGAGGGGCTCCATGCTGCAAGTACATTATAATATGCGTGGTTGCCACCTATGCGATTAACATCGAGCCCGAAATACAGGCTATCACTGCCGCTTTCTGCGGGCTGCATGGTACCGGCGTAAAAAGTGCCTGCCGGCAGAGGCACTGGCTGATCAAACTTATATATCCAAAAATGATTGACAGTATCAGTATACCCCGGGTAGCACATTTCCTGCTCATACTTGAGCGTGTCGGCTGGTGCGCCGTTGACCCCGGCCAGCGCAGAATAGATATTTATATCAAATACTTTATTGACTGCGAATGGTACCTGCCTGCCGAAATAGATAGCCATGCCACGCATAGTATCGGGCCGGTTAAGATGGTATTCAATGGCTATTTTCCCCGGCAACGTGGGAAATAGATTTAGATAATAGCTTTTCTCTGCTGACCCATCGTCGTAGGCCAGGTAGTTATCAAACACCTGTGGCTTCACTATGGTGTCATTGGCATGGGGCTCACCGGCAGCTACCGACTCAAAATAAACCTTGTGCTCAAATACAACCTTATCGTGGTAGCCCACAGAAGAGAACGGTATTGTGGCGCTATAGGAAGGAAAGGAGACCGCACGGGTGCTGCCACCGGGTATGGATGCAGCAGCACCAACAGGTGACTGCAAGGTGACGCCGGTATTAATGCCAACGGCAGAAAAAAACGAGTTGACCGATTGTGTACTGTTATAATTATTTCGAATACTATCGGTGATGTTAGCAGCCCGCTCACCGGCAGGGTTGTCAATAAAATGCCGGTAAGGCATAGAAGTATAATCGTTGAGCAGGAATGTAGGATCTGACGATATGGCTACATCATTGAGCACCGTATCGCCCATGGTGCGACCTGTATTGAGCCGCACGTAGTCGACATTCCAAACCGCATCAGACCAGTTGAGCGCTGCAATGTTCACAAAACGGACCTGAAGTGAGCTGGAAAAGAAAATAGTATCGGTAATTGGTATCATTACATGCCGGAACGGCTGTAGTGTGGTGCCGGGGGTAGCCCATACTTTCACGAAACCACCATACTTAGTCTTAATAAATACCATTAAAGAATCCTGGGGCAGCGGGTAAAAGCCATTGCCCTGCGGCTGGTACACAAAGCTCAGGTAGAGGCTATCGGCGGGAGTGACTGTCGCAACGTCAATAGGTTGCGTGGTAAGGCTATCGGCATACCGGAAAACGGAATTACTAAATGAATCATATGGTATACCCCGCCAATCGAGCGCATCGAGCGTAGCCACACCCCTGCTTACCGGCATTACACACATGGTGTTATTCACATAAGTATGGTAGTCTACCCACCGGGTGCTGTCCGGGAAAATCCCGTACCCTGTAAAATCTTCAAAAAAAGGCAGGCTGAGCGTTGCAGTAACCTTACCCAGCCTGTTAGGGGGCAGGGGGCGCTTGCCGGCATTTGCGTTATAGCGCAAGGGGGCCACATATTCCTGGGCAGGCGAATATATTATAGGGGATAAAATATTGAACAGTAATGCACAAACTAATATTACAAGCCGACTCACTTCTTCCAGGTTCTTTAAGTATTAACGGGTTACTGCTGTTTTAATTGCCCTAGCCGGGAGTTAGTAATGATACCTACTCTATATATAACTGAATAACATCCCCCATCTTTATCCTCACTGGGTTGCCCGCAGCATCCCTTGCCCTTGGGTTTTGATCTACGATCATGGCTGCAAAGGTATCGGCTATTTGCGTAGCGTCGTTCTTTGGGATGAAAATAGGCTGCAGATTGTACTGGTTCAGGTAGGTCATAGCCTCATCGACGGTAGAGCCTGTTACATCGGGCACCTCCCACTCCGTATTACCAAGGCCATTGCCAATTACCAGGTCTATTTTGCTGCCTTGCGGTATCATATGGCCTGCGCGCAGCACGGTACCATGCGATTGCATCTCCAGGATAGCGCCCGCTGCAATATCGGGGCGGTACGAAGTATCGCCGATCTTCAGCTTGCTGATGCGCAGCAGCATTTCTGCGCTGCGGTAGGAAAGGCCGATAAGACTTGGCATGGCCACCTTAGGCGGCGTGACCATATTGACCGTAAGAAACACAGTGCGGCCATGCTTTACCACAGAGCCGGTATCAGGTACTTGCTTAAGCACAGAATAAGGCTTAGCCTCCGGCTCATAGGTGGAATCAATATATACATCAAACTGCATTTGCGTTAGCTGATCTATAGCTACCCGCATGTCTTTACCGGTAACGTCCGGTATCCTTACCTCCTCTCCATGCCGGGTAAACCAATGCAGGCTGGCAAAAAATAAACCATAAAATATGCCGCACAGGGCCAGAACCACGGCCAGGTGAAACCAAAATGACTTTCTTAAATTTTCCTTTACCAGGGGCATATGTGTATAAAAGTAGGGATTTTTTGGGCAGGCGATACCAGACAAACTATGGTGACAATGCTATTAATTGTTTTTCAGGCAATCTTCCAGCAGCTCACCATAAAAATCCATGAGGCTGCGGCCCGATGCCCTTACCTGCTGCGGCACTATGCTATTCTCGCTCTGGCCGGGCATAGTGTTCACCTCAAGGAAGAACAGCTTATTACTGGTGCCTTGCAAAATGAAATCCATGCGGACAACACCCCTGCAATTGAGGTGGCGATATATATACATGGCCTTGCTTTCGAGCTGCTCTTTAAGGCTGTCGTCTATTTTCGCAGGAGTGATCTCACTGGTAACGCCGGGGGTGTACTTAGCCTCGTAGTCAAAAAACTCGTTCTTGCTCACTATCTCCGTAGCAGGCAACGCGTGTAGATAGCCATTGGCTCTATACACGCCTATGGTCAGCTCCCGCCCTTCTATGAATTCCTCAATGAGCACCTGGTTATCTTCCTTGAATGCTTTTTCTATTGCCGGCAGCAGCTCCTCTACTTTCTTCACCTTGCTTACGCCCAGGCTGCTGCCACTTTCATTTGGCTTCACAAATACAGGGAGCTTCAGCTGGTCGAGTATAGCACCCATTGAGAAGGGCTCGCTTTTGATCAGATGTACCGAATTGGCAATGTTCACCACGTTAAACGCCTTTACCACCTTATTACAGTAGCTCTTATTAAAGGTAAGGGCAGACACAATAGAGTTGCACGTAGTGTAGCGCACCTGCAGCATATCGAGGTAGCCCTGTATGCGGCCATCTTCGCCGGGGGTGCCGTGCATGGCTATAAAAGCGCAGGCAAAACTCACCTTCTCCCCGCCTACCACAAGCGAAAAATCGTTTTTGTCGACAGATATCTTTTCATCGCCGTGGTGGTAGCACCAGTCGTCTTTGGTAACGATGATCTTGTAGACGCTGTATTGGTTTTTATCGAGGTTCTTTTCGATGGTATCTGCAGTCTGTATAGATATGACGTATTCGCCTGAATACCCACCAGCAAGGAGCGCTATGTTTTTCTTCATTATAAGGTGCGATAATAGTAGCCGCACTCAAAGGTAAGTAAGGAAGACAAAATAAATCCTAAAAAATATCAGCGGTCTTTAACAGGGATCCAACACCGACATGCACCGTCAATATACCCGGCTTCTTTGCAGGCGGTCTTTGTGAATATTCTGCCACAAACTGTAAATTGTGGTGTTAATTCCAACATCTAAGTGACCAAAATAGCAGCCGGCCATGCCAAAATATGTAGCATTCCTTAGAGGTATAAACGTAAGTGCGCAAAAACTGATAAAGATGCAGGACCTGAGGGAGCACTTTGCCATGCCAGGGCTACGGAATATAAGCACATATATACAGAGCGGCAATGTGCTGTTTGAGAGCAATGAAGAGCGGGCAGACATGCTGGTAACCAAAATAGAAAAACAGCTTGCCAAAAAGCTGGGATATACTGTGCCCGTAATAGTGCGATCAAAAGAAGAGCTGGAAGCTATATTGCTGCGGGAGCCTTTTGGCGAGATCACTGATGGGCGCGGCCTGTATGTGACCATGCTCAGCGGTGAGCCTGCGGGCGATATGCAGCAGGTACTTGATGCATATACCAATGAAGCAGAGGAAGCCAGGATAGTACACCGCGAGGTGTACCTGCTGGCGAAATCTTATGGTAACACAAAACTGAACAATAACCTTATAGAAAAAAAGCTGAAGCTGAGCGCTACCACCCGCAACTGGGCTACTATGAACAAGCTGGTGGCGCTGTTAACGTGACTTGACCTCAAGCGGCGTGAAGCTGAATTTGGACCCATCGAACAGGCCTTTGTCGCTGAGCTTGAGCGACGGTATTACCAGCAAGGCCATGAAAGACAGCGTCATGAACGGGGCCGCCAGCGGAGTGCCCAGCTCTTTGGCCTTGTTACTGATACGGGAGTAATCGGCGGCTACCTTGAAGCCATTCTCCATAGACATAAGCCCGCCGACAGGTAGCGGCAGGCAGTCGACCTGCGTTTTTGTGCGTGCTACTGCTATACCGCCCTTGCAGGCAATCAGCGTATTCACCGCCGCACAAATGCTGGCATCGTCTACACCCACAGCTATAATATTGTGCGAGTCGTGCGCCACTGTGGAGGCCAGCGCGCCCTTTTTGAGCCCGAAATTCTTTATAAAAGCAATAGCGACCCTACCCTTCTTTTCGTAGCGGTTCACAACTACTATTTTCAAAATATCGCGGCGGGTATCGCTTACTATAAAGCCGT
Organism: Bacteroidota bacterium; assembly: GCA_040386555.1. Classification (GTDB taxonomy): domain Bacteria; phylum Bacteroidota; class Bacteroidia; order Chitinophagales; family Chitinophagaceae; genus Nemorincola. The sequence goes on along the minus strand of JAZKFF010000021.1, from coordinate 117,020 downwards.
CCTTTACTTTGGCAGGCAGCTGCAGCTCGTTAGTTATCAGCTGACCCTCCAGCGCCTCTATGACCCTGATGGCAGGCGCCGATGCGCGGGTGCGCATAGCAAAGTCGCCTTCTTTTTTTGGCAGCACATAAAAATTATTGATAGGCGCTGCAGGTTGCTCAACGGTTACAAGAGACTGAGCACTGGTTGCCCTGGCCCGCTTGCTGGTGCCAGCTAATCTCTGCCGGACTGTCTTTGAAACTTTGTTGTTCATAAAAGCAGCGTAAATTTAGCGCGTAATCTGATAGGATCATCAATCCGAAATAATGAAAAAACTCTTACTGGTGCTGCTTGCGGCATTCATTGTCATACAATTCTTCCGCCCGGCGCGCAACAAAGGTAATGCTGTAACTGCACAGGAGATAACCCAGCTCTATGCAGTACCTGCCCATGTGCAGGAGATACTGCACAAAGCATGCTACGACTGCCACAGCAATAGTACACGATACCCGTGGTATAGCAATATACAGCCCGTAGCATGGTGGATGGATGACCATGTGCAGGAAGGAAAGGGCGAGCTCAACTTTTCAGAATTTGGCTCGTACACGCCGCAGCGGCAGGCTAAGAAGCTAAAGAAATGCGCCAAGGAAGTGGAGGAAGGCGAAATGCCGCTGGACAGCTACACCTGGCAGCATGCGGATGCAAAGCTGACAGCGGAAGAAAAAGCGGCACTGGAGAGCTGGGCAAGAAACCTATCGGCACAGATAGCAGGACTGGTGCCGGCAGGGCCAAAAAAATAGGAGCAGGCGAACCGGCTCCTATTGATTATAAAGTTATTGCTCTTAGAGGTCTTTTATTCTTACACCTGCTGCCCCGGCCTGGTCCTGGCTCATGGCCTTCATTACTTCGTTGTAATTTTTCCAGTTGGTGTTTGGGTGGGCGGCTTTGAACGATGGTTCGATAACTACAACCCTGAAAGTCTGAGTGGTTGGTGGCGATGGTGTAGTGCCATTTACGTTTCCATAATATATCTCGAAACCACCAGCGGAAAACCGTGAATAGAATTGCGTACCGGCAACGATGTCTGGTAATGAACGCCATGTGCCATCAGCATATTTCAGGTAAACCTCTACAACGCCCCGATCGGCTACGGCATTGGTAATGTCGGCGTCATTAAAAGAAGCATAGTAGGCTATTTCGGCAGAACTGTATTGCCAGCTGCTAACCGTGAAGGGATCTGATCCATTTACGTTTGCATTCCCCTGTATGCCCTGGGCGCCCTGCGGACCTTGTGGCCCAATCGGCCCCGTGCGGGTGCAGCTATTAAAAATAACCAATGAACATGCGAGCAATGTGAAAATTACTTTTTTCATTTTTATGTGTTTTGTTTGTTAGATAAAGACGATCGTTGGCAGCGGGCATTTTCCCAATTAAAATGGTACGCTATTTTTTGTAAAGACAAATTTGGTGCCAAATTGCAACAATAGTAATTGCCTCCCTGCCGGGATACCATATTACCGGAAACGCGGGTGGTATTTTTCGAGCGTTTGACGCAGATAGCTGCGGTCGAGGTGTGTGTATATCTCAGTGGTTGTGATACTTTTATGGCCCATCATCTCCTGCACGGCGCGAAGGTCGGCCCCGCCCTCTACAAGGTGTGTAGCGAATGAATGGCGCAAGGTGTGGGGATGCACAGCCTGCTCAATGCCTGCCAGCTGCGCAAGATCTCTCAATATCATAAACACCATAACGCGGGATAAGGCACTGCCCCGCCGGTTAAGAAAAAGCATATCTTCCTGCCCCGGTTTTATTTTGGGCAAGTGGCTGCGTATATGGTTCTTATAAAGCAGAATGTGCTTTATAGCTGTTTCCCCTATGGGCACCAGCCGCTCTTTGTTGCCCTTGCCGATGACCTTAATAAATCCCACATCAAGATAAAGGTTTGTGATCTGCAGGCTTATAGCCTCGCTCACCCGCAGGCCGCAGCTATACATGGTTTCCAGGATGGCCCGGTTGCGCGGACCCTCCGGGGTGCTGTGATCTATTACGGCAAATATCCGCTCTATCTCTGCAAAGCTCAGCACCTGCGGCAGCGAGCGGCGCAGCTTGGGGGCATCGAGCAGCTCAGAGGGGTCGCGTCTTATCACTTCCTCGAGCAGCAGGTAGCGAAAAAAGGAGCGGATGCCACTTATTACCCGTGCCTGTGTGCCCACGGCCAGCTCCAGCTCATTGATAGCTGCCAGCAGCGACTGCAAATGTAGCAGCTCTAGGCGCTCTACGCCAAGACCCGGGAAGTTCCCTTCAATATGATCGCGCAGCATAGCCACATCGTGCAGGTAAGCCTCCACGGTGTTTTCAGCCATAGAGCGCTCCAACTGCAGGTAGGCTTTGAACCCTTTTATATATGGATCCCACATTGGGTGCAAAGTAAGGAAAACGCTACCAGACAATCGCCTTTAAATGTATGCATGGATTATCTTTGCTAAAATATCGACTATGAAAGCAGAGGGTTTGGACTTTAATGATATCGTTGAAACCATCTACAATTTGCCGCTTGAGTACAAAGAAGAGTTGAGAAACCTTTTAGATCACAATATTTCAGACGCCCGTCGGTCTCAAATTGCGGAGCACTATAAAGCTGCACAGAATGAAGAGAGAAATGGGAAGCTTAAATTCTCATCGTCTGTAGAGCAATTAAAAAAAAGGGCCTGACCTATCTTCCCGCATCATCAACTACCATGAGCACTAAACCATATCATTGTAGCTTTTTATTACCTTGCACACATGCTGCATCTTGCTATCATCAACGGCCCTAACCTCAATTTACTCGGCACACGCGAGCCGCATATCTATGGCGCAGAAAGCTTTGAAAGTGCGCTTGAAAAGATACAAGAGCGGTTCCCTATGGCAGACATACAGTACTACCAAAGTAATATAGAAGGCGAGCTGATCAATTACCTGCATAGCTGTATGGGAAAGGCTGAGGGTGTTATTATTAATGCAGGCGGCTATACCCATACCAGCGTGGCGCTCGCAGATGCTATTGCGGCTATCGATATACCTACGGTGGAGGTGCATATAAGTAATGTGCTGGCGCGAGAAGAGTATCGCAAAACATCGTTCATCGCATCAAAGTGTGTGGGCAGCATCAGCGGGCTGGGGCTTGATGGCTATGCACTGGCTGTACAGTTTTTTATGGACAACTATACTAAGCTCCGCGAAAACCCCGAAGAAAGTCTGTGATCGTCATTCGCTTCTTCCCTTCCAGCTGCAGCTCATCTAAATATACCCAGCCATCGGCGGCGGCATAGCGCAGCCAAGAGCTATTATCGGTTTCGTAAGCACCGGCAACGGCAGTATGCTGCACCTGCTCTGTATGTACTTTAAATATTTTCAGCTGCTTATCGCCCAGCATGGTAAACGCCGCAGGATATGGCGACAGGCCGCGAACGAAACTATTGATATGGGCAACGGGCGTGGCCCAGTCGACCTGCATATGCTCCTTAAATAGCTTGGGTGCGTGGCGAAGATCGCCGGCAGCTACGTTCGCCTGGGGTATTTCAGTAAGGGAATTATCGGCCAGGCCCTTCACTGTCCTTACAAGCAGCTCCGCACCTGCGTGCATCAGCTTATCGTGCAATGTGCCTGCATTATCTTCGGGCGCTATAGCTACCGTCTGCTGCAATAGTATGTCGCCGGTATCTATTTCGTGCTTCAGCTTAAAGGTGGTAACGCCGGTTTCAGCTTCACCGTTCATAATTGCCCGGTTGATGGGCGCTGCGCCCCTGTATTGCGGCAGCAGCGAGCCATGCACATTTATGGTACCCATCGGCGGCATATTCCACACTACTTCAGGCATCATGCGGAATGCGACCACTACCTGCAGGTCGGCGTTGAGGTCCCCGAGCGATTCTAGAAATTCGGGGGCCTTCATCTTTTCAGGCTGCAATACTGGTAAGCCTTTAGATACGGCATATTCTTTAACGGCCGACTGCTGCAGCTGCTTACCCCTGCCTGCAGGCTTATCGGGGGCTGTCACCACGGCTACTATATTAGCCCCGGCCTGCACCAGCGCATCAAGTGAACCGACCGCAAAATCGGGCGTGCCAAAAAATACTATTCTTAATTGCTCAAAGGTCTTCATTCGCGTTGCAAAATAAAGACTATTCTGCCGATTAAATCCATATCGCCTACAGCGGGTGCATTTCAAATCATCGCGGCAAGCCTCACCCCAGCCCTCTCCTATGTTTGCAATACATGAAGGTAGATATCAATAAGTATCAATATTTTTGGTTAGAAAGTGAAAAAGGTGAGAGTGTAGGCCCTCTAAGCAGCTTTAAGCATGCAGGCTGGGAGATAGTACCTCACCTTTTTATCTCTTAGAGTCTGAACAGAATGTAATGAGTACGGATCGACCGTATATCAACAATATCAACCAGGAGAAAAGACGTAAGGGAGATTTTCACTTTTATTTCAATTAAAAGCATTGACATGAAAAAAGTCATTAAACAAGTTGCAGGCATTGATGTTGCCAAGAATGAATTAGTAGTTAGTTTGGGTCGGATGTATGATGACTGGATGCCGGATCTGTATGCCTGTAAAGCATTTGCAAATACAACCGCTGGTATCGAAAAACTCATTGGATGGGTGAGCAAACTGGCAGATGCAACTGTTCCGACGCGTTTTATTATGGAAGCAACAGGTGTGTATCATGAGCGGTTGGCTTACTATCTGGACGCAAATGGAAGAGAGGTAAGTATAGTGTTACCAAATAAGATCAGCAACTATATGCGAACACTCGATACCAATACCGTTACAGATAAAACGGCTTCGCAGGCTATAACACGCTTTGGCCTGGAAAGACCGCTGAATATCTGGCACAGGCCCAAAGAAACCTACCGGAACATGAAGCAACTTACCCGCGAACGTGATCAACTGGTAGCAGAAAGATCCATGCTGAAAAATTTCCTTCATGCAGAAACATCGGAAGCTCATCCGGATCAAAGCAGTATAGCAAGAATCAAAGAACGCATCGCACTATTGGACAGACAGGAGAACGAAATAATGAGCGAAGTAGCGGCCCTGGTTACTAAGGATGAAGAAGCGAAAACCGCAGTGGAGCTTATTACATCTATTCCAGGGGTAGGCATGCTAACTGCCGCAATCATACTTGCCGAAACAAATGGGTTTGACTTGATTGTGAGCAGAAGACAACTGGCAAGCTATGCAGGATTTGATGTAAAGGAGAAACAGTCGGGAACTTCTATAAAAGGACAGCCTCATATATCCAAAAAAGGCAACAGACACTTACGCAAAGCCATGCACCTGCCCGCTCTTTCAACAATACGCCACGATGAAAATTTTAAGGCAATATATGCGAGATTGATATCAAAACACGGCATCAAAATGAAAGCGGCAGTAGCACTGCAACGAAAAGTACTCGAGCTTGCATTTACACTCTACAAAACAAAGACAAAATATAACCCAGAATACCTCAACAAAGAAAAGAACGTCAAGCAAAACGAATTGAATCTAGCTTAAATCAGGAAAGCGGCCACTAAAGTGCCGCTTCCCATACCAGGCTGGCAAAAGCCGCCTTAGGGACAAAATTAAAAAAAATAACGGCAAAAAAAAATTGGTGCTTATCACAGAATCTCCCGGGGAGGGTGAGCTAATGTCCGCACAGTTGCGCGAGCGTCACTAAAATAGATCATATACGAATATTTGAATTTCATCTCCTACAACAGCTTATTCAGTTTCAGCTGCACCATGCCTCTTTCATCAGACTGCGCGTATGTGACCATAAAGGTAAATTTATTAAAAGGCGCCAGCAGCAAGCCACCACCATAAGCATGATGCCACGTGTTAGAGGTCTCCTTTTCAAACCATACACGGCCATTGTCATACAGCGCCAGCACGCCCACCTTGCCATTCATCAGGTAGCCCTTGAAATCGGTGATGTACCGCAGCTCATTGCTGTTGTAAAATGCAGTGTTGCCCCAAAACCTATCGCGCACAAACCCGCGTATAGACATAGGGCCACCCACAGATGCATACTGGTAAAACTCAGGTGTGCCTACTACATGCGTGCCGCCTGTGCGGGTAGAAATGCTGAACTTCTTTATCAATGGTATATAGAGTTGCAGTATACTGTTGTAAGTAGTGAACGCCTTTTCGGTCTGGTCCAGGTTATTTGCATATGCTGCGCCGGCGTAGAACATGATTCCTTTCTGCGGCACAGCACGGCTGTCTACATCCTGGTAGGTATACCCGACACGCGCGCCCAGGTAATTGTGGTGATCGAAATAATATAGCTGGTTGGGGGTATATATCTCAGATACAAGCCTGCCCGGATCGTTGATTATCTCTATGGCCTGGAAAGTTCCGGTTACATCCACATGATGATGGCGGCGCTTCCCGAAAGTGCGGTTAAGCCGGGCGCTGCCTAACAGTTCGTTGGTGCGCAGGCGATAAAAATCCATATCGGAGTTTATCTGCCTTGTGTCGTTACCCAAGCCAAAGAAATTGGTCCAGCGGATGGCATCGTAGTTTGCAGACATAATAAGGTTCCATTTGCCGAATACCTGGTAGAACTTACCCTCATACAGCAGGCTAAAAGCATTTTGGGTAAACGAATAGCGCAGCGAAAGTGACTGGGCAAATCCATAGGGGTCTTTGCGCCAGCGGTGCCGCGCAAAGCCATAGCCCACGCTTGCAAAATAACGGTCGGGGTTGTCATACGACACCCCGGTTTTTATACCGCGTACGTGATACTCGTACTCCTTATAGTCATAAGCATGCACCTCGCTGTCGTTGGATAAATGAACGTCCGACTCTTTGGATAACACAAGATCATTGTCCCAGTTGTCATAAATTTTAGTTTTGTGCTGCGTACCGGCAACGGAAGAATTATCAACGATTGAATCTTTGTCAGGCCCGCCTATCAGGCGTACCTTGATACCATCGTTGACCCGGCCACTAACTGTGAACCTGTCGTTGCCGGAAATACCATATAGTCTTATGTCTTTGGTTTCAGTGGTTTTAAACGCGCGGCTGTAGTAGGGCTTTGCCTGGCTAACCCCGTTTTTGTCCAGCGCATATACGTTTACTATCGTTTCATTATCATTCAGCCGCTTCACCTCGAAGTGCTCATTTTCCTTGCTGCCTGCAACATCTACATGGCGCGCAAGAAATGCATAATATCCTTCTGCATACTCCACCAGGTGGCCGCGGCGCGATTTAAGCATCCCGGTTATCTTCGGCCCTGAGATAGGATATACCTCCGGGGGCATTTGCTTCACCGCATCTTCTATCACCTTGTCTGTAAGCGCAGCCTGCATATCTTTTGCTATGTCGCGCCATTGCTGCAGTGTAGCCTCGTTTGCGCAGCGGCGGTCGAGGTGGCGGGCAGTGTAGCCATATATTTTAAGGTCTTTTATATCGTCGCTCATCGACTGCAAGTGGTCCAGGTTAGCTGAGCGCAGTACCGCCTTAGGAAAAAACCCGTCAAATACGCTATAGGCCTGGTCGCGGTCGCGGGGTATGGCTTTGTATATTTTTTCGTCGCTTTCGTTGAATACGCCCCAGCGCCACTGATCTTCGTGCCTGCCCCAGTCGCCAATGAACATATCGAACAGGCGAGAGCGTACATATTGCAGCTGATCTATATGATGGTGGTGGCTGTTGAGCAGCTTCTCCAGCATCTTATCTGTGCCTATTATTTTTTCTGCATTACCAAAGTTGTCAGCAGTTTCCCAGTTCTCATCGGGTCGCTGTTCCAGCAGGTAGGCGTAGTTGCCAAACTTGCCAATAAATGAGTCAAGGCCCGGCTGCGAAGGCACATACCCAATGATCGGGTTGGTGTGATACACTTTAGCGGCCTCAGCCATAGATGGTATTGTAAGGGCCGAATATGGGTGACCTATGGTCACCTGGTCGTCCACAAGCTTCTCTATAAAGGTGCCGCGGTAGATAGGGTTAAGTGCCCGGCCAAACGACTTATCAAGACTGCGCAGCACATACTCCCTGCCATCTGAATCCTTAAGGTGCAGCGATTTCGATTGGCGGCCACCGCCGGCTTTGTAGGGCGTTAGTCCATCTTCATCCAGCGTATCCAGGTTGAGCACGGGCACAGTTATCGGAGTTGTCCATTCCCTGCGGTAGTGCTTGCCAAAGAGCCACTCATGCAGCCCGGATTTGTCATAGCGGCCCGCTATGATCATCTTGAAACCCGTATCTACCTTTTTGTTAGTAATAACTTTCGTCTTTTTTTGAGCAGATACCGTGGAGGCAGAAAGACTCATTGCAAGCAACAGCCCACCTTTTACCACGCTCTTAAAAAATCGCTTGTAGCTCAAAATCACCATATTACCCCATTTATGTGTTTATAACTTTTTAGCCCTAATAAAACCCTGCCATGCCTGCACTGTCCTGGTAGGCCGATACAAACTGTATAATTTTTTTATACTTTAATCAACCGGCTATGAAGAACATGTGTACACTTTTCCGATCGCGGCTTTCTCTGCGTTGCTTATGCTCTTCGCATTCTCTTTAAGGCATCCCGTAGGGCCGATGGGAAAAAGTAACGTACACTTTTGGGCAGATAACGGCAGTAGAAATTGTAGCGGCTCAATGAGGTATGAGCAGGATGGGAGCTAATGCAGGTAGTAAACGGCATAACCAACAGTCAGCGCGCGGCGACAGCGCGGGCGGATCGTTTATTACCCGCTACATATAAAGAATGGTGAAATGACTACTACTTCCCCGTTTTGATACACTGGAAGTAATGCATAATGGCGTTAGCTGAGTCGGCAGGTACTGTCCGCTCCGCATCGGCAAGGCTGAACTTTACGATCTTCTTCGAGGTAAAGCTTTTTGCGGCATCTTCAGAGACAGGGTAATATATGTTGCGAATGGCCATAGTGCGGTCGTCTGTAAAGTCGTGGGTTACCACCACGGTATCATCTACCAGCTTTGAGTTGTCATCAAAGTAGACTACCAGCTTCTTCTCCTCTTTCTCCTTTTGTGAGCCATCGGTATTTTTACCGTAAATACTTTCTATTTCGCCCGTCATCTGGAACAAAACGGTGAAATTGTCTACCGCCCATTCGGGATTTGTATTAATAGTGCGCTTTACCACCACAGGGGTAAGGTGCTGCGTATTGAGCGGCGAAGAATAATCTATCTGCGTCTTATCCTCAGACATCTCTTTGAGCACTTGCTTGCAAAAATCCTGTGCTTGCGCCGTGGCGGTAAATGCTAAAAATATAAGCGAGTAGATAATTTTCATAACCGGACTTTTAAAGGGGTAATTGCAATACCTGCTTAAAAATACGGATACAAATCAAGATTTCATAATGCTGTTACCATTCGCTATGAGTAATATTGCTGCGCACCTGCGATGCCGACGGTATGGTAAGCCCGAAACGGATACCGGAGTTGCGGCCATTGTGGCTATCCCACGACTGCACAAAATCGACACGTAATATGCGGACCAGTTTCCAGCCTATGTTGTCGATACCTACAAATGCCTCGGTATAATAGGTGTTTTTGTTAGCATAAAATGCATTGCCGCCAAACAGCAGGTAGTAGCGTGCCTGCCGCAGCAGCGGCACCTTATTGCTCAGCAACCCATTAAGATGGTGCTCTATATGCGCTTGGCCATAGATGCGCTCCTTATTGCTAAACTCATAGTACTGGGCGAACTGGTAGCTCTGCAGGTAGGGAGATGCATACCCGATGCCCCGGTTGCCCCACAGGTGCATAAGATCGGGGAACGACACGTAGCGGGTATTAAGGAATCCTCCCACGGCCACGTTGTACATCAGTGTGCCAAACAGCCTCAGCCGCACATTGTCCTGTATACTAAATTTCCACTTATCGAAGTCGGTCTTGCTGGTCAGGATACCCGGCACACCTTTATCATATTGCAAGGTGAACCTTGGCCATGAGCTGCCGGTGGCTACCTTGTAATCGGGGTACTGCACATACTTGTAGCCTGGCTTAAACGACACAGAGCCGTGAAACAATACCGCATCATGCTTCTCCCACGCTGTGGCCTGCGATAGCAGCGCCGGTGGCGTGTTGCTGGCAAACACCCGGTTTTTCCCCTTCAGTATGCTGTAGTCCGTTGTATTATTGAGCGGCAGCCGCTGCTGATACGAAGCTTTAATAAACCATTGCAGGCCATTGCCATAGTTGCGGCGTACAAAAGCTGCAGCATCCCAGCGCTCATATATTTTCAGATCGTGCTGGCGGGCAAACAGTGCCGCAAACGTATTGAACCACGGCAGCACCGGGTTGTCGGGGTTGTACTGGAATACATACTTGCCTCCCTCTGCACCGTAAAGCCACGAGCGGTTGAGCCATTCCTTATCGCGTGTAGTATAGTAGAGCCTGCCAATGGCGTTAAAGTGTGTGTTGGCAAACCCGTATCGCACAGCCACATCACCATGCAGGTAACTGCCGGTATCCACCTTATGGCGCCAACTTACTTTGGGTGCTACGCTAACACCTTCAACAACATTATAGTTCAGTATATTGGCATCACCGCCCAGACTTATCAGCAGCGGGTTTATGGTATAGGTATTCCGCTTTTCTTTGCTGGTATATGTGTATGAGCTGGTGAGTAGCCCTAACGGCTTGAACTTATTACCCCGCCTTCTCATAGAGTCAACATATTTCGGATCGTCTTGTACCTTTGCTATGCTGTCTTTTACCACAAAATCCTTTTTCTCATCTGCCTCAAGCGGCACCGGGCGAGCGGTCCAGTAAGTGCTATCCTTCTTTGTGGCGCTTTTGTCATATACACTTATCAGCCTGTCGCTAAACATGGTATCAGGCAGTGTTTCGTTCACCTTCTGCCGGTTGTAGACCGTTACACCGCTTGCGGTAACGTCGAAGCCCAGCATATTGATGGTAAAATACATCAACTGACTCTTTACTACCCATGTATCCTTTTGCAGCGGCAGGAAGAGCTGGTCTATCTTCAGCGTGTCTATAATGTCCATACCCGACTGCTTAGCCAGTGCCATATTAAGGCTGTGTATCGCCCAGTCTTCATCTACGATGTATATGGTACCGTTAAAGCATGGCTCGTATGCGCGCTTTTGTGTCACCTGTATCTTGTATACTGTGTGCCCCTGCTCCGTAAATTCCCCAAGCAGCTTGTACTTATAATACGTCAGCGCATTATCGCTCACCGGCGATATAAAACCACGTGAGCTATTGCCAAAAACGTTCACGTTGTTGTTGTAGAACGTGATAACCGGCGGAAACTGCGAAAACCCAAGCCCCGACTTATTACCACTTTCATGCACCGAATGAATTACCGTGCGCTCCTTATTACCCTGTGAATAATAGTCGGCATCTTCTTCTATCAGGTACAGCACGCCTTTACCAGTGCTGTCCGCCCCCATGTCAGTTGGCTTTATCTCCTGACCCATTATTTTCTTAGGCATGGATCGGGAGCGCATCACACCTTTCAGGTAAATGCCGGTCTGGAATGAATGCACCTGGTCGAGGTGAAATGTACGCCGTTTGATAGCATTGCGTATGATACGATAGGCGGGATCTTCAGTAGATGCACGTATCACCACCTCTTTCATCTCGAGGCTCTCGCTTTTAAGAACAAAATTGTGCGCAACAGTTTCGCTACCCGAAATGCTTACATTATACGGGCTCTGCTTGTAGCCTATATACTGGCAGATAACCTTGTAAAGCCCCGGTGCCAGCGACAATTCATAGTCGCCATTACCGTTAGCACTCACACCTATGGTAGTGCCCTCTACATACACGGTGGCATATGGGAGGGTGGTGCCGGCAGCATCTGTGATCTTGCCTTTAAGCACACCGGCCTGCACGTATGATGCAAGTAATAAGATCAGTACAGTAAAAATATAACGCATGGCAGGTGGGTACAATAAAGGCAATAACTATCTGTTACTGTATATATCGAAACAGACAGAAAAAAGTTACAACCGAAAAAATAAAATTGCTGTAGTGCCTTGGTTAAAACAAGCCGTGCAGCTGGGCGTCAATCTTCCTAACCACGTCGGCCAGGTCTTCCTCCTTATCGGCAAAGTTGCAGTTGTCTACATCTATCACCAGCAGTGGTCCATCTTTATACGACTCTATCCATTTATTGTAAAAGCCATTCAGCCGCTTCAGGTAGTCGAGGCGTATGTTCTCTTCATACTCCCTGCCGCGCTTCTGTATCTGGTCTACCAGTGTAGGTATGGAAGCCTTGAGATATATGAGCAGGTCTGGTGGTTTTATCAGAGTCTTTAGGTTCTGAAAGAAGGAGCTGTAGTTCTCAAAGTCGCGCTTGGTCATCAGCCCCATGTCAAAAAGGTTGGGGGCGAATATGTACGCATCCTCAAATATCGTACGGTCCTGTATCACCGTATCCTTACCATTGCGGATATCAATAAGGTGCTTGATACGATGGTTGAGAAAGTATACCTGCAAGTTGAAGGCCCAGCGGGGCATATCCTCATAAAAGTCTACGAGGTAGGGATTATGCTCTATATCTTCAAAGTGCGGCTTCCATTTATAATGCTTCGCCAGCATGCCCGTGAGCGTTGTTTTCCCCGAACCTATGTTGCCGGCAACTGCAATGTGCTTGGTAATATTTTTTGTCGGCATGCTATCCAGATATAGAGATGAAAAATGTAGTCCCCTCCCGGGAGTGGAAATAAAAGTATAAAAAACAATGCAGCGCCCGTATACCGCTAGTAATAATTGATCCCCATCAGCTTCCTTGCCCCTTCAATGGTTTTCGCTGAGCTTAACCGTGCCTTTTCTGCACCCTCCTTTAAAATTCTCTTGAGTGTGGCCTCATCCTTCTGCAGCTCGGCGGCGTGCTCACGTATCGGCTTCACGAAGGCCACCATATCTTCTGCCAGCTGCTTCTTCATATCGCCGTAGCGGATAGTGCAGTTATTAAATGCACTACGGTATATATCTACTATCTCCGGCTTAGAGGTAAGGTGCATCAACAAGAACATGCTCAGAATATAATCGGGCATTACCGAGTTGTGCTCCGCAGGCCCCTGATCGGTTTTAGCTTTCGATATCTTTTTGCGTATGCTATCGTCATCATCGCTGAGATAAATGGTAGCATTCACGTTCTCGCTCTTGCTCATCTTGCCATTGCCATCAAGGCTCATGATCTTCACCGTGTCGTTATTGAAGCGGAATACCTGTGGCTCCGGGAAAAATTCACCGTAGCGGGTATTAAAGCGCTGGGCAAAATTGCGGGCCATCTCCAGGTGCTGTTCCTGGTCTTTACCCACGGGCACCTTCACGGCACGGTGTATCAGTATGTCGGCAGCCATAAGCACAGGGTATGTGAGCAGGCCGGCATTTACATTCTCAGGCTGCAGGCGCACTTTATCTTTAAACGTAGGCACCTTCTCCAGCTCGCCTTTATAGGCGATCATATTAAGCATCAGGTATAGCTCCGGTATTTCGGGTATATCGCTCTGCGCATACAAGGCCACCTTATTGGGGTCTAGCCCGCTGGCAATATTCTCTGCCACCACCCTGTACACATTAGCCTTTAGTTCCTTAGGATCAGGATGGGTAGTGAGGGCATGATAGTCGGCCACGAAAAAGTAGCAGTCGTGCGAGTCCTGCATGCCTACATAGTTCTGTATAGCGCCAAAATAATTGCCCAAATGTAAGTAGCCCGTAGAGCGTATGCCGCTCACTACAATTTCCTTGCTCATAACAGGGCAAAGATAATAGACTGCCCCCATTGTTGCCCGAAATATTGCTATTGAGGTTTATCTTATAAAAATTATTAGATTTGCCTAATAATGAGCAGGCCCGATAGTGATAAGTCGTTAAGCGAAGTACACGAGCAGATAGACCCATCGAAAGCAGGCAGCAAGTGGAGAAAGGTGCTGGCATTCTTTGGGCCGGCATACCTGGTGAGCGTGGGCTATATGGACCCAGGCAACTGGGCCACCGACATCGCAGGGGGCAGCCAGTTTGGCTACGGCCTTATATGGGTGCTGCTGATGAGTAATATTATGGCCCTGCTGCTGCAATCGTTCAGCGCACGGCTGGGCATAGTGCATGGCCGCGACCTGGCCCAGTGCAGCCGGGAGACCTACCCCGCTGCCGTAAACTTCATATTATACATACTGGCCGAAATAGCCATTGCCGCCTGCGACCTGGCAGAAGTACTGGGTATGGCCATAGGGCTCAACCTGCTGTTTGGCTTCCCGCTTATATGGGGAGTGCTGGTGACGCTGCTGGACACGATACTATTGCTGTACCTGCAAAAGCTGGGCATGCGCAAGCTGGAGGCATTTATCATTACCCTCATTGCTATAATAGGCGGCTGCTTCCTGGTAGAGATGATCTTTGCCAAGCCCGACCTGGGCGAAGTAGGCAAGGGGTTCGTGCCTTACCTGCCGCAGGGCAATGCACTTTATATTGCCATCGGTATTATAGGCGCCACAGTAATGCCGCACAACCTGTACCTCCACTCAGCACTGGTGCAGACCCGTAAAATCAATCCGACCATAGACTCTATAAAACGTGCGCTGAAACTGAACAATATCGACAGCACCATCGCGCTTAATCTTGCATTTTTTGTAAACGCTGCAATATTGATACTTGCCGGATCAGTGTTTTATGCATCAGGCCATCACGAGGTTGCCTCGCTGCAAGATGCACATAAGCTGCTATCGCCGCTGCTGGGCAATAAATGGGCGCCCGCACTATTTGCGATAGCACTAATAGCTGCAGGGCAGAGCTCTACTATTACAGGTACACTGGCAGGGCAGATAATTATGGAAGGCTACCTGCGCCTGCGTATAAGCCCCATACTTCGCCGGCTGATAACGAGGCTGCTGGCTATAGTACCTACCCTGCTGGTATTGCTCATAGCAGGCGAAAGCATGGTGGATCAGCTCCTCATTTTTAGCCAGGTGCTGCTGAGCATGCAGCTGGCATTTGCAGTCATCCCACTCATCCACTTTGTAAGCGACAAGCGCAAAATGGGCACGTTTGCCATAGGTATTAAAACGAAAATTGCTGCATGGTGTGTGGCCACACTCATCGTAGTACTCAACCTGAAGCTATTTATAGAAAGTGTTACCAGCTGGCTGGCGGCTACGGATAATATATTTATCAAAGGATTGATAATATTAGCTGTGCTCGGCATTGGCGTGGTGCTGGTAATAACTATTGTGTATCCATTGATACAGCAGCGTAAAGCGGCTAATATCAACGTGCATCAAAATATATCGCAGGTATCGCAGGATATGGAGAGCAAGCCATTCAGGAATGTGGCACTGGCACTCGACTATAGTAACAAGGATAGTAAAGTGATACAGTATGCCATGCAACTCGGTGGCACAGATGCAAACTATATTCTCATACACATAGTAGAAAGTGTATCGGCCCGCATGCTGGGCAGCGAAGCGCACGACTATGAGACCCGGCAGGATAAAGACAACCTGGACGAATATGTAGCCATGCTCATAGAAAAAGGGTACAAAGCCCACGGACTGCTAGGGTTCAAAAACAGGGCAGCAGAGATAGCCCGCATAGTAAAGGAAAACAAGTGCGACCTGCTGATAATAGGCAGCCACGGGCATAAAGCCACTAAAGACTTTATCTACGGCGAAACGATAAATACAGTAAGGCATATGGTGAATGTGCCGGTGTTTATTGCGCAGTAGTGTTCTGCAGCTCACGTTAAGTCTAATGTTCGGTTTCCGGTACAGAGTATGTAAATTTACACTAGAATGTTAACTCATATTAAGATCACTGGTTTTAAGTCGTTTCAGGATTTTGAAATGGCGTTCACTCCGTTATCCGTAATTGCAGGCGTTAATGCATCGGGCAAAAGCAATTTATTTGATGCACTGAATTTGCTGTCCCGCTTAGCGGAAACGGATCTGAAAACTGCGTTTAGCGAACAGCGCGGGAACCCGGACGAGTTGTTTACTCAGTTTGATGACGACATCTATGCCGATGAAATGTGCTTCACCGTTGAAATGTTGGTGAATAGAAAAGTGAAGGATAACTGGGGTGGAGAAATTGATTTGAACAACACACGTTTACGGTACACCCTAAATATTTCACGACACAAAACCGAACTAGGTTTTCAAGCTCTGCGAATTACTCATGAAACCTTAGAAAAAATAAAACCCGAAGACGACCTTTGGGCGAAAACAGTTATCCCGAAGACATCTAAAAAATTATGGTCTTCTCTGCGCGCAGGAGGATCAAGAGAACCTTTCATTAAAACAGAATTAGAAGGCGATAGGATCGCTATTAAAATACGGCAGGATGGCGGCGGAGGCCAGGCCAAAACAACACCGGCATCTGCAGTTTCGCAAACTGTATTGGGAGGAATTAATTCCGTAGATTTCCCACATGCTTTTGCCGCCAAAGAAGAAATGAGAAGCTGGCAATTTTTGCAACTCAACCCGGAAGATCTAAGAGAGCCGACAAGGCAAGATGCCGGACTCAGAGATGAAATCACCTCGAGTGGTAAAAATATGGCTGCCGCTTTATTTAGGATCAAAAAGACAGATCCGTACGCACTAAAGGAGATATCAAGAAAATTAAATTCGTTCTTACCTGGCTTTACTGATGTTGATGTTATTGATGATTCTTCAAATCGCCAGTATATAATAAAGCTAAAAGGTGAAGATAATAAATGGTTCTCGTCAAGAGTATTGTCAGAAGGCACCCTGCGAATACTAGCGCTATGCATCCTGGAATTTGATAGTAAATACACAGGTTTGGTTTGCTTTGAGGAGCCTGAAAATGGAATACATCCTTATAGAATGGGCGCAACCGCTATGCTGCTAAAAGATCTGACCTCGACTTTTGCAGAAGAAAATGATCAGCTCAGGCAAGTGTTGGTTAATACTCATTCTCCAGTATTAATTAGCAAGCTGGTCCTTTGGCAAATGGATGCAAACGTATCAGTATGGTTTTCTAAACAAAACACCTTAATTAAAGAGAAAAATGGGAAAAAGGTAAAATTGAAAGTAACCAGGGTTTCTCGCGTAGTCAAAGTTTCAGAAACACGCCAAATGCATTTTCAATATGTAAGTGAAAACGAACAAAAATTGACGCTAACTGAGATCGTGAACTACTTACAAACCGCCGAAGCAGAAGATGCTATTAAATTTATCGAATCATGAGTCAGATCATCATAGGGTTTACTACAGAAGGCTCAACTGACATTCGATTTTTATCCAGTATCATTCAAAGAACTTTTGTCGCTGTTGGATTCGAGTGTACGAAAGAAATAGAGATCATTGAACCAGTGATCCACATTGAAAAGAAAAAGGGTTCATTTGCCGAACAAATTCTAACATGCAGCAAAGATGCATTTAGCAAAGGCGTGATGGTATTTTGTATTCATGTAGATGCTGACGGCCAAGACGATGTTAGAGCATTCGAAACGCAAATCAACCCAGCCCTAGCATTAGTAATTGAAGAATTGAACGCCTGTACCAATGTAGTACCTGTTGTCCCCGTCCAAATGACAGAATCATGGATGTTAGCGGATAAGAATTTACTAAAAGAGGAAATAGGTACGGACATGACTGACTCTGTTTTAGGTATAAGCAGGCACCCGGAGAGCATACCCGACCCTAAAGAAACAATTGCAGAAGCTATTAGAATTGCCCGCGCCCCCTTGGGAAAAAGGCGACGGAAAGATCTGAACATTTCAGAATTATATCTTCCGATAGGTCAAAAAATATCTTTAGAAATTCTGGATACTCTTGAATCGTACCAAAAATTCAAGGATGCAGTAAGAAATGCGTATAGGCAACTTAACTACCTAAAATAAACAGTAGTCCGTCCTCTTTTCCAATCTACACCAACAGGTTATTAATACTTTTCAATTGCTCTGCCGCCAGCATCTGCGCCAGCTGTATATCGGGGAGACTGCGGAGCTCTTTTGCAATGTCGCGGGCATCGGCATCGGGAGAGTCGGTTTTCAGCAGCCAGATGAAATCGAGTTGCTTTGTTTCGGGCAGCAGCGGCTCTTTGCCTTGCTTCAAATGGTATAGCAGGTACTTGTGCTCGCTGTTAGGTATATCGCACTGGTATACCGGGAAACAGTAATCAACTTCCTTTCTTTGAAGATATACTGTCAGCTCAGGACTGCGGGTAAAATTGATATTAAAGTGCCTGTTAAGCAGCCAGCAAAGCCGGTAACCCGGCACCGCTGTAACAATGCCGATCATAGCGGTCTCGTCAAAGAAATCCTCCTGCATGGCATTCATATCCAAAACGAGCTTCGACATTTCTTTCGGTATGAATTGTTGACACCAAAGATAAAAAAGAGCCCGCTCATTTTACGGGCCGCAAAATAATTTATCCCTGAATTACGCTAATAGTGTAATTTCAAAAGCAAATCACACACTTATGACTCCCTCGCTGATCATCCTTGGTATTATCGTAATGATCCTGTTGCTCAGCTTTGTGACTGTGCAGCAAGGCACGGTTGCAGTGGTTACGGTATTCGGCAAATTCAGGCGTATCATGCGCCCGGGGCTCAGCTTACGCATCCCGCTGATAGAGCGGATATTTGTGCGCATATCTTACCAGAACCGCTCCATGGAGCTAAAGTTCCAGGCCATCACTAATGATCAGGCAAATGTTTATTTCTCAGCAATGCTGCTCTACTCTGTGCTCAACCAGGATAGCAAAACCATAGAGAATGTAGCCTTTAAGTTCATGGACGAGCGAAATTTTATGCAGGCGCTGATACGCTCTGTAGAGGGTGCCGTACGTGCCTTCGTGGCAACGAAAAAGCAATCTGAGATATTGCAGCTGCGCACAGAGATCATCCTGCATGTGAAGGAGCAGCTGGATATACAACTGGAGGGCTGGGGCTATCACCTGCTCGACCTGCAAATAAACGACATAACCTTTGACGAGGTGATCGTAAAGTCTATGGCGCAGGTAGTGGCATCAAACAACCTGAAGGCCGCAGCTGAGAATGAGGGCCAGGCGCTGCTAATAACTAAAACCA
Source organism: Bacteroidota bacterium (assembly GCA_040386555.1). Lineage (GTDB taxonomy): Bacteria > Bacteroidota > Bacteroidia > Chitinophagales > Chitinophagaceae > Nemorincola. Next base: position 98,017 of record JAZKFF010000021.1, on the reverse strand, counting down.
AGGCGGCAGAGGCAGAAGGTAATGCTATAAAAATTTCGGCAGAGGCCGAAAGACAGGCTGCGCAAATGCGCGGACAGGGTGTGGCGCTGTTTCGTGAGGAAGTGGCCCGTGGTATGGCACATGCCGCTAAGGAAATGGAAAGCGCAAACCTAGATGCATCGTTCATACTATTCTCCATGTGGACAGATGCAATAAAACACTTTGCTGAGAACGGCAAGGGCAATACTATCTTCCTCGATGGGTCTGCAAATAATTACCAGCGTACCATGCAGCAGCTAATGTCTACTATGCAGGGATTTGACGATGGCAGCAAGCAGTCATAATACAACCTTATAAATCAGCTTAGCGATGCAGGGGGCACGGGCACCACTGTAGTTGGGTAGCCTCAACTGCTATTCTTATGCATTATTGTACGTAGCATACCCGCTTACTATGCTCACCACATGTGCTTGCAGGCCGCTTTATTAGTGCGGTTGGCTGCCTATCTCCGCTACTTTTCTTCATTAACATCTTAGTTAGGTAAATACTACTAAAGTAGTATTGCCCGACATATGCACATAGTAGACCTTTATCCCATTCCTACAGATACCGAAGTCGATTTAGATATATTACAATAGCCGGTAATATATTTATAGTTTTCAACTTTATATCTACAAGATTATCAAACTTTTAAAACGTACTAGTTATGAAAAGGATCTGTATTATGCTTGTTCTTTGCTGCCTTGCCATCGCAGGACATGCGCAAACAACACTCATCCAGGCGGGCGAGGAAGGTGGTTTCGAGTTAGGAACTACATTTCCGGCCAACGGATGGACGGCAGTTAATGACTCGTCAAATATGTGGGTTGTAAACGACCTCACCGCTGCTTACTCGGGGCGATGCGCATACATTTCTACTTCAGGATCGACTTACGATTATACAACCTCGGCTTCACGAACATCACATTTTTACCGCGATGTAGCGATACCTGCCGGCGCTACATCAATAACTTTGAGCTTCAGGTGGAAGGGCCAGGGAGACACGGCATTCGACAGGATGCTCGTTTACCGCGCACCTACCACCGTTACACCGGTAGCGCGTACGCCACTCTCTAACAGTACTGCAATAAGCGGTGCAACGCTGCTGTGGTCGCAGCCGTTTACCTCCACAAGCTATAGCTTAGCGACATTAACCCTGCCGGGTTCGCTGGCGGGAACAACAGTTCGCCTTATCTTCACCTGGCAAAACAATGGCTCAGGCGGAGCTGGCGGACCAGCAGCGATAGATAACATAGGCCTCACCTATGTATCCGCATGCAGCGGCACACCATCGGCCGGCACTGCATCAGCAACGTTCACCTCGGGCTGCACAGGATATAATGCTACGTTGTCGCTCGCAGGCGCCTCAAGTGGCGGCGGTATCACTTACCAATGGCAATCCTCGACAGATACTACGACATGGACAAATGTGTCGGGTGCCTCAACAACAACGGCAGCAGTTACTATCAACAGCAATATATACTATCGCTGCCGGGTCACTTGTACCAGTAGCGGAACTAGTGTGACATCCAATGCCATTTTATTCAGCGCTTCTACTCCATCGGTCACCTATGCTACATTACCCTTCAGCGAGAGTTTTGAAGGCACATGGATAAACTCGTGCGGCACCAAGGATGTGCCTTCTACCAAATGGGTAAATACACCCGGCTATGGTAACAACTCATGGCGCAGATCAGACGACACGCTGAGCCCTAACAGCGCCTCCTGGACATCACCAGCCAGCGGAAAGTATACACCCCTCGCCAGTGCCGGTTCAAATTCCGCACGCTTTCATACAATTTTCGCTTCTTTGGCCAGCACAGGTAAGCTCGACCTATATATTAACCTGAGCAGCACGGCTACCAAGACCATATCATACAGCTACATCAATACCACTGGAAGCGACAAGCTATACTGCCAGATCTCCACTAATGGCGGCAGCACATTCACCACCCTCGACTCGGTAACAACTGCAAGCTCCTGGACTACACGTACTATCACTACAACGGCCACGTCAGCCACTGCCATAGTGCGCTTTATGGCGACATCTGATTTTGGACTGACCGATATCGGACTTGACAACGTGAGTATAACAACGCCGAGCTATTGCAGTCCATCATTCAGCGACCCGGCAAATTCCTGCAACACTTATGGCATATGGACCAGGCTAACCTCTCTTACAGGCTATTCAGGCACCATTACAGATGGTACAGCATGCAGTCCAACCGGGTATCTGAACCTAACTGCTATGTCTTGTACACTAATGGGCGGCTCCGCATACACGGCATCAATAATGACAGGACAAACATTGATGAGCTGCCAATTCTGGATCGACTTCAATGATGACAATGTTTTCCAGACAACAGAAAGTATCGGAGGAAATGCGAGCTATTCGTATTCCGGCTCACCCACGGTAACCATTACGATACCTTCGGGATCAACGACCGGGTCTCACCGAATGAGGCTGGTGTCGAATTATATGGGCTGCTGCGGCGGACAGACCTACCCGGCGATTCCGCCTTGCCCTACGAGTGCAATAACTTATGGCGAATGCCGCGACTATACTGTGACCATTGCAAGCCCGTGCAGCACGCCATCTGCTATTACCGGGTCGGCTGCTTTATGCCAGGGCTCGGCGACTACCTTGTCCGACACTACAGCCGGGGGCTCGTGGCTAAGTGGTAACACCGCAGTCGCGACAGTGGGCTCAGCGACCGGCATTGTAACCGGCGTGGCCGGCGGAACCGCAACCATTAGCTATGTCGTTTCAGGCGGCTGCTCCGTCACCAGGGTAGTTACTGTTACCGCGTTGCCTATTGGCGGCATACAAACAGGCCTGGCTCATGTAGCCACGGGCTCAACCGTAACCCTCAGCGATATGCACCTGCGTATTACCATTCCGGCGGCAGTTGCCGGCCAGAAAGCTTTTTCAGCTTCACACTATAATGACGGCACTACAGCTAACTGGGGAGGTATACCTGCTACTTTCAGCAATGTGCACGTGAGGCTGGCACCATCATCTGATACATTTGCGTGCGGCACTATAGGCACCGGCTATTTCTCCGGCAAAGTGGCGCTTATATACAGGGGCACATGCGACTTCAGCTACAAAGCTCTGCAAGCCCAGAACGCAGGCGCTATTGCCTGTGTAATAATAAATAATGTAGCGGGCTCACCGGGAGCAATGGGTATTGGCAGTGTGGGAGCATCTGTGACCATCCCAGTATATATGATCACCCAGGCTGATGGCGCTGCCCTTGCCGCAAGACTGAATGCCGGTGACTCAGTAAAAATGAGCATGACAGCAAACGATGGCGGCGGCAGCTGGAGCAGCGATAACACAGCTAAGGCTACGGTTTCGGGAAGTGGCGTAGTAACAGGTGTTGATACTGGCACTGCTACTATTCTTTATACTGTTTCGAACGCATGTGGGTCTTCTGCACCTGTTACCTTCATGGCCGTACATTCGCCTATTACCATCACGGGATCTACGGTGATGTGCGCAGGAAACATCACAACTTATACAGGCTCACCGGCCGGTGGCACCTGGACAAGCAGTAATACTGCTGTTGCTACCATAGGTTCATCGAGCGGCATAGTTACCGCTGTTGGTGCCGGCTCTGCTACAATTTCATATTTCAGCCCTGCAGGTTATCCTGCGGCCAGCTCGCTCACGGTATATGCCTCACCGGCCGCAATAACAGGCAGCACATTGGTGGATATTGGCGCCACCACAACGCTCAGCAATGCCAGCTTCTTCGGTATGTGGTCGAGCAGCAACGCATCAGTTGCAACTATTGGTTCTACCAACGGAGTTGTTACCGGCATAGCTACGGGCAGTGTTATAATGACCTACACACTTGGCACAGGCTGCACATCAACTTTTGCAATGAACGCCTATTCATCGGGCTCATTGCCGGCGGCATCTTGCACCCCATCTTATATATACAATTCGGTAGCCTGTTTTACCGATGGCATCAACATCTCTAACTTCCTGGTAACAGGCGCATCGGGCAGCAACCTGAGTGATCCATCATCGTGCAGCGGCACCGGCTTTGAGTCTATGCTCCACCTTGGGGTCTCTATGGTTCAGAATGGAGCTTACACTGCTACCATATACTGCTCAGGGGGCTACTCAGAAAACGTGCAGGTATGGATAGACTTTAACAACGACGGCATCTATTCATCGAGCGAAAGCGTGGGCGGGTACAACGGCTTTACATCTGCAGGCGCTGCGTTCACCCTCAATATACCTTATGGCTCTGCTACAGGCGTACACAGGATGAGGGTGCTGACTAGCTATAGCGGCACAGGCTTCACCTACCCGGACCTGAACCCATGCGCTACAGGCTACTACTATGGCGATGCAAGAGATTATACGGCAAACATTTTGTCAATGTCGCCGTGCACCGGCACACCTGTGGTTGGTAACATCAGCAGCAACCCTGGCAGCGCATGTGCTTCAGAGTCTGTTACGCTCAGCGCACCTGATATCGCTCTCGCTGGCGGGCTTACATTCCAATGGCAGGTATCGGCAGATACTACTACATGGAGCAACATCTCCGGCGCTACCAACCTTACTCACACAATGTCATTGTCAGCCTCTGCATATTACCGGCTTGTAGTAACTTGCTCAGGAAGCGGCATTACTACTACTACCAATGCACTGCGCGTGGTATACACTACCGGCTGCTATTGCACACCAAGCTACTATTACGGCGCACCTGCATCTACTTACCAGATGCTCAACTTCAGTCTTACTGGCTATAGCGGTTCTTCGCTTAATGACAATGGCCCGCTTGTAGTACCTGCAGGAGGATACGAGAACCGGACCACAATGACCATAAACCTGAGGCAGAACGATTCGTACTCAGGCTCGATGACCTACACGAACAGCTATTACTACTACATGACGCAGGTGTGGATCGACTATAACGACGACGGCGTATTCTCCAATTCAGAAACAGTAACACCTATATTTGGCAACAACTGTAGCGTCCCTTCAGCATCCACAACTTTTACGATGAATGTGCCGCATACAGCCACACTGGGCCTGCACCGCATGCGCGTTCGCCAGACAATGACCTACACCTGCTCATTACCGGCATATTTGGACCCCTGCGCTACAGGCGATGGGATTAATGCATATTACTATGGCATGACGCGTGACTACATGGCCAACATTGCACCAATGCCTGACTGCTCGGGAACACCGGTTGCAGGCGTTGCCGTAACCAGCACAGGCGCGGCTTGCTCTTCAACACCATTTACACTTACAGTAACGGGCGCTACGCTTGCTACCGGCCTCACCTATCAATGGCAAACTTCAACTGATACTACAACATGGAGCAATATAACAGGTGCTACAACCGAAAATTATACAACTTCAGCAAGCGCTACGGCATACTATCGCCGTGTAGTAACCTGCGGCTTCAGTGGAGCCTCTGCTGCTTCGACTAACGTAGGCGTTTTCTATACGTCAGCTTGCGCATGTACGCCCACCTACTATTACGGAGCGTCAGCGCACACCTACCAGACGGCTAACTTCAGCCTTACCGGTCACGGAGGTTCAAACATAAACGATAACGGGCCGGCTACCGTTGTATCGGGTGGCTACCAAAACAGAACAGGTATATCAATAGACCTGAAGCAGGGCGGCGCGTATGCAGGCTCTGAAACTTACACACACAGCTACTACTACTACATTACACAAGTATGGATAGACTATAACGACAATGCGACATTTGAAACATCCGAGATCGTTACTCCTGTATTCGGCCTCGATTGCTCAGCTCCCTATGCATCATCAAGCTTCAATATGAATATACAGGCCGATGCTGCACCGGGTACTCACCTGATGCGCGTAAGGCAGGCAATGACTTATAACTGCACGACATTACCGGTTATGGAACCATGCAACACCGGAGATGGACTTAATGCTTACTACTACGGCATGACGCGCGATTACATGGCCAACATCCTGCCATGTACAAGTGCGCCTACGGCTGGCACCATCAGTGGCACTGCTGCATTCTGCCAGGGCACTACATCTAACTTCTCAGTGATGCCTGTTGGCGGCACATGGAGCAGCAGCAATACTGCGCTTGCTACAGTTGGCACCAGCGGCATCGTAACCGGTGTTGCGGCAGGCAGTGCTACTATATCTTACACAGTAAGCAACAGCTGCGGCACTACCAGCTCAACCCGGATAGCTACAATCAACCCGCTTCCTGAAGCAGGAACGATCACAGGACCTGACAGTGTGATAGTGGGTAGCACAGTAACCTTTACCAGCCCCACGGGCGACGCAGGCGGCGTATGGACAAGCAGCAATCCTGCGATCGCATCAACCGATTCATTCGGACATATCCTTGGTGTTGTATCGGGCAGCGCAGCGATAACTTACACCACAACAAGCGCATGCGGCACCGACTATGCTGTAAAATATATTACCGTTACCAGCCCGGCCACAGGCTATTGTGTTCCTTATAACTATTATGGTTACCTGAGCCACACCTATAGTATGGCCAACTTTAGCGTAACCGGTCACGGAAGCTCATCGATCAACGATAATGGCCCTGCTGCTCATACCTACTACTACCAGGACAGGTCGTTCATTTCGGTAGACATGCGCCAGGGTGGCAGCTATAGCGGCACGGAGACTTATACGCACAACTACAACTATTACATCAACCAAATATGGATCGACTTTAACGATAATCACACTTTTGAAACATCAGAAATAGTAACACCGGTTTACGGAGATACTACCTGTGCAAGTGTGTCCGCCGCAAACTTCACAATGACTATACCTGCGGGAGCAAATACAGGTACGCACATTATGCGCGTGCGCCAGGCTATGACCTACACATGTACCATACCTGTAATGATGGACCCATGTAACTACTATGGCTACGGACAGACATATTATATGGGTGTCGCCCGCGATTACAGCGTCACTATTCTCCCGTGCTCCGGCACACCGGCTGTTAGTGCTATCACAGGTACAGCATCAGTATGTGCGGCATCGACCACTACCCTCTTTGCAATGCCAACCGACGGCACATGGAGCAGCAGCAACACAGCTGTAGGCACTATAAGCTCAGCAGGCGTTGTAGCAGGCATCAGCGCAGGTACAACAACCATATCATACACAGTAAGCAATACCTGTGGCGTAAACGTTTCAACACGCATCGTGACCGTGAACCCACTGCCAAATGCTGGTACAATAACCGGCGCTGACACAGTGATAGTAGGATCAATTGTAACGCTTAGCAATGCAACTGCAGATGCGGGCTGGTGGTATTCGACTGTACCTTCAGTTGCTACTATGGACTCATTCGGCCATGCTACAGGCGTGCTTAGCGGCTCCACTATAATATCATACACTACTACCAACTTATGCGGAACTGCTAATACTACCAAGACGCTTTACGTTACCAGCCCGGCCGCGGCCTACTGCTACCCGTCTACGTATTACGGTGCTACAGCTACCACATACAGCATGGCTAACTTCAGCCTGTCGGGCTATGGTGGCTCTACTATAAATGACAATGGACCAACCGTTGTACCGGCTAACTATGAAGACCGTACATTCATTTCCGTTGACCTGGAGCCGGGTGGCACCTATGCGGGTTCGGAAACCTATACGCACAGCTATTACCAATACAACTCGCAAGTGTGGATCGACTTCAATGACAACAGTACTTTTGAGTCATCAGAGCGGGTAACACCTGTATTTGGACAAGGTTGCGGAAGCTACATCTCATCATCAACATTCACCCTTTCGATACCGGCCACTGCAAATCCCGGCCTGCACATCATGAGGGTTAGGCAGGCTATGACGAGTGATTGCGACATATCGCTTGAAATGAACCCATGCAGCTATTATGACGGCTATAATTATTACTACTATGGCCTCGCCCGCGACTACCGTGTGAATATACTGACGCCGGCAGCATGTACCGGTACGCCAACCGCCGGTGTTGCAACTGCCAGCACCACGCATGCGTGCAGCACTACGGTTGTAACCCTTACCGTGTCGGGCGCAACAATAGCATCAGGCCTTACATTCCAGTGGCAGTCATCTCCTAACAACAGTACGTGGACAAACATTTCCGGTGCAACAACGTACCCTTATACCTTTACTGGTGTTTCTTCCAGTACTTACTACAGGGCAGTTATAACCTGCGGCGCTTCTTCTGCACCGTCGACAGCTGCATTCATTACTGCTACTCCTTGCTACTGCGTGCCGGCTTACTCTTACGGATACGATGCGTGCAGCTATTACCATATAGACATCAAAGCGTTTAACCTGGCAGGTGAGCTGGGCACAGCGATCAATGACTCAACTGCGTGTGATGGCACCGGCTATACCCAGCTGCTCGGCTACACTACTACCCTGCAGCAAAGCACAGCCTACACAGCATATATTGCGGGCTCCAGCGCCAGCTACTACCAGGCAGTACAGGCATGGATAGACTTTGACAACAACGGCACCTTTGAATCAAGTGAAACCGTAGGTGGCTACAACTACTTCTACGGTGAACCACAGCCATTTACAATCACCATACCAAGCGGCGTGCTGGGTGGTAATCACCGCATGAGGGTTCGCTCATCGCACGCATACTCTTCTTATCCGTCAATGGATCCGTGCGCAACATACTATTATGGCAATACACGCGACTACACCGTCAACATCAGCTCATCAGCAATATGCTCGGGCACACCAGTTCCCGGCACTGTAAATGCATCTGTGCTCACAGCATGTACGTCTTATACATCGTCGCTTACTTTGGCGGACAGTGCTACAACAAGCCTCACGGGCATGATGTACCAATGGCAGACCACGACCGATACCACAGGCACCTGGACAAACATAACAGGCGCAACTGATAATGCCTACACCGCATCAGTAACAGCTACCGGCTATTACCGCAATATGCTTACGTGTGCTACAAGCAGCCTCAGCGCTGCAACACCGGCAAAACGCCTTGTGCTCGCTTCAGCGCCTGCCATAACTGGTACGGCTGTAGTTTGCGTTGGCAGCTACACCAGCTTCACAGGCACACCGTACGGTGGCACCTGGAGCACTTCAGATACATCGGTAGCTACAGTTAACGTAGCAGGCGATATATATGGACTGTCTGCCGGCACTGCTACCATATCCTACAACAATGCCACAAGCGGTGCGGGCTGCGCTAACACACGCGTAGTTACCGTAAACGCAATGCCTGCTGCTTACACTATCACCGGCGGCGGCAGCTTCTGCGCTACAGGTACCGGCGTTACGGTAGGCCTCAGCGGATCATCAGCCGGCACCAGCTACACGCTATACAGGAGCTCAGCAGTAATGGCCGGACCAATGGCCGGAACGGGCAGCGGACTCAGCTTCGGGCTACAAACAGTAGATGGCACTTACTATGTACTAGCTACCAATACTGCAACCGGCTGCTCTGGCCCTATGGCCGGCACAGTAACCATATCTTCCACTTCGGTACCGGCTATCACCGGCACGCTGAGTGCTTGCGCAGGCAACACATCATCACTGGCTAATACTGCTTCAGGAGGTGTATGGAGCAGCACTAATGCTTCAGTTGCATCTATCAATGCATCCACAGGCGTTGTTACAGCAGTGGCTGCGGGCAGTGCTACTATCAGCTATACACTTGCGGCAGGCTGCTATACAACAGCCATTTTTAGCGTAAACCCAATACCAGCCATGATCATGGGCATGCCTTCGGTATGTGTTGCCTCAAGCACTAACCTTACTAATGCGACAACAGGCGGCGTATGGAGCAGCAGCAACACTACAACCGCTACAGTAGGTGCAACATCAGGAGTTGTTACCGGGCATAATGCGGGCACTGTAACCATTACTTATACAATAGGTTCAGGTTGCGGCAGCGTCATTACCCTTACCGTTAACCCACTTCCTCCGGCCATTACCGGCACAGCAATTGTATGCGTAGGTCTTACAACCACGCTTGCTGATACTGTTACCGGCGGCACATGGGGCTCCACAGCAACATCCATTGCTACAGTTGGCGCTACCTCTGGTATCGTTACTGGTGTTGCTGCGGGTGTTACTACCATTACTTACACACTGCCGACAGGCTGTATTACCACAAAATCGGTTACTGTTAACCCACTTCCTGTGGCAATAACGGGCACACGCTCAGTATGCCGCACCGCAGTTACAAACCTTTACAATGCAACACCTGCCGGCAACTGGAGCAGCGCCAATACGGCCATTGCAACAGTTACCTCAACAGGCGCAGTTACAGGCGTAGCAGTAGGTACGGTATTCATATCATATACACTCAGCACAGGTTGTGTGGCTCTGGCAATCGTTACAGTCAACCCGCTGCCTTATGCTATCGCAGGCACCATGTCACTTTGCCCGGGCAGCACCACTACCCTTTCAGACACTGCAGCCGGCGGCTTGTGGACAAGCTCAAGCACAGCCATTGCGACCATCGGTTCTAATACCGGTATACTCAATGCTGTAAGCTCAGGCGAAGTAACTATCACATACACTTTAGGCTCAGGCTGCTCGGTTACCGCAACGGTAACGGTTAATGCATTGCCATCAGCTATAGGCGGATCACTCAGCGCATGCCTTGGAGGCACCACTACCCTCAGCAGCGCAAGCGCAGGCGGTACATGGCTTAGCGCGAACGGCACTGTCGCCACCATCGATGCCGCTTCCGGCATTGTATCCGGTGTAGGCACTGGCACATCGAGAATAACATATACAATAGCAAGCGGATGCCGCACCATGGCAACTGTGACCGTACATGCCCTGCCTGCAAGTATCACGGGAGCCCTCAGCGCCTGCGCAGGCGGTTCTTCAAACCTGTCGAGCACTACATCAGGTGGCACATGGAGCACAGGCGACGTATCGATCGCTACTATAAACAGCACAGGCACTGTAACAGCAGTAGCAGCAGGCACCGTTACTATAAGCTACACAGTGGGCACAGGTTGCACACGCACAGCAATATACACAGTGAATGCACTGCCGGCGGCTATCAGCGGCACGCTTACCATGTGCATAGGTGGCAACACAACACTTACCAATGCAACAGGCGGCGGCATGTGGAGCGGCTCTAACCCGTCAATAGCAAACGTAGCACCAACAGGTGTAGTATCAGGAGCCTCTGCCGGCACAGCGAACGTTAGCTATACCATTATGGCCAGCGGCTGCCGCAGGATAGTACAGGTAACAGTGAACGGAAGCCCGGCCACAATTGCAGGCCCGGCCACTGTGTGTGCAGGCGGATCGGCAACATACACCAATACCACATCGGGCGGCACATGGGCCAGCAGCAACACAGCTGTTGCTACTATAGGCTCGTCTACCGGCATACTGGCCACTGTTTCGGCGGGCACAGCCACGCTCACCTACACTACCGGCACAGGCTGCTACAGCACAAAGCTCATAACGGTGAATGCTGCACCAACTGCTATAACAGGCACCACATCAGTATGCGCCGGCGCTACTACAAGCCTCAGTAATTCAGGCGGTGTATCGTGGACCAGCAGCACTACGTCTGTAGCAACTATCAATTCTACTTCAGGTATAGTTACAGGTGTATCAGCAGGTACCACTACTATTACATATTCATTCGGCACAGGCTGCAACACAACTACTGTAGTAACTGTAAATGCTCTTCCTGCAACGATCACCGGTACAGCATCGGTATGTATCGGCGCTGCAACCACGCTTAGCAATACAGTTACGGGCGGCACATGGAGCAGCAGCACTACTACCGTTGCAACCATAGATGCTACAAGCGGCATAGTTAATGGCATAGCCTCAGGCACTACTATAGTTACTTACACGCTGGGCACGGGCTGCTACCGCACCATCACTGTTACGGTGAACGCACTTCCGGCATCTATTACGGGCACTACCGCTGCATGCGTAGGCGCTGCAACAACCCTGGCTAATGCAACAGCCGGCGGCACATGGAGCAGCAGCAGTACAGCTGTAGCTACCGTGGGCGTTACCACAGGCATAGTTACCGGCGTATCAGCAGGATCTGCTACTATCACTTACAGACTGGGTACAGGTTGCATCGCTACCACTAGTGTTTCCATAAACCCGGCACCAGCCGCTATCGGCGGATCGCTCGTGGTATGTATGGGATCGATAACTACCCTTACCAATACAACAACGGGTGGCACATGGAGCAGCAGCAATGGCACGGTTGCCTCTATTGGCTCAGCTACGGGTATTGCTACCGGCATAGGCGCAGGCACTGCTACTATTACTTACACGGCAGGATGCCGCATAACGGCTGTAATAACTGTAAATGCACTGCCTGCTAACATCACAGGCACACTCAGCGCATGCGAAGGCTCAGCAACCACGCTTGCTAACGCCACAACGGGCGGCATGTGGAGCAGCAGTGACGGATCGGTTGCTGGTATCGGCGCTACAACCGGTATCGTCAACGGTATTGCAGCAGGTAATGCCACAATATCCTACACACTGCCAACGGGCTGCTACAAAACAGCAAATGTTACCATCAACGGCCTGCCTGGTACCATCACAGGTACAGCAAATGTTTGTGCCGGCAGCACCACTACGCTTGCGAATACTACGACAGGCGGCACATGGAGCAGCAGCACTACATCTATAGCAACCGTAGGTATCACATCTGGTGTGGTAACCGGCGTTGTCGCTGGCACTGCAACAATTACTTATGCCACCGGCACCGGCTGCAGAACAACAGCGGTGGTAACAGTTGAACCGCTTCCTGCTGCAATATCAGGCGCAGGCAGCATCTGCATCGGCGGGTCGCTTACCCTGACCAATACGAGCACAGGCGGCACATGGAGCAGCAGCAACACTGCGGTTGCTACTATCGGTTCAGCTTCAGGCATACTCACTGCAGTTGCATCAGGCACTGCTACAATAACATATACACTGCCTACAGGCTGCAGGGTTACGGCCACAGTAACGGCTAACCCGGCACCATCGATCATGGGCACCCTCACTGTGTGCAGCGGCCAGGCCACTACACTCAGCAACACCACTACTGGTGGCACATGGACATCAGGTGACGCATCAGTAGCAACCATTGGAACTACGAGCGGTATTGTATCCGGGGTTTCGGCAGGCACTGCGGAGATCACCTATACTACACCTGCAGGCTGCGGCACTACGGCAATTGTCACCGTCAATGCAGCTCCGGCAGCCATTACAGGCAACAGCCCGATGTGTGTAGGCTATGAGCTGACTTTAGCCAGCACTACCACAGGCGGCACATGGAGCAGCAGCAGCACAGCTGTAGCTACCGTAGACGCATCAGGAGTTGTTACAGGCGCAGGCGTGGGCAATGCTACTATTACTTATGCACTTGCAGGCGGCTGCATGGCTACGGCTACTGTAACAGTGAATACGATACCAAACGTGATCACCGGCACAGCTGAAGCATGCGCGGGATCAACTACTAACCTGGCAAGCACCACATCCGGAGGAACATGGAGCAGCAGCGATGCTTCTGTAGCTACGATATCACCGTCGGTAGGTATTGTAACCGGCGTGAGCGCAGGCACTGCTACAGTATCTTATACGTTAGGCACAGGTTGCGCAAGAACAGTTACTGTAACTATCAATGCACTGCCAGCAGCCATCACCGGCACAGCTGCTGTATGTGTGGGCTCGGCTACTACGCTTAGCAGCACAACAACTGGCGGCACATGGAGCAGCAGCAATGCAGGTATTGCATCAGTTGGCGCAGGCACCGGCATAGTTAGCGGTGTGTCTGCAGGCACAGCAACGGTTACCTACATGCTCGCCACAGGTTGCAGGACCACTGCTACGGTTACCGTTATCGCAATGCCTGCGGGCATCACCGGTACGGCCAGCGTTTGCGAAGGCTCTGTAACTACCTTTAGCAACACCACAACGGGCGGCACATGGAGCAGCAGCGATGCAACTACAGCAACAGTTGGCGCCACCGATGGCGCAGTTGCAGGCATCAGCGCAGGCACCGCTACTATTACGTACACTACAGGCACCGGATGCGTGCTTACCCGCATGGTGACCGTAAATGCGCTGCCAACTGCAATCGCAGGAACAGCAACTGTATGCGTAGGTGCTGCTACCACACTCTCAAGTACACCTTCGGGCGGCACATGGAGCTCGGGCAGCACAGCTAATGCCACTATAACTACTTCTACCGGTATTGTAACAGGCGTAGCAGCGGGCACATCAGCTATCACGTATACAACAACTACAGGTTGCACGGTAATTACTGATGTAACGGTAAATGCGCTTCCTGCAGCAATAACAGGATCAGCTACAGGCTGCGTAGGCACTACCACTTCACTTGCCAGCACTACAACAGGTGGCACATGGACCAGCAGCAACACTGCAATAGCTACAGTTGATGCCGGCGGCGTAGTAACTGGCGTGGCCACAGGCGCTACGGTTATTACCTACACGATCGGTACAGGCTGCTATACTACACACACAGTTACCATCAATGCGCTTCCGGCAACAATAGGCGGAACACTTACGGTATGTGCAGGTGCAGCAACGACGCTCAGCAATGCATCAACAGGCGGCACGTGGAGCAGCAGCACTACATCAGTTGCAACTGTTACTGCAAGCACCGGCATAGTAACAGGTGTAGCATCAGGAAATGCAACTATCACGTACTCTATGGGCGGTTGTATCACTGTTGCAGAGGTAACAGTAAATGCGCTTCCGGCGGCTATTACTGGCACAGCTTCTGTTTGCACAGGTGCTACTACAAGCCTTGCAAGCATCACTACGGGCGGCACATGGAGCAGCAGCAACACTGCAGTAGCAACTATTGACAACACTACGGGTGTTGCAACGGGCGTATCTGCAGGAACAGCTACTATAACATATACATCAGGTGCAGGCTGCTACACTACTACTGCAGTAACGGTTAATACAGTTGCAGCTATAACAGGCACTACTACCCTTTGCACCGGCGCATCAGCAACACTAGCCAACGCCACTACCGGCGGCACATGGAGCAGCAGCAATGGCGCAGTAGCTACTATCGGCTCAGCTAACGGGGTAGTGAATGCGGTTGCAGCAGGTAATGCAGGCATAACATATACGTCTGCAGCAGGCTGCGCTACAACAACTACAGTAACTGTAAATGCTGCACCGGCAGCTATAGCGGGCAGCGCCAGCGTTTGCGTAGGCTCAGCTACTACGCTTACCAATACTACCACAGGCGGCACATGGAGCAGCAGCACCACAGGTGTTGCAACAATAGGCTCAGCTACTGGTATAGCGAATGGCACTGGTTCCGGCACTGCAATAATTACTTACACACTGCCTACGGGCTGCTTCACTACAATGGCGCTGACGGCCAACCCGATACCGGGTCCTATCAGCGGCACTGCAAGTGTATGCGAAGGGCTGACAACAATCCTTAGCAACGGCACACCAGGCGGCACATGGAGCAGCTCAGATATGACTGTTGCTACCATCGGCACAACGGGTATCGTAACAGGTATACTGGCCGGCAACACTACGGTTAGCTACACGCTGGCTACTGGCTGCGCAAGGATGGTGACAGTTACCGTCAACACATCACCTGCGGCGCTCACGGGCACTACCACAATATGCGGCGGTGGCACCACAACGCTCAGCAGCACTACCACCGGCGGCGCATGGACCAGCAGCAATGCGGCTATTGCCTCAGTTAACAGCTCGGGCATAGTAACAGCAGGCACCCCTGGTGTAGCTACGATCACATACACAGTAAGTGGTTGCAGGGCTACGGCATCAGTAACCGTAACAGCAGCACCTCCGGCTATTACCGGCACACGCACCATGTGCGCTGGTGCGGCTACCACGCTTGCTAACGCGATAAGCGGCGGCACCTGGAGCAGCAGCAACACTTCCATCGCTACTGTGGGCTCTTCCACAGGTATTGTAAGCGGAGTGGCAGCAGGTACAGCTACAGTATCCTACGCTACAGGCGCAGGCTGCACAGCTACAGCAGTTGTTACAGTTAACGCTGTACCAGCCGCCATCACGGGCACACTGTCTACCTGCATTGGCTCTACCACATCGCTCTCTAATGCTACCACGGGCGGCACTGCATGGAGCAGCAGCAACCCTGCTGTGGGAACAGTAGGCGCAATGAACGGTGTCGTTCGCGGAAACACAGCGGGCACCACTAACATTACTTATACGCTGGGCACAGGCTGTTACACAACTGCCATAGTCACTGTTAATGCAGCACCGTCTGTTATTGGCGGCCCTGGCATTGCCTGCATAGGCACTACCTCTACGCTGACCAACACAGTAACGGGAGGCACGTGGACCAGTTCCAATACTGCAAGGGCTACAGTTGATGCATCTACCGGCGTAGTTACCGGTGTATCGGCAGGCATCCTGTTTATCAGTTATGCTACGGGTACAGGTTGCGTCACCACTAAGCAGGTAACAGTTAATGTATCCCCTACTCCAATATCGGGCTATGCTACGCCTTGCGAGGGCACTACTACTACCCTCACATCGGGCACAGGCGCATGGAGCAGCAGCGACATGG
The DNA here is from genome assembly GCA_040386555.1 of Bacteroidota bacterium. GTDB lineage: Bacteria > Bacteroidota > Bacteroidia > Chitinophagales > Chitinophagaceae > Nemorincola. Next base: position 81,440 of record JAZKFF010000021.1, on the reverse strand, counting down.
CAGTTGGTACTATCAATAGCAGCACGCGGGTATTCACCGGGCTTACGCCAGGTACTACCACTATAACGTTTACCAACCCTACTACCGGTTGTGCGGCTACTTACGCGCTCACTGTAGTGCCTACGCCACCAGCCATCACGGGCACACCAACTGCCTGTATGAGCGCTACATCACTGCTGAGCAATAGCCAGGCAGGCGGTGTATGGGTTACCAGCAATGCGGGTGTAGCTGCAATAGGCGCCACAACGGGTCTTGTTACAGCTTCGGGCACCAGCTTTGGTGTGGTGACCATATCGTACACATTTGGACCTAACTGCCGCGTTACACGTGCATTCACAGTCAATACACTACCTGCAGCAATAGGCGGCGGACCATACACTGTATGTGCAGGTGCTACTACAACACTCAGTGATGTAACACCGGGTGGCACATGGAGCAGCAGCAATGGTGCTATCGCGACTGTTGGCACCGGAGCTTCTCCGTCTTACGGCGCAGTAACCGGTGTATCGGCCGGCATGGCTTCTATCAGCTACACGCTCACTGCTACGGGCTGCTCAAGGTCTGCAACCGTTACGGTGAACGCGTCGCCAAATGCGGGTGTGGTGACCGGTCCGTTCTATACCATCAACACTACCACTGCTCCTACCAGCGTTACGCTTTCATCATCAGGCGATGCGGGTGGCACATGGACAAGCAGCAACACAGGTATTGCGACCGTTGGTGCGGGTACCGGCGTGGTAAGTGCAGTTGGCGCAGGCAATGCCAATATCACTTATACCGTAACGCTGGGCAGCTGCACTGCCAGGGCAACACATACTGTGAACGTAACTGCCGCAAGGCCGGGCGGAAGCACTACAGCAACGGATGCTGCAGCCACTGCTACGATATCTGTATTCCCTAACCCGACAACAGGGTCGTTTACTGTGCAAACAGATGAGGCAGGTATCTTCCACCTGTTCACTATAGATGGTAAATCAATAACTCAGTACGAAGTAAATATTGGATCAACAACAGTAGCATTGCCGCAGGATCTTGCAGCAGGTGTGTATATGTGTCGCTTCAATGGCAATAATGGCAGTACAGTAATGGTGAGATTAGTGTACGAGCCATAGTTCAGGTTTCCGATGTACAAATAAAACGCGCCGGTTCTCCGGTGCGTTTTTTATTTGTAATGCTATACCCTATTTCACTATTTTTGCCGCCTGTTAATCGCGCAACATGACCAAAAAGATACATACACTGCTTACTGCCTTATCTCTTTTTGCTCTTATTGCGGTTACTGCCGGCTGCAACTCTTCCGGCGAAAAAGTGCCTGACGTATCGGGGGTAAAGGTAGACTTGCAGACCTTCCGGTTCGACAAAGACCTCTACGCCATTGATACAAACAACATAGCCCCGGGCCTGCAGCAGCTTGCTGCGAAGTACCCCGACTTTCTCAATTACTTCCTCGACACCCTTATGGCATACGGCATCAGGGGCAATTACAATGACACCGTGCAAGGCATCCGTAATGGCCTTAAACCATTCCTGTCTTTTAAGGATTATGCAGACCTGCAAGACTCGATAGACATGCATTACCCGGACACAAAGCAGACCGATGAAGAATTGCTGAAAGGGTTTAAAAACCTGAAGTACTATTTCGCTACATACCCCGTACCAAAAGTCCTCTATGTGAACCTGGGCCTCAGCAAGTGGGCCTCGTTCCCGCTCGACAGCTCGGTGTTCTGCATTGCGCTCGATATGTTCCTTGGCGACCATTTTCCTCACTACAAATCCGTAGGTCTGCACGACTACCTGGCCGCACACAGGCGCAGGGAGTACATCCCGGTGTCTGTTTTCTCTGCGTTGTACAAAGGTTATCATCCTTTTCAGCCCGATGACAAAACCCTGCTCGACCTGGTGCTGCAACGCGGCCAGGAGCAATACTTCCTCCATAAGATACTACCCGGCAAGCCCGACTCGCTATTGTTCGGCTTTACGCAGCGGCAGGTGGATTGGTGCAACGCAAATGAGGCATTGGTCTACAACTTCTTCATACAGCAAAACCTGCTCTATAGCAAAGAGGCGCATGCGATAATGCCATATGTAACCGACGGGCCATTTGCAAAAAACTTCGAATCTCCATCGGCAGTGATTAAAAGTACACCTGGCAACGTAGGTGCATGGCTGGGGTATAAGATAGTTAACGCATATATGGCGCAGCACCCTAAGACTACGCTTGCGGAATTATTGTCTATGCAAGCAGACCCGGCCCGGTTTTTAGGTGAAGCGAAATACAAGCCCAAATAATATTTTAAAAATCAATCAATTCCCAAAAATGAAGAAACTTCAACTCATTTTAGCAGTTGCTTTTTGCCTTGTTACCACTGGCGCATCGGCGCAGATAGATAAGACAGATGCTGTACAAAAATCCCTGGAAACATCGAATAAAGACACCATAGCATGGACGCACGGCGGCTTTTTCCTGATCGGCTTCAACGAAGGCTTCCTGCACAACTGGGCTGCCGGGGGCGAGCTGGCTTCGCTTACCGTAAATGGCATCTTCAGCGGGCACCTGGACAGGCTGCACAATAACCATATATGGAGCAACAACCTGGACCTCTCCTATGGGCTTAACTATATTTATTCTACCGGTTTCAGGCCAAGGAAAACAGATGACCGTATCGATTTCACCTCTAAATATGGTATCAGGCTGCAGGGGCACGACAAGCTTTTTCTCACCGGCCTGTTCAACTTTAAATCACAGTTTACCAAGGGGTATGACTATACCAAGCCAAACTTCGACAGCATGGCAACATCAGCCTTTTTGTCGCCGGCTTATTTTACCACGGCTATCGGGTTGGAGTACCGCCGCGGCAGCGACTTCAGCGTATTCTTCTCGCCAATAGCCGGCAGGCTGACCCTTGTAGACAGGATCTACACCCGTATGTCGCCCGAGGGAGCTTTCGGCGTGCCTTACGATGAAACATCCCAGATACAGCTAGGTGCATACCTTTCGGCACGCTACGTGGCTAATTTATCTAAAAACCTGGTTTACAAAACACGTCTTGACCTGTACTCCAACTACCTGGCCAAAGACAGGAGCGACAGTAACGGCGTAGTAGTAAAGCGCGATAACCCCGGCAACATAGACGTGCTCTTTGATAACCTCTTCTCGTGGCGCGCCACAAAGTTCCTGACGGTAGCGCTGGGAATGACATTTATATATGACAATGACATTCCCTTTGAGCCTTACCTCGATGTGGCCCGCACACAGCGAAAAAATGACCCTGGCAGAGACCTTGGCTGGCTACAGGTAAAGCAGGTATTCACCTTTGGGCTGGAGTACAAATTCAGGTAAACCGCCATCGAATTAATGATATTCATATTGTTAACTGTTGCGCCAAACGGTTAAATTTGCCCTGTACATAAATGTCCTACACATACCAGATAAAGCTGCCACAGTTCGAAGGCCCCTTCGATCTGCTCCTGTTCTTCATAGAGCGGGACGAGCTGGACATTTATAATATACCTATAGCCAAGATCACAAATGAGTTCCTGAGCTATATCCATTCACTAGAGGCACTCAATATAGAATTGGCCAGTGAGTTCATCCTGTTCGTGTCCACACTTATGCGTATAAAGGCCCGGATGTTGCTGCCGCGCCGCGAGGTGGATGCACAGGGCAAAGAAATAGACCCAAGGCAGGAGCTGGTAGATAAGATACTGGAATACAAGCGCTTCAAAGAGGCATCTGAAGTGATGGCTATAATGGAGGCCGACCGGCTGATGCAGCAGAAACGCGGCAACATAAAGCTGGAAATGGACCGCCTCGGCGAAAGCTATTCCGAAGGTACTGAGATACAGACAGTTACCATGTATAAGCTGCTGCAGGCCTACGAAAAGGTGATCAGGAAGTTTAACGAGCGAAACTTAAAGCCCCAGCACGTAGTAGTAAAATATAATTACAGCCTTGAGGGCCAGCGCTCGTTCCTTATCGACCACCTTAGGGAGAAGCGCCGTGTGCCGTTTGAGATGCTGTTTGCTGTCTGCGACAACCGGATACATGCTATATTCACCTTTCTTGCCATGCTGGAACTGATACAGCAAAAGTATATGGCCATACTGATAGGCACTGGCCGAAACAACTTTATTGTGGAGTGGAACACCGGCGATACCCAGCCTGACCAGGAGCAAATGGCGCTGCCTGAAGGGGAAGAACTGCAGGAAACAGCCGAAAATACGGAAATAACTGAAAATACCGATGTGCAGGAAACTGGTAACCAGCCAGATAACGAAGAAACAGCACCTTCAGAACCTGACCCTGCAGATGCTGCGTAACCGGGCACCTAACTGCGCATAAGATACTGGCACAGATATTGATATATACTTAGCACAGAGAACAACTGTACATAAATTCCCCAAGGCGCTGTCGGACAGCGAGCCGGGGGTTTTTAGTTTTAGGGGTTCCGAAAGCTTAGTCTTTCAGTACAACTACGCCTTCAGTATCTCCCTTGATATTACCAGTTTCTGTATTTCAGAGGTACCCTCGCCTATGGTGCACAGCTTGCTGTCGCGGTAGAACTTCTCCACGGGGAAATCTTTGGTGTAGCCATAGCCGCCAAATATCTGCACCGCATCGGTAGAGATACGTACTGCAGCCTCAGAGGCGTAGTACTTAGCAAAAGCGGACTCCTTGCTCATTTTCTCGCCACGGTTCTTCAGGTCTGATGCCTGGTAGATTAGCAGTTCCGATGCTTCTATCTGCGTTGCCATATCGGCCAGCTTGAATGCGATAGCCTGGAAATTAGATATAGGCTGATCGAACTGGTGACGCTCCTGCGAGTACTTCAATGATGCCTCATAAGCGCCTTTGGCAATACCTAATGCCAGTGCGGCAATAGAGATACGGCCACCATCGAGCACCTTCATGGCCTGGTGGAAACCATCGCCCACAGGGCCCATACGCTGCGCATCAGAGATGCGGCAGTTGTCAAATATCAGCTCGGCAGTTTCGCTTGCGCGCATGCCTAGTTTGTTCTCTTTCTTACCAGCCGTAAAGCCCGGAGTGCCGCGCTCGACTATGAACGCCGTACTGTTATTCTTAGTACGGGCATCGCCGGTGCGGGCCAGCACTACAGCCACATTGCCGCTGATGCCGTGGGTTATCCAGTTCTTGGTACCGTTCAGCACCCACTCATCCCCGTCCTTTGTGGCGGTGCAGCGCATATTGCCTGCATCGCTGCCTGTGTTGGCCTCTGTGAGGCCCCAGGCACCTATCCACTCACCGCTGGCAAGCTTAGGCAGGTATTTTTTCTTTTGCTCCTCGCTGCCAAAATACAGGATGTGCCCGGTACACAGCGAGTTGTGCGCTGCTACCGAAAGACCTATTGAACCGCATACCTTAGCGATCTCGCTGATCACCGTTACGTACTCAAAATACCCGAGCGCAGACCCGCCATATTCTGCCGGCACCAGCACACCCATAAGGCCCAGCTCACCCATTTTGTGAAACAGCTCAACCGGGAACTTCTGGGACTCATCCCACTCCATCATGTCGGGACGAATATGCTTATTGGCAAAATCGCGTATCATCTCAGCTATAGAAAGCTGCGCATCGGTTTGATTGAAATCCATATATTTCCTAAGGTAATTGGAGGCAATTTTACAACATTTTTCTGAAGGTAACTAATAGTAAATTATACTTAAGTCAATACAACGATCCTCGCTGTTTTATTGGCCCGTATCCGCACCGGCAAACACGATGTGGCGCCTGAGGATGTCCATTGTTACCGGGCTGAACCCGCCTACCTCGCTTAGCTGGCTGATGTCGGTGAAGTATCCTTTTGTTTTACGACGTATAATTATCTTACCTGCTACCGCCGGACCTATCCCCTTCAGCTGCACCAGCGTCTGGGAGTCGGCAGTGTTGATGTTTACTTTGTCGGGCAATACGGGCTCTCCTGCATTACCGTCCTGGTGCTCCGGCAGCACCTGGCTGGTTGGCTTTTCAGCCGTTGCTACCTTCATTGCAGCCCACTGCGCGCTCAGCCGCTGTTGTTGTGCGTCGTCCATTTCTGGGTGCACCCATAGGTGCATGGTGCCCCGTATAATAATGAGTATAACCAGCAAAATGCCGAAGCCTACAATGCCACGGCGCTCGGCGCTGGTGAAAGTGGTATAGGAGCGGAAAGTATCTTTGAACGGCAATGCTATAATTTTTTCTTACCTCGTATTATATCCTTTGCTTCCTCCCAGGTATAAGAAGCTGTCTTACCCTCCATATGCAGTTTATGCTCCTTCTCTAATAGTTCCCATTCTTCATCTGTTATGAGATCTGAGGCAGGCAAATACTTATCGGGCTCCAATAAAACATATAGCGCCTTCACTTATCGGCGCAGGTGCTGTTGCGATATAGTCCTGCAGCCTGCTCCTCATCTTTGCTACGGTCATAATCATTCAAAGATAATATTCCTATAATTTTCATTGCAGATAATGCGAGGACATTCCGCAAAAATCTTTTTTACTTTGTACCTATGTATACCAAGCAGGACGAGAAGCGCCTCTACGAGCAGGCTAAGCATATACTGAAACACGATGACCAGCATACCGAGGAAACAATTGCGGCATTGCGCGAAGTGATCAACTATGCCGACTGGAAGTACTATGTACAGAGCGAACCCGTGTTCTCTGACTCCGAATATGATGGACTGTATAAGAAGCTCAAAAACCTCGAAGATAAATATCCTGAGCTGGCAACTGCCGACTCCCCCACCCAGCGTGTGGCACGTGGCCTTAGCGAACGTTTCCCTGCAGTGAGCCACCTGGTGCCTATGCTGAGCCTGGAGAATACCTACAATGCCGAGGACCTGATGGACTGGGATCGCAAGTGCCGCGAGCTGGCGGAAACGGCAACTATAGAATACTGTGTGGAACCGAAATATGATGGCGCCAGCGTATCGGTGATATATGAAGAGGGCAGCCTGGTGCGCGGTGCTACCCGCGGAGATGGCGTAATGGGAGAGGACGTGACCATAAACGTGAAGCAGATTAAGTCGATCCCGCTTTCTGCGCCCCTTGTAAAAAATGGCATAACACAGGTGGAGATACGCGGCGAGATAGTGATCCACAAAAAATTCTTTGAAGACTTCAATAAGCAGCGCGTAGCCGATGGTCTTTCCCCGCTTGCCAATCCCCGCAATGCAGCATCTGGTACGCTGAGGATACTTGACCCCGCCGAAGTGCGTAAACGCGGGCTCAACGCCATTTTGTACAGCATAAGCGACTACACTCTGAAGCCGGATATGCCGAGGCCAAAAGAGCTGGCCACACACTACGGATCGCTGCAATACCTGTATAGCATGGGCTTTCCTACGCCTGCTGCCGAGATGAAAGTGTTTGGCCACATAGACGAGGTCATCAAATTCTGCCACGAGTTTGAAGAGCGCCGCGATACCCTGCCGTACGAGGTAGACGGCCTCGTAATAAAGGTCAACGACTTCGCCCTGCAAGATGCAATGGGCATGACGTCGCACCACCCACGCTGGGCCGTGGCTTATAAGTTTAAGGCTCGCCAGGCCACCAGCAAGCTTTTGCGCGTCGAGTTCCAGGTGGGCCGCACGGGTACCATTACCCCAGTGGCCAAGATAGAAGCGGTGCCTATAGGCGGGGTTACGGTAACATCGGTATCCCTCTTTAATGAAGATGTGGTGCGTGAAAAGGATGTACGCGTAGGCGATACCGTGCTGGTGGAGCGCGCCGGCGACGTGATACCCTACATAGTAAAGCCGCTCACAGAGCTGCGCACCGGCGATGAACAGCCGATAGTATTCCCTACCCACTGCCCCGCCTGCGAAAGCGAGTTAGAGAAGGAACCCGGCGAGGCAGCGTGGCGCTGCATTAATATCAACTGCCCGGTGCAGGTAGCAGAGCGCATCATACACTTTGCCAGCAAAGATGCCATGGATATACGCAGCCTCGGCGGCGCCAATGTGCAAAAATTTTACGAGCTGGGCTTACTCCCTGATATACCGGGCATCTACCATATCGACTGGGATAAGGTGAAGCAGCTGGGTGGCTTTGGTGACAAGTCGGTTAGAAACCTGAAGCAGGCTATAGACAACACCAAGAAACAACCGCTCTTCAGGGTCATATATGGCTTAGGCATTCGCCACGTTGGCGAGACCACGGCTAAGACCCTCGCCTCGGCGGTATCGCACATCTCCGACTTTTATGACTGGGATGTGGAAAAATTGACAACCCTGCAAGACATAGGACCAAAGGTAGCTACATCGGTTTCGGATTTCTTTGCGCGGCCGGAGAACAGGCGTATCATAGATATGCTGGGCGAGGCGGGTGTGAACCTGGTGAACGAGCACCGCGGGCAACAGCCGGCAAGCGGTGAGCTATCGGGCAAGACATTCCTGTTTACCGGCACACTCAGCCACTTTAAGCGCAGCGATGCCGAGGCCATGGTAGAGGCCAAAGGCGGCAGCATACTAGGCGGTGTAAGCAGCAAGCTCAACTACCTGGTAGTGGGTGAAGACGCAGGCTCCAAGCTGGAAAAGGCAAAGAAGCTGGGCACGGTGAACGTATTGACCGAGCAGGAGTTTTTGGGGTTGATAACCCCAAACCCGTAGAGGGGCTTTCACTTGTTGTGGGGGATCCTAAAACTTCAAATGCTTCACAGTTAGCCCGTCATTTATCAGCTGCTTCAGGGAATCTATGCCTATGCGCAGGTGTATATCCACGTAGTTTTTGGTTACGGCCGTGTCGCTGGCTGAGGTCTTTACGCCCTCAGGCACCATCGGCTGGTCGCTCACCAGCAGTAGCGCGCCAGTAGGTATCTTGTTGTAAAAGCCGGTGCTGAATATGGTAGCCGTTTCCATGTCTATAGCCATGGCGCGTATCTTACGCAGATACTCTTTAAAGTCTTCATCGTGCTCCCACACCCTGCGGTTGGTGGTGTATACCGTGCCGGTCCAGTAGTCGCGGGAATAGTCGCGTATGGTGGTTGAGATCGCTTTTTGCAGGGCAAATGACGGCAACGCCGGTACCTCGGGCGGAAAGTAGTCGTTGCTGGTGCCCTCGCCTCTTATTGCGGCGATGGGCAGTATCAGGTCACCCACGTTATTTTTCTTCTTCAGCCCGCCGCACTTACCCAGGAAGAGAGCTGCCTTTGGGCTGATGGCTGATAGCAGGTCCATCATGGTAGCGGCGGTGGGGCTGCCCATGCCAAAGTTGAGGATAGTAATATCCTCGGCGGTGGCGCACTGCATCGGCTTATCCAGGCCTACAACCGGCACCTTGTGCATCTCAGCAAAGAGGGTCACATAGTTACTAAAGTTGCACAGCAATATATATCTGCCAAAGTCCTCAAGCTTTTGCCCCGTATAGCGCGGGAGCCAGTTCTCAACGATTTCCTGCCTGGTCTTCATAGTTCAATTTGATGCTAAGATAGCGGTTTAGTATGTTTTCCATGTTAAGTGCCATACTGGACCGCTCAAAAAAACCAGCGAACGGAGTGATTGATGCGTGCTCGCGGAGTTGCTACTGCCGGAAATATGCCACTAAATAGCCTTTATATGCCGGGTCAACTGAGATTCCTGTCATTTAAGACTGTATTTTGGCATCATTATTGGAATAACCACTCCGCAGGTAGCAGATTAACATTGTTTTAGCTAATTGTGGACTGCATATTGGAATACACCACTTAAATCACATTTAATTCATTAAACACAGGGATATGACTAAATTTATGAACAGGTTGATAAGTGCTTCACTGTTAAGCCTGTTGCTGATTGCCGGATTTGCTACTACAACAAAAGCCCAGGACGTTATGGTGTCTTATCAAACGTTCTATGATAACCTGTCGCCATACGGCGAATGGGTGTATGATCCCGAATATGGTAATGTTTGGGTACCTAACGAGGGCGGCGACTTCAGGCCATATGGCAGCCGCGGTAACTGGGTAATGACCGAATATGGCAATACATGGGTATCTGAGGACCCCTGGGGATGGGCAGTGTATCACTATGGCCGCTGGACATATAACCCTTATTATGGCTGGGTGTGGATACCAGGATATGAGTGGGCACCGGCGTGGGTTAACTGGCGCTATAGCGGCAACTACTCAGGATGGGCACCTATGGGCCCCGGCATGACGGTGGGCGTAGCCTACAATGTACCGACCAGCTGGTGGGTGTTTGTAAGCCCAAGGTATATGTATCAGCCTAACTGTATGCAGTACTGGAGGGGGCCATCGTACAATACCACTTACATCAACCAGACTACTATCATTAATAACTATTACGTAGACAACAGCACCCGTGTACGCTATAACTATGGCCCACGTGCCGAGCAAATACGCAGCCATACCAACCAGCCGGTGCAGGTATATCGCGTATCGCAGCTGAGCAGGCCGGGCGCACCTACGGTAGGTCGTAATACAGTAAGCCTGTATCGCCCAAGCGTAAACCGTAACAGTGTGAACGATGCACGCCCTCAGCGGGTGCTGGAAGCGCCAAGGCCAATAGGCAGGCCACAGGCAGCAGCCGGCATAAGCGGAACAAGGCAGCCGGCCTTCAGGCAGGAGGTGCAGCGCGGTGCAGTGCAGCCGGCAAGAGGTGGCATGAACCAGCGGAACGATCAGGGCCGCCAGCCACAGATGGATAACAACAGGGGTGGCATAGGACAGCGCAACGAGCAGATACAGCGCCAGCAGCCGCAAATGGATAACAACCGGGGTGGTATAGGACAGCGCAACGAGCAGATACAGCGCCAGCAGCCACAAATGGATAACAACCGGGGTGGTATAGGACAGCGCAACGAGCAGATACAAAATGACCGCATACAGCAGCAGCGCAACGAGCAAATGCAGCGCCAGCAGCAGGTGGATAACGACAGGATGCAGCAGCAGCGTAACGAGCAGGCACAGCGCCAGCAGCAACAGCAAAACGACAGGATGCAGCAGCAGCGTAATGAGCAGGCACAGCGCCAGCAGCAACAGCAGAACGACAGGATGCAGCAGCAGCGTAACGAGCAGGCACAGCGCCAGCAGCAACAGCAGAACGACAGGATGCAGCAGCAGCGCAACGAGCAAATGCAACGCCAGCAGCAGCAGATGCAAAACGACAGGATGCAGCAACAGCAGCGCAACGAGGCAGCACAGCGTCAGCAACAGCAAATGCAACAACAGCGCAATGAGCAGGCACAACGCCAACAGCAGCAGCAACAGCAGCCACGTCCGCAGATGCGCAACGATCAGCAACAACAGCAGCAGCAGCAACCACAAAGAGGTGGCGGCATACAGCAGCGGGGCGATGGACGCCGGTAGTAAAGCGATGAAAACGGGTAATGCTCCATGTTTATGGGGCATTACTCGTTTTTGACCTTTAGGTTAATAACTGATTATCAATACACTCAGAAAAAAGCGATTTAAATAATTACCATAACTTTGCAGTCCAAATCCGTTTATGAAAAAGAGTTTTATTCTAACCATCACTACTTTATTATTTTTCCTATATCATTTAGAAGTCCGGGCTTGCTCAGGTACCCCAACAGCCGGAACAATAGTAGCCTCCCAAACCAGTAACTGCGCGCCTTTTATAGCCAACCTTTTTCTTAGCGGGGCCACCAGCGATGTTGATGTTACGTACCAGTGGCAGTCATCGCCCGACGGTGCAACATATACCCCCATTGGCGGCGCTACCAATACCACTTATGCAGCACCGGTGTCGTCTACTACCTACTACAATGTAATAGTTACCTGCCTCACCAGCGGGCTCACCGCTACTACACCCGGCACGGAAATCACCATATATACCCTTGCTACCAATACCGGTGCGCCATCGGTTTGTGCGGGCTTTTCTACCCCTTATAGCAACACTACACCGGGAGGCACGTGGAGCAGCAGTAATCCTACGGTGGCATCAATAAATACATCTACGGGTGTTGTTACCGGCATATCGTACGGCACTGCTAACATCAGCTATAATACAGGTGCAGGCTGCAGCGCTGTGAGCACTATTGCCGTAGATTCATTGCCACCCGCTATTACCGGCACTGCCATAGTATGCGTAGGGGCTACTACAGCACTTGGCAATGGCGTACCCGGCGGCTCATGGAGCAGCAGCAATACACTTGTGGCAAGCGCAGCTGCTACAACAGGCATTATCACAGGAGTATCTGCCGGCATAGCCAACATTACTTACACAGCGCCTACGGGCTGCTATAACCTGCGCACCTTAACGGTAAACCCTGCTCCCGGACCTATTATGGGCACCGCACTAGTATGTGAAGGTGCTACTACCAACCTCGTAGACGGCACACCCGGCGGAGCCTGGACCAGCGCAAACACATCTATCGCCACTGTAAACCTGGTAACGGGTGTGGTGACAGGGGTAACTGCGGGTACAGTGAATATATCTTATACGCTTGTGTCTACCGGCTGCTCGGTGAGGCAACTGGTTACGGTGAATGCGTCGCCCGCCCCTATATCAGGCGCAGGCCACCTGTGCCTCGGTGCTAATGTTACATTATCTTCTACCACTGCGGGTGGCTTGTGGAGCAGCAGCAATACTGCGATAGCTACTATCGGCTCATCATCGGGCGTTGCTTTTGGTGTATCATTAGGTAATGTGACTATCACCTATACACTGCCCGGTACCGGCTGCATGGCGGTGAGGATCTCTACCGTTCATGCTTTGCCTACTGTTTACACATTATCGGGCAGCGGCAGCTATTGCGCGGGTGGCACTGGCGTGGTGCTCAATTTGTCGGGGTCTGATATAGGCGTGAGCTACCTGCTGCACTACGGCACATCTGTTGCTGGCTTCACGGTGGGTACGGGCTCACCACTTAGTTTTGGTCCGCTTACCACCGCTGCTACATACACTGCTGTGGCTACCGATGCCGTTACAGGGTGTAAAAACAATATGGCCGGCACTGCTACAATAACCATTACGCCATTAACAGCACCGGCAGTAACCATAAGCACCGGCATGGGAGACTCGGTATGTGAAGGCTCTTCTGTAACACTGACACCACTTTCCTTTTACGGTGGCAGTGCACCTGCATATACCTGGAGTGTGAATGGCACTATGGTAAGCACAGGGTCTACCTACAGCTTTCTGCCTGCCCATGGCGATGTGGTAACTATAGAGATGACCAGCAATGCCCCATGCCCGCAGCCCGATACAGCAACGGATACACTTGTATTGTCGGTACTGAGCAACGAGCTGCCGATGGTGAGTGTATCGCTTATTCCATCTGACACTATATGCCAAAGCTACCTGGCCACTTATACCGCCCACCCTACCTATGGCGGCGCTTCACCGTTTTACAAATGGTATGTGAATGGATCGTTCTGGAGCAATGGGCCGACAATGACCTATGCACCGGTGAACAACGACCTGGTGCGCGTACGCATGGCCAGCAATTACCTTTGCCGCACTGTGGACACCGTAAGCAGCGGCAATGTAAAAATGACAGTAATACCTTTCTTTGCGCCGGGTATAAATATCATCAGCACCCACAACCTGCAGCTGAATGCTGGGCAAATAGATACCCTCATAGCAGTTGTAACTAACGCAGGCCCTACACCCACTTACCAATGGCTGGTGAATGGCGACACTATTGCAGGGGCAACCACGAACACTTACGTAAGCACGTTCAACAACGGCGACTCTGTAACATGCCATGTTATTGGCAGCAGCATATGCGCCGGCGTCAATACTTTCGACTGGGTGTTTATCACCATAAAGAACCTGGGCGTGAATACATTAGCCGTAACCGACATCCGGATGATGCCTAACCCTAACAACGGCGCATTTGCTGTGAAGGGATATCTTGGCAGCAGTACTGATGAGCCAGTGATGCTGGAGGTGACTGATATGCTGGGCCAGGTAGTGCTCCGCAGAAATATCATAGCTATCGGCGGCAAGATAAACGAGCAGATAGCAACCGGCGGCACCCTTGCGAATGGTATGTATATGCTGAATGTGCGCAGGGCCAGTGAGAACAAGGTGTTCCACTTTGTGGTAGAGCAGTAGGGGCCTCTCCCCGGCCCTCTCCCCCGTTCGGCTGGCTCACGATGACTGGAGAGGGTGAGGTCGAATGAGTTTAGTGCTACAGTGTAGAATTGATGAGGTGTAAAACAAAAAACACCAAAGCAGGTGATCTGGTTAGTAAAAGGCTTCTTCGAAGTGGACAATCTCGCGGATGTCGTCGTTGCTTACAAGAATACTGATGATATCGTAGCGAAAGTTCAGATATTGAGGATGCGCATCCATAAAGGCATGGGCAGCAGCTTTTAGCAGGGCTTGCTTCTTGCGCGTCACCGAGTCTTCAGGGAAAGCAAAGGTGGCAGATGAGCGGGTTTTTATCTCCACCATCACGATCATGTCTTCTTTAGCGGCAATGATATCAATCTCTTTGTTGCCGCTGCGCCAGTTGCGATGCAGGATAATATAACCTTTGTTTAGCAAAAAGTCTGCAGCGGTTTGTTCGCCCTTTACCCCAATTTTATTATGTTTGGACATTCTAAACTTAAATATAGTACGAAACCGCCACTCCGGGAGAATGGCACAGATTTTTTAAAGACCTTTTCAAATGAAAAAATTAGTACTTGATTTCCCCATCCAACTCCAGGAGGCTATCATTATTGGTAAGAACCATCGTTATATTGCAGAAACCGGCGATTTTAGCAACATAGTGGTCACAGGCCTTGGCGGCAGCGGCATAGGCGGCTCCATTGTGCAGAACTACGTGTTCGACAAGCTGAAGGTGCCCTTCCTTGTTAATAAGGATTACTTCCTGCCCGCATTTGTAGATAAGCGCTCGCTGGTAATTGTCTGCTCTTACAGCGGCAATACAGAAGAAACAATAATGGCCCTGGAGCAGGCTAAAAAAGCTAAGGCTACCATTGTCTGCATCACCTCGGGCGGTGCTATAGCTGAGTTTGCCAATAAGAAAAAGCTCGATTGCATACTAGTGCCGGCTGGCATGCCGCCACGTTCGTGCATTGGTTATTCCCTGGTGCAGATATTGTATGTTCTGTCGCACTTTGGCGTTATCAGCAATAGCTTTGAGCGCGAGATAAAGAGCGCGATAAAAGTGATGCAGGCCAATGAGAACAAGACCCAGAAAAAAGCACTGGCCCTTGCGAATAAGATACATGGCAAACTGCCTATAATCTACTCGGCAAGCACCTTTGAAGGTATGGCCATACGCTTCAGGCAGCAGATAAATGAGAACAGCAAAATGCTGGCATGGCACGGAGCAATACCAGAGATGAACCACAACGAGCTTGTAGGCTGGCGCGATGATGCACAGGATAAAGTAGTGATCATACTAAGGAATGACGATGACTTTGAGAAAGTGCAGACCCGCATGGAGATCAACAAGAAGATCATTAAAAAATATACCTCTAATATTATAGAGATCCACTCAGAAGGCAGCAGCTACTGGGAAAAGATATTTTACTTCATACACCTTACCGACTGGATATCAGTATTGCTCGCAGACCTGCGCGAGCTGGACGCAACCGAGGTGAAGGTGATAGACTTCCTGAAAAAATCACTGGCGAATTAAGCCTGTATACATAGCTTTATAAATGTTCCGGCAGTCTCAAAGAGACTGCCGGAACTGCGTTATAAAGGTGCTGTGTTATATTGGTGTGCCTTGCCCCGATGTCCGCATTTGTAGGCTCATGCAGATATCTCTGCTATGCGTCCGAAGCAGTTTAGGCGGCCGATGCTATCTGGGACAGGGGTGTTACTTACATTTCCACAAGGGCACTGGTGCTATTTGCCTTTATGAATTAATCATTAAGACTTACATTTGCACAATTGTTTTTTCAATGAATCAAACTCATACTGACTCACCCGCGTGGCTGCTGCTGGAAGACGGCACTATATATAAAGGGAAATCATTTGGCGCCAAGGGCACGGCCGGCGGGGAAATATGCTTTAATACTGGTATGACCGGCTACCAGGAGGTCTTCACCGACCCCTCATATACAGGCCAGGTGCTCATAATGAACAACGCCTACGTAGGCAACTACGGTGTAAAAAATGAGGACGTAGAGAGCGACTCTGTGAAGATAAACGGACTGATCTGCAAGAACGTTTCACACCGTTATTCTCGCATGACGGCTAACGACAGCCTCGAAGATTACCTTGTAAAAAACAATCTTGTTGCTATATATGATGTAGATACACGCGCACTGGTGCAGCATGTACGCAGCAAGGGCGCTATGAACTGCATCATATCTACAGAGCTTGCCGATGAAAACAGCCTGAATGAAGCGCTGGCAAAGGTGCCGGATATGGCGGGCCTTGAGCTATCGTCGATAGTGTCGACCAAAGAGCCATATACCGTGGGCTCAGCTGACTCGGCTATACGCATTGCTGTGCTCGACTATGGGGTAAAGAAGAATATACTGAGCTGCATGGTAGAGCGCGGCGCCTATGTGAAGGTGTTTCCCGCAAAGACAACGATAGAAGAGCTGAAGGCATTTGAGCCACATGGCTACTTTATATCCAATGGCCCCGGCGACCCGGCTTCTATGGACTATGCTGTGGCAACCATAAAGCAGATACTCGCTACGGAGAAGCCATTCTTCGGTATATGCCTGGGGCATCAGCTGCTGGCAAGGGCAAATGATATACCCACCTTTAAAATGCACCATGGGCACCGAGGCCTTAACCACCCGGTGAAGAACCTGGTGACGGGCAAATCAGAGATCACCACGCAGAACCACGGATTTGGTGTAGACCCTGAGGCGATAAAGAACTGCGACCACATGGAGGTGACACATGTGAACCTCAACGACGGATCGATAGAGGGAATACGTATGAAAGGGAAGCCTGCATTCTCAGTGCAGTATCACCCGGAAGCGACACCCGGCCCGCACGACTCGAGGTACCTGTTTGATGACTTCATCAAACTGATAGAGGACCATATGTGATCCCATACACGGCAAATAAATACGCTGATGATCTGCTGAGTTATATCGGCATTTGAGTAACTTCGGTACACACAACATGAAGCAGGAAAAAATTCTCATCATAGGCGCCGGTGGCCAGATAGGCGTAGAACTCACGCTGGCATTGCGCAGCGGATACGGCGAAAGCAATGTAATAGCCACAGATATAAAGGAAGCACACCCCCTGCTGAAAGACAGCGGGCCGTATGCCCTACTCGATGCTATGGACGCTGGTGCCATCACTGATATGGTGAAGAAGGAAGGCATAACGCAGATATACCTGCTGGCCGCGCTGCTCTCGGCCACGGGCGAAAAGATGCCGCAGAAGGCATGGGATATAAATATGCAGAGCCTGCTGCAGATACTGGAACTGGGCGTGCAGGAAAAACTTACGAAAATATACTGGCCAAGCTCTATAGCTGTGTTCGGGCCAACTACGCCGCGAGAACAAACGCCCCAGCAAACGGTAGTAGAACCCCGAACGGTATACGGCATCAGCAAGTATGCAGGAGAGCTGTGGTGCCAATATTATCACCAACGCTGGGGACTGGATGTGCGCAGCCTGCGCTACCCCGGCCTCATCAGCTGGAAATCTGAACCGGGCGGTGGCACTACCGACTACGCAGTGGAGATATATCACGAAGCACTAAAGCATAAGCAGTACACCAGCTTCCTCTCGGAGGACACTTACCTGCCCATGATGTATATGGATGATGCCATACGCGGCACTATAGAGCTGATGGAGGCACCAGCAGAAAAGATGAAGACCCGCATGGCATACAATCTGGGTGCCATGAGCTTTTCACCAAAAGAAATTGCCGCTGCAATAACTAAGCACATACCCGGCTTTAAAATAGACTACAAGCCCGACTTCAGGCAGAATATTGCCGATGGCTGGCCGAAGAGTATAGACGACACTGCTGCCCGAAACGATTGGGGCTGGAAACACAACTTCGACCTGGAGAAGATGACGGCAGATATGCTGGAGCATTTAGGTGGCTGAGTTGTTGATTGAATAGTTGGGATGGACCGGTGTACCTACTATGAGGAGGAGCACAAAATGGAATAACAATTAAGTCCCCGCAGACCCGGAATGTAAGGGGAAATGCAGCCGCATATATCCTTTGCCCGCCCGTAGGTAATGCAATAAGAACCCATGGTTTCGCACCCTCCGCGGGTGGAGGCGCAAATCTTGCGGCTCTACTATGGTACATTTCCCTTTCCCGATTCAGACTATAGTCTTATGTTCCTGTGCGGGGTTTCTCCTCACAGCAAAATAGCCGGCATATGCCAGCGGGTAGTAGATGAAGAAGTTCGCAATTTTAAACCAGAGCGGGTTTGGCAGCACGGCTGCATTGAACAGTCCCGCCAGCGTGAGCACGATGCCTACAATAATTGCCGGCCACCTGCGCAGCCTGTTGGACACCAGTGTGGCGACACCGCCCGCTACAAATGACGCAAACATATAGTTGATCAGCAATGCCAGAAATGCTGTTAAGGGCATCACGCCAATTGCATGTGCCAGTGAGACCTGGTCACGCACATCAGTACCAGGCGGCAGAGGATAGAGCCGGTATATACCCCACTCCCCTACTTCCATCAGCATCATACCTGTCATAGCGCCTACTACTACGGGCAGTATGTTCTTTGTTATAGTTGAGGCCATGTGCGCAAGAACGTTTTAGCAGCGATAAAGTTATGAATGATAGCGCTAAAGCTAATAGGCTTTATGAGCTTAGCCCATTAAGAATTAATATTGCATCAAATACCCTGCTCATGGTTCACAAAATATTGGCTGATAAGTCGACCAGGCTATTCATAGCGCTAAGTTCATTCTTTGTCGCCAATGCACTGATAGCTGAGTGCATCGGCGGTAAGCTGTTTTCGCTGGAAAAGCTGTTTGGCCTTACACCACAACCGTTCTCACTGCTGGGAGAGCAGGGGCTTACCTTTACGCTTACCTGCGGCGTGCTGCTATGGCCGCTGGAGTTTATAATGACCGATATAGTAAATGAGTACTACGGTCCCAAGGCCGTGAAGCGAATATCCTACATAGCTGTCGCGCTCATCTGCTATGCCTTTGTAATGTTCTACGCTGCCATACAGGTGCCCCCGGATACTTCGTTCTGGACGGGTAGCCAGAAGGACATAGGCGTGCCCGATACACAGGCCGCGTTTGCCGGGATTTTCGGGCAGGGCATGTGGATCATTGCGGGTAGTATCATAGCATTTCTGGTGAGCCAACTGGTAGATGTGTGGGTATTTCACCGTATTAAAAAAGCGACAGGCGGAAAGAAAGTGTGGTTGCGAGCGACGGGGTCTACGATCATATCACAGATGGTAGATAGCTTCGTGGTGTTGTTCATTGCCTTTAAGATAGGCAAGGGATGGAGCTACCAGCGTGTGATAGCAATAGGCCTTGTGAACTACGCCTATAAGTTTACCATGGCGCTGGTACTGACACCGGTGATATACCTTGTAGAACAGCAGATAGACCGATACCTGGGGAAGGAGGTGGCGATGGAGATGAAGGAGTCGGCAATGGGAAAGGTGAATGAGTAAGAAGTATTCTTGAAACGGAGATTTACACAGCGATGATCATTAGAACCTGCGCTTTTACTATTTTCCTCATAACTATGGCCTGCGCTTCCCGCGGGCAGGATACGCTGATGGTCATTGATTTTGACGTATTGACCAATAATATTGCAGGCATAAGCTACCTGATCGGCACAAAAGAGTTTAGCTACAGCTGTAGCAGCGATTCTTTTGATCATAGCTCAGTAACAACTAGCGACGTTGAGGGCAACATTCTTAAAGTTGATATGTACTATAGGGGTGCCTTGACAAATTCAATATCCGCCCGTAGAGGCAACGACTCTTCAATGATCTATCTCGTAAAAAGCCACGGATCAAATTGTAGCAGATTATACATTAAATCAGTTTGTAGCCACAATAATCGGAAGCAGTTAGTTGAGCAAAGGGATTTTTACACAACAAAGCACCTGTTATTTTTCAAAAAGAAGCATATTGTGTATTGGCACAAATTCTATTATGTGGCTATAACTGATTCTTTGTTTGCGAAAGCCATTTTTAATAGTCATTAAGTTCGATACCTTCGGCATCAATATTATACTCTAGTATTTTCTATAAACATGAGATGCCTTCAGCATCTAAGATGCACATGAAAAAAGCGATCTACGCGAGTAGTGCACGGATCGGATTTTAATATAGTTGACTTGCCGCGCGCGCTCAACCTTCAAGGTTGACCCGTATTATTTTCGCCCCCCAGTTTCACTGGGGGCTATTAATATAAAGCCCATCTGGGTTTTCTGTATTAGCCATTCAGGTTTGCTAGTTTTTTCACCCCGGTTTCGCCTGGGCTATTGATAATTGCTTTGAGTGTGGTTGAAATTGAAAGGAGCGACTACAGCGTTATGTACCGGCGCAAGTGGAGCCGCAAAATATTGCGGCTCTACAGGGGTAGCGCAAAAAAGGCTGCCTCGTGTGAAGCAGCCTTTCTGATCTAGTGTGAAATTTATTAGTCTTCCCCTCTCTTCGTGTTCCCAAAGCGGTAGTTGAGCGAGAATTGGAATGATGGATTTTTATAAAGTTGGCTTGAGATCGTTTTAGAACCGGCAGAGCCTGCATTATCCCAAACTGTCTGTACGTTCCTGATGTCGATAGAGAAGTTAGGAGATACCTGGAACGATGCACCACAGAGATAACCTATGCCAAACCTTGATGCGAAATCAGCTTCTGACAATTTTGGTGCATTGTCTGTACCCTGTGTCGCCACCAGTGTGCTATTTGCACCCGGCATAGTTACTGCGCCAGTATTAATACCGAATGTGTACAGGAAGTTGCCACCGGCGAAGAAGCTAAACTTACCGCTGCTGTAGCGAACTGATACCGGCATCTCGAGGCTGTGCAGCGTAGAGAAGCTGTAAGAGTTCATCATTTCCTGCTTGCGCCACTGGCCGCCTACCTCAGTGTAGCTATTGTAATTATCGGCCAGGGAGTAGCTGTTATTCATGCGGTGGAAGTACTTGAGCTCAGCCATTGTGCTCAGGTTATCGCTAAACACGAACTCACCGGTGACCCCAAACTGGAAGCCTTTAAAGCTCGCAGGGCTAAAGAAGGTACCATTGATACCGGCAGTGATGCCCGGTGCAAACTGTACGCCTTTCACGTGATACTTCAGGTCATTGAATTTTTCAGTCAGCTTTTCCAGTTTCGCGGAGCCTGCTGCTTTTTTGCCTGCATTCAGCTCCTTCTTAGTAGTGGTGGCTGCCGGTGCTGCTTCCTCTGTCACCGAGGTTGCAGGCGCCTCTTCAATAGTTGCGGCAGCAGCCAGCTCACCAGGCATCTCCTCTATCGTTGCTGCGTTCCTGTTACCATTGCCCGATCCGCCCTTCCTCGAGGATGACTTAGCGGCTACCGCTATAGGGTTGCCGTATTTGTCGATTGGCTGCGATTCGCCTATAGTACGCAGCGATATTGTATCTAGCTTGAAATAGCCTTCGTTGTCTGCGGTCTTATAATACTGCTCCCGGTAAACGAGCATGAGCTTTTCAATTTTCTTACCCTCTACAGGGTTTGCTGTTTCAACAGCAGCTTGTTCGTCGCTACCATCAACAGATGTTACCGCAGACTTTTTAGCAATTGGTGGCTGGCCGCCCGCAGACTTAGCTTTGGCCTTCTTACCGACCATTGCTATAGCTGAAGCAGAATTGCCTTTACCTGCCTTCCTGCGGTTGCCCGAAGTACCTGAAACATCGGATGAAGTTTTTGCTACACTGATAGTACTGGTTGCCGTATATCCCGCTGCACTACTCAACGGGATATCCCGAACTGCTACATCAGCAGATGCAGTGGAAGTGGCACCTGTTTGCGCAGCTGTATGCTTAACGATGCGGCTATGCTTGGCTGCATTGCCTTTTGCAGCTGCTTTGCTTAATATATTAGCAACTATTTTATTGGAAGCCAATGTATTGTGCCTTTTGGCAGACTTGGCAGCCGATGACTTAGACCTACCAGCCGTTGAAGCTGAGGCACTCGTTGTTGCTAATGGATCACCACCAACTACACTGGTTTTGCCTCCTATATTGTTTTTGCCATTAGTAGTCTTTGTTGCAACGACAGCTGTGCGATGACCTGTAACTGACTGACTCCTAGTATTTTTAGTAACTGTAGCGCTAACCGCACTTGCGTTAGAAGTGTGTGCATCATTCGAAGCAGCTGATATAGCTGCAGCAGCCGTTGGACCAGCATGCCTTGTGCTATTTTTTGCAGCAGAACCACCTACCAAAGATTGGCCGTTGCTGTTCATAGCTACTCTTCCATGCACATTGCGCCTGCTGTCTGCCGGCGTATTGCCTACGGACGGCGCTTCACTATTCAGCGCCATTGCTGAAGTACTTACTGCTTCATGTGGGTTGCTGGTTGAGCTGCCTGATGTTGCATTACTGTTAGTATTTTTGGTGCTGTTATGTGCAACAGCGGTAGCACCTGCAATGTCCCCGGAAGTAGCCGGATTGCCTGTGCCCTGCACGGCTACATTATTTCCACGTACGTTTTCGCCTGAGTGTCCTGGCGTTTCTTTGCCAGCAACAGCTGTAATTGCACCGGGCAGACTACTATTTGTGCTTAGTGAAGTAGTTGATGTATTTGTATTGGCAGCCAGCAGGTTAGCACCACCCGCAAGAGCTGCTGGTGTAACTGCATTGATAGCAACTTTAGCAATAACCTCATTATTAGTATTTGTATTGCCTGTAGTATTCTGTGTATTGTTATGCGATAAAGAAACTTTAGTTGGAGATGAGTTATTGTTTGCAACAGATTGACTACGAGTAGCCGATGAAGAAGCTGTGCCTGCAGATGCATTTACCGAAGCTTCACGGGCAACCGCTGTGGATGCCAGCGCATGCTGAGGCCCGGAGCCTTCCGCATCGCGCCTCCATGAAGATGACAGCTCGTAGCCGCCGAGACCCACCGAGCCTATGAGCAGGCCTACTCCCATAACGCCGAACATACGACGCCAGTAGATAAAGCCACCGCGCTTTTTCTGAGGCATTTCTGCATCGAGTAACTCCCGCATATTTGCCCAGGCACCGGAACGCTCAACCGCCTCGTTCCCACTTAGCCGCTGCCTGACCAGGTCATCGATATTTATGAATTGTTTATCCATTGGGGATAAATTTTGTTATTTTAAAATATTTACTGTTATCACCTATCCTACTTCACTACTTGTAATTACTACCCTGCACTAAACTTTTATATGCAATTCTAGTCGTTCGATTTTCTCTTTCAGCACCTTCCGTCCTTCCGATAAATGCCACTTCGAAGTGCCTTCGCTTATCCCGAGTATGTTACCTATCTCCTTATGTGTAAATCCTTCCATGACGTACATATTAAAAACGGTACGGGTTGCATCGGGCAGCTGCTGCACCAGCTTTATCAGCTGATCGTAATAGAGCTTGTCTGCGTGGTCCTTCTTTACATACTCATCTTTTTCTATTAATACTATCTGGCTGTTGTACTTGGCATTCTGCTTCACATAGTCAGCCACTGCATGAAATACTATCTTGCGCAGCCAACCTTCGAACGAGCCCTGGAAATTGTATTGCTTTATCTTCTGAAAGGCCCTGAGGTAACCATTGTTCATCACCTCCTCTGCCTGCATTTCCTGGTCTATATACCGGCGCACCAGTGCCATCATCTTGGGGTAGAAAAGGTGATATAGCTTCTCCTGTGCACCTCGCTCATTGCGAATACACCCTTGAATGAGTTGCTCTAACTCACTCGCATTACCGGATACACTATATGCCAAGGCTAACGACAAGTATGACTGTTATTAATACACAACGATGATATAAGACCACAATACCCCATAAATGGTTGGGTATAACTTGTGAATAGCAATAAATTTACGGATTTTTCTGCGCATTCAGCGCAAAAAAATCGAATATGCCAGTGATATAAAAATTAGTTGACCTGTGTTGAGAGGATACTAATCGTTCTTATTATAAAACGATGTGACGTTACCACCATTAAAGTTGCCGGTGATACGTAGGTTGTCCTTGTCGATGCCGGAAATGCCGAAGCTGGTGTTAGCGCCTGCGGCACCCCTTAAATTCTTGAAGTAGATGTTCTTCTTATCGGCCGACAAATACCAATTAAAAAAGACGCTGTCTGCTCCAACGATAAGTGTATCGCATGGATTCGGGTTGTAGAAATACCCTGTGCTATCTTTTTTAAATGTGATCTCTTCAGACAGAGCACATTCAGAAGTAACCGGCATCCCGTTTTCGAGCTTATTTTGCATGTACCACTTATGGTCGGTAAGCAAGCGCTTTACATCTGGAGGATCTTTCTCCTTGTAACAGCTTGATACACCTATTATGCCCAGTGCAGTAATGATCAATAGCTTCTTCATCGTAGATAATTCGGCGTGAAGATAGTAAAAGAAAATAACTTTTTTGCGGGGTCCCTGTTGCGGGGTGCTAGTCCTTGTCAATCTTATCTAACCGCAATACGCGTAGCGCAGGGGCGGCAAACCACGTAACAGCCACCACTACTATAGTCATACACCCACCGAATACTACGGCGGGCACTGTTCCCATGAGCCGGGCGGTAAACCCGCTTTCCATAGCGCCGAGCTCGTTAGATGAGCTGATGAACATGGTATTAACGGCGGCTACCCTGCCCCGCATGCTATCTGGCGTATACACCTGTAGCACAGTACTGCGAATGACAACACTTATCGCATCGACCATACCACCTGCCAGCAGCATAGAAAACGCAATAAGGAAACCCCATGACACGCCAAAGCCGAAAAGGGAAAAGACAGGCGCCGTGCCGAAATAGCCACAATATCCGAAAACTATGGTGGTAACGCCGAAGGCAGCGATACACCACAGCAGCTTAGGGCCGGGTGACTTCTTCAACGGAAGAAATGAAAGGATGATCAAAGTGATGATAGACCCAATGCCCGGCGCAGCGCGCATCCACCCATAGCCCAGCTCACCCACATGCAGAATGTCATCGGCATAAACAGGCAGCAGCGCTACGGCACCGCCGAAGAGCACAGCAAACATATCGAGCGAGAGCGCGGCCAATATAACCTGTGTACGGAATACGAATTTCAACCCTTCACCGAGGCTCTTGGCAATTGGTTCGCGTTGCTTGTTGAGTATAGGCTGAGCGGGGATGCGCAATATGGCTACCAGGGCGATGAGCTCAATGAGGGCTACAGTGATGAGGCTAAAATGGAAACCTGTGATGGCTATCATAAAACCACCCAGCAGAGGGCCAATGACCGCGCCTATCTGCCACGAGGTGCTGCTCCATGTAGTGGCATTGGGGTATAGTTCTTTAGGAACCAGCATACCCATAAGGGCAAATGAGGCCGGACTAAGAAATGCCCGGAGTGCACCACCTATAAATATACCCGCGTAGATCAGCCATAATATTCCCTGCACCGAAAACATGCCCTGGATGCCCGGCCAGGCAAGGGCAATAAAGAATGCAGAGAGCAGAAGATAGCCGGCGATACACGATAGCAATACCGACTTCTTCTCGCGGATATCGACAAAGTGCCCGGAGAAAAGGGACACACCAATTGCTGGTATCACCTCCCACAGACCCAGCATACCGAGCGCCAGCTTATCGTGCGTGAGCTTGTATACATAATAGCTAACTATGGTCGACTGCATATTCAACGATAATATGAGCGTAATGCGCAGCAGCAGGTAGTTGCGGAACGGGGTATAGTGAAGTGCTTTGTTCCTAAAAAGGAATGCAGTGGCGGGACGCAAATGGTGATGGTTTGATGATGCGGTGCAAAAATACCTGTTAATGGGTAAATAGCAGCCAACTGAAAATACAGGAAACGCTGGCATTGTGACAGCAACTAATGGCTGGCGCACAAATACATTAAATACGAAGTGGGATTAAGTATTAAATTTGCCCCGATGACCAACGCCACGCAGATCATAGGCACAAGCATAGTGCAGGCTTTCCTGGAGCTGAAAGCTAACAAGCTGCGGACATTCCTTTCGCTGCTCGGCATAACTATTGGCATCTTCTGCATTATAGCAGTATTGACCGTACTGGACAGCCTGAAGAGCAACATACAAAAGGAAATGAACTCGCTAGGCAATGATGTGCTATACATAGGCCGGTGGCCATGGATGGACGATGGCGGCGAATACAAATGGTGGGATTTTCAGCGGCGGCCAAGTATGATGCCCCGTGAGGTGAAAGCTGTGCAGTCGCAGGTGGAGGATGTGTCGACGGTGACCTTATGCCTTAGCACCCGCCGCCTGACGGTAAAGTATTATGATGCGGAACTGACCGGAATAGCTTCCTATGCCGTGCTGGAAGGATTTGACAAGATACAGAATATAGAGATAGCGCAGGGCCGTTACCTGCAGGCCGCTGAGCTGGAGGGCGGCACCCATGCAGCTGTTATCGGTGACGACGTATACCGCGGGCTGTTTACAGGGAGTATTAACCCGCTGGGAAAGAGTATAAGCTTTATGGGCCGCAAGTTTACCGTGATAGGTGTAATGAAGAAGGTGGGGCAAAACATGGCTGGGTTCGATTTTGACAATGCTGTAATATATCCGTACTACGTAGCCACATCGCTGCTCGATGTGCGGTCGCTTAACTATGACCCGATACTTGCGGTGAAGGCTGCGAAGGGCAAAAACCTGGAAGAGGTGAAATACGAAGTGCAGGGCGTGCTGCGACGAGTGAGAAAAGTGCGGCCCGGGCAGCGCGATGACTTCGCCATAAACCAGCTCAGTGAAGTATCGAAACGGCTGGACATGGTGTTTGGCACCATTGACATTATTGCATGGGTCATTGGCGGATTCTCACTGGTTGTGGGTGCATTCGGCATAGCTAACATTATGTTCGTAACTGTAAAGGAGCGGACAAAGATAATAGGCCTTAAAAAGGCCATAGGTGCCCGCCGGGCCTCTATAATGTGGGAGTTTTTGCTGGAGGCAGTGGTGCTGTGCCTGCTTGGCGGGGCAGTGGGCATACTGCTGGTATTGCTGCTCAGTATCATATTCACATACGCCCTAGATTTTGAAATAACCCTTTCATTCACAAACTTTTTTATCGGTATTTTTGTTTCTATATTCGTGGGGGTATTATCGGGCCTTATTCCTGCCCGGTCGGCATCAAAGCTGGACCCCGTGGTAGCCATACGGACAAACTAATACTGAACAATGGAGAAAAAACAAGTGCTTATACTCGATAAGGAACGCATAGCCCACAAGATGCGGCGGATGGCTTACGAGATATGGGAGCGCAACAGTGACGAGCAAGAGATAATACTGATAGGCATAGAGAATTGCGGTAAAATAGTAGCCGAGAATCTCGCGGTTCTATTGCAGGAGATAAGCCCGTTGAAAATAACCAACCTGTCGGTAAGCATTAATAAGAAAAGCCCGCTGAACCATGCGCTAGACTTTGAAGAGAACCTGAGCGGCAAATCTGTGATACTTGTGGACGATGTAGCCAATTCGGGTAAGACGATCATGTATTCGCTGCATGCTATTCTGTCTTACGACCTGAAGAAAGTAATGGTGGCGGTGCTGGTAGACCGTAAGCATAAATCGTTCCCTATAGCATCTGATATAGTGGGACATACAGTAGCTACTACCTTGCAAGATCACATAGAGGTGGAGACCGATGGAAATGAGATAACGGCGGTGTATTTGCAATAAGTCTTCCAGTCGTAAGTCATAAGTCGTAAGTCCGCGAGTCAGTTTTAGTCGAAAGTCGTAAGTTATGAGTCGTAGGTCCGCGGGCAATACCCAGATGGATACTAGGTTTTGAGTCGTCAGTCGTAAATTTTAATAAGAAGCAACATAATGTCGTTTACATTAGTGATACATGGCGGTGCGGGTAACATAACGCCCGCAATAATGAACGCCGAACAGGAGCAACAGTATACTGAAGCGCTAAGGGAATCGCTGGATAGCGGATATGAGGTATTGCAGCGCGGCGGCAATGCGCTGGATGCGGTGGTAGCCGCCATTGCGACCATGGAAGACAACCCGCTGTTCAATGCCGGCAGGGGCTCTGTATTTACCAAGAAGGGGCTTAACGAAATGGATGCCTCCCTTATGGATGGCAGCGACCTGGCAGCGGGCGCTATTGCGGGCGTAAGGAATATAAAGAACCCCGTGAGGCTGGCTCGCGAGGTGATGCTGCATTCGGGCCATGTGCTGCTGAGCGGCAGCGGGGCATCAGAGTTTGCCCTTAGCCAGGGAATAGAGATGGCACCGGATGACTATTTTTTCAATAAGTCGAGGTATGAGCAGTGGGTGGAGATACGCGATACTAATTTTACCCAGCTCGATCATAAGGGCGACAATTTAAAGGGGATTGCATTGCCTAATCCCGGCCATAAGTTTGGCACCGTGGGCGCTGTGGCTTGCGATGCCAACGGCAACCTGGCGGCCGGCACCTCTACCGGCGGCATGACCAACAAGCGTTTCGGGCGCGTGGGCGATAGCCCAATCATTGGCGCAGGCACATACGCAAACAACAAAACATGCGCAATATCTTGTACCGGTCACGGCGAATATTTCCAGCGCGCGGTGGTGGCTTACGACGTCTCGTGCCTTATGGAGTATAGGGGCTTATCGCTGCGCGAGGCATGCCATGTGGTGGTAAAAGACAAGCTGGTAGCTATGGGCGGTGAGGGCGGACTGATAGCTGTAGATGCACTGGGTAATTATGACTTCTGCTTTAACTCAGCAGGGATGTATAGGGCGGTGCGGAATAGTGCGGGCGAGGAAGTAGTGGCGTATTATGGATAACGCTCGCCCTATTAATAAAGTCATAGGATCAATACAAAGAGCAGTTGACCATATGCTCTACCAAGGCATCTACATACTGCCTGCGCAGCCTGCTTCGGTGTTTACCGACAACGATATGTGAGTTGAGGATGTATGTAACCAAATGACACCTGGCTTCGGAGCGAAATTTACCAGAAGAGGTTGCTAACATATGATCTGACACCTCGAATGAGTACTTATCATCGTATTTCTGCGACGTTAGCATTACAACAATGTAGCAATCATCATCATTATAAACATCTTCGTTAGAAATAATAACGGCAGGATGATTCAGTATCTTGCCATCAGGTGGCATGCCTAAGTTTACCTCTACAATATCACCGCGTTGGTACATTAGCCGTTATGCTTTGATAGACTGAGTAAAGACGCTCTCCTGGAAATGGCAGCTAACCCTTCTTTTATCGCCTCAGGTGTTTTAGTTACAGGCTTATTTTTTGTCGCAGCAATATGCAAAAGGGACCTAAATTTATACAAAACCTTCAGCGCATACAGAAACCTCTCTTTAAATTCTTCATCCTTTAAATATGCCACTGCAGCATATTTATCATCCAGATCTATAAAAACAGAAAGCACCTTGTTTACCTGACCCAACAAACCTTTTGCCTCGGGCTGTGGCAATACAAAGATGTGATATTCAAATCCTTCAATAGCGAGAATAATGTCGGTTAATGCCTCGTTCATATCGGCATAACTGTGCGAAGGAAGATCATATATCCCTGCAGAAAGGCGAATAAAGGGGGCAACCTTCTTTTCTATATCAAACTTTAAAATCATCTATACAAATATACCGTAAAAACCAGCACAACAATATACAAGGTTTTATATTTGGAGCAGGAGGCCCATATGTATTCATCCAAACTACTGGTTGCTACCCACAAGGGACAGTTATCATTGCATCAGCTGGGAGATCTACACTTTATAAAAGTGATAAAGGGAACAGGGCAACCCAAGCAAAAGCTATCCGAAAAGTATGGCGGTAAACTTCCCCCAGACGTTGCGGACGAGTTGCAGGCCTATTTGACCCAAAGCAGAAATGAATGGAGCTGAGGTCACTATAAGTGCCATGGGAGATCATGCCATAATAAAGTAGCAAATACGTTTTCCTAATAACCATATAACCTGCTTTTCATACAATCCCTGTAAATTTGCAGCAGGAGCTATCCATGGCAGAAAAGAAAAAAGCCGGTACTAAACCTGCTAAGAAAACAGACAAGAAAACAGCAATAGTTGACGCCGCGATTACGGTACAACACGTAGAAGGCATCTCTGCTCCCGAGGTGGAGCACCATACTGCAAACGACCCAGACATCGACATAGCGGATTCCATATTTATTAAGGGTGCACGTATGCACAACCTGAAGAATGTAGACGTGGCCATACCCCGCAATAAGCTAGTGGTGGTAACGGGCGTAAGCGGCAGCGGCAAGTCGTCGCTGACAATGGATACCTTGTTTGCCGAGGGGCAGCGTCGGTATGCAGAGAGCCTCAGCGCTTATGCCCGCCAGTTCCTGATGCGTATGGATAAGCCGGATGTAGACTACATACGTGGCATATGCCCTGCAATAGCCATAGAACAAAAAGTAACCACCCGCACGCCCCGCAGCACCGTGGGCAGCATGACGGAGATTTACGATTACCTGAGGCTACTGTTTGCACGGGTGGGTAAAACGTATTCCCCTGTTAGCGGCAAAGAGGTGAAGAAAGATACCGTAACCGATGTAGTAGAATTTGTGAGGCAGCTGCCTACGGGCGCCAGGGTGCAATTCATAGTGCCGCTGGTGCAGCGCTACAAGCGCACGGTGGAGGAAGAGCTGAACATATTGATGCAAAAGGGCTTTAGCCGTATCTATGCGCCCTCGGTGAGTGAGCGACCGATACGCATTGAAGAGGTACTTGCGGGGGATATAAAGCTGGGTAAAGCAAAAGCCAACCTGCTCATAGACCGTATAGTAGTAAAGGAACAGTTTGATGAAGATGACCTGCACCGGCTAGCCGATAGTATACAGACCGGCTTCTATGAGAGCGAGGGGGAATGCCTGGTAGAAGTAGACGGCAAAGACATACATACCTTCAACAATCGCTTTGAGGCGGATGGAATAGTATTTGACGAACCAAGCCCTAACCTTTTTTCGTTTAACAACCCATACGGGGCATGCCCAGACTGTGAGGGCTTCGGGCAGGTGCTGGGTATTGATGATGACCTGGTGATACCTGATAAGCGCCTGAGTGTGTATGAGAACGCTGTAGCCTGCTGGCGCGGCGAGAAAATGGGCGAATGGCAGCAAGGATTCATCAGGGCCTCAGACAAATACAACTTCCCGATACATAAGCCGATCATCGACCTTAACGAAAAAGAATATGCGCTGCTGTGGGAAGGTAACGACCGCGTGAACGGCATACGCGACTTCTTTAAGATGGTGGAGCAGAACCTCTACAAGGTTCAGTACAGGGTAATGCAGGCGCGCTATCGTGGGCGTACTGTGTGCCCGGCATGCAAGGGGTCGCGGCTGCGCAAGGAGGCAATGTATGTGAAGGTGGCCGGCACTACAATTGCCGACATGCTCTTTAAGCCGGCCGATGAGCTATTTGAATGGCTGCAGGCGCTGCAACTGAATGAGCACGACACAACTATAGCCAAACGCATACTGATAGAAGTGAACCAGCGTATGAAAACGTTGCTGGATGTGGGACTGAG
Source organism: Bacteroidota bacterium (assembly GCA_040386555.1). Taxonomy (GTDB): domain Bacteria; phylum Bacteroidota; class Bacteroidia; order Chitinophagales; family Chitinophagaceae; genus Nemorincola. The sequence goes on along the minus strand of JAZKFF010000021.1, from coordinate 49,900 downwards.
CTACCTTACGCTCAACCGGCTGGCCAATACCCTCTCGGGCGGCGAGAGCCAGCGCATACAGCTTACGAAATTCCTGGGGAGCAACCTTACTGATTCCCTGTATATACTTGATGAGCCCAGCATAGGGCTGCATAGCCGCGATACCGAACGCCTGATAAGCGTGCTAAAATCGCTGCGCGATCTGGGTAATACGGTGGTGGTGGTGGAGCACGATGAAATGATGATGCGCGAGGCTGACTACATCATAGACATGGGGCCCTTTGCCAGCCACCTGGGTGGTGAAGTAGTGGCCACCGGCCCCTACGAAAAGCTTATAAAAAACAAAGCGAGCCTTACAGGTAAATACCTGAGCGGCGAGCTTAAAATAGACCCTCCGGCCATACGCCGCAAGCCAACGGGAAAAATACGGATAGAAGGCTGCCGGCAGAATAATCTCAAGGATGTCTCTGTAGATATTCCGCTGAATGTGCTATGCGTAGTTACGGGGGTGAGCGGTAGCGGCAAGACCACGCTAATAAAACAGACCCTCTACCCCGCCCTGCTAAAGCACTATGGTGAGGGCACAGACAGGCCGGGCCTATTCCGCAGCCTTGATGGCGACCTGGGCTCAATAGGGCATGTAGAGCTGGTGGACCAAAACCCGATAGGCAAATCATCGCGCAGCAACCCTGTTACTTACATAAAAGCCTATGACGAGATACGCAAGCTGTATACCAAGCAGCCACTGGCGAAGATGAGAGGCTTTGTTGAAAAGCACTTTTCGTTCAATACAGATGGTGGCCGCTGCGATACCTGCAAGGGAGAGGGTGAAGTGATAGTGGAGATGCAATTCCTGGCCGATGTGCACCTGCTATGCGAATCGTGCAGGGGCAAGAGATTTAAAGAAGAGGTACTTGAAGTTACCTACCGCAACAAGAGCGTGTACGAGATACTGGAGCTGAGCGTAGACGAGGCTATAGCATTTTTTGCCGATGAGCGCAAGCTGGCGGCAGCCCTGCAGCCGCTTACTGATGTGGGCCTTGGCTACATAAAGCTTGGCCAGAGCAGTGACACCCTTAGCGGCGGGGAAGCGCAGCGCGTGAAGCTTGCTTCATTCCTCGGCAAGGGGAAGATGAAAGAGAAGGTTATGTTCATATTTGATGAGCCAACCACCGGCCTCCATATGCACGACATTAATAAGCTGCTCCAATCGTTTGACGCACTGATAGACCAGGGGCATACGATAATTGTTATTGAGCACAATACCGATGTTATAAAATGTGCTGACTGGGTGATAGATCTTGGGCCGGAGGGTGGCATAGGAGGCGGATACCTGCTTTATGAAGGCAAACCGGAGGGCTTGAAGAAGGCAAAAGGTAGCCATACGGCGCGATACCTATAGCCCGATCGTAGAAATAATTATTAAGCAGGAGCGGATGATCTGCCCCGGCTTTTTTACTTTTCTACTGTACGGGATTAGAACGGGATTAGAATGTTATTGCGTGGCCATTAAAATGCGACTTTTAACATTTTTATTTCTGACAGCGTGTGTAATTTTCCGCCGAAGCTTTAAAGACATATGCTACTCGACAAAAAAATACCATTCTCCTACATCTTTAAGAAGATCAGGTACGATGTATTGGTCGTCCTGCTTGTTGGTGTTACCTGTCACCTGTTATCGCTGAAGTACCAGGCTGTCATTCCTGACATGCCCACATACATACCTACCCTTTTAGGTACTGCGATCTCTATATTGCTTTCGTTTAAGATGAATCAGTCTTATGACCGCTGGTGGGAAGCGAGGAAGGTATGGGGAGCAATTGTCAATGACTCGCGTACGCTTGTAATGCAGCTGCAATCGTTTGTTACGGGAAGCGAAGCCGAAATCAAAGCAATAGGATACCGTCATATTGCATTTTGCTATGCGCTGGGGCGCTCACTGCGCGGGCACCAAGTGCTTGAAAATTTGGATGAGCTGATGGATCACGATGATATCAGCACTGTTTCCACCCACCGGAATGTGCCATTGGCAATACTACAGCTGAATACACTGGAAATAAAAAAACTGAAAGAGGCCGGGCTGCTCGACATTTTCTACCACACACAGCTGGACGAAACCCTGGTACGCCTTTGCGACTCTATGGGTAAAGCAGAGCGCATTAAATCCACTATATTCCCTGCTACCTACCGTCTGTTCCTCCATTTTACGATTTATGTCTTTGCCATTACTCTGACCATATCATTAAACAATATGGATACCATCTACGCGCTGCCGCTGGTAGGCACTATAGCTTCCTGCTTCTTTCTTATAGAGAAGAGCGCGTACCACCTGCAAGACCCATTTACGGGCAGCCCCAGCGACACACCGGTTACGGCAATAGCTCGCACCATTGAAATAAATATCAAAGAGCTACTGGGTGCGGAAAATGTGCCTGAGCCCGTGGCCCCGGAAGACTTCTACATTTTATAATACTCAAAACCAACGACCATATGTACACTCATTCAAAAGAAACTCAAACGAAACTGACACCTGAGCTGGCATTCCAGCTATTGAAAGATGGTAACGAGCGCTTCATGAACAACCTGCGCGCCAACCGCAACCTGCTGCAGCAGGTGAATGAGACTGCAAACGGGCAGTTTCCGTTTGCTGCTATACTCAGCTGCATGGACTCCCGCACGTCTGCAGAGCTGGTCTTCGACCAGGGACTGGGCGATATCTTTAGCATAAGGGTAGCAGGCAATGTGCTGAACGATGACATACTGGGCAGCCTGGAATACGCTACTAAAGCGGCGGGTGCTAAGATAATTGTAGTGCTTGGCCACTCTAAGTGCGGTGCTATTGCCGGGGCATGCAACGACGTAAAGCTTGGCCACCTGACCGGCTTGCTTGAAAAAATACAGCCTGCGATAGAGGCTGAAAAAGATACCAAAGAAAACCGGAATGGCAGTAACGCTGCATACGTAGGCCATGTAACAGAGCTTAACGTGCACCTTACCATGGCCCAGATAACGGAGCAAAGTCCGGTGATAGCTGAGCTGGTAAATGAGGGAAAGGTTATTGTAGCAGGTGGCGTCTACGACGTGGAGACCGGCGAAGTAACCTTCTTTAAAAAGTAGGTAGCATGCTACTGACACCCACATTCATAAACATTAAAAAGCCCCGGGATCCGGGGCTTTTTAATGTTTATCCTAACGGCTCTTTATTTTATAGCGTCATATTTTTTGTTCATATCCGTAGCCTTGTCTAGCTTACTTTGCACGGCGTATACCTTGCTGAGTGCCATAAGTGTACCCTTGTAGGTCCTCATGTCTTCGCCTTTAAGGTCGCCGGCCTGGGCAGAAAGTACTGTGTAAGACTTCTCCAGGTAAGGAAGCGCCTTGTTAAAGAAACCATCGCGCTTTAATTTAAGCTCATCATATTTCTTCATATCGGCAGCTGTAGAGCCCAGTGCGTTCATCTGGTCATTCACATCAGTGGCCTGGTTAAAATACAGTGCGCCGAAATTATAATTGAACGCAGCATTATCCGGAGCCATCTTCAAAGCTGACTGGAAGGCGTTCTCAGATTTGGTCATGTAGTCCGTTGCATTCGCCGGCTTCTTGCCATCTTTAGGAGAAGAAAGTGTGAGGTAAGTCGTAGCAATGTTGAACTGGATATCAGAGTTGTTAGGCTCTGCACGCGATGCGTCTTCCAGCTTTTTTACCAAGTCTTCCATTTTGCCCGTCTGTATGTAGTAGTTAAGCTCATAATTGCGGAGCGTAACATCAGATGGGTAAGCCTTCCTGGCCTCCTCGATGGTGGCGAGAGCGCTAGGGTTATCTTTCTGCCTGTTGTACACATCTATCAGCACTTCGTATACTGAAGCGTTCATCACGATACCAGACTTCTTTACCTTAAGCAAATACGGAATTGCATCTGCGTAATTGCCAGCGTAGTAAGCACTATTCGCTATTATAAGATTTGCATCGGCAGCATTAGTATCCAGCATTTTATACTTTGCCAGGCGCTTTCCGTTCTCAAGGTCAACGATCTTCACAACGGATTTCATTGCATCTATGGCCTGCGGATACTTCTTGTCATTAAAATTCTTAATGCCATCATTATAAGCAAATACAGCACCGCGGTAAAGAACCTGATCTACTGATGATCTTTCATAGTCGGGCTTCAACTCTACCAATTTAAATACTGCCTGCAACGACTCCTTGTACGGCTCATCTGCCTTGTACTTTTCTATTTCCTGCAGGGCAGAATACACAGCGGCTTTCGCATACAATGCTTTGGGCTTCTCCTTCGTCTCCGGACTGGCCATAGCCTTGTCTATTTCTGCTTTCGCCTCATCGTAGTTCTTACTGTTATATGCGGTCAGTGCCGATACAACATACTTGTCCTGCGCCATGCCCTGGTACGTAGCTCCTACGGCCGCGATCATTAAAATAACTTTTTTCATTTCCTGTTTTTATTAGTTATCACTACAATTTCCTTTTTCTAAAGCGGTTTATTGCTCTTCTGTCGCCGGAGCTTCAGGTGCTGCGCCTTCTTCCGGTGCGGCGCCTTCTTCGCCTGCTGCCAGTTCTTCATCGATCTCATCCTGCTCCTGCAGCGCAGCTATTGCAGCTATGCGGTCTCCATCATCAAGATTTATCAATTTCACACCCTGTGTCGCCCTTCCGGCCTCACGTATCGAGGTCACTTTCATTCTTATCGTAATGCCTGACTCGCAGGTTATCATAAGGTCATTCTTCTCTTCTACCAGCAGCAGGCCCACGAGCGCGCCCGTTTTCTCCGTTACGCTGAGGGTCTTTACTCCCTTGCCACCCCTGTTGGTGATACGGTAAGAGAGCAGGTAGTCTTGCTCACCTATCTTCACCATGTTGTGCGGGTCTTCATTCGTTTCCGCTTCCGTTGCCGGGATGAGGAACGGGGTGCGTTTACCCAGGCCTTTTTCTGATACTACCAGTATCTGCTTGCTCACATCGGTTTTCGGCACGCATATCATCCCGATTACCTCGTCCTGCTCATTCTCCAGCTCTATGCCAAAGACACCTATGGCGCCGCGGCCCGTAGGGCGCACTTTATCATCGGGGAAGCAAACAGCCCTGCCCGACTTCACCGCCATCATAATATAGCATTCGCCGTTCACTGCCAGCGACACATCGAGCAGATGGTCGCCATCTTCTATCGTTATTGCATTTACACCAGTAGAACGCGGACGGCTGAAGTCTGCCAGCTTAGTCTTTTTAATTATCCCCTTCTTCGTACACAACACTACGCTATGCTTATTGACGTAATCTTCGTCCTCAAGCTTGGGTACATCTATCACCGTACGTATCTTGTCGTCAGATGGTATCTGTATCATATTCTGAATGGCACGTCCTTTACCGTTCTTATCTGCCTCGGGTATCTCATACACCTTAAGCCAGAAACAGCGGCCCTTCTCGGTGAAGAACATAAGCGTGTGGTGGGTAGAGGCAATGAACAAGTGCTCAATGTAATCCTCGTTGCGGGTGCGGCCACCCATAGCTCCCCTGCCGCCACGGCGCTGGGCACGGTATTCGGCAGCAGACGTACGCTTTATATAGCCAAGGTGCGATACGGTAATCACCACATCTTCCTTCTCTATAAGGTCTTCGATGCGCATCTCATCAGCCATATAATGTATCTCGCTGCGGCGCTCGTCACCAAATTTCTTTTGCACTTCGGCCAGCTCATCCTTTATGATCTGGAAGCGCAGGCTCTCATCGCCAAGAATGCTCTCGAGGTGTGCTATTAATTTCATTATCTCAGCATGCTCTTCGCGGATCTTGTGGATCTCCATGCCGGTAAGGCGCTGCAGGCGCAGTTCCAATACAGCCTTCGACTGTATCTCGCTCATGCCGAACTGGGTGATAAGGCCCTCTTTCGCCAAGTCAGGGTTAGAAGAATTACGTATCAATGCAATAACCTCATCAAGGTGATCAAGCGCTATGATATAGCCTTCCAGTATATGGGCACGCTTCTTTGCCTCGCGCAGCTCGTACTGGGTGCGGCGCACAACTACCTCATGACGGAATGCAATGAACTCGACTATAAGATCTTTCAGGTTCAGCGTCTTTGGCCGGCCGTTTACCAGCGCCATATTGTTGATACCGTAAGAGGTTTGCAGCTCGCTGTACTTGTAGAGCTGGTTGATGATGACCTGCGCCACCACATCGCGGCGAAGCTCTACCACTATACGGGTGCCGTCTTTATTTGATTCGTTGGCAACATGCGTGATGCCATCAATAATTTTGTTGTTAACGAGGTAGCCTATCTTAGCAGTAAGCTCATCCCGGCTTACCTGGTAGGGTACCTCGGTGATAACGATCATCTCCTTACCACTCTTGGTATTCTCTACCGTAACCCTGCCACGCACTACTACCCGGCCCCGGCCAGTATGCATGCCCTGCTTCACTCCTTCCATGCCGTATATGATACCGCCGGTAGGAAAATCAGGTGCCTTTACAAACTTCATCAGTTCCTCAATAGTGATCTCGCGATTGTCGATATAAGCAAGGCAGCCGTCGATAACCTCAGTTAGGTTATGCGGCATCATGTTGGTAGCCATGCCCACCGCAATACCAGACGAACCGTTTACAAGTAGCTGTGGTATGCGTGTTGGCAGTACAGTAGGCTCTTGAAGCGAGTCATCGAAGTTGAGTGAAAAATCGACGGTTTCCTTCTCCAGGTCTTCCATCATAGCCTCACCAAGGCGCTGCATACGGGCTTCCGTATAACGCATTGCTGCCGGCGGATCACCATCGGGGCTACCGTAGTTACCCTGGCCATCGATCATCATATAACGCATGCTCCACGGCTGCGCCATACGCACCATAGTATCATACACCGCGGTATCGCCGTGAGGGTGGTACTTACCAAGCACCTCACCCACTATACGGGCGCACTTTTTATATGGCTTTCCAAAAGTATTACCGAGCTCATGCATTGCAAAAAGCACACGCCTGTGCACCGGCTTCAGTCCGTCGCGGACATCGGGTAAAGCACGGCCCACGATAACGGACATAGAGTAATCTATGTAAGCCGTTTTCATCTGCTCTTCAATGTTGATCTGGATTATTTTATCGTTTTCTTCGTGATTGTCTTGTGGTAACAGTGCGTCGTTGTCTTGAGCCATAAATGGTAATAAAATAAGATTTGCAAATATAAGGTTTTTAGGTGGTATTTAACCCTGGAAAACCAAGTAAATAAGTTAAAAATATACTCTGACAGCGCCGTTTTACGGGCCAGTTGCCGGCACTCATTTACAGCAAGCAAAAGGCGCTTACTTTTGTTACTTTTGTCAATTACATCGCTTACTATCTATATATTATGGAGTACAATTTTGCGGAAATAGAGCAAACCTGGAAAAAATACTGGAATGACCAAAAAGTATATAAAGTCAATAACCCCATAGGCGATGCGCCGGCAAAGCCAAAATGCTATGTGCTGGACATGTTTCCCTACCCCAGCGGCGCGGGGCTGCACGTGGGCCATCCACTCGGATATATAGCCTCTGATATCTATGCCCGCTACAAACGACTGAAAGGCTATAATGTACTGCACCCGATGGGCTTTGATGCCTTTGGCCTGCCGGCGGAGCAATACGCGATAGAGACCGGGCAGCACCCGGCGGTGACCACCGAGAAAAACATTGCCCGCTACCGCGAGCAGCTGGATAATATTGGCTTCTGCTACGACTGGGACCGCGAAGTGCGCACAAGCGACCCTAAATACTACAAATGGACGCAATGGATCTTCCTGCAGCTGTTTCACAGCTGGTATGACCGGAAGGAAAATAAAGCAAGGGCGGTAAGTGAACTGGTAAAAATATTGGAGCAGGAGGGTAATAGCAACCATCGCAGCCCGGATAATAACACAGGCTCATTCGATGCCGCAGAATGGCAGGGCTATGATGAAAAAAAGAAGCGCGAAATAATAATGGGTTACCGCCTGGCCTACCAGGGCTATGCCCAGGTGTGGTGGTGCGAGGCGCTGGGCACAGTGCTGGCCAATGACGAGGTAGTAAATGGTGTATCTGAGCGTGGCGGCCACCCTGTGGAACGCAAGAATATGCGCCAGTGGTTTCTGCGCATAACAGAATATGCAGACAGACTGCTCACTAGCCTGGATAACCTCGACTGGAGTGAAGCAATGAAAGAAATGCAGCGCAACTGGATAGGGAAGAGTGTGGGGGCTGAGGTGGAGTTTGACGTAGTTGTGGATGCACCTATAGAAGAAAATGGGACGGTATACCCTGGCCATGGGACATTGGGAATGAAAGTCTTCACCACCCGCCCGGATACTATTTTCGGTGTTGACTTTATGGTGCTGGCGCCGGAGCATGAGCTGGTAGATGGCATTACCACTACCGGGCAAAAGCAGGCGGTGGCTGACTATAAGCAATATGTGAAGACACGTAGCGAGCGGGAGCGCATGAGCGAGGTGAAGCAGGTGACCGGGGCATTTACGGGCGCTTATGCCCTGCACCCGTTTACCAACCGCGAGATACCTGTCTGGATATCGGAGTACGTGCTTGCGGGCTATGGTACCGGCGCTATAATGGCCGTGCCAAGCGGCGATGAGCGGGACCATGCCTTTGCCAAACACTTTAACATACCCATCACTAACATTTTTGGCGACCGCTACAAGGGAGATAAGGCTTATAGCGACAAGACAGGTACAATAGAAAATAGCGACTTTCTTAGCGGAATGACTATTGCGGAAGCCGCTGTCGCTGCTATTGAGGAACTGGAGGATATGGGTGGGGGTGAAAAGAAGGTAAACTTCAGACTGCGCGATGCAGGCTTTAGCCGCCAGCGCTACTGGGGTGAGCCTTTTCCGATCAACTACGTTGATGATGTACCCTTTGCAGTAGATGAAAGCCCCATCCCGGCCTTCCACCAGGGGGAAGGAGGTGTTGATTTGCTTCCTGTGGAGCTGCCCTTTGTGGAAAGCTACAGGCCGGGGCCTGAGGGACAGGGGCCGCTGGCTAATATTGAGGATTGGGTGAATACGCCTGCGGGTATGCGGGAGACTAATACTATGCCGGGCTACGCAGGCAGCAGCTGGTACTTCTTGCGCTATATGGATCCGCACAACGACAATGAGTTTGCAGACAGGAAAATAACTGATTACTGGCAGCAGGTAGATCTGTACGTAGGTGGCACCGAGCATGCTGTAGGGCACTTGCTCTACTCGCGCATGTGGACCAAGGCGCTTTATGATCTTGGGTATATTGGTTTCGATGAGCCGTTTAAGAAGTTGCTGAACCAGGGAATGATACAGGGAACATCATATTTTGCAAAAATGGTTCATACCATTAATGTAACAGATGGAAAGGAAAATGTAAGACGTTTTTTCGTTGTATCTAACGCAAACGACAAGCAGTATAAAAATGGTCATAGGTTTGAGCATAATCAAAGGTTATATGAAGTAGTTGACAAAGAAGAACATGATCCATTTAGGCTTCGCAACGCACATCTTCATGTGGATTCAAAAGGGCGCATTACAAAATCTAACCTTAATAAAATTTTTGAACTGTATTACAACGAACCTGATGATCGGCGAATAGAGCATGTGAGATGGGATGGCGCTTTAGAAAATGGTGAAGAGTACATTCAGGCTAATCTTGAAGTGGAAAAGATGTCGAAGTCGAAATACAATGTTGTAAACCCCGACGACATTGTGCACGAGTATGGCGCTGATACTTTCCGCATGTATGAGATGTTCCTTGGGCCTATTGATGTGAGCAAGCCATGGGATACTAAGGGCATCGAGGGGGTGCATCGCTTCCTCAAAAAATTGTGGCGCCTGTATGCCGATGAGCAGAAAGGGTGGATAGTGACCGATGAACCTGCGACTGAGGCAGAGCTTAAAGGGCTGCACAAAACGATAAAAAAGATAGGAGAAGATATAGAGCGATTCTCTTTTAATACTGCTGTAAGCCAGTTCATGATATTTGTCAACGACCTTACCGGGCTCAACTGTCACAAACGCGCGGTGCTGGAGCCACTGGCAATACTGATAGCGCCGTTTGCGCCACACATAGCTGAGGAGCTGTGGCATAAGCTGGGTAACGAAACGACTGTGCTCGATGCGCCGTTCCCTGCATTTGACCAGCAACACCTTACTGACAAGTCTATAAAATATGCTGTTGCTGTAAATGGCAAGACCCGTGTAGAAATGGAGTTTGCCGCCGATGCAGCGCAAAGCGCCATAGAGCAGGAGGTGCTGGGCAATGACACTATACAAAAATGGCTTGATGGCAAGCCCCCCAAAAAGATCATTTATGTGAGCGGGAAAATGGTGAATGTGGTGGTGTAGGGGGTGTTAAATGTAGGTGCCTTTTTTATCGAAAGTTATTAGTGCAGGGGCGGGGCTCACCCACGCCCTCTCGCGATAGGTCCTGCGCGATAGGGCGGCCGCAAGGGCCGCCCCTACAAATGTGTTTTTTGTGCGAAAACCGAGGGCCGCCCTATATTTGTGCTATGAGAATAACCTATAGACTAAATGCGGATGAGCTTACAGTTGGTGTGCTGGACTCAATTAAGGCGGTATTTTTGGATAAGGCTATTACAATTACCGTGGAAGCGGAAATGGATGAGACTGAGTATTTGCTGGCCAGTGAAGCCAACAGGGAGCATTTGGAAAGGTCTATGAAGCAACTCGAGCGGGGGGAAGGCATTTCGTTCACCTTAGAAGAATTTCAGAAGAAGTATGGCAATCAGTAGCGCGATTTTCGCCCGAATTGGTTTATCAGACTGCCCCTTCTACACTTTTCCCCTACCTTTGCGCCCATGAAAAACAATAAGGTCGGCATATTCCTGATTTCTTTCTTCATTCTTTTAGGCATTGCATTCTTAGGGTACTATTACAAGGTAAGCAAGGAACAGAAAAAGCTTGCGCTGCCAATCATTGACGAAGACCGCAATCACCATGTAAGCAAATTTTCTTTCATAAACCAGGACGGCAAGACAATTACTAACGAGGATGTAAAGGGCAAAGTATATGTTGCCGAATACTTCTTCGCTACCTGCAAGGGCATATGCCCGCGGATGAATGAGAATATGGAGAAGGTGTACAAGGCATTCAAAGGCAACAACAATGTGATGATCCTTTCCCACACTGTAGACCCGGAGAAGGATACGCCGCAAGCATTAAAGGCATACAGCCTGCGCTTTGACGCCAATCCTAACCAATGGCAGTTCCTTACAGGCAGCAAGAAAGAACTATACGATATGGCCCGCTACAGCTACCTAATAAGCGCTGAAGACGACACTGCCGGGGTAAGTATTGACCAGGATTTCATTCACGACAAGCACGTATCGCTGGTAGATGGCTATGGCCGCGTGCGTGGCTTCTATGATGCACTGGAGCCGGGAGATGTAAACAAGCTTATAGGCGATATCACCGAATTGCTTAAAGAAAAGTAGGATAACTCTAAACGGAACTACGATATCAGTACTTTTTTACTTTTACTTTTTTTAATTTTCACTTAGACTAGCGTAGCGTCCAGCCCATGAGCAGCCAGCCAAGCACTATCAGTGGCGCGGGCACCTTGCTGTAGTAGAGCAGGCAGAAGGTAATTATCACCACCACAAGGTTGCTCCACTCAAACGACAGCGTAGGGTCAAAGGCAATGGACTTGAACAGGATCATACCGGATGCCCAGATGATGCCTACAATAGCCGCATTGATGCCCTCCAGCGCGCGAAAGATTATAACGTGATGTTTCAGGTTCTCATAAACAGGAAACAGGAAGAATAGCAGCAGCGTGCTGGGCAGGAACACGGCGACTGTGGCCACCAGGCAACCGATTGCCTGCCATACCGGGCCATACTGGCTCATAGCCAAGCCACCTACAAACGAGCATATAGAAAATACCGGGCCGGGCACAGCCTGCACCATACCATACCCTGTGAGCAACTGACCGGCTGTAAGCAGCTGCGAATGCGGCCTGCGCACAAACTGGTATACCAGCAGCGGCATCAGCGCCTGGCCGCCACCAAACACGATAGCGCCAAACCGGTAAAAGTTCTCAAAGAGGTGAAAGATAACATTTGGGTGCCAGTTCAGCTTATTGGCAAGCGTGCTCAGCACAGCTGCAACGATGAACAAGAGCACAAACAGCCACAGGTGCATCCAGTTTATCTTCTTAGGCTTGTGCGGCGGGTCGGGGATACGCCGGTTACTGAAGTTGCTGATAGTACCGGAAACCACCAGCAGCGCGGGAAACACCCATGGCGAGTTGACAAACAAAGTAACTATGAGGCTGCCCACCATTATGGCCGCTGTAGCCACGTATTTAATGCTGGTCTGCATCATTCGCGCGGCAGCGTAGCACACAAAGCCCACCGACATAGGCTGAATAAAGCTGAACAGGTTGAGCGGTATCAGCTTGCTGGCCTGCGCCGCGTCTGTATTAAAAAAGAAGATAAGAAACGAGAATAGCCCCATTATCAGCGCTGCGGGGAATACCCACAGCAGCAGCGTAAGTATGGCGAGCGGTACCCCACCTCTTTTGAGCGCCACCAGCATCACCGTTTGCGTAGATGACGGGCCGGGCAGCATCTGGCAGAAGGCATTATACTCCAGCAACTCATCCTCGGTCACATCCTTGCGCTTCTGCACAAATGTCTTTACCATCATACCCATATGCCCCTGCGGACCGCCAAAGGCCGTAAAGGAATAAAGGAACACCGCCTTGAGGAATGGCACATGCCTGAGCAGCATATGATGATCAATTTTGTAGAAATGTAAAACAAAAAAAGGGTAAAAACGAATAACAGCTAAAAGTTGAGGCAGTGAGCACCTGCCTTGATTTTCACACTGGCTCAAGGCGAAATTACCACATACTTTTGCAGCCTGTCACACTCCCAACTTATCAACATATTGCTTATCTTGCGGGCGCAAATTGACGATCATGAATCATTTACTACTTGGCGCGTTTTACGACGCAGTGAACAAAAGTGTAGGTCCTACCCTTATGTGGGTCTTCTTTCTCCTGCTTTTGATCGAGTTCATTTATGTTACAATAAAGTACCTGGACTCGGGCGCTGACGAAAAATAACGCTTACTTGCCTGCTTCTTCGAATATTGCTGATATCCGGACGGATTACCGCCTCGCCGAGCTAAATGAAGATGTGGCCGGCAGTGACCCCGTGCTTTTCTTCAGGAAGTGGTTCGAAGAAGGTGAGACCTCCCAGATAACGGAGATCAATGCCATGACGCTTGCCACCGTAGATGGTAATGGCGCACCGCATGCCCGCATAGTGCTGCTAAAAGGACTTGATGAGAACGCCTTCGTGTTTTTCTCCAACTACGACAGCAATAAGGGGCACGAGCTACTAGCCAATCCCCGCGCTGCGCTAGTGTTCTTTTGGAAGGAGTTGGAGCGGCAAGTGCGGGTGGAAGGCGTTATCGAGAAGGTATCAGACAGCGATAGCGACCTTTATTTCCATTCGCGCCCTGAGGGCAGCCGCCTCGGTGCATGGGCCTCACCACAAAGCAAGGAGATACCGCACCGGAATATCCTCGACCTCAACTACGAAAAATACAAGCAGGAGTTCTCAGCGGTAGCTATTCCCCGCCCGCCACACTGGGGTGGGTACCGGGTTGTGCCTAACCGCATAGAGTTCTGGCAGGGCCGCAGCAGCCGTATGCACGACAGGATACTGTTTAGCTGGAATGGTGATGGCAGCTGGCGCAGGTCACGGCTGGCTCCCTGACTTAGCCTGGTTAAAGCTTTCGGTTTGCCACCGTATAGCATAGCTGATGTAGAAATTAAAATCAAAGATGCCGCCTTTATCGCCCCGCCCATAGCCGGCTATATATAGCGGTGCCAGGTCTTTAAAGGCCTTGCCGTTCATCAGGAATTTCCCCCTTATGGTCCATCCCGCACATAGCCCGTGCAGCAACTCTATACGCATACCTGCATTTACTTCCAGCCAATAGGCATTGAAATTCTTTCCAGGTTGTATGCCAGTGGTATTGCCCCAAAGGCTGTCTTGCACTATATAGGCGGCATTGCTTCGTGTAATATTCGCAAACCCGGCCCGCATGCCGAAGAACATAAGGTCCCAATCGCGGGGATGATCGCGCAGCAGCATGCTTTTATTGAAGCCCGCGCGTAAAAAAGTATTGGTGGTAGTGTACTGCAGATCGGTGTAGTCTACTTTCGACCCGCCCCACCCGCCTTCGGCAACAGCATAAAATTCATTTTTCAGGAAGTAATCTGCCGTCAGCTCGTAGCCGTAGCTATTGGCGAGATAGTTATTGAGTACCGGGTGAAAAATATCAACCCCTACACATAACTGCCTGCCTGCGGCCTGCACCTTTGGAGCCTTTTTTTCCTCACCTGTCGTATCCACGGCAGCAGTATCCTGCTGTGCCTTGGCATTGGCAGCGCAGCATACAAGCACTACATTAAGCGCCAGGATGTATATATATCTGCAGGTTGCCCGCATTGGCATTATTGGTTACGTTAGCGTTGATGATATGAATAGAGTCTATGATCTTACGCGTGGTGTGCACGGAGTCGAGCTTAAAAAAACAGGCATACCCGCATGCGTTTGATATAAACTGCTTGTCGCGCCTATAGTAGAAAGTCAGGGTATCAAATGGTGTACCCGAAGTGTCGGTCGTAAATGCCCATTTGGATGTATCACTGTCCGGGGAAAGCGACAGCACAAAGGTTGACGCACGGTCGAAAATAAAACCCTGTACCCCGCTGGGTGTAAAGGCCCTGAATATTGCTGCCGGCAATGCGGTATCAACTGTTTCCGCCGCCCCTTTCTTAAACTGTATAGTGCGTACATTCAGATTGGCGCGCATGGGCGTAAGGCACGGCTGGCGTTCCTGCGTGCAGGCTGTGGCCAGGCAGGCGATGCAAAACAAAGCAACACAGAGATATTTATCCACCTTAGTCATTCAGTGTATTCAGTATTTTATCTATCTCGGTTATTACATGGTCCAGCTGGGCCTGCATATTGTCTTTTTCATCGTCTGTCATCCCGGCCTTGCCCAGGTGCACGCTTACCATATTCTGCTCCAGCGAGTTCAGCCGCGACCTGAGTTGCTCCTCGGCCCTTTCCTGCCGCGCAATAGTATCCTTCAGCCGTTTGTTTTCCAGCTCCAGCGCCGCATAGCTTTTCAGCAGCGTATCTACTTTTTTATTCAGATCGTCGAGAGCCTGCATTATTCACGTATTAGAGCGCTAAGTTTGTTTTTATAGGCATCCATCAGCTGCTTCATCAACTGTTCTGTTTCCGCGTCTGTTAATGTACGATCCTGCAGTTGAAAAGTATAGTTCAGCGCATAGGACTTCTTCCCACTGCCCAGCTTTTCACTTTCAAAGATATCAAACAGTCCGTACGATTGCAGCGCATCCAGCTTCAGCTGCCCGGTCACCTCCTGCACCTCGCGGTAGGTCACAGCCTTATCCAGCACTATCGCAAGATCGCGCTGCACCGCAGGAAATTTAGGCACCTCCTTATATTTTATCTTGCTTGCGGCAAGGGCCTTCAGCCAATGCGCCCAATGTATCTCTGCAAAGAATACGTCCTGCTTTAGGTCGAATTCCTTCAGCCGTGCAGGCGGCACCTGGTAAGCCATGCACAGCGGCTGGTTCTTCCATTTCCAGGTAATATCATAGCGCCCATTGTTTTCGCTGATGTCGGTTACCACATTGCTGATGCCAGCATAGCGCAGCATGTTCCCTACAATTCCTTTCAGGTAAAAAATACTGGCTTTTTGCTCTTTTTGCTCCCAGTGCGCACTCTTTACATTGCCGGTCACCCACATGCCAAGTTTCGATTCCTGCATATATTTTCCGTCCGTCACTGCATACACATTGCCGTATTCAAACAGCAGCAGATCCTGGCTTTTGCGGTTGCAGTTATATTCTATCACCTCCAGCCCGCCTTCGGTAAGCGATGGTCGCATTACATCCAGCTCGCTGCTGAGGCTGTTGATCATCCGCACAAGGTCTGTGCGCTCCGGGTAGTATTTGCTGTTCACTATGGAGTTAGTCACTATCTCCTGGAAGCCCATGCCGCAAAGCAGCGATGCGAAGCGCTCGCGCTCCTGCCTGTCGTTGGGCATTGCCTTTAGCAAGGCTATGTTCAGCCTGCCGGGTATCTCTATATTATCCAGCCCGTCTATGCGCAGTATCTCTTCCACAATGTCTGCAGGCTGCGATACATCTGTTTTGTTCGATGGCACATTGAGTGTAAGCCCTTCATTTGTTTCCGCCGCTATTTCAAAGCCCGAAGCAAGCAATAGCTCCTGTATAGCTATTTTAGAATACGCTTTGCCGCTGAGCTTATGTATGTAATCATAAGTCACAGTAACAGTTGCAGCCTGCAGTGGTGCCGGGTATTCGTCTATTATTGCCGAAGATACCTGCCCGCCAGCTACTTCCGCTATAAGGGCTGCTGCGCGCTGCAATGCAGGCAGCACATTGTTGACGTCCACACCTTTTTCGAAGTGCGTAGCGGCATCAGTCCGCAGACCATGATGCAGCGATGTACGCCGAATGTACTTTGGATTAAAATATGCACTCTCCAGGAATACATTCGCAGTATCCCCGCTGATGCCGGTATCGCGCCCGCCAAATACGCCGCCTATGGCTATGGGGTGCGCCGCATCGCATATCATCAGGTCGTCGCCCTTCAGTTTTCGCTCTTTTTCATCGAGCCCTGTGAATGCAGTGCCTTCAGGCATGAACTGTACTATTATCTCCCCGCCACTGAGCTTATCGGCATCAAAGGCGTGCAGCGGCTGGCCATACTCGTGCAGCACATAATTGGTAACATCTACAATATTATTG
Source organism: Bacteroidota bacterium (assembly GCA_040386555.1). GTDB lineage: Bacteria > Bacteroidota > Bacteroidia > Chitinophagales > Chitinophagaceae > Nemorincola. Next base: position 33,077 of record JAZKFF010000021.1, on the reverse strand, counting down.
ATACTCCGCACACCTATGGTTTGCAGGCGCTGCTGCAGCCATTCAGGCGATGCACCCACCTTTACATTGGCAATGTTGACACCTGTGTATCTTGGGCATGCCTCCGGCGCTTTTATCTGCACTTTTATCGGCGATGGGTTCATCACCGCAGCCATTGCTGCGGCCGGCAGCACCACCTGGTGCTTACCGCCGTGGTGGTGTGTAAGGTACGCGCACACATCGCGCGCCACACCTATGTGGCTGTTAGCATCAGAGCGATTAGGAGTAAGCCCTATATGGATAGCGTAATCCGTCTTCGGTATGTTGAAGTATTCTTTTGCCAAAGTGCCCACTATGGCATCTTCCGGCAATATCATAATGCCCGCATGGCTCTTGCCAAGGCCTATTTCGTCTTCGGCGCATATCATCCCGGCACTTTCCTCGCCGCGTATCTTAGCTTTCTTTATCAGGAATGGCTCCCCCTCAGTAGGATGAACGGTGGTGCCTACCGGTGCCACCACTACCTTTTGGCCTGCGGCTACGTTTGGCGCTCCGCACACTATCTGCACCGGCTCTGCCCCGCCGGTGTTCACCGTGGTCACGCTCAGCTTATCTGCATTGGGGTGTTTTGCGCAGGTAAGCACCTGCCCTATCACCAAGCCTTCCAGCCCGCCGGGTATGCTTTCTGCCGCTTCAACAGCCTCCACTTCAAGGCCTATAGACGTAAGAATTTTGCTTAATTCGTTTACAGGCAGGGGTTGCGGCAGGTAGTCTTGCAGCCATTGGTAAGAGATGATCATTCAACAACTATATTTGAGACAAAGATAACCCTTGAACATAGCAAAATGCAGCTTCCCAAAAAAACCCTTAACAAAATCATTTATCCACACCGATTTGTGTACAGAATGTGAATTTGTGTTAGTATTGCAGGTAGAATGTTGATAAGTAACAACGCCTGGAAGTACAATTGTGAATAGTGAGTGGATATGCAGGGGATAAGGGCAGTACAAACATGGATAACTAAACATTCTAAAAAGCCTCCCGCTCTGATTTTTCGCATTTACATTCGTCTTCCGCACTACAGGGGTTAACCATTTTTTAATATGATAGCACTAAAACATACACTGAAAATGGCTGTAATGAGCCATGGCACTTAATTACAATGCCCCGCGGACACTAAAAAATAACGATACAACTCACTTTATAACAGCTTAATAATAAATGGCAGTAAATATTAAAAAAGAATTTGGAGGTGCCCGGAGCCGCAAGCCTGACCTTACAACCATGGTCTATGGCAAGGTTCCGCCACAGGCGCCCGAGCTGGAGGAGGCCGTGCTTGGCGCCTGCATGCTGGAAAAAGACACGTTTGCCCAGGTACTTGAGATCATACAAAGCGAAGATTGCTTTTATGTAGACGCACACCAAAAGATATACTCGGCCATGCGCCGCCTGTTCGACAAGGGCACCCCTGTGGACCTGCTGACGATAACCGAGGAACTGAGAAAAACCAATGAGCTGGAGATAGTAGGCGGTGCTTACTACCTCACCCGCCTTACCATGGCGGTACTATCGAGTGCACACGTGGAGGCACACGCCCGCCTTGTGATGGAGAAGTTCATACAGCGCGAGCTGATACGCATAAGCGGATCTGTAATAAGTGACGCGTATGAAGATAGTACAGACGTTTTCGATCTGCTGGACAAAGCAGAGTCGGGCCTGTATGAGATAACCGACAAGCACCTGCGCAAGAACTTCAAAAGCCTGCAGGAAGTGCTGGTGCGCACTGTGAATGAGATAGATGAGAACCGCAAAAAAACGGACGATATCACCGGTGTGCCATCGCACTTTAAGCAGCTGGACGCACTTACAGGCGGCTGGCAGAAGACGGATCTTATTATCCTCGCAGCACGCCCCGCGGTGGGTAAAACAGCATTTACGCTTAACCTGGCTATGAACGCTGCTATGAACGCCGGCAAGGCATTCCCGGTGGCCCTCTTCTCGCTGGAGATGGGTGCAGGACAGATAGTAAAAAGGATGCTGAGCGCGGTAACAGACGTAAGCATGGAGGCCATAACCCGCGGTAAAATGGCGGAGCATGAATTCATACAGATGTCGCAGCGCATGAGTAAGCTGGCGCAGGCTAAGATATTCATTGACGACCAGGCCGCGCTAAACATATTTGAGCTGAGAGCTAAAGCCAGGAGGCTGAAGCAGAAGCATGATATACAGATGATACTCATCGACTACCTGCAGCTGATGCAGGCCAGTATAGAGAAGGGTGGCAACCGCGAGCAAGAGATCAGTAAGATATCGCGCGACCTGAAGGCCCTGGCAAAAGAGCTGGAAGTGCCGATAATAGCACTGTCGCAGCTTAACCGTTCGGTTGAAACCCGTAAAGAGTCTAAAATACCCCAGCTGAGCGATCTGCGTGAATCGGGTGCGATAGAGCAGGATGCCGACCTTGTTATGTTCCTTTATCGCCCTGAATACCATGGTATCACCAGCGATGCTATGGGAGAAACAATAGAAGGTGAAACGCACATACACATAGCCAAGCACCGTAATGGTAGCACCGGCATGGTAAAGGTGCGCTTCATCAAAGAATACCAGAAATTTGTAGACCTTGAGGACGACCGTTTTGATTCATTTGGCGGCGGCGGCAACGGAGGCAATGGGGGTAATGGTGGTAATAGCGGCGGGGGCAACTTTGGCGGAAACATGCCAAAAGACAACCCTGCGGCCGGCATTCGCCGCGACCCAAGTGAATTTGGCGGGTCTAAGATGTTCATTCCCGGAGGCTTCCAGACCATGCAATCTAAGGCTAACAATATGAGCTGGGATGATGATGACATGGGTGGCACGCCGTTCAAAAAGAATATTGCACCTGATGAGGATGCGCCATTCTAGCCCTATAAACAAAACAAAATTTGAGAGACGCACCGGCTGCGTCTCTTATTTTTTTGTGATTAATTGATGTTAAGAAATAATGTTTTCCCGATATCATTTCGTATATTACATAACTAAATACCGAAGTTATGGATGCGATACTCTTATCTGGTGCCGGCGGCAACAGCAATTGGCTGCCTTTGATCATGCCTATAGCCGCCCTGGCATTTGTGCTGCTCACCGCAGACCTGGTAGTCAAGGCTATCAAGAAAAGGAAGCTGGAAGACAAGATACGGTCGGCTAATCACCATGGGATCAATGACACAACACGCGACCATTCATAAAACCTTTAAGAACATGAGCATATTACTTGGCGGCGCCGCAGCCGGTGACTGGACCCCGATGTTGCTGCCTTTGGTGGTAGTTGTAGCCATCTGGCACCTTGGAGGCCACACTTTTCGTGCCATGAGGAAATACATACCGCAAAGGGAAAGGAGTGGTTCGGCTTAACCACACGTAGGCCTGGATAAGCAATTATTAACAATCCGGGTAAATTGCGTAATTTTGCATCCCATCCAATAGTCTGATAATGAGCCGTATTTACTTCGATAATGCAGCAACCACTGCGCTCGATCCTGAGGTGCTAACTGCAATGATGCCCTACCTGACCGAGAAATTTGGCAACCCGTCTTCTGTGTATTCTTATGGCAGGGAAACCAAAATGGCTATCGAAAATGCCCGTAAAACAGTGGCGCGTATTCTCAATGCGGCCCCGGGTGAAATATTCTTCACATCGGGCGGCACCGAAAGTACTAACACCGCCATTACCGCAGCTATCCGCGACCTGGGCTGCAAGCATATTATTACCTCAGCTATAGAGCACCACGCCACCCTGCATACAGTAGAGCATATGGCCCACTTCGGCCTTGCTACGCTTAGCTATGTAAAGCTTACCGACAAGGGGCACATAGACCTGCAGCACCTTGAAGAGCTGCTTGCAGGCAGCAAAGAACGTACGCTTGTATCGCTTATGCACGCCAACAACGAGATAGGCAACCTGCTGAAAATAAAGGCTGTAGGCGAACTGTGTAAAAAGTACGACGCAATATTCCATAGCGATACGGTGCAGACAGTAGGCCACTACCCTTTTGATCTTAAAAACTTATACGTTCATTTTCTCAACGGCGCCGGGCATAAGTTCCACGGCCCTAAGGGCGTAGGCATTCTCTACGTGAACGAAAACATAACCATAAAACCATACATAAACGGTGGCTCACAGGAGCGCAACATGCGCGCCGGCACTGAGAACCTGTACGGGATCGTAGGCTTTGCGAAGGCGCTGGAAATTGCCACTGCAAGGTTCGAGGAAGACAGCGAAAAGATAAAGAGCCTAAAAGCGTATATGACGGAGCAGCTCACAGCCAATTTCCCCGGCGTCTCCTTCAACGGCGATAGCAATGGCAGCTGCCTGTATACGGTATTGAATGTATCCTTCCCCATGACCGAGAAGTCGGACATGCTGTTGTTTAACCTGGACATGGCGGGCATATGTGTTAGCGGCGGCAGCGCCTGCACAAGCGGCGCCAATGCAATGAGCCACGTAATAAAGGCGATCTACAATGGGCAGGCTGAAAGTATGGTACCTATTCGTTTTTCGTTCTCCAGGCACAATACCAAGGAAGAAGTAGATACCGTAATAGAAAGGCTGAAAGACCTGGTCTAAATCACTCCTGCTATGCTGCTGAAGCAATTTCCGGATATAAACTGGGTAAGGCAGCTGAAAAGCGATGCAGCGCGCGGTACGGGAAATGCGTGGAATAACGTGGTGCTTAATTTCGAATGCCGCGAGGCTTCACGCCTCAACCTCGATAGCCCGTTCTCTCTTTTCCTCAACAACAAGGGCCATAGCTACTGCAAAGTCAACAAAGACAACTACCGCGTAGCAACTGATACCTTCCTGCTGGCGCAGCCCGGCGATATGTATGGGCTCACTATTGACAACATCAGCAAAACGGAACTATCCAACATCCACATCAACCGGCAGTTTTTCTACGATGTAGCGCACAGCCTTACCGGCACGCATGAGCAGCTCCTCGACAACCCGGTAAACCATATCGAATTCCCGTTCCCGCTTTTCAGCCAGATGTACCAGCGAAACCCGCAGTTTGACAAAATAGCCGCCAGGCTTACTGCTGATACGCCATTCGACCAGGCGGCCTTCGAGTTGGCCTTAGCAGATCTCATAGGCTACCTGCTCTCGCTCAACGAAGGCCTGAAGCAGAAGATCAGTGAATTGCCATTTGCAAAGGCAGCCGTGCGTCAGGATATCTACAAGCGGCTGGCCCTCGCCAAAGACTATATCCATTCCAATCATACGGAGCCGCTCAGCCTGGAAACGATATGCAGGGAAACGGGTATGTCCAAGTTCCACTTCCTCCGCGTATTCAAGCTATTTTACGGCATTACCCCCTACCAGTACCTTACCAAAGTAAGAATGGAAAAGGCCGTCGGCTTGCTTAAAACCACCAAAGTGAGCATAGGCGATATTTCTGCCGGGCTGGGTTTCGAATACCCTAACTCCTTCATTAAAGCCTTCACGAAAACCTACGGTGCCGCGCCCCTGCAGTACCGCCGCGCCTTAAGCAACTTTGGATAATTTTACGCCGGGGCCGCATTTTAATTTTGCAGTAAAATAAATCAACATGATAAAAGCAGGTTTCATTTTACTCACTATTACCATGGCTGTGTTTGCAATAGCCGTGCTCCGTTATGCGGCAGGCCGCGCATGGGGCAGCAACAAAACGACCTCAGCCATAACCCTCCGCGCCGCCCTTATACTGGCCGGTTGGTTAGTTTACATTGCAGTGATCTCCTTTACTGGCATAATGGCCACAACGGCGCTACCGCCACGTATACCGTTGCTGCTTGTATTACCACCATTTGCCTTTACAGCGTGGTTGCTCACCAGCAGCAGCTATAGGCCCGTTATAGACGCCATACCAGCCTCCTGGCTTGCCTACCTGCAAAGCTTCAGGATAGCAGTTGAGCTGCTGCTGTGGAGCCTGGCCATGAAGGGGTTGCTGCCTGTATCGGGCACCTTTGAAGGCTACAATTACGAGATACTGATAGGCGTAACTGCATTACTTGTTGGTTACTTTGGTTTTACTACAAGGCGATTGCCTGCTGCCGCCATTATAGCATGGAACATAGCCGGCCTCATTACGCTCGCCATAGTAGTCTTTATTTTTATCAGCCATGCTTATGCACCATTTCTATGGAACGACAACGAGCAGTTCTCCATGCGCGATTTCGCATCGTTTCCTTACACGCTGCTGGCAGGCTTCCTGATGCCGATTGCAGTGTTTATGCATGTATGCTCACTGGTGAAGCTGCGCAGATGGCGGCAGGCACCAGCAACACATAAAATTGCTAACAATTAAGAGGTATCAATATCGTTTATAAGTTATCTTCGTAGCTGTTATACCGTAGCAAATAATTAACGCAGACCTTTCATTCAAAGTGCTGAAATTTGCACGAGCTAATCGATCAAATATGCGTCATAAGACCAAGATAATAGCCACCGTTGGCCCAGCCTGCAATACTTACGAAAAACTACTGGCACTTGTGGAAGAGGGTGTGAATGTATTCCGCCTCAACTTTTCGCATGGCACCCATGCCGAGCACCTTTCGGTGATGGACCACGTAAAAAGGATCAACAAAGACTTCCCATTTAACGTGGCCATACTTGCTGACCTGCAAGGCCCTAAGCTGCGCGTAGGTGAGATCAAGGACAATGCGCTGGACCTCAAGAAAGGTGATGTCTTCTACTTCTCTTCCGTAAAGTGCGTTGGCACCATGGAGTGCGTATACATCTCGTACCCCGACTTTCATAAAGACGTGCGGATAGGGGAAAAGATACTGCTGGATGATGGCAAGATAGAGGTGCTGGTAAAAGAGGTAGAGGCCGACCACCGGGTAAAGGTAGAGGTGCTCAATTCAGGCGTACTATCGTCGAAGAAAGGCGTGAACCTGCCCGACACCAAAATATCGCTGCCATCGCTCTCTGAAAAAGATCTCGAAGACCTCGACTTCATCGTGAGCCAGGGCATAGACTGGATAGCTTTATCATTTGTGCGACAGCCCGATGATGTGCTGCAGCTGCGCGAGCTGCTCAAGCAAAAGAACAGCAAGGCCAAGATCATAGCCAAGATAGAGAAGCCCGAGGCGCTGGAGCATCTGCGCGAAATAATACTGGCATCAGATGCGGTGATGGTAGCCCGCGGCGACCTGGGTGTAGAACTGCCGCTGGAGCAGGTACCCATGATACAAAAAAACATAGTGCGCAAGTGCATACATCGCGCCAAGCCCGTGATCATAGCCACGCAGATGATGGAGAGCATGATAGACCGCACGCGCCCCAACCGCAGCGAGATAACCGACGTAGCCAATGCCGTGCTGGAAGGCGCCGACGCTGTAATGCTGAGCGGTGAGACCGCCATGGGCAAATATCCTGAGCTGGTAATACGTACCATGGTAAGCATCATTAACGAGGTAGAGAAAGAAGAGATAGTCTACAACCGCAACCTGGTGCCGCAGCCGCACTCGCCCTCGTTCCTGAGCGATGCGCTCTGCTATAATGCCTGCCAGATAGCCAAAGATGTAGATGCCAATGCCCTCATAGGCATGACACAGTCGGGCTATACGGGCTTCATGCTCTCGAGCTACCGGCCGCACTCACCGCTGTATGTATTTACCAAGACACAGTCGCTGGTGAACCAGCTGAGCCTCAGCTGGGGTGTGCAGGCCTTCTTCTACGAGCAGGAAGAAAGCATTGATGGCATTATTGCCGACCAGGTAAACTTCCTGAGGGAAAAAGGGCTGCTGAAAATAGGCGACGTGGTGATCAATACAGGCAGCACCCCTGTGCAGGAGCACATGCCCACTAACATGCTGAAAATAACGAAGGTAGTGTAGCCACTGCTCCCCTACCCCTGCTTTTGGCGCATAGGCTTCAGCGCCTCGCCCCAGCGTGCCAGCTCGGTAAGCATGTCTGTAGCCGACTTATCGAGGTGCTCATCACCGGCAAATATGCCCTGCTCGTTAATGTGCTTAGTGAAGGCAGGTATATGCACGCCCTCTGCCATAGGCATCATCTTCTGCGCGGTCACCACCTGCTTTAGCATCTGCACGGCCCGTGTGCCCCCAGATATGCCCCCATAGCTCACAAATGCCACCGGCTTGTAAGTCCACTCCTGGTACAGGAAGTCGAGCGCATTCTTCAATGGCGCCGGGAAGCCGAAGTTGTACTCGGCAGTCACTATCACATAGGCATCGCCGCCATCTATCATAGCGCTCCAGTCTTTGGTGTGCTGGCGCTCGTACTTTTTCAGTCGCGGGTGCTGAGCCTCATCGAGAAAGGGCAGGTTTATCTTAGCGAGGTCCAGCAGCTCTGTATTGAAGGCAGGGTGCTTAGCGGCAATATCATAGAACCAATTAGCAACGGCAGGGCCTTTGCGGCCGGGGCGGGTACTGGCTATAATAATTTTCAGATTGAGCATAGTAGTGCATGTGGTTGTATGGTAAAGGTACAAAATGAAAGAGGCTATCTCCCGACAGCCCCTGCATTTCAATAGAAAAATTTCATTAGTCCCTCCTGTTACCAAAAAGGCGTAAGAGCATTATAAACAGGTTGATGAAATCAAGGTACAAATTCAAGGCTCCCATCAGTGCGGCTTTCTTAGTATCATTTGCAGATACAGCACCACCAAACTCTATGCCTGCACCTATGCGCTTCAGCTTCTGCACATCGTATGCCGTGAGCCCTGTAAAAACTGCAACGCCAATTATACTGATCATATAGTCGAGCATTGGGCTATGAATGAACCAGTTGACCATAGAAGCGATGACCAGGCCAACAAGACCCATAGTAAGCAATGAGCCGAAAGAAGTAAGGTCTTTATCGGTAGTGTAGCCCAGCACCGCCATAACACCAAACATGACCGAAGCAGTAGCAAAACAGCCAATAACAGAACCTGCCGTGTAAACAAATAAAATGGTGCTTAGGCTCATGCCCATGGTAATAGCGAACAGCAGGAAAAACAAGGTAAGCAATGACGCCGAAAGCCTTGTAAATGCAAAAGACATTACCAGCACAAATACCAGCGGCGCAAAGGAGATAGCCATCCCCATACCATTGAGCGACACACCCTTCGGAGTCTGGTTGTATAGTAAGCTTGTAAAGCTTGGGTTATTAGCAAACAACAATGCGATGCCCGCAGATACTCCCAGCGCTACAAACATCCAGGCGAAAACGCCTGCCATAAACTTCTTTGAAATAGAGCCGGTGGCGGTAGCCTGGTGGCTTTCCAGCACGGTATAATTAGAAAAACTCCTCTGATTCTGGCTATTCATGTCCTATAAAAAGTATGATCAGGTAAAGTTAGAAATTATCAGCAAAAAACGGCCACTTTGCGCGTAAAGCATACATTTTTAACATATTGTAACGGCCATGACCCCATTAGGCCAATTGCCGTAGATTTGCCGCAAATACTACATATGAGAAGCCTCCACGATACCGCCGTACTTAACGAGTTCACAACCCGCATTAATGCACTGAAGCCCGATGCACCGCGGCAGTGGGGCAAGATGACGGTAGCGCAGATGATGGCACACTGCTCTGCAGCGCTGGAAAATAATATGGCCACAGGCAATCAAAAGCAAGGGCTCATTGGCTGGCTTATAGGCGGCATGATCAAGAAGAAGGTTGTAAGCGATCAGCCCTTTAAACAAGGGTCGCCTACTGCACCGGCATTCATTATAAAGGATGAGCGCGATTTTAAAAAAGAGCAGCAGCGGCTTGTATCGCTGGTTACCCGGCTGTCTACAGGTGGCCCCACCCCTGATGGCGTACACATGTTCTTCGGCAAGATGAGCAGCGATGAATGGAACACGCTCAACTACAAGCACCTTGATCATCACCTAAGGCAATTTGGAGTTTAAGTCAAAAGGAATAAGTCAAAACCCCCAAATCTCTGCGAGAACATTTCCCGTAGCTGAGTCTCTGCCCTTCGCAGGACTCGGCGTTAGAGTATCGCCCCATTTTGCAAACCTCTAATTTTTCATAACGCCAAGTCCCGGTGAAAAACCGGAGACTCAGCTACGACCGAAAGCTAAAGCTAAAAGCACTTTGTAGCCGTTAGTAGGTTACCGCTACAGTAAATTTCACCCGTTCGCGCTTTTTAGTGAACACATGCCAGTTGCCATCGTAACTAACCCAGGTTGGGTAAAGCTTTGTGCCCCTCTGCGCCGTTCGCACCTTCATCTTCACATCAAAGTCGTAGACCATGGTATGGTAAGACAGGGAGTAGTTGCGGGCTACTATGCTGTAGTCGGACTGGCGAAACCAGGTGACCAGCTCATTGTAGAGCACCTTCTTTTCATTGCCCGGCTTTGGCAGTATAGAGAATCTATAACACTGAGTGCCATCGAGCACCTCGCGGGTGATGCGGAAATCATATTTCTCCGCTTCGCCCTTTTCAAATATCGATGCCCTGTCGCCCATAAAGGGTATGCCGCTCACTTTAGCACCAGGATTAAATATCAGCTGCTTCAGCTGGTACTCCCGCTTCTGCATCTGCCCGCCACCCCCCTGCTCCAGGCCGCCCGCTATCACCTCGCTCTCATTGCATACAGGCTTAGGACTGAGGAAAAGGTAGGCAAACAGCTCAGCTGTATAATAATTATAGCCACCGTTGCGCTTGAAGAAATCGCCCGTGCTTTTCTGCTCTGATACCTTGGTGACCCTGCAATTGCCGGTGCGCTCCTGCACAGTGGTGCTGTGCCACCATGCCGTTGCTTGCCCGCTCCTACCCAGCACTATTATATCATTAACTGCAGTGTACGGCACAAAGCGCATATTCTTAAATGCCTTGTAGAAAGTAGTATCGGTGCGTACACGGGCTATAAAAGCATTTACGTCGAAGCCGCTCTTTATCACAAAGCTATCGAGCTGCACTGGCTGGCTGAACACGCTTACTGTGTCGTATACCTGTGCCCATAGCGCTACCGGAAGAAGCGACAACAGCAATGTGATCAAAAGTCTTTTACCAACAGTCATGGTAAGGTGCATTTATTTCCTGGCACTCAGCAATGTCTCAGCTATCACCATATCCTCAGGGGTAGTCACCTTGATATTGTCGCGTGTACCATCTACAAGGTAAACTTTCGTACCGTGGGCTTCCACCACCGTGGCCTCATCGGTAAATGCAGTGTCGTACTCCTGCCGAAATGCGGGGAGAATTATATTGGTGCGGAAAGTTTGCGGGGTTTGTATAATGCGCAGCTTATCGCGGTCTATAGCGCGGGAAGTGCTGCCCTCTATCATACGGATGCTCTCATTGACCGGGAGCACCGGTATGGCGCTGCCCTTGTCGGCCGCCTGGTTGTAGCACCGCATTATAAGCGCAGTTGATAGCACCGGGCGCACACCGTCGTGTACAAATACTATCCCATCGTCCTTTATATCCTTAAGCCCGTTCTGCACGCTGTGGAAGCGGGTTTCGCCGCCTTCTACTATATGCACATCAATGCCGCTCAGGTAAGAGCGGAGTACGGTTTGTGCTGAGTGAACCTGGTCGGGCGGAAGCACCAGCACAAGATGTATACCGGGGAAAGCATCGGCGAACGCCTGAATGGCATAGCAGAGCAGTGGCTTGCCCAGCAGCGGTAAAAACTGCTTCGGGATAACCGAGCCCATGCGCATTCCTTTGCCACCGGCAACTATTACCGCATACTTTTTGTCAGGCATAAATAAAATTGGGGATGATGATGCTTTTGCAGCTGCAAAGCAACACCATTATGTTGGGATAACAAAAAAGAGCCCTCGCCTGCCTTTCCCGCCAATTATCATGCGGCGATAAGCCCGGAGCATTTGCTGTAAGCTATGCGCTCATTATCCTCCGGCCGACGCCGCCCAGAAATCTCAATGCTGGTTTCGCGCGCCGTGTCCAGCGGGATGGCGCCAGATCAATTCGCTTTCTCAAGTCATGCTGGAAGGCACTTATGAGAGGATGCCCACCGCCTGCCACTATCGAAGGTAGTGGCATAAATTTAGTCGCTGCTGATACACAAATTATTATTGTAGTCACCTAAAATATGTAAGTATGAGCGATATGCATCAAAGCAGCGATAACAAGTTTATCCCTATGACCTCTATAAATAGCGGAACGGGCGTAAGTGTAACTGACGATGTATTTTACTACACAAACCAGATAGTGAATGTAGTATTCATAGGCAAGCCCGGCAGTAACGACTGGGTGCTGGTGGATGCAGGCATGCCCCGGTGTGGCGCTGAGCTGCTGCGGGTGGCTGAGGAGCGATACGGAGCCGGAACCAGGCCTGCCGCTATCTTGCTGACCCACGGCCACTTTGACCATGTGGGGAGCATAGTGCACCTGCTGGAGGCATGGCAGGTGCCGGTGTATGCACATGCCGCTGAATTACCCTTCCTCACAGGAGCAATGGCCTACCCTGAGCCGGACCCCACTGTGGAAGGCGGCATGCTGGCCAAAATATCATCGATATACCCTAATGAGCCAATAGACATAACACAGGCTTTGCAGCCACTACCGGCTAGCGGAGACGTGCCCATGCTGCCGGGGTGGAAATGGATAGCCACACCGGGCCACGCACCGGGGCAGGTAGCTTTCTTCCGCGAGGCGGACAGGCTGCTGATATCGGCAGACGCAATAATCACGGTGAGGCAAGATTCGATGTATAAAGTGCTGATACAAGAGAAAGAAGTGAACGGCCCGCCACGCTACTTCACTACCGACTGGCCAGCCGCAAAGGCCTCGGCAATAAAGCTGCACGCCCTGCAGCCTTACATAATGATACCGGGACACGGCAGCTATATGGAGGGTAATGAGCTCTCAGACGGCCTGGACAAACTGATAGACAATTTTGACACTATGGCGCTGCCTGAACATGGCAAATATGTATAAATATTAAGTCAAAAAGAAAAAGTAAAAAATCAAAGATGAAAAACCTAAAAATGCGGCCTGTAACAACTTCGAACTAAACAAAATATAGTTGACCTAACGGTAGCGTGACCGCGATATATGAAGTCGAATAAAGAGATAAGCAAGCTATTTGGACTATTTGCAGAGCTGCTGCAGCTGCACGGGCAGGATGCGCGGCTGGCAGAGGTGCTGTCGGGCGCGGCATACCGGATGCGGCGCATAGATGAGACCGTGCTGAGGATGAGCGATGAGGAATTGAAAACGCTATTCAGGCCCGCTGTGGGTGCGCTGCTATACGAGCTAAAGAAAAGCGGAACTATAGCGGACCTGGATGAGCTGGTGCAGCTGACGCCCCCGGGACTCTTCGACATGATGCGCATAAAGGGGCTGGGCGGCAAGAAGCTGGCGGTGCTATGGAAGACGGCAAAGATAGACAACGTGGAAGACCTGCTGGCCGCGTGCAAGGATAATAGCCTGGGCAAGATACCTGGCTTTGGCGCTAAGACGGAGCAAAACATAATAGCGGCAATAGAGGGTATGAATAAAAATGCCGACCGCTTCCACTATGCCGATGTGGCAGATATGGCAGATGAGCTGGTGTCATCCCTGCAACGCCTGTATAAAGACGAGCATACCAGCCTGTGCGGCGATGTACGGCGGCAGGCAACCACGGTGGCAGAGATAGAGCTCATCACTACCCTTTTGCCTAAAGCGCTCAAGGCTGCCGCGATAAAAAAAGTAATGACTATCGCCGGCACGGTAGATGATGTAACACGCGGGCATACGCTTGATGAGATGCCGGTTTCCATTTACCATTGCGGAGAAAAGGATTTTTACAGGCAACTATTTGAGCGGACCGGTAATGCAGCGCATGTGGAAAAGGTAATGGCACAGATAAAAACAAAACGAGGCTTGAGCTCTGAAGCGACTATTTATAAGAAGGCGGGGCTGCCCTTCATCTACCCTGAAATGCGCGAGGATATCGCTGAGTGGGAATATGCAGAAGACCCCTTACCCCTGATAGAGGATAGGCATATAAAGGGTGTGGTACACAACCATACTACCTGGAGCGATGGTGTGGATAAGCTGGAGGCTTTTGTGAATGCTTGCAAAAAGAAGAAGTATGAGTATGCCGTAATATCGGACCACTCGCAGAATGCACACTATGCCGGTGGGCTTAAGCCTGATAAGGTGCTGCGGCAGATGGAAGAAATAGACAAGCTGAACAAGCACGTAGCACCATTCAAAATATTCAAAAGCATAGAGTGCGACATACTGGTATCGGGTGAGCTGGATTATACACCTGAGCTATTGGAGCAGTTCGACCTCGTGATCATATCCATACACCAGCTGCTGAAGATGAACGAAGAGAAGGCAACGGCACGGCTGATAAAGGCCATTGAGAACCCATACACCACCATACTGGGCCACATGACCGGCCGGCAGCTGCTAATAAGGCCGGGCTACCCGGTAGACTTTAAGAAAGTGATAGACGCGTGCGCTGCCAATGGCGTAGTGATAGAAATAAACGCTAACCCTTACCGGTTAGATATGGACTGGTCGCACATACCATATGCGATGAAGAAGGGGGTGATGATATCGATAAACCCCGATGCCCACAGCATACACGAGATAGACAATATACGCTGGGGCGTATCGGCAGCACGCAAGGGCGGGCTGACGAAAGATATGACGTGGAATGCGATGTCGCTGAAGGAGGTGGAGGATTGGCTGGAGCGGAAAAATGGATAATGCTATCGGTGACCGGTCAGTTTTTCGTGATATACACCACCACTGCGCCTGTAATCTTCATAAAGTAAACTACTGTCAAAATACTTGTATGTTATTCGAGTGTAAAGTGTATCGTGGGGAGTAATACGGGAATATTGTTCCAGGAACATCAGCGATTGTAAGTTATCAGATTCGTAAACAAAAACCCTATGCGATGCAGGGTTGTCGCCAAAACCGGCAAGAATTGCAGAATCTGATAACCGATGAATAGTAATTTCGCGACTGTTGATAGTGTAGGTAGTATCGTCGTAAAAAGCTCCGTTCCACTTCCTTTCGAGCATGGTGCCATGAAGAAGCCACTTGCCCTCTAGTTTCGATACGTTTAACACTGTCGATTGCGGAGTAACATCCTTTTTTTTACAACCATAGATCGAAATCACAAGTAGACTGAGGATGTATATTGGATTAGCCTTTGCCATTGGTTATCGGAATTAGGGGTAATACATTGCTTGGGAACTTCCCCCAAAACTATTATGGTAGTAATAAATGTAGACAAAACGGTTGTCTGTAGGATTGAAAAAAATAGTATAGTAACCTTTCTTAAAACTGATGGCAGGACTTGAGTAACCCTCAAATACAGTATATGCTGAGCCAATCTTTGTCACAATTGTGGTGCCATTGACAATAAATGTCTCTACAACAACAGATGTGTCTCGTTTGGAAAACCACTGACCATGCCATGTTTTTTTACCAGCAATTGCCGATATATTGTTCAGGGGTGCTGTTTGCTTCCTGCAACCTGAACAGAGAACCAACAAAACAAATAAGTAGAATAGAGACTCTGGCTTCATATATACCTTAAAGGTAGTTTGTTTCGACCATATATCGTTTGCGGATAAGCGACTTAGTATCCTACGAATACCAACCCGTAAAGTTCATGCTGTTGATGGTTATCAAAACTTGCGCGTTCCCCTAAACGAACTAATACCCTCCCCTACAACCTACACCCTCACCACCACCCGAAACCCCCTCGCAGCATAATACGACTCAGCACCATTGTGATAGTAGAACACCGTATTATAGCGGCGGTCGCAGAATACGGCGCCGCCGAGCTTCCTGATGTCATCTGGTGTTTGCACCCAGCTCGATGTTTTCAGGTCGAACGCGCCGAGCTGCTGCAGCTGGCGGTATTGCTCCTCTGTAAGCAGCGCTGCACCCATACCCTCAGCCATATCAACAGCACTACCGGCCGGCTTATTCTCCTTCCGTGAGTCGAGCGCCTGCTGATCGTAGCACAGGCTCCTGCGGCCCTTGGGGCTTTCGGCCGAGCAATCGAAAAAGTTGTATTCGCCAGACTTCTTATCGTAGCCAACTACATCAGGCTCACCACCGGTCATCTCCATTTCGTTGAGTGTCCACAGCTTTGCGGGCTCGGTCTCCAGCCTGGCCTGCACTTTCACCCACTCTATACCCTTGTGGCGGCCCATGTTTTGCTCAAAACGAGCGCTCAGTATGCCGAGCAGTTCTTTGCCCTGCTGTGCAGGAAGTTTACTTTTGCTGTTCTTCATGCGTAGTAATACATTATCGTTTCCTTAACCTTGCTTTGATTAACTTTACTATCGTTGTTTTACAACAAACGATCAAGGCGATCTCCATTCTTGCGGCCCTTTGCCAACCAATACACCGTAGCAAAGCCATTCATAAATGTACTTCCTTTCTTGAAATTTTTTTCACTCCTTCAATAAGGTTTAGTATGATCATTCTTATCTTTTTTATAGCAGTATGGTACCTGTCTTTATTTGGCCAAACCTTTTTTCATCACCGCTATGCATCGCACAGCGCCTTTACCATGAGCAAAGGCTGGGAGCGCTTCTTCTTTGTGTTCACCTACATCACCCAGGGGCCGCACTATATGAGCCCGCGCGCCTATGCCATCATGCACCGCCTGCATCACGCCCATACTGATACCGAGCTTGACCCGCACTCCCCTGCCTTCTCCTCGAACCTCATAAGTATGATGCTGCGCACCCGGCGCTACTACAACGACATCATTTTTAACCGCATGCCGGTAGACCCACGTTTTACCAAAAATCTGCCCGAGTGGAAAGGATTTGATAAATGGGCCAACTCCACCCCCTCGCGTGTGCTGTGGGGTGCGGCATACCTGGCATTCTTTATAGCATTTGCTACCAGCTGGTGGCTATACCTGCTGCTCCCGGTGCTGCTGGCTATGGGTGCCTTTCACGGTGCGCTTATCAACTGGTTCGCACATAAGTATGGCTACATCAACTTCAAGCTAAAGAACACATCCCGCAACCTGATCTCCATAGACCTGCTGATGCTTGGTGAGTCGTATCACAACAACCACCACAAGCGCCCCTCAGCCATCAACTTCGGCAAGCGCTGGCACGAGATAGACCCGGTATACCCCATCATCTGCCTGATGGCCCGCATGCGCATCATAAAGCTGAATAATGTGGTGGCTGTGGGTGAGAGTGGGCATGAGCATTGATAAGACGTAGAACACAACCACAATTACCGACATGCGAGTATCGCCAGCACCAAGGCTTGGCAACAGAAACTCAGCGCAGAGGTTAAGGTCTAAGTGCTAAGGAAATATTCTAACTTAGTATCTTCAAGCATTATGACAAAAGTTTGCGAAAGTTGCAAGGCGAATGACGTTCAGATATTAGAACCCTCATCCGAACCAGGATATTTCTTTGGGCTTTGCAATTTTTGCTACGCAAGACTAACAAACAAAGCATTGCGACCGTTAGAGTTTTTCAACCTCGCAGCTATACATAGCATTGACCACTACTACCTGCATGATGATTTCTATAATGGAGCGGGAGAAGCAATGCAGCCGTTGACGGAGGTAATAAACAGCAGCCAATTTCCATTCCCCACCCTCGCCTCGATAAAGGGAGATCATATAAAAGCAGTTGACCTTGCCTGCGTGCAATTTGCTCTCGACGATAAACTTATTAGTTTGCTTCGCTGTTTTGAAAAACAAGACATTCTAAACTACCTGGACTTCAAAGTGAGCTATAATAGGTCGATCAATTATTTTGCATATAGGATAGCCGCGAGAGTTTTAGGTAATTACGCCGGACAATGGATGCGATCTCAATGGGCTACACATAAAACAGGTGAACTTTTCATTTTTGCTGAAGCGGTGCGAGCATGTCTTTCATTTGATGAAGCGTTTCATACTATCGCCACAGCATTGCATGAAGGCAATGACAGTGAGCTTGGCAAAAACGTTACAGTCCTTTGTTATTTTGAAAGCACTGCAACTCTGGCCTGGCTGGAAACCGTCAAACATAGAATTACGAATGTGGGAACGAACTGGGGAGTTGTTGCCGCCGCGTCAAAATTAGATTGGAGAACAGCAAAAAAATGGCTACAGGAAGGGCGTCCGTTAAGCTTGGTTGCACTCGATGCGTTGAAATATTGTACGACGAAAGGAGATAGGCAGAACCAATCCAGTTGGCTGATAGATCACCCTCCCACACTTCAGGATCCACCTAACTTAAAAGAAATTAAAAAGTCATTGACTGAATACTTAGGAATGGATAGCGTACCAAGAACTAGAGACGCAGTAAACACAATAATGAAAAATCTTTCATCTATTTAATCGGCTAAACTACCATTATGCCTATTCTTGGTCTCGCTAGTGACCATAGACACCTCATTCATCAGCAGCACAAAAAAAACATCCGAAGCCCTAAAGCTCCGGATGCAAAAAAAAATCAATAATTACTGCTTTACCAGCTTCTGATAAAAACTGTTGCCACCTGACTTTATGGTAAGCATGTAGATGCCCGTTGGCTGGTTTGAAATATCAATTGTTCCTTGCTCCAACTGATCACTATTGGCGGCAAATACTTTTGCTCCCAGCAGGCTGTATACCTCCACGCTTTGCACATCAAAGGTAGTAGCAAACTGGAATTTACCTTCGGCAGAAGGATTAGGAAAGGCCGCTATGTCTGATACATTGGCAACATAGGCGGTGCCTATACCCGTCACATCCTTAATAGAGCATACCAGCATAGACTGTGTCAACGTATTGTGCTGTGTTACTGTGCCATCGCCCAGCTGGCCGCTGGCGTTCCTGCCGCAGCCCCAGAATGTGCCATCGTCTTTATGCACCAGCGAGAAGTTAGTACCTGCAGCCATACCCGCTACCGATGATATGCCCGTCATTTGCACCGGCGTAGAGGAGTTCGCTGTGGTGTTGTCGCCGAGGTTGCCATAAGTATTCCTGCCCCATGCCCATACGGTGCCATCGCTTTTCTCAGCCATCACGTGGAATGCACCAGTGGCAGCTGTTGCCGTAGTGATACCGGTGAGGCCACTTACCTGCACAGGAGTATGGCTGTCTGTTGTAGACCCGTTGCCGAGCTGGCCGTAGAGGTTTTCGCCCCACGTCCACACAGTGCCATCAGATTTTACTGCCAGCGAAAAGAAGCGCCCTGCGGCTATCTTCACCACACCCGTAAGCCCGCTCACCTGCACCGGTGATGTCCGGTCTGTGGTGCTGCCGTCGCCTACCTGGCCGCTCACGTTATCGCCCCACGCCCATACAGTACCATCGCTCTTAAGCGCCAGCACGTGATAGGTGCCCGCTGCAATAGCGGTAACCCCCGAAAGGCCGATCACCTGCACTGCTGTGTTCCTGTCTGTAGTTGTTCCGTCGCCAAGCTGGCCGTCAGAGTTCCAGCCCCATGCCCATACGGTGCCATCACTTTTCA
Organism: Bacteroidota bacterium; assembly: GCA_040386555.1. Taxonomy (GTDB): domain Bacteria; phylum Bacteroidota; class Bacteroidia; order Chitinophagales; family Chitinophagaceae; genus Nemorincola. The sequence goes on along the minus strand of JAZKFF010000021.1, from coordinate 13,708 downwards.
GCGCTACAGAATGCCAGCCACCCGCCGATATAGCTGTGATGCCCGAGAGGCCTGTAGCCTGCACTGGCGCCGTAGTGCTTGTAGTGGTGCCATTGCCAAGGCCGCCGTAAATGTTGCTGCCCCACGTCCACACCGTACCATCACTTTTCAAGGCCATAGAGTGTGCCTCCAGCTGGTCGCCCCCTGCTGATACCCCGCTGACACCCGACAGCCCGGTTACAGGCACCGGAGTGCTCTGGTCTGTAGTGGTGCCGTTGCCGAGCTGGCCGGTGGCATTTTCGCCAAATGCCTTTACTGTGCCATCACTGCAGATGACCACTGAGTGCCAGCCGCCTGCCGCTATGCGCTGTGCAAACGTGGCATTACCAGGTGCTAAAAAGGCAGTTATTACCGGTAACAATACTTTTATGTATTTGAGTTTCATTTTTTGATTTTGTTTTGATGTTTTTAAAAAAGGTTGTCATTAAAATTTCACCCGCAGGGAAACAATAAAGTTCCTCCCCGGAGCATTGATGCCCGATGCATATGGGCGGTACAAGATATCTGCTATGTTCTCTACTCCCGCAGTTAAGGCGATGTACTGGGTAGGGTAATAGGCAAACTTGAAATTGAGGGTATACCACGCTGCCGAATAGTTACGGCCCTTGGCATCCCTGGCGTAAGATGTGTTGATACGCTCGGTCAGCGCCAGGTCTTCATAGTCCATCCTGCCGTTGTATACAGCGTAAAAATCTGCCCTGAACCGTGGCCGCTCATAGCTCAGGTGCGTGCTGCCAAACAGTGGTGCCGCGTGGCGCAGCGGGAAGTACACAAGGCTGTCGGGACTTTGCTCTCTACCATTCTGGTAAGAAATGTTGCTCTTCAGCCCCATTCCTTTGTAATAAAACTCCACGCCGGCCTGTAAACCATACACCTGTATCTTAGACACATTCTGAATAGCCTGTATCAGGCTTTTGTTGCCGAGGTAGCGGATAGAGTTTTGCCCGTTGAAGGTGAAATCCTTGCGCACCATGGCATCCACCAGCCAGGTATAGTACACAGTAGCATCGAGCTTCAGGAAGCTGCCGAAAGTTTTTACAGTTCCTATCTCCGCATTGTACACTTGCTCAGGTTTAAGGCCAGGGTTAGGCACTACCAGGTAGCCGGGCGTAGACTCGAAGACCTTACCCATATCGTCTATGTTGGGCGCCCTGAAGCCGCTGGCGGTATTGGCATAAAACTGCCACGATACCTCAGGAGCATAAACAACACCGAGGCTGCCGCTGGGCGAGCCGTTGCTCATAGTGGTGCTTGTAAACGGAAAAGGGAACATAGTGGTGTCAAAATCGGCGTTGATGATGAAGTGGCTGTAGCGCATGCCACCGCTCAGTGTCCACTTGGGGTGCAGCCTGTATTTTGCGCTGAGATACACGCCGTATGATTGCCATGTAGAACCATCGGGGTAGCGTGTTGCTACGGAGTCTACTTCGTCTGTGATCACATGGGTAAGCGAGGCTATAGAATTTACCTTGTTGTACACCACCTCGCCGCCATACGTTAGCGACAGCCTGTCACCTATTTTCTTATCGAGATCAAGATTGAGCGACAGGGCATGTACCTGTTCTTGCTGCCTGTGTACTTCGCGAAACATAAACTCCCGCTCAGACCGGCTTTCCTCAAAGAACTGGTAAGCCGCCACCAGGCGTGCATTATCGTACAGTGCATTCCCCCTAGTATTCGATATGCCCATGCGGTGCATCTGCCACTTCTGCGGCCCATAGTACCACTCGGCCCACCGCAGCTTATTCTTATATGGCCCTGAGGTCTGCGTTACGTATAGCCTGTCGTAGCGATTGTAGCCCGATGTTTGCGAGAAGTGAAAGCCATAGTCCAGGTCCCAGTGCGCAGATGGTGCATAGCGCACCTTTTGCATCAGGTTTACCTGGCTATACTTTGAGCCTGCCTGCACCGCAGAGTCGGGGTTTGCCACCATGTAGTCTTTATCGTCTATGGTTTGTACATAGTAAGGCCGGTAAAAATACCTGTCCCCACCCACTGTGCCCGACCGCAGATCGCCATAGTTGGCATAAGTGGCGCTGGTAGTAAACGCCAGCTTCTTTAGTCCTATATTCAGATCAAAGTGCCCTGTCTGCTCCATATTGGCCGATGAGCCGCGCGCCATAGCACTGCCGCTAAGAACTGGCTTGTTGTGCGTAGCCGTTGACAACCTTGGCTCAAGCGTGGTAAAGCTCATAACGCCGCCTATCGCATCGCTGCCATACATTACGGAGCCGGGGCCAAAAAGTATCTCGGTACCATCCAGGGCGTTCGCATCTATAGAGATAACGTTTTGCAGGTTACCCGCCCGGAATATGGCCGTATTCATGCGCACACCATCTACTACGAGCAGCACACGATTAGTAGCCATGCCCCGAAGCATAGGCGAGCCACCACCCAGCTGGCTCTTCTGGATAAACGCATAGCCGCTCATGCCAAGCAAGTCAGCGGCCGTCTGGGGGTTTTGAAAGGCGGCCTCGCGCATGTTTATTTTCTCTACACGCACCGGATTCACAATCCTGCTCTTATCCCACCTGCCCGACGATATAACTGTTTCGCCGAGCGCATGTGCCCGCGGAGCCATAGCGACCGCGAAACCCATAGACCGGAGCTGGCCCAGGCTATAGGTGAGTGCTATGAAATGCATATGCCTGAACTGGATGCTGTCCGCCTCTTTAAACGCAGTAATATCAGCAATGCCGTTACCGTTAGTAGTAGCTACTACCCCTGTGCGCGTGCCCTGCAGCTCTACGCCCTCAATAGGCGCGCCTGTTTGGACGTCCTTAATGGTTACCGATTGCGAACGGGCGATGCAGGCCATGCCCATGAGCAACCACAATAGAAATAGCTTTCTCATTGTGATCTTTAAATAGTTAAACAGATACGCAATGCCCCTCAGTGCGATAGCACTGAAGAGCAGGGCGGATTGGTGGGTTATCCTGTTTAAACTATTTCGGGAGGGGCTGTGGCAGGGGCGGGGCAAACAGATCTGTAGATCGACTGCCTGTAGCCATATACTTCCCTTTTTCCCCCTGTGAAGATGGTAATTCGTTCAGGGGACTGAGAGAAAAAGAGCGAATCAAAAAACCTGAGCAAGCGGTTTTCGCTCTCCTGTTTTTCGGTATCAGCATCGAGCGCCATAGCCACCAGGTGATCGAGCTGTTTGTTGAGCCGGGTCTCTTCATGATCTTGCCAGCACCAGTAATAAGTACTGTCGCCTACAACCTCGGTCCTCACAATGTCATACATCTCGCCTTCGTAAACGAATTCGTTGAGGTCTTCCGGGTCCGCCTCCATTTGCTTTTCACCGGCGCCGGCTGCACTGAATCGTACGAGGTGCTCATTGCTAAGTGTGGCAGCGAATTCCTTTTTGACCTCATTCTTTACCTGCTGCTTCTGGATGGAAAGAATTAAAAATGTGGTCGCCCACGGTGCAACGAAACATAGAATCAATAAAACCACCCGGATCTTACGTTTCAAAAAAAAGGTATATTATACTGGGTAAAGATAGTAAATATAACGGTAGGGGTAATGTCATCAACGGAGGTTCATTAGACGTGCAATTCTAATATTATCTTAATGACACCCGCGCAACTGCGCGGACATTGGCTCTCCATCTCCCTGAGAGGGCCGGGTCAGGCTTGCCGCGGAGATTTGAAATGGGCCTCATTAGTAAGCCTTCACTGCTTTCGGGCCAGAAGCCTTATTTTTGCCGCTCAAACCAATACAATATTAGGGCGTGAGCGAGCATGATCAAAGTAGGGTTTCCTATTTTCCGGACGAAGTAATTAAAGAATTAGCTCTGCCTGGGCGCTTCACCTTCCCGTTCTACTACGAGCCGCACCCATTAACCAAACTGGCCGCTGCTGAGCTGCAGCACTACCTGGAAACTTATACCGGCCTCAATCACAATTTTGGATTCACTGCTGATACTGCTGAGGGTGCCATCGGCAAAATGTTTGGTGTATTAGTTATTGAAGACACAGAAGGGAAGATCGGTCATCTGTGGGGGTTTTCAGGCAAGCTGGCAGACTCCAACGACCACCCCCAGTTCGTGCCCCCTGTGTTTGATATGCTTACTGAGGACAGTTTTTTCCTAAAAGAGCAGGAGGTCATCTCGGCCATCAATACGCAGATAGAAGAGCTAACGGCCAATGAAGACTATCAGCGGTTGACAGAAGAGGTGGCGCAACTCTCGGCCCAGTCTGCACAGGAAATATCCGCGCTCAAAAAACAGCTAAAGATCAATAAAGATGCCCGAAAAGCAACGCGGGATGCAAATAAGCGCCTGCTTGATGAAGATGCTTATGCACTACTTGAAGCAGATCTTGCAAAGCAGAGCTTCATTGACAGGCACCAGCTAAGGGCATTACTCGACGAATGGAAAGACCGTTTGGGAGATAAGCAGGTAAGACTTGCCGCATATGACGCCCGCATGGAGGAGCTGAAAAATGAGCGCAAAGAAAGGTCCGGCATCTTACAGGGGCAGCTTTTTGAGCAATACTCCTTCCTGAACAAGGACGGCAAACGTAAAAATCTACAGGATATTTTTAGCACAACCGCTTTCGGCAGGCCACCCGCCGGCGCGGGTGAGTGTGCTACCCCCAAGCTGCTGCAATACGCTTTTGAGCATGGGTACAGGCCGCTTGCTATGGCGGAGTTCTGGTGGGGAGCAGCGCCAAAGTCGGAGGTGAGAAAACACAAACAGTTTTACCCCGCCTGCGCTGGTAAATGCAAGCCTATACTGGCACACATGCTGGAGGGAATGGAGATAGACGAAAACCCATTCTTGATACCCTCAGAAAATAATGGCCCCATCAGTATCGTGTACCAGGATGAATACTTACTCGTCGTTAACAAGCCTGCCGGGCTGCGGTCGGTGCCGGGTGTAGACATCTACGATTCGGTGTATAGCAGGCTGGAAACTGCGCTGAATAGGGAACTGTTTATGGTACACCGCCTCGACATGGGCACATCAGGCCTTATGATAGTGGCCAAGGCTTCCGGCGTGTACAAACATCTGCAGAGCCAGTTTTTAAACCGCACGGTGAAAAAGCGGTATACCGCCCTCCTCTCTAAAGTAATAGAGCAGAACGAAGGAGAGATAACCCTACCCTTGTGTGCCGACCCATTCAACAGGCCTATGCAATTGGTGAGCTTTGAGTCCGGCAAGACGGCAATAACCCGGTGGCAGGTAGCAGCACGATACGAGGCTACAACCAAAGTGCATTTCTGGCCACTCACAGGGCGCACTCACCAGCTGCGTATGCACTCCGCCCATGAGCTCGGGCTTAATGCACCCATAGTGGGCGACGACCTTTATGGCACCGCCGACAAGCGGCTGTATTTGCATGCCGCCCAGCTTACCTTTGTGCATCCTAAAACTAAAGAGCAGATGAGCTTTGAGGTGGTGGAGGATTTTTAATACACTTACAACGTATCCGCTGCACCTTACTTAGCTTTCACCTTCCGGGTATTTCCATAAGGGTACTTGAATCGCAAGCTATCCAGTTTCATTTCGCCGCCTGCAGCATTAGTAAAATACAGGTAACAATGACGCTGTGGTTTGAACTCGAGAAAGGTGACTATAAGGAATTCAGCTGTGTGCTTATCCAGCCATCCGACAATGTTTAAATAGATCAATGAACGGCGATAACTGAGCTTCTTTTGGGCATCTTCGCTTGTGAGTAAATCCACAGTAGCACCCTGCACTACACCTGGCAGTTTAACGCCGTCCATATGCTCGTTCTTTCCAATAAACAACGTATCGGGCTTTGCAGTTCCCTTGGGGTACACGGCTTTTATGTACTCATCAAGCGCCCTTGAGTAAGCCTTTGACTTACTTACTCTTGCCTGGCCATACGCACCATATATTCCGCCAATGCTCATCAAAAAAATCGCGAGGCAAAAATGAACGACTAAGTTCCTACTCCCCCGCAGGCTCCCACAACTGTATCTTGTTTCCTTCATTGTCCAGTATGTGAACGAATTTGCCGTAGTCATAAGTTTCAATGCTATCGACAACGGTTACATGCTCCTTCTTCAGCTCTTCAACAAGTGCCTCCAGGTTGTCTACCCTATAGTTCACCATAAAGTCCTTTGTAGACGGCTCAAAGTATTTCGTTGTATCCGGGAAGGGATTCCATTGGGTTAGGCCCTTCTTTGATGGATCATCGGCGTGCATCCATTCGAAGCTGGTACCATACTGCGTAGTATCAAAGCCCAGGTGCTTTTTGTACCATTCGTTAGTTGCGGCAGGGTCTTTTGTTTTGAAGAAGACGCCGCCTATTCCTGTTACTTTTTTCATGTGTATGTGTTATGAGTTTAGTATGTATATGCTTACTTCCGAAAGTAAAAAGCCGCTTTACTCTGTTGTGCAAACTAAAATTACAGCAAACTTATCTATTCGTAGCTATCAGGTGCGTTAAAATGGAGACCAAAAGCGCCTGGGTGAGCGCATTAACAGGTACTAAAAAGAAAAATGCCCAACAGAAGCAATTCTATTGAGCTTATTCTGTTTGCGCAACCGCAAGTCGATCTTGTATTATTTTTTGACCACTTTCTCCACAGTAGTCCCCGCATCAGTTATTACTTTCAGGAAGTACACGCCCGGGGCAAGAGCTTCTATATCTATAGTCACCTCTCGTGACTCTACCGTACCAGCAAAACACTCTGCGCCGGCAATTGTATACATGCTTACACTACGGATCCTGCTACCACCCGATGATACAGCTACACGCTGGGTAGATGGGTTAGGATATATGGTCAATCCAGAAGGAACGTTGGCAGTTACTGCCGATGGAACGGAAGTGCCGCAACATGCTACAGCTCCGAATAACGATGATACTTCGCCTGCTGAGAGCGCACGGTTATAAATGAGTATGTCGTCGAGGTCGCCGGTATAAGCATTGCCCAGCACCAGGTCATCAAGGTCCATGGTAACTGGGCCGCATGTGTCACCAACCGCAGCATACAAAACGCCATCGAGATACAGGCTCCGTGATGTACCGGTATACACCAGCGCAAGGTGCCGCCAGGTACTGGTAAAATGGGCCATCCTGGCTGCGCAGTCTGAGGTACCAGTTGTCCAGTCGGCCCAAAGGCTACGGCGGTCAAAGCCTGCTACTGGTAGCCTGCAATCATATAGCGACAAGGACCATTGCTGCCATGTATCGGGACAGCGCCCCATAGCTCCAGGAACCCCTCTGCCTAAAAGCACCTCGAAATCGCCTCCTCCCCGAGGGCCAATACCTTGGAACCAGAGTGATATGGAAAAAGGCCCGGCAGTAATGCCGTCTAAAAAACCAGATGCCGGGCTGGGCACATGGAGGTAATCACCGGCAGTTTTTACAAAATGGTAGGCGCAGCTGGCATTGCCAAATCGGTCAGCGACAGGCGCTGCCGTAGTAGGGTTGCTCAGATGGTGGGCAGCGCCTGAAAAGTCGCTGATAGAGCCTGATGAAAATGGGTAAAAGGCTATTAGCCCGGTGGTAAGCGAGCCGGGTAGGCAGGCTACCTGCGCGTGAGTAACCGTAAAGGCTACAAGGAGCAGCACGGCTCCGAAAACTTTTTTCATTGGGTGTGTTGGTTTGGGTACGTAATTATAGACGCCCCATATAAAAAGAACGTTGGGTTTCGGTTAATATCTGTTATCGCGATACGCAAAGATATTACTCCATACCCAGCTCTACCCCTCCACCACCTCCTCTACCCTCATATACTGCGCCGCTGCACGCTTGCTGCGGCCAATGATCTTGCCGGCAAGCCGCTTTGGGCTGAGCACTTTTATGAAGTCGGCATAGCCCAGTATCTCGCGCTCCAGCTCAAAGTTCCAGATGACGCTGATGGAGAATATGGTACCGTCCACGTCTTCCTTCAGTATCTTCTGCGAAGGGTGCATGGGCTTGGTCACCATGTATGGCGCATGCTCAGTTATCACTTTATATACAATGAGCTGCGGCCGCTGCTGGGGCATCTTAGACACACCCACCACATCGCTAAAGAATTCCGGTACGCTGAAATCCGCATCAACATATTTCTCGCCATGCAGCTCTATAAATCCTTCTATACGGTCGAGGGCAAGTATCATCACCTGCCGGCTCTTGCGGCTGGCACCCAGCAGGAACCACCTGTTGCGATACTCTTTGAGCAGGTAGGGATAAAACACAATGTTCTGCGCCCGCGTAGCCTTGAATGATCTGTATGTTATCTCCAGCGTCTTCCTGCTCCGTATTGCCTTGTGCAGCGGGTCTATGTGCTCCAGTCCTTTCAGCAGTTCATTCTTCTCAAAGTCTATGTACGATGCGCCTTGGTTCTGCTGCCTGTGCAGCTTATCTTCCAGCCGGGTCACCATTTCTTGCAGCTCGCCAAAATAACCAAAGCCTTTGAACTGCTTGAGCACGCCCAGCACCTCGTTGAGCGTGCCCATATCCTGTGTGGTCAGTGGGGTATTGGTGATGCTGTAGCCTTTCTCTTCGTAGCTGTAATACTTTTTATCCGTCACCACTATGGGTGCGCTGTAGCCAAGCTTCTCGCTGCGCATCGTTTGTATATCCAGCTGCACAGTGCGGCGGCTTACACCCTGCCTTATGCCTTCATATTCATACAAGGCATCGCCACAGGCATCCATAAGATCCTCAAGCGTCCATTTCCGTAAACGGTTTTGCAGGCAGTTGTCTATGGTCTTGTACCTGATAAGGGCTGATTTGTTTACCGGCATATGATCTGTTTAAGCATTTTTGCACCATTGTCTGTTGTCTTTCCCCCACCATGTGCGCAACCTATTTGCGCAGCCGTGTTTTAGACAAAAGATCTGGAAAAATTCTTTTCAATACCCACGCGGCTTTGAGCAGGATTATGCACCAAAAGTAGAAAAAATATTTCACTGCGCAATTACATTGCGCAGTGGCATTTCACCTTTGTGTTGTGAAAGGGAAACAACGTATCCCCGCCACAAAGAACTAATAAAACGCACACGCCATGAGATTCAACATTTTCAAAAGAAGCGCTAAGAGCATTACCAACCACGAAGGGGCCAAAGCATACGCAATGACTCCCGAAGCAGAGCTATACGCTGCAGTGGCTACCGCTGGGCTCAGCGATACCTTTTACGAAAAGAGCGACACGCGGGTAGCCAGGATACAGGAGCTGATGCAAAAAACCGATGCAGAGTATGTGGCAAAGCTGGCAGTATACACACGCACACAAATGAACCTGAGAAGTGTGCCACTGGTATTGGCCGTAGAGCTTGCAAAGCAAAACTCGGGCAACCCTGTTGTAAGCAAAGCTGTAGCTGGCGTGGTAAGACGCGCAGATGAGATAAGCGAATTACTTGCGTACTACCAGCTGGCCAATAACCGCACCGGCACAAAGAGGCTCAACAGATTGTCGCGGCAGGTGCAGAAAGGGCTTGCTGAGTCGTTCAACAAATTCGACGAATACCAGTTTGCCAAGTATGACCGCGCTACAGAGGTAACGCTGAGAGATGCTTTGTTCCTGGTGCATCCTAAGGCTAAGGATGAAGGGCAGCAGGCGGTGTTCAACAAGATAGCTAAGAAAGAGCTTGCGGTGCCTTATACGTGGGAAACAGAGCTGTCGGCCCTGGGGCAGGCAGAACATACTAGTGCAGAGGAGAAGCAGGCCGCACTAAAAGCAAAATGGGAAGCGCTTATTGACAGCAGCAAGATCGGCTACATGGCCCTGCTGCGCAACCTGCGCAACATTATAAACGCGGGCGTTTCCCCAACGCATATCAACAAGGTGTGCTTACTGCTGGCCGATGCAAAGGCAGTGGCAGGATCAAAGCAGTTGCCGTTCAGGTTTCTCGCTGCGTACCGGGAGGTGCTGCAGTTGTCCTCGGATTACAGCAGCATGGTGCTCACAGCCCTTGAGTTGGCCGTATTGGCAAGCGCGCAGAACATAAAAGGCTTCGGTGAAACCACGAGCGTACTAATAGCGTGCGATGTATCGCGCTCTATGCAAAACCCTGTGTCTGCTAAAAGCAAGATACTACATTACGATATAGCCCTTATGCTGGGTATGCTGCTGCAATCGAGGTGTAAGCGCGTGGTAACAGGGATGTTTGGCGACACCTGGAAGGTGATCAATATGCCCGGCAGAAGCGTGTTGGGCAATGTGCAGGAATACTACAAACGGGAAGGTGAAGTAGGCTATGCCACTAACGGCTACCTGGTAATAGATGACCTCATAAAGCGAAATGTAAAAATAGACAAGGTGATGTTATTTACCGACTGCCAGTTGTGGAATAACCAGGCCCATAGCGCAAGCCTGGAGCGGTCGTGGAACACATACAAGGCCATGCACCCCGCTGCAAAGCTCTACTTGTTTGACCTTGCGGGCTATGGCAATACGCCACTAAGCATACAGCGAAATGATGTGTTTATTGTAGCGGGCTGGTCGGATAAAATATTCGAGGTACTGGAGGCTATAGAGCAGGGCGCATGTGCAGTGGATAAGATCAAAGAGATACAACTATAAGCCCCCCCTCTGCCACACGGCAGAGGGGATATACCGAAGTACTTTAAGAAATTGCCATTATCAAAATGCCGTAGAGACGGGCTACTTCGCTAACACTCAAATGGGGAAGGGTCCCGGGTAAAACCGGGAAGAGGTGCAAATCCTCATATGCGTCCCCACCCCGTCTCGCCTGTTGCTTTTGATAATAATATTTTAGAAGATGCCGTAGATAAGAGCTACTTCGTGGCGAAAACGCAGGTTCGAATCCTGTACCTGTGCAAACAGGTCTACTCTTATCGCATATTGCTCTTCTAAAAAATAAATGGATGGTGTCGTAGAATAGAGATACTTCGCTGTGGACGTAGGTGTCGCAGGTTCAAATCCTGCCCGGGGCAACCCGGTAGCTCAGTTGGGTAGAGCACTAATCTCTTTTCGCTTATCACCCATCCATACTTGCCGGTAGCTCAGGTGGTTAGAGCGCCTGCCCGCAAAGCAGGAGACCGTGGGTTCAATACCCCGCCGGCAAGCACAAACAAAATCAGTAAATTTAAGTTGCTATGAACAAGCTAAACATTACCGGAGACGACCTGAAAGCCATTGGCTACCCTGAAGGCAAAGCTATCGGCAAGGCCATAAAGGCTATCGACAAACACTACAAGTCTCAGCAACGGGACGATGTGCTGGCCATACTTACCAAGCTGCTGCAATACCCCGAAAACTTCCTCGATGATGAAGTGCTGGGGGCTATCGCAAAGCACCTGGTGGAAAAGCCTGCTGATGATGAGGCGGACCTGATCCAGCTAAAAGACGAGCAGCAGGCCTACGCTGTATTTGGTGCCGAGTACATAGAGCCCGGCGCTATCGCCCAGATGGAAACGGCTATGAGACTGCCGGTGACTGTAGCAGGCGCACTTATGCCCGATGCACACCAGGGCTATGGCCTGCCGATAGGCGGAGTGCTGGCCACCAACAATGCAATAATCCCTTATGGTGTAGGCGTGGATATCGGGTGCCGTATGGCCTTGTCGATTTTCGATATTCCTGAATCGCACTTCCTCGAGCATGCTTCTAAATTCAAACGTGAGCTGGTGGCCTGGACAAAGTTTGGCGCGGGTAATGGCTGGAAGGGTAAGGAAAGAGCCGAGCACGCTGTGCTCGACCGCTCCGAGTTCAACACCATCCCTTTCGTGCGCCACCTGCACGATAAAGCGGCTACACAGCTAGGCAGCTCAGGCGGTGGCAACCACTTTGTAGAATGGGGTATCATTGAGTTTGAGAAAGGCGATACGCAGCTGAATATTAGCGCAGGTAGATACCTTGCCCTGCTTACTCACTCCGGTTCCCGTGGTATGGGTGCAACAATTGCGGGGCACTATACCAAGCTGGCCAAAGAGCTTTGCAAGCTGCCGAAAGAGGCCGCTAACCTTGCATACCTGGATATGAACAGTGCCGCAGGACAGGAATACTGGCTGGCTATGAACCTCGCGGGCGACTATGCCTCGGCATGCCACGAAATTATACACCAGCGGCTAACGGCGGCTATAGGAGGACAGGTGCTGGCAAAGGTGGAGAATCACCACAACTTTGCATGGAAGGAAATGCTTGACGGCAAGGAGGTGATGGTGCACAGGAAGGGCGCCACACCTGCATCAAACGGCGTGCTGGGTATCATACCGGGCTCTATGACCGCACCGGGCTTCCTGGTAAGGGGCAAGGGCAACCACGATGCGATCAACTCTGCATCGCACGGCGCGGGAAGGCAAATGAGCCGTACGCAGGCAATTAAAAACATAACACACGATGAGATGAGAAAAATGCTGAAAGACCACGGCGTGTCGCTGATTGGTGCCGGGCTCGATGAGGCGCCAAACGCCTATAAAGACATCAACAAGGTGATGGCAGCGCAGCAGGAACTTGTTTCGGTAGTCGCGAAATTCACACCGAAGATGGTGAGGATGGCCGATGATGGTAGCAGGGAAGATTAAAAAGTATCAAAGGTGCCGTAGAGCAGGGTTACTTCGGTTGAGCGCCCGGACTTTAAATTGTTCGGGAGGTTGCAGGTTCAAATCCTGCCCGGCTTTTGCCGGTAGCTCAAATTTCACTACCCTGTTCGTTTTTTGCCCTTTGATCTTTTTTCTGGTAATCACCCAAAAAATGCCGCACCCACTCACGCTGGGCGTTTCACGCGTTTGCTATATTTTACCGCAGCTAAGCCAGATACTTAGCGTTGCAGCATGAGGAAAATATCTATTATCGCAGCTTTTATAATAGCCGGAAACTATTGCACTGCGCAGACCATAAAACAAACACAGGTGTCGGCCAAACCTATAACACTCGGCACAGCATATGAGTTCAAGTCTGCTATATTGGGTGAAAACCGTACATTGAATTTCTATCTGCCTGAAGGCTACAGCAGCACAGACAGTACTAAGTATGCCGTGATATACCTGCTCGATGGCGGCATTGACGAGGACTTTATTCACGTTTCCGGGCTGGTTCAGTTCAATACTTTTGAATGGGTGAACAGAATGCCGAAATCGATCGTGGTAGGAATTGCCAATAATGACAGGAAGAAAGACTTCACATTTCCAACTGCCATAAGAGCTTACAAGGACATAATTCCATCGTCAGGCGGGTCTGCAAAATTTATCTCGTTCATTGAAAATGAGGTGCAGCCTTTTGTAAGGGCTACGGTCAATACCACCGGCGAGCGTACATTGATAGGCGAATCGTTAGGAGGACTGCTGGCCACGGAGATACTTTTCACCAAGCCTCACCTGTTCAACAAGTACATTATCATAAGCCCCAGTTTATGGTGGGATAATGGGTCTTTGCTAAGCCGCTCTACCCAGGAAATCGGGCAGTTGAAACAAAGGACAGATGTATACATCGGCGTAGGAAAAGAGGGACTGACACCCGGCAACACGCCGCGGGTAATGGAAGTAGATGCCAACCTGCTAAAAGACAAACTGGATAGTTGCAGCAACAAACATTTACACACCTATTTCGACTACTTGCCCGATGAGAATCATGCGACTATCGGCCACCATGCACTGTTCAACGCTTTCAGGGGTATCTATTCCACCGGTAAAAAATAGCCATCAGCAACTATCAGGCAAGTTATGCTGCTAATATATACATAACACAAAGGGCGCCAACCGGCGCCCTTTGCTTTGTGTATCCTAAAAGCCTCCTT
>JAZKFF010000020.1:0-99543 GCA_040386555.1 Bacteroidota bacterium | reverse complement strand
CTACTACGTTGTAGCTGCCGCCTGTTGTCTGCGCACCGAAGTTCAGCACGCCGCCCGTACCAGGTACAGCGCTGCCAACAGCCGTTGAGCCATTGAACAGCTGGTAGCTGATGCCGGTTGCAGAGTTGCTGAGCCCTACGTTCATACCTGTGCCGCCCGAGCAGTAGTTACCGCCGCCGGTTACAGTGTATGCAGTAGGCAGCGCATTGATTGTTACACCTGCTGTGCCCGCCATGTTAGCAGTACACGTAGTTGATGCATTTGTTGCCATCGCATAGTAAGTACCTGCTGCGGTCTGGTTGCCGAAGCTGATAGCACCACCTGTACCTGATATAGGACCACCTATTGTCGTTACACCGCTGTACAGCTGGTAGTTAACACCAAGTGCAGAGCCGCTGAGGCCTGTAGCAACACCTGTGCCGCCCTGGCAGTAGCTGCCGCCGCCGGTCATAGTGTATACTGTAGGATTAGCGTTAACCGATACTGTAGCCGTACCGCTCATATTGCTCATACATGAGCTCGATGTGTTGGTAGCCGCTACCGAATAAGTACCCGCTGTGGTGAACATACCGAAGCTAAGCGTGCCGCCTGTGCCCGATACCGGGGCACCGATCACTGCAGAGCCGCTATACAGCTGGTAGCTCACGCCAATCGCTGAGCCGCCGAGGCCAACTGTTACGCCCGTGCCGCCTGCGCAGTACTGGCCACCGCCGGTTACCGTGTATACCGTAGGGTTAGCATTAACCGTAACCGTAGCCGCGCCAAGCATATTGCTGGTACATGATGTAGCAGGATTAACAGCTACTACTGAGTACGTCCCTGCTGCTGTCTTCAGCCCGAAGTCGAGTGGTAAGCCTGAACCTGCTAACGGTGCGCCCGATGTGGTAGCGCCGTTGTATAGCTGGTAGCTGATACCCGTTGCTGAGCTGCTGAGGCCGATGTTAACACCTGTGCCGCCTGTGCAGTACTGGCCACCGCCGGTAATTGTGTATACCGTAGGATTAGCATTAACAGTAACCGCAGCGCCACCGCTCATATTGCTTGTGCAGCTGCTTGTGCCGTCTGTACCTATTATAGTGTAGTTGCCCGGTGTGGTAATTAAACCAAAAGAAAGCGAAGTACCTGTGCCCGCCATTGGCGCACCGGCTGCTGCCGAACCGTTATATAACTGGTAGCTGATGCCCGAAGCAGAACCTGAAAGGCCTACGTTGACACCTGTGCCACCTGCACAGTATTGACCGCCACCTGTTACTGAGTATACTGTGGGTACAGCGTTAACTACTACAGCAGTGGTGCCCGACATATTGCTGGTGCAACCTGTGGTAGCATTGGCAGCTGATACAGAGTAAGTACCTGCCGTTGTCTGCAAGCCAAAGTTGATAGCTGAGCCTGAACCTGCTACCGGGCTGCCCGCCGGCGTACTGCCGCGATATAGCTGGTAGTTAATGCCAAGGCTTGAGTTATTGAGGAATACCGCCATGCCCGTGCCACCCGCGCAGTAGTTGCCGCCGCCACTCACAGTGTATACTGTAGGCATTGCATTTACAACCACTACCGCAGCGCCGGTCTGGCCTGTAGTACATGAGTTAGATATGCTGGTAGCTAGTACTGTATAGGTACCTGCCGTTGTTATTGTGCCAAATGAAAGTGCTGCGCCTGTACCCGTAGTAGTGCTTACCACCGATGAGCCATTGTACAACGCATAGCTAATGCCCGTATTAGAGCCGCTAAGCCCTACACCAACACCTGTGCTTCCTGCACAATATTGCCCGCCGCCGGTTACCGTATACGATACCGGTGAAGTATTCACACCTACGTTTACCGTGCCGCTCATGTTGCTGGTACAGCCTGTTGCAGTTGTTACTGCCGATACAGAATAAGTACCTGCAGCTGTCTGCAGACCGAAGCTTATAGAGCCGCCTGATCCACCTACCGGACCACCTACAGTTGCAGCGCCGTTGAACAATTGATAGTTAACACCGCTGGTAGAACCGCCGAGACCTACTGTAACACCAGAAGCGCCTGAGCAGTAGTTACCACCGCCCGTTACTGTAAATGCAGTAGGCAATGCGTTAATTGAAACTGTTGCAGAGCCTGTCATGTTTACTGTACAGGTAGTAGTAGCATCTGTAGCACGTACAGTATACGTACCCGATGATGTCTGCAGGCCAAAGCCTATTGACGAGCCAAAGCCTGAGACAGGGCCGCCCACTGTAGTAGAGCCGTTGTACAGCTGGTAGTTGACACCCGATGTAGAATTGCTAAGGCCTACAGCCACGCCCGTACCGCCTGAGCAATACTGGCCGCCGCCTGTTACGTTAAATACTGTTGGCAGTGTGTTCACCACAACTGTTGCGGTGCCAGTCATTGCATTAGTGCAGCTTGTAGCTGTTGTAGTAGCAAGCACACTGTAGGTACCTGCTGCAGTCTGCAGACCGAAGCTGATAGCAGAGCCTGTGCCTGTTACCGCTGTACCTACTGTTGTGCTGCCATTGTAAAGCTGGTAAGTAACACCTGTGCTCGAGTTAGCAACACCGATGTTCACACCTGTGCCACCTGAGCAGTATTGACCGCCGCCGGTGAGCGCATATGCGTTAGGCAATGAGTTAACGCCAACAGTAACAGTACCTGTCATTGCACCGGAACAACCGGTAGCACCATTGGTAGCCATTACTGAATAAGTACCTGCAGCCGTCTGAGAGCCGAAGCCTATAACCGAGCCTGTACCGCTTACAGGGCTGCCTACCGTTGTAGCGCCATTATATAATTGATAAGATATTCCTGAAGCAGAGTTGCTTAATCCAACTGAAATACCTGCACCGCCTGAGCAGTAGTTACCACCGCCGGTTACAGTAAACGCAGTTGGTATAGCATTGATCACCACGGTTGCCGAACCTGACTGTGCGCGGGCACATGACGTGGCTGCATTAGTAGCCATGACTGTGTAAGTGCCTGATGCAGTTACGAAACCGAAGTCGAGCGAAGAACCATTGCCCGCTACCGGGGTACCAACGGTTGCTGCACCGTTGTACAGCTGGTAGTTAACACCTGTGGTAGATCCACTTAGGTAAATATGAACACCAGAGCCGCCATTACAATAAGTACCACCACCGGTTACAACGTATTGTACAGGGAGTGAGTTAATGGTAACAGTTGCAGTGCTTGTCATGTTGGAAGTACAGCCGGTTGTCGCGTTGGTTGCGCGCACAGTGTATGTGCCTCCAGCCGACTGAGAGCCGAAGCTGATAGCAGCACCCGTACCCGCTACAGCTGAGCCAGTTGTAGCAGTGCCGTTATATAATTGGTAATCGATGCCGCTTGCAGAGCCGCTGAGGCCTACTGTAACACCCGCATCGCCTGCGCAGTAGCTACCGCCGCCGGTAATGCTAAAGGTACCCGGCACAGCATTAATTGAAACCGTGGTAGTACCTGCCATCGGGCCAGTGCAGCCTGTAGAGGCGATAGTACCAGATACCGAGTAGGTGCCCGGTGTAGTTATAAGACCAAAATCTATTGCACCACCAACACCTGGCACAGCACCGCCTATTGGCGTGCTACCCTGGTAAAGCTGGTAGTTAACACCCGAGTTAGACCAGTCAAGGCCTATGTGTGTGCCGCCACTACCACTGCAGTAGCCACCGCCACCGGTAACGTTATACACGGTAGGAAGGCCAAGAGTAAATACGGTAGCTGAACCAGTCATGTCCGTTGCGCATGTGCTTCCAGGGTTGGCAACCACAGAGTAAGTACCTGCAGTTTGAGGGCCAAAGCTTAACGCTGATCCTGTGCCTGATATTACTGCGCCTACGGCAACAGCACCGTTATATAATTGGTAAGAAACTAATACATCTGAATTAGATAAGCTCACAACCGAACCAGCTCCTCCGGAGCAATAGCCGCCGCCACCGGTAACAGAATATACCAGCGGAATAGGTCCGATAGCCACAGTAGCAGTACCCGTCATATTTGCAACACATGACGTACCTGTATTTGTCGCGGAGACTGTATAGCTACCTGGTGTTGTTTGCAGGCCGAAGCTTATTGCAGAACCCGTACCGGTAACTGTGCTGCCTACAGCAGTAGCGCCACGATACAATTGATATTGAATACCCGGAGCTGAATTGCTTACGCCTATCGGAACACCAGTTCCGCCAGAGCAATAAGAACCACCACCCGTTACACTATATACGGGAGATGACGCAAGAATGGTTGCAGACGTTGTATAAGTAGCGGTACAGCCTGAGCCGGTACCATTATTTACAGTAACGCTATACACACCCGAAGCAGCCGTTGTAGCAGAAGGAACACTCGCCGATGATGAAGTAGAACCAGTTATAGCAACCGGGCCTGCCCAGCTATAGCCGGTTACGTTCGTTGGCGTATTTGTTGAAAGCGTCAATGTACTGTTGGCGCAAACAGGGCCGCCATTAGTAACGCCCCCAAGCGTAGGAGACGCGGCTATTGTAGCTACTGTAGTATATGTAGCTGTACAACCTGTGCCGGACCCGTTATTAACAGTCACAGTATAAGTTCCTCCTGATGCCCCCGTTACCGGTGATACTGTGGCGCTGGCAGTAGAGCCGCCTGTAGTGATAGCTACAGGGCCCGCCCATGAATAACCAGTCACATTTGTTGCGCCGGCCACAGTAAGGTTGAGCGTACCGCCATTACATACAGGGCTGCTGTTGGTAGCTGCTGTAAGCGAAGGAGTAGGGCTAACTGTTATCGATGATGTTGTTGCCGGATTACTCGTACATCCCGCACCTGGGTATGTAACTGTAAGACTGTAAACACCACTTGCAGAAGTTGACGATGTAGTGAGCACTGCTGACGTAGCAGTGCCGGTCGTGCTGTAACCGGCAGGACCTGACCAGTTATAAGATGTCAGCGTACCGGCTCCCGCAGCACCAGCGCCGGTAAGCGTAAGCGCCGCACCAATGCATAAACTTGTTGCTGACGGAGTAACACTGGTGATGGTAGGCAATGCATTTACTGAAACCGTGGCGGTAGCAAAGCAGCCAATACCTGATGAAGCTCTGTAAGTTACCGTAGCAGTACCAGCCGTTACGCCTGAAACAATACCTGTGGCTGAGCCAACGGTTGCAACTGCGGTATTGGAGCTGGTCCATGTGCCGCCGGTTGCTGTGTTAGCCAGTGTCGATGTATTACCGATACACACTATTTGAGTTCCGGTTATTGCGGGAGGTGGTGAAGTGACCTGTAATTGCAGAGAGGGAGACGCAGCTGACATTCCGCTCGTGGGGCAGGTTACTAAATTACGATAGTAAAGATTGGCAGACACTCCGGGGAAATACGTAGCGTTTGTGGCACCACCGATATTGGTAAAACCAGTTGAAGCAGAAGCAGATGACTGCCATTGGTAGGTAACTCCGGTAGTCGACTCTCCCACATTAAATAATGCGGCGGTAAAAGATGAACATGCGGAAGTAGGGGTACCGCTCACAATGCCTGCAACAGGAGTACCGGAGCATGATACACTGCCGGCAATAACTACAGAGTAATCCCTTGCATCCCCATAGGTAATTGAAGTATTAGGGCAAGGGTTAATGTTAGGATAGTTAGAATTGCCACAGCAACCGTAATTTCCTACTATTCGCATTCTGTGTAAGCCCGGGTTTGCACCAGCTGGGATCGTAAGGCTTGTTACCTGAGTTTGTGAAGTCATGTTGAGCGCAATGCCTCCCACAGTCTCAGTAGTTTCAAAGCTGCCGTTATCATTGAAATCTATCCAAACCTGCACTGTCGAATTATTCCAATAAGTAAGACCGCCGTAAATAGACGCTGAGTATACTGCCCCCGCATTCAGAGTAGTGATCATGGAGGTCATAACCTCATAACTAGTTCCACCGCAAGTTGTGTTATCAACTATTGATCCTGATACACCAACGAGTGATGCTATGCGTGCATCCATATAATAGGACGTACAGGGAGTACCGAAAGTTGGTGTGCAGCTTGAAGCAGTCAGCGTAGCTGTCGCAGAGGCAGTCGAAGATGTTGCCGGCGTGCCAGTACCGCAGCTTACCAATGCACGATAATATGTTGTAGCGCTTATACCTGTAAAGCTGTGCGTTGGATATATCGCGTCCGGAATATTAGTCCATCCTGTAGAACCGTTGGGTGAAGATTGCCATTGATAATGAAGGCCGCCTGCTGCTGTAGTGCCGGCCAGGCTCAATGTAAAGTTTGTTGTTGATCCGCCCACTGCAGGAGAAATTGCCGCAGTACCAGCAGATGGTGCTCCAGAGCATGCCGTCGCGATACCTGTGCCTGTCACTGGAATAGTATATGTAGTCGGCAAGCCGCCGCCTGTAACAGTAATATTTCCGCTATATGCAATTGAAGATGTCGGATTGAACTGTACATATACAGTTTGATTATTAAAAGCGCCGCCGGTATACGAAACCGAAACTGAAGTCGACCAAGTGATGCCGTCAAGTGAAACTAAAAAATTTGCAGGTGCGGTAACTGTAACGCTACCTGACGCAGGTGATAAAATTGCTCCTGATAACGTAAAGAACCCAACCGGTACTGAACTTGTTCCGGTAGTTACATTCCCAAACGCTGTATAAGTTCTCAGGGCAGTAACCGAAGGAAGCAATGGAGTAATTGTAACTACGCCGTCACCAGTTCTAAAACCTGGTGTGGTAGTAGCCGCTGTGACACCGGTGCCGCCTATATATGAAGATCCGCCGCAGCCACTGCCTGCAGAGGCACCGCCGGCGCCATACCAGCCGCCGCCACCGCCGGCGCCATAGTGTGATGTGTAAGCGTTACCGCCGGCGCCAAAGCTGCCCGCGGTTGCACCAACATATGGAGATGTTCCGGCAGCACCACCAGCAGTCTGAGTGCCGGGGCCGCCTTCCTGGGCTGCACTATAAGTACCACAACTTACACCAGTGCCGCCTGTCAGTCCGCCGCCGGCACCACCGTTCTCGGAGCCGCAGTTATAGCCGCCACCGCCGCCGCCGCCGCCAACCAGTAAACGGCTATTGAGCGCCGCAGTGGTACTTCCTGAGGTAGTACGGATATCTGACGATCCGCTGCCGCCAGAGCCGCCGCAACCGAATGTAGCCCCGTTGCCGCCGTGTGCGCCACCGCCGCTATTACCGCCACCGGCAGAGCCGCTGCCGCAAGTGCTGTTTGCCGCCTGCTGGCCCACATAGATGTATAATACCTGCCCGGGAGTTACCGCTATTGTTCCCTGTGCCCGGCCGCCTAAACCACCGGAGGAACTGGCACTTGTAAAATTGCCACCCTGGGCGCCCTGCACATCGGCGGCGATCTGGGTACAACCTGCGGGCACGGTATAAGTTTGCACTGAGCCCGTGTAGCTGAAAGTTGTGGTCTGCGCAAATGCCAGCGAACCACAGCCCACTAATACTGCAAGAAGCAGCGTCAAATGTAAAAGGTAATTTTTCTTCATATCCGCTATTTTATTGGCTTATTATGTAAAAATTATTTTCTGCTTTCAATTAAAACATTAACTCTGAGTTGTTTCTTCTGCAAGCCCCGCCAAATATGGGTTACACAAAAAAATTAACTTGTGGCAATGAAAAGACTAAAAATATTAGTGCAAAGGCAAAATCTTAGGACTTTAAAAATAAGCCCTATTCAGATAACTTTAACTAAACGAATTGTTAACACACAGTTATTGCGGATGGAATATTAATTTTTAGTTAGTGGGATATTATGCTTATAGTCTAATAAATAAAGCACCTGAATAAAAAAAGCGCATGACCTTTTGCAGATCATGCGCCTTACTAAATATTGGGATCGTTATCTTACTTTCCTGCCTACTACTGTTTTAGTAATATTGGCGGGGCGATTGGCAACGTTGTTATTTTGTTCTGATTTCCTGATGGCAAGCCGCACATTAGCAGCACTACCGCAATCAGCGCATTGCGCCTTGTACATCTGTCCATCATACATCACATCTGCAACACCGTAGTACCAGTTAGGGCTGGACACTGTGTAGTTCTGATTTGCATACAGGGCGCTGAATACAATTGTGTTACCCGGTGCATCGAAGCTGACGAACAGGCTGTCGCCACTTACGCGCTCGCATACGCCCGGAGTGAATGCAGGTATGGTTACCTCGTTTACCGACTGGCCGTTAGAGAACTCTACCCTGCCGCCGTTCACGCTGCCCTTTTCAGAGCCTGAAGTGCGGCGCATTACCAATGCATGATCAATGTAGAACTGCACCTTTTTTACGTCCATGTTATCGTGCTCCATACGCTGCCTGAGCAGTTTGGTGAAAGTGACGTAGCCAGTATCGTACGTGCTGCCCGACTGTGCTGTATACACCTTTGGGCTGCAGCCGGTAAATAATGCGCTTGATACCAAACCTACACAAGCTGCGAAAAGTAGACCTACTTTTTTCATGAACAGTAATTTTGTTGTTTAAAACTAATGGTGCCGCAATAATAACGCTGCTATGCACCCAAAAATGCAGTGCAAACCTGCCTTCGAAGAATGCAAGGTAGATATTTTATAATTTGGAAGCAATAGCAATGCTGTTTTTGATTGCAAAGCCACGTGCAGTATAAATCCGGAAAGAATACTATTATGATACTTATCTATTAGCCATGCATGCTGTTAGAGTCGTATTTCGTACTTATTTGCAACGGAGAAGAAATCAATGATGAAATTTTCAACTACTGTTTTATCTTTCGCTCCTCAAATAAATACTATGAAAAACAGTTCCGCCAACAAAAAATCTTCCAATAAAAAGAAACGGGAAACCCTGCCAAAACATATATCTCTTAACCGAAAACCTGCTGATATGACCGATCAGCAATGGCAGGTAGCACTGAGAACCCAGGCGGCGGAAAAGGAACATTTTGACATTGAAAATGTGGGTAGCGAAATTGTCTACAGTGATTATTCTGTCTTTAGTCCTAATTCAAAGAAAACCTATAAAGTCGCATTGCGTAGCAGAGACAACAACTTGAATTTCTGTTCCTGCCCCGACTTTAAGACGAATCTCCTGGGCACCTGCAAACATATCGAAGCAGTAAGATCATCGCTGGCGAAAAAACGCGGGATAAAGAAAGTGATGGCTGTAGTCCCAGGTATCTCTTACTCCTCCCTATATGTCTCTTACTACGAAAACAGGAATATTAAACTGAGGATAGGTACAGAAAACAAAAAAAAATTTGAAAAATGGAGTAAAAAATATTTCGACAGTAACAACACATTACTGCCAGGGGCTTGTATAGACATTGAGCGGCTACTGAAAGAAGCGCAAAAAATCAATAGTTCATTTCGTTGTTACCCGGATGCTTTAGAATTTATCATCGAACGAAGGGATGTGGTAAACCGTCATCAACTGTTAGCGAAAAAAGGGAACGAATTGCTTAAAGGATTGTCGAAGGTTACATTATTCCCCTATCAGGCGGAGGGAGCTATGTTTGCGGCGAAAGCAGGGAGATGCATATTGGCAGATGATATGGGGCTGGGAAAAACAATACAGGCGATAACATGGGCCATGCTGATGCAAAAGCATTTCAATACAACGAAGGTGGTGATCGTATGCCCGACGTCACTAAAATACCAATGGAAATCTGAGCTTGAAAAATTTACTGCTACCACCACATGTGTTGTAGAAGGCAACGCGCTCAAGCGAAAAGAAATTTATACGAATGATGAAAGCTATTTCAAGATCGTCAGCTACCATGTTGCAGGCAACGACTGGCAATATATCAACGATATGTCTCCTGATATCGTGATACTTGATGAGGCGCAACGTATCAAAAACTGGCGGGCAAAAACGTCTCAAAATATCAAACGATTGCGCTCACCATACACAATGGTGCTAACCGGTACACCCGTAGAAAATAATATAGAGGAGCTTTATTCCCTGGTGCAGTACGTAGATCCATATCTTTTAGGGTCGTTGCATCATTTTCTGACGGCCCATAGGCTGCAGGATGAAGATAGTGGCAAGGTTACCGGCTACAAGGGCTTAAATGAAATTGGGGAGAAGCTTTCCGGTATAATGCTGCGCCGGACCAAAAAGGAAGTGCTGAAACAGTTGCCTGAAAGAATGGACAAAAACCTGTTTGTACCTATTACAGAGCAGCAAAGAGCGCTGCACACGCAATATGCAGATTCGGTAGCACAGCTTGTAAATAAATGGAAAAGATTCGGGTTTCTGAATGAGAAAGACCGCCAGATGCTGCTGAACAACCTGGGCATGATGCGGATGGTGTGCAACAGCACCTACATTTTAGACCAGCAGACAAATTTTCAAACAAAGCTTGATGAGCTTTTCAATATACTGGATGAACTGTTATTGAACCTGGATGAAAAAGTCGTGATCTTCAGTCAATGGGAGCGAATGACTAGATTGATTGCAAATGGCCTTACTGACCGAAAAGTAAAATTCGAGAACTTGCATGGCGGCATTCCAGGCAAAGACAGGGCGGCACTTTTTACAAACTTCAACAATGACCCTGAAAGTCGCGTTTTTTTGTCAACCGATGCAGGGGGCGTGGGCCTCAACCTCCAGGCGGCGGCTAATATCATCAATATGGACATCCCCTGGAACCCGGCGGTTCTTGAACAACGCATCGCCAGGATATACCGGATGGGCCAAAAGAAAAATGTTTCAGTGATCAATATAATAGCACAGGAAACAATTGAGCACAGGATGCTTTCCATTCTAAAATTCAAAAGCGCAGTTGCTGCAGGCATTCTCGACAATGGGGAAGACAGCATATTTGCAGGTGATGACAAATTCAAAAAATTCATGCAGTCGGTGGAGGCCTTAGCCACTGCCGAACAGGATACAACATCCACATTATTTGACTCATCTGAAAAAGAAGAAATATCTCAAATCGGGGTGCAGAACGATGGGGAACTTGTATTGACTCAACCAATTGAAGAAATATTTGAGGAAACATTAAGCCCCCAGCCCACCGAAAGCAGGCAGTCTCCGGGCAACATTCCAGAGCCGCAGGAACTCTTGCAAAATGGAGTGAATTTTTTATCTCAATTAATGACCACCCTCAATGATCGGGAAGCCGCTAAAAACCTGGCCGCAAGCATCACTGAAAAAGATGAGCAGACCGGGCAGACCTACTTAAAGATACCTATTGAGAATACTGAGATCATAGAAAATGCACTTTCATTTTTGTCCAAATTGTTCAATCGGTAATTTGTTTTGAAGAAAATGCCTGTTTTTAAGTGCAGAACCCGCGATTATCGCGGGTTCTGCACTCTGCCGGCTGGAAGGACAACTTTCCATTTTTTGGAGCATTCGGGGACGACTGCTGACTACCATATTGTTAGGATTAAAAAAAATAAATGCTTTACTTCGTCTTCATTGTATTTTGCTCACATTCCTCTATCCAGCTAATGAAGGTTGAAACTCTTGTCCATCGCATTATATGCCCATAATAATATGTTTTCTCAAACTGATCAAGATTCATACCTCCACCACTGCATATACCCACCAGCTCCCAGCCTTTTGCAGTCTGCCTGAATAGGCCGCCGCCACTATCACCACCGTTCACATAGTATTCAAGATCTTTCGGAATGCTGCTGCCCATTTTATCGCATTGGCCGGAATACTTACTGCCCGGAGGGCAATCAAAATCGCAATATAATATAGCACCGATATTATTTACTGAATAACCACCAATAGAATCTATCACATTCTCACCTGCAAATTTCCCCGAAGTGGTTTTTTCAACAACTGCATTTGCGATAATTTCGGAGGGGCTATCAACCTGGCAAATGGATCCGAAACCAACACCGGTAACATCAGCGCCAAGTTCATCGTCAGTGGCGCAAAGAGCCGCAGGAGAGATATCGTCTATTGGCATGCTAAGCTCAAGTATCGATATATCATAATCTCCAAGCTTGCTATATAGTGTATGGTTGATGATATTTTTAACGTGGTATTGTACGCCGTTAAATGCACAATAGAATTGCTTGTCAGGGTTTGCCTTATCGTTGAAAAACACATGCGCGGCTGAAAGAACGAATGTTTTACCTATCAGCACGCATGAGCCTCTTTTTGATTTGCCCGCCCACACCTCACCTACACAATCAAACTGTTTTTTGTGTGCCAGATCTATATATCGGCCCTGAGGCCTGTCGTGCCTGTATATCCCAGCAACAGATAAAAGGCCCGATAATGTCAAAGCGAAAAAAAATATCAATTTGCACATGTTTGTGGATATTTTGAAGAACCATACAAAACTATATTATTTTACTGGGTTAGCTTATTAACCTGAGAAACAAAGGACGGTGCAGAATTCAGCGAGGTATAATTACCCGAAGTTCAAAGGTTCAGCATGCTGGCAATATAAAATGGCCGACTTCATCCCAGCCCGGGCTGAAGATTTAGAACTACCACAGAAAGCTTCCACGTTTTAGTCATCGAACTAAAGTGCAAGAAGTACGTAAATTCAAATACGCCTATATATCTCAATCGCTTCGACCGATTGAGATTGAGAGATTCGCTCACAACTCTCAGACTACCGATTTCAAGACCTTGCAAAATTGAAAATAGCCCCGGCTGAGGGGGCTATTTTATTTCTTATGAAGCGGAGAGAGAGGGATTCGAACCCCCGGACCTGTAACAGTCAATAGTTTTCAAGACTACCGCAATCGACCACTCTGCCATCTCTCCGGGAGCAAAATTATATAAGCGGGATGATATTTAGCACATTTTTTTTGCGGCGGGCTACATATTTTTAACTTGAAAGTCTTGCACGCAAGCGATTGCACCAGTTTGTGTTATAAAACCTTATGCATTCCGCAGCGTGCGCAGTGTAATGGAATACCGCTCGTGCCCTACCGGGGCTATGCTGTGCTCCCAGTCTGAGCGCGCAGGACCATCGATTATATATAGCGACTTGCGAAGTACCGGCACAGCTATCGTAGCGCCGCGGGTTTGTTTTGCCTTGGCGTAAGGGCGAAAGCGGAACGTACAGTCGCTCAATAATGAAATACCTGCCACAAGCCCAAATGGAGGAGCATCGCGGTGCCAGTTGATAACGGATCCCTGCGGGTAATGCGTTAGCAGTAATTCAGCAAAACGACTCGCAGGGATGTTAACATGCGCTGCAACCTGCTCCACCAGGAAATGGAAGCTTTGCGGAATTGGCGTTCCCTTTGATATTGCTCTTTCGTCAAAGTTATAGTCGTAACCATAGCTGGCAACCCTTCTTTTGGCAGTAAAGCCTCGAAAATTCAACGCATGCAGTTCCGTATCTGCAATGGCTTCAAGCAACTGCTGCTCTTCCCCGGCCGTTATAAAATCCGCTGAGTAGGAAAACCCATCGGGATAACCTGGCTGCATGGGAAACAAAGTATTCATGCCGGCACATGCATAAAGATCATTCCTTTCATACCAGCGGCATAACACAATAGCAAGGGAACCTCTACATTTGCACCCAAATAATAAACCATGTTTGCTCATCTGAGATCGCTCTGCGCCATAATACTATTTGTGTGTACCCTTGCGCCACAAGCACGATCACAGGCCCAGGTAGTATTCAAAAGCGGCTTTGATACGAAGCCGGAGCGTGGCTGGTTTGGCACTCGCCGCTACAAGATGGTTGCGGATGATGCCACCTCATCTATCGTGTTTACAACGAAGAAAAACAAGACAGCCCTGCTAAGAATGGCCTTGCCGGCCCGTGAGTTGCGTGGCAAAAAGCTTATGATCAAGGCACGTGTCAAAGCTGAAAATGTAGGGGAAGCTTCGGTAACCGGAAAGGGGATCAAAATAATGATGCATATCCACGCCGCTGCAGATGACTACTGGACACTTATCCCCTTTCCGGCAGGGTCCTTTGACTGGAAGACCGACCAGTTCATTACGTTTGTTCCGTACGATGCTGACAGTATGTGGCTGATACTGGGGATCGAGAAGACCGGGGGTAAACTATGGGTGGACAATATTGAGATCACCGTTGTGGACGCAATGGAATCTCTACCTGCTGCATCGGTCAGCGATAACGAGATCAGCAATTATCAATATGGCAAGCTCAGAGGATGCATGATAAATCCAACCTTAGGAAAAGGGGATATCGAGGCCCTGGGTTCGTGGGGTGCCAATCTTATCCGCTGGCAGCTTATGTGGGATGGTTTTCCGGCTACACCAGCCGACACTGCAACGCCCCAGGTATATGCCGCATGGATAGAACGGTCGCTGGAGCACATAGACGAGATGCTGCCCGTATGCAAAGCCAATAACATTAAGATCATTATAGATCTGCATACACTACCGGGAGGCATTAACAAGTCGGGCTGGGGGCATAAGCTATTTGAAGAAAAAGTATGGCAGGAAGTATTCATAGAAATATGGAATAAGATAGCCGCACGCTATAAAGATGAGCAAGGCGTGTGGGGCTTTGACATTGCAAACGAGCCAAACGAACACGATCTTCCTGCTGGTCTGATGAGCTGGCAGGAGCTGGCTGCGGAAGTAGCGCGGAACATCCGGGCCATTGACAAGAGCCACGTCATCATAGTGGAGGGCGCCCCAAATGGCCACCTGCATGCACTGGCATCACTAAAGCCAATCCCTGTACCTGGCATCGTGTATAGCTTTCACATGTATGAGCCATCTACATTTACCCACCAGGGACTTTATGCTCCTGCCAATGTCCGGTACCCGGGCGTCATTTATGGGAGGGAGTGGAACAAAGCAAAACTGCGTGAAGTGCTGGCGCCGATCTACAGGTTTCAGCAGGAATATAACGCGCGGATATTCGTAGGCGAATTCAGCGCTATACGGTGGGCACCCGGCGAAAGCGCATACTACTATTTGCGCGATTGTATAGACCTTTTTGAAGAGGCAGGCTGGGACTGGTGTTACCATGCATTCAGGGAGTACCATGGCTGGAGCGTAGAGCACACTACCGACCGGGCAAATGAGCAGCCGTCTGCTACTCCCACGCTACGGCAGCAGTTGCTGAAGGAGGCCTTTGGTAAAAACAAGCGGTAGCCGGTTGGGCTGGCTTTTTGCCAATCCCCCGCTCTGCACTATCTTCACATACCGCAACCTGTAAAGGTTGCTTTCTTTTTATCTGATACTAATGAGGTACATACTATCAACAGCATTGCTGGCTTGCAGCCTTATGGGCCACGCCCAGACCACGAAAAAGGCCCCGCCGCCAAATACACAGCTCATAAAGGAGAAGGCTAAGGCTGCCAAGGGCGACACCGCTGCAATGCGACGCATGGGCATGTATTACTATTATGGCGCCGGTGTAGCGCAGGATTACATTAAAGCACGTGAATGGCTTACAAAGGCCGCCGCGAAAGGCAATACTGAATCTATGATGCAGCTTGCAGCCATATACGAGGAAGGTGAAGGGGTAAAAAAAGACCCCGCCAAAGCCCTTGAATGGACTAAAAAGGCTGCTGATAAAGGAAACCTTGATGCGCTGGTAGCCCTCGGCGAAATGTATGAAGAGGGCGTGGGCGTGCCTAAGAGCTTGCCGGAAGCTGTGAAATACTACCAGCTTGCAGCAGAGAAAGGCAGCAGCGATGCCATGATAAACATGGGGCTTGCCTACATGGAAGGCCACGGCGTAAAAGCCGACCCCGACGCCGCGCTGCAATGGCTGCAGAAAGCTGTAGACAAAGGTGACCCAGCGGCACTGCGCTACCTGGCCGACTACTACGAAGAGCCAGATATGGGCAACGACTGTCCGAA
The DNA here is from genome assembly GCA_040386555.1 of Bacteroidota bacterium. GTDB lineage: Bacteria > Bacteroidota > Bacteroidia > Chitinophagales > Chitinophagaceae > Nemorincola. The sequence goes on along the minus strand of JAZKFF010000020.1, from coordinate 83,840 downwards.
GGCAGTGGACTGCTATATGCGCGCCACAGATCTCGGCGACTCGGTATCGCTCAAAGCCGTGGGCGAAATAGTGATGGCAGCCACCTGCCCTACCGCAAACATGCCTAAGACCATAGCATGGATGCAGGCCAAAGCCGATGCAAACTATGGCGACGCAGCATACTTTATGGCCCGCTTCCATATAGATGGCAAGGGCGTGGAGCAGAGCTACTCAAAGGCCATGGACTACTTCCTGAAAGATGCAGAGTACCGAATGAAACATGGCGAAGTAGAAAGCAATTCTCTAAAGAACCTCTTTGTCCTCTACACTATGAACAAGCTGAGTGCTGCTCGCCAGGCCAAGCTGCTGCAGTGGCTGGAAACAACTGCCACAGCTACAAGCAATGACTACCTGCTATCGGGGCTGGGGTTTGTGTATACCAACAAAGAGAATGCTACCCCACAAGACTATGCCGCAGCTATGACATGGTCTATGAAGGCGGCCAACAAAGGCAATGCTACAGGCTACTACAATGTGGGCTACCTCTACGCCAACGGCCTTGGTGTAACCAAAGATCAGAAGCAGGGCTTTGACTGGGTAATGAAGGCCGCCAAAAAAGGCGACCAGATAGCCATGAGCACCATTGCCGACTTCTACGAAAAAGGCGAAGGCGTGGCTAAAGACCCGGTAAAGGCAGCCGAGTGGCGTAAAAAAGCCGGCGAAGAATAACCTGCCAGTCAAAATGCAAAAGTCAAAATGCAAAAGTGAGTAACGGGCAAGATAAAGTAAGATCGACTTAATACTTCTAAAAACATCAGGGTATGTGCGCAACCCGACTTACAGCCGTACTCATTGCATGCTATATGCTCGTAGCAGCGAGTTGCATGCAATCGTGCGCGCAGCCTGCGCGTGCTGTGGTAGCTGCGCCTGATACTGCGGCATATTTTCGCAAAGCTAAAGCACTTACAACGGAAGATTACTTCCTTTACGTAGACCTTTCGCTGCCATCGTATACCAACCGGTTCTTTGTGCTGGACCTGAAGAACAGGAAGGTGCTGATGCGCGGACTGTGCTGCAGCGGGAAGACGAAGAACGGGAAAACGCTATATGCCAACACTCCCGGCAGCAACTGCTCGTCGAAAGGACTGTATAAGATAGGTGCCCGATATTTTGGCCGGTTTGGCGAAGCTTACAAACTGCATGGTCTCGATGCTACCAACAGCAATGCGCTGAAGCGCTATGTGGTATTGCACAGCCATCCTTACGTGCCTGAAAAGCCCTGCACCGAAGATATAGTGATCAGTGAAGGCTGCCCTACGCTCAACCCGAACGTGTTTAAAAAAGTCTCTGAGATCGTGAGAAAGGAACAGATATCCTACCTCTTCATACAATAGCCGCCCCTCCCTACTTTGCCATAGCAGTTTTGAACTCTGATGTAAAGTGAAACTCGATTGCCGGGTTGTTCTGCCGCTCTGTATTGAGGAACCACTCGCTCTGCGCCAGGTATACCAGGTTGCCGTCCTTATCCTGCATGATGTTGTTTTGCTTAAAGCGGGCAAAATCTTCTATAGCCTTCTTGTCGCCGGTTATCCAGCAGGCCTTGTAGAATGACAACGGTACGAATGAACACGATGCGCCATACTCCTGCAAGAGCCTGTATTGTATCACCTCGAACTGGAGCTCACCAACGCAGCCTATGATCTTGCGGTTACCGCCATGCTGGGTGAAGAGCTGCGCTACACCCTCATCGGTAAGCTGCATCACGCCTTTCTCCAGCTGTTTGGTCTTCATTGGGTCCTTATTCACCAGCTCCTTAAATATCTCTGGTGAAAAGGTAGGGATGCCGGTAAACTGCATCACTTCGCCCTCGGTAAGTGTGTCGCCTATCTTGAACGTACCGGTATCGAACAGGCCCACCACATCGCCCGGGAATGCCTCTTCGATCACATCCTTCTCGCGGGCGAGGAAGGAGTAGGGATTGCTAAAGCGCACATCCTTGCCTATACGTGCGTGCTTGTAATATGTATTTCGTGCAAACCTGCCCGAGCACACACGCAAAAATGCGATACGGTCGCGGTGGCGAGGGTCGAGGTTGGCATGTATCTTGAAAATAAAACCGGTGAACTTAGGCTCCTCGGGCGCCACATATCGCTTATCCGTGTCGCGGCCCTGCGGGTGCGGTGCTATGCGGATGAACGTATCGAGCAGCTCCTTTACGCCGAAGTTGTTCACCGCACTGCCAAAGAACACGGGGCACACCTTGCCCTTTAAATAACCATCCGTGTCGAGACCGCCATACACGCCCTGCAAAAGCTCTACATCCTCGCGCAGTTGTTTGGCATCGCGCTCCCCTATCTTCTCATCGAGCAGCTGCTCGCTAAGATCGTTTATCGGCACCGTATTTTCTTCAGTCGATTTCTGGCTTGCCGTAAACAGGTTAAGGCTGCTATCGTACAAATTATATACACCCTTGAACTCCTTACCCATATTGATAGGCCATGAGAGCGGGTGCAGCGACAACTTCAACTCCTTTTCAATTTCATCAAGCAGATCGAAAGGAAACTTGCCATCGCGGTCGAGCTTGTTGACGAACACGATAATTGGCGTATCGCGCATGCGGCATACCTCCACCAGCTTCCTGGTCTGGTCTTCCACACCGTTCACGCTATCTATCACCAGTATCACACTATCCACAGCTGTGAGCGTGCGATAGGTATCCTCGGCGAAGTCTTTGTGGCCGGGAGTATCGAGCAGGTTTATCAGCGTGCCATTGTACTCAAAGCTCATTACCGATGTAGCCACCGAGATTCCCCTCTGGCGCTCTATCTCCATAAAGTCGCTGGTCGCGTGCTTCTTTATCTTATTGCTCTTCACCGCACCGGCCACCTGTATGGCGCCACCAAACAGCAGGAGCTTCTCGGTAAGCGTGGTCTTACCCGCATCCGGGTGCGATATGATGGCAAATGTGCGCCGCTGGGCTATCTCTTTTTCGTTCATTACTCTCTAGTCGTAAGTCGTAAGTCATAAGTCATAAGGCTCATGTTACGTGTTAGTATTCTTAGTCGAAGTTTATTCAGTCGTAAGTTGTAAGTCATAAGTCGTAAGTGCGCGAGGCAACCTATGTAACATACCCTTATGATAAAATGGGTGCAAAGGTACGGAAAAAGGCCCTCCCGGCCTCCCCCGAGGGGAGGAGGTGTTGAGTGGCCCCTCCCTGCCTCCACCGAGGGGAGGTGGTGTGATATTGCCCCTCCCGGCCTCCCCCAAGGGGAGGAGATGTTATGTGGATACTTATTCCCCGGCGGTATATAATGCTGAGATGGGGAATTTTATTTCCTGGCTCTTGCCACAACCTGCTACTGGCAACCATATTACTGCTTCCTGTAATTTCCCATCGTGCCGCAGGAGGGGGATTTTCATTTAGATCCGTTTTCGTCAGATACCATGAACATCCTCAATTTCTGTCCTCAATGCAAGTTGACTCCAAATCTCGAAATAAGCAAACCAACTTTTTATGGCAATACGTTTTCTGTAACACCATGTGCAGCCAGCTGTTTATCATGTAAATTTCTTTTGGCTGTGGGTAAGGGTTTGGGGTGTTTTTTTGTGGTTTGGGGTCCAGGCATTTTCATGCTATGCAAATACACTCTGGGTGCTTTAACCGCTGAGGCGCGAAGGCGCAGAGGCCCAACGGGGGAATTTAGCCGAACAGATATACTCTAAGTGTTATCCAAACATTCGACACCTACGGCATTGACCACCTAATAAATGTACCTCGATAAACATTGATGCCGTCGGACATCACTGGATGCTGCCAGTTCGATGCTGTGTCGATACACACCCACATCTGACTTGTTGCGAACCTACGGCTCGCATCATATGCTTGTTTGAATTGCTACCAAGCCCCAGCTCCTACGGAGCATTGCCCTTATAAAACAATTACGGCAATCTATTGCAGTTGATGATTCTTCTCACCTCCTCCGTCTTCAAACAAAGCATAGGCTCAAAGTCCCAGTCGTGGAACTTATTGGCGCGGCGGCCTGTCTGGTATGCCTTGTAGAAGTCGCCCCAATACTCGGGATAGAATGCCATGGTGACGGCGATACACACAAGGTATGGCAGCGTGCGGCGGCCATTGCCCACAGGCACAAACTGTATGCACGACTCATCGCGGATGTTAGTACCGTAGTTAAACAGCACATGGTATACGTCGTGAAACTCTGCGCGGGGCATCATAGCCAGCTGGTGGGTGTACAGGAATTTTGCCAGGTCGTTGCCGAGTGTTCCCTCGGGCATCAGGGCGAGGTCGTCGTAAGTAACACCCCAGGCCTTGCGGTGTTTGCGCATGGCAAAATACAAGGGCCTTAATCCATAGGCTATCTTCCATGCAAGCCTTTCCCGCAGCGACTGGCGCGCTGCCACCGCAATTGTCTGAGTATTGTTCATTGTACAAATTGTTTTGCAACCTGTATCAAAATGCGGGCTACGTTTGGGGAAAATGGAGCGGGGTTAACTTTAATTAACCGTGGAGAGGTAGTTGATTAGTTGATTGGTTGCAGAGGTAAATAGTCGTTGCGTACGTAATTAACGCCATGCCAAAAGGCTGATCAGCGGCGCTTAGGACATCCTTTTTGCCTGCAACCATTAAGTGTAGATATACCTGTTGTTAGCGGTTGCGAACCTACGGCTCGCATTGTGCTGTGATTTGTATTTGCTACAGAGCGTTAGCCACCTACAGGACATGAGCTTGGTCATTGCAACTCATCCAGCAACTGTTGTGCTGTCTTTAATTTCAGCTTGCCCTTTTGATGCAACCTGGCTTGTCGCCGGCCTTTGACGATACTATCGAGAATTTCGTCTTTCAAAGGAGGAGCATCCATTGCAGCATCTTCCAATTCCCTATGCTTTTTCCTTAGCTTATTCCATTCCTCTATAGGAATAAAGTCCCCTATGGCTCTTCCCTGAGCATCGGATATATACTGCACATTCATAATCATTCAAAATTAATAAAAATACAGTGGGTGTTGTTTTTCCACAACGATATTCACACCTGTGGATAACGTGCATTCGCTTTGGCATTAACGCAAGGTTATTTTTGTTTTAACCAAATATTACCCCGATGTCATTTGCTACCCTGAAGGATGACCTGCTGCAAGAGTTTAGAGAGGAGCGGATAATGATAAACGAGCAGATAGCGCTGCTGGACCCGCTGGCTACCAGCCTGAGAAGGCCGGCTGCACAGCGGCTGCTCAGCAGCGGCACGCTGATGATAACGGAGACAAGCTGCTACATAGTGAGCCTGGGCGGCGTAGCCTTTGTGAGCCTAATGCACAGGATATACCCGCTAAGCCTGCTCAATACCCTACTCTACGACCCCGTGGTACGCAGCAAGGCGGGGTCGCTGAATATTATGTACCTGCTGCTGGCGGTATATGGCATCGCATCAATAAGCGTTATAGGCATCTTCATTATAGGGCGTATGGCGCGCGAAATGCGCCTGAAGAACGACATACTGAACCATGCAGGAAAGGATATAAAGACCATAGTGGGCCAGCACCTGGAGCGCAAAGCCGCACTGGATACCATAGAGCAACGGCACCACCTGGGCGTATCGAGCGTAAGCCCGGTGGTAAAAAAGCCGGCGGTGAACGATATGCCTAACCCGGGGTATAATGGTTATTCCCCTGCATTTGCCTCGCCTACCCCAACGGTGGGCTAGGCCAAGGCTTTTTTAGCGTAATTTCGCGGCCTCAATAATTAATAATACAATGTCGCTTTACGAGAAAATACAACACACTACCTCGTTCATTCAAAAGAAGGTAAAGAACAACCCGGTCACCGGTATAATACTGGGCAGCGGCCTGGGCGGGCTTATAGATATAATAGAGCAGAAAACCGAAATAGCTTATACCGACATCCCTAACTTCCCCGTGTCTACGGTGGAGGGCCACAGCGGCAAGCTGGTATTTGGCCGCATAGGCGATAAAGAGGTGGTGCTGATGGCGGGGCGCTTTCACTACTACGAGGGCTACAGCATGGAGGAGGTAACCTTTCCTGTGCGCGTGATGAAGGCGCTGGGCGTGGAAACGCTGATAGTAAGCAACGCGGCAGGCGGCATGAACAAGGCGTTCACCATCGGCGACCTGATGATACTTACCGACCACATCAACCAGTTTCCCGAGCACCCGCTGCGCGGGCACAATGACGAGCGCCTGGGCACCCGCTTCCCCGACATGAGCCAGCCTTATGACCACAAGCTGATAACTCAGGCACAGGTAATAGCGGCAAAGCAAGGGCTGGAAGTAAAAACCGGAGTATATGTAGGCCTGCAGGGCCCTACTTTCGAAACGCCGGCAGAGTACAAATGGCTGCATGTGATAGGCGGCGATGCGGTAGGCATGAGCACAGTGCCCGAGGTGATAGTGGCCCGCCACGGCGGCATGCGTGTATTTGCCATGAGCGTCATCACCGATATCGGGATCAGCGACGTGCCGGTGACCATAACTCACGAAGAAGTGCTGGAAGCGGCTAACGCCGCTGCGCCTAAGATGGCCGTGCTAGTGGCTGAGCTGGTGAAAGAGATGTAGTATTACCCAATAAGGAGCAATTCGGGTAAAACGCTATTTCCTTACTAACTTTGGCGGCCACGGCAGCACTAAGGCTTGCCGGCGCTAAAAGCTTATTTGTATCCTGGTGCTGACTGATAGTAGAAAGTATGTTGTATTGCTGTGCCTGCTGCTATGCGGGTATACTTCTATGGGGCAGTCTACCTTATCTGGCGGCAACCCTGCCCAGCTGACAACGATACACAATGCCCCGCAGCGCGATACAAACCTGAACAAATCCAATACCGATAAATGGAAAGGGGCCGATGCGCGGCTTACTTATGAAAAGCTGCATACTTCGCGCATCTACACCACAGATACTGCAACGCACACATTTCACAGGCTGCCCTTTTTGCAGCCGTGGAAGCGCGACCTGGGCAACCTGGGCTCCCCGGCGCTCAACCTGCAGTTTACGCCCGAATACAGGGTAGGCCCCACGCTGGGGTATCATGCATTCGATGCGTACCGCTTTAATGTCGACAGCCTTGGCTATTACAACACCACCCGCCCTTACTCAGTATTCAGCTACCGGCTGGGGAGCAGGCTGGAGCAGGTGGCCAGCTTGTTTCATACGCAGAACATACGGCCCAACTGGAACTTTGCCGTTGACTACCGTAAAACCAACAGCCCCGGCTTCTACCGCATACAGCGTGTAAACCACGACAACGCCAGCTTTACCACTAACTATAAAAGCATTGATAAGCACTACATCCTGTACCTGGGCATGGTGTATAACAAGCAGCAGCATGATGAAAATGGCGGCGTACGGAACGCAGCCGACCTGGACACCAGCATATATAGCGACAGGCGTACCGTGCCTACAATGTTCGACAGCAGGTATAGCCTCACCCGCTCAGCCATAAGCAACAGGCAGCGCGACTACACTGCCATGCTGCAGCACAGCTATGTATGGGGGCGCACTGACACCACTTACAATGCCGACTCTACACAATATAGCTACCGCCTGCTGCCCCGCTTCAGCATAACGCACCGGGCTGAGGTAAGCACCGAAAAACATACCTATAAAGACCTTACGCCCGACTCGCTGCGCTATGCAGGCTTCTTTGCCTACCCCTTCCTCAACCAGGGTACCGGCTACTATGCAGCAGGCGGCGACTCTGTATTCTCAGAGCAGCAATGGTTCAGGGTCGATAACAGGCTTATGCTTAATGGCTTCCTGGGGAGCGAGGGGCGGCAGCTGAAATTCAGCGCGGGAGCTGGTTCGCGGTACGACCAATTCATTACTACGCCAACGCCCAATATAAATCCAGATAGCCTGCCCAAAATAATATATCAGCAAGGCTACGACCGGAGCAGCTACCTGAGCAACTACATAGTGGCTGAGCTGAAGAAAGAAGCGCTGAACCCAGGCCAGTGGCAATATGTGGCCAATACGCAGTTCTACCTTACCGGCAGATTTGCGGGCAACCTATCGCTGCATGCCTCGCTGGGCAAAAGCGTGAAATTTTTGGAAGGGTATTTTGAGGCGGGCTTTACACAGCGGATACACGATGCGCCTTACAGCTATAACATCTATGGCAACCAATACACTAAATACCTGTACCACTTCGCTAAAGAGAATGTGAACCTGCTGTACGCCACTATAGAGAGCCCGGCGCTGAAGCTATCGGCAGGAGCGCGCAACTACCTTATTGGCAACTACATCTATATTGATGAGCAGCAAAAGCCTGCTCAGTATGGCATTGCGTTTAATGTAGCGCAGTTGTGGTTGCGCAAAATGTTCAGGGTAGGAGATTTTTACCTGGATAACGAAGCGATATACCAGCAGCTGCCGGGCAGCGCGCCTGTGAACGTGCCTACGCTTATGGGCAGGCACCAGCTATCGTATGAGAATGACCTTTTCAGGCATGCAATACGGATGGTTGCCGGCGTGGAAGTGCGCTACAATACAGCTTACAAGCCGGCTGCTTACAGCGCATTGCTCAACCGCTTCTATTACCAGGGCACAACAAGCATTAGTAATACCCCCGAGGTAGCTGTGTTCCTGAATTTCCGCATCAAGCGATTCAGGGCTTTTATAATGGGCGACCAGCTGCAGAAGATGTTCGTGCCCCGTAATACGGTGCTCTTCACAGGCACCAGGGTCACCGACTACGATGGTATAACCTATACCCCGGTCTATGCCACGCCCGATGCTACGATACGCTTTGGCTTTGCGTGGGCGCTGGTGAATTAGTATCGGTCGGTGGGTCTCTGGGAAAGTGCGTTGACTCATAACGACGGATAGCCTCCGACAGAATATCAGCTTCCGCACTTTCAGGGCTATCATTAGTCGCCTGAAATATTTCTTCAAACCTTTTTAGCGCAGCTCTATACTGCTCATGGCTCGTTATTTCCATATTGAATTACAAATCTACGTAAGTAACATTATTCCCAAGCGGCAAGCAATATCAGAGATAATAGCCCAACATAAGCAATTACCGGATATTCACTTGTACAGTCGCCATGGCCGTGGCATGGTCTGTATAATAAAAACGCAACACCAACATGTCGATACAAGAATATCAAAACCCGAACGACCGGAAAACAGTAATGACCACGCTGACCGACTGCCTCGAATTTGCACGTGAGAACGGCTACACGCTTGACTTTACAGTAAACCAGGATACGCTTTACTGCGCCGGTAATGAGCGCCGCTACACACCTTCCCAGGTAAAGGTCGCCGACTTCTACCGCTTCGAAGGAGACTCCGATCCTGGTGACGCATGTATACTCTACCTGCTGGAAACAAACGACAACCTGAAAGGGACTATACTGGATGCCTATGGCACCTACAGCGACAGGAAGATAGAAAAATTCATGGCCAACATAGATGACCTAACAAAGAAAAATGCGCAGGGCGAGGCTTAGATGGGCAACATAGCGCAAAGGCTGGCTATATCATTGTGATCGGCCGGCTTTTGCTGTTATCGATCTACTTCAGGTGCTTCGCTCGCCATTACGGCTGCTTTCCATTCTGCGGCGCCACAGTTGGTGCAAGTTGCTGCCATCTGCTTTTGCCGGCGCAATTACCGCATACCATTACACCTGCTGCCTTCTGCCTGCCCTGGTAGGCTGTGTCCCAATCCGGGATGACAGATAACCCCGGTCCGGGCCGCTCCTCCTTTATCAGGCTGAAAGTACCACCTGCCTCGAGGTATAGGCGCTTCACTTCGCCTGTGCTCTTAATGCTCTGCGAGCGCAGCTGGGCCATTATCCGGTCGCGGCCTATTCTTGCCTCCTCCATAACCTGCACATCCATCACGGCATCGCTTATCAGCACAGAAATATCTCCCTGCGAAGCCTTTTCGAATTTCTTGTTCCTGAACGCAATGCCGGAGATAGCACGCTCTGTAGCAACGACGATGGCAGCTATAATAACACTGGGCAACAAACCGCGATCGGGCGCGGACACCGGCACCCCTATGGCCGCAGCCATTACCACCATAGCGGCCAGCTCATTACGGGTAAGCATGGCCGACATACGCTTGCCCATCAGCCGCATACCGGCGAGCAGCAGCAGGTAGAGGAACAGCAGCCTGATCACCACCTCTACGTAAAAGCTACCGGGCACATTCCCTGTCAATATCCTTTGCCAGTCATCTATGCGTATTTCATCTGCACCCATACATCATATTATTGCCGGTTGCCAATCCAGGTTATTGCATTCCGGGCAAAGTGTATCGCCGGGATCCTTGAGCGTATAGCCGCAGTGGCCGCACGCCTTTTCTTCTTTTGCCTGCTTCATCGCCTGCTTCATTGCGTCGTCCTCGTCTGGCAGCGCGCATAAGCCAGGCTGGACCTCCGCAGATTTGAAGATGCTGAAAAGGCCACAACCTTCGAGATACAGCCGCTCCACCTTTTTTAGATTATATACCTCCTTTTCTCGCAGTATCGCAAATATTTGCTGCTGCGATACCCGCACTTTGCGCATTTCGTCGAGTTGCAGTACGCCATCCTTTACAAGCAAAGAAGTGGTGCCCTGGGTAGCGCGCTCCACGGCCTTTTTTTTAAAGCTAAGCCAGGTGATGCCGCGCTGCAATAACACGATGCCCAGCAGTATCAACAGGCCCGGCATTATACCTCTATCTGGTATTTGCATTGCCGGCGCCACTATGGCGCCAAGCATTATCATCACAGACATTTCTGTTATAGTGAGCTGCCCGGCCATACGCTTGCCGAGCCAGCGCACAAAGAATAGCAGCACTGTATATACTATGAGCGTTCGCACTAAAACCTCTGGCATAAATGCACCGGGCGCATCGCCGAGCAGTATGCGCTTAATATCACCGAGGTGTATTTGAGACTTATCCATTATGATATGAAAACAAAAAAACGTGCTGTTTAAAATTGTCTTTTCCCCCTCCTCGCTATGCAAGCAAGATCAACATTGCCGCTGTTTCGCAGCGTCCGCATTGCGGTAGAAATATGGATGACAACCGGGTCAACCATTATCATAAAGAAGCAATAAACTGCTTGTGAATAATAGAACAGATGCGTGCGGGCAGTAACTGCTCCAGCGCCGCGCGTTGGTCATCGGCGGCAATGCGTGAGCCGAGGTTATAAAACAACACATTTTCCAAGCCTGTCCTTACTATGGGGCAGCAATAGCCGTATATATCATCTATCGCTGCCATCAGCTGCTGCAGCCCCTCGTTATCGCCCTCATCTATACATGCCACAGCATAGTTGCTTATAGCATGAATATTGGCCATTGTAGAGGCTGTCTCATGAATTGCGATCCCATCGAATTTTTCCTTAATTATCTGCAGTGTCTGTGCTTCCGGTATCATTTGCCTGTATTTGTACCGCTTAAATAAAGTTCTATAACAAGTCTATGCTATTTTATAAATAAAGCCCTAGCCTGGCGGCTACGGCTTTACTTGTTGTATCTGCTGTGCTAGCCGTTCCGTTGCGGACCATCTTTTTCAGTCCTGTCGCCGTCTTTTTTGCCAATGGTTTGTCTTTCCCGCTGCGAAGAAGAATGTCTTGGATCTTGCTTACGCTCTTCGGCAGGCTTCTCAGACGGCTGCATGTTCTTTTGCATTTTTGCTGCGTTCATATCATCCGGCGTTGCATTCATCATACCCACCATCATCTTATTGCTGGCGCCCGATACTACCCTGCTTTCTCCGCTCATTAGTGCTTCGTAGCCATCATTGGCCACTTCGGCAGGGTCCGCCAGGGGATTGTCCTGGTATTCCTTCGTATCTTCCATATGTGCTTTGTGGAAGAAGTCGGTATCCGTTCTGCCCGGCATCAGCGCCGTCACCGTTATGCCGGTATCCTCATATTCCTTTGCCAGGGCCTGCGAAAACGACAATACGAACGCCTTGCTCGCTGCATATACCGAAAACTCGGGCGCAGGAGTTTTAGAAACTACGGAGGCAACATTCAATATTTACCGTCGTTGCGTTCCACCATATCTTTTAGAAAGAGGTGTGTAAGCGCCACAAGCGAGGTAACATTCAGCTGCACTACGTCGAGGTGCCGCTGCATAGGCACTCCATGAAACAAACCCTTTTCACCCTGGCCTGCATTATTCACAAGTACAGATATTGTTATCCCCTGCCCTTTCAGTTCATTATATATTTCGGTAGCGGCATTAGGGTCAAAAAGATCTTTCTCCAGGGGCACCGCATCTACGCCCATTTGCCTGAACTCAGCGGTTACCTCCTGCAGCCGCTCAGCCGAGCGCGCTACAAGCACAAGAGAATAACCATCATTTGCCAAAAGCTTTGCCAGCTCATAGCCAATACCGCTTGTAGCACCAGTAACCAGCGCATACGCACCCGAATTTTTCATAAGTATTTTTGGCAAAACCAGACAAAAATTTTGTGCCGCACAATATACTTTTCGCGCGGTAAGCATTTCAACCCGAAAATTGAAACCGCAAACCAAAAAATGATCGCACCCCATAACGTGCCAGGCACAATTAAAAGCGCATAGCCTACATCAATAATCATTTTGCATTTGCGTAATGATGTCCCTGCTAATGTAAAGGCCCCATAACGCGTGCATATCTATGCTAGATGTGATAGGCCAAAAAAATAGCAGGTAGGGTATATGGTAGCGCAACGCAAATCCTACGGCATACTGTATAGTGATTTACACTGTGAGTATTCATTTGCCTACTGGGAAACATAGAAAACTACCGCTACGCTAGCGCGAAGGGTATGGCACAAGATTTACTTGCATTAAAGCCTGCAAAACTTAAAAACAACTATATGGAAGTACGGAAATATTATGTTCTTACGTTGGTAACTGCGATCGCTGCCGTATGGGTCTACATCCTAGTGCTGCGCGGGTAGGCTATTGAAGGTAATAATGAGGTGCTATGAATTGATATCCGGACTTCCGTTGCGCCGTGTTCTGCTATATGGCAGTAGTGTCCTGATCAATATCCGGGATTCAAATATTTTCATCCTCCTAGCGCCTGCCCAAAACCAGCAGTAAGTCAAGCTCATCTAATTCAGAGGTACCTTCTTCCGCAGGAAGATTTCGATTGAGCGGGTAATTGCTCTCTTGTAATCAGCTTTCGATCTTACTACTTTCCAGTTGTTCCTTTCGATTTAAAGTACAGGATCTATTTTCATTTTAGAAACCAATTACCAACTCCTTTCCTCACATTCTGCATCTAACTCTCCGGAAGCGATCGTCCATTATAATTCCTGCTCCCCAAACCATACAGCCCTGCAGCCCGTATATATCAATACGCAAATTTGTTTTTAAGTCGTTAATGTATATATTTGCGTACAATTTTTTTTAGCAGTAGATTAACATAGATAATTTAATAAATCACCTAAACTAATGAAATGCAAACAATAACCCTTGAAACAGACAATAAGCTTTGCAAGAATACCCTGGTGATCTGTGCCGATAAAAAGCTGTCAAGCCTTAATTTCAGGGAGTCGCCGGTTTGCATTACTGTGGAGACCGATGGTGCTGCATATGCCGAGATAAACACACAGGCCTACTATGAAAATAATAATGTACGCACGACCAACGAGGTGAAAATACCGATACCTAAAATGACCAATCATATAACGGTAGCTATAAAGTGCGAAAGTATCATTGGCGCGGCATTGTCTGATATAAAGCTGAAGCTCATGAGCAGGAGCATATCATATACCAACCTCGGGCTGGTATCTTAACCCGCTTTTTCGCCCTCCACATAGAGCATAGGCACTGTTAGCGCCAGTCCGCCGTTCTTTACGGCGTAGGCGTTCAGCCGCTGTTCCAGTTCGGTAAATACCGGTACCACATCATCCCCAGGCATAAGCGCACGCCACGAGCCAAGCCAGCCCAGCTTCACAAAGTAATGGTGCAGGAATGCGCTGCCATCCACGAATTTCATGGTAAACGTTTCAGCATGCTGCTGTGTAACGGTAAAGCCACCGCCCGTAAACAATGCGGCTATTGACTCAGCATCGCCACGGTGCTCCTCATGCGCCCGCAACTTATCGCACAGCTCCGGCCGCAGATCGCGAAGCGTATCCATGAATATTCTATAGAACTCCTTCCAGTGTCCGTTGAGATTTGTAGTGAGCGCCAGCCGGCCACCGGGCCGCAGTACCCTGCAACATTCCCTGAACACAGCCGGCGGATCGTCGAAATTATTGATACCAAGATTGGATACCACCAGGTCGGCAGAGCTATCAGGCAACGGTATCGTTCCGGCCGACTGCTCCAATATCGTTACATTCTTTAGGCCGTAGTTCTCTATCTTTTGCCGGGCACGCACATTGGCGTTGGTCCATGGGTCTACCCCATACAATGTGCACGAGTCGCCCAGCCTGCCCGCCAGCTCCATAATCGGAAAGCCCGCACCGGAGCCCACATCAACCACCACCATATTGCGCCTAAGTTGCAGGTGTTTCAGCAACAGCAGCCCGAACGGAGCGCTCCACAGCGGTAGCTCATCGAAGGTATTTACAAACTCCGCGCTATCCACGAACCGGTAAGATAAATAGTCGCTCATGACAAATAAATATGAGCGCTAATATCACTATAATTTCCTGCATAGCCTATAATTACCGGCTGTTGAAAATCTGGCACATAATTTGATTTCAGCTAAATAACTACACACTACACATTTCAATGAAAGGAATTTTGATCGCTGCCGCATCGGCAATACTCAGCACAACAGCATACGCGCAAAGCTTTAAAATTGCAACCGGGGAACCGCTGCACAGCACACAGCAGGAAATGGCTGTGAAAGGCCGCCAGGGCCTGATGATAAAGCAAAAGCTCACCTTTGGCGACTATCGCACTGCAATGGTGAAACGCTCAGCCATACGCAAATGGACGGGGGTAACCGGCTTCCCCGGCAGCATATGGACAGAGCATATGGAAGGAAAGCAATCGATACACTTCCGCCTCGCCAACACTACAGGCGGCGACACCAGCGATGTAATGACGGTGACCAATGTAATGACCAACGACCTGCTGCTGGGCACACCAGCCGGGCACACACGGCTGCAGGGATCTATAGTGCCCCTGTTTCAGCAAACGGATATCTCTAAGAACAATTACTCCGTATCTATAGTTACCCGCCCGGGCGATGAGCCTTGGGAAATGTTCCTGGATAACACCGAAGCACAGGTGCGCCGCAAGCACCCCGCAGGCTACGTGGCCCGTGGCGATGTCTACTATACTATAGAGCCGGTATGGCAGGTGGAAAAGAAGAATGGGGAGCTGGCAAATATGCCCTTCGGCAGCCCCGGCTTCGAAATAAAAAACAGCAACGGCGACGCCCTCGCAGCCGTATCGCTTATAGACAATGGCAAGGTGTACCTGGGACCCGGCACGGCTGAAGAAAAAGCGCTCTTCGCCAACGTATGCACCGCCTTACTTTTACAGAGTGTTATAAACTAATAAACCCCTATCGTTAGTGCTAAGCAGCGATGCCAGCTTTTATCAAAAAGCCGGCATCGCTGCTGTTTTTTATTGAGAGTAGCCCCGAGCAAGATTATTTTGTATGGAGCGTGCCTTGTATTGAATCATCGAGCGTTTGGCCTATGGCCGCGCCCACGAGCTGCTTGGCGAAAGCAACGATGGTGGCGTGCTTGGTATCCCAGTAGTAACCCTCTTCCGGGGTAACTTTTATCACAGTGATGCGCGGATCGTCCTGGCCTTCTGTGAACCAATTTTTCACCATCGGCGTCCACAGCTCCTTTATCTTAGCCTTGTCTTTGCTGATCTTAGCTTTGCCCCAGAGGCTCATAAAGTCGCTGTGATGGCTACCCTGGAAGAGCAGCTGCACGTGGGCGTCTTCCTTCACTTCCTGGTTCTTGTGACTATCATCGGCGCTGAGAAACCACAAATTGCCCTGATCATCTACCTGCTGCACCGCCATAGGCCTCGTATCAAAAGGCTTGCCTTCTGTGATATTAGTGCAGAAAAAGCACGACTTCGCTGTGTCTGCCAGTTCTTTAATTTTCTTTACGGCTTCCTGTCCGCCCAGGTTTTTACGGTTGTTTTCAGGTTGTTGCTGGTCAATGCTGTTCATAAAATGCTTTTTAGTAAAGCGGCATATAAACTGTGCCTGTTTAAGGTTTTGCAGGAAACAATATTTTTGGAAAGTATAACCCCCTGCATTTGCATAACGTTAGGCGTCATAGATATTTTTCACAACTGAACAAAATACCCGTCAGAATTTCACGATAAGACATCCGGCAGATCTGCCATGTTTATTTATTGATATACAAAGGATAGCATGCAGATAGTTTATTCATGACAATTACTTTTAGGCGGCACTACCATAAACTATACTCACATATATTGCATTATTTCTACTGCTTTTACTTGTACATCCGGTACGGGCTGCATTCATCACAAACAATGTAGCGACCATCAACTTTTCGACAGCAGACACTACTATGCGCGCAGAGACGCCGCTAAAGCCTGAACTGCGCTCAGGAGTGCCCGCCATTATCTCTGTGGTCTGCGGCGCACTGGGTATCGTTTTCGGCATTGCAGGGCTGCCGCTGATCTTTTTTCTGCCCGCCATCATTCTTGGAATCATAGGCGTGGGCAAGCACCGAAAAAAACAAACCTTGGCGGCCATCGGCCTGGTGCTCGGCATTATTGGCTTGTTCCTGCTCTTGCTGATATAATAGCTGTCCCCAGAGCGTGCGCGGCAATGCACTTTTATAGCGATCAGGGAAACGCGGTAAACGCCGGGTCCCCCCCTTTCCATTGCCCGCAACGAAATTTTCGGTACTATTGTTATTGAAACCTCGTGCAATGAAAAAACTATTACTCCTGCTGGCACTGTCTGCGCCCCTCTTTTGCAACGCGCAATATATTGTTACTTATGCGGGCAACGGCTCGGCTACCGATACCGGCAATGGCGGCAATGCCAAAAATGCGGGTATTGAATCGGCCTATGGCATGGCGTTCGACCAGTATCACAACCTGTATGTGCTCGAGGGGAGCCGCATCCGCAAAATAGGCACCAATGGAAGCATTGCAGATGTGGCACCGGTAACTGTGACCGCACCGCTGCACCAGGCACCGATACTCGTAGATAAAGCCGGCAATGTATTTTACAGCAACAGCTCAGGCAATATATATAAGGTAGCCTACGGCACTACGGCCAGCACATTGTATGCGCCCGCAGTAATGCCCATGAGCTTCTGCATGGACACCGCAGGCAACCTCTACTACTCTGACTACAGCACCTGCCGCATCAACAAGGTGACGCCCGATGGCGTGACCACCCGCTATGCAGGCACGGGCCTATGCTCGGGCGCTGTGGGCGATGATACTATAGCTACCGCCGCTACGCTGAACCGTCCACGCGGCATTTTTCTGCGCCCTAACGGAGATATGTATGTGGCAGAATATGGCAGCAACCGTGTGCGCAAGATAATGCCCGGCGGCTGGGGTATAGTAACCGTAGCTGGCAGCGGCTCTGCCGCATATAGCGGCGATGGCGGCGCAGCAATAACAGCAGGCGTGCCGAATGTGACCGATGTGGCAGTAGATGCCGGCGGCAGTGTATACATACTGGAGACCGGGGTGATCCGTAAGATAAATGGTGATGGCGTCATCTATAAAATAGCCGGCGGCTACAATGTAGCTGACTATGCAGCAGATGGTGCCGCATCAGGCGCGGCAAGGTTTGACGACCCTACAGCTATAGAATTTGGCCCATGCGACAACCTGTTTATCGCCGACAATGGCAACCACCGCATACGCGAGATAGTGTACGCCACATCTTGCACCACTGTAGGTATAGCGGATATCATCAACAGCGAAGACTTAACCCTCTACCCTAACCCGGCACAAGGCCAGCTCACCATTGCTGCACCCGCCGCCATTACCCACATCAGCATTACCAACACGCTGGGGCAGGTGATATATGCCTCGCAGCCATCCACTAAAGAGGTGACTGTGAATATTGCTGCGTTACCAGCTGGTGTTTACTTTGTGAGGGTGAATGAGGGTGTGGTGAGGAGGTTTGTGAAGGGGTAACGGCGGGAGCCCACCCGAACCACGACATTGCAGGTCTACGCAACACGCAGCAAAGCCTTCTCCTCCTTTTTTTTGGAGAAATGGCGGGAGCGAGGTGGTCTGCACGCGATGGGCAGATTAAAGATAAGAAAACATATATTCAACTTAATCTGCTCTACTCTTTGACAAAAGACCTTACAAATTTATTGTTGACCTGTAACGAATAAACGCCGCCCGGCAAATCGGAAACTGAAATAGATACTGTATTCGTCAAATAACCTTTGCCGCGAAAAACAGTTAGCCCAAATGATTGAATAATAAGTTCCGCAATAACTTCAACGATGCCGTAATAACTATTGCAACTTCTATTTTAAAAATAATATTTTTGCGTTTAATATTAAAGTGACTATATGAAAAAATACCTACTCTTATCTGCTATAGTATTGATAGCGCTGAATGCTTTTGCGCAGAGAACGTCGAAAATTTTGACTTTAGGGCCCGACGAAAACTATTCTTACGAAAACACTTTTGACGCGCCAGGAAAAAGCAAAGACGAGATATTCGCATCAATAAAATCTTGGGTTATTAAGACTGTAAAGACGCAGTCAAATACAAATTATTTTGATGAAATTGATAAGAAATCAATAAGTACTGCGCCTGTATTCGCTTGCAGCTGGGGTAGCATGACGAACTTTAAGTTAAACATAGACATAAAAGATGGTAGGTATCGCATATCAGCAAATTCATTTATATGGTATTCTGGTACTACTGCTACCTCAGTTACATTAGGCAAATTCAAAGAAGCTGGAATTAATAAGAAAACCACTTACCAAATAATAGATGATGTGGACGCTGAGTTTTCAAAAATGCTTATTTCAATACAAAGTGCGATAGAAAAGAAATCCGATTGGTAATTGCAGTAGCTGGAACAGTAAAATACGAGTATGTGAAATGGCGCCTTGGCTACCTTGTTATTTAAGTCCCTCTTATACATTTCCATGAAAAATCCTCCCACCATAAACCCCGCACCTGTTTAAGACGTTACAGTAACTGCACTACCATAAAAACCCGATTTGGCCATATCCCATTTTCACCTTACATTACATCAGAGTCTATTGACACTGGAGGATATTCTTTAATTCCTTACTCGCAGCCAAGGTTTCCTAGTGGGTGCGTAACGTCACCCTCTCCTTTGGAGAGGGCCGGGGAGAGGTACCCCATTGCGCACCTGCGCAAAAAGTGCGCAAACGGCAACTACCCAACACACACTTAATATATTGATAATCAACTAAGAACATATAAACCTCTCTATACCAAAAAATCCATTGCACACCTGCGCAATGCCAACATTTTCAAATTATCACATTTTCAAATCTTCAAATTAAACCCTATCTTTGCACTCCCAAAAATGGGGGTAATTATATTATTTAACCACCGGGAGGCCTTATAGGGCAGGCCCGTACAAAATTGAGTACCATTGGAAGACCAGGTAATTAATTCAGAAGAAACTACAGGCGCATCGCAGGATGCACAGGTAGAGAACACCGTTGCAGAAAGCAACACTGCTGCAGAAAGCAATACCGCAGAGAACACTGCCGTAGAAAGCAATGCCACAGAAAACAACACTGCGGAGCACGCTACTGCAGACGCAGCTAACGAGCCGGCTATGGCAGAAGCATCGTCTGATGCACCTGCAACGATGAGCCGCGCAGCACGCCGCTACTACGAAGAAATGCCGGAAACATCTCACGATGATTTCGACTGGACGGTAGACAAGCGCAATGTAGCTTCTTACAAAGATGACGACCGTGTAAAGTTCGACTCTATGTATGGCAGCACATTCAAATCCATCGCAGAATCAGAATTACTGTTCGGCACCATCGTAGGCCTTACCAAGACCGACGCTATCATTAACATCGGCTTCAAATCTGACGGCCTTATATCGCTGAATGAATTCCGCGATCTGCCTGAAGTGAAGATAGGTGAGAATATAGAAGTAATGGTGGTGGAAAAAGAAGACAAACACGGCCACCTGCACCTGAGCCGCAAACTGGCACGCGCAGCACGCGCATGGCAGCAGATCGTGGACTTCTACAAAACAGGCGAAGTGGTTACAGGTACCATTACCTCTAAGACCAAGGGCGGCCTTATCGTGGACGTTTACGGCCTCGAGACCTTCCTGCCAGGTTCACAGATCGACGTTAAGCCGGTTACCGACTACGATCAGTATGTGGGCAAGACCATGGACTTCAAAGTGGTTAAGATCAACGAAACTATCCGCAACGCGGTGGTATCACATAAAGCGCTTATCGAAAGCGATATTGAGCAGCAGCGTAGCGTTATCATCGGCCAGCTTGAGAAAGGCCAGGTGCTTGAAGGTACCGTTAAGAACGTTACTGACTTCGGTGCATTCATCGACCTCGGCGGTGTTGACGGCCTGCTTTACATCACAGACATTAGCTGGGGCCGCGTAACGCACCCGAGCGAAGTGCTGCACAACGGCCAGAAGCTGAACGTGGTTGTTCTCGATTTCGACGACGAGAAGAAGCGCATAAGCCTGGGCCTGAAACAACTGACCCCACACCCATGGGACAACCTGCCTGCAGAAATTACAGAAGGTGGCAAGGTGAAAGGAAAGGTTGTGAATATAGAAGATTACGGTGCATTCCTCGAGATCATGCCAGGCGTAGAAGGCCTCGTACACGTATCGGAGATCACATGGTCTTCTCAGCCTATCAACGCTAAAGAATTCTTTAAGCTGCAGGAAGAGCACGAAGCAGTAGTAGTGACCCTGGATAAGGACGAGCGCAAAATGAGTCTTTCTATCAAGCAAATGACAGAAGACCCATGGGAAACTATCGAGAACAAGTTCCCGATAGACAGCCGCCACTCAGGCACTGTGAAGAACATAACTCCATACGGCGTATTCGTAGAACTGGAAACAGGTATAGGCGGCATGATCCACATCAGCGACCTGAGCTGGATAAAGCGCTACAACCACCCAAGCGAGTTCGTGAAGACTGGCGACAAAATAGAAGTGGCTATCCTGTCTATAGACAAAGACAACCGCAAGCTGGCGCTGGGCCACAAGCAGCTGGAAGAGGATCCATGGAATACTTTCGAAACAGTATTCCCGATCGGCTCAATACACGAAGGCAGCGTAACCCGTAAGGACGAGAAAGGTGCTACAGTGCAGCTGCAGTACGGCCTCGAAGCTTATGCACCTGCACGCCACCTGCGCAAGGAAGACGGCGGCAATGTAGAAGCAGAAGAGACCCTGCAGTTCATGATCATCGAATTCGACCGCAACGACAAGCGCATCATGGTATCTCACTCAAAAGTTTGGGAGCAATCTAAGAACGAAGAGAAAGATGCAATGAGGAAAGAAACTGCATCTGAGAACGAGAAGACCAAGAAAGCTGTAAAGAACCTGCAGAGCAAGGTAGAAAAACCAACCCTCGGCGACCTGGGTGCCCTGGCAGCTATCAAGGAGCAAATGAAGAAAGCCGAAGACGACTCAGCTGCAGCAGCATCAGCCGCTGAAGCTGCGGAGTAATTGGAAAATTTGATGATGTGCTAATTTGAAAATTGGCGCAGCGTAATAGAAAACCACCCGGCATTCCGGGTGGTTTTATTAATTTAGGGCCACAACAAACACCCCATCATGAAACAATACAAAATTAGCCGCGAATTTTTGCGAACGGTAAACAGAAAAGCACTTATCAAATCCATCCCACTTCTGCTGCTTGCATGTGCTTTAGGCATATTCATCAGTAATGCTAATTCACCGGCGGGCGCTGGTATAATGGATACATTTCCCCTGTTCGCTGCTGCTGCCGCCATCCTTTTGCCTATCGGTATGTATATAGGCTTAAAAAAGTCAAAGGCACTGCTGGAAAGCTATACGATAAGTTTTGCAGATAATCTCGTCATGCGCGAGCAGGCGAACACACCTACCGTATCGATATACTTCAATGAGATCGAGTATATAGAAAAAAAGAATGACGGTCATTTTGTATTACGTGGTAAGGACAATAGGAACATTATCGTGATTCCCCGCCACATTGAAGAATATGATGAAATCAGCCAAATATTGGAAGGGATAAGGCATATACAAGCCGAAGCAAAAAAACCCCTACTGGAGCAATACCCTATAATATATATCATTGCGTATCTGGCGACTATGGTCGGGGCATTCACCGTAACCAATGCGATATTATCCGTTACTTTTTGTATGCTCTTTTTAGGGGTTTCAATTTGGAATCTCTACGCATTGCGCAGCAACAACAATATCGACAGAAAAACAAAGCGCCTTGCATGGTTGACGCTGTTGCCTATGGCATCTGCTTTGGGCAGGATCATATTGGTTCTGTCGGGGTATCAGCAGATGTAGTTATCTTTATATTGATCAGGGCGGGCAAACAACATCACGTGTTAGCAAACCGCCATAATTCCAAATCCCAAATTCCGAAACACCATGAACTGGACCGAAGAAAACAACTCACTTTACCGCAGCTTTAAGTTCGAGGACTTCAGCGAGGCATTTGCATTTATGACCCGCGTAGCCCTGGTAGCCGAAAAGCAGGACCACCACCCCACCTGGAAGAATACCTGGAACACAGTGGACATCTGGCTGAATACCCACGATGCCGGTAATACCATAACAGACCGTGACAGGAAGCTGGCGGCGGCAATTGATAAGCTGGTGTAAGAAGGCCTGCGGCCAAATAGCGCAGCATAGCCACCAATAGAAAAGCGCGTACCGCAGTACACGCTTTCAATATCCGGAATGGAGTATCTTATTTTGGATCTGTATCTGTGGCAGTATCTGTTGTTGGCTCGTGGTCTTCAGTGTGGTCGTGATGATGGTGACGCACGCGTGGGAAGCGCAGCTCCATACCTCCACGGATGAGGCCCTTGTAGCCAAGCCCTACTTCGAGGAAACCGGCAAACTGGCGGCCTATGCGCATGCCTATCGGTGTTGCCTGGAATGCCCATGGCTTTACGCCTGATTCTTCTCCTTCACCCATTCCCACTGCGTTGTCACTCATAATAGAGAAGCCATAAGCCGCAGCGCCATATAGCCTTACACGTATGTTGTCGTTCTTAGTGTCGAGGTATGCAACGGTAATTTCAGGTGCAAATGTCACGAAGTTGCCCCATGTAGTTATATTCTCTATGCCCACACCAAGACCCAGCGTTACAGTGCGCGAAAGATAGTAGCGATAGTCGAACGATAAAGTACCTGCAGAAGAAGAACCGTAAGGCGCATCGTTCATGCTGTGGTTGATAATTGAATAGATACTGTAGTAGCCGTAACCTACTGCTATTTCGCTCTTTCCGCGCTGCGCATGGCTGCGGGGTATAAAGGAGAACATCAATAGAGCAAGACAAAAAGCGTATAAACCTTTCAGCATAATTAAACGATTATTAGACCCTTGTGTGTGTTTGGTTAGTGTATGAAGGCTTAAAGATATAGCAAACTTTCATTTCTCCAAAGTTTGCGGTGCCTTTGTGTACGCTCTCCATCCAAAACACTTTGGCTATTCAACGAATTTACGCCTGCTGGTACCACAGCAACAGCTCCACCCGCGACTTTACGTGCAACTTGCGGTAGATGTTTTGCAGGTGCTTTTTAAGGGTGGCCGGGCTGATGAATATCTTGTTGCAGATCTGGGGAGTGCCTGCGCCCTCGGCCATCAGGGTGAGTATCTCCAGCTCGCGGTTGCTCAGCGCTTCCTGCTCTTCGGTGTACAGCAACTGCTTTTCGGGCTTGTAGCCTTCTACCATCATCTGCATCGCTTTTTTAGCTATTGGTGGCGACATGGGTACACCGCCGTCCGTAACATCTGCCAGCGCATCCATCATACGGGGCAAGGTCTCATCTTTGAGCAGGTAGCCCGATGCTCCGGCGCGGATGGCATTGAAGATATTGGCCTCGTTGTCGAACACCGTCAGCATGATGATCCTGATCTTATCATAGAGGCCCTTTATCTTGAAGGTGGCCTCTACCCCATTCATCACCGGCATCTCTATATCCATCAGCAGTATGTCGGGATGCGTTTTGTGCTTGCTCAGCCATTGCAGGGCCTCGCGGCCATCATTGGCCATAAACAGGATGTCTACCTCATCTGTAAGCAGCAGGTTCTCGGCTATCTGGCCGGCTATTTTATCGTTATCGTCGACTATGCCTACCTGGTATTTCATATAGCTGCCGTGAAGATGAGTACAAATGTGCGCTTTTACCGTGGCCTTGTCAATACTACTTTAGGACTATTTTAGCTCCAGGTTGAGGGTAATGTTCGTACCCTGGTCCTTTGCAGATTCCACGGCCAGGTTTGCCGCCATTTCCTGGGCCCGGGCACGCATAAAGCGGGTACCATGTCCATTTGCGGCTGCGGTATCAAAGCCGCGGCCGTTATCCTTTACCTGTATGGTAAGGGCATCAGCACCGGCAGTGTAGGTAATATCTACAGTGGTGGCGTGGGCATGCTTCAGCACATTGTGCACCGACTCCTGCATGATGCGAAACAGGTTAAGGCTCTTCACCGGATCGAGCATAGAATCTGCGGTAACATTGTTGGTGATATTGATAGAGATATCGGGGTAAGACTGCATGATGCCGTTCAGCCATGTCTCAAAGCGCAGCAGCAGTGCGGAAAGCGCCACAGCCTCTGTATTGAGCGCCCATATAGAGTCGCGGAGCTGGTGCATACTCTCCCGGGCAGATGAGTGCAAGTGATCAAGCTTCTTTTGCAGCAGCTCAGGCTGCTGCTTGC
This sequence comes from Bacteroidota bacterium, assembly GCA_040386555.1. Classification (GTDB taxonomy): domain Bacteria; phylum Bacteroidota; class Bacteroidia; order Chitinophagales; family Chitinophagaceae; genus Nemorincola. The sequence continues at coordinate 59,016 of JAZKFF010000020.1, read as the reverse complement.
GGAGGAGGATGCCTGTGCCCTCGAGCCCGGCGATGAGCGATGTGAGCTGGCTGCCCACATTATCGTGCAGCTCCCGCGATATGCGCAGCCGCTCGCGTATCACCTTCTGCTCATCCTCCAGCTTCTTTAGCTTCCACTTCAGCTGCGCCTGTGAGAAGAAGCGAACAATGATAATGAGAAGACCCAGTGAAACAACCAGTAGCAATAACCGGAACCAGGAGGTCTGCCAAAAGAATGGCAGGGCGGTAATGGGTATGGCTACGGGCTGCACATAGGTAACCCCCTGCTCATCGATGGCCTGCACGCGCAGGGTGTAGTCGCCCGGCTTTAGTGAGTTGTAATGGATGTGCCACTCCCCGGGTGCCATCTGCCGCCATTCATCGTCTACCCCATCAACCATATATTCCAGCTTCCAGGCACTGTTGCCCGTAAAGCCGGTTATGGCGATATCTGCATCGAGCGTATGATTACCTTTTTGCAGTGTGAGCGTACGTACAGCGCGGGCGCCCTGCATCACCTGCAGCCGGGCCGTATCGTAAAAGTAGCTGACCGCGTCTGCAGTGTTCATCAGCAACACCCCATCAGCCCCGGCGCCAATGATAAACTGCGGATCAATGCCCAACGCAAGCTGGTTAAAATCGGCAACAGGCATACCGTTGCCTTTATTCAGCATGCGCGACTTGCCAGTGCGTGTATTGTACAGGCACATACCCTTGCTTGTAGTGATGATAAGATGCACAGCGTCTACGCGCTCGATACAGTAGATATTCGCCGCATCGCCTGCAAGTGGTACCTGGCAAAAAGTATCAGCCTTAGACAATCGAAATACGCCACCGCCCATTGTGGCTACGTATATGTTACCATCCTGTGCCCGCTTTATATCGAGCACTACACTGTTATTAAGCCCCCTGAGCGATGGTGCAGATTTATTGCCATACTGCTTTAACAGGTGAAAGTTACTATCCAGCAGGTCTATACCGGTGCCGCCGCCGATCCAGTATTGCCCTTTGTCTATGAGCACAGAAAGCGCAGCATAATGTTCCGAATTTCCGGCGGTACCTTCTTTCTTTATCTCGCTTGCCCGGCCGTTGTCCCTATTGAGCAGGTAGGCACCTACCGGGCCATAAAATATACATTCGCTGCTGTTCTTCTGCTTCACCCCCCAGAACCTGGCGGCGGAAAAGCCTGCATTCGCGGAAGGATAAGGCTCAAACCGGTAAGTACTGAGATCAACTATCCAGTTGCCCTGGCCGTTGGTCACCACCATTACCTTTCCGGGCGAAAGTGCCAGGAAATCCATCACTTCGAACGCGGACATCCCTGCGGGGCGTATCATGTTTTTGTATGTGATCTTATCAGCATTGTACCTGATAGCACAGAGCCCCTTCTCTGAGGAGACGATAACCTGCCTGCGAGCAGTATCGTGATAGGCACGCCACAACCGGGGGGAACCTATTTCCGCCGCAGGCAGATACTTCACAGAGGGAGCTCGTGGAAGTACCGCTACGCCTACCCCATCTTCGGCACACCAGAGATTACCCCGGTGGTCGGTCTCGGTAACGGTGACAAAAGTGCCGTGCAGTCGCCACGGGTTCTTGTCATCTCGTGCAAAGTTTATAAGCGTGGTATCGGTAACCTTATTTAATATTGAAAAGCCGTCATCGTAGTGAATTGCTACCTGCCCCGTAGCGAGCACAGTGATGTGTGTCTTTGCTGATGTAAGGCTCCAGGGTACAGGTATGCGAAGCGTGGTGAGCTTTTTTGTAGTCAGGTCAAGCAACTGCAGCCCGCCGGAGGTAAGTAAAATGAGTGCCTGCTGACGGGGAAGATATTCGAAGTCTTTTATGAATGGGAGTTTGCATATTGTTTCTAATGTTGTATCTGAAAGGCAGACTATATGGCCCGGTTGCTGATTAATGTATAGCTTTCCGTTGATAAGAGCGGTTTCGACCTGGGGTTGCAGCTCCTTATGACGAAGGAAAGTGAGCGAAGTATCGGTATATCTATAAACATCTACATCTCTCGCGTGTAAGATATACAGGCAACGGCGCACAGTATCGACCTCCACGGTACCCGGCAGTTGGCCTGCCAGTCCGCCATAAATAACGCGCACTGTGCCTGTGTTGACATTGTAGGTGTAGATATGAGAGCGTGTGCTCACCCACAGCAACCCGCCTGCCGACCACCTTAAGGAATTGACAAATGGGTTGATGCCCAGCTCAAGCCGGTGTGGCACCTCTATGTGGTGAAACCGCCTGCCATCAAAGACATCTACTCCCTCGTGCGTGCCGAAGTACATAAACCCATCGGGGCCTTCCGTCAGGGCAGTTACATTGCCATTGGCCATGCCCTCAATACCTATGTGCCGCCACGCCTCCAGCTGAGCCTCAGCACGATAACGGAAGCACAGCAAGGCTAACAACAGTAATATCACCCGCCGATCACGAAGTACTATCATGGATGAATATAAAAGTATGGGGTAAGATAGAAAAAAATGTATAAAGGCCCTACAAAACACCAAGCGTTAACTATTCGTTTTTAGGCTAATTTCGCGGAGATGTATCAACCAGCCACCAACGAGCAACTAACAGAGATAGCAGGGCAGTTTGGCTCTCCTGTGTACGTATACCACGCCGAGAAAATAACCGAGCAGTACCAGAAGCTAACTGATGCCTTCAGCGGGTACCCTACGAAGTTCTTTTATGCCTGTAAGGCCCTTACTAATGTAAACATCCTCAGGCATTTGCGGAGCCTTGGCGCACTGCTAGACTGTGTAAGCATCAACGAGGTAAAGCTGGGCCTGCTGGCGGGGTACGAGCCAAACCATATCTTATTTACCCCTAACTGTGTTGACTTCAGCGAGATCATAGAAGGGATAGAGCTGGGCGTGCGCATCAATATAGACAACATCTCCATACTGGAGCAGTTTGGCAATAAGTATGGCGGCAGCTACCCTATTTGTATCCGCATCAATCCGCACATAGTGGCCGGAGGCAACTACAAAATATCTACCGGGCACATCGATAGCAAGTTTGGGATATCCATACACCAGCAACGCCATATAGAGCGTATCGTAAAGACAACAGGCCTGCACGTGCAAGGCCTGCATATGCACACAGGGAGCGAGATAAAAGATATAGACGTATTCCTGCAGGGGCTTGATGTGATGTTCAGCATAGCCGCGCACTACGATAGGCTCGACTATATAGACCTCGGCAGCGGATTTAAAGTGGCTTACAAGGAAGAAGATAAAGAAACGGATGTAAAATTGCTGGGCGCCAAAGTGGCGGAAGCAGCAAAGAAATTTGAGCAGGAATATAACAGGGTGCTTGAGCTGTGGTTTGAACCGGGTAAATACCTGGTGAGTGAGTGCGGCTATTTTATAGTAAAAGCCAACGTTATCAAGCAGACGACTGCAACCGTATTTGTGGGTGTTAACTCTGGCTTTAACCACCTGATACGCCCTATGTTTTACGATGCTTACCACCGTATTACCAACATATCTAACCCGGAGGGCGCACAGCGTATCTACACCGTGGTGGGCAACATTTGCGAGACCGATACATTTGCCTGGGACCGCGTGCTTAACGAAGTGCGCGAGGGCGACTACCTGGTGTTTCACAACGCCGGCGCATACGGCTTCGAGATGAGCAGCAACTTCAACTCAAGGCTGAAGCCGGCGGAGGTAATGATAAAGGGAGGCCAGTATCACCTAATACGGAAAGCAGACGTATTTGAAGACCTGCTGCGTGGGCAGGTGCTGTAGTAAAGCACTGATGTAAAATTAGAAAAGGGAAACGCGGTGGTGTTTCCCTTTCAATTTCATCGTATAAGAGTTGAGTAGAATATGCCCCATGAGGGGTGCTTTGAAAATTGTGTTGTTGCGCCTGCAATTTGAGCGATCATAAAGCACTTACAAACAATTCCATAAATTCCGTTTTGTGTTAAAACTGCGTGCGGCTTAGGCGTGCTTTGTCTCCCTTTACAGCCCTGTAAAGGAATAATAGTGCGAAGCTGCCGTTGAGCGTGGCGCCGGTGAAGTTGACCTGGGAAGTTGCCATATTTGCAAAATCAGCTATCATAAAGCCAATTGCCGCAATGGCTAAGAGTGAGCCGAGGAAGGCAAACAGAAAAATGTTGTTCTCGTTTTTGTTGCTTGCTTTCATAGTGTTTACAATTTTCTTTGAAGCATAAAAGTATTGTGCCAACACGGCATAGAAAAGTTAATAAATGCTAAACTGTGCGCTCTAACAAATCCTTTAGAGTCTATGGCATGGAACTGTTAGTAGTTCAGGCAATTAGTAATTAAAAAAACCAAAACTATGAATACCGCAAAATTTTTGATATTCGGAGCCCTTACAGTAGGTGTAGTAATGTTATTAACCTCAGACAAGGCCCGTGGCAAACGTAAAGAAGTAGAAGACAGCATAACCCTGTGGTCTAAGCATTTGAAAAAGCTGAGCAATACTACTATACAGACAGTAGGCGACCTTAAACTGCTCCTTGGAGCGGAGATAAAAGGCCTTAGCAGCGATACGCGTAGCAGGCTGCTTAAGATACTGAGCGGTGTAGCTGATACCGGTTCTAAACTTGGGAACAACGTTAACAAACAGTTCTCGTAATTAGTACCGAACAGGCACTGTTATGGTAAAGAGATACCGCTTCGGCGGTATCTCTTTTTTTGTGGCAATACGCGCCCCGCCATCCGTTGACCCCTACGCCATTCAACAGTTGTGTATTGCCCCAATTTGCTATTTTTGACTAATGCCGGAGATTTTAAACACAGACATATTGTTGCAAGAGATCAGAAAGGTCTCAGATATTCCGGCCGGTGATGCCGATAAGTTTATTGCCCTCTTCAAACCTTTTACAGTAAAAAAGGGTGATCACTTTTATCGTGCAGGAGAGGTACCTCGTTACAGTCCGTTTATTGCTAAAGGCTGCATGAGAAAGTACTTCATAAATGATGACGGCGAAGAGCAGATCGTATTTTTCGCAGAGGAAGGCTGGTTTGCCGGAGAGCTGCAGTGTATGCGTGCGGGCACCAGAACCGAAATGTATCTACAGGCGCTCGAAGATTGCGAGATACTGGGTATCACAGCAGAAAATGCTGAATGGGGCCTGAACAATATTTCCGCCTACAGGCGCTGGTTTGATATAACATACCCATTGACACACAGTAGAATAATACAGGAAGCGACCAGGCTGAAAAGCGATACTCCCGAAAGCCTTTACCTGGGATTGCTGAAAAATCGCCCCTCGCTCATACTCCGTGTACCACAGCACCATCTGGCCAACTATCTGGGCATCAGGACAGAGACGATAAGCCGCATAAGAAAGAAGATAGCCCAGGGCATTTGTTGATTTGGATCAAAATCCCGGGAAATTATTTAGCGAGTTTTGCCTTCAACAAAAAACGAAGAAAATTATGGCAACCACACTAATTATTTCCATTAAAGTAGAAGACTTCGCCAAATGGAAAACGGCGTTCGATGAAGCTGTACCATTGAGGGAAAAGCTGGGTATTAAGATACAAGGCATTTACCGCAACGTAGACGATGACCGCAGCATATCCCTGATATCTGAATATCCCAGCCTTGAAATGGCCAAGGCCGTGCTGGCAAGCCCGGATTGGGAAGCAGCACAAAAAAGATCCGGTGTTATAGGCGGCTTCGATGTGAAATATTTTGACAAAGTATCGTAATAAGTACAATGGTTTTTCGACCAGCTAAAAAGTATTAAGACCCAAAGGCCGCTCAAGCGGCTTTTGGCTTTTGCAAATGAAAGCTCTACACTTAACGAGCCTCATCTACCATCTGCACTCAAGCGTCCACAAACTCGAATGTGTGGGACGCCTCCACCTCCCCTCTATCTGCCATTTCCCGCGTGGGATTTGTTAAAGAATTTATAAACCATTTTTTATTTTTTGTGATTACGAAATAATTCGTAGGTTTGCTACGAAATCATTCGTACATCAAAAACCTGAGATGAATATTAAACCTACAGACAGCGAGCTGGAAATACTGAATATACTGTGGCAGCGCGGCCCCAGCACGGTGCGCGAAGTGCATGTGGAAATAGAAAAGTATAAAGAGGCCGGCTACACCACTACCCTGAAGCTGATGCAGATAATGAACGAAAAGAAGCTGCTGAAAAGAGACGAGCGCAACAAAAGCCATGTGTACACAGCTAGCGTATCGCAGGAGGCGGCGCAGGGACAGCTGGTAAAGCGGATGATCGACAATGTGTTTAACGGATCGGCATCGCGGCTGGTGATGCAGGCACTGGGCAACCACAAGCCGAACAGCAAAGAGCTGGATGAAATAAAAAAGTACCTGGAGGAGATAGAGAAGAAGAGCAAGTAGCCTGACTAATTTTTTAAAGCTATCGCATCATGAATACACTATCCACAACATTATCTGCCCTTGGCCATTCGCTGGCGTGGGCCCTCGCCTACTCCCTATGGCAGGGGCTGTTGATATTTGCCGCACTGTTTGTACTGCTGAAGGCAATAGCCGGCGCCAGTGCGCGGACAAAGTACACCCTGTCTTACGGCGCGTTCACAGCAATGCTATTGTGGTTTGCCGATACATGGCTGACACAGTATCAGAAACTAAAAGGCATAACCGTATATATCAGCGAGCCGGTAGCGGGCACATCGTACAGCGCCACACATGCGCTAAAGACAGCACCGGCAACCATAGATAGCAGCGCCATAATACACAGCCTGAATGCGGCCCTTGAAAACTACTTCCCGTTTATAATGGCTGCATATTGCCTGGGCCTCGCCTTCATGGTCTGTCGCTTTGTTGCAGATATATTGCAGGTGAGCAACCTGAGGGGCAGTGCAATAACGCTGCCCGACGAAAAATGGCAACTGTTTACCAATGAATGGAAAGAAAAGCTGGGAATAGCGCGCCATGTGGAGCTGCGGCTGTCGCGCCGGATAACTGTGCCGATGATGTGCGGCATAATAAAGCCGATAATACTGCTGCCGGTGGCCACGCTCAATAACCTCACCACAGAAGAGGCCGAGACCATACTACTGCACGAGCTGGCGCACATAAAGCGGCACGACTACCTGCTGAATATAGTGCAGGTGATAGCTGAGACCATATTGTTCTTCAACCCGTTTGTATGGCTCATATCGGCAACCATACGCCGGGAGCGGGAGCACTGCTGTGATGATATGGTGATGCAATGCGTTGCCCGTCCGCTGATGTATGCCCGTGCGCTCACCGTGCTGGAACAAAACCTGCTACACAACGGCCTGGCCCAGGCAGCTACAGGGCAAAAGAATCAATTATTAAACCGTATAAAAAGGATCATGGAAATGAAAAAGAACAACACCAACTACAGCCGCACCGCATTTGTAGTGCTTGTGCTTATCGCCGTGCTTTTCACGGCAGCAATGTTTACCTCCAGCCCATCGCGCGCACAGCAGGTAAAGGCAGACAAGGACGCAGACACCTCCCAGCCTAAAAAGGTGTACAAAAAAACCATAGTGATAGACAAGAATGGCAAACGCAAGGAAGTGACAAAAACCGTAGTGCCGGGCAACAAAGAGCTAATCGACGAAGATGAAGACGATGTGCATGTATCATTCAGCGACGGCGAGCCGCATGGTGCCCGGTCGGTGGTGATAAGAAAGCGCAACTGTGGTGATGGAGTAGACAAGGTGATCGAAGATATAGCGATAGCATCAAAAGACTTTGCCGGCGCGATGGCCGAGATGAATGCAGAACTTAGCGCGGTAGACTGGGAAGAGGTGCGCATGGAAATACATAAAGCTCTGGATGAAGTAGACCGCGAACTGAATGGCAAACTGCGCAAGCAGATAAGTGTGGAAGTAAGGAAAGACCTGGAGAAGGCACGCGGGGAACTGGAAGCAGCACGCGAAGAAATGCGCCATGCACACGGTAAGGCTGCACGTGAGCGCGCAGAAATGTACCGTGCTACCGCCGATGAGCGCAGAGCGGAGGCAGAAAACCGCAGGCATGAAGCTGAAAACCGCAGGCACGAGGCAGACAATCGCAGGCATGAAGCCGAAGAACGCCGTGCTGAAGCTAATGAGCGCCGTGCAGCGGCAACGGCACGTAGCGGCAACACCCGTGCCACGCTATCAATAGGCGGCGGTTCGCATTCCGATAGTAAGGAGATCGAAGAGGCGCTGAAAGAGATGGAGCATGACGGGCTCATAGACCGCTCACAAAGGTTTAGGGTAGAGGTAGACAACGGCGAGCTGTTCGTGAATGGCAAGATACAGTCGGAAGCGACTTACAATAAATACAAGCGCATACTGAAACATAACAATATAATGATAAAGGGCAGCAAGGATAATTTATCGGTATCGATAAACGATTAAGTCAAAAGGAAAAAGTCAAAAACCCAAAGTGTAAAACGTACAAAATAGTTACTGCGTGATGGCTCACGCAACCTCGCTTCGTAAAAACCAACGCTGAACAATTTCTTGCTTAGCCGCCTCCTGCCCCGCGCAGGAGGCATTTTTATTTGTGCGGGTGGTATGAAATGTTTACTAACTTCATAAACGAAAAAAGTACCCGGCAAATGGAAGTAGACAAACCTGAATGGCGGCTGCTGCAAAAAGCTATAAAAGAATGGGAAGACACCGGCAAGCTGGCGCCCGAGCAAGCTGCCAACCTGCGCAAAAGCGTGGTGCTGAAGCGCACCGAGCGCCAGCTGATAGCCCAGTACTTCTTTTTCATCGCACTCTTTTGTATTCTACTTGCCTTTGGAGCCCTGTTCCTCAACGACAAGCTGCTGGAAAAGCTGAAGGTCTACTTCTCGTGGAATGACTTCGCAATATCGGCGGTAACAGCTGTTTTATCCGTACTGTGGTTCTGGTATGTAACCAAGAAGAAATGGGGCATCAACCCGGCAGCGTACGAAGTATACATGGTGCTGGGCGGGCTATCGGCCCTTACCTCGCTCATATACATGTGCAAGCAGCTGGGCACCGACCGCACCTACACCATGTTCTTTGGCCTAGCCATAATAATGCTGGGCGTGCTAAGCGCGCGATATCACTCCAAAGCCTTGTGGATGGGAGCACTGGTGGCGCTGGTGTGCTGGTTTTGGGCGTTCACTACATGGCAAAGCACGGACTACCGCTTCCTGGGTATGAACTACCCTATGCGCTACACTGTGCTGGGCCTGGTGCTGCTGGGTGCTGCTTACCTGCAGCAACGGGTAAAGAAGCTGCAGTTCTCCCCACACCTTACCTACATTGCCGGGCTGGTAATATTCTTTACCGGCTTCTGGGGCGTGTCCATCTTCGGGAACTTTAATACCCTTGTGGGCTGGCAGCAGGTGAGGCAGGTGCATGTGCTCGCTTACTCCATCTTTTTCGGGGCAGCGTCAGCCATCAGCTTTTACCTCGGCGTGCGTTACCGCGACGACTTGGCGCGCGACTTCGGCATCATCTTTCTGCTCATCAACCTGTATACCCGCTACTTCGAATACTTCTGGGATACGCTGAACAAAGGGCTGTTCTTCCTGATACTGGCCATTACCTTTGGCCTGCTGGGCCGCTGGCTCGAGAAGAAGAGGCGACTCAGCTTCCGCGGCCACACACTGCTAAAGGGGAAAAATAGAAACTAACAAAGCACAAAGTCCAAATACCAAGCTCCAAATACTAAATACCAAATACACGAAACCAAATACCGAATTCCAAGGCACTTCATGCGGATAACTTTTAGTTTTTTACTTTTGCCCTTTTACTTTTTATGCGCTATGTAGTTGAGGTAATGTATGATGGCACGTGCTTCCACGGGTCGCAGGTGCAGGGCGATACGCCTACGGTGCAGCTGGAGCTGAACAAAGCACTGAGCACCCTCTTCCGCAAACCGATAGAGACTTATGGTGCCAGCCGCACTGATGAGGGCGTACATGCGCTCAGCAACTTTTACCACTTCGACCTGGAGTCAGAGCCACCCGCTGAGCTGCAATACAAATGCAATGCGATACTGCCGGAAGGAATGGCGGTAAAGAAAATTTACAGGGCGGTGAACCCTGAGTTCAACTGCCGCTTTGAGGCCCTGAGCCGCACTTACAGGTACCGCATCTATAAGGCGAAAAATCCATTCTTAGTAAACAGGGCGTTTCAGTTCCCCTACAAGCTGCGCCGCGATGTGCTGGATGAAACCGCCGCGATACTTAAAGAGTACAGCCTCTTTGAATCATTCTCCAAGCGCAACTCGCAATCGAAGACCTTCATATGCAACATCATGCAATCGCACTGGCTGGATGTTGGTGATGAGCTGCATTACATAGTAGAAGCCAACCGCTTCCTGCGCGGCATGGTACGCGGCCTCGTAGCCACCCAACTGCACATCGCCCGCGGCAGCCTTACCACTGCTGACTTCCGAAATATCATAGACGCGCAAAACTGCACCAAGGCACGCTTCAATGTGCCGGGGCACGGGCTGTACCTGGAGGAAGTGAAGTATGGGGAGGGGGTGATGGTAGCATTTTAAAAAACGCATTATGATACCAGACGAAAAGCTAAAAATATCGTTTCAGGAACATGCCCAGAGAGCGTAGATCATTGCGCAGTGACCAGAAATTTCCTTTTTCATGGGGAAAATAATCCAATAATAGTGCGTCTTACTTTTCATCAAAAATCATATACCTTGTTACATTATTCGACCGATATACAGATTCTGCTTGTTCATGGAAACCAGCTTTTGAATAAATTTCCGCCAATGCCCGTACGGCATGCCTATTGGATTTATTGCTTGCAATAAGTTTATTTAAGTACCGCTGAGCAGTTTGTAAATCGCCCTTAACGTAGTATTCGTATTCCCCCTTCATTGTTTCGCTAATCTCATCTGATCTAGGGTCGTGACTCATCCCAATACTTTCCATTAATTCATCCAACTTGTCGATATCACTCTTTGATAATTGCTTCTTTCTAATTACACAAATAAAAAAGGCATGTATATGAAACGAGTTAAGTCTATTATCATTATAGTTGACCTCTGCGATGTCATACGCTTCACCATAGTGGCCCTGGGCTAGCAATACATTTACTAGTTCTCGTCTTGCCTTTGCTGACTCACTGAATGCTTGTAGCGCCTTTCTGAAAAAAAGTTCAGCTTCCCTAAAGTCCTTCTGTACCCGCTTGTAAAAACCCTGCAGAAAAAAATAATCAAGGCCCTGAAACTCTTTTACATGGTCAAAGAATTTGCCGTTTGTAGTTCTGGCATATGCTAAGCATAAATAGAGCCGCACCTCTCTGATAATGGCAAGATCATATTTTCTATGATTACTCAATATTAAGTCAGCAAGAGTTTCGACTTGCCTATATTCTTCTGCATGATAGTGGTCAATAATAGCCCGTAATATAAACGAAGGAATATGGTATTTCGCAGGGATATCCCTTTTAGACTTAATCAAATTTTTAATAGTGAACAGTAATTCAGATACATCTGAAGATATGTTATCACCAGAAAGTCTGTCATTTAAAAAACTGTCTATTCTTCTCCTTGTGTCCTTGGAATACGAATATTTTGCACGTTTTATATAATCACTTATTGCATGATGAGGCTTTAAGTATTCTCCATTTTGACCAATTCTATCGTATACTCCGTACAAGTATAACTTATCCAAAATTTCGTTTACAGCATCTGTATTCCCAAATATCCCATATAAGTTATCATAACTAATAAACTCCAAGAGGGAAAGAAACACAAGTAATTCAAAGAACAACTTCCCTTCTATCCGAATTTTTTCGATTAAGTTATATACAAGAGTATCGTTGTACTGTTTAATTTTCTCTATACTATTAACTACATGATTAATGCCCTGATCCTTTATTAGCGATGAAGCATAATATATCTGTTCGGGCATTCCATTTAATGCTGCTAATATTTTCTCGTTATGCTCCTTTGTAGGTTTTAGCTCAAGTAATTCACAGTACTTCATAAAAAGAACCTGCCTGTCATTAGGTTTTAATTCTGTACAGTGGAATGACAATGTTTTATTTGCAACCGGCAAAGCATCTCTATGAACACGGAAGCTAGATATAACACACATGACAAGATGACTTTTAAAAGTATCTCCTTTGATAATCTCATTAAACCAGTTTGTCACGCATTTATTTGGCTGAACAATGCACCCTTGATCGATAACGAATAATACCTCATTCATCTTGTGATACCGATCAATTAAATGTCGAGCGTAGCCTATTTTCCACTCTAGGTCTGACTCTCTAACATTTGTCAAAATGTCTTCATCTATAGAGCCACTAAGTTCGTGAACGCGCAAGATGAAGTCTTCTATACTATCGCGAGTATTTAAAGTTATAGAAATATTATAGTGGAATTTATTAAGTCTACCTACTTTATCCAAAGCATTATTTATGAACTTTCTTCTTCCTACACCTTCGAATCCCGAAATAAAGATAGCAGTCGGCTTAACTTGGTCCAGACTATAATACTCCAACTCAAAATTTGCCATCAGTTCGTTTCTGCCAATAAATATTTCCTCTTTCTTCTTTATGTGAGGATACTTAAGCATTGAAATGTCACGAAGCTTAGAGTTTATTTTCTTTGCCAGAATGCCAATATCAACAATAGGCTGAATATTGTATTTAACTCTTAACCATTCCGGTATCCTACTGTCTAAGTGATTTATCGAAAGATCGATCGATATAACTAGAATTTGCCTAGAAAAGACATAGTCGTTCAAAGTTTGGGCAAAAGCGATCTCTCTTTGCACCCAATCAGACTTTATAGACTGTTCAGACAAGAATAGAACAAATAAATCTGACTCATGAATTCCTCGAATTATTTCATCAAGTGTAGGTTGCCCTATTTCAAAGTTAAACTTATCGACTACACAATTGTCTCTGCCAATTTTATCTGCGAGCTTTGAAATTAATGCTTTGTCTGCGCTGCTATGAGAAAAAAAAGCTTTTGCCATAAATTATAAAAACGTGATTATACAAATATACCAGTTTACATGTGATATGACAGGTATTACCTAAACCTAGCACAAAAAAAAGTATCCCACACCTCTCGGCATGGGATACACTATAAATTGCTATTTGTAAAACTGACTTACCAACTCCCACTTGCACCACCGCCACCACTGCTGCCGCCGCCGAAGCCACCGAAGCCGCCACCTCCGCCGCCCCAGTCGCTGCCGCCACCGCCACCCCAGCCACCGCCGCGGCCACCGCCGAGCATGCTGCCCAGTATCCAGCCGGTTGCCAGGTTGCCCATGCCGCCCCGGCGGCTCATATAGTTGCCACCTCCGCCACCTCCGCGGCCGCCGCCACGGCCCATGAAGACCAGGATGAGCACAAAGACTATGATCACCAGCAGAGCAGAGCCACCCTTTTTCTTACCGCGGGGTTGGTGCTCGTCGGCTGTATATTCGCCCTTTGTAACGGCAATAATCGCATCGGATGCAGAAGAAAGGCCATCGTAATATCGCTGATCGCGGAAGGCGGGCACTATCTCGCTGCGTATAATGGTGCCGCTTTTGGCATCGGTGAGCACGCCTTCGAGGCCTTTGCCTACGCGTATGGTCACCTTGCGGTCCTGTATCGCTGCGAGCAGCAGCACCCCATTTTTTTTATTGGCCTGCCCGATTCCCCATTTATTGAACAGCGCCAGCCCATAGTCCGATACGTCGTACCCATCGAGCGTCGCTATTGTTACAATACTTATCTGTGTAGAGGTTTTGTTGTCAAACTCCACCAGCTTTGCCTCCAGCTCGCGCTCCTGGGCATCGCTCAGCACATTGGCATAGTCGTTCACCAGCCGGGGCGGGCTTTGTTTTTCGGGAAGCTTATAGTCGCCCCATGCTGTCACCGACACAAGCAGCAGCAACAGCAGCATCACCTTGCGGCGTATACGGGCATTTAAGGTGTTCATCATTTCCCAAAAACTATTTCGTCAGGCAATTCATTTTTATTCACATGCGGGTTGGGTGGGAAGTTTGCGGCCAGCGCATTCCCCAGTTCGTTGATGCAGTGCTGCAGCCCTTCGGTCACCTCGTTTTTTTGCAGGTGGCGCACCAGGTGCTCTGCAGCCGCCGCCCAAAACGGGGGACCGCCGGCCTTCTCGTAGATAGCCGTGTCGCCAAACAGTGCAAACTGCCTGTCGAGCATAGCTACGTATATAATAGTGGCGTTGCGCTCATCGGTCTTCTCCATGCCCAGGCTGGTAAATATCTCTTTGGCCCGGTCCATGGGATCTACAAACTTGCAGCGCCCTTCCACAAATACGCGTATCTCGCCACTGGTGCGTGCCTCAGCAGCCTTAATGCATGCCACTATGCTGCGCTCAGCTTCTGCATCCAGCAGCGGCTCTTTTTTCTTCCCGAACAGTGAAAACATATACGGCTGATTTTTTAGAACTGTACCTTAGGCGCTTTCTGCGCATCAGCCTCGGCCTGGAACATAGGCTTCTCTTTAAAGCCCATCATGCCCGCCATTATATTACCGGGGAAGCTGGTAACCTTCACGTTATAGTCAGCTACCGACTTATTGAACTCATCGCGCGAGTATTTTATACGGTTCTCCGTGCCTTCCAGCTGGTCTTGCAGCTGCTTGAAGTTCTCATTGGCTTTCAGCTGCGGGTATTGCTCAGATACCACCATCAGCCTGCCCAGCGCCTGGCTCAGCTGGCCCTGGCTTTGCTGAAATTCTTTCATTTTTTCCGGTGTCAGGTCGTTGGGGTCTACTTTAATTTGTGTGGCACTGGCACGTGCCTGTATCACCTGGGTAAGTGTTGTTTTCTCAAAGTCAGCTACCCCCTTTACGGTGGCTACGAGGTTGGGTATGAGGTCGGCACGGCGCTGGTAGCTGCTCTGCACATCTGCCCATTTCTGGTTCACGTCTACACGGGAGCGGTTCATGCCGTTGTAGCTGCAGCCGCCTACCATTACTATCAGGAGTATGACTCCCAAGGCAATATACAATCCTTTCATTGGTTAGAAATTTTTATAAAAGTACACACTGTAAAAACAAAATTCAATGATATTCGGCAGGCGGCGATAATTTGTCGGTGACTGTAACCAATTTGTGTATCACTGCAACACGATAATCGGTGAGCGAAATTTTTTATTCTGCCCAGGTGTACCACACCTTTGAGGTGTGGCACACATATCTAGCAAGTATAGCAACTAACCCACCCTCCAAATATTCAACCACTCACCCCTTAAATTATTCAGGTCTTCAACTAATGAACAGATGCACAGCTCACGCCATGCATCTGTTCAGTTTTTAGTATAAGGTTAGTTTTCAGGGGCTGGGGGCACTATGTCTATAACGTTCTCACCTTCAGGGGCTACAACTTCTACTACCCTCACCTTCTCCCTGGCCCAGCGGCCGAAGTAGTAGCGAACGCCGAGTCCGAAAGTATTATTAGGGAAGGTAGTAACGCCCGATACAAAGTTGAGCGCAGGCTTCACATCAAGCGATATACCTATTGGCACCGAGGCAAATACGTACTCTACTCCGCCTATCACGTCCAGGCCAAATACGCTCAGCGGGCTAGTGTGGGCATCGCCATAGCGGTTCCATGTGCCAAAGTGCATACCGCCGCCGAGTATTATGCGCCACTGCGGGTCGTTGAGTATAAAGTGATGCTCATACAGCGCTACCACTGTGAGGCTGGTGCCGTTGTCGTTATAGTTGCCGCTCGATCCGTTCACCTGCGTTTCTATAGCGTTGCGCTCATTAAAAAAGTATTTTGCAGTTATCCCGCCGCCATCGGGGTTAGCCCTCAGGCCGAGCGCTACGGGGCCTACCAGCTGCGCATTAGCGCTGCCTGTGGCAGTAAGTAATAGTAAGGCGATAAGTAAAATGTGCAGTTGCTTCATGGTCTCAAGATTTATGTTATCTGCGGTAACACAGAAATAAATTGTGCCAATGACGGAGAATACAGGGTTTTTGCATTTACCGTGCTATTTTTGCAGACAAACTGCACTTCATGTCCTCATCTGCTTTCGAAGCTTCGCTGGAATACGCACAGTCGCAAGACCAGGTCGATTTTCTCTACTCATTCCGCGAGCGCTTCCTGTTTCCGCAGCACGAGGGGGAAGATGTGCGCTACTTCTGCGGCAACTCGCTGGGCCTGCAGCCAAAGAGCGTCAGCTACCTGATGGACAAAGAGTTGCGCGACTGGGCACGCTATGGCGTGGAGGGCCACTTCAGGGCGCAGTACCCATGGTTTTCGTATCACCACATATTTGAGGAGCGGCTGGCAAAAATTGTAGGCGCGCACAAAGAAGAGGTGGTAGCCATGAACACGCTAACCGTGAACCTGCACCTGCTCATGCTTTCGTTTTATCGCCCGCAGGGCCGCAGGCACAAGATACTTATGGAGGCCGGCGCATTCCCCAGCGACCAATATGCCGTGGAGGCGCAGGTGCGCATGCACGGATACAACCCTGATGACGCTATAATAGAGATAGCCCCTAAAGAGGGCGCATACCTGATTGAAGATGAAGATATTATTGCTGCCATAAAAGAGGCAGGCAATGAGCTGGCGCTGGTGATGATAGGCGGTGTCAACTACTATACCGGCCAGTTCTTCGACCTCGAAGGCATTACCAAAGCTGCGCACAGCGTGGGTGCCTATGCGGGGTTCGACCTGGCGCATACTGTGGGGAACATACCCCTCAACCTCCACGACTGGAATGTGGATTTTGCGTGCTGGTGCTCTTACAAATATCTCAACTCAGGCCCGGGCGGCGTAGGCGGCGCATTTGTGCATGACCGGCATGGCAACGATGCCAACATCTTTCGACTGGCAGGCTGGTGGGGCAATGAAGAAGAAAGCCGCTTTAAAATGCAGAAAGGCTTTAAGCCGCAAAAAGGTGCCGGCAGCTGGCAGATGAGCAATGCCCCGGTATTCAACATGGTGGCGCACAATGCCTCGCTCGATATATTTGACAAGGCCGGCATGGCCCCCCTGCGCGAAAAAAGCGTAAGGCTCACGGGCTATATGGAGTTCCTGCTCAACCAGGTACCGCACCTGCCCTTCGAGATCATAACCCCATCCGACCCCGACCGCCGCGGAGCTCAGCTCTCATTACTGTTCAGGAACCGTGGCAATGTGGTGTTTGACGCGCTCACCGCCCGCGGCATAGTAGCCGACTGGCGCGAGCCCAACGTCATCCGCATAGCGCCCACGCCGCTGTATAATACTTACGAAGATTGTTATAGGTTTTATGAGGTGCTGATGGGGATTGAGTAAGGCTGCAAGTATGACATTCTGTTGGCAGGAAAGACGTCTTGGTACTTCGTTCTTCCATTTCCGATTTGCTTCCAGTTTTTCTGGTTTTGGCAGATCAAGGTTTTGATGACAGTTTGTAACAAGCTAATAATCAACCTTACCTTCGCACTACTTGTGAAATTTCCGGTTTTGTGTAAAAACAAATGAAACCGGAAATTCCGTTCTTTTTTGTTGTCAGATTAATTCAATTGCGCGTGGGTGGCTTCATGTGTCAACTTTACCAAAGCCGATTTTTGAAGGGCCGTTGATCGTGCGGCCTATTCTCCTTTCCTATTTCCGGTTCATTTCCGGTTTTGCCAGCATCGGCTTCTAACGGGCGTTTATAAATGATTGATAATGAGTTCATTTTTAGTGCTCCATTGGAACTTTCTGGTTTTGTGTAAAAAATGGAACCGGAAATTAAGTACTGCAAAACACAGGTTCCACTAACTAACCTACCAACAAAATTGCCGTGGATGTATCATGGCGACGCCAAGATAACCGAGCTATTTTACAAGTGTAGATGTAGCATTATAAAACCACAAATGCTGTACCGAATTGTTGTTTGGCAGAGAAAATGGGGATAACTTTTTTGTAATTTACAATACTGTAGTAAAAAGGTTACCACCCAAGACTAGATGGTGGCTGGCGAAATGACTTAACGGCTCAAATTTATTAGCTTTGTGAAGGATGGCAGCAGCAGACCAAATAAAGAGTTTAATTAAGTCGTTTGGAGAAAGTGATGAGACTCGCTTTTTCAGTACAGCGATGCAAATTGCAGCGACGGAAGCTCGGCAGGGCCATGCGACATTCGCTCAGGAATTAAAAGCTCTCATAGAAAAAGCAAAAAAAGAAAGGTCGACTTCTACTCTTGACAATAAATCCATCTCTCTGTCGTTACCTAAGAGAGAATTGAACGAATTAATTGAGGTTTTCGTTCCGCACGTAAAATTCAACGATTTAGTATTAGATGAAAAAATAAAGCTTTCGCTTACGCGATTAATTGAAGAACAGCAGAGGTGGGAAGAACTTAAAAAATACAGCCTAGAACCAACAAGGAAGCTATTACTTACGGGTCCTCCAGGTACAGGCAAAACCATGACGGCGTTAGCCATAGCAGGTGAACTAGATATTGCGGTTTATATCATACGCCTCGATGGTTTAATGTCTAAATATCTGGGTGAGTCTATTAGTAAGTTGCGGTTAATTTTTGATACGATGCAGAGTCATCGAGCGGTGTATCTATTTGATGAGTTTGATTCTATCGGGTCACATCGGAATCAGGGAAACGACATTGGTGAAATAAAGCGAGTGTTAAATAGTTTTTTAATCAATATTGAAAAAGACAAAAGCAACAGCATCATTATTGCTGCTACAAATCTACCAGAAAGCTTAGATGCTGCACTTTTTAGGCGTTTCGATGAGATTATTAATTACCCTTTACCGGATCAAGAGCAAATCAAGGAGGTTATTCAAAAATGCACTAAACCATATGCGTTTTCTAAAAAGCCTAATTATGAGACATTAGTTTCCGCAGCCCAAGGAATGAATTATTCGGATATAACTAAATCATGTAATGATGTGGTTAAAAGCATGGTATTAAATCATACTAGTAAGCTGGATGCTGGCTTACTTGAAACAGTTCTGAAAAAGCGACAACCGACCCATGGCCAATGACCCCCGCCCTCACTTAAAAATTGCAGGCTATAACCAAAGCCTGCCCTATCAATATCCCCGCGCAGCTTATGGATCAGCATTTTCCATAATAGATCGCAATCGCGCTATTCATGGTCGATCACTAATGAATCAGCTAAATGTAATCCGCGAACAGTTTCGAATTCAAAATGCGATTGAGGTTAATGATAATATCATTAGAGATGACGTTGTGTATGTCGAATTCACCTCCGAATGGGGTTATGAATTGAGGTTCGATAGCTTAGATAAGGATACAACAAGAAGAGCCAACTACCAACTTCTTAATGTAAGAAAAGAAGAAAGGGACAACAATGAGCAAGTAGAATATCGGTATCATGCGACATTGTTACTCAAAGAAAGTGGTGTTAGTTCTTTTATTGCTAAAGTAAACCAATACCTTACTGAAAATATTTTTGTTACGGATAAGGAAAGTGGAGAGCGTGTAGATACTGGTAACCCAAAGAACAATCCCCTTTTAAGCAATATTCACGTAATTCGCTTAGCTACCTTGAAAGCTTTCTGGACAGATGCACCAGAGATACCATTTCCGGAAACAGAAGAAAGTATATGGTGGGAGGTGTGGTTCAGAAAGACAACTGATGACGATGTACGTATGGCAAAAGTATTTCAGAATCTCCACCAGGTAGAATGTATTATTGGACAATCAGAATTGGAATTAGCTGAACATCGGGTCAGATTAATCAAGGGGACTGTTGTGCAACTGGCTCAATCGTTGTTATTGTTGGATAATCTTGCGGAATTAAGAAAGCCGCAAGAAATTGCGAACTTTATTTTTCACAAGGAAGTCGCGTATCAAGATGTACGTGAATATCTTGATGATCTTCAAGAGCGTACAATAGCAGATATTAATGATCAAAGCACGATAATATGTGTCATTGATAGCGGCGTAAATAACGTCCATCCATTAATCGCCCCATTTATGCCTGATTCGCATCGTTACACTTTGAATCCAGCATGGGGACATCACGACAGCGAAGCAAATGGGGGGCACGGAACCGGGGTAACAAGTCTGGCATTATATGGTGACTTAGTTGACGTAATCGCTTCTCCGGACCAAATACGCATCTTGCACGCTGCAGAGTCCTATAAAATATTCAATCCACATGACAGGAATAATCCTGAATTGTATGCGGCCATTACTGAAGAAGCTGCAAACGCGCCAATAGTCGACAGGCCATTGGCGCAAAGAGTTTACTGCATGACTATCACCGACGAATCTTTTGCATTATATGGAAAGCCGTCAGCTTGGTCAGCGGCATTAGATAAGATAGCTTTCGGCACTGCTTTTGAGCCGAAATATCAACAAGTATTCATCGTCAGTGGTGGGAACGTTTCAATCACTCAACATGATGAGTACCCAGCAAAAAATCACTTGGAATCTATTCATGACCCTGGTCAAGCATACAATGCAATTACCGTGGGTTCGTACACACGGAAGGATCGAATAGACATAGCGACAGGATTAGCGCCACTGGCTTTGAATGGACATATGGCACCAAGTAATAGTACCTCGCTATTATGGGATCCACAGTGGCCCAATAAGCCAGATATAGTTATGGAGGGGGGTAACTCATCAACTGACGGGACAAACGTATCTGATCATTCATCATTAAAAATTCTCGCTGCGGACGCAGAATATCCAACCTACATTTTCCTGCCATTCGGGGACACAAGTGGTGCGGCAGCATTAGCAGCCAAACTTGCGGCGGAGCTACGAACTGAATATCCGTCTTTTTGGCCGGAAACTATACGCGGTCTTATGATTCATTCTGCAGAATGGACAACGCAAATGTTAAATGCAGAGACTATACGCACCTTAAATGAGCAACAGAAAAAAAATCTGTTACGAACATTCGGATATGGAGTTCCTAATCTTGACCGAGCAAGACACAGTGCGAAAAATAGCCTTACCTTAATTGCAGAAAGAGAAATAAAACCCTATAAGAAAGCGAATTCAACTGGCCAGTACAACGAGTATCATTTGTTTGAATTACCATGGCCTGCAGAAGTATTGGAGAGTCTGCAAGAGATAGATGCTACCTTGACCGTGACACTTTCGTATTATATTGAACCAAACCCAGGCGCCAAACGCTATTCGAACAGCTATCAATATCATTCACATGCTTTGGATTTTGCTGTAATCAAACCCAATGAGAGATTAGAAGTTTTCAAGCGACGAATATCTGCCAGGACAGAATTGGCGGCAGATGCAATTGACAATTCTGGTGAACTTTGGTTTATAGGCCGTAGCGGAGCGAAAGGCTCAATAAGAAAAGACTTTGTTACCATGTCCGCAATTGAAATGTCTCGACGACACACAATAGCGGTCTACCCGAAGAACGGCTGGTATAAGACAAGAAAGAAGCTCGATAGATTCGATGAAGTTGTCCGATATAGTTTAATTGTGTCTATTCGAACCGAGGGGGCAGATCTTTATACGCCAGTTCTCAATCAAATTCCTAACATACATGTTGCGTAAAAAATAATTCAGATTTCCCGATCCATACCTAGGCACGTTCAGCTTAACAGCCAGCAGTTTAACTTCATTTAAGCACTTTTTTCGTATATTTGTAGGATACCATGCCGAAAAGGAAATGCAGTTAGCACAAAGGATAAGTTCTATATCAGAGCCGCAGACGATAAAGATGGCCAAGCTGGGCCGCGAGCTGAAAGCCAAGGGTATCAATATAGTAGATCTAAGCCTGGGCGAGCCGGACTTTAAAACGCCGGAGCACATTTGTGAAGCAGCCGTTAAGGCCATGGAAGATGGCTACACCAAGTACACACCTGTAGCCGGCTACCCGGAACTGCTGGAAGCCATAAGCGGCAAGCTGAAAAGGGACAACAACCTTGATTATGCCGCTAACGAGATAATGGTATCTACAGGCGCCAAGCAGAGCCTTGCCAATGCCATACTGGCTTTGGTAGACCCGGGGGATGAGGTTATTATCCCTACGCCGTTTTGGGTCACCTACGCTTCGCTGGTAGAGTTTGCCGGCGGCGTGGTGCGCTACATTAACTGCGGTATAGACACTGATTTTAAGCTCCGGCCCGAAGAACTGGAAGCTAATATAACCGCAAAAACGAAGCTGTTCATATTCTCTTCGCCATGCAACCCCACTGGCAGCGTATATTCACGCGACGAGCTGGCCGGCCTGGCAGAAGTATTTAACCGCCACCCGCAGGTGGGCATCATCAGCGATGAGATATATGAGTATATCAATTTCGCCGATGGCCACCAGAGCATAGCCCAGTTTACAGAGCTGCGCGACAGGGTGGTAATAGTAAATGGCATGTCGAAAGGTTTTGCCATGACAGGCTGGCGCCTCGGTTATTTAGTTGCACCCCGGGAGGTGATACAAGCCTGCGACAAGCTGCAGGCGCAGTTTACGTCGGGCACCAACTCTATAGCGCAGCGGGCAGCCATAACGGCGCTCACCAGCGACCTGGCCCCTACGCACAAGATGACGGAAGCCTTCCGCCAGCGCAGAGACTATGTAATAGGCGAACTGAGGAAAATGCCTGGCATCAATGTGAATGTACCTGAAGGCGCTTTCTACGCCTTTCCCGATATCAGCTCGTTCTTTGGCAGGAGCGTGGATGGCCACACCATCAACAATGCCGATGATATGAGCATGTACCTGCTACATGTGGCCCATGTGTCTACCGTTACGGGTACCGCCTTCGGCGATGACAGCTGCATCCGCATTTCGTTTGCCACTTCTATGAATAACCTCACAGAGGCAATGAAGCGTATAGGTACCGCTCTTGAAAAGCTGGCGCCGGTTGCGGAACAGGTTTTTTCCTAAGTTACATTAGTTGGTGGGAGGAACAGGAGACGGAGGAGTAGCCGGCTTGTAAGGTAGCATGTTTGATTGCCATTTACTGGCTACCGGCAGCATGTTGGTATACACAGTATCGAGCAGCTCTGCGTGGTGCCTATACCATACCAGGCTCTGCGAAAACTCAGCCTCCGTAATGTCATGATGTGCAAAGATGATCTTGTAGTAGCCCGCGAGAGAATCCATATTTTTCGCCATCATCCGGTTTGCTGTATCGCGCAGGTGCGAGCTGTATACCTCAGCCAGCTGCACATCCATCAGTACCTTTTCCATTTTTTGCTGAGGCAAATGTCGGTCATCGGGCTTGCTCTTGCACGAAGCAGTGAGCACGATAATAGTGGTGGTTATATAGAGTATACGTATCATTAGCTGTGTGTGAGGTAAGAGATTACCGGGGCTTACTTCAATGCGTTATATTTGGCGGCATTGGGCACATCGAGCGCAGTAAGCAATGTTATGTACTGGCCCCGCTCCTGCTTAGGCGCTGCGGCTACCAGCCGCTGAAACTCATCGCTCTTCGCATTGACCACAAACTGCATCAGGGCGCTATTAGGGTTCTCCCTGTTTACCTGGAAGAGCTTCTTAATGTTGACCAGTATACGGGTGCGCGCCTCCACAGGTTTTGCAGACATACTGTCGAGCCCCTCGCGGTGCATAGTGTACCAGAAGTTGTGTACATCCTGGAAACGGGTGTTAAGCGCCTGGTCTACCAGCCAATAGCGGTTGCGGCTGTTCTCTACCGATTTCCAGCCATTAACGCCCTTGCCCTCGGGAGCATTGTTGACAATGTTCTGTGCCTTTTTGAAGTAGTTGGCCCCACCCGATGGTGAGAAGCTGTCGTAGTCGAAGCCCAGGATAACATAAGCATAGTATGCCAGTATCGCGGTGAGGTTGGACGCCATAGGGTCGGTGCCGCTTACAGCATTATCATCAAAGCGCAGCTGGTTAAACTGGGAGAACCTGAAGGTGACATCCTTATCCACATAGTTGACGGTGGTAGTACTGTAGCCCGAATTGAATACCGGCCTTACTGCCTGTATGTTCATTGTAGCGCCAAAGGCCTCCGGGTCGCCGTTCAGCTTATTACCGGTAAGGTTGATCATAATGTTGCAGTCGATCTTCTCAGTGGCAGCAAACTCCTCGGTAGTCCATTTACGGTTGTTCATAAACTCATTGAGGGCGCGCTGCATGTCTACAAACACCTGATTGTCCACACCGGTTATCTTATCGCGCAGAATGGTCACCTTGCAGTTAAGCTCCTGTGCCCATGAGGCCATACTTAAACCACTTATCATTAATACACTAAACAGTTTCTTTAGCATGGCGCAAATTTATTACCTGTTCTACAATAGCTTCCGCAGCACCTTTCTTGCTCAGCAACGGCAGGGAAACCTGCGATCCATCGCGGCGCAGCAGCGTTACTTTATTGGTATCGTGCCCAAAGCCCGCACCGTCATCTTTCAATGAATTCAGCACTATGATATCCGCATTCTTCGATACCAGCTTTTTCCGGGCATTGTCCAATTCGTTCTCAGTTTCCAATGCAAACCCTATTAACGTTTGCCAGGGCTGCTTTATTTTACCGAGGCCACCTAATATATCCTCGGTCTTTGTCAGCGACAAAGTGAGGGTGCTATCAGTTTTCTTTATTTTTTCAGTTGCCTGCTGCTCGGGCCGATAGTCGGCTACTGCGGCTGCAAGTATAGAGATGTGCGCGTCTTTAAAAGCTTCGGTAGCTGCCTCATGCATTTGTGCAGCACTCTCCACAGGCACAGTGCGTACCAGAGTGTGGTAAGTGCGCTCGTGCGATGGGCCGAGGACCAACGTTACATCAGCGCCTTTATTGGCCAGTGCTTCTGCAATAGCAATACCCATTTTGCCGCTGGAAAAATTGCCAATAAAGCGCACAGGGTCTATGCGCTCGTACGTAGGGCCGGCTGTTACAAGTGCTTTCAACCCTTTCAGCGGCCTATCAGCCACAAAGAAGGAAGACAGCAGTTGCACCATATCTTCCGGCTCGGCCATGCGCCCCTCGCCTATCAGTCCGCTGGCTAGCTCACCGTAAGCGGTAGGTATTATGTGGTTGCCATAGGTGCGCACCTTATTCAAGTTGTCCTGGGTGGAGGCATGCAGCCACATATCCTCGTCCATGGCCGGGGCAATGAATACCGGGCAACGCGCGGAGAGATACACCGCGCAAACCAGGTTATCGCAAAGGCCATTGGCGAGCTTGCCGAGCGTGTTAGCGCTGCAAGGGGCTATAATCATGACATCGGCCCATAGGCCCAGCGCCACGTGATTGTTCCAGGTAGCGCCATCGTTTACATTGCTAAGCACAGGATTTTTGGCCACTGTAGCTAGTGCCAAGGGGCTCACGAAATTTGTTGCCGCGTCGGTGGCGAGCACCTTTACTTCCGCCCCTGCTTTAACAAGCAGCCGCACGAAGTGGGGAGTCTTATACGCCGCTATACTGCCCGTTACGGCCAGCACTATTTTTTTGCCCTGTAATGACATATTTGGATATGCAAGTTACATTAAAATGCGGTGTAGTAAAAAAGCGAAAATGTTAAAGGGAAAGCAAACGAATATATACTCATCTGCTGTCTAATAGGGAAGGATAAAACAGGCGAATTTAACACCGTGGATTGCCTGGCGGGTACGCTTTTTTATTGAAGCTATTAAAATTGTGAGTCATGCTAAAAGATACACTTAAAGAGATACCCCGTCAAAGAAACCAGGTGAACATCAGTGACCGGCTGGAGCTGGAGTACTGGATGGCTAAGTTTCGTGTGGGCCGGGATGAACTCAGGTGGGCGGTGCACAATGCAGGCTCTCGCCTGACGGCAGTAGAGGCTGCGCTACAGTGTTTCAGGCGCTGCTAGCAGTAGTAGCCTAATAAGCGGCGCAATGTCACAATTGCCCGTCTATGAATAATTTGTCGTGGTTGCTGGCTATATTTGGAGCCATTAATGAGCAGCCAACTACTTGAGACCAAAGTGATCATCATCGGAGCCGGGCCGGCAGGCGCCGGTACTTCGTTCTTCCTTTCGAAACACCAGATACCGCATATAATTATTGATAAAGAGGTTTTCCCACGCGATAAAGTGTGTGGCGACGCCTGTAGCGGCAAAACCGCCCTCGTTATTAACAGGGCGAACGCTGACTGGCTCAATGAAATACTTGCTGACGAGGCAAGCTTCCTGCCCTCGTGGGGAATAAAATTTGTGGCACCGAACGGTAAAGCGCTGGATATCCCGTTTACTGCGAACAGAACAAAAGAGACGAAGGCACCCGGCTTTACTGTGTCCCGCCTCACATTCGACAACTTCCTGTTCAATAAAATACCTTCGCCCTACGCCACTGTACTGCAAGACACCAAGGTCGTTGATATTGACGTGAAAGATGGCGTAGTGGCCGTAAGTGCTTCCTATGCCGGCACAGAATATACGATAACCGCACCGATAATTGTTGGCGCTGATGGCGATAAAAGTATGGTACGGAAGAAATTCCTGAGCGAACAGACGGCACCGAAGACATATGCAGTAGGGCTCAGGGCTTACTACGAGGGTGTGACCGGTATGCACGGGGAAAACTTTATAGAGTTGCACTTTTTAAAGGAAATGCTGCCGGGATATTTGTGGATATTCCCATTACCAAACGGGATGGCAAATGTGGGTGTGGGGATTCTTTCTGAGCGAATAAGGGAAAAGAAGATAAACCTGCGCGAGCAAATGCTCTATGCGATAAAGAACAACCCGCAAATAGCGCCGAGGTTTGCCAATGCAAGCCTTACTGATAAAATACAGGGATGGGGACTGCCACTGGCAATGGAACGGCAGCCGTTGTCGGGCGACAACTTTATACTTACCGGCGATGCGGCCTGCCTCATAGACCCATTCAGTGGGGAAGGGATAGGCAACGCTATGTATAGCGGTATGCTGGCGGCGGCAGCTATAGAAAAAGCCATAGCTACGAAAAGCTACACGGGTGCAACGTTTAAAGAGCATTATGACGATGTGCTGTACAAGCGGCTGGGGGGAGAACTGAAGATAAGCGCCACGCTGCAAAGGTTATGCAAGTATCCGTGGCTCTTCAACTTCGTGGTCAATAAGGCTTATAAGAGCAGATCATTGCGGAATACCATCAGCTGTATGTTTACTGATATGGACCTGCGCGAACAGCTAAGCAAGCCATCTTTTTACCTGAAAATTCTATTCAATAAGTAAGCACGCAATGACAACAGTACACTCCTTACATTTGCAGCCTTACAATCAATCATGAAAAAATACAGTAATGCGCGCGCCTTGCGGGCACTGATAAAGGCCAGCCTGCTGGCTATAACCAAGAGTCCATCGGCAATTGTTTTTACTATTGCGTTCCCGCTGATATTCATTTTGGTTTTCGGCTTCCTGGGCGAAGGCGGCACTTACAGCATACGCGTTGCTGCGGCACCGGGCAGCGATACTACTAATGAAGTCTATGGCATACTGCACCAGGTGCCTATGCTGAAGTGGATGGCTAAGGACAGCGCTACAATAAACAAGGCGCTAAAAGAGGGAGACATAGCCGCAACAATAAATGTGGTGAAGCAGCCGGAAGGTGTAAAGCCCAGGTATAAAATATTGCTTAACGCCGCCTCGACCGAAGTGGATAAGGTGCAGCAGCTAAAGGGCGTCATAGGCAGCGTATTACAGCAGCAAGATCCGGAGATAGCAAGACGGCAGGCTGAAATAGTGAGCATTGACACCCGCGTAGCGCAGGTGCGCGAGTACAAGACCATTGACTTTATACTGCCGGGGCAGCTAAGCTTCTCGCTCCTGGCATCCGGCGTGTTTGGCACGGCGTTCGTATTCTTCAACCTAAGGCAGACACTGGTATTGAAGCGCTTCTTTGCAACCCCGGTGCGCAGGGAGATCATTGTGATAGGAGAAGGGATAGCGCGGATGCTGTTCCAGGTGATAGGCACCATAGTGATCATATCTATCGGGCACTTTGCTTTTGGGTTTACGCTGGCTAAGGGGTGGATAACCTTTGCCGAGATGCTCGCCGTATCATCGCTGGCATTGCTGGTGTTTATGGGATTTGGCTTTATCATTAGCGGCATTGCCAAGAATGAAAGCTCCATACCGCCGCTGGCTAACATAGTGACACTGCCGCAGTTCCTGCTTGCAGGCACCTTCTTCTCGGTGAGCAATTTTCCTAAGTGGCTGCAGCCTATATGTAATGCATTGCCGCTTACCTACCTCAATGACGCTCTTCGCAAAATATCGTTTGAGGGTGCTAACCTTTGGGACGTACGGATAGATATACTGATACTGCTGGTATGGGGTATAGTTATATACGCCATCGCCAGCAGGGTGTTCAAGTGGGAGTAGGTTATATATCGAGCTCTAGCAACACGGGGCAGTGATCTGAGTGCTTTATGTGCGGCAGTATCTCCGCATGTTTTAAAGTTTCTTTCAGCGGATCGGTTACGTTGATGTAGTCTATGCGCCACCCCTTGTTATTGGCACGGGCACCGGCAAACTGGCTCCACCATGTATATTGATGGGGTTCGTTATTAAAGTGGCGGAAGCTATCTACAAAACCGCTGCAGAATATCTTATCCATCCATGCACGCTCATCAGGCAGGAAGCCGGTGTAGTTTTTGTTTCTTACCGGGTCGTGGATGTCTATTGCCTGGTGGCATATGTTGTAGTCGCCGCAAACAATAAGCTTAGGGCGTGTTTTGCGCAGCTCGCTTATGTATTCATAGAATTCGCTTAACCACTGATACTTGTAACCCTGCCTATCCTCGCCGCTGGTGCCGCTGGGAAAGTATGCATTGATGAGGGTTATATCGCCAAAGTCGAGGCGCATTACCCTACCCTCTGCATCGCTCTGCATAATGCCATTGCCGTATGCAACATTGTCCGGTCTTACCTTTGTAAGCACAGCGACCCCGCTATACCCCTTCTTTTGGGCTGAGAACGAATACACCTCGTAACCGGCAGCGTTCAGCTCGGTTATGGGAACATCTTCTTTATTAGCCTTTATCTCCTGCAGGCATACGATATCGGCGGGGTAGCTTTGCAGCCATTCCGCAAATCCCTTTTTTACAGCGGCCCGGATGCCGTTCACGTTGTATGAAATTATTCTCATTTTTTGCTAACCTTTAAGTACACTGCTATATCAGCGATACTACTTTAAAACAATCCTTCGTCTGCCATGCTCAGGTATTCATGCCCTGCTACTATTACGTGATCTAATAGCTTAATGTCCATCAGCGCTGCGGCATCGATGATCTTGCGGGTAAGGTGCTTATCTGATTCGCTGGCTTTTTTATTGCCTGAAGGATGATTGTGCGCTACTACGATCTGGTTGGCATTATACAGCAGGCAATTTTTCAGTATCATCCGCACATCGACTACCGTGGCTGTGCTGCCGCCGCTGGAGATCATCTCGTGGCGCAGCACCTTGCTGGCGTGATTGAGGTATAGCACGCAGAACACCTCATGGTTCAGATCCTGCAAAAGCGGAACGATAATAGCCGCGGCATCCTTGCTGCTGTGAACAGCGGGGCGGTCAAGCCCCTCGCTTACCTGCCTTCTGCGGCCAAGCTCCATAGCTGCTGCTATCGTTATTCCCCTTGCCTCTCCTATCCCTTTCACCTTTTGCAATTCCGGTATGCTGAGGCGGCCCAGTTCCCGCAGGTTGTTATTGGCAAGCGCCAGGATATCGCGAGCCAAGTCTACAGCAGAGCGTTTTGGGGTGCCGCTACCAATTAATATGGCCAGCAGCTCAGCATCGGCAAGTGCTGCGGCGCCTTTTTGCAGCATTTTTTCGCGCGGGCGCTCATCTTCCGTCCAGTTCTTTATGCTATTCGATTCGCTCATTGCGCACGGAAAATAGAGAAAAATATGCCTTCGTGCTTTTTTTGTATAAAAAATTACTGTGAGGCTATCAGTTTACAGTATACTGCGCAAGGATATAATTGTGCGGCAGGGCGTAACTTTGCGCCTCAATATGAATAATGCACCGACCAGTTTCTCGTATGTACCCTACAAGGAAACGGGATTTTTCTCACACCTGGTAAATGACTACCTGGAAGGGCATCCCGAATTAAGCAACTTTTATACACATACACCCGATGAAGCAGGCCTTGCCGCAGCCATCGATGAAAGGGCTAACTACCCGGTGGACCGCAAGCTACTGGTAAATACACTTACGGCTCAATATGAGCAACTGAACAAGTATGGCAATACTGAACAGAATATACAGTTGCTGCTGAGCGAAAATACTTTTACCGTATGCACTGCCCACCAACCCAACCTGATGACGGGCTACCTGTATTTTGTACACAAGATACTGCACGCTATAAAACTGGCGGAAGAACTAAATGCAAAATACCCGGATAAGCACTTTGTGCCAGTGTACTACATGGGCAGTGAAGATAACGACCTGGAAGAGCTGGGCAAGTTCCGCTTCAGGGGGGATAAGTACGTGTGGGATGGCGACGGGCAAAAAGGCGCTGTAGGACGGATGAACACCGCGGGGCTTAAAAAAATGCTAGCCGGGCTATTCAGGATGTTTGGACCTCCGGGAAAGAATTGCGATGACCTGCAGCAAATCATTTCGGAAGCCTACCTGGAGCATAAGACCATTGGCAGTGCCACACAATACCTGGTGAACGAGTTATTTGGGCGCTACGGATTGGTGATACTGGATCCGGATGATACTGGCCTGAAGTCGCAGTTTGTAAATGTGATGGAGGATGAACTGCTGCACCAGCATGCCTTACCCATCCTCACTGAGCAGATCAATGCACTGGGTAAGCAATACCAGATACAGGCTCATCCAAGGGGGATAAACCTTTTTTACCTGAATGACCAGCTGCGGGAACGGATAGAAAAGCATGGCGAGCGGTGGGTGGTGCTAAACACAGATATTACCTGGACAAAAGAAGATTTGCTGGCTGAGCTGCAACAGCACCCTGAACGTTTCAGCCCGAATGTAATGCTGCGCGGACTGTTCCAGGAAACGATACTGCCTGATGTAGCGTTTATAGGTGGCGGGGCCGAGGTGGCTTACTGGCTGCAGCTAAAAACGCTTTTCGCGCATTATGGCGTTTTCTATCCTGCTATTTTGCTGAGGCAGTCGGTGCAGGTGATAAATGGACAACAAGCGAAACAGCGACAACAGGCCGGCCTTAGCATAGCTGATATTTTCAAGAGTGAAGAGGAATTAATAAAAGAGTATATCGCAACGCATGGTGACAACAAATGGCAAACCGGTGAAGAAGAAAAAGCCCTGGCAAACATTTTTGCGCAATTGAAAGAAAAGGCCACAACACTTGATCCTACGCTAACCGCTGCCACCGAGGCAGTGCTTACAAAAATGAAATACCAACTGGCGGTGCTGGAAAAGAAAATGCTGCGCGCGGAGAAACGCAAGCTGGAAATACCTTTAGAAAGGCTGCGCAGACTAAAAGCCAGTTTATTTCCCAACCATAGCCTGCAAGAGCGGACAGACAACTTTATGGACTACTACCTCGATATGGGTCCCGAATTTTTCAACACCGTAAAGGATGGGATATTACCGCTCGGGAAAGAATTCCTTGTGATAGAGCAGCAGTACTAAGGCGAAATAGAAAGTCAAAACCCAAAAGTGCAGCACGCATGAAGAGCAACCTGATAATCCTGATCAGCTTAAAATAATTTGCCCTACTCATAGGTAACAACTGTATAATTCCGAGTAGTATCGATCGAAAAATAGGCTTTGTTCAGATTGCGTGCGGCCCGTTTTTCCCAACAGCCAAGCATGGTATCAACGCCCGTGGAAAGATAACCCGGTGTTTCCTGCTCAGTGGCGAAGATAAATGTCTTGTTAGGCGTATCCCCATTCAATGCTGAAAATAAGATACTCTCCACCGGTGCTCCCCAAGACATGATCAGCAGGTCGTCCAAAGTTTTGCTTTGCGGAACTATTGCCTTGTTTACTCCAGCACCCCGTACATTGTGATATATCCGCTCCAATACCGCTACGCGCTCAGTGAACGGCTGCGACGACAGCGCGATATAGGCCAGCCGTATACAAAAGATAAAGCTCAGCGAGCCAACAGCCAGGCGCGGAGATAGCCTGGGCAGCACATAGTATACGAACGGGGCTGCGCAAATAATAGATACCGGCATATACTCGCTCTCTATGTAAAAACGATTACCGGAGAGATCGCGGTAGGTTATGAAAATAAGCAGCAGGTAGGCGAGGCTAAAACCAACTGTGAGCAAGAGCAAAATGTACCTGCGTTTGAGCAGCAAAGACACCATACCGACAACAGCAAGCAGCACAAACAGCCAGTAGTTGGTAACACAGCTATGCAGGAAGAATTTCAGCTGCGGCGCAGCAAATATGGTGGTGAATTTGCTAAAGCTGAATCCGGTAACCACTTCTATTTTTGTGCTATCGTAGCCGTGGTGCATGCCCTGGTAGAGCTTTACTATGGAGAGCGCGAGCAATATGGTGGTAAGTATGCCTTGCTGAAGCTTACTGAGCCTGCTCAATCGGCCGTCGGCCAACCAGAACAGCCAAATATAGGCTGCAACGGGTATTACTAACGGATGCGTCCAGATAGCGAGAAAAAAGGCTGGCACAAACACGGCCAGCACTACTACAAAGGCCTTGTGTTTGCGAACAAGATAGTAGACCGCAGCAAGCGCAAGCATGAGCCATGCAATGCCTTGGTGCACCTCGTTATTTGGCCAAAAGAAAGTATCGCTTACAAACAGCGTATAATAGAGGCCGAGCAAGACAGCCAATGCGTAATTGCGAAACCTGTAAACCAACAGGAGGGCAACTGCAAGGAAGAACAAGTAAAAGCTGGCCGAGTATAAAATGGTGACGACTTTAAGCGGCAGATGCAGCTTTGCTGCAACAAGCGGCACGCCCTGCGTGATGAATGAGCCATAGCGATATTCAGTGATCTGGAGCGCCCCATCATTAATAATACGAAAGAGCATGTGCGGCGCATCTATAAAGAGCATCCGCTCCTTGTAGAACAGCACAGAGGCTGCCAGCAACAACAACAATAATATTGGCGTGAGCTTAGCGGCTGCCTTGAGTGGGTGATTATCAGTATGTTTATCGCTGCTGTGGGCGGCCATGCACGTAAAAGTAAATATTATAGGGCATACTTTTTGTGATGTATATTTGCAAAAAAAATTCTGATTATGAAACGCACACTCTTGCTAACCGTTTTAGCAGCAGCTCTATTCTCTCAAACGAAGACGGATGCCCAGATAATGGGAGTAAACAAGGTAAAAAATGTTTTACCTAAAGTAGACCTGGGCGTGAAGCTGGGTGTAAATATGGGCCAGCTCAGTGGCGGCAGTGCCTGGAAAGACGACTACAATGCCGGCATAATGGGTGGCGTGTTTGTAGGGGTTCATAAAAATAAGATAGGCGTGCAGGCTGAAGCACTGGTGAAATCAGTAAAATATGAGTTAAGTACACCATCGGCGTCGATCAATAAAGTGAATGCCGTCTACCTAGACGTACCAGTGCTGTTCCAATACAAGATCGTCTCTCGCGTGTGGCTGCAGGCCGGCCCGCAGTTCAGCCTGATGATGTCGGCAAAGGACAATAATGACGCTGATGTAAAGGACAACTTCAAGTCGGCGGACATATCGGGTGTAGTGGGTGTAGATGTAAGGTTGCCCTTCCGACTTTCTGCAGGGGCGCGCTATATACTTGGCTTTAGCAATATTAATGACAACCCGGGCGCCACTGATTCATGGAAAAACCGCGCGATACAGGCGTATATCGGATTCAGGATACTCTAAGATAAATTGATATAAAGGTGTAGCCGTCCACTAAAGTGGGCGGTTTTTTATTGCCTTATCTGAAGCAAAAAGTAACTTACTTTGCGAGTGTGGGAGTAAAGAGGTGATTAGGGCAACCGTACTTGCGGGAACCTGCACATGAGGAGAGTAAAGCGAGTGTTATGATCGCTGCAACGGGTAGTAGACGCCTGAACTGAGAGAATAACCTCATACCTTGTAAATTATGAATAGTAAAAAGCTCGTTTAACTTTGTACGAAGATAGGAAAAAAACCTTAGAATGACTGAATATACGTCATAAGGCAAAAGCTAATTAAACCACAGTTAAAACAACGAATTATTGCATGAAAAAAATACACTTTATAGCGATAGGCGGCGCCATAATGCACCAGCTGGCACTAGCGCTGCACCGGCAGGGATATATAGTAACTGGCAGCGATGATGAGATAAATGACCCGGCCAAAAGCAACCTAGTGGCTGCCGGCCTGCTGCCCGAAAAATATGGCTGGTATCCTGAAAAGATAGAACAAAACAAGCCTGATGCTATAGTGCTGGGTATGCACGCAAAAGGAGATAATCCTGAGCTGCAGGCCGCTAAGAATGCAGGCATTCCTGTATATTCATTCCCTCAGTACGTATATGAGGTCAGTAAGAACAAGAAAAGAGTAGTGGTAGCAGGCAGCCACGGCAAAACGACGATCACCTCGATGATCATGCATATACTGAAGCACCAGGGAGTAGATTTTGACTACCTCGTGGGTGCTAAAGTTGCAGGCTTTGACCAATCGGTGCAGCTGAGCGATGCGCCACTCATAGTGCTGGAAGGGGACGAATACCCGGCCTCAGTAGAAGAAAAGCGGCCGAAGATATTCTTCTATCACCCTCACATTAGCGTGCTGAGCGGCATAGCGTGGGACCATATCAATGTATTCCCTACCTACGAAAATTATTTCAGCCAGTTCGAGCAATACCTGCAAGGCATGGAAGATGGTACCAGGGTGTTTTATAACAACGAGGACAGCGAGGTGCGCAGAGTAATGGAAACAGCAGGACAAAAAACAAATGCGCAGCCTTATAACACCCCACCCTTTCATTATGAGAACGGGACAGCGATAATGGAGACCAATGGCGGGCCGGTGCCAGTGTCAGTGTTTGGCAGGCACAACCTGCTGAACATGCGGGCCGCCATAGATGTGTGCATGGAGCTGGGCGTGCCGGAGCAAAACTGCTTTGAGGCCATTGCTACCTTCACAGGTGCTGCACGTAGGCTTGAAAAAGTCAAGGAAGAACCCGGGCTGCTGGTATACCGCGATTTTGCACATGCGCCAAGCAAGCTGAAAGCCACGCTTGACGCGGTGCGCGAAGCATATGCCACCCACCACCTTGTAGCCTGCTTTGAGCTGCATACTTTCAGCAGCCTTAACGCTCAGTTCCTTTCGGAGTACGCACATAGCATGGATGGGGCTGATGAGGCTATCGTATACTTCAGCCATCATGCACTGCAACTGAAGGGCCTGCCTAACCTTGATAAAGACGTGGTAAAGAAATATTTTGAGCGCAGGGACGTTCTTATTATCGATAATAAGTCTGAACTGCAGGAAAGCGTGACGAAAATGATAGGCAACAAAGGCAAACCAGTGTTTTTATTACTTATGAGCTCGGGAACATTTGATGGAATTGACTGGAATAACGTAAGTTCGCGGTAGATCACTAATTATACGTATGCCAAAGTTAACATTAAAGCGCCCTATCATATTTTTTGACCTGGAAACAACGGGAACAGACCATGCAAAGGACCGCATAGTGGAACTGGCATTTGTGAAACTGCAGCCAGACGGGAAAAGAGATACGCTGACTAAACGCATTAATCCGGGCATACCCATACCGGCTGAGGTAACCCTGATACACGGCATTTGTGACGATGATGTAAAAGACTGTCCGACCTTCAAGCAAGTAGCACATATGCTGTATGACTGGATGAAGGGATGCGACCTTGGCGGCTACAATTCGAGCAAATTTGACTTGCCGCTGCTGGCCGAGGAATTTCTGCGCGTGGGTATCAACGTAGACTTTACAGAGCGGCATATGGTAGATGTGCAGCAGATATTTTTTAAAATGGAAGCGCGCACACTTAGCGCTGCATACACATTCTACTGCCAGAAGCAGCTGGAGAACGCACACAGCGCCGAGGCCGACATACTGGCAACGATAGAAGTGCTGGAAGCCCAGCTGGAGCGCTATACAGACATAGGCTGCGAAGTACCTGTGCTCCACAAGTTCACCCACTTCGAAGAGTATGTGGACTATGCACGCCGCATAGTACTGAAAGACGGCCAGGCGATATTCAATTTCGGGAAGTACAAGGGACGCAAGGTGGAAGAAGTATTCACTGCGGAGCCACAGTACTATGATTGGATGATGCAGGCCGATTTTGCGCTGCATACCAAGCAGAAGATATCTGAGATACTCAATAGGATGAAGCTGAAAAAAGCAGGTCTCAAAGTGTAACCATACGCGAAATACGCGTGTTAATAAAAATAAAATTTCAAGAAAATCATTCTATAATTAGTATTTTTCCGCCTTAATTGCTTAGCCTGCTTGGACAAATTAGTAATCATACCAACCTATAACGAAAAGGAAAATATTGAAAAGATCATCCGGAAAGTTTTTACATTACCGGGTGATTATCATTTACTTATAGTTGACGACGGGTCCCCCGACGGGACGGGCGATATTATTAAGGGGCTGCAAAACGAATTTACCAACCAGTTGCACATACTGGAGCGCAAAGGAAAGCTGGGATTAGGCACTGCGTATATCGCCGGCTTTAAATGGGCGCTATCTAAAGGCTACCAATACATCTTTGAAATGGATGCCGACTTTTCTCACGATCCCGAGGACCTTAACAGGCTTTATGATGCGTGTGTGAAGGGTGCGGACGTTGTTGTAGGCTCACGCTATACCAAGGGCGGCAAAGTGGTGAACTGGCCATGGGACCGCATCTTTATCTCAAAGGGCGGGGCGATGTATACCAAGATCATCACCTGGATGCCTGTGAACGACCCTACCGCTGGTTTTGTATGCTACAAGAGAAAGGTGCTGGAAACTATACCACTCGATGAGGTACACTTTGTAGGCTATGCATTCCAGATAGAGATGAAGTACCGCTCGTGGAAGCTGGGCTTCAAAATTGGCGAGGTACCCATTACTTTCCGCGACCGTAAGGAGGGTGTGTCTAAAATGTCGGGCAGCATTATTAAGGAGGCTATGTATGGCGTATGGAAAATGCGCGGCTTCTCTAAGGGGAAATAATCTGATCACTTCAGGAAGGCTGCTGTAGCAGGTCCTTCGGAAAACAGCAGGTCAAGTATACTGAGGTTTGGCTGGAAGCCTATACGATCTTCAAATAACTGGTAGTATTTTGGAGTTATAGCGTGCTCTGTATTTTCCTTGCGCAAGTCAATAATGCCTTCGGCGTAATCCTTTACGAACGCTGACGTTTCCTTTATGTCTATTTTCAGCTTCAGCTGCTGCATCACCCATTGCAATGCGTCCCTGTTGAACTCAACGAGGTGAGTATACTGCTTTTCGAAGAGTGCCTGTACGCTCGGCTCATAATGATAAAAGAACGGGCTGCGCTTGTATACAGATACCAGTGTGCGCCAGTGCTGCACCTGCCAGCGTTCCGCATTGCATATACAGACACTGCTCATGGGCGCACGCTGATCGCGACCTTTATCGAGCGGCACAGAGAGCAGAATAGCGTTATTAGAACCGGAGATATGGTAACGGTTGCGGTAAGACATCTTTTGAAAATGCTCCGCAACATCAATGATCAACTCACCGGCGCGCATCACCTGCATCCACCAGGCGATATTTGGAAAAGTAAGGGAGGGCGATACTATAGTCATTACCGGCAACTGCTAATGCACGAATATTCTGCCTGCCATCAATATTGCTTCAGCAAATGCATCTTTGTTTAGCTGCAATGGGATGTTGTTTTGCTCACACCAGTACACCACATTCTCGGTAGCAATGTTGCCTACCAGCTTGTCCTCTGCCATAGGGCAGCCACCTATGCCCTTCATCGCGCTATCGTAGCGAAGGCAGCCGGAGGCATAAGCCGCCTGCAACTTTTCCTGCCACGTATCGATAGAGGAATGAAAGTGCGCACCTATGCTAATATCTTTAAATTCCGGTATCAGGTGATCAAATATGTATTGGATATTCTCCGGCCTGGCCACACCTACCGTATCAGACATGGCTATTATTCTTATGCCTAGTGCAGACAGCTTGCGCACCCAGCCTATAGCGATCTCAGCGTTGTATTCATCACCATACGGATTGCCGAAACCCATAGAAATATACACCACCAGTTCCTTCTTGTTTTGAACACACAGGTTCTGTATTTCCTCCACCTGGGTGAGCGACTGTGCGATAGTTTTATTGGTATTGCGCAGCTGGAAAGTTTCTGAAATGGAGAATGGAAAGCCAAGATAGGTGATCTCGTTATAGTGCACCGCTTCTTCAGCACCTCTTGTGTTAGCTACTATGGCCAGCAACTTCGTGTTAGTATCATCCAGTTGTAGCTGAGGTATCACATTTTTCGTGTCGGCAAGCTGGGGAATCGCTTTTGAAGATACGAAGGAGCCGAAATCAAGCACATCAAATCCCACTCTAAGCAGGGTATTGAGGTATGCTACTTTATCTTCTGTAGGAATAAACCTGTCCCAGCCTTGCATTGCATCGCGCGGGCACTCTACCAGGGATATTTTTTTCTGAGCAGTTGCAGCCATATGTATGTTGCTAGCACAAGCCGGCTAACAACTGCAAAGCTATGACAAAAGCACGGACAGATTATTGCTGGTGAGGGGCTTGTTGAGAAACTGCTTTACCGATATAAAGCTATGTACACGCTTGAGATCAGTTTCATTGATAGAGGAAGAGATAATATATATGGTATAATTCTTAACTATATCCATAGGTAGCTTTTCAAATGCCTCTACAAATTCAAAACCGTTCATCACCGGCATTTGTATGTCTACAAGCATTATCGTATGCACGTCTTCTTCCAGTGGGGCATCTGTAATGTACGCAAGCGCATCCTTTGCCTGCAGAAAAGATTTTATCGATTCACTTTTGCCGGTGTTCTTTATAATCTTTTCTGCAATGAAGCAATCGAGCTTGCTGTCATCGATGACAATAAAGTGTAACTTTTTAATTTGCGCCATTTGTTTTCCCGGGTATGATGACTTTAAATGTAGTTCCTTCGTTTACAGCCGATTTTACTTCTATTGCACCATTCAGCTTGTTCAATGCATCTTTCAC
Source organism: Bacteroidota bacterium (assembly GCA_040386555.1). Classification (GTDB taxonomy): domain Bacteria; phylum Bacteroidota; class Bacteroidia; order Chitinophagales; family Chitinophagaceae; genus Nemorincola. The sequence continues at coordinate 20,063 of JAZKFF010000020.1, read as the reverse complement.
ATTGTATAGCCCCAGGCCTGAGCCTGTTTCCTCGGATGTAGCCCTATAAAACATTGTAAAGATATTATTTACATGGCTGTCGTGTATGCCTATGCCATTGTCCTTTACGGTCAGTATCGCATTGTTATCCTTCATCTCAATGTGCACATCCACAAATTTATCTGTAGCGTTCTTGCGCTGGTAGTTGAATGCGTTAGAGAGCAGATTATTCAGGATCATCTTGATGGATATCTCATCTGAATAGAAAGCCACGTTTTGTTCTATACGAGAGCTGAACCGGATATTATCCATGCGTCCGGCAATGCGGAATAGCGCTGCAATATCAGATACCACTTTGTTGAAGTCAATTGCTTCAAACTGCATAGCACCCCGCTTCAGCTTATAGTACTCATGCGTATTCTTGATGTATTCGTCCAGCTTGCGCAGTGCTTCATCCATCATGTCCAGTATCTCGCGTATATCCTCGATATTGTCCATGCTTTTTGAAAGGTCGAGCGCGCCGAGCACACTCAGCAGAGGGCCGCGCACGTCGTGTGTGACGCTGTAGGCAAATTTGCCAAGCTCATCATAAGCAGACTCCAGCTCCCTGTTTTTAGCTACCAGCATGGAGCTGGTGAGATAGAATTTGTTCCCTTCCTCTATTGCAGTACGTATGTCTGTATCGGTCCATGGCTTTTTGATGTACCTGAAAATGTGCCCCCTGTTCACAGCATCAATAACCGACTCTATATCTGTGTATCCGGTTATCAGCATTCGTACCGGCTCCGGGTATGTTTGCCGCATTTCCTCAAAAAACTGCACACCGGTCTTATCAGGCATCCTCTGGTCGCACAGCACCAGGCAAATGTCGGGGTTGGCCTTTAGATACTCATAAGCCTGCTCCGTATTTGCCGCCGTAAACACCGTGTAGTCGAACCTGAAAGTAGCTTTAAAGCCGTTCAGATTGTTCTGCTCGTCGTCTATGTATAATATTTTAATTTTTGCCTGTTTGTTCAAAATTCCTCGCTATTTATGAATTAAAGGTAGTCTAATAATAAATTCTGTTCCTTTGCCCAGCTCTGATATCACCTCAATTCTACCGTCATGTTTATTGATGGTATTGAATGCTATCGAGAGTCCCAGGCCGGTGCCTTCACCCACGTCCTTAGTGGTAAAGAATGGCTCGAACAGGCGCTTTTTTGTACCATCGTCCATGCCGGTACCATTGTCAGCAATATTTATAAAAACATTATTCTCATCGTGATAGGTAGTTATGGTGAGCAAACCCCCATCTGATTCACCAAATTTTTTCTTAACGGCATAAATGCCGTTAGAAATGATATTAAGGAATACCTGGTTGAGCTTGCCTGGGTAGCACTCTACCATAGGCAGGCTGCCATAACGCTTCTCTATCTTTATAAGGTTGTTCAGAAGGTTATTGGTAATAATAAGGGTAGACTCGAGGCCCTCATTAATATCAGCCTTTTTAAGATCGTCTTCATCAAGACGCGAAAAGATACGCAATCCTTTGACAATTTCCGCAGTTCGCGATGCGCCCTCACCGATACCACTCAAAAGCTGGTCTATTTCCACTTTAAGATAGTCATAATCTATCTCTTCTTTATACTCCTGTATCTTCTTTAATTTTTCGGGTACCGGTATGCTGTCATCTGTAACCATCCTCTCCATTACCTCTACCGTATCCAGCAATATCTGCACGTCGCGGTTAAGCGGCTTCACGTTTGAAGTAACGAAATTGATAGGATTATTGATCTCATGCGCGATACCGGCAGTGAGCTGACCGAGGGAGGCCATTTTTTCAGATTCTACAAGTTGGGTTTCGGCCTCCTTGAGCTCTACCATGGCCTTGTTAAGCTCATCGTTAGAAACTTTAAGCTCGTAGGTGCGCTCATCAACTTTGCGCTCCAGCATTACGTTTTGCCCCAGCACTATGCGCTCATTTTCCTGGAGGGCTAGGAGCGCCTGTGCCTGCGAGGCTTCCTTCTCCTTTCGATAGATATTGATCTTATCGGCCAGTGCAAATGACAGCAAGGAGACTTCGAAACCCGAGCCTATTAGTATAGCGTTGCTGGTGAAGCCGTTGTAAGGCAGCACACCCGCATCCTTCAATATATAGATAACGACACCGGTGAGAAAGAATGACCATGCTACGGTAAAATATAAAGCAGGCTTGAAGCCGCGCCTGTAGATCATTATGCCTGCCGTCATAATGGCAATGGATACCAGGCTGGCATTGCCCTGCAGCATTTTCTGAGCTACTATATGGTTACCGGTAAGACTTATGGCAATGCCTATAAAGTAGATGATATTGATAGCCCACAGTATATAATATAATTTTTTAAAATACTGCTTAACATTGAGAAAATTGAAAACGAAAAATATAGCAAAAATGCCAGACAGCGATAGCGCGATGTTAGGCATATTGATAGTGAGCCAAGTGTTGTTTCGCCAAAAGAACTTGGCGGCGTACCCCTTAAGGCAGGCCTGCACCAGGCCTACTGTAGCGATGTAAAATACGTAGTAGAGGTAGTTGGTATCCCTTACAGTAACGTAGATGAAGAGATTATAGAAGAACATGACCAGGATGATACCGAAGTAAATACCGAAGAACCACTGATCTTTATTTACAGCATCGAGTATCTGCACTTCAGAGCTCACCTTCATGGGCAGGTCTAATACATTATTACTGCTAACGCGCAGTAAGTAAGACGCAGAGGAATCGCGCGGCAGGTGGAGGCGGAATATGGGAAACTGGCTGTTATATGCTTTATGGACGAAGGGTACCGAATCGCCAGAATGCCACACGCGAAACGAGTTGCCTGACGGCTCATAAAAGCTGGCTTTGGTAACAATACCATTATGGATCTTTAATAGCAGGTCATTTTCCTGGCTGTGATTGGCAACATTCACCTTGAACCAGTACACGGATTCTGTGAGGCCATAGTTTGGGGTGGCAACATCTACATGCTTAAATTCACCAGACTTCATAACTGCAGCTGCATCAAGGCTGCCGCTTTTATCCTCGAGCATGGAAATGTCAGTAACAACGGGCGAGCTGGAAGGGCTTGTTTGTGCATGCGTATAGTTACCGCCACACAATGCAAATATAACCAGCAGTAAAATTATCTTGGTATGGTATCTACTCATTTATTACCGGTTAAAAGCAATCTGTAATCTATAGTAACATCTCCTTTAGAGCCTGTTACCACAGCTGTTTGGTCGGGATTTTTCATGATCTCAAATATATGGTTCCTATCCAGCGTGCTGGCATGGCTCATTGACTTCAGGTCGTTGATCACCATTGCCGTCGCTACAAGATCGAGCTTGGGGTAGTTGAAGAATCCTTCGTTGCCAAGATAACGCTCTATTGTGAACCCAGCATTAAGGCACATCTCCACTGTTACCGGCGCTGCGAGGGCAAAAAGCGAATCGACACGCAGCTGGTATGCCAGCGCTATAGCCGACCGCAGCAGAAAAAAGCTATAACCATACCCCGCTATTTCTTTTGCGTTCCATAGTCCGCAGGCTTCAGCCATCCTCTGACCTTTATGCTGGTTGATAACCTCGTGTATCTTACTATCTACCTGCCCTACTGCCGGAACGATGGGCAGCGGCAGCACATCGTCAGCAACCTGCACCCTTACCCCGCCCAGCGCCCTGCCATCATCAGCAGCTTCCGCCAGTATCACATAGGTATTTTTGTGATCTACCCACAAAGCATTGTTCGAGGTGATCATGCCAATACCATATGCTTCTAGTACTCTCCTGTGCCCGTCGATAAACTTAAGGCACGAGTCCCGGTCATCAACTGCACAAAAGGCCCTGAAAATTACTGATGTCATCTGCTATTATCTTGAGGAACAATAAACTTCATCTATATCTAACCTAAACGATCTAACTGCGGGCTCATCAGCAAAACATAGCCTGAATAAAAACAGCGGCTCTTCAGAAGTTGAAGATAATCCAAATAATTTTATAAACTCGCTATGTAAATCCCTGAATCTTTTTTGTATTTTATCAGGCATTCCTGCACCATTGCCGTGTCTGAGCCTGATGAAATGAAACAGTGCTGCAAGCACCGGCTGCACTGCGAGATCATTCTTATTAGCAGCCAGCCATGCGCGCTCGGCGGCGCTGCCGGCATCGAGGCAATATGCGGGGGTAAATGCAGGAGCCGATATGAGACAAACTGCTGATGATGTTGCAACCAGCTTACGGGTCATATTTTCAAGCGCGCTACCCATATTCCACTCGTTTACCAGCTGTATGGCCCGCTCATCTTTGATCACGCGAAAGCCTATTGCGTCTTTCATATCAAGATCGAGGGTGCGGACGTCCAATCCATCTTTCGTTTGCTCTGCCTCTTCCTTAGTCCACCTTATCTCGCTGTAAAACAGATCTCTGTGGCCACGCGGTATGAACATACGCAGCTTTTCCGCCTCACCGGCTATGTCTGCCACCTTTTGCAGCGAAGCCGCATCCTGTAATATCGTTACGGTTATGCCCTCTACTCCCTCAGCTGCCATGCGTATCTCCCTTACAATTGCATCACTTAATGGTGCGCCAGAGCCTGGCTTGCGGTTGGTGTGGCGGATGCCCAGGTAATTGACCAGCTCGTCTTTAACTACTCCCGCCTTCTCAAACGGTGTCACGACCGCTACAGGATAGTGCGGGTCATTTGCACCGAGTGGAAAAGGTGCAATATCGACGCCTATACCCAGCTCTTTCGCTTTAAGGCGGATATTCTCGAGTGCAGTGCCTATGGCAAGGTTGCTCACAAGGCCTTTGAAATTTGCAAAGGCAACAGACCTTCCCGGGTCATCGAATACGAACAAGCTGCGGCCATCGTTATACCATTTCCACGGCTGGTTGTTACCCGCTGATGGGGCCAGTATAGCCGCTTCAATCAATTGCTTAATTATGTGCTCGTCCGTAATAATGCCGGGGATTGTGCATGGTGCTACGACCGCAGCATTTGCAGCCATTACCTCAAAGGTTATGGGGTTGGCTAACTCATCCTTTGTTTCGCTGGTAGTTTTTGGGTCGGCTATGAGCTCATCCATGTCAATGAAAAACCGGCCCGAGACGTGCAACTGGTCCAGCAGCACCTTGCGGCATATGTCGGCAGTGATGCCACCCCCCAGGGTAACTGCGCTTGCCAGCTGGGGCCAGGTAGATATCGTTTGTCCTATCTCCACCGCCGATGCTTTGAGCCGTGGCGACATGGTTTCAATACCAACAATGGGGAGTATGTATGGCAGTTTCTCCTCCATTGTTTTCGCCTCCTTTATTTTCGATATATCCAGGTGCTCTACTACACCATGCAGTATGGGCCGCGTTGGCTCCAGGTCGAACCGTTCTATATCTATCGTCGCCCTGTCGCTGGCTTCCATCAGCACTGGTATCCGGTGTTGCCGGGCAGCAATGCGGCATTTGATCTTTATGTCTACCCCATCGCACTCGTCTATCAGCACATCCAGCTTGCCATTATCGAGCAGGAAGCTTTCGAGATTATCATCTGTTATCCCTTCGTGAAAACAGGTCACCTTGAGGAAGGGGTCTATTTCGGCTATTTCGCGGGCGACCAATACGGTTTTTAAAAGTCCCATATTATGCACGCCACTCCTGAGCCTGTTAAGGTTAGTTATCTCCAGGTCGTCAAAGTCAGCTATACGCAACTCACCAAACGTGCGCTCTATAGCCATGGTGACAGACACCGACTGGCCCACCGACAGGCCTATGACCCCAACCTTTTTTGTATAAAGCGTTTCCTGTTCCGGGCCGGTTATTTTGTACCGGTTCCTATTGGTGCGCATTGAGATGAATTCTTCCTCATCGAGCAAATGTACAAGCCGCTCAGACCACGGATAATACACCCATACTCCATACTCATTTATATCTCCACCATTGAGATGAGCGAGGATATCCTGCTGCACCTGGTCTTTCGTAAGTGTGACCGATGGCTTTTTTGACTTTACAAGCTCCTTGAGCTGCGCTTCTATTGTATTGAAAATGCTAATATGGGGCTTTGCTTCGAGCAATGCTGCAAGTTCATTTTTGGCAGTTAAATCTGCAATTCTAAAAAAAACAGGAGTATGATCATTCTGCCCTAAACCCGATACCGCAGACTCTTGTATTTTTTTGATAAACATTTGATGCACAATTTATTATTATAAGAATTAAGTTTGCTAATTTTACACAAAGGAAAGTTTTTAGCAAGTGCAAATATGAACGGTTATTAGGAGATTTTAGTAATTTTAACAAACAAAGATGGCTGCTAAAAAAATCACGATATTATATGTGGACGACGAACACCACAACCTCGTCTCCTTTAAAGCAGTTTTTCGCATTAAATATAATGTACTTACCGCTATCAGCGGAGAGGAAGCGATAAAATTATTACACAACAATTTAGTAAACATCATCATAACCGACCAGCGGATGCCCCAGATGACAGGGGTTGAATTCCTGGAGTCGATATTAGATGAATTTCCCGATCCAATAAGGATACTGCTCACCGGCTATGCGGATATGAACGCTGTAATAGATGCTGTGAATAAAGGTAAGATCTTTCACTACCTGAGTAAGCCATGGAACGAGGAAGAACTGGACCTGGCCATAACACGCGCCTACGACGTGTATAAGCAAAAGATGGAAGAAAAAGAGATGAATGAGCAGCTGAGCTTGTCGAACGAGCAACTGGAGTTCCTCCTGCGCCAAAAGCTGCTTTCCTAAAGCTGCGCGCATAAAAAAAACGGATATCGTTTCCAATATCCGCCTTTCAAATATCATCCTGTTTTTGTTTGTTTAATTCATCGCAAGCTCACGGCTCATCTCCAATGCTATCATGCGCTGCCATTTTTTCTGCTGCGCAGTAACGATACCATGCGTTGTTTCATCTTCATATGCCTGCTGGCGCTTTTCGTAAGCGGCATTCACCTCGAAATAAATGTCATAAAGGGCTTGCCTTACATCCCGGCTGCCGTTAAAATCGAAAGCATTCATGCGCTCCCTCAACTTACGGGTATACAGCTCACAAAGGTCGAAATGCCCCTGCTCATGATCCAGTATCTCCTGCAGCTTTGCATCATCTCTCACCCACGACTTGTTGACATAAAATTTATTGTACACTACTATTTTCGGCTGGCCATTCTCATCAGTAACGGTCTTAAAGCCCATACCGCAATGGGTAGCTGCTGCAGACTGATCGTCCTCAGCCTGAACCGGGCCGCGGAAGTCTTCCCAGGATAACTTAGTGTGATCGCTCCATTGGAATTCGCTCATGGCCGGGGCGCTGGCGGATGTGCTTGTGCTTACTGCGCCTGCCCTACCTTCCCTGCTACCTTCACCTTTTGCAGTGCTTTTAAAACCCTGCGTACCAATAACACCCCCAAGAAACAAAGCATACACACCAATCCTTTTTACACAATTCATTTATGCCTGATATTTAGATGAATTAATAATTTTCTTACTGAAGTAAAGTTAACTCAAAAAGAGTAATAAAATCCCCAATGTCAGGGAAAATTTACAATGTGATTATTTCTTTCTACACTTTTGAAAATTAACATTTTCAATGCCTTTAATTCTTTATATTTTTGACCTTACTTTATCACTGGTACATGGTAAAACTGAGTGTTGTTATTATCACATTTAATGAAGAACGAAATCTGAGAAGATGCCTGGAAGCAGCCATGGGCGTGGCAGATGAGATAGTAGTGATTGACAGCGGCTCTACTGATGACACGAAAGCTATTGCAAAGGCTTACAACGCAGTGGTGATAGAACATGCCTTTGAAGGATATGCACAGCAGAAAAATTTTGCATCGTGCCACGCGGCACACGACTGGATACTTTCGCTGGATGCTGACGAACAATTAACTCCTGAGCTTACAGCCAGCATACTAGCCGTAAAACAAGACCCGAAGCATGTAGTATACGAAATGCCGCGGCTTACCAATTACTGCGGTAAATGGATACGGCACTGCGGTTGGTACCCCGACAGGCAGACCCGGCTGTATAACCGCACAAAGGGTGCATGGGTAGAGAAGAAGGTACATGAGTACTGGCAGGCAACTGACCCGGTGGAAACAAAAGCACTGCTGCAAGGCGACCTGCTCCATTATAGCTTTGCTACACTGGACGAGCATAGAGCCAAAATAGCCCGTTACACCGATCTTGCGGCTGCCGATGCAGCCGAGCGCGGGAGAAGTGCCGGCCCATTACGCATATGGCTATCTCCCCTCTGGCACTTCGTGAGTGAGTATCTCTTCAGGCTCGGCTTTCTCGATGGCGCTCATGGCTTTACTATTTGCCGGCTCTCTGCATACACGGCCTATCTTAAGTACTCTAAAATAAGGTTGGCAACCCATAAGTAACTCCCGTCACCTGGCAGCCCGACAAATATACTTTTTGATTAAAAAGATATTATTTGCAATGTTAATTGTATATCTTTAGCGCAATCATTACCCTAAAAATTTAAAAACAATTCTTATGACACGACACTACATTGTCATGGGTGCGTTTGTCTTGCTGGCAGGCTCTGCCGACGTGAGAGGACAAAGTATAGGCCCCAGTACTATTAACGCTAACGGAGGCTCCGGCACCATAGGCTCCAGCCGGTTCGAATGGTCGGTGGGTGAGCTTGCCTGGGTAAGTCCTACTACAGGAAGCGCCATTGTAACACAAGGTGTGCTGCAGCCAAGTATAACTTTAGTGAGCGTGGGCAGCGCCATGCTGGCAACACAGATGCAAGTGTACCCAAACCCATCGGCCTCTATCGTAAACATAAAGCTGGCAGCCCCAACTGATGGTACCCTCAGCTATAGGCTGATGGATGTGGCCGGGCGTGTGGTGCTGAAAAAAGCGGCAGATATAAAGCAAGGCACCAGCATACACCAGCTCGACATCTCGCAGCTGGCCGTGGCAAGCTATATGCTGCAATTGTCGTTTATTACAGACGGCAAAACAGAAGAGATAGCTACTTACCAGTTACAAAAGCTACAATAATCAAACATCACTTTTTTCAACCCATCAATCAAACTAAAAATGAAAAAAATCATACTTATTGCTGCCTTTGCATTTGCAGGCATCAGCGCTTACGCACAGGCGCCCCAAAGATTTAATTACCAGGGCATCGCACGCAATGCATCGGGAGCGCCGCTCGCAGGCGCCACCTTGAAAATGCGCCTCACCATACACGACATCTCCGCTACGGGCACCACAGTGTACCAGGAAACGCAGACTACTACCACCAACAGCTACGGCCTGTATAATGTATCTATAGGCAGCGGCACAGTGGTGAGCGGCGCATTCAGCTCCGTAGCATGGGGAGCCGGCGACAAGTACCTGCAGGTGGAAATAGACCCAACAGGCGGCACTGCTTACACCAACCTTGGCTCCAACCAGCTGCTGAGCGTACCATTCGCACTCTCTGCACTCAACGGACCATCAGGACCGGCGGGACCAGCAGGTGCGCCCGGTGCAGCAGGCACACCAGGGCCAGCAGGTGCACCAGGGCCAGCAGGCCCTCCGGGTGCAGCTGGCGCTATCAGCACTATTAACACTGCTGCCCCACTTACCGGCGGCCCTATCACCACCTCTACAGGCACCATAGGTCTGGGTACTGTAGGCACTCCGGGCACATATGGATCTGCGAGCGCAGTGCCACAGATAACAACTGATGTTTATGGCCGTGTGATCAGCGTTACCAACATACCTATTTCTGCCAGCGGCGGTGACAACTGGGGCACGCAAACAGCTGTAACCGACGCCACACTGGCGGGCAATGGCACTTCAACAACGCCACTGCGCATAGCACAGCAGGGCGCCACACTGGGCCAGGTGCTACAATGGAACGGCACATCGTGGATGCCTGCTACTACAGGCGCTGCAGCCAGCGTATCTATGAGCGGGGACGTAACCGGCACCAGCAGCGCCAGCACCGTAGCAAGGCTGCAGGGCTTCCCTATAAGCACTGCGGCCCCATCGACCACACAGGTGCTGCAGTGGAGCGGCGCGGCTTGGACTCCTGCTACATTATCATCAGCTACAAGCGTAACTATGGGCGGAGACGTAACAGGCCCCAGCAGCACCAGCACTGTAGCCAGGCTGCAGGGCTTCCCTGTAAGCACCACGGCCCCGGCGGCTACGCAAGTGCTGCAATGGAGCGGAACGGCTTGGACACCTACAACATTATCAGCAACATCGGGCCTTACCGGCTCAGGGACTACTAACTACCTTAGCAAGTTTACCTCTGCCACAGCACTGGGCAACTCTACGTTATACGAAACAGCTGGCAGAACGAGTCTTGGCACTACAACACCGGTATCACGCTTCCAGGTGAATACTCCTACAGATAATATGTCGATATTGGGTGCCACAACGCTTGGCGTAGTATGCTCTCTTGGTGCGGTCCGCGGCGAATATGCCGGCACAGCGACTACAGGTGGCAATAGCGTAGGCGTATTCGGCCTTGCACTCCCCTCGCTGACGGTTGCTACCGGAGTGGGTGTAGAAGGTGTTGGCGGCGCAATAGGCGTATGGGGCAGGGCACAGTCCACGTCTACAGCTGCGTTATCGCAATCATTGGCGGTAGAAGGCGATGCCGAAAGCGATGCTGACTACTCAATAGGTGTGGGTGGCTTTGCTTCCTCAGGCTCTGCGGCTGGCTCACTGAACAGCTATGGCGTATATGGATATGCAGAAGGCTCCGCATCAGGTTTCGATGACTGGGCAGGATGGTTTGACGGCGATGTGAATGTTACAGGCTTCCTTGCAAAGTCGGCAGGTACCTTTAAAATAGACCACCCACAAGATCCTGAGAACAAATACCTCTCGCACAGCTTCGTGGAAAGCCCGGATATGATGAACGTGTATAACGGCAACATAACTACTGATGGCACCGGCGCGGCTACCGTAACTCTGCCTGATTATTTCGAGTCGCTGAATAAGGATTTCCGCTACCAGCTCACTGTTATCGGCACTTTTGCCCAGGCTATAGTTGGCGAAAAAGTAAGCGGCAATAAGTTTGTGATCAAAACAAGCGTACCGAATGTAGAGGTAAGCTGGCAGGTAACCGGCATAAGGAAGGATACCTACGCAAATGCACACCGCGTGGTACCTGTAACTGAAAAAGCTGCAAAGGACAAAGGCAAATACCTGAATGCAAAAGAATTCGGTAAAGACCCGTCTAAGCAGATAGGCCGTGTGCACAAAACTAAAAGCAACGGTAATGAGCACAAGCCTGTAAGCGCAGGACAGAAATAAGAAAGTAAGTAAGCATAATGAAAGAACCCCGGCAGTCAATAGTGCCGGGGTTCTTCTATTTTCAATGCTATTAACTTATTTCATTTCTGCAGCCATATCCAGCTCGCCAACCATCTCGCCCGGTATTACCCACTCATCAAACTGCTCAGGAGTAACGTAACCCAGCTCCACAGCTGTTTCTTTAAGCGTTTTGCCCTGCTTGTGCGCAGTTTGCGCTATCTCGGCGGCTTTGTAGTAGCCGATCTTTGTATTAAGGGCCGTCACCAGCATCAGCGAATTGCCTACATGCTTTTTTATATTCTCTTCGATAGGCGCAAGACCTTCTGCGCACTTGTCATTAAACGATACGCAGCCATCGCCTATGAGGCGCGCACTATGCAGGAAGTTAAAGATCATTACCGGCTTGAACACATTAAGCTCGAAATGGCCGCTGGCACCGCCTATGGTTATGGCCACATCGTTGCCCATTACCTGCGCAGCTATCATGGTCAATGCTTCGCATTGCGTGGGGTTTACCTTGCCCGGCATGATAGAAGAGCCCGGCTCATTATCAGGGATGAACAGCTCACCGATGCCTGCACGCGGGCCTGAGCTGAGCATACGGATGTCGTTAGCTATTTTCATAAGGCTTACCGCTACTGTCTTGAGCGCGCCATGCGCCTCTACAATAGCATCGTGCGCAGCAAGGCTTTCAAATTTATTCTCTGCGGTGATGAATGGCAGCCCGGTAAGCTCTGCAATATTCTCAGCTACGCGTACTGAGTAGCCCTTTGGTGTATTGATTCCTGTGCCAACCGCAGTGCCGCCAAGCGCCAGCTCGCTAAGATGTGCCAGGGAGTTATTGATAGCACGCAGGCCATGATCGAGCTGCGACACATAGCCGCTAAGCTCCTGCCCTACTGTGAGTGGTGTAGCGTCCATAAAGTGCGTACGGCCTATCTTCACCACATGCATGTATTCTTTAGCCTTTGCATCGAGCGTATTGCGCAGCTTCGTTATACCGGGAATAGTAACATCAACCAGCATTTTATAGGCAGCTATGTGCATTGCTGTAGGGAAAGTATCGTTTGAGGACTGCGATTTGTTCACATCATCATTAGGGTGTATGAACTTATCCTTATCGGTAAGCTGGCCGCCATTGAGCACGTGGCCGCGGTAAGCGATCACCTCGTTCACATTCATATTGCTCTGCGTGCCCGAGCCTGTCTGCCAAACTACCAGCGGAAATTCGTTATCGAGCTTGCCTGCCAGTATCTCGTCACATACCTTACCTATCATGTCGCTCTTCTCCTGTGGCAGACCGCCCAGCTGTGTGTTGGTGATGGCTGCCGCCTTCTTCAGGTAAGCGAATGCACGGATGATCTCCTTTGGCATCCTGTTGATGTCCTGCGCTATTTTAAAGTTCTCAATAGAGCGCTGTGTTTGTGCGCCATAATAAGCGGTAACGGGCACCTTCACCTCGCCCATCGTGTCTTTCTCGATACGAAAATCCATGAGTATAAAAATTGTTTAAGTTGCTAATGTTTGCGGGTGCAAAGGTAAGAGATATGGAGATATTTAGGGGCAACCTGATTTTTACCCCAGCACCGGCTAGCGTCGTGCATCGCGGTACCACTTTAAAGTATCAGCATCAAACCACATCAATAGTGTTTCTGCTACAGCAGGGTCGCTTCTAAGCTTTGCTAAAATCAGGTCGCGCACAACCGGCGCAATGTCCTTACGTATCTCGGGCTCATATATCGCTTCTTTTGTAGCCCCTGCATAACTATACTCTTTTCCTGTCACTGAACATACCAATACCAAGCTCCCAAACAACTCTTTCCTGCTGAACCGACATTTTTTGCCGGCAGCCATTAAGTAGCGTCTGCATGCCAGTGATATTCCATGCACTACGCCGTCAACTAAAGAACCTCCAAGAGTAGTTTCATGACTACCCGCGAAACTGCGGACCATGGGCCTAAATATAGATCCCCACCCCATGCATATTTGGTAACGGTTGCCCTTTACTTCTGTGTCGATTATAAGTTTCAAAAGCGCGCCTTTTGCTTTCTCCTCTTGTTCAAACCAATAACCCACTCCCTCGGGATAATGAAAAATGTTCCGACTAAACAGTTCACCGCGACGATCCAGCAATACTATTGTTGCGCCACGGTTTAATGTGGCAAGAATCTGCAGGTTGGCTGATAGATAGTGAAAGTCGATATCTACACTTGTAAAAATAGCCCTATCGGGTTCCATAATTATTTTTGTCCGTGGTGGCATATTCGCACTGTACTGATGATCTATCTGGCTGCAAAGCCCATCTTCAAAACACACTGATCGCAACGCAGATAATATGGTAAGCTTGCGGCAAAAATGCGGCAAGACATGAAGATAATATGCCCGATAGTTCCTTGTTAGATCAGCAATAATACCCACATCAACATTGAGCGATGTTTCGAACGAAATTGTCGCATCTTTATCAATAACTATGGTTGTTGTACTATCATTTGCTTTCGATAGCGACAGTAGGTTCTCAAAGACTCCATGAACAAAATCAGCAAGTGCCTTCGCGCCAACGCCTCCGATGTACATAGCGGGCCGCATACGAGCACTATCTCTTAAACTGTCGATCACATTCGGATCACTGTTACTTTCGTTAGATTCCATAAGGGTCCATTACCCTTCAATTTACGAACCCCCCCCCTCATTTCAAAGCAACATCCAAGAAATAAAACCCCCTATCCCACTGACTGTTTCCGCTATCATCTTTGTACGTTTTATGCACTATTTCGCGTGTAGAAATGGGTATTGCCGAGGAGAAAAATGGGGCGTTGTACACGAAAGTATGGTACTCGCCATTCTCGCCGCATGGGTCTACACCGGGCGGGAATGTGCTGAGCAATTCCGGGGTTATTTTCTTGCCGAGGAACGACTTATCTAAAGACTTTTCATTGACGCAGACGATGATCGCTTCTATGCCTATGGTTTCAACTTCGCGCACCAGCTCTGCTGTCTCACGCTTCCATAGTGGAAACACGCCGCTGAACCCCGCCTGCGCCAGCTGCTGTTCCCGATATTGCCTCAGGTCTTCAAGAAAAATATCTCCGAATGCTGCGGCTGTTATGCCTTCGCTTTTCAGTTCCTCCATAGCCGTGAGCATGGCATTTTTATATAGCGAGTCATCCGGACTTGCTGGCAGCAATATCTTTTTATGCGGCAGTCCCATCCGCTCAGCCTGGGCATCGAGCAAAGCCTCGGTAATGCCATGCATGAATACGCGGCCAAACTCCAGGCTTAGGGTTGTGAGCAAGTGGGTGACTCGGTATTTATCCTGCTGTAGCAGTGTGTGGTAAGCAAGCGCTGCATCCTTGCCAGAGCTCCAGTTCATTACCGTATTGATATTATCCCGGCTCATTGTTCGCGTTTGCGCAAATCAATGTAATTTGCCCTAAACAAACTAATAAAATATGCCTTATGCCATCGTTACCGGGGCCTCGCAGGGAATGGGACAGCAGATAGCCGAAAAATTACTGTCTGAAGGTTTTTCTGTAGCCGTGTGTGCACGCAACCGCGAAAAGCTGAAGAGGCTGGAGGATGAGTGGAATGAGAAATACCCCAAGGCTTCTATAATTGTCTACAACGCAGATCTGAGCAATAAGGAGGAGGTAAATGCTTTTGCCGATACAGTGCTCACTAACTTCCCGGAAATAGACCTACTGGTAAATAATGCCGGCAACTACCTGCCAGGGCAGCTGGCAACGGAGCCGGAAGGCCTGCTGGAAAAAATGATAGGGATAAACCTGTACAGCGCATATAACCTCACACGCAAAATACTGCCCACCATGAAGCAGAAGAATACCGGCCACATTTTCAATATGTGCTCCGTAGCCAGCCTGCGGGCTTACCCAAATGGCGGCGCTTACAGCATATCGAAGTATGCCCTCCTGGGCTTCTCTGAAAACCTGCGCGAAGAGCTGAAGGAACACAGCATAAAAGTTACTGCTGTATGCCCGGGTGCCACCTACACCCCATCGTGGGAGGGCAGCGGCGTGGAGCCCGGGCGCATAATGGAGGCTAACGACATAGTGCAAACTATATGGAGCGCCTACAACCTGTCGCCACAAGCCAACGTGGAAACCATTATCCTCCGTCCCGTGAAGGGCGATATATAGGCATTGCACATATAAGACATTATTTTTTTTAACGTAGCTTTAACCGTGCTCCTCTTCGCTAAACAGGCATTCGGACTAATTTTGTGTATACCCAAAAAATGAAACACGTAAATAACATGTGGCGTTGTAGCATTGTGTTTCTGTTAGCGGTGACTGCCTGTAGCAAAGGGTGGTCGCAAAACGTGGTTTTCACAGCTACCGCCGGCGCTAATAAGATAGGACTGCGAGACCAGGTGCAGGTGCAGTATACCGTGCGTGATGCACAGAATCTGCAAACCATTTCGCCACCCAACAGCCCCGATTTTACCATTGTGGGCGGGCCTTACCAATCTCAAAGCTCTAATACATCGATTACGGGCAACCGCATGGTTACGTCACAAAGCGTGTCACTAACGTACGTGCTGCAGCCAAGGCGTGAGGGAACCTTTACTATACCACCGGTAATTGCGAAGGATGCCGCCGGGCACAGTTACCAGTCGAATGCTATAACGATACAGGTAATAAACGGCTCGGTGGCCACCCAGAGGCAGCAACAGCGCAGTGCAGACCCATTTGGCGATGATGACGATGTGCTGGCCATGATGCAGCGCATGCAGCAAATGCAACAGCAGCAGATGCAGCAACATCAGCAGCGTATGCAGCAGGCAGCGCCCGGGCGCCCGCAACAGCAGCAATCAGCACCACCGGTAAGCCAGGAAGAAATCAAGAAGGACCTCTTCATCCGTGTGGTGGCCGACAAGACGAAGGTGCACCTTGGCGAGCAGGTAACTATCAACTACAAGCTGTATTCGCGCATACCTATGCAGATGAATATTTCAAAGCTGCCTTCGCTTAACGGCTTCTGGACGCAGGACTTTGATATTCCCGCGCAGGCAAAGCCAACTGAAGAAGTGCTGAATGGGAAGAAATACCAAGTGTTCCTGCTTAAAAAATCAGCGCTCTTCCCCCAGCAAACCGGCACGCTTGAGCTGGACCCCGCCGAGGCAAAAGGAATGGCACGCATAGTGCAGCAAGTGAAAAGAAAAATGTCTGACGTCTTTGGAGATGGCACACTGATGATGAACGATCCGTTCTTCAACAATGCCATGTACAATACAATGGCCTACCGCGATGTGGAAGTACACCTGAAAAGCACACCGATCGCTATAACCGTAAGCCCGCTGCCGGAAGACGGTAAGCCTACAGACTTTAGCGGTGGCGTGGGCAAATTTACTATCACCGACAAAATAGACAGGCAGGAGCTGACCACTGACGATGTAGCCACATTGCAGCTAACAATAAGCGGGAGCGGCAACCTGAAGCTTATAGAAGCCCCGAAGCTCAGCCTGCCTAATGGACTAAACACCTACGACCCGCAGATCAGGGATACCATAACCGGTCGCAGCACCACCATCAGCGGATCCAAGATAATTAGCTATATTATAACCCCGCAAACACCGGGGGAGTATGATATACCACCGGTAGCATTTTCGTATTACAACTCACAAACGGGCACTTATGTAACCGAGCACACACGGCCTATAAAGCTGCGTGTGAGGCCGGGTAAGAACTATAACCCGGCTAAAGTAGCGGGCAACAACACCCTGCGCGATATACACGAGATAGCAAAACCTGCGCCGGGTAAGTTTGTATTGCAGGGCAAGCCGCTGTTTTTCACCGCCACCTACTGGTCTATGTATGCACTGCCGTTGCTGGCCTTTGTGGGGATGATAGCATGGAGGCGCCGCGATGAAGAAATGGCTAAGGACAGCCTGCTGCTACGCAAAAAGCGCGCTAACAAAATAGCCCTGCAGCGCCTGGCCACAGCTAAAAAATTGTTGCAGCAGCAGAGCAAAAAGCCATTTTACGAAGAAATATCTAAAGCCATATGGCTATACCTTAGCGACAAGCTGAGCATCCCGCTCTCGGCTTTGTCTCGGGAGACTGCGAGTGAAGCAATGAGCAGGCGGAATGTACCCCTGGCAGTTCAGAAGAACCTTGATAATGTGCTATCGGATTGTGAAACGGCACTGTATGCCAGCGGCGGCTCTGAGAAAATGGCCACGACCTATGAAAATGCCATAAAAGTCATCAGCGACCTCGAAGACGTATTTAAGGGATGAGCAAACTATTCGCCATAGCATTTATCTTGCTGCTGCCCTTTACCGGCAGTGCGGCACCGCCCGACTATACTACCCAGTGGCGCGCAGGTGTAGCTGCCTATGAGCAGAAATCATACGACAGTGCGGCATATTATTTTGAGCAGATAGCCGCTGCTAAACCGGGCAATCCAGAACTATACTTCAACCTCGGCAATGTATACTACCGGCTCAACCGTATAGCGCCAGCCGTACTCAACTACGAGCGCGCGCTGAAGGTAAATCCCGGCTACAGGGAAGCTAAAGACAACCTGACACTGGCCCGCAACCGCATTAGCAACCACATAGCGCCAGCCGAGGACATCTTCTTTATCAGCTGGTGGAAGTCGATGACCCGCGCCGACAGGGCCGGCACATGGGCTGTGCTTACGCTCGTCATTTTCTGCCTCATCATAGTTTCTATGCTCGCCCGCAGGTTTAGCAGATTGGGGCGGTCTATTCCTGTACAGGTTCCCGGCGTTTTAGGGTTTGTGTGCCTGTGCTTTTTTGTGCTGGCATTTATATCGGCTACCAACAGTTACCAGCACAACACCGCTGTAGTAATGGAAAATGATACGCCCCTATTGAACAATGCGCAGAAAGGCAAGCAGCTGGCGCTGATACCAGAGGGTACTACCGTGAAGATACTCAACATAGATGGCCCGTGGATGGAAGTGAGCCTGCCCGATGGCCGCAGTGGCTGGGTGCAACAGCAGAGCCTGAGCCTCATATAGGGTTTTTACAGTACCTTCAGCTACGCATCCACCATGATCACTTATTTTGTACATACACCAGCATGGCTCCGCGGCATTTTCCCCAAAGACCTCATCTGGAACATGCCCGAGGATGATGAGCGATCGGTATACATTACTTTTGATGATGGCCCGCACCCTACTGCTACACCATACGCCATGGAGCAGCTTGCCAGGCACGATGCCAAAGCCACGTTCTTCTGCGTAGGAAATAATGTAGCGAAGCACCCGGACATCTACGACCAGCTACTTAGCGATGGCCACGCTACAGGCAACCATACCCATGACCATGTGAACGGTATGAAGACCGAGACCACCGAATACATGGCTAATATAGCGCAGGCAGGAGAATATATACACAATAGAATATTCAGGCCGCCCTATGGCAGGATAAAAGCCTCGCAGGTGCGGGCGCTGAGAGAGCACGACCCCGCATGGAAGATATACATGTGGGATGTGCTGAGTGCCGACTTTGACAATACCATATCTCCACAGCAGTGCCTCGACAATGTGTTGAAGCATATAAAGCCCGGAGCTATAGTTATTTTTCACGACAGCGAAAAGGCGTGGGACCGCATGAGCTACGCCCTGCCCCAGGTGCTCGCCTACTGCCAATCGCAAAACTGGAAGATGAAGGCATTGCCTTACTAAGTAAGGATGGCAAAATACTAATGCGTATTTTTGCGGCAATGTTTACAGATACGCATACCCACCTATACGACGAGCGATTGATCAGAGACGACAGCCAGATACAGCGGGCACTGGACACCGGTGTTACCAAAATGTATATGCCCAATTGCGACAGCGAGACAATACACGGTATGCTGCAACTGGCCGACCAATGGCCGCTCAACTGCCTGCCCATGATGGGGCTGCACCCCTGCTATGTAAAGGACAATTATAAAGATGAGCTGGCAATAGTGGCCGAATGGCTGCAAAAACGCAGCTTCTACGCCATAGGAGAAATAGGCCTCGACTACCACTGGGACCTAACGCACAAAGCACAGCAGCACGAGGCCTTCAACATACAGATAGACATGGCGCTGCAGTATGGCCTGCCCATAGTGATACATAGCCGCGAGTCGACCAGCGACTGCATAGAGGTGGTAAAGGCAAAGCAGGATGGCAGGCTTAAAGGCATTTTTCATTGTTTTAGCGGCACTATGGAAGAGGCAAAGCGCGGGGCAGACCTTGGCTTCTACCTGGGTATAGGCGGCGTAGTTACTTACAAGAACAGCTCGCTGCAGCTCATAGTGCAGGAGATACCGCTTGAATACCTGGTGCTGGAAACAGATGCCCCATACCTATCGCCAGTGCCGCACCGCGGCAAGCGCAATGAGAGCAGCTATATCCCCGCGATAGCCCAAAAAATAGCAGAGCTAAAAGGCATTACCATAGAAGAAGTAGCCAGGGTAACAACCCTCAACGCAGAAAAAATTTTCCCCTTGTAATGAATTGATTACCTTTGCAACCTCTTACGGAGAGATGCTCGAGTGGTTGAAGAGGCACGCCTGGAAAGTGTGTATACCGGTCAAACGGTATCCAGGGTTCGAATCCCTGTCCCTCCGCCTTCGCCCGCCGAAGCGGGCTATGGCGGACGAAGTCCGCAATAGTGCCGCGAAGGAGGGCCGCCCGCCCACACGGGAGTATACCCAACAAGGTTTGATCTTTGTTGGGTATTTTATTTTTGCTACTATTGCAAATGTGGTTTTACGTTTATCCCAAATTACGCAATAGGGTTTTCTATTGCGTAGCAATAGAGTAAATTAGAGTAT
>JAZKFF010000019.1:78780-153837 GCA_040386555.1 Bacteroidota bacterium | reverse complement strand
GCCGATGGCAAACAAAAGCCGCAATAACGACTCCCATTTTCTTTATAAATGCTATAATTTTTTTCAGAAGATTTTAAGGGGAGGCGCAAACGCCTCCTTTTTCTATTTGTATACCCTGATGACTTTAACAAAGCGAACCATGTAGTGATCATTCAGTGGCGTTATCGTCACCGCGTATTCCTTACCCGATGTGGCGTGTATAAAGCTCACTTTACCCGCATCGTTGTCAGTAACAATACCGATATGCCCTACACGCCTGTCTTCCGCAGGCTTAGTGCCTGTAAATAGTATTAGGTCCCCCTTCCGGGCACTTTTCAGCGGCACATCAGTACCCACATTCGTAAACTCCACCGATGAGCGCGGCACTGGGATACTAAAGTGATCAAAAACATAGTTGATAAATCCGGAACAATCGAAACCACCATCTGCCGGCTTAGAGCAGCCAAACTTATAAGGTGTCCCTATCTGCGCCTTTGCAAAAGCAACGATCTTTTCAGGCAACAAATGATCTTTTTGGGAGGGAATGTCTGATGAATCAATAACACCGCCATACGTATAGGAGTTGCTCGTCACAGTGTCAACAGGCACCACCACGACAGTATGGTGCGCAACCACGGTATCAACTACTGTCCGCTGCTCAGTCACTTCAGTCTTTACAACTGTGCTTTGTTCCACCCCTCTGCCACACGATGCCAGTAGCACCAGCATTAATATACCCCACTGCTTCATAAATATCATCTTGTTAAAACTATACCACCACTGTAAATCAAACGAAAATAAACCGCACAAGTGCTTAGTAAATCTTATTTTGTATGGTCCAGATGTAATTATGACCGGTGTTTTGTGCGTTTCACACTTTTGGGTTTTGACTTTTTCCTTTTGACTTGACATCAGCTTATTTTACCCCAGTGCGATTGCTTGCCCTGCTGCATCAGCGTGTACTTGATGCCTTGGTGCTGCGGCAGGTCCAGCTTGGGGTCGCTGGCCAGCAGTTGCTGCGCCGCATGCCTCGTTTCCTCCAGCACGGCTGCATCCTGCACTATATCTGCCAGCTTAAATTTCAGCACGCCGCTCTGCTTGGTACCATACATATCACCCGGCCCGCGCATGGCCAGGTCCTGCTCTGCTATCATAAAGCCATTGGTGGTGCTCACCATTATCTGTATCCGCTTATAGCTCTCCTCCGATATCTTGTTACCGGTAAGCAGCACGCAATACGATTGCTCGCCACCGCGCCCCACCCTGCCCCTAAGCTGGTGCATCTGCGACAGCCCGAAACGCTCTGCGCTTTCTATCAGCATCACGGTAGCATTGGGCACATTTACACCTACCTCTATCACCGTGGTAGCCACCAGCACATTAGCCTCCCCCTTCACAAAGCGCTGCATGTTCCGCTCACGTGTCTCGGCATCCTGCCGGCCATGCACCATAGCTATGCGGTACTTATTTTCGTCAAACCATATCTTCACCTGCTCGTACCCCGCCACCAGACTCTCATAGTCCAGCTTCTCCGACTCTTCTATCAGTGGGTACACTATATAAGCTTGTCGCCCCCTATCCACCTCTGAGCGCATAAACTCCATCACCTTAGCGCGCGTCGCATCGCGCCGGTGTACCGTCTTTATCTCCTGCCTGCCCGGCGGCAGTTCATCTATCACAGATACATCTAGGTCGCCATACAGCGTCATGGCCAGTGTGCGCGGTATAGGCGTAGCAGTCATCACCAGCACATGCGGCGGCATTTCATTCTTCTTCCACAGCCGCGCCCGCTGCCCCACGCCAAACCTGTGCTGCTCATCTATCACCGCCATGCCAAGGTTATGAAACTGCACACTGTCCTCTATCAGCGCATGTGTGCCCACCACTATCCGCAGCCTGCCGTCCGCCAGTGCAGCTAGTATCTCTTTTCGCGCCTTGCCTTTTATATTCCCGGTAAGCAGCTGCACCTCTATACCCATATCGGCCAGCAGGGTTGCAATGCTGAAAAAGTGCTGCTGCGCCAGTATCTCCGTAGGCGCCATTATACACGCCTGGAAGCCGTTGTCCAGCGCCAGCAGCATAGACATTACCGCCACTATCGTTTTACCGCTACCCACATCGCCCTGCAGCAGCCTGTTCATTTGCTTGCCGGTAGCGGTGTCCTGCCTTATTTCTTTCAGCACCCGCTTCTGTGCGTTTGTAAGGGCAAAAGGTAAATGTTCTCTGAAAAAATCATTGAAGGTATCCCCCACTTTCTCAAACAGCCAGCCACGCTGTATGGTATGCTGCAGCCTCAGCCGCCCTATCAGCAGCTGAGAGATAAATAACTCCTCCCACTTCAGCCTGTGCTTCCCCAGTTCTGCATGCTCTTCACTGTCAGGAAAGTGCAGCCAGCGCAGCGCCGTGTAGCGATTGCAAAGGTTGTATTGCGATAACAGGTTTCCGGGGAATATCTCCGGCACATCTCCCGGCTTCACTTTCTCAAACAGCGCCTGAGTCAGCTTGGCAAACGACCGGTTGGTAATACCCCTTACCCTAAGCTTTTCCGTGGTAGGGTACATCGGCTGCATGCCCGATACCGCCGCCGCTTCGTTCCACAGCTCCATCTCCGGGTGGGCTATATTGTAGTAGCCATTAAAAGAGCTCACCTTGCCAAACGCCACGTACCGCTCACCTTCCTTTAGCGACTTCTTCATCCACTGTGCCCCCTGGAACCACAGCAACTCTATACGCCCCGAATCATCATAAAGCGTAGCCAACAGCCTGCTTTTCCTCCCCACTCCTTCCTCTGCAATATTTATGAGCACACCCGCTATTTGCGCATACTCAGTCTGCGCATTTATTGCTGCTATCTTCGTTAGCTGCGTGCGGTCGAAGTAACGGTAGGGATAATGATACAGCAGGTCCTCAAAAGTGCTTATCTGCAGCTCCGCCCGCAGCAGCTCGCCTCTTTGAGGACCAACGCCTTTAAGAAACTCTATTGGGTTTTCTAATGTGGATTGTGAATTCAAGGTCTGCTATGCGTATGCTCAAAAGTAAACAGATGCAGGCGAATTACCCGCGTGCAATTTTTTTGTAATTTTACCATATGGAAATTAATGAGCCCGCCATCGCATATGAAAAGCAAAAATATTCGATAGAAGAATATCTTGCTATGGAAGAAGCATCGCCGATAAAACATGAATATTATCAAGGTGAAATATTCGCAATGGCAGGTGCAAAAAAACCACATACTGACATCACTGGGAATATTCACGCCAATCTCTGGAATAAGTTGAAGGGGAGACCGTGTAACCCTCACCTCGCTGACCTTCGTATCTATATTGAGAATGTCGGCCTTTTTACATATCCGGACATATCTGTCACATGCGGCGAGGCACTTACTCTGAATAACGACAACTTTAACCTGCTTAATCCTGTTGTCATTTTCGAGGTATTATCTCCGTCTACCCGCAACTACGACCGCGCAGAAAAATTTAACCTCTACAAGAATATTCCTTCGTTTCGTGAATACATTCTGGTTGATTCGGAATCAGTCCTGGCCGAGCATCACTTCATAAATCAAAGAGGCAATTGGGCACTGGAAGAATACAGGAACCTTGACGACGTTCTTGACATAACCTCCCTCGGCGTATCATTATCCCTGCAGGAGATATACGAGGAGGTCAAATTCCTATAAAAACTCCCACCCTACATCTTTCCTGTAATATTTACCGGCATATGCTATGCGCTCCGCATTCGCATACGATTGTTGCAAAGCCTCGCCTATATTACTACTCGTAGACCTCACGGCCAGCACCCGGCCACCCTACGCCTTTAAGAAACTCTATCGGGTTTTCTAATGTGGATTGTGAATTCAAGGTCTGCTATGCGTATGCTCAAAAGTAAACAGATGCGGGCGGATTACCCGCGTGCATTTTTTTTGTAATTTTACCATATGGAAGTTAATGAAGCTGCTGTTGCTTACGAAAAACAAAAGTACTCGATCGAGGAGTACCTGGCTATGGAAGAATCAGCAACTGAAAAACATGAATATTACCAGGGTGAGATTTTCGCTATGGCTGGAGCTAAACTGCCCCACACCAGGATATGCGGAAACATATATTTCCAGCTTCGCCAACGCCTTGCTGGAAAGCCATGTGAACCTCATAATAGCGACCTTCGCGTTCATATTCCTACAAACACGCTTTTTACTTATCCGGATGTCTCCGTTACCTGCGGCGAGCCTAAAACGCTTAATAACGATAATTGGAATTTGCTTAATCCGGTTGTGATTTTTGAGGTATTATCCCGCTCTACCCGCAACTACGACCGTGGCGAAAAATTCACTCTGTACAGGAGCATCCCATTCTTACAAGAGTACATTTTAGTTGACTCTGAATCGATGTCCGTAGATCACCATTATATCAACCCAAAAGGTAACTGGGCGATAAATGAATATCGTCATGCCAAGGATTCATTCGATGTTGCATCACTAGGGATCACGCTAACCGTTGCCGACCTATACGAAAACGTAACATTCCTATAAAAACTCCCACCCTATATCCTTCCTGTAATATTTACCGGCATATGCTATGCGCTCCGCATTCGCATACGATTGCTGCAAAGCCTCGCCCAGCGTGGGTGCCATTGAGGTCACTGCCAATACACGCCCGCCGCTGGTAACTATGTCTTCCCCCTTGCGCGTGGTTCCCGCATGAAACAGCCAGCTGCCTTCTGCCTCGTCAAACCCCGTCATCACCTTACCCCTTTCATAGTCGCCCGGGTATCCGCCCGATACCAGCATCACAGCCCCGGCAGCCCATGCACTATGCATTGCCGTCATTTCGCCTAGCTTACCCTCTCCCATCTTTATGATCAGTTCCACCAGGTCATTCTCAAGCCTCGGCATTACCACTTCCGTTTCCGGGTCACCCATGCGGCAGTTATACTCTATTACGTATGGCTCACCATTCACTTTTATCAGCCCGAAGAATATAAAGCCCTGGTAGTCGATATTTTCCTCCTTTAGTCCGTCAACCGTTGGCCCCACTATGCGCTCCTCCACCTTTTGCATGAAGGCAGCATCCGCAAACGGCACAGGCGATATTGCACCCATACCACCCGTATTTAACCCCTTATCTCCCTCACCTATCCTTTTGTAGTCCTTGGCTTCCGGCAGCAGTATGTAGTTGTCACCATCACTTAGCGCAAACACCGATAGCTCTATCCCATCCAGGAATTGCTCTATCACCACTTTGCTGCTCGCGGCACCAAACTGCTCATCCTTTATCATTGCCTTAAAAGCGTCCGTAGCTTCCGCTACCGACTGCGCTATTACCACGCCCTTACCCGCTGCAAGGCCATCTGCCTTTAGCACTATAGGTGGCTGCGTACCGGCAATGTAGGCCACGCCTTCATCATAATTATTAGCAGTGAACTCTTTATATGCAGCAGTAGGTATATCGTGCCGCTCCATAAAGCGCTTCGAGAATGCTTTGCTCCCCTCCAGTTGCGCACCTTCCTTTGTAGGGCCGCAGATTATAATATGCGCCAGCGCCGGGTCGCTTTTTATAAAGTCATATATACCGTTTACCAATGGCTCCTCTGGCCCCGGCAGCAGTATATCGATCTCATATTCGATACACGCTTTCTTTATCCCCTCAAAGTCGTTGTAGCCCACAGCCACGTTAGTGCCATATGCCGCAGTGCCGGGGTTACCCGGTGCTATATACAGACTTCCGCAAAAAGGGCTTTGGCTGAGTTTCCACGCAAGCGCGCACTCCCGGCCACCTGCCCCCAAAAGGAGGATTTTTTTCATTTTAGCTTGATTACGGGGCAAAAAAACGAAAAAGGAAGGTGCAACGCTAATATTTTTATTTATTTTGGCAGTTCGGTTAGTATGCTGAGCCGTTTTTCTCACAAAAAATCAATTCGATACAACAATGTCAATGAATACAGACACAACAGACCGCGGACACCCTAAAGGACTATACGTCCTATTTGCAACCGAGTTCTGGGAGCGATTTAGCTATTACGGCATGCGCGCCATATTCTTCCTGTACATGACCACCATGCTCTTTGGTGGCGACCAGGCAGGCATCTCGAAAGCGGCCAATATCTACGGCAGTTACACCGGGCTCGTTTACCTTACCCCGCTTATTGGCGGCTATGTTGCCGATAGGTATTGGGGCAACCGGAAGTCCATCTTCGTAGGCGGTATATTGATGGCCTTGGGTCAATTCCTGATGTTCTTTTCAGCGTCTTTTTCTCACAGCGCCGACAAATCCAGCGCTATCGCATTCATGTGGGGTGGCCTCGGGCTGCTGATATTCGGAAACGGTTTCTTTAAGCCAAACATCTCTACAATGGTAGGCCAGCTATACCGGGATGGCGACAAAAGGAAGGATGCCGCTTACACTATATTCTACATGGGCATCAATGCCGGCGCATTTTTGGCCCCACTCGTGTGCGGCTACCTTGGCGAAAAGGTCGACTTTAAATGGGGTTTCCTTGCAGCCGGTATAGGTATGCTTGTGAGCATGGTTATATTTTACTTTACTAAAGACAAGTATGTTGTAGGACCCGATGGTAAGCAACTGGGCGTAGGGCCGAACAAGTTGATGGATGTGGCTCCTGCAAAGGCTATCGGTGGCGACGAAGAGACCGGCATGGTAGCTAATGCTACTACTAAAGCCACGGGAGATGGTGGTTTCAGCAAACAGCAGCTAACCATCCTTGTAGGTGGCATCGCCGCTGTGTTCTCGGTTTTGTATTTTGGTTTAGGCGTCGATGTATGGGGATCGCTTATTTATGGCATGACGGTCGTTGCGCCTTTCGTTATCATTACCGACACGTCGCTTACTAAAGTGGAGAAAGACAGGCTATGGGTGATCATCATCATCATGATATTCGTTATCTTCTTCTGGATGTGCTTTGAGCAGGCCGGTGCGTCATTGACCGCATTTGCAGCTAACCAAACCAACAGGACCGTATTCGGCTGGACCATGCCGGCTGCATATTTCCAGAGCTTCAATGCAGGGTTTATCGTATTACTCGCGCCTATCGTCAGCGCTATGTGGGTGCGCTTTGCTAAAAAAGGATTTGAGCCGGTTGCTCCTTATAAGCAATCTATGGGTCTCGCATTCCTGGCATTCGGATACCTTTTTATAGCGGTTGGTGCGAAGAATATACCTGCAGCCGGCGCTAGTATGCTGTGGCTTACAGGCCTTTACTTCCTCCACACTATTGGAGAGCTATTCCTTAGCCCTATCGGCCTTTCGATGGTGAACAAATTAACTCCCGGCAGGTTCACGTCACTGATGATGGGCGTTTGGTTCCTTGCTGTTGCCACAGGCAATAAGCTTGCAGGCACAATGAGTGCATTGTATCCTGATCCAAAATCACCAACCCATCCGCAGTTCCTGGGAATGGAGATCGATAGCCTGTATACCTACTTTATGATCTTCGTAGGATTTTCCGGCGTAGCGGCAATTATTTTATTCGTTCTCTGCCGCAAGCTGCAGAAAATGATGCACGGGGTAAACTAAAGCATACTACATTCTTATTTCAGAAAAAGCAGGGCTCGCTCCCTGCTTTTTTTTATGGGTCACAAAAAGGGGGAATAGAAAATAAGTGCTATTTTGGTATCAAATCAGTGCAATGGAAATATCGCAGGAATCCCTTCATCTCGAAGCAATACATAATTTTAAAGGCAAATACCCTAAGCAGCTTTGGTACCTCTTCCTCTCCGAAATGTGGGAGCGTTTTGCGTTCTACGGCATGCGGGGTATGCTTACCGTATTCATGGTGAAAGAGCTCTTGCTCTCCGAGGGCGATGCCCAGCTTAAATATGGCGGCATACAGGCCTTCATTTACGCAATGACATTCGTAGGTGGCCTGTTTGCAGATAAGATACTCGGCTTTCGCAAGTCTATCTTTTGGGGCGGACTATTAATGATAATAGGCAGCTTCACACTAGCCTTCTCGCCAAAGGAGCTCTACTACATTGGCATTAGCTTCACCATTATCGGCACCGGCTTCTTTAAGCCCAATATATCTACCATGGTTGGCAACCTCTACCGAGAAGGAGACCCGCGGCGCGATGCTGGCTTTGCGCTGTTCTATTCTGGCATCAATATAGGCGCACTACTTGGCGGGTGGCTCTGCATAGTGGTAGCAAAAAACTATTCTTGGAATATGGCATTCGGCCTCGCGGGCATAGGTATGATCATCGGCCTGCTCACCTTCGTATTCACTAAAGGTTCACTTGGCCCTATCGGCTTTCCTCCCATGGCTGGTAAACTGTCCAAAGAAAAAATATTGCGCAACGATATATTGGTCTATGTAGGCTCGCTGCTGGTTATCCCATTCATATACCTGCTGGTAAAGAATAGCCAGTATACCGACTACTTCATGTACACCGTAGGGCCCCTTGCGCTCATTTATATTTTCTTCGAAATAGCGAAGCTAACCACGAAAGCGGAAAAGCAAAAGATGATAGCAGCTATGATATTCATCATTTTCAGCATCTTCTTCTGGGCTTTCTTCGAGCAGGCAGGGGGCTCGCTTAGTTTATTTGCATTAAACAATTTGCACGATAACCTTTTGGGCGTAAAAATGGACCCCAATGCTGTAAACAATTCATCTAACTCCGTGTTTGTAGTTATACTCAGCCCCATCATAGGGCTCCTATGGCTGTGGCTCGCAAAGCGAAAAACCGAGCCCAATACAGTTATCAAATTTGGAATTGGCTTTTTGTTTGTAGCGGTTTCCTTTTACATCTATTACTACACGCGGTTCTTTGCAGATGCATCCGGCAAAACATCACTCGACATCTTTACGCTGGCATACCTGGTAAGCACACTCGGCGAGCTTTGCCTTTCACCTATCGGACTGTCGCTGATGACCACTCTGTCGCCAAAGCCACTGCATGGCATGATGATGGGCATGTGGTTCCTGGCAAGCGCTTATGGTCAGTATGCCGCAGGCATACTGGGCAAAGGCATGACGACGGTTAACGAAAATGCCTCCCTTACAGAAAAATTACTATCCTACACCGAAGGGTACAAACAGCTGGCCATATACGCGCTCATAGCAGGTATTGTGCTCATCGCAATTTCACCCATTGTAAGAAAATTGATGCACGAGGTACACTAAACATAAACTGCCTCACACCTGTTTTTAACTACATTTGCCAAAGGGCACGATCTCTACGTCGTTGCCATAAGACCTTAATGCACGATCACGCACATACAGAAGAACACTTTCAAAGCTCTGCGCTCATAACCGACATCGTTATCGGCATGAGCGATGGGCTTACCGTACCCTTTGCCCTTGCAGCAGGGCTTAGCGGCGCCGTGCACGATACACACATCATCGTTATCGCCGGCCTCGCCGAGGTTGCCGCAGGCTCCATAGCTATGGGCCTCGGCGGGTATCTCGCCGGCCGCACCGAGATCGACCACTACAACTCTGAGCTGAAACGCGAGGCATACGAGGTGGAGCACATGCCGGAAAAAGAAAAGGAAGAAGTGCAGGAGATATTCGCAGAGATGGGCATGAGCGAAGAAACACAAAAAGTAGTGGTGGAAGAGATGGCCCGAGACAAAGCAAAGTGGATCGACTTCATGATGCGCTATGAGCTCGGCCTTGAAAAGCCCAATGCACGCCGCGCGCGCAACAGCGCCCTCAATATTGGCCTCTCCTACGTAGTTGGCGGCATGGTTCCACTGTCTCCCTATTTTTTTACCAGTGAGCCCGCCGAAGGACTCAAATGGTCCGCCGTTATCACTGTCATATGCCTCTTCATTTTCGGCTACTTCAAAGCCAAGTTCACCGGGCAAAACAAGCTGGCTGGCGCCATCCGCGTCACCCTTATCGGCTCAGTCGCCGCAGCCGCCGCATTCTTCATAGCACGCATTTTTACGCAATAGTGCCCCTCACCCTGTTACTTCGCTACATTTTCACCCGTGCGTGATTACATGTAACGCTTCAACCCTTCAACCCTTCGACTTATTAACCCTTCAACTTATCTCCCATCGTTAATTATCCTAAATAGTTTTGGTGATAACAAACCTTATTCATTACTTTGTGTCTCAAAGTGCTTTTTATGCAAACCGGAGGTAAAGACACTACTATAGATACCCTGCATGAGATACGCAGCATAATGGACCGCTCCAGCCGGTTCCTGTCCCTGAGCGGATGGTCGGGCATATGGGCAGGCTGCGTGGCGCTGGCTGGTGCATGTGTAGCCTACAGCTGGCTGCACGATCCCGTATATGCCAACGCTGACTATGCCAACACTGGCACGTACAGTTATTCCGAATATACCATTATTAGATTCTTTATCCTTGCAATTGCAGTGTTCAGCGTTGCATTGGCAGGCGGTTATTACTTCACTTACCGCAAGGCTAAACGGCAAGAGCAAACCCTTTGGAGCCCGGCCCTGCGCCAAATGCTTTTGCAACTTTTTTTCCCGGTACTGGTTGGTGGCATTTTTTCAATTGTCTTTATCTCTCACGGCAATATGCTATATATAGCCCCTGTCTGCCTTGCCTTCTACGGCCTGGCGCTGATCAGTGCAGGCAAGTATACACATTCTGATATTCGCTACCTGGGAATGCTCCAGGTGCTGCTCGGCTGCATATGTTTTTTAAAACCGGGCTGGGGGCTGTACTTTTGGGCCGCCGGCTTCGGCGTCCTGCATATACTCTACGGAGTTATCATGTGGAATAAATATGACAAATAAAGGTGAATGAGTAATCCGATAGAACAGCTAAATAAGGTTTTTGACAGTCGCATCCGCATAGGCATTATGAGTGCCCTTATGGTCAACGAAACTATGAACTTCAACGACCTTAAAGCCCTTATAGATGTTACAGACGGCAACCTGGCCACCCACCTTAAAACACTTGAAGAAAACGTTTTCGTTAAAGTACACAAGGGCTTTATAGGCCGCAAAACAAACACTACATACAGCATCACAAAAGCCGGGGAAAAAGCATTCAGAACGCACCTCGACGCTTTGGAAAAAATAATTAAAGGATTATCATAGTTGGCATTTTTTTTGCCTTATTCACTTTGAATTTAAAAGTACTTTTAAAACAACAAACATGAACCACACAGAAACAAGTCCCTCATTTTGGGAGCGTAACAAAGTCCTCAACAAAGGCTTTCTCGTCGCCATCCTCATCCTGCTCATGCTCATCCCCGGCATGTTTGTAAGCAACCTCGTTACCGAGCGCCAGAAGCGGCAGGAAAGCGTGGTGAGTGAGGTCAGCAGCAAGTGGGCCGGCCAGCAAACCATTGTAGGCCCTATATTAATGCTACCCTACAAAGACTACTACAAAGGCACCGATGGCATAGTCCGCGAAACAAAGAAAACAGCTTTCATCCTGCCCGATGAGCTGCACGTGAACGGCAGTATGGACCCGCAGGAGAAAAAGCGCAGCCTCTACAGCGTTATGCTCTACCGCTCAAAGCTGCAGCTAACTGGTAAATTCAATATGCTGCCGCTGCAAGCCCTGCAGATACCTCCTGACCTTGTGCTGTGGAACGAAGCGCGCCTCGCAATAACCATGGGCGACCTCCGCGGCATAGAAGACCAGGTACACCTCGACTGGAACGGCGCCAAACTAATGCTCGATGCGGGCATACCTGAAAACAACCTGCTGAAAAGTGGCCTCAGCATACCCGTTGCGGTCAACGCCCAAGACCAATATACCTTCAGTCTCAACCTCAATGTCCGCGGCTCCGGCCTTCTCTACTTCACCCCCGTAGGCAAGACCACTGATGTAACCCTCTCGGCCAACTGGAAGGACCCCGCATTTGATGGACAATACTTGCCATCAACCTCCACGGTCACGGACAAAAACTTCACTGCCAGCTGGAAGATACTGCCCCTCTCCCGCTCATTCCCACAGGCATGGCGCGAAAACGGCAAGAACCTTGCTGAGTCAGCCTTTGGCGTGCGCCTCATACAGCCCGTAGACGGCTATGCCAAAACATTCCGGTCTGTGAAGTATGCCATTCTTTTTATCGCGCTCACCTTCGTTTGCTTCTTCTTCCTCGAGATAATGCAGAAGCGCCAGGTACACCCTTTGCAATACCTGTTGGTTGGCTTTGCGTTGATCATTTTTTACACACTGCTCTTGTCTATATCAGAGTATGCAGGTTTCAATATTGCATACCTTATCGCATCATTGGCCACCGTGTCGCTGATAACCCTATACGCATCCAGCATATTCAAAAGCGGCAAGACCGCACTAGGCTTCGGCATCTCGCTGGCAGGGCTATATGGCTACATCTTCATTCTTATTCAGTCTGAGGATTATGCATTGCTCTTCGGCAGTATCGGCCTCTTCATTATCATCGCCATCATCATGTACTATTCCCGCAAGATAGACTGGTACGGTGTGAGCCGCCCTCACACCGGCGCACCCTCCTTGTAGCCTTTACCATAAAAAATTGCTGCATTCAATGTTACTTTTATGGTCAAACAGTCTGTTATGAATAACAACAAAAACCTCGGCCTCCGTTCGCGCACCAACAGCTTTGGCTATGCCATTCGCGGCCTTGCACAGATATTCCGCGAAGAACCTAATGTAAAGCTGCACGCTATAGCTACAGTCGTAGCTATAGCGGCAGGCCTTATCCGCCACATTTCTAAAACCGAGTGGATAGCCATCATCATCGCCATAGGCCTCGTATGGATAACCGAAACACTCAACACCTGCATAGAACGGCTGTGCGACTTCGCCTGCAACAGGCAATTGCATCCCGAGATCAAAATAATCAAAGACATAGCTGCGGGTGCCGTGCTGCTTGCGGCAGTGGTTAGCGTCACCATCGGCATCATCGTATTCTTCATCTAAAACAAAAACAACCAAAACCAAAAATGACCTTCTATAAAAACTACAAATGGCTCATGCCAATGCTCGTGTTCAACACAGCACTGATACTATGTAGAGTCATCTTCACCTGGTCACTTACGCTTGCATTCATCCCGTGGAATGTCTTCCTGGGCGTTGTGCCGCTATACTTCAGCTATCTGCTGCCCCGCGCGGGCAAGCGATCGGCATGGCTGCTACTCGGTGGCTGGCTCCTCTTCTTCCCCAATGCCATGTATATCGTCACCGATCTTTTCCACCTCAGGGAGCGCCCCGGCGTGCCCCAGTGGCTCGATCTGCTCATCCTTTTCTCTGCCGCGCTCAATGGCCTCATCATGGGCTTCCTGTCTTTGCAAAATGTGGAGCAGTTCCTCCGCACCAAGATAAAGCCCGCGCATATCCACAAGATCGCCTTCCCCATATTCGTACTCTGCGGCTACGGCATCTACCTCGGCCGCTACCTCCGCTTCAATAGCTGGGACATCATCTCACATCCACTATCACTGTTCAGCTACATGGGCAACAGCATCATTCACCCCATCCGCAATATAGAATGTTGGACCCTCACCCTCCTCTTCGGCATATGGCTCTACCTCCTCTACCGCTACTTTACGAAGCTCACTTTTAAAAATGTTCAGCTGCAACCCTAAAAAACTATATGACTAGTTTATTAATAATATTTGCGCTGGCGATCTCAGCCTTTATCATCTTGATGGCGAGTGTAGCAATATCTGTCAGCAGAAAAGAATTTTGTCGGCAGGCAAGTATCACAAATCCAAAAATGGTCTTTCCTGCATATTTGACGATCAAGTTGCTGCTATATGGGCTAAGTGCTTTCGTTTTTCATTATGCATACCATCACACCCACTCTTGCCTTATGGCGTATATTTCTATGACTGTTATCATATTCCTTGGCAAGAGCTGTCTGCTCTATTGGTCCCAAATAGCGTGGAACTGGCGGGTACTTAGCAACGAAATACCCCCTATCATTCTCGTATCAATACCAGCTATTGTTTACACGGAGTTAACTGACAGCTGGTTTTGGGGCAATGGCGCATGGGGTGTAGGTCCCACGTAGTCGTTATAGCTTGACACTCTCAAATTCAACTCCACCTTCCACCATCATGGACTACTCTATTCCTGACGAAGCCTTTACGGAAATAAT
This sequence comes from Bacteroidota bacterium, assembly GCA_040386555.1. GTDB lineage: Bacteria > Bacteroidota > Bacteroidia > Chitinophagales > Chitinophagaceae > Nemorincola. The sequence continues at coordinate 139,824 of JAZKFF010000019.1, read as the reverse complement.
ACTCGGCATCCTGGCTTTTGTCGCTCTAATGATGGCCATCATCAGCAGCGGGCGGGAATTTAGATACGTCACTCCATTGCGGAAGTTCAACCGTTGCCTTACTTTCCTTGCATATGTGGTAGTCAAGTCAATGCTATATATTTTTTCCGGCACCGCATCTTACCTGCTTTTCGGCTTGCTGCGGGGGACGGATAGCTCCAGCTACCAGGGCGGAGGTTATTCGTTCCAAAACGAGGAAGTTGTATTCGCGTTAGGCATGCTGGCCCCGCTGTTGCTTATTCTTATCGCCAAGTGGTCTGTCGCAACCACGTCGCGCTCTACAAACAGATGGATATTTCTCAGGCCAGAGATATTACCTGTGATTATCATCACTTGCGTGGCTTACCTCTGCGCTATATAGGTTTAGGCATATACCCATGGTCATTCGGTGATGGCTTTGTCGGGTCTACCTGAGTATAAATGCCAAGCAAAGCTAAAAGCTCATACCACTGACAAAGTCTCACAGCTCAATAGCGATCCCAAGCCCAGCCCCTAATGGCGCCTTTTTGCGCCGTAGACTGCTGAGGCCAAAGCTAAAAGCTTCGACACCGCCGACTAACTTACCAAAGCCCCATAGCAGCAAACGATAGGCGCAAAACCAGCGCCACTCAGCTGAGCGCAGCAGTGCGAAACCAGCGTCGAGCCTTTTTTTGCCGGCGGAGCCTTGGGCAAAAAATCGCCTTTTCTTTTGCTTACTTTTCTTTTTGGCGAAGCAAAAGAAAAGTAAGGTTCGCAACAGGAGCAAGCAACGCATTCAACTTACCATACAGGACAAGCAAAAGAAAAGTAAGGTTCGCAGACACATCGCACCGTGTTCCGTAACTTTACTCTGTGAAGGACGCTACCATTTACACCATCGGCCACTCCACCCACAGCATCGAAAGTTTCATCGGCATGCTGCAGTCATTCAGCATACAGGTCCTTGCCGATATCCGCACCATGCCGGGTTCCAACAGGTATCCCCATTTCAACCAGGACCAGCTAGCACATTCGCTGGCAGACGCCGGCATTACCTACATACATTTCCCGGACCTCGGCGGCCGCCGCAAGCCCCGCCCCGATTCACACAATACCGCATGGCGCAGCAAGTCCTTCATGGGCTATGCCGACTATATGAAAACCCCGGAGTTCATCGCGGCGATACAGCGGCTAGCCGATATTGCCACCGAAAAACCGCTCGCCTATATGTGTTCCGAAGCCGTATGGTGGCGCTGCCACCGCGCCCTCGTGTCCGACTACCTCAAAGCTGCCAGCTGGAAGGTGGTGCATATTACGGGCGTTGCCAAAAGCACCGAGCACCCCTACACATCGCCGGCAAGAGAAGCACAGGGCAAATTATTTTACGATTAAACATATATCCCCTCAAATTTTAACTTTTCAGATTTTGCCAAATACCTTTTAGCGCCTCCCTTTTATTATATTTGCCTCACCCTGAATAGTCAAGCCGGATGCGCAGTATCTTTATCAAGGAAATAAACTCATTTTTCAGTTCCATAGTCGGCTATGTGGCTTTGCTGGTATTCCTGGTAGCTTGCGGCCTGTTTTTGTGGATCATCCCTACCTATAGCATACTCGATTATGGCTCCGCTACGCTCGATCGCTTTTTCGAGATAGCGCCCTGGCTATTGCTGCTCCTTGTGCCCGCCGTCACCATGCGCTCCTTCTCAGATGAGTTTCGCACCGGCACCATAGAGTGGCTGTCTACGAAGCCCGTCACCGATACGGAGATCATCCTTGGCAAGTATTTCGCCACCCTGGTACTCATCCTGTTCGCCCTCGCGCCCACGCTTATTTATGTATACACCATCAGCACCCTCTCCTATCCCGATATACGGCTCGATACCGGTGGCCTCATTGGCTCATACATAGGTCTCTTCTTCCTTGCCGCTACATTTGGCGCAGTGGGCATTTTCTGCTCATCGCTTACAGCAAACCAGGTCGTGGGCTTCCTTGTATCGCTGCTGGCATGCTACCTGCTGTATACCGGTTTCGAGCAGCTCAGCAAGCTGCCAAAGCTATCAGAGGGTATAGACTATTACCTGAGCATGGTGGGTATGGAGTTTCACTACAACTCTATCAGCAGGGGCCTCATTGACTCAAGAGATGTTATCTATTTTTTATCAGTAATAATATTATTTATCTCGCTTACCCGTTACTCGCTCAACAGCCGCACTGCCGGCGCGGGCAGGTAACGGCCGGTAAGAAAATAGCTTATGGCTAAGACAACTACAAATAAGAACCAGCGGCAAAAACAGGCAGCAATGCGCCTGGTGCTCATGGCGGCTATATTGATATGCGTCAATGTGCTGGCCTCTTATTTCCACGCCGGCCTCGACCTTACCGAAGAAAAACGGTTCTCCCTCACTACCCCTACCAAAGCGCTGCTGCGCAACATGAAGGAAGTGGCCGTGGTAGATGTCTACCTCAAAGGCAAATTCCCTGCTGAGCTGCAGCGTATGCAGGAGGCTGTTCGCGAGCGCCTTCGCTCATTCAAAGACATTGCAGGCAACAAGATCATCTTCCGCTTTATAGACCCGCTCGAAGGCAAGACCGATAAGGAGCAGAAACAAATAGTACACGACCTCGAAGCCAAAGGCATCCGCCCGCTCGAGCTGTCTACGCAAGACGAGGATGAATACTCCATGAAGATATTCTTCCCTTATGCCCTCGTGCAATACAATGGCAAAGAGATGCCGGTATTCCTGCTCGAAGACCCGCAGGGCCGCTCTGCCGCAGAGAAGGTGAGCTATGCCGAGGCAATGCTGGAATATAAGTTCGCCAATGTACTCAACCAGCTCAACCGCAAGGAGAAGGCACGTATCGCATACGTAATAGGCAATGGTGAGGAGTTTGGCATGAATACCCTGGGCATGCTGCTCAATCTGCCGCGCATTTACACGCTCGATACGCTCGACCTCAACCACACGCTCAGCATCTCGTCTTACTACGATGCCATCATTATCAACCAGCCTACTACGCCATTTACCGGGCCGCAAAAGCTCAAGATCGACCAGTTTGTGATGCACGGCGGTCATGTGCTGTGGGTAGTCAACAGCCTGCGCGCATCGCTCGATAGCTTCCGCAATTCGCCCCAGTTCATAGCTGTGGAGCAGGGCCTGGAGCTCGATGACCTGCTGTATAAATACGGCGCCCGCATCAACAATGATATGCTCGAGGATATGCAGTGTGCAAAGCTGCCACGGGTGTACAACAATGGCAAGCCTGAGCTGCACGACTGGATATACTTTCCTATACTCAATCCCACTGCCGATCATCCTATCGTCCGGAACATGGACCTTATTGTCGGCCGGTTTACCAACACTATCGACACCATACGCAGCTCAGAGATCCGCAAGACGATATTGCTGCAGTCATCTAAATATAGCCGCGCAGCGCACGCTCCTGCCCGCATCAGCCTCAGCATGATGAATTACCCGCTGAAGCCGGAGATGTTCAACACACCTTATATACCCGTTGCTGTGCTGCTCGAGGGTAAGTTCCGCTCGGCCTACCAGGGCAGGCTGCACCCCGATTACCTGCGTGTGCTCGACTCGATTAAGACACCCTTTAAGCCCGTATGCGATAGTGCCGGCAGTATGATCGTATGCTCCGTCGGCGACATATTCACCAGCGGCTACAGCGCCAAAGACGGCATACTGCCCGTTGGCTATTATTCGTACACGCAGCAATACTTTGCCAACAAGGATTTCCTGCTCAACTGTATGGAGTACCTTACCGACCACTCCGGCATACTCGAGGCCCGTGCCAAAGATGTGAAGCTGCGCCTGCTCGATGGAGCCCGTGCCAAGGCCGAAAAAAGCACCTGGCAATTTGTGAATGTAGGTATCCCCATAGCGGCTGTGCTCATCTTTGCATCGGTATACCTCTTTATGCGAAAACGCCGTTACGAAAACAAGGACAATAAAACCCTCCCTGGCCATGCGTAAAACACTCCTCTACCTCGTTATATTAGCCGTGCTCGGCGCAGGTATCTACTTTGCCTTCTTCAGAGAGAGCACCAGCAGCTCCTTTAGCGATAAAGAGGCTGGCTTCAACATCAAGGATACCGCGTCCATAGGCAAGCTCTTCCTTGTGCGGCCCGATGGTGAGTCGGTACTGCTGCAGCGCACCGATAGCGGCTGGATGCTGAATAACCGCTACAAAGCCCTGCGCAGCACGCTCGACCAGCTGATGGGCACACTGGTAAAGCAAATGCCGCTATACCCGGTTACCGAAGCGGCAAAGAAAAATGCCATGGAAGTGCTGTCGACCGAGGGTGTTAAAATAGAGATCTACGACCGTGCCGGCAAGAAAATGAGGGTATTCCATGTGGGCGGCACTGCGGTAAGCGGCACCGGCACTAACATGCTTATGGATGGTGCTGAAAAGCCCTACGTGGTGCATGTGCCCGGCTTCAATGGCTACCTCACTCCCCGCTACACTGTTCGCCTTACCGACTGGCGCGACCGCACTGTGTTCAACATACCGCAGGAAGAGATAAAAAGCATCTCGGTGCAGTATGCAGGCAAGCCTATAAATTCTTACCGGCTTGTGCGCGAAGGCGGAGAGCTGAATGTGATCGCAGACCCAAGCATTATGAACATGCAGCCGCTTAATAAGCGCCGGGCAGGCGTTTACGTACGCGCATTTACCAATGTCAATTGCGAAGGCTACCTCAATGGCCTGCCCGATATGAAAGCAACACTGGAAACTGCACCATTACAGTCCACCATAGAGGTCACCGGCCTGCACGGCCAGCACCAGCGCGCCGATATATACTGGATGGCGATAAACAAGCGAAGCAAGAACCTGCAGACCACCAATCCCGATGTGCCCGATGATTATGACTCCGACAGGCTCTATGCTGTTATCAATGGCGGCAACGACACGGTGATGATACAGCAGTTCGCCTTCCGCAACGTTTTTCACAAGGCCTACGAGTTCTACCAAAGTGACAGCGCTACCGGCAATATGCCCGCGCCCCCGTCTAACGTGATATGGAAGAAGGGCGACAAATCAGTACGCGCCAATAAGACCCTTTAATACATCGAAGTCGAGGTCTATTACCGGGTACGCTTCTTTAGTACGCCACTGGTAGTGCCACCATTCTGTAGGCACGGGGTTAAAGCCGTATTTCCACATCAGCCTTTTCAGCAGCTTCCTGTTATCCAATACCTGCTGCGGCAATTGTAGGTATGCGTGGTGCGCCGTGTCGCTAAAGTTGTCGAAGCCCGTGCCCATATCCAGCTCAGTACCCGTTCTCAAATTCACTATCGTCAGGTCGGCCGCCAGCCCGCGGTTGTGGTTGCTGCCCTTAGCAGGGTTAGCTGCATAGCGCCTGTCGGGCACCAGCTGCCATATGCGGCAGGTGACGCTGAATGGCCGGAAGGCATCATATATCTTCAATGCCAGCCCGCGCCTGCGCAGCTCACTATCCACCTTTTTCAGGGCATAGGCGGGCTCACTCAGCATATATGCCACAGGCTCCCTGTAGAGCACCGTTCCGGTAAAATTCCGCGTGGTGCCATACACAAGGTCCAGCTTCAGTCCTAGTATCACCTTTTGCAGCGGCACCAGCTGCTTTCGCGGGTCGCGCTTTATGGTATCCATGTAGGCGGCCTGTGAGCAGATGACCGGCACCTTTGTTTTGCACGACTGGGCAGCGCACCGCACATATGGTACCGCCGCCGCTATTACTATTATAAGGCTGGAACATAGTTTCCGCATGTGTGCAATGGTTTTTTTGAGGTGTGCAATTCACCACCAAAATACAGCAAATCAAGCAGTTGTGCTTTTGGAGTTTGCGCAAAAATTGCGCACATGCGCAATTGTACAGTTTGCATTTTGCAGTTTTCAGTCGGCAGTCCTTCGCCGGAGGCTACGGCGGGCGAGACAGGTGAAGCTAATTTCCCCGTGGGAAATTAATCCTGGGATGGGGAATTTTATTTGCCGGTATCCGCTGTGATGCCTGCTATTACTTGCTTATTAAACAATTCAAAATTTCCCGTTTTTCCCGTGAGGGGAATTTGTCTGAACCCGAATTTTTGGAATTAAAGAATTTAAGAATTGAGTAATATGCTCTACCGTGCTAAACATGGTTTAGTCCGGTTGCAATATGCTGCGAAAAAGTGATCTGGCAAAAAGGAATTTACATAGTAGTGCGTTTTCTGTAACGTGATAAACAGCTAGCTGCACACCATGTAATTTTGTTTTGTCGCAAATGGTTGTTTATCATGGAGAAACGTATTCGTTTGTACTGGGGATATTTTAGTGAAATAAAGCGGCTTAAGCGAAGGTGCTTACGGCCGCTAGTACACGACCCTCAACGCGTACCGGCTGCAGAAGCGTACGGAGGCTACTCGAGTCGCTTGAAGCCCGGATCGGCGCACCCTTAAGGCGTACCGGTCGTATAGGCGTACGGACGCTACGCCCCCTTCGGTTGCGAACTTGTTACACACACCCAGTTTTTGATAGATACTTAACATGATTTTTCCATTTTACCTGCGCATGCACCCGGTAGCGTCCGCACGCCTATTCGGCCGGTACCGTTGTGGGCTACGCCTACACAGGCATCACGTAACACCTCCTCCCCTTGGGGGAGGTCGGGAGGGGCTGCTCGGAAGGCGCCACTCGCGACTAATTCCCTACCTTAGCGCCATGCGCTACATCTGGCAACATATAGCCGCTATACTCAGCACTTACGATGGTTCACTGCCATTGACACACTTCCTGAAACACTACTGCAAGCAGCACCCCAAGCTCGGCAGCAGGGACAGGAAGATACTAAGCGCCATGGCTTATAGCTGGTATAGGTGCAGTAAAGCAGTCGGCCGTCCTTCACCGGAGGCTACGGCGGGCGAGGCAGTTGAAACGCAGATAAAGGCTTGCCTGAAGCTGTGCAATGTTACTGTGCCAATGCCGGATATGGATGTGGCAGTCCCTGCATTTGATGCGGCTGCACTCTTCCCGCATGAGGTAGCATTTTCAGAGGGGATCGTTCAAAACGAGTGGCTGCAGTCTATGATCACTCAGCCCGACCTCTTTATACGCATCCGGAAAGAAAAGGAAAAGATTGAACAGATACTCAACCAGCATGCCATACCCTACAGGTATCTTAGCGATACATGCATGGCCCTGCCCAATGGCGCAAAAATAGATACCCTTTTGCAGCCTGATACGTATGTGGTACAAGACGCTTCTTCGCAGGAAACAGGCAAATATTTTTCGCCGGCGAGGAATGAAACATGGTGGGATTGCTGCGCCGGTGCAGGTGGCAAGTCAATCCTTTTAAAAGATATAGCCCCTGCTGTTAACCTCACAGTATCTGACCGGAGAGAAACCATATTGTACAACCTAAGGCAACGCTTCAAGCTATATGGACTGAAGCAACCGGAAGACCTAGCCATGGATATCACCAAGCGCGGCACTGTAGACCTGGTGCTGGGTAACCGAATGTTTGATAACATCATCTGCGATGCACCCTGCACCGGCTCCGGCACATGGGCACGCACACCGGAGCAGTTGTATTTTTTTGACCCCGCCATAGTGCAGCAATACGCCGCTACCCAACTGGCGGTTGCCACCAACGCAGCAGCACATCTAAAGCCCGGCGGCAGGCTCATCTATATTACCTGCTCAGTGTTTCGTGCGGAGAATGAGGATGTGGTAAGTAGGATAGCTGCGGAAGCAGGGCTAACCGTAATGGAAGAGCATAGCATCAACGGCACTGGTAAAAGGGCGGATAGTATGTTTGTGGTGGTGATGAGGAAGGAGGAGTAATTGAATTTCGCAGACGATAGCATAACCCCAATAGACTTGCCTAAACAACCTTAAATCTATACATTCAACAGGCCGTCACGTCTACAGTGGCGGTTTCAAAACCGAGCGCTCATCTCCGTAAAATCAACTTTTATCAAATTCAATACATGCAAGAGACTTATTCATTATCGTCGGAAATGGTAGAAAATCTTGAAGCAAAAAGAATTTGGGTAAAGAATCACTATACTCCAGAATCCCAATCAAAATACGATACTGTCGACGGCAAATTGCAGTTGCTCGATAGCATTTTAAACTCAGGGTGGATAGAAAAAAGCGAAACATTGAAACTTCAATGTTTAGGGGTTACTCTTGGAGATGCGTTCGCACAAGGCTTGTCGCTAGAATGGATAGAAGTAAAAGATGAGTTTGGAACCGATCCCGCACTAGAGTTGCCAAACACCACGATCATAATTTTCCCATTGACTATGATCTCAAAAAGAATTGAAAAAGATGAATTTGTTGATATCTACGAGCTATACACAGGGTTGAAAAAGAAGCTTTTGGAAATCAAGCAGGAATTGGATGCTCCTCAAGATTGAAAACTTGTGATGGGAAAGGTGATATGATTTATGTCTGCCCCACGGTATCTTTTTTGTGTACGGTTCGGGTTATGCAAAGATTGGTACTCCTAATTTTCCTGTTTTTCAATTACGCCGCACAAGCCCAACAGTACATTTGGTCGAATGACACGCTCACGCAGCCCGTTGATAAATACCATGACGTACTTCGGTATCACGACCCGATAATGTACCTGGCAATCCCTGTTGTTAAGCCGATCGCAGCCAGGAAGCTTGCGCTCGGGGATGGAGAAGGCACAAAGGGATATCTTTTCGAAGGCCAGTTTGCCTACCGTTTTGTCATTTATCAAGGCAAATACTACTCATATCCCTTTCTGCAAAAGCTAAGGACCACTTTTGACGTGAGTTTGCTCTTGCGCCTCACCCGTGACAATAAATCTTATCCAATGCTGCCGACAAACAATAAAGTAGGGTTTGGGGTAGACTATCTCTGGTCGAAGATCGACAAGATGTCTGATAATAAAAGTACGCTGGTGTGGACCACGCTGCAATTGCATCATTATTCCAATGGAGCGTCTGATTCATTTTTTGTAAATAGCCCGGTTCAAAGAAACAATTACAGGGCCGGTGATTTTACTACCAACTATTGCAGGATCTTAATGAATGTTGGCAGTAACTCGGGGCAGAAAAACATTGTCAGTGCTTCACTTGGCTACCAAAGAGAAATAGATCTTGGTGGCCCCCTGATAAGAAGTAAAGAGTTGGCGCATTATTACGGTTATGATCGCTTGCTCTTCGGATTTCAAATAGCGACAAAACCCAGGCTTGTTACGTCGAGCTATCATAACCGGTCAACAAGCCACCGCGAGAAGGTGAACATTGAGCGAAAGCGACAGATGACAGCAAGAACAGAATTGGAGCATATAGCAGGCGACCTATCCAAATTTGCCGGCAAAAACAAATACCGGGCGGGATGGCACACCTACCTGACTTTTATGCCTTCCATCACTAATGATGTCGGCCTGCTAGTCCATACATACGTTGGCAGAGATTACCTTAACATGCGGTTTGATGATGTTGTCTTTATCGGAGAAGTTGGCGCGTATGTAAAGTTCAACTCAAGGTAAATTTGACAGTGAGCGAGGGGACTAGCAAAAAGAACCGGGCAACGCCAACCTTAACACCAAAACTGCTATGATGACTGATTAATTGCCTCAAATAATAGCGATCCGATTTTCTTTGCGCATTCATTTTCAGTAGCCGTGGATTCTCCGAACTTTTTCGGAAAGAGCGATATGCCGAGATTAAAATGTAAGGTTAACTCACAGTCTTTATAAACGAAATCCCAGTATGCACTGTCAAGGTCATGCAGCTTTTCGATAAACCTTACCTTGAATTTTTTCCTGAGCAGAGTGGCGGCTTCCTCGAATTTCGAGTATTCACAGTTACCATCGATTTCAACTTCGATCCAACCTTCTCGAGCGGTTATTTTGCTGTTCATTCCTTTCTGCTTATTCCTCCGGTTCGCATTCGCCTCTTATCCATTTTCCATTCACGGTATCGCGCTCAGCGTATTCTCCATAATCCAGGTTAAAAACATCATTCAATGATTTGTCTTTCTCAACTAAGTCTTTCAGACACACCAATTTTATATCCTCAGGCATTTGATCCCCCGTGAGGAATTGCCAATCGCCATCCTCGTCATGCACCACATAAACTATTGGCTTACCTTCCATCCATTGGCGGGTGGTAAATGCGCAAAGGTTCTCTGGTTCACGAAATTTGAAGTCTGCATTTCTATCGAGTAGCGGCTGGCGAAATTTAAACTCTTCCTGGTATTCGGGATCCCAAGGGAACTTATTATTGCGGTCGTTCCAAACCATTTGCATGGCAGGAAAATCTGCACCCTGGTTGAACCATACTGCCCATCCAAAATAATCCCTGATGCTTCGTGGGTCTACAGGGATGAACTGCACATCACTCTTCTCAAGAAAATCGGAATAAGGAACATAGGTATTCAATGCCTTTTTATCCTTAACCATTTCTCCGGCATCATTTATTATCGCATGCAGCATATCCAATGTCAGTCCAAACGAAATGATCTCAGGGTGATTGTAATTTTTCCACAATCCAATGGTATAGGCGAAGCCCGGAAGATAATCTGAAGCGAGAACCTTCATTACAAACCACCCGGTTGTTTTCACATGATGAAGAAGGGCCTGCTCCGTTTGATCCTCATTGCAGTCGTGCGCCATTTGTTGCTTTTTTATGAAGATACACAAAACGAGGAGGGTTGTGGAACCTATTGGTGACGGCTATTAATATTAGTACTATCAGGCATTGCCTCTCAGCTAAGCGCCGCAATACCGGGGATGCTGAAGGCATCAAATGTTTATAGAAAACCATACCGTATAAGGGCCGATGCCGAAGGTATCGTACATAGTATACGGGGCAACGCGCTTCCCATATTTACGTTGCACTAAGCGGTTACGGAAGTTAGTAAAAACAAGCAACCCCGGTGAGACCGGGGTTGCAAGCACTCAGACTTCTGATTAAGCAGAAATTACTTCGCTGCCTTTGCCTTGAATTTATTTATCGCATTTCTTGTGAAGTCGCTTAGCACCAGGTGGCCGCTTATTGCAGCGCGCTCAGAGAGCAGCACATCCCAGTTCTCGGTACCGTGCCATAGCACTTTTTTCAGCTGTGCCATAGCTGCGGGGCTGCTGTGCGCAAGGCGCTCCGCAAGGCTGCCTACAGAGTCATCCACGTCACTTACGGTCTTGTGTATCTCAGAGTAAAGGCCGTGGCGCTTTGCCCACTCTGCCGAGCGCCAGCCCGTAGCGTCGATTGCCAGCTGTGCCAGCCCCGATACGCCGATCTTGCGCTCCACGGCAGGACCTACCACGAAGGGGCCTATACCCACTGCCAGCTCGCTCAGCTTCACCGAAGATTCTTCGGTAGCTATGGCGTAGTCGGTAGCAGCAATGATGCCCACGCCGCCGCCCACGGCCTTGCCCTGCACGCGGCCTATGATCAGCTTGTGGCACTTGCGCATAGCGTTGATCACATGCGCAAAGCCGCTGAAGAATTTCTTTCCTTCCACGTCATTGGATATTGCCATCAGCTCATCGAACGATGCACCGGCGCAAAACGCACCGTGGCCTGCGCTGCGCAGTATTATCACCTTCACCCTGTCGTCGAGGCCAATGTCGTTGATCGTCTTGGCGAGGTCCGTAAGTATAGCCGCCGGCAACGCATTGCTCGATGGATGAAAAAATTCTATGGTAGCGATACCATGTTCTAGTTCGTGGCTCACATAGCCTTCTGGATGTTGCATGACCGGAAAGATTAATGTTCAAATTTAAAAAAGAAAATCCACTAATATATGTTTGTTAATCGCTTGTTAATACAAACTTATGATTATTTATTCATAAAATCAATAGGTAGGGCAAAATTGTTACAGCTATTTTCACATGACTTACTTACCCCCTCACCTACGATTGATCCCTCAGCCGCACCATGGTGAGGATAGTGGCTATGGCTACAGTCTCGCCGGTTTCGTCATACACATCTACCAGCCACCTTACGATGCCCTTTACTATGTCCTCTTCACTGCGCTTCTCCTGGGCCGTCTTCTCCTTTACTGTAAGCCTTACGCCTATGGTCATGCCGGGGTATACAGGCTTGGTGAAGCGGCACTCGTCTATACCATAGTTGAGCAGCACGGGGCCCTTCTTGGCGTCTACAAACAGACCTGCGGCCTTCGCCAGCACAAAGTAACCATGCGCCACCCTGCGCTCGAAGATGGTACCCTCGAGCGAGGTAGCATCCATATGCGCGTAGAAGTTGTCGCCGCTTACGTTGGCAAAGTTCGTGATGTCGGTCTCTGTTACGGTATGCTTTGCTGTTATCAGCGTTTCGCCTACAAATAGGTCTTCGAAGTATTTTTTGAAAGGATGTACATCCGTTTCCGTCTGCTTGCCACCCTGCTGGTATACATTGGTAATGCGGGTGATGGTGGTAGGCGAGCCTTGTATTGCGGTGCGCTGCAGGTAGTGCATCACACCGCGCTTGCCGCCCATCTCCTCGCCGCCACCGGCGCGGCCGGGGCCGCCATGCACCAGCATTGGCATTGGCGAGCCGTGGCCTGTGCTTTCCTTGGCGCAGTCGGCATTGAGTACCAGTATGCGGCCGTGCATGCTTGCTACACCCAGCACTATCTCTTTAGCTATATCATCGTCTTGCGTGATGACAGATGCCACCAGCGAGCCCATACCCATTCGGGCCAGCTCTATAGCCTCATCAATGTTGTTGTAAGGAATAATGGTAGATACCGGGCCGAAGGCCTCTATATTGTGGCAATCGGTATTCTTAAACGGATCAGTATTGAGGAATATGATCGGCGGCAGGAATGCGCCTTTTTCTTTATCTGCACCTATCACCTCGAACTGCTCCATATCGCCGATAACAATGCTCTGCGACTTAGACAGCTGCTGCACTTTCTCACGCACTTCGTTGCGCTGAGAGAGGCCAGCCAGCGGGCCCATACGCACTTCTTTAAGAGTTGGGTCGCCAAGTGTAGTTGTTTGCAGGCGCTTACCCAGCGCTATTTGCACGTCCTCTACCCTATCGGCAGGAACGATGATGCGGCGGATGGCAGTACATTTCTGACCTGCCTTTGTGGTCACCTCGCGCACTACTTCCTTTACAAAAAGGTCGAACTCTGGCATGCCGGGATGCACGTCTGGCGCCAGTATGCAGCAGTTGAGCGAGTCGGCCTCCATGTTGAAGGATACCGCTTCAGACAGTATACGCGGGTGCGACTTGAGCATGCGGCCCGTAGATGCAGACCCTGTGAAGGTGACCACATCCTGGGTTTCTATAGTATCGAGAATGCCCCGCGCAGAGCCACAGATCAGCTGCAGCGAGCCAGCCGGGAATATCTCAGACTTGATGATCTCTTCGAATACAGCCTCGGTAAGGTAAGAGGTAAGCGTAGCGGGCTTCACTATAGCCGGCACGCCTGCAAGCAGGTTCACAGCTATCTTCTCCAGCATGCCCCATACCGGGAAGTTGAATGCATTGATGTGAATGGCTACACCCTCGCGCGGCACCATTATGTGCTGGCCTATGAAGGTGTTGTTCTTGGAAAGCTTTGCGGTATCGCCATCTACATAAAAACGCTCATCAGGAAACTGGCGGCGCAGGCTGGCATAAGCAAACAGGTTGCCGATACCACCCTCTATATCCACCCACGAGTCGGCCCGTGTAGCACCGGTGAGTGAGCTGATGGTGTAAAAATATTCTTTACGGTCGAGCAGGTACATGGCCAGCGCCTTGAGCATGCGCCCGCGCTGCTGGAAGGTGAGCTTGCGCAGGGCAGGGCCACCTACTTTGCGCGCATACTGCATCATAGCGCCGAAATCGAGCCCATCGCTGCCGGCAGTATAGATGGCGTCGCCAGTTACCGCATTGTGCAGGGTTTCGCCGGCCTTGGTGCCGCTCACCCACTTGCCTTCAGCATAGTTCTTTAATTGCTTTACCTCTGTAAGTACTGCCATATGTATCCGATAAAAAAAGTAAAAGTATAAGGGTATGCAATTTACGATTTTTATGGGAGGGGAAGCACACCCATAAGATATATTATCATATCTTTAGTAAAGCAAAACCCTGAGCCTATGCTTCGCTATCTGCTTACCATGCTATCTGTTGTTGCCTGCCTTAGTAGCTATGGGCAGAAGATACGGTTTACGGATAGCACCAACGAGTGGAAAATTTTCTTGATACATGGATGGCCAATAACTCATCTTACTTCATATTGCAACTACATTAAGGATACCGTAAGGAATGGCAAGAACTATAAAATTATCAGGGGGTCTGTTTGCACTCCATCGGGATTGTGTCTGGTACGTGAAGACACCTCAAGCAAAAAAGTCTATTCTGTAATTATCCCTGATTTCAGCATGTCTGACTTCGACACTTCGGAGCAAATTCTGTACGACTATAATTGGCAGTTAGGAGATACTGTTGTTAGAACTGTACGTAACTATTTCAAACATGTGATATCAGAAATTGATTCTACGGATATAAATGGCGTTTGGCATAAAGTATGGCATTTTCATGAGGTCTATTCAGATGAGAGTAGTTCCGACTTTGATGTAATCGAAGGTATTGGCTGCACCAGGGATCCGTTGTTTCCACTTATCCCCGGCAGTTTTGAATCGCATATACGTTTGTCTTGCTTTACCAATAGGTATGGTACGCCGCCGGTGGCGCCTATAATTGGTCACTTCAATAACATATCTAGTTGCACACTGGAGGCAGAAGACCTGCCCAGCGCAAACTCAGAAACATCGGTGGTTCCCAATCCGATAACAGAATTTTCAAAAATAATTCTACCCGGAAAAACACAGACCGGATCAATAGTTGTTTATAATGCGCTGGGACAAGCTGTAGTAACACTATCGGTCGACAATACTACAGAAATACTGATAGGCGATAAAATAACTGTACAGGGATTGTATTGGTACAGGGTCACAACGGAAGGCTGCACAAGCTATACCGGCAAGTTCGTGCGGTAGATATGCGCGAAAATAGATTTGGCAACTTTTTTCAAAGTTGCCAAATCTAATATGATGAAATAATTTTCAACTCTACGGATTAACCCCAAACTGCCTTAAATGGTGCAGTGCATGCTTGTGCAGCAATTGTATCTGCTGGTCGAAGTTGAGGGTGCCGAAAAATGGATTAGGCGTGCTCTTGTTGGGGTCTATCATATGCACTTCAAAGAAGTGGTCTATCTCGCCCTGCAGCTCTTTTATGGCGGCATTTACGTCGCTATGCTTTACGGGCATTGGCGTTTCAGACATCAGGGAGTTTGGCGTATTCTCGCGAAAAGGCTTTTCAGTGGCCAGGAAACTCTGCATGCTGGGCACCTGGTCTTCCGGCGTTATAGTCTGCATAGGCATCTTGCCGCTGGCTATGCGCACGTACTCGCTCATGTGCTCTATCATCTGCTGCACATTCATCTTGCCCCATATCTGCCCCGCATCCAGCGGTATGCGCGATAAGATCTTGGTGTATTCGTTTTTTAAAAAGTCTGCTTTCTTATCGATGTTTTCCATGGTTGGCCGTTGCTTACTTATACTTTATTACAACAATTGCTTTATCAGGTTTTCCTGTGTTATGCCTTCCGCCTCCGCCTTATAGTTGCGCAGCACACGGTGGCGCAGCACAGGCATAGCCATGGCGCGCACATCTTCTATATCGGGCGAGTACTTGCCTGCGAGCAGCGCATGGCACTTGGCACCCAGCACCAGGTATTGCGATGCGCGGGGACCTGCGCCATAGGCTATATATTGCTGCGCATTACCGCCTGTGTTGTTTACCGGGCGCGTTTTCTGCACCAGGCCTACTGCGTACTGCAGCACATTATCAGGCACGGGCACGCGCCTCACGAGGTCCTGGAAGAATAGTATGTCTTCACCGCTCATCACCTTCTCCAGCTCAGGCACGCCGGCGCCGGTGGTGTTGCGCACTATCGCTACCTCTTCCTCAAACGATGGGTAGTCGAGTGTCACCTGGAACATAAAGCGATCCAGCTGGGCCTCAGGCAGCGGGTAGGTACCTTCCTGCTCTATGGGGTTTTGCGTGGCCAGTACAAAGAATGGCGATGGTAATTTATATACTGTGCCTGCTGCGGTCACATTGCGCTCCTGCATAGCTTCCAGCAGGGCGGCCTGTGTTTTAGGCGGCGTACGGTTGATCTCATCTGCGAGTATTATATTGGCAAACACAGGCCCTTTGATGAACTGGAACTGGCGCTGCTCATTGAGTATCTCTGCACCCACTATGTCGCTGGGCATAAGGTCGGGGGTAAACTGTATGCGCTTAAAGGAAAGGTGCAGCGCATCAGCTATCGTCTTTACCAGCAGGGTCTTTGCCAGGCCGGGCACACCTACCAGCAGCGTATGGCCATTGCACAGGATAGAGATGATGAGTTTTTCCACCACATCCGTCTGGCCCACTATCACCTTGCCTATCGCCTTGCGTATGGCGGCGGCCTGTACTTTGAGCGCGTCTGCGGCTTCTATATCACTTGCGTAGTTATGCATTGTTTTTTATTGGCTTATCCTTATTTGGGGGAAAGTTCTATTATTTTGTGTAAACAAACAAATACTTATTTCCCGTGGACATAACTTTAAGAAATGCACAACAGCAGGTAGACGAATGGATAAAGACTGTAGGGGTAAGGTACTTCGGCGAGCTCACTAACCTGGGCATTCTTATGGAAGAAGTGGGCGAACTGTCGCGCATTATGGTGCGCAAGTATGGCGAGCAATCATTTAAAGAAAGCGACAAGCAAAAGGAGCTGGCCGATGAAATGGCCGATGTGCTGTGGGTGTTGCTATGCCTCGCCAACCAAACAGGTGTAGACCTCACCACAGCACTGGAAAACAACTTTGAAAAGAAGAATGTTCGCGATGCCACCCGCCACAGGGATAATGAAAAGCTGCAATGATACTCCCCTTGCACAAAAACAAAAAGGCTCCGGGAACGAAGCCATTTTTTTTGAGGGTTTAGAGGTGGACTATCAAATGATCTTAAGAATACAGGGTCCGGTTATATATAGGGTCCGGTCTACGATAGAGTTACAGGCAGTTCAGGTTCGATAGCAATGCTAAGGTACATGCATGCTATAGCCTGTTCCAAATATCTTTGACTAACGGTCGATAAATCTTTTTAACGGTAAAAAACAGGCGGATTGCGGGTAAAAAACAGCACTCCCTGATCGCTTTGGCCACCTATATCTCTGATCAATAACGACAATCACTCACAGTCACCAACAGTTACTGTCTTCGTTATAGTACACCCCGGTGCACTAAAAGTAATGGTGACGGTGCCGGCCGACAGGCCCGTTACCGACCCCTCTGACCGGTTTCTAAACGCGGCAATAGCGGGATCACTGCTACTCCATGTACCGCCCGTATTTTTTAGCGATGGCACCTCAAGAAGAATAGCTTCGGCAGTGCAAACAAACGCCTCGCCCAATATAGGGGGGCATGGCGCGGCGGTGTATGGCGCGGCGGATATCTTCATAAATCCGTTGGTTGTTCTATACTGCGTTGTGCCGGTATGGGTCTGATATGGCACTACTAATGTAGCACTTTGATCGGCCACAAAGGTTCCTGTAATGGTTGTTGCCGCCGCTTCTATCACTGTCGCATTGCTATCATTCGCTCTGTATATCATTGCCTTATCTGCGGCACCAATAGCAACTGTGTTGTTTTTGAACCTTCCCGCAGGTATCAGTGAATCGCCGGAAGATGACAAGGCAAAAGGTTTCAGATCAAGATGGCGGGGGTCGGTGTTTTGCTCCCATGCACGTATCCAGTCTATCTCTATATACTTGCCATCGTCTGTACCTAGCTGCACCACATTACCTGCTGTGTCCAGCTTGGCAGAGAAAGCAAACAGCACGAACTGCAATCTAAATGCCATGTCATACGTGCGCACGCTTGTGTATGGGCACGACCATATAAACACGTCATCGAGGTAAAAACCAACTTCTGTCGGCGTCCACACACAGGAGTATTTATGAAAGTCCCTGCCAAGATCAGTTATCGTTCTGTTAGGCGATACACGGAACGGCCTGCCCTCGTATATCGAAGTATTGGTGGTCACGTTCGGCCTTATAGAGTAGGCGGGGTAGTCTTGCCAGTCTATAACGCGCTGTGGCAGCCAGTTGGGCCCCGCCACGTCTATCAGGTCTATTTCGCCGCCATCGGTCCAGAAGGCGCTCTGCGACCAGTTGTAGCCTGCATACTCGCGAAATTCTTCCTGCAGCTTTATGCGCGCTTCAATAATGCCGTAGCCAAACCTCCGGGTAGAGTTGAGGATGCCGGAAACATGGTCGGCGAGCCGGCCGCCCGGGGTACGAAATGAATCCACGTTATTTGCGGTAAGGCGGATGGCACCGCGCCGTGCCATGCCGGTCTGCCGCGCTATCATGTATGCGTCGCCGGGGTTGCCGGGCCACTCGCCCAGTGTAGCCGAATAGTTGCTGCCAAAGGTGCGGCCTGGTAAACCTATTCCGGAAGTCGGAATACTGGCAGCCAGGTCGCGCGGGCAGCCTACGCAGCAGCCCACACACGGGTACTCCATTTCATCGTCATAGATGATATGGTAGTTGGAATAGTCGAGAAAGGTGAGCGGCAGCGGCTGGGCTAATGCGTTACCTACCAGCAGCAATAGCAGTATAGTTAATGTCTTTTTCACCCGGTTATCGCTTTAGCTTCCCTACTTGCTTTTTCAGCTCATCTATTTCCTTTTGCTGCTGTATCACATACAGCGTCAGCTCCTCTATTTTCTGCAGCAGCTTAGCGTCCATTTCCATCACGTCTATGCCATCCTTCGCCACCTCGGCAGCAGATGGTATCTCGGGCAGATGCTTGTGCTCCTGTATATACGACTCCACCTTATTCAGCGGCGGCAACTTATAGTCTGCCGCAAACACAAAGTCCGACCAATTTGCGGGGTCTCCGCTGTTGGCCACTTTCAGTTTTTCTGTAAGTATGCCCTTTGATACATATAGCGAGTAACCTGCGGGCTGCCGCATGGTGGCACCGCCCACGCCTATCATCGCAGTGGTTCCAACCGTGAGGCCCGACTCTATGGTCAGGTTGTTCGCAACCGCGGCATTGCCGTCTTTACCGATTGTGAACAAGTTTACATAACTGCTGCCATCATGCACCATAAAGTTAAAACCCTTGCCTGCTCCGCCAGGCAGCCCAAAACTGATACCCCCCTGGCCGGCATTGCCCAGACCCGACATTTGGATACGGGGAGCGCTTGCGGGATCCGCCCCATTAGCATACAGCGCCAGTCCGTAATTATTAGAATGCGCATCGATGATGCTCATGCCGGTATCTGCACCTCGCTGCAAGTGCAGTGCGCCGCCGCCCACCGTGAGGCTGCCACCAACCTTACATGCTTTGGTGGTAGTGGCCGGGATGGCCGACTTACCCCAATAGCCCGTCTGTGCCTGCGTGCTAGCACTTAGCAGCACCACTGCCGCTGTTACAAAAACTGCATGTCTCATTCCTTTGCTTTTTATGAAGTTCAGGAAAATATCAGGAGAGATGGCACAAGGGCACAAAAAAATCCCCGGCCGGAGGCCGGGGATGGAAAATAAAAAGTTTTAAAAACAATTACTTGATCACAGTAAGCTTACTGGCCATACCATCGCCATTAGCTGTGTTCATCACGTATATGTAGTCACCAGCAGCCAGGTTAGCTGTTTCGAGCGCTACTGTGTGCTCGCCTGCTGCCAGGCCTGTTTTTGAAATTGTGCTAACAACGCGGCCGGCCATATCCATAACCTGGATAGTAACATCGGTGCCTTCAGCAAGCGCAAAACGAATGTTAGTGCTGTTTATAGCAGGGTTAGGATAGTTACCGTAGAAAGTAAACTGCCTGTTGGTAACGCTAACGCCATTGATCACAGCAGCATGAATAACAACGATAGGGCGGATGTAAAGCTTATTGTACAAGTTAAAGCCATCCTGCACGTTGTCATGCCACACATTATCAGAATACTTAGTAGCATTGTAATTATTAATGGTTGTGTCGGTAGTAGAGTATGCGAAATAAGCCGGTGCAGTACGGTTACCCTGGCGGCTACTGTAAAGGCCAATGGTATCGCCTGCCAGCGCTGCGAATGAATAATTGATCTCGTAGCCTACAAAGAAATTCTGTGTAAGAATAGCTGTTGGTGTTGCAAACATATGCGACTTGAAAGTATCATTTGCCGTATCCGCAAGCCCTATACCTAATGCTGTGATGTTTACTGTCTTTGACGCAAGCACTGTGTTTGGGAACCCGCTGTTGAACAATGTAGGCCTTGCCCAAGTCGTCTTAGGACCCTGCGACCACACATTCAACGATACAGTTTTGGTAGAGGTAGGGCTGATCTTACCGCCAAACAATCCATAAACGCCTATCACTTTCACAGTGCTGTCTGATGCCTTAACATCATAACGCTGTGCAAATGCCTTATGCCCGTATGGATTAGTACCAGTGGCGAAACCGCTATCGTAGGGCGAGCTACCCACATTGTAGATTGCAAATGTATCGGCGCTTGTAAAAAGCGGTATTGTAAACGTATCTCCTACAGCTGTAGTTTTTGCAGCAATATTGTTGCCAGCCAACGACACCGGAGTCTTAAAAGGTGCAGCCGTTATTGCAGGGCCCTGGCCAAACGCCACTGCACTAATACCTGCAGCGATAGAGAGTAAAAATAATTTCTTCATTTGTAATGTTTTTTTGTTTTTAAAAGAGGGCAAAAATACAGGTTATATACTATGCTGAAAAAAAAATTTGTTGCCCGGCACTTAATCTATTAACTGAAAGCAATATTATTAATCGATACGGAATAATTCCCCCTTTTTTATCCCTACTTCACTACCGATATCTTTGAGGCAATGCCCTGCCCGCTGTCGGTGCTGATAACACAGAGATAATTCCCGGCACTTAAATTAGCAACGGGTAGTGTTACAATATGCTCACCTGGGCCCATATCTTGCCTGATGATGCTACTTGCTACCCTACCGCATACATCAACCAGCTTTATGGTCACAGTAGCAGGGTGCCCCAGGGAGAACTTCAGGCTGGTGCTGCTCACCGCCGGGTTAGGGTAATTGCCCAGGAAGCTGAAATCATCCTTTGTTATTCCCGGCGCTTTAAGGAACACATTAGTGTTTACAATAGGGAACGCCCAGTAATGAACTTTAAAGCCAAAGTCAAAACCGTTATCGTACCATATATTCATTGGCGTTATCACGGCATTCTGCACATTCACTATAGTATCGGCACCTGCCACTGTGTACGTTGGGCTGCTGCGGCTGCCATCCTGCGTAGTCGCTATGCCTATAGTGTCTCCCATCAGGCTGTCCCAGGTGTAGTTGGTAGTATAGCCTACAAAAAAGGTATCGTGCATGGGCGCCGTGGGTGTCGCGAAATAAAATTCCTTCAGGGTCACCGATGTATCTGCGATGCCAAGCGCTGTGTAGGGCACCAGCACCGAGTATGGGGCCGACGTAGGCAACCCGCTGTAAAACAAATGCGGCCGCGGGCCCGCTGTAGTGCTGCCGGCCTGCCATATTTTTATATCTACAAGTCGCGTCGATGAGGGGGTCACCTTGCCCACAAATACAGCTGCAACACCTATCACCCGCACCTCGCTGTCGTGGCCGTTGAATGAATAACGCTCTGCAAAGCCATAATGCCCGTGCGCATTTGTGCCGGTAACGATCCCGCTATCACCATGAAAGGTATAGGTGTAAGCCACGGTGTCGTGAGGCCCCAGGTGTGTCATATACAGGGAATCGTGGTGGAGGCTCGTTGTCTTAGCGGCCATAGCCGGCGCTTTGATATGCAGCGGGGTCGGTGATACTTTGTACTGAGCAGATAAATTGCCGGCTAATAAGATCAAAATCGCAAAAAGTCCGTATTTTCTCATATGCTACATTTTTTAGGGTGGTTATCAACAGCAAAATGTGCCCTAAAAGCAGCGAAGCAGTATCCCTATACAAACCGCTGAACAACATATTGATCTCAGAATCAATGATTGAGCTACCTGTTACACAAGTACAGATCGGCTAAGGCAATTGCAGTTACTGCCTCTACAACAACAGGCACCCGAAGGGCTATACAAAGGTCGTGCCGACCCCTTACTACAAATGGCTCAACCGATTGTGAATTAGTATTCCATGTATGCTGCTCGCGTGGCGTGCTGCTGGCGGGCTTCACCGCCACCCTGAAGTATAGGTCGTTGCCGTTGCTGATGCCGCCGTTTATGCCGCCTGCGTTATTGGTAGCTGTAGTGCCCTGCGCATCCACAATAGCATCATTGTGCGCGCTGCCGGTCATGCGGGCGGCAGCAAACCCACTGCCAAACTCTACACCCTTTATAGCGGGTATGGCGAATATAGCATGGCTTATTACAGACTCCAGCGAATCGAAGAAGGGCGCTCCAATGCCCACCGGCAGCCCATGAACACTGCAGCCCACTATGCCGCCTATGCTATCGTTATTTTCGATGGCCTTAGCTATAGCAGCTTCTATATCCATATCTCCCCCGGCCTCGGCAAGCGACGCTGTTATGGTGATACCCGGCAGCACTTTCTTTGCCACAGCCCCTGCAGCCACCAGCGCCACGGTAAGCCTGCCCGATGAGTGCCCGCCACCGCGGTAGTCGTTGTGCCCTTCAAATTTTCTATTAAGCACAAAGTCGGCATGGCCCGGCCTCGGGGTGGCCTTTATTGCTTCGTAGTCGGCCGATCTCGTATTGTTGTTTTGAAACAATATGGTCAGCGGCGCCCCCGTGGTCTTGCCATTAAAAATGCCGCTCGCAAACTGCGGCAGGTCATCTTCCTTGCGGGGTGTGGTGCCGGCAGCGCCTGCCTTCCTGCGCTCCAGGTCACCGGCAAGATCAGCCTCTGCAAGCGCTATACCCGCCGGGCAGCCATCTATTGTTATGCCCACCTGTGGCCCATGCGACTCCCCAAAGATGCTCACCCTGAATATGCGGCCAAAAGAATTCATAGCTATTAATTTTTTTGCGTTCGCCGCGGCATGCGGCATTACAGCGCCCCGAAAATAACAATATATTTTTGCCCGCAATTTTGAAGAAGATGTCTACCCGCATTGCACACCTGCCCCGTGCGTGATCCTTGATCGCTACTACCTGCCAGCCAACTCTCCCAGCGATAGCTCCGCATATGCAAACAGCTGCGTCACCAGCTCTCGTATCTCAGCTACTTCCGCATTTTCAGTGCATAGCTTTTCTATCCCAGAGCCCAGCTTAGCACTTTGCTTCATCCCCATCATCATCCATTTAGGCTTAAACGCGTGTATCTGCCCTGCCACCGTGCGCAGGTCGCCGGCTGCCAATGCTGTATTTATACCTGCCTGCAGCTGGGGCACGGCCGCAATATAGATAGCTACGAACTTCTTCATTCTCGCAGCATCGCCATCACAAAACCCGCGCAAATACGCAAGGTTAGTCACTTTCCCATCTTCGTCCTGTGTCTCTTCATCGCCTTGCGACATTTCTTCATGGCGCTGCGCTCCGGAGATTACGGGTCCACCTTTCGTAGCCTCAGCTAGTGCAGCTATCAGCTGCCATGCTTTGAAAGGCTTGGTCATGCAGGCATTCATCCCTGCCGCCATGCACATCTCCGTATCGCCCCTCAGCAGGCTTGCAGTAAGGGCTATGATCGGCACCGATTTTTTGGGCGCTGGCATGCGGTTGCGTATGTACGCCGTCGCCTCCAGGCCGTTCATTACGGGCATTTGTATATCCATCAGCACCACGTCGTAGTCCCTGCGCTTTAGCAGCAGTATCGCCTCTTCGCCGTTTGTAGCCTCGTCTATCACCACATCGGCCTTCAGGTGCAGCGTTTCAGAGGCCACCATCCTGTTATACTCATTATCGTCTACCAGCAATATCCGCAGTCCGTTCAGCATACTGCCATCAGCCTTCTGCTCGTCCTGTGTTTTCTTCAGCAGCCGCTCTGCCGACCCGGTATGATACGTAAGCTCAAAGCTGAATGTGGTGCCCGCGCCCACAGTGCTATCGACCGTTATAACACCACCCTGCAACTCTATCAGCTGCCTCGATATGGATAGCCCCAGCCCGTTGCCGCCATATATCCGGCTATCAGAGCTATGCACCTGGCGGAAACTCTCAAACAGCAGATGCATCTTATCGGCAGGTATGCCGATGCCCGTATCCGTAACGCTGAAGTGCAGGGAAACTTTGTCTTCCTGTGCGCTTACCAGCTTCACATCCAGCTCCACCCCACCCTTCTCTGTGAACTTTATAGCGTTGCCCCCGAGGTTTATGAGTATCTGGTTGAGCCTGAAGGGGTCACCGCACAGCACGGGCGGCACATCCCCGCCGATGCGTGATACCAGCTGCAGCCCTTTCTCCTCTGCCCTGAAAGAGAGGGTTTCCTTTACCTGCTTTATAGTATCTGCGAGCGAAAAATCAATCGTCTCCAGCTCCAGCTTGCCAGATTCTATTTTCGACAGGTCCAGTATGTCATTAATGATGTGCAGCAGCACATCAGACGACTTCGCTATTATCTGCAGATAACGCAGCTGGTCGGGCCGCGGCTCTTTGTTGAGCAGTACATCCGTCATGCCGTTCACCGCATTCATAGGCGTCCGTATCTCGTGGCTCATGTTAGCCAGGAATTGCTGCTGGAACCTTTCAGAGCGCTCCGCCCTTATACGCATCTGGTCGGCATTCTCCTTTTCTGCTGCAATAAGCGTGTTCTTATCCTCCAGCCGCCTCTTATTCCGCCGTGCCCCACGAAACCGCCTGAACAGCCCTCCAGATACCACCATCAGCGTAGCAAGCCCCATTATGTAATAACGCCGCTCATGCTTCGCCGCCGATATTTTGAGCTGCTGCATTTCCATCTGTTTCTGCCGCAGCTCGTCCTCCCGCTTTTGCTCCAGCTGTGCTATCTTAAGATTGTTGCTTACTGAATAGATAGAGTCCTTAGCTGCCGAATACTGGTTGTATGTTTCCAATGCGTCTTTGTGATTCCCCGTAAGCGCAAGCGCCTCTGACAAGAAAAAAGCGAAGTTCTGGAACTCGTGGAGGTTGCCTATCTCTTTGTCTACCGCCACTGCCTTGCGGAGGTAGGTAATGGCCGCGTTAAGATTGGATCTCTGGTGTGCAGCCCTATCCGCAACATCTAAAGTAGCGGGCCGTTCTTTAGCCATCGCAAGATACACGCACCCTATACTCCCCAGGTTGTTGGCCATAGGGTATTTCTCGCCCAGCTCCTCATTCATCTTGCTTGCCTTCAGCAGGTATTGCAGCGCCATGGGGTAGTCGTGCAGCTCCTGGTATACGTTGCCCATATTGCCGAGGTTGCGCGCTATGCCGCTCTTATCGCCCAGCTCTTCATGTATCTTCAGGGCGCTGCTGTAATGCTCCAGCGCCTCAGGATACTGGCGTACACTAATATACACGTTACCCATGTTCTTGAGGTTGCGTGCTATCTCACTTTTATTATTGAGTGCCCTGTTTATCTTCAGCGCCTTCTGAAAATTTTCGAGCGCGCGGGGAAAGGCCAACTGGTCGATATTGATGATACCAATACTGTTAAGGTTGCTGGCAATGCCACTTTTGTCGCCGAGCTCCTCATTCATTTTAAGGGCCTTTAGCAAATACTCAAGCGCCACTGCATCGTTGCTCTGATTTTGATACACATTACCCGTCTGGCCCAGCACCCTGGCTATGCCTCGTTTGTCGCCCACCTGCTCATAGAGCACCTGCGCTTTGCGGTAATTATCCAGCGCGGACTGGTAGCTGCCCTGGCTCACATTCACGATGCCTATGCTCACGAGGCATTGCGCAATACCACCCGCGTCGCCAAGTGCTTCATAAGCCTGCAGGGCCTTATCGAAATACCGGGTGGCACCTGGGTAGCTGGCCGTAGCCAGGTAATTGCTGCCAAGGGTATGATAGAGCATGGCTTTGCCCTTTGCCCATGCGGCCTGCTCGGCCAGTATCAAGCCCTGCTCGCCATATTTTATTCCTTCTGTCGTGTTCACCGCTGCATAAGCGGCTGCCAGCTCATTAAGCAGCTTCACCTTATTGGTATCTTCTTTAGCACGCTCCAGCCTCTGCACCAGCGACGCAATAGTCTTCTCCACCGGCTTCTGTGCGTTAAGCACAGCCGGCAGCAGTATCAGTATTGCTAAGAGTACTCTTCTCATCATGCCGGCACTTTTGTTGGTGTGCTATTTACACGTTCCCCTTTTACTTTAGCGCCTTTTCTTCCCGTTACCTCTGCCAGCGCGGCTATCAGCTGCCAAGCCTTGAAGGGCTTAGGCACGTAGCTATCCATACCCGCAGCGGTACACATCTCTATATTGCCGCGCAGCAGGCTCGCCGTCAGCGCCACTATGGGCACCGACCGCTTAGGTGCGGCCAGGTTACTGCGTATATACTTCGTTGCTTCGAGGCCATCCATTACCGGCATCTGTATATCCATCAGCAGCACATCGTAGTCATTGGCCTGCAGCATCTTCACAGCTTCCTCTCCGTTTATGGCCTCTTCAATATGCACTTTAGCCCTAAGGCGCAGGGTCTCTGCAGCCACCATCCTGTTAAACTCATTGTCGTCTACCAGCAGTATACGCAGGCCGTTGAGCACGCTGCCCTCTGCTTTCTGCTCCTCCAGCATTTTCTCACGCAGCCGCTCTGCCGAGCCTACCGGGTATGACAGCTCAAAGGAAAATGTAGAGCCAACACCCACGGTGCTGCTCACGGTAATTTCGCCCCTTTGCAGCTCTATTAGCTGGCGCGATATAGATAACCCCAGGCCACTGCCGCCATACACCCTGCTATCTGAGCTATGCACTTGTTTGAAGCTATGGAACAGCTTATCCATTTTATCGGCGGGGATGCCTATACCGGTATCGGTGACATGAAACTGCAGCGATACATGCCCCGCAGTATTAGTCACCGGCTTTACTTCTATGGTCACGCTTCCGCGCTCTGTAAATTTTATAGCATTGCTGCCGAGGTTTATCAGTATCTGGTTAAGCCTGAAGGGGTCGCCCAGCAGCACATCGGGTATGGCCGCATCTATTTTCGATATCAGCTGCACCCCCTTCTCTTCTGCCCTGAATGATAATGTCTCTTTTACCTGCCTTATGGTATCCTCCAGCAAAAAATCTATCGACTCCAGCTCCAGCTTGCCCGACTCTATTTTAGAAAGGTCGAGTATATCGTTGATGATATGCAGCAGTATGTCTGATGACTTGGCGATGATCTGCAGGTAGCGCAGCTGGTCGGGCCGCGGATTTTTATCCAGCAGCAGGTCGGTCATACCGTTCACCGCATTCATAGGGGTCCTTATCTCGTGGCTCATATTGGCCAGGAACTGCTGCTGAAACTGCTCTGACCGCTCTGCGCGATGCCGCAGCATATCCGCATTCTCTTTTTCTATGGCTATGAGCCTGTTCTTTTCCTCCAGCTGCTCTTTGTTTCTACGCGCGCTGCGAAAACTGCGGAACAGGCCCGCTGAAACAAATACCAGCAGGGCCAGCCCGGCTATGTAATAGCGGCGCTCATTGCGTGTGGCGCGCAACTGCAGCCGCTGCACCTCCAGCGCTTTTTCGCTGAGCTCACGACCTTTTCGCTCGTCTATCATCGATATCTTCTGTATCGTCTCCTGCGAGAAAAGCGAGTCTTGCAATGATGTACGCTGCCGCGCGTAGTACAAGGCCTGTTGATAGTTGCCGGCAAGCTTATGCGCCTTCGACAGTATACTGCTAAACTCTGCAACACCGCCCAGCATGCTGATCTGCCTGCATATAATTACTCCTTTTTCAAGATGATCTATCGCAAGCCTCAGCGCCTCCTGTTTGTTCTTTGGAATGCCTGGGCCGCCGCTAAGCCGGCCCGTGCTGTCTGCGGCTATGGCAAAATATATCTCCCCGATGTTTCCTGTTACTGTGCCCTGCCCGTGCTTTTCACCCAGCTCCTCAAACATACCCAGCGCTTTCCGGTTGTAGTCGAGGGCGCGGCCAGCATCGCCCAGCAGCAGGTATACATTGCCCACGTTGGCAAGGTTCCTGGCCACACCCGACCTGTCATCCAGCTCCTCAAATATTTTCAGTGCCTGCAGGTCATAGGCCAGCGCTTCGCGGTGCCTGCCCATCACCTGGTATATGTTGCCTATGTTGCCTTGCGTTATGGCTATATTCCTTTTGTCGTGTAGCTCCTCAAAGATGCGCAGGGCCTTCAGATCATACTCAAGCCCCTTCGCATGGTTACCCATTTGCGAGTTGATGTTGGCCAGGCTCATCTCCACACCCGCTACGCCGCCCTTATCATTAAGCAGCTGGTATAGCTCCAGCGCGCGCTGATCATACTCTATGGCCTTGTTGTAGTCATACCTGTACTGGCTGTTGACCCCCAGCCGGTGGTAGGCAAGCGCCTCGCCTCTTTTCCACCCAAGCACCGTAGCCAGCTGCAGCTGTTGCTTTGCATAGGCTATCCCTTTGCCGGGATCTATGTTTTTGTACGACTGTGCCAGGTCATTCAGCAGCAGCACTTTGTTTGTATCTGCGCTTGCGGCAGGTAGCTGCCTTAGCAGGGAGTCTATCCGGGCCTGGCCTTGCAGCCTTGCTTCCGCCGTATGCGCAAGCACTGCAAGCGTGCAAAAAAGTATGCTTTTCAACCAGCCCAAATTCATTACACATAAAAATAATAAAATGCAGGTGAAATGGCTAATTAATTTGAACGGAATTCACCGGCACTTAACAATACACGCTATGACCTTACGCAAAGCTGTGCTCACCTTGCAGCTCCGTTACCGACACGTCGATATCCTTTAGCAGCAGCACTACATTCGCATATACTTCATCGCTGCCCCCGGCGCATTGCTGCTCTATTTTGCTGCCCAGGTCCGCGGTGCGCTTCATACCCATTATCAGCCAGTTTGGCTTAAAGGCGTGTATGCGCAACGATATATCCTTCAGGTTCTTTTCCTTCGCTGCCGCCGCCATATGCTCTATGAAGGCAGGCACGCCCTCCAGGTACATGCGAATATACTTCCGCATGCGCACTTCATTGCCCTCGCAGAATTTTTTGAGGTAGGCAAAGTCGGTCACGGTTGTCGGTCCGGCATCGGCATTGTCTATATAATCCTCCTCCTGCTCCGCATCCGCCGATACTTTTCTTCCCGTTACATCGGCAATGGTATTGATCAGCTGCCACGTTTTAAAAGGCTTGGGCACGAAGGAGTTCATCCCGCAGCCCAGGCATTTATCAATGTCTGTTCTTAGTATGCTGGCAGTAAGGGCTATCACAGGCACCCTGTTCTGTGGCGACCCCATCTTGTCCCTTATGTAGCAGGTGGCCTCTATGCCGCTCATCACGGGCATTTGCACGTCCATCAGCACCACGTCAAAGTTGCCTTCTTTTACCTTCTTCACGGCCTCTTCACCGTTCACTGCCATCTCTATCACCACATCTGCTTTCAGTTGCAGTGTTTCGCTCACCACCATGCGGTTATACTCGTTGTCGTCTGCTACCAGTATCCGCAGGCCGTTGAGTATGCTGCCGTCTGCTTTCTTTTCCTGCCTCAGCCTGCGTTGCAGCTTGTCGGCACTGCCGGGCTTGTAGTTGAGCACAAAGGAGAATGTGGTGCCGCTGCCTACAACGCTCTCCACGGTAACACAGCCGCCGTGCAGCTCCACCAGCTGCTTGGAGATGGAGAGCCCAAGGCCCGTGCCGCCATACTTGCGCGTATCTGAGTTATTGACCTGCGTGAAACTAGCAAACAGGCTGTCAATTTTTTCTTTCGGTATGCCGATGCCGGTATCAATAATGGAGAAGCGCAAGGATACATGTTCACCGTCTTTTTTATCGCACCGTATATCCAGCTCCACGCCACCCTTCTCGGTAAATTTTATGGCGTTGCCACACAGGTTTATGAGCACCTGGTTCAGCCTGTAGGGGTCTCCCATCAGCACATCGGGCACCTCGGCAGCTATTGTTGCCGTCATCTGCAGGCCCTTTTCATCTGCACGGTGAGCCAGTGTATCCCGCACCTGCTGCACAGCATCAGCCAGCGAAAAATCGATGCACTCCAGCTCCATTTTCCCGGCTTCTATTTTAGAGAGGTCCAGTATGTCGTTGATTATATGCAGCAGCACTTCCGATGATTTGCTGATAGCCTGCAGATACCCCACCTGGTCGGCACGCGGCCCCTTATCCAGCAGCAGCTCCGTCATCCCGCTTACAGCGTTCATGGGCGTGCGTATCTCGTGGCTCATATTGGCCAGGAACTGCTGCTTGAACCGCTCGGAGTTCTCTGCGCGTATGCGCATATTATCGGCGGCCTCTTTCTCAGCAGCTATTTGCCGGTTCTTCTCCTCCAGCTGCAGCCTGCTGCGGCGCAGCACCGTGAACCTGCTTACCATCGCCAGCACCAGCAGTACCAGCATGCCCAACCCAAGCATATAGTATTTACGCTCTTGTTTTCGCTCCTGCTCAGCCTGCTTCAGTATGAGGGCATTCATCTCTTCACTTTTCTTCTTCTCCGCTTCCAGCACGGCCTTCTTCTGCTCAAATTCGTTTGTTATCAGGCGCTGGCGCAGCTCCTCCTCATGCTTCAGCTGCCGCCGCTCTTTGTCGCTCTCGGCATCTGCCATTTTCTTCTCGTATTCATACTTCAGCGAGTTAAGCTGTAGCTCTTTCGAGAAGGTTTCCTTCATATCGGTCTTTACTATTTCGCTGCCCTTCTCTGCATTGTACACGCCCGCCAGGTACTTATTGTATAGCCTGAAGCTCTCGCGCGAGCCCGCAGTATCGCCCTGTAGCAGTTGCACCCGCGATAGCCGCTCGTATGCGCTTTGCAATAGCTCCACATCGCCCGTGCCCTTCAGCACGCTTATAGCTGCGGAGAGATTAGTGTGCGCCCTACTCAGCCTGGTGGCTGTAGACAATGCGGCCAGCGAGTCCGGTAAGTTTTTGGATTTGCGCATCTCTGCGAGGGCCAGGTAGCTCTTGCCGGCATTCTCCAGGTTGCTGCCCCTGAGCTCCTTGTCGCCCGGCTTTGCCAGCTTCAGGCCCTGCAGGCCATACTCCAGGCTCTCGGCATAGCGGCCGGCCAGGTAGCAGGCATCAGACAGGGCCGACAGTATAGCTGCCTTTGCAGGCTGGGAGCTTGCCTTAGGCAGCTCCATAACAAGCGAATCAATAGTTGACTGCCCGCGCCGCTGCCCGTATAACGGGGCAGCTGAGACAAGGCAGCAAACGAATAGTGTGCGAAATAGGATGCGTTGCATGTTTAGTAGCGGGAGTAAACGATACCTGCAAATTACACACCAAACTGAGGAATTCTCAGCTATGCGGCAATTATTCGCAACAAGTTATTTAGGCACTGCTATACATATTGCCGCTAAACAGCTGACTACTAATGAATTGTAAAATAAATGCTATGCCCGCAATGCGCCCTTCAGCACCTCGTAGCTATGCACCCGCGCAGCAGGGTCATATATATGGCTGGTCACCATTATCTCATCGAGCGCAGCTTCTGCCTGGAAGCGGGCAAGCCCCTCAGTAACTTTCTTTGCATCTCCTATGAACGAGTAATACATCATCTGGTGGATGAGCGCCTGCACCTCGCCGCCCCACAGATCGGCTACTGAGTCTACTGGTGGCGGCAGTGGTTTGCGCTTGCCGGTGACAATACCCGCTATCAGCTGTAGCAGCGATGTCGACAAGTATTGCGCCTCCTCGTTAGTATCAGCCGCTATTACATTCACACACGCCATTACGCGTGGCTCGGCAAGGTATTGCGATGGCCTGAAGGTGTCGCGGTAAATATTGATAGCGGTAAGGAACTGCGCCGGTGCAAAATGGCTGGCAAATGCATAGGGCAGGCCCATTAGCGCTGCAAGGCGTGCGCTGTCGGTGCTTGACCCCAGTATCCACATAGGCACCTCCACGCCCTCGCCGGGTATGGCCCGCACCTTGGCGGTTTTGTTGTCGGCCGAGAAATACCGCTGCATTGCCTTTATATCATCCGGGAAGTCTTCGGCAGTTTCCATCCTTCCCCGCCGCAGCGCCGCCGCTGTTTGTTGATCTGTGCCCGGCGCCCTGCCAAGGCCCAGGTCTATACGGCCGGGGTACAGCGAGGCCAGCGTGCCAAACTGCTCCGCCACCATCAGCGGCGCATGATTGGGCAGCATGATGCCGCCACTGCCTACCCGTATAGTGCTTGTGCCGCCTGCTATATAGCCTATAAGCACGGCAGTCGCCGAACTGGCGACACTGTCCATATTGTGGTGCTCAGCCAGCCAGTAGCGGTTGTAGCCCAGCTGCTCTGCCCGCCGCGCCAGCGCCATACTATTCTTAAAAGTTGTAGCCACCGTATTACCCTCCGTAATAGGCGCCAGGTCCAGCACTGAAAATGGTATGTCCTGTATTCTTTTACCTGCCATGTTGCTCTTTGTGCTGCAAAGGTCAGGTATATGGGGGGATGTGGTGTGATGGTGGTGTTGGGAAAATCTATGGGGGAAGCGGGCGCAGATAAGGCCATATGCTTTTGCCTTCGGTCCAAACCTGCAATACAGTACAGCATGAGTGAACCTCTGTGGTACTAATGTCGAATCGTACTATGGAATGAAAAGATCAGCTAAAATTATTAGCTTCAGTTCTTTGTATGCCGGATGCCCTGCGGAACATCCGTACAACGTGTAAAATATTGTATTTTGTCGAAATACGGTAGACATGCATCTATTTACGAGTTACTGGTCAGTGCGAAAAAAACACGACAATGAAAGACATCTTCGAAATATTGCTTTTATGCTACAAAAAAAATAACTTGAATCTCACCTACATAATTAAATTTTCATGGAAACACAAGTATCAAGAGCCGATTTATATAAATACAAAACGCAACGAAACGACCTTAAGCAACATGCTGATAAAATAATTCAAGGGATAAAGAAAATTGGGCCTAACCATGCAAAAAGAGCCATTTGGGAACTGTTTCAAAATGCTGTGGATTTAAGTCCCTGTTGTGAGATTGACCTGATGCTTACAGAAACTGAGCTTGTATTTTCACACAACGGTGTACCTTTTACGATGCATACCTTGGATTGCTTGTTTACCCAAGTAAGTTCAAAAACCTTAACTGAAAAAAAAATAGACAGAGAAGAAGGAAACCCAATTGGGCAATACGGTACAGGTTTTATGACGTCACATTCTTTCGGTGATGTGGTAAAAGTAAGTGGCGCTATTCAAGATGAACTTGAAGAAGAATACGTCAATCAGCCCGCACAAGAACACATTAAATTCACAGACCTTATTATCGACCGAAATACACAAGATTGGGAGAAATTATGCGACGAAATAAGCAATTTAAGAAAGAAGGTTACTGAATTATTAAGTGAGTCTGTCGCCTTTGAACAATTGCCAAAAACGGTCTTTAAATTTTTATTTAACAACGACTTAAATAAGAAAAGAGCGGTCGATGCCACTGAATCACTGAAGACAATTCTGCCTTATGTAATGATTTTTAATGACAGATTGAAGAAAGTCACTGTTATTGATCATCATAACAACACAACCATCTATATTAAAAATGCAGTCGAAGAAACGAATGACTACTTCTATACACGCGCAATAGAGGTAAATGGCGAAATCAAGAAAATCAATTACATTAAAACAGATAGACTAATCGTTGCACTTCCCATTGAGAATAATTCACCTGTTGACGGATTCATTGGGAAAGCCGTATTATTACCATCCAATCTACCGAGACTTTTTCTATTCTACCCCTTGATAGGAACCGAGCATTTCGGATTCAACTTTGTAATTCATTCCAAAAACTTTCAGCCTACCGAACCTAGAGACGGTTTGCATCTTAATTCAGAAAATGAAAAAAATAAGCCTGAAGAGTTAGCCAATCAGAAACTCATGCAAGAAGCTTCCGACTTGATTTTTTCATTTTTAGAAAATTATATTTCAAAAATCCAAAGTCCGCATTTATTGGCTGAAATCAACTTTTCGGTTAGTTCTGATGATACAGAGCTGAACAAGTTTTTTATTGAATTAAAAGATAAGTGGACTAATATGTTTAAATCGCTTCCCTTTTTAGAAACCCAAACAACACGTATATCAGCAAAAGAAGCAGTGTTTCTGAATGGTTCAGTCATCCATGAAGCTCATGAATCTACATTAAAGGCTATTTACAATGTAGTTGGAAGATTCTATGCAAACATGCCAAAATCAGAGCTTATACCAATCTGGACTAAACTTATGGATCAGTGGAATATTTTGGATATTCAAAGAATTGGGTTTGCAAACATTGCCGACAAGATACAAGAACAGGGCACAATTCAATCATTCAACAAATCCGAGCTAGTTCTTTTATACAAAGAAATGATTCTTAAGGGCGAAGGTGAACTTTTCGCCAACAGATGTTTACTGCCGAACATAAAAGGCCAGCTCAGAAAGCAGGTGGAGTTGAGCAAATCCGTTGATTTGATAGATGCACTTATACCATTGGCAGATGTAATCAATCCTAAAATAACAAACAGGCAAATTGATATTTATTTTTTGATAGATGGTTTGGAATTTGAAAATTTTGGCCGAAGAAATTACATGGAATTTATTAATGCGTCGTTAGACGAGCAAATAAAAGAAGGCACACGTTCTGTGAATTTGCCTGAAAATTACCTCACTTGCCTAATTCAATACGCAAGTATCATTCCTAAAGAAGATTCAATAAGTGGCCCTATTAAAGTGATTAAATTGATTGATGAACACTATGGTTTGGGCCTAAACCCAATTATTCTTCCTTCAATTCCTGGAGAGGACAATATTGATATCAGAAAAGGACAAAATGATTTATTCAAAGTGTTTTTGAATGATATTAGTGATAAAGATGCTGAATGGACGAAAGAAAATTTAGAACCATTAGCTAAGATTTTAAAAGAAGCATCTCATTACGCAGACGTAAAGAAGATATTTCTTAGATATGATGTTTATCCAAATCAGCTATACGAGCTGAAAAGCATTTCGTCGCTTTACAAGGACAGCAAAATACCTGAAGTAGTAAAAGATTTGTATGACGACATTGTTGGAACCAGCAAACCAGTAAGGTCAAAACTTGCACATGCAGTTATTGAAACCATTCATGATGAAATGAAATCCTTTAAAGGATTGGATTTAACATCTGAAATAGAAAAACTGTTTTTCGGTGAATCAGGAAATGAAATTCACATGGAGAACCATCCTTATAGAAGTTTTATCATAGACATCATAAGAAATTTCAAACCAGACCAAGCAAACTGCGAACTTTACGAAAAACTTTTCCCTGCAACATCTAGAAATAAATCAGCAATATTGGTTCAACTGGCTGACGGTGAAGCATCTTTCGCAATTTTAAGTCAGAATGAAGCTGTCATAAAGAAGTTAGCAAGAATAGCTTGTCATCCCAACCTTGACGAACTGATAAAACTTGGCGAGGACGCTCTGCTCAGAAAACAGCAGGACGACGCAGAAATGCGATACAAAAAGAAAATTGGGAACCACTTAGAAGATGTACTTCGTAACAGATTGTCAAAAAATTTGAATGCAGAAGTAAAAAGTGAACAAGACGGGCAAGACCTTGTAATTTACGTTGATGAAAAGGCAGTCTATTATATTGAAGTAAAATCGAAATGGCTTGACACCACCCCAATAAGAATTTCAAGAAATCAGACTTTAAGAGCCCACGGCAACCCAAAATGCTTTGCGTTATGTTCAATTGATATGACCAAATACACAGGTACGGATAAATATAAGGTTGAAAATATTGAAAATATCATTGAATTCATGAAATTCAATATCAACGTGGGCAGCAAAGTCGACCACTTGGTAGACATTTACGCAAATGCACATCAGGTAGATAAATTCAGTTTGGACGGAGATTATCGAACACTTATACCAGCAGGTTATATTAAAGATGGTATGGACTTAGGGGGATTTGAAAATGAACTTTTGAAGTATTTTGAAAGTAATTATACCACTGACACGAAGTGTTAATACCCTGACACCCATTCCCACCCACCAGAAATAGTCGCAAGCAAATCCAAAATTCATTCGAGCACTCATTCATCACAAATAAATAATCCCCGCAATAGCATTTTGTTCAGCTATCTTCATAGTAACCATTCATAACACACTCGCTATGCAAACAACTTCGTTCTCTAAATTTTCTGCTGAGTTTTTTGGCACCCTGGTGCTGGTACTCATGGGCTGCGGCAGTGCCGTGATAGCCGGTGCTAACGGCGCCACGGGCGTGGGCCTGCTGGGCATATCATTCGCCTTCGGGCTGTCGGTGGTGGCTATGGCCTATGCCATTGGCCATATCTCGGGCTGTCATATCAACCCTGCCATTACCATAGGCATGGTAGTAGCCGGCCGCATGAAGGGTGGCGATGCTATTGGCTATATCATAGCGCAGGTGCTGGGGGCGCTGGCAGGTGCGGGTATTTTGATGCTCATAGCATCGGGTAAAGATGGCTACAGCGTAGCGGCGATCGGGCTCGGTCAAAATGGTTATGCGGAAGCCTCGCCCGGCCACTACAATATGATGTCGGGCTTTATTGCCGAGGCCGTTTTTACGTTTATATTCCTGTTCGTCATTTTTGGCACCACGTCCACTAAAAATATCCACGGCGGCTTTGCCGGCATATCCATCGGCCTTAGCCTGGTGCTCATCCATATCACGGGCATACCTATCACTGGCGTTTCCGTAAACCCTGCCCGCAGCATAGGCCCCGCCCTACTGGTAGGCGGCACAGCCATCAGCCAGCTGTGGCTATTCGTTGTAGCCCCCATATTGGGTGCCATACTCAGCGCCATAGTCTGGCGTTACCTGCTCGATAGGGAGTAAAAGATAAATGCGGAATATGGCATAGCACACACCAGCCAACTATTTCATCTTCATAACTGCAAAATAAGGGTGTTCAGGGTTGACGATAAGTTGCTGCCGCAATGGGTCAATGAGCACATCCATGCCCTCAAGAGGTATAGCACCCAGTAGCGGTTCGCAATCGCCGGGTAATACCATTGCCCGGCATGTAGTAGAGCGGTTTTTAAACCTTAATTCAATAGGCCCAACTTCATCACATTCCAAAATCCGACCGTCTGCAAGCTGCGCTTTCTTTTTATCCAAAACCGAAAATTGCATTTGCGCCTGGATGGATTCGTTTATCGCCAGTAAATAGGACCCGGTATCTACCAGTATATTCAAATGTATCCTCTTTACTTCTTCCTCGCCTATGATATGCCTTTTTGCTAACGCAATGTCGTCTCCATTAATAAGTTCTATGTCTGCGTAAACGAGCCCCATAAATTAAATTTTATTACTAAAGATACACCAAGCTAGTAAATAAAGGGGGCGTTCCTGAAACCTGAAAAAATCTGATCGTCCCAAAAATTCAAAAGCCCCGCTTTCGCGAGGCTTCTGTGATTCCGTTGGGACTCGAACCCAAGACCCATACATTAAAAGTGTATTGCTCTACCAACTGAGCTACGAAATCGTGGTACTAATAAATGAAGTGGTTCGCTACCTCATTCCCCCGTTCTAACGAATTGGGAGCGCAAAGATAAGCATCTGAAGTTTTCTACAAAAAAAATTTAAAGAAAAAATATCAGATAGTTCGAAAGCCGCGCGGGGTAAGGCGCTTAAATAATATACGCAATCTTAATAGATGCAATTTACGCCCAAAATGTGGTGCTTATCATACTATCGCTGCCCGTTTTAGAAGCTCACAATGATCTTAAAGTTGAGCAGGCGCGTGGTAAGCCTGTTGGGCACCGCATAGCGGGCATTGGTAGACCTGTCTTGTATCCATGCGTAGGAGAGCGTGTTCTGTATGCTCAGCAGGTTGAAGACCTCCAGGCTGGCCCATACGCTCTTCAGGTTGTTAAACAGGCTGTGAGCCGGGTGTTCGCGGCGGCCGGCATCGAGCAGCAGGGCAGAGAAGCCTATGTCTACACGCTTATAGTCGGGCAGGCGCAGGAGGTCTTGATAGAGGTGGCCCTGCGGGTAGCCCGTAGGCAGCCCTGTAGCATACATCATGTTTATGTATGCCTTAAAATTCTTATTGCGGCGCAGGTAGTCCTCGAAGTATACCCCCAGCATAAACCGCTGATCGCTGGGCAGGGGAAAGTAGTTGTCGTAACCGGGCAGCGAAGCGCTGTCGGTGATCTTCTGGCTTGCCTTCATAAGGCCTACGCTTATCCACGAGGTAGCGTCTTCCACAAGATCGCCATAGAGCCTGAACTCGCCGCCATACACATAGCCTATAGCATTGTTCTTGGCCGTGTAGCGCACACGCACATCGTTGAAGCGATAGGGGTCCATATCCCACTGGTGCTTGTAGTAGGCCTCTACGGTCATTTTAAAGGGCCTGTTGTACATCTTGAAGTTATACTCAGTACCCAGCACCGCCTGGTAGGATTTCTGCGCACGCAGCTGTGTATTCACCTTACCCTCTGCATCGCGCATCTCCCTGTAGAAGGGTGGCTGCGCATACTTGCCGCCCGATAGCTTGAAGAGCCAGTCGCGCTGCCAGTGTACGGGCTTTAGCGCCAGTTGCAGCCGTGGACTTATCACCAGCTCGCCGTTGAGCTCGCTATAGTTGGCGCGCACACCGCCGGTAGCACTAAACCCTATTGAGTCGAAGTGAATATTATCCTGCACAAAACCGCTGACGCGGGTATACTCAAAGGTATAAGCTGAATTATAGAAGTAGGCCATGGTAAGCGCAGCCGGGTCATAGGGCTGGTTGAAGGCCGATGAGTCGCGGCGCTCCCACTCGTGCAGATCGTCGCTGATGCGGGTATGCGTGCCATTGGCGCCAAACTGTATCAGGTTGCACCCTGCTTCATACGAGCCGCGCATGCCTACATCACCAACATTTACCTCCAGGTAGTTGCGGGCAAAGTTGTGTATGCCGCCCGCCCCCAGGAAGGTCTTTATCTGCCCGAAGTCCTTCTTGGCCATGTCGGTCTGCAGCTCGCCGAAGAGGTAGGCCGAGTTCTTGTCGTAGGTTTCATACTCATTGGTCTGGAAGCCCGATGCAAGGAACTTAATTTTGAGCTTAGAGGAGTCGGGCGCATAGTTGGCAGATATACCGGCAAACCGGGAGTCGAACTGGTCGAACTCGCTGCCCTCGTAAAACACATCGAGCTGGTAGGCCTGGTTGAGCACGCCGAAGCTTGATGTCATCCGCTCAGGAAAAAAGGTGAAGCGGTTGCGGGCGTAGTTGCCTATGCCTTCCAGCTCCCACTTGTCGCTGAGCCGGTAGCTGAGCATCGCCTGCACATCTGTGAACGATGGATTGTAGATACCCTTGGTAGGCTGGGCCTGCAGCAGGTATTGGTTACTCTTTTGCCGCGCACCCAGCAGGTAGGTGAACCGCTGGTTGCGCGAGGCTCCCTCCAGGTGCAGCGTACCCCCCAGCAGGCTAAACATAGCCGACCCCAGGAAGGTGACCGGCCGCTTATAAGACACATCGAGCACGCTGCTCATCTTATCGCCATACTTAGACTGGAAGCCGCCCACCGAAAAGTTGACATTAGAAACAAGGTCGGTATTGATGAAACTGAGCCCTTCCTGCTGGCCTGAGCGCACCAGGAATGGCCGGTATATCTCAAAATCGTTGACATAAACAAGGTTCTCATCAAAGCTGCCGCCGCGTACATTGTATTGCGATGAAAGCTCGTTGTGAGAGCCCACCGCCAGCTTTATAATGCTCTCTATACCGCCTATGGTGCTGGGCATATACTTAGCCTTCGAGATATCAAGCATTTTAATTGCCGTCTGGTCTACCCGCTTGTTGGCCACCTTCACGTGCTCTACCAGCACATTATCGCGCATCACCATCACTATATCTATGGTGCGGGTTTCACCGGGTTCAAGGGTCACCTTCCTGCGCACTATCTCGTGGCCAAAGGGGGAATACCAGATCAGGGAAAGCTCTTTATTGGCAGGCACATCGAGCAGGTACACGCCCTTGCTGTTGGTGTGCGCCGTGGCAGATGCTGCGTTCGACTCGTCGGCTATCACCACCAGGTCTATAGGCTTGCGTTTATTGTCGCGCACTATGCCGCTGATAACGGCCCGCTGGGCAAACACCACAGTACACATCACCAATGCCAATGACACCAAAAACAGCCGCTTACGAAACATATCCGCCTATATAACGCAATGAAAATAAGTTTATTTCCCTACCTGCTTCAATCTTTTTATCATCTCCTGCGGGTCGGGGGCCGAAAATACGGTATTGCCCGCTACCAGCACATCAGCACCGGCCGCTACAATATCGGCAGCATTATCCATGGTCACCCCACCGTCTATCTCTATCAGCGTATTGCTGCCGGCGGCATTTATCAGCTCTTTGGCCTTGCGTATCTTGTTGTAGGTAAGCGGCAAAAATTTCTGCCCGCCAAAGCCGGGATTGATGCTCATAATGAGCAGCAGGTCTATCTCGTGTATAATATCCTGTATCATCTCCACAGGAGTATGGGGATTGATAGACAAGCCCGCCTTCATGCCCAGCGCGCGGATGCTGGTGAGCGTACGGTGCAGGTGGTAGCCTGTTTCGTAGTGTACGGTAAGGTAGTCGGCGCCGGCTTTTTTAAAGTCTTCAAGGTAGCGCTCCGGGTCTTCTATCATCAGGTGCACGTCGAAGGTCTTTTTAGCCGCCTTCTTCATCTGGGCGATGATCGGCATGCCGTAGCTGATATTGGGCACAAAGCGGCCATCCATCACATCAAGGTGAAACCAGTCGGCCTCGCTGCTGTTGATCATTTCTATTTCGGCGCCAAGCTTCAGGAAGTCGGCGGAGAGCATGGAGGGAGCTATGATTGGCATATGGCTAAGTAAAAAATTAAAAGTCAAAATTAAAGAGTCCCCTGCTTCGTTTGGGTCAAAAGGTTAAAATGTCTGAACTTAGATAAAGGACACTGGATTCCTGAGTAATCTCATTCGTAATATATAGGCCTTGTGCAACTGGTACTTTTATTGTGGCCACAAAGGTAAGGGGCAGGGGCGGTAAATGGGAGGCGGTGAGGGGGATTGTGGATAAATTGATGCCCCTCCCGGCCTCCCCCAGAGGGAGGAGATGTTACGTGCCGCCCAGTCGTAGGTCGGTCGTAGGTGAGTCTACGGTTCTTCACCGTGACTCGCCGTTGCTGGGGAGCTACCTTATATTCTTCACTACGGGCTTGTTATCCCATAGTTTATTGATCGTTACATTATGGTTGTTCACAGCTATTTCATAGGCGATAAAGAAAACATCGAGCAAGACGGGTACGGGCGAATTGTGGAGCGTAGCGGGTTGTATGGGTGGCGCATCGCTGAAGGCCTGCTCAACAGCTTTCCAAATTATCTTATCTGCGTTTTCATTCCCCTCAGTGGTGCCCATATCTGAGTAATCACGTAGCCCCAAGCCATCATAATAAACAACTCTACCTGCGGTATCTATAACCAAATTGGTGATGTCTACCCTATAGCTTCCATTGCTGAGTTTTGCCAGCTCAGGGTGCAACTGCCTAAATACATAGTCGACGATCATTTGCTCATCAGCGGGCAGGCCTGGCATTGCATCAACTTCGAACGTGCGGTATATCTTTTGGCCGTTCAGCTTTGCCGGCAGTGGTTCGCTGCGGCCAATAGTGCCTGTTGTGATATGATGAACGGGATCCAGCATTTCCTGCTGATCATATTTAGGAGCCTGGGCAAACTGGATACTGTTGTTCCTATATTGTATTTCCTGTCCCGGTTGATACTGAGCGAATAAACTGGATGGCAGCAGGATGCTGAGCAACAAAAAAATAACTGCTACACGTACAGTCGTTTGATGCGTTTGGTAAGATGATGTCATGACCATGCTCTTTATTGTAGCGAATACCCGGTGAACTAAAAGTAACGTTTTTATTGTTTTCCCCTTCGGCGAACACTAACGTGCGGGGTCACTTTGCCTTTTATATAGCTGCACGGCGAGTATAACATAAGGTATCAACGCTATTTTCACTATTTGAAGCAAAGCATGCTTAAAGGTCAACTGCTTATCAAATAGCATGTAGATGCAGGCTGCGATAATGCAGGCTACCACCATTGCCGATGTAAATAAAAGGAGTTTCGTTGCAGGTTTCATCGGTAGTCAAAATACAAAATATTTTTAATTCCCTATCACCTTACTAACCCCGTAGATATCTCCCCGGTATATGATCTCGCGGTTTTTTATGATGAGCACGGTTGGGTACCCTACGATCGATAATGCGGAGTCGACACCTGGTGATGCGACAGCTACTGGGAAGGTATATTTTCTTCTCCTGACCATGTTGAGTGCCATGCCCGGAGTATCTCGTTTAAGCGGTACATCAATTGCATAGATAACAATGTTAGTGTCTCTGTTCTTTTGCTCGTATAATTGCTGCAGGGCAGGAAATTCACTGAAGCATATGCCACAAGAAGTGGAAAAGAAATCGAGAATGACCAATTTATTATCATCCTTAAATTCGTGCTGAATATTCAGCCCTTGCAACTCAGGCAGCTTTTGCTGAACGCGACCATTTATTGTACCGTAATTGATATAGGAAAGCCACCAGGTGCAGCCAATTGCTGCGTACCAAATGCATATACAGGCTGCGATAGTTAATGTTGCGGCTTTTAATATTCTCGATCTGGTAAATGTAAATACATAGCTAGCTATGCATGAAATGACGTCTCCGATTATATTAGGAAACCCTACGTTTGGCATTGCCCTATCTATTGCCCAAACGGTACCATGCAAAAGAAGAGGAGCTACTAAAAAACATACAAGAGTCTTTTGTTTGTCTGCCGGATACCTGTAAAAAAAATATTGGAGGGTAAAAAAGAAAATAATGAAACTGGCAACAAAGCCCCACTCAAGAGATAAATGGCGAATTTGCCCTGTTGCCAGCTCCACGATGAAGCAGACCAATAATATTGAAAAGAAACGCTTCATTATTTAATGGTTTTCGGAATTTTTTCCTGTCATCGGATTTTTTTAAAAAGAAACTGGCTACCGAAGTTGTTGTATCCTTGACATACCCGCCAGAACCGTTAATTTATTACATCCTTGTTGAAATCTAGAATGGCGCGTTGTGGATTTTCAATAGAATATCGAACGTTGAACCTCATACCTTTTATTATGTCCAGTCGTTCGTTTTCTGGAACGATGATTTTTTGAGCTCTCTCATATTTTTTTCCGGAAACACTATAGCTAAACAATGGCCGTTGTTCCGGATGTTCCGAAGGGCATCCGGAACTGCTAATATACGCCGTTCTCCGAACGGACTTCAAACGCACAAAAGCTCAGAACTGGTATGCAAGCCCGATCAAGCCTTTGATGTTGCAATAATCGCGCGCACTGCTATACCGATAGTCTTCCGGCCTATCTGCTATGCCTGCACGTACCGGGTTCATATGTATGTAGTTTAGCTTTTGCTCAAAGAACTTGTGAGTGATAATCTCTTCCGGATGGTTGCCTTCCTGCCAAAAATGTATAGCCCCGTTTTGCTCCAGCAGCCACAATAGCCAATTTTTCCTGCTCTCTGATTTATTGCTACG
Source organism: Bacteroidota bacterium (assembly GCA_040386555.1). Taxonomy (GTDB): domain Bacteria; phylum Bacteroidota; class Bacteroidia; order Chitinophagales; family Chitinophagaceae; genus Nemorincola. Next base: position 96,245 of record JAZKFF010000019.1, on the reverse strand, counting down.
GATAGCATCGACTATTACTGTAGCCGTAAACTTTTTGAAGTCGCGTAGTGTATCACTAAGGTCATATCCATCTGCACATGAGCAGATCATATGCAGATGGTTGCTCATGATAACCCAGGCATATATCTGCAGACCTTTGTTCTTCTTGCAGAATTCAAGGCTATCGATCAAGATATCAGCATAGCATGCTCTTGAAAATACATCAACCCACTGAGTGACTGTAGCCGTTATGTAATAGAGCCCTTGCTGATCTGTTATCTTGTATGCGAAACCCATAGCTATCTTTTAAGCTATGCAATATAATATTTAGCTTCAGTTCTATGAATTCCGTTCAGAGAACGGCGATTATTGGCAGTTCCGGATGCCCTGCGGAACATCCGGAACAACGGATCCTCATAACGAGATTCTTGTTCAGTCCCCAACTTATATATAGGCAGTCTAATATTGCTTAAATTGGCTGAATAATTTGCAAATATCACCCAATGTCTATGGTGAAATTTCGCATCAAATGTGTTAGCAAAAAACAGTATTTCTTTTTGCGTTAGATTTATAGGCTCATAAGGCGAACCAACATCACATAGCCCTTTGAATACGACAATGGCAATGCTCTCTTTGTTTGGAATGCTAACTATCTGTCCAACCACATAATTTTGATCACTAAGTCGGATCTTAAACAAATCTCCTTCCTTAAGTTTCATCATTATTCCCTTTTTTACGTTTTTCTTATTTGACAACCCTCCCACTGGTCGAAGCAGCCGCTTCGTCCTACCCCCCCCCCGCAAGGACCCCGCTTGCGAAACAAAAATAGAGCTTTTTATATCCCGCCTTTGTTGGTGTCCCCACCAACAAACTCGCGCAGGGTAATACGCAAGGGCCGAACAAAAATAGATTTTTATTAGATGCGGGCAGGGCATTAGACCTATACTTTAATCCTCCTTTTTGACTTGAAAACACGCCCGCCCCCACCCACGCCAAAAAAGACAATAAATTAGCTACAACCCACGCCCACAGCCAAAAGAAATTTACATCATGTGCAGCATGCGGCACATGGTGTAGCAGAAAACGGCTTATCATAAAACTTCGTTTTGCAAAACCGGTTTTACTGGCTCACCTTTACAGGTAAAAGCCCCTCCCGGCCTCCCCCGGTGGGAGGAAATGTAACGCCAAACACTCGACTACTCTCGTGGCGCCAACAACGGCGGAAATAAATTTTATTCCGGCAACCGGAAATTTGCTCGCAAAGTCCGCATAAACATTTTATAATGAGCAAGTTACGGCGCACCGCCGCTTCCGGTACACCGGTAAAAACCGGAAGCAAACCGGAAATTGAAACGTAGACGCAGGTGCAATAAAAGCAGGGGATGATCGACTAGGGGTGTAAAGGAACTAATGACCGCCACATTTCCGGTAAATATTTTTACACCGGCAACCGGAAAAAGCCAGTAAAAATAAAATACAATTTACTGAAAACCAATCAGTTAATCGATAGGCAGCGTGCCGGTACGCCGGTAAAAACCGGAAGCAAACCGGAAATCCAGGAGTATCTCTCAGCCTATTTGTAAGAGGGCACCGGGTCTGCCGACGTCTGCACCATGGCGTTGTCGGTTTTGAGCAGGTCGTTGTGTATGGTCACTGCAGCCTTTACGCCCTCGGCGGCGGCCACTGCCACCATCTGCATATCGTAGGCGGCATCGCCGGCCACGTATACGCCGCGCACGCTGCACTGCTGCCGGCGGTTGGTGAGGGCTGCGCCCTTGCTGTTGCACTTGCCGCCCAGCTGCTTTATAAGGGCGTTGTTAAATTTGCTGCCGTGGTGTATAAATACCACATCGCAGCCTACCGATGAGCCGTCTTTGAGGGTTACGCAGGTTATCTTTTCTTCGGCGCAGGTGAGGCGGGCCACAGCGCCACCCACTACATCTATACCACGCGCTGCCAGGTGCTCGCGTTGCTTGGGCTTCAGGTACTTGGCCTCATCGGTAAAGAGGATCACCTTATCGGTAAGCTGGCGCAGGGCCAGCGACATGCCATAGCCGTTAAAGCGCTTGGCATACAGGCCCACCACCTTATCGTGCAGGCCCCAGCCATCGCAAAACGGGCAGTGATATACGCCGCGGCCCCACATCTCCTTCATACCGGGTATGGCGGGTATATTGTCGGTAACGCCGGTGGCTATTAGCAGCCTGCGCGACAGGTGTACGCGGTTCTTGTTGTCTTTTATCTCAAAGCCATGCTTGTCGAGCTGGCGGGCGGCCGTGGCGCGGGCATTTACAAATTCCACACCGTAGGTTTTAAGATCGTTATGTGTTATCTCCCTGAACTCTGAGGGCAGCAGCCCATCGCGCGTCAGGTAGTTGTGGATACCCTGGGAGCGAATGTTGCGCGGGTTACCATCGTCTATCAGCAACACTTTGCGGCGGGCACGCACCAGCACCATTGCCGCTGCGCAGCCGGCGGGTCCGGCGCCCACAATAATAACATCCCAGATGGGGTGGATAGTTTTTGACATGCTAACTGGTTCATATTAAGAACCATACCAACAGCCTATCACTGTGTTATCTGCCCTTCTGCACACCCAGCCGCTTCAGTGCATCAGCCGGGTTTTTGTAGGTAGGGTCCAGCGTCAGGGAGTGCTTGTAGTCGGCAACGGCCTTGCCCAGGCTATCCATCAGCTCGCTGCAGAGGCCGCGGTTGTAGTAGGCCACGGGGTCCAGCGGGTCTATCTTGGTCACCAGGTCATACTGGCGCCAGGCTTTTGGGGTCGAGTCTTCCTGCATGAGTATGTAGCCCATGTTGTAGTATGCCTGGGCATACTGGCGGTTGCGGAGTATGCACCTGCGATACTCTTCTTTGGCGCGGGCGTAGTCTTTGGCCTGCTGGTAGTGCACACCCTTTGCAAATATGGGGAATGCGTCTGTAGTATCCAGCCGCCATGCATTGTCAAGGTACTTCAATGCTATGGGGTCGTTCTTTGCGCTATACATAAGGCCCAGCTGCACCATAGCCTCGCGGTAGTCGGGCGCCACCTGCACCGCTGTGAGGAAGTTAGATATAGCCTTGGCCGTATCCTTCATATCCTTGTATACCATGGCTTTAAGAAAGTAGCCCTCAGGGTCATACACATTTTTGCGCAGCACTATATTGATCTCGGAGAATGCTTTGCCATATTCTTTAAGATACAGGAACAGCTTGGCTATTTTAAGGTGGGCCTTGCGGTCGGTAGGGTTTTTAGCTATGGCCTTTTCTATCCACACTATAGAGCCGTTGATATCTTTGTTCTCAAACAGCAGATCGCCCACAGCGCTGTAGTACTGGGCCTCATTGGTATCGAGGGCCGCTGCCTTTTTGTAGTCTTTTATGGCCAGCGTATCCAGTTGCTTATTATGCAGCGCTATGCCCCGCTCGTAGTATAGGTTGGCCTTACCGGGGTTGCTTTTTATGCGCTCTGTAAGCTCCCTCAGGGCAGGGTCTGATAGTAATACGGGATCCGTATCTTCTACCACAACTTTGTTGTTGCTGCAAGCGGCGAAAAACAGCACTATTAAGACTATAGAGAAAAGCCGTGGCAAGGAGGTGCTCATGCGGACAAAATTATTAAAAACAAGGGCTATATACTACAAAATATTGTGAAGGGCGCAGGGCCGGACTTACACCACCACCATCTGCTCGGTATTCTTTTTTATCAGCGCACCTCTAAGCTCCTGCAGCAGGTCGTTCTTATTCGGCAGCATAGAGGCCACAAAAGCATAGCAGTCGGCAAGGGGCCGGCCGGTAATGTGCATTCTCTTAGCAGTAAGGGGAGAGGTCACCACCATGCTGGTATGCTGCCCTTTTTCTGTATTGGCCTTCATCTTTAAAAAGTTGGGGTCTACAGTAAGCCGGGAGAATGTTTCCCACATGTTCTGGCCTATTAGCTGGTCGCGTTCAGTGCCCAGGTTAGCGGCCACAAAGCTGTTGACAAACAAGTAATTCCAATTGAAGTCAAGGATGTAAACGGGAGCTTTTAGCTCCTCCAGCGCTGCCAGCGGCAGCTCAGAAAACTGTGTATATGATCCCAGGTCCAAATTAGTGAAATTCTGTATAAATATACGGTATTACCTGCTCTTAACCAAAACATTGTGTGCCCGCACAAAAAAACAGCCCCTGACCTGGGGCTGCAGAAAGTTATGGGATACCGTATTATCGCCTGCCGCCAGATCGTGGCTGCGAGGTGGTCTGCTGGGCTGGCTGGCTTTGCCTCGGCTGCTCTTGCTGCTGCGGCTGGCCATCGCGCTCAGGCTGCTGTGGGCGCCTGTCGTAGTCCATAGGGCGCGGCGACGTAGGGGTGCGGCCGGGCCGCGGCGGTGGCGTAGCTACTACATTCTGGGTAACACCGGGCGGATCTGCACGGCGCGCGGGCACCTCGCTCCTGAACCGCGGAGCCGAGGTTTGGCTGGTGCTCACCGGCTGCGATGCGCGCACCGGCCGTGGAGCGCTTACTACATCGGGCGGCACGCCGCGCTCTCCTGAGTAGGCGGCCACCTGCTTTATCTCAGCCGGGCGATACATGCGCACCACATTATTGTGTACCCGCGTATTCAGGTTGCGCGAGTTAGTGATCTTGTATACCTGCACGGGCTGGTTGGTATGCTGCTCTATATCCTTCTGCCGTGGGCCCGAGACATAGGTAACATTGCTGCCTGCATAGTGATTGCTCACTACCCTGCTGCCCGTAATGATGGAGCTGTTGTTGCGTGGGCCATTCCAATACCGGTAGTAGTTGCCGGTATATACATACTGCGGGGGAATGAATACCCACCAGTCGCCGGGGCAGCTGTAGTCGGTATAAGTAGCCGTTACGTCGTAGCCGGGGCCCAGTGGCGCCCAGCCATAGTAACCATCGCTCTCGCGCCAGCTTACCCATGCGGGCCCCCAGTTGCTGCCGGGTATCCACAGCCAACCGTAGTAGTTATCATACGTCCAGCGGCCATAGTGAAATGCGGCCCAGCCCCACTGATAATTAGATACCCAGGTGTTGCCATACTCCGTCATCACCCAGTTGCCATTAGTATAGTAGGGGCGAAAGTCGGCATCTACATTGGGCGACCATACATAGCCATACTGCGGATCATCTACCCACTGGCCATAAGGCGCCAGGTTTTGGTAAAAGTCGTTGTAAGAGATGTAGCTTTCATCGTACTGGGCCACAGCTTTAGGAGCCGCAAAGCTCAGGAAAACAAATAGCGTAGCGATAAACAGGCGAAATGCCGGTCTGCATTTTATGAACATGAGTGTTGTTGAATTTAAAGTACAGTTGCGCAAGATGAGCTAGTTATAAATAACTGGTAGGTAAAGGTAAGGCTTATGGTGTAAAAGTGATATTAGTTTGCTGAAGTATATGCAGGATTTATAAGGAGGGTAGATGGCTAATCACGAATATGCTATGTTTTTGGTGATCATGATCACCAAAAATGATATGTTTTTAGTGATTAGCCGCGGTATAGGTATTGCGTATATTTGTGGCAAGCGCGCCAGGCAGCTAAAAAAACTACAATAACAAGCATGTCGATAACAAAAGAGAGTGAGCTAATAGGGATGAAAAAGGCGAGTGAGGCGGTTGCCTGCACCCTGAAAGAAATGAGCAACTACGCCCGGCCCGGCATGACAACAAGGCAACTGGATGAATATGGCGCAAAGGTTCTTGCAGATTTCGGGGCGAAGTCGGCCCCATACCTGACGTATGGATTCCCGGGGTGGACTTGTATCAGTGTGAACAATGAATTTTGCCATGGCATCCCTTCTGAAAAACGAATACTAAAGGAAGGCGACCTTGTTAACATAGACGTTTCAGCGGAGCTTGACGGGTTTTGGTCGGACAATGGCAACTCATTTGTGCTGGGGGAAGACATTAATAAGCATCAAAAACTGGTAGACGCATCGAAGGAGATATTGCGTAAAGCGATCTACAGCATAAAAGGCGGGGTGCGTATTGCAGACATAGGCCACCTAATAGAAACCGAGGCTAAGAAGCACGGGTATAAAGTAATTAAGAACCTTACAGGGCACGGGGTAGGCAGAAGCCTGCATGAAGAGCCAAAGGAAATAGCTAACTACAGGGACCGGTTTAACCACACACGGTTTAAGAAGAACTCCGTTGTGGCCATTGAAACCTTTATAGCCACAACCTCATCTTTTGCCCAAACGCTGAATGATGGCTGGACAATGGTGGGCAACAACGGCGGCTACATGGCGCAACATGAGCACACCATTGTGGTGACAGACGGAACGCCTATTATATTGACGGAGATGAATGGGGTGTGAAATTAAGGACAGGCCACGTTTGGAGAATAGCTTTACATCCCAAAGGCAGCGCAATGAAATCCCCTACTCTTGGGTGGAATGACCATCATGCATTTTCGTTAGCCGCACCCTCGAAGGCATTTATCAGTATTTTTCGGCATTAACCAGCAGCGTTGCGGTTTGTATTTTTACACCGTCTAATTCTATCTCGGGTTCGTCTTTTTCCAGAATGCCAGTTACAGTAAATCTATTTCCTGCCAGTAGTTCTACCAGGTCGTCCTTGGTAAACATTGCAAACCCATATTTTACAAATGGATAATGCTCCATTACCGATCTCGGCCGCACCGAAATAGTTATCTGCCCGTTTGGCTTTAAGACCCTCCATATTTCCGACAGTGCTACTTGAAGGTTGTCCCAAAAATAGATTGTGTTGATTGAAAATACCTTATCAAACGATCCGTCGTTAAAGGGTAGCTCATTGACATCTGCCACATAAAATTCAGCTTGTCCGGCTCTGGTAAAAGCTTCATTTTGTTTGCGGGCTTCTTCAACCATCGCTTCGGAAAAGTCGCAACCCGTGTATTTTATCGAGTCGTCAGCCAACAAAATATTTTTCACGAAGAATCCATTTCCCATTCCAATTTCAAGAATGTTGTCGGATGCCCTCAATTTAAGCGCGCCAAAAGTATTCAGGTTAATGTGCAAATTGCCCTCGTTCATTTTTTCGCCGACCTGAACCGCGTGCTGGCCTTTGGGCTGCCTAAGTTGTGCGGCAATAATTTTGAGTGTGTCTTCATCCATATTGATCGTATTTTAGCCGCTTTATCCTGCTGAAATATCCTGAAATATACGTAAACCGAAGCGACGAAGGCGGTAACATTACCAACCGATCATGGATGAGCGATGAGCGATAAAAAGCCGGGCATGTGCCCGGCCGAATTGCAGTAATGATTTGTTATGATCAGCGCCTATAGCCATGACCACCGCGATAGCCACCATGATAGCCGCCACCGCCACCACAACGTCCGCCACCGCCGCCACCGTAGTAACCGGCACCGCGGCCGCCGCGATAACCTCGGCCTGTGGGCACTGCAATAACACATGAGGCGAAACTTGCTGTGATCACTAAACCTAACATAATTTTCTTCAGTTTGTCCATGATTAATTTCTTTTATGCTTTGATTGCATAAAGTTTGCCAAGTTTAAATAATGACCCAGCGACCCTTATGTTTGTGATACTTATGTGACGAATGCACGTATGAATGTTATAGTATTTGTAATTTTATCGTGCAGCTACTATCTTTGCGCTACTTAAAAAGAAATTGCTACATGCCTAGAAAGATAAAACCAACGGGAAAACAAAAATCAGGCTTCTATATGCACCTGGTTATTTTCACCATAGCCACTATACTGTCGTTCATGTTCTATGATGCAGGAAAAGTGGGATGGGCTTACCCGTGGCATGCGTGGACGGTGGCTGCGTGGGCGCTTTGCCTGCTTGGGCATTGGTGCCTTATATATGCCAGCGTTGACGACAAAGGCTACAATGCTTATCGCCAGCAACAAGGCAAACAGTAATTTATTCACAAGATCTCATATAGAACAGGTTCCCCGGATAGAGGGAACCTGTTTATTTTCCAGGCCTACCGGGCAGCACCAATACACTGATGGTGTAATGTGCAATTACCTTAACTTTGCACGCAAATAACACTAGTACTGTATTTTATAAATCGAGCCTGTTACGATGAGGAAGACGCATATTGTATTGTTGGTGCTGATAGTTGTAGCAATCTCCGTGCTGGTAAGTGTATTTGCAGACTTCAGCACATATGAGACTTTTGCGGAGGCATCGAAGCAGCCTGGTAAAAAGTACTATATAATAGGCATGCTCCAGAAAGATAAGGAAATGGAGTATGACCCCAAGAAGGACGCTAACCACTTTATCTTTTATGCAAAGGACAAGGCAGGCAACCTGAACAAGGTGATATTTAACGGCGAGAAGCCACGGGATATAGAAAAGTCTGAACAGCTTGTGATGATGGGGTATGTGGACGGCGGCGTATTTCGGTGCTCCAAGATACAGATGAAGTGCCCATCGAAGTACAAGAAGGATATGGTGGCTGTAGGGAATGAAAGTTAGCAGGCAGTTTGCAGTCGTCCTTCGACAGGCTCAGGATGACAATCTTCAAATAGTTTAAAATAGTAGCGGCGAGAAGCTGCTTCTTCATACTCATTAAATGGATACACAATTTGTAGGAGAGCATCTGAAGCCCGGGCAACTGGGCCATTTTTTTGTTATTACCTCGTTTGTGGCTGCGCTTTTCAGCACGTTTGCCTACTTCAGAGCGGTGCGCACGGAGCAGTCTGACCCATACAACAGCAACGCGTGGGTGCTGCTGGCGCGCAATGGCTTTATACTGCATACAGCGGCTGTTATCAGCATCTTTATTACCCTCTACTACATTATCACCAACCACCTTTTTGAGTACCACTACGCATGGGAGCATTCGTCGCTGGATATGCCGCGAAAGTACCTGCTATCGTGCTTTTGGGAAGGGCAGCAGGGCAGCTTTATGCTGTGGACCTTCTGGCATTGTGTGCTGGGCCTGATAGTGATGCGGACGGCCAAAGTGCTGGAAACGCGAACGATGGCGATCATCTCTATGATGCAGGTGTTCCTGTGTACGATGATCATAGGGCTGTACCTGGGGCCTGAGATAAAAGTAGGCAGCACACCCTTTATGCTGCTGCGGCATGCCATGCAGAATGCACCGATATTTGCGATGCCCAACTACATGGAATTTGTGCAGGATGGCAACGGGCTCAATGTGCTGCTGCAAAACTACTGGATGGTGATACATCCACCGATATTGTTCCTGGGCTTTTCGCTGACACTGATACCTTTTGCTTACTGCATAGCCGCTATGTGGCGCGGCGAGTACCAGGCCTTTATAAAACCAACGCTGGCATGGTCGCTGGCGTGCGGCGCGGTGCTGGGCACGGGCATAATGATGGGTGGCGCATGGGCTTATGAGTCGCTCAACTTTGGTGGGTACTGGGCCTGGGACCCGGTAGAAAATGCATCGCTGGTGCCATGGATAACATTAGTGGCCGGTACGCATACGCTGCTGGTATACAGGAGCACTGGCAGGGCACTTACTATTACTTTTATACTGCTGAGCATTACTCACCTGCTGGTGTGGTACTCTACCTTCCTTACGCGGACAGGCATACTCGGTAAAACATCGGTGCATGCCTTTACCGGCGATGGCAAGGCGCTCACCTACCACCTGCTGGGTGTAATAGGAGTGCTGCTGCTGCTCACAGTAGGGCTATTGGTGAAGCGGTGGCGGTCTATACCAAAGATCAAGACCGAGGAAGCAACTTTGTCGCGCGAATTCTGGATGTTCATAGGTGCAGTTATTCTTTTCCTTGCCTCTATCCAGATAATCATTACTACCTCTATACCCGTATGGGCACCGTTTGCCAAGTGGATCTCGGGCAAAGATTTTGCGCCGCCTATAGACCCCATGCAGCACTACAACAATATACAGGTGTGGGTGTCGATAATAGTAGGCATACTGTCTGCAACGGTGTTATATATGCGCTACAAAAACAGTGATGGAAAAACACTAGGCAAGCGGCTGGGCATAACAGCCGCCATAGCGCTGATGATGACCGCATGCGTAGCATGGGGCCAGCAAATAACGGCATGGCAGTATGTGATCATGCTGTTTGCGGCGTGCTATGGCATTGTAGCCAATATCCACTATGGCATAGCAGTGCAGAAGCTAAAGTTCAAAAATCTGGGGCCGTCTGTGGCACACCTTGGATTTGCAACGGTGCTGCTGGGCATCCTGTTATCTTCTTATAACAAACATGCTATCTCGTATAACACCACAGGCGAGTCATTCAACTTCGGAAAATCGGCACAGGAGAATGCGCGGGAGAGCGCGGAGAATGTGATACTATTCAGAGGGGTGCCGGTGGCTATGGGCGACTACTTTGCGACGTACACAGGCGACAGCGACGTAGCTGGCAAGGACAAGCGCATTTATTATAAAGTCAGCTACGAGCGCAGAGACTCTGCGACAAAAAAAATACTGGAGCAGTTTATGCTGTACCCTGATGCTTTTATTAACCCTAAGGGCCAGCAAGGGCTTAGCGCCAACCCATCTACGAGGCACTACTGGAACAAGGACATATTCACCTACATAAGCGCAGCTGCCGACAAAAGCAAGCGCGATACCGGCGCCTATAAAAGCTACACTGCAAATAAAGCAGGAGATACGATATACCTGAGCAACGGCTACATGATATTTGCGGGATTGGGTAAGAATGTAAGTGATAAGCGCTATACCCCAGCTGCCAATGACCTTGCAGTAACGGCGCGCTTTAAAGTGTATGACCTTAGCGGGCCGATAGGCGAGATAAACCCGATATACATTATTAAAGACAAGCAGTACGTTACTTACCTGGAAGATACAATTTCATCGATAGGCCTTAATGCGCGCTTTGCCAACCTGGTAGTGCATTCAGCGGACTCAGCATCGGTAGAGATGATGATAAAGCAGGCCGACCCGAAGGATGACTATATAGTGCTGAAGGCGCTGATATTCCCTTACATCAATGTGCTGTGGATAGGGGTTATCGTTATGGTGTTCGGATTCTTCATTAGCCTTGGGAATCTGCTTTCGCGGTCTAAGCGAATGGTACTCCCCTCGCTGCAGGCCGAAGAGTAGAGTAGCCGTATAACATCTTGCGCATGCACCACATACCCGCAGTTAATAACTGTGTGAAGGGACTCCTGTTTACCCCCAAAAAAGGCCTTTGTACCCAAAAAGGCAGATATTACAACACAAAAAATAGGGGATATTGCTTATATTTGGCAGGCTAATTTAATAATAGTTTAACAATGGTAAAGAATCTGACTTTAAGGAGCTTAGTAGTGCTATTCCTGCTCCCTATCACCAGCCTGTTTGCAGGGGAAAGGACACCGGTAGAAACTTTTATCTACCACGTAAAGCAAACCAACGAATTTGTGCCGGTGGGCAACATCTGGCAGGCAGATAAAAATTTTGATCAGACAGAAATACTTGAGAGCGTAAGCAAAGCGCAGCCCCTTAGTGTAGACTATATGCAGGTGGCGGCCTTTATGAAAGCGAAGAGCACGGCTATCAACCTGGTTATACCTGCAACAGGCGGCGGCACTTATACACTGGAACTGGCGCGCTACGATTTCTTCACAAACGACTTCCAGGTGCATGACAATGGTGCTACCGACAAGAAACATAATTATACACCGGGCCTTTATTACAGTGGCGTGGTGCAGGGCATACCCGGCTCGGTTGCGGCCTTCTCTTTTTTCAACAACGAGATCTACGGCATATTCTCCATACCGGGCGAAGGCAACTACGTGGTGGCGCCTAACACCCTTGTGGGCAAGAGCTATGATTACAACACCCACTACATTGTATACAACGAAGACGACCTGAAAATAAAGCACCTGGCGCCTAAGTGCGGCACTGATGAGCTAAAGGAACTGCAATACAACGCAGCAGGCAAAACAACCACCACACCAAACAACAAAGTACTGAACAACTGCACCGAAGTACGCTGCTTTGAAGTAGCCGACTATGCTATGTACCTGAACAAGGGCAGCAATGTAACTACTGCAACGAACTACATCACTTCTATCTTTAACGTAAAAGCTACCCTTTACCGCAACGAAGGCATACCTATAGTGCTGAAGTATGTGCAGGTAAACTCGGTGACCGATCAATACCAGACCCTGCCTACGAACAGCTCGAGCAGGTGGCTAAATAAATTTGGCTGGGTGACCCAGAATACAATGCATGGCTGTGATATAGCTACCCTGTTTACCACCAAGGGTGGCGGCATGGGCGGTGTGGCATGGCTGGGCCTTATGTGTAACGGATACTGGGCTGCCGACTCTGCAGGCCCATATGCTTTTTGCAACATCAACACAGATCTTAAAGCCTTTCCACTTTACAGCTGGAATGTAGAAGTAGCTACGCATGAAATGGGCCACGGACTGGGCTCACCGCATACACACAGGTGCTGCTGGAATACCGGAAGGAATACTGCGATAGACGGCTGCTACACAATAGAGGGCTCGTGTCCTAACCCGGGAGTACCTTCAACAGCCGTAAAGGGCACTATAATGAGCTACTGCCACCTTGTGAGCGCGGGTATCAGCTTTACCAACGGCTTCGGGCAACAGCCCGGAGATACGATCCGGTACTTCCTTAAGAACCGCTTCTCAGCATCGTGCGGCGAAGCGTTCCATCCGAATACGGCGCTATCTGTGGCTAACAAGACTATTACTGCCAACAGGGAATGTACAGAGATATCGGGCGGTGTAACTACTACCTATTACTGGCACGACAATAACTCTGCTACGCATGCTGATGATACTGCGATACTGGCGGTGATAAAGAATGGTAACAACATAGGCAACCTGAACACAACCGGATTTAGCGTGAGCGCCGGCACACTGGCGTCTTATGGCGGGGGCACGGGACAGCCTATCACCTTCCCGGTGGGCACTGCGGGCCTGCTGCCTAACAATATGGCTATGCGCCGCTTCTGGAAAATGACGCCTACATCGCAGCCAACCAGTGCCGTGGAGGTTATCTTCCCCTTCCTGCAAACAGACATCAACGATGTGAACGGAAGCATACCGGGCACCACAATGATAAAGGACTTTAAAATGTATAAGGTAAATGCCCCTGTAGATGCTACGCCGGGTGCAGGCTTCAGCGGAGCAGCGGCCAGCAGCTTCACCATCTACAGCTACGACCCTACTGCGTCTACTACCAAGTGGTCGTATGACACGGCAGGCGGCACTTTCTTCGCGCATATGAAGATGACCAGCCTTAATGGCGGAGGGGGCTTCTACACCTATACCAATGCGGCAGCATCGATAGGCAACGGGAATACGAATGGCACGCAGGTGTACATATACCCGAACCCAACTTCTGGCGACTGGAATATAACTATAACGCAAAATGCAAATGAGGCTATGGCCTTCCAGCTCTATGCAGCTGATGGGCGCATGGTAAGCGCGCAAACAATAGAGACGGGCGACAACACCATAAGCGCAGGCACATTGCCAGCTGGTGTTTATTTCTACCGTATCATCTGCAATGGCAATATTTATAAAGGCAGCCTTGTGAAAGAATAAAATGATCTTTGAGGATGAAAGTGAGGAGCGCGATGCGCTCCTTATTTTTTTGCCGTTGGGGACGCTACTAAAATCGGAGATGCATCGTTCGGTAAGGTTTTTGCGTAGTTGCCAGCGATACACTAACGATGGCAAATGAGATATTTCACTGGTAAGATCAACAACCAGAAAATACCTAGTGCGCATTTGCTAAAATGATATTTATGAAAAAAAAGTCTTATTTTTTATTTTGCCTGGTAGCTATTTCAAGTTGCGATCAAACCAACATTTCTATGGACAAATTGGAATGGGTCGATGAATTATATTTGGTTAACGAAAGGCCTTATACGGGCGTAGTATTTAATAAATTTGAAGATGGCAATATTTCCGGCACTATAACTATAAAAAATGGCATACCAAATGGCGGGTGGAAAGCTTTGGGTTTTGACAGGGAAATTGTGCAGGAAGGCAACTATCAACCAGTAGAGATTTATAAGTTTTCGCATCCTAATATCCGTCGGCTCAACTTAGTTTTTGGGAAGGAAGGACCATATAATTCTTGGGATTTATTTATAGTCGTAAAAGACAGCGATAAAATAAATTTTGACACTCCATTTATTAAAAGCCAAATTCAGAAGAATTACCACGTGGATTCGATAACACTAAACATTGTTCTCGGAGAACTTGAACTTGAGGGTAAAAGTAAATGAACAAGCTATATAACAACTAAAATAGACTGGCCAAAATCAAATTTGGCTTTTTGTCCAACCCTCCTAGTATTCCTGCCGTGCCCGAGGCACCGATAACCCGTAACGCGTACCGATGCCGAAAAGGCGTACGGACGCTACTAACATGTAACGCGTGCCGGTCGAAAAGGCGTACGGACGCTACTGAGATTGAGGTGTGTGGTGCTGTTAGCGTTTTAGAGGCTGACCAAAGTCAAATTGGTTTTTGGTCCGGTCCTCCTGGTATGCGTGCCGTGCCCTAGGCACCGATGACCTGTAACGCGTGCCGACGCCAAAAAAAGGCGTACGGACGCTACTAACTGCTGTTGCCGGTGAACGCGTACTGGTCGAAAAGGCGTACGGACGCTACTGTTTTAGAGGCTGACCGAAATCAAAATTGGCTTTTGGTACAGTCCTCCTGGTATGCGTGCCGTGCCCTAGGCAACGATGGCCTGTAACGCGTGCCGGTCGAAAAAGGCGTACGGACGCTACTGACTATTCCGTAGCCGCTCGTGCAATTGCAGTACCTGGGGCAATATGGCTTGCGCATCATCGTTGAAGATAACATGGTCGCAGCGCTTCATTTTTTCTTCCTCATCCATCTGCTGTGCAACGATGCTTAGCACCTTTTCGCGGGTGAGGGCACTGCGCTTCATAGCACGGCTGATGCGGAGCTCCAGTGGTGCGGAGACGCCAATCATCACATCCATATCGGTGTAGCTGCCGCTCTCGAAAAAAATGGCGGCCTCCTTTATGACATATGGCGCTGACTGGCTGCCGAACCACTCTGCAGCATAGCGAAGCGTAGCGGGATGAACGAGGGCATTGAGCTGCTGTAATTTCTCGGGCTCGCGAAATATGATGCCTGCGACGCGCTGACGGTCGAGCCGGCCTCCGGAGTAAACATCGGGGCCGAGCATTGCCGTAATATCGCTCACGAGCGCGGCATCGTTCTCCATAAGGAAGCGCGCGGTATCATCAGCATTAAACACAGGTATGCCAAGTGTTGCAAACACCTGGCATACCACTGATTTGCCTGAGCCAATGCCGCCTGTTACGCCGACTTTCGTCATCAGAATGAGTTTGTTTTTATTTTGCAGCTGCTACCGTAGTAACGCCTGAAGCTGCATCTGCCTTCTTACGGAAGGCATTGGTCATTTCCATAGAAACAGCTGAGCGCTCTATGGTCATAAAAGTACTGCGGCTGATCTCGATCTGCAGTGTGCCGTCTTCGTTAGCACGGTTGATACGGCCATGGATGCCGGCTGTTGTTACGATCTGCTCGTTAGAGATGAGGCTATCCGCAAATTTCTTTTGGTCTTTTGCACGCTTAGCCTGCGGGCGGATCATAAAGAAGTACATAACCACGAACATACCTACCATGAGGAAAATCGGCATCATTCCACCGCCGGGCTGCGCCCCTGCTGCCTGCAGCATTACTGACTGAAAATTTAATTGCATTGTTTTAGTTGTTATTATTTACAAAAATTTGTCTACTTTTTCTTTAGCACTTCCGACTCAATATACAGCATATGCGCATTCCTTACGGTATTGGCATGCAGTATCACCGTCTTGAACATGCGGCCCGACTTTCCGGCTGAATTGAAGGTTACTTTCATTATGCCGCTTTTGCCGGGGGCGATGGGGTCGTGCGGATACTCAGGTACCGTGCAACCACAAGAGCCGGTAGCTGAAGTAATGATAAGCGGCGTCTTACCTGTATTGGTGAACTCAAAGTCGTGCTGCACCGTTTCGCCTTCATGGATAGCGCCGAAGTTGTGCAGCGTATCCTTAAAAGACAATACCGGCTTGGCGCTTGCCGCTGAGCTGTCAATACCATCTGCGGTGTAGGGATTATTCACCATACCCGGCGATAGCTTGCTATCAACGGGCTGCTCCTTCTTACCATCGCTGCAGGATGCTGCCAGCAGCATAAAACCAATAAGATAGTATTTCATTGCGGTGTATTTTAAAAACGTCAGTGAGCGCCATGCTTACTTCGGCCTGTCCATTTTACGTATCTTATCTTCCTTTACCAGCTCTTTCAAAATATTATCGAGCACACCGTTGACAAACTGCCCGCTTTGCGGCGTGCTGTATTGCTTGGCTATATCTATATATTCGTTTATTGTAACCTTAGTGGGTATGGTAGGGAAGTACATGAACTCACAAACGCCCATGCGCAGCAACAGGAGGTCTATAAGCGCTACGCGGTCTTTGTCCCAGTTTTTGAGCTTAGGCTCTATCAGCTCCATGCAGTAGGCTTCCCGCTCTATAACAGAATTAAGCAGCTCATGTGCATAGTCCTTTTTTTCGCCAGACAGCAGGTTGAGGAAGTTGGTCTTCATGCTGCCATTAAAGAAGTTCTGCATCAGGATAACAATGAGCTCGCTATCATCTTCCCAGCCGGGAAGCTCATCGTTGAAATGAGACATGAGCCCCTCATTCTCCAGCATTTCCTTCTCCCATATGTACTGTACTATCGCTTTATCGTCGGCTGGTGTGCTCCCTTTATTGCTTATGTACTGCGTGTATTGCTCGGACTTGAGCATTTGCTGGTATACCCTTTTCACCCAATCTTCATCGATGAAGCGTTCCAGTTTATCTTTCTTGATCTTCTCGTGAAACGACTCGTTGGCCATTGCCTTCGTTACGAAAGCATTGGTAGCGATGCGGATATCCACGTTCATATCCTGCGCTGTAGGGAGATATTTAGAAGAGCGCTGGCGCGCGTCTATGTCGGCAAACTGGGCAATGCGCAGTGCATACAACACCGAAACGGTGAAGATATCGAGCACATGATCGAGCTTGTCATTAAGTATCCTGGTTGCCAACTGCTTGTTTCCCTGAGCCCCATTCTCATGCGAGGCAAGCGTATATAACGTTTGCATCACCTTCACCCGGATATTCCTACGGCTTATCATATTAATACTAAAGAACCTGTTTTTTGAGGCGCAAAGGTAGGTAAAATATAGGTACCGTAAAGTTAAAAATTGGGCTCTCCCCGGTCCTCTCCAAACGAGAGGGAGCTCCAATGTCCTCGCTGTCGCCCGGGTGTTATGTGGGGACCTCTCCCCGGCCCTCTCCAAAGGAGAGGGGGACGTTACGCAGGGCCCGTGGACACCGTGCCCGGACGTTTTCAAAGGATAGAGAGAGCTAATGTCCTCGCTGTCGCCCGGGTGTTATGCGAGGACCTCTCCCCGGCCCTCTCCAAAGGAGAGGGGGACGTTACGCAGGGCCCGTGGACACCGTGCCCGGACGTTTTCAAAGGATAG
>JAZKFF010000019.1:0-78680 GCA_040386555.1 Bacteroidota bacterium | reverse complement strand
GGGGGACGTTACGCAGGGCCCGTGGACACCGTGCCCGGACGTTTTCAAAGGATAGGGAGCGCTAATGTCCTCGCTGTCGCCCGGGGTGTTATGTGGGGACCTCTCCCCAGCCCTCTCCAAAGGAGAGGGAGCTCCAATGTCCTCGCTGTCGCCCGGGTGTTATGTGGGGACCTCTCCCCGGCCCTCTCCAAAGGAGAGGGAGCTTCAACGTCCTCGCTGTCGCTCGGGTGTGATCTGGGTACCTTCTCCCATGAAGAGGAGCACCAATGTCCTCGCTGTGCTCGGGGGTTATTGCAGCACATGCCCAGGAGCAGGTTACAACAATTTGAACTCCGGGTAATATTGCCGTGCAATAGCCTCGAACCGCTGCGCCTCGGCCATATTACCTAATGCCTTGTAAGATAAGGCTATGTAGGGTATATCCTTAACATTGCCGGGGGCGAGCTGCAATGCCTTGGTGAGCGCATCGATGGTCGCCTGGTACTGTTTCATTTCGTAGTAGCAGTGGCCCATGTTGGAATAGCCGTTCACGTAATTCGGGTTGATGACAACGGTGCGCTTGAATATTTCCAACGCCTGGGGGGCACGGTGCGTATTGAGGTATACTGCACCCAGATTGTTGAGCGCATCAACATTGTTTGGCGCCATTTCGATCACCTTATTGAAATATGGGATGGCCTGGTCGTACTTGGCCTGCATATAGTATGCTACACCGATCTGCATATAGCCATCCACATATGATGGGTCGAAGGACAGTGTTTTATTTAGATTATCTATGGCTGAGTCGAACTGCTTGGTTTGCAGGTAGGTGCAGCCGAGATTGAAGTAGGCCTGCCCGAAATCTGCCTTTATGCGGATGGCGGTCTGGTATTGGGTGATGGCCTCGCGGTACCTACCGGTGCGCAGGTAGATAGTTCCCAGATTGTTAGCTGCAATGGACTGCTCCGGATTTAACTGTAGGGCACGGGTAAAATGGTATGCTGCAGAATCGTATTTGAGTGCCATAAAGTAAGCCTTGCCGGTTTCTACATGGGCCTCGGTATACTTGGGATAAATTTCTATGGCCCGCTTCAGCGTGGCTATACTTTCATTGATTATCTGGCGCTGTTTGGCAGTGTCGGACTCGGCGGGATATACATTCTCTGCCAGCTCATCGCCATAATAGAAGTGCAGGCGCGCATCTGTGGGCGACTTTGCGAGGTCGGCCTTGAAGAGCTTGTAGTTGTTGCTCCAGTCGTTATTGCGGGCAAAGGTGAGACCGGCGTAGGCTACAAAGACCACAACCAGCACGCCCATGGCAAGTGTATTCTTTTTGACCGAAGGCAGGGTGATCTCTGCCCGCACCACAAACTTCTCGATGATCAATGCCAGGGCCATGCAGAAGCCCATAGATGCAAAGAAAACGAAGCGCTCCCCCATCTCCGCGCCGAGCAGGAAAGGGATATTTGAGAACAAGAATATGGCTGCGAGGTAGAACAACATAGCGAAAGCCCAGGGGTCGCGTTTGTATTTGAACAGCCTGTAAGTGCCGTATACTGCCATGAACAGGTGTAGGGCAACGGAAAGCAATACCCAGATATTGCCAAAATTCACGAAGGGGATGCTGTTGTAGCAATAGTCGCAATTGAGCGGGTAAGGCACCAGCAGCAGCCTTATATAATAGCCAAGCACATACATGCAGGTAGCGAGGCGCACGGCGACAGACGGCGCGGCGATAAGCATATTATCAATAAAATCGATAGCGAGCGGATTGTCGGTATTGTTGGCTTTTAGTATCACCGTACGCATAGTGATGTAGATGGCGGCAATAACAACAGCGCATGCGGTCATAGCGATAGCGCGCGGCTTGCTGTCATTTTTGTAAAAGAAGAAGACAAGCGGTATAACAAACAGGAAGGCGACGACCGTCTCTTTTGAAATGAATGACAGGAAGAACAGAGCTGTGCCCGCTAATAGCTGCCATATTTTGCCGGTGCGCATGTAATCGATAAAGACATTGAGCGCCCAGAAGCCGAAGAAGAAACACATGATCTCATCGCGGCTCTTAATGTTTGCGACGACCTCCGTATGTATGGGGTGCAGGGCGAATAGCAATGCGGTGAGGAACGCAAGACCCGTGCGGGTGCGGTCGAAGAGCTTATCGATAAAAAAGAAAAGCATGACCACACCGAGGGCAAAGAACAATACATTGAAGAAGTGACCGACGGGGGCTTTGTGCCCGAATATCTCGTACTCGGTAGCGAACATGATCATAGAGAGCGGCCGGTAGTTCTCATTCTGGAAATAGCCGTAGCCCTTGAGGCGGGGGGTGCGCAGGATCTCGGGGATACCTGCCATACCTTGAGATACAATGGTGTTCTTTGTGGTAACCATCGGATCGTCGAGCACATAATCGTTCCACAGCGTATTAGCATACATGAGGAAGGCCAGGGCACCGAGTATCAGCGCCAGCTTCAGGTGAAGCGGCATTGGCTTTCGCGGTGCTGAGACCTTTGGGGTTGCTTTGGGCTGCGCAGGCGGTGGAGCCTGCACTATGGGTTTAGGCGCAGGGCGCTGCTGTTGTATTTTTTTTGCCATTTTACTTACTGTTACTGCCTTGTAAAAATAGCAGTTGAAAGGAAATATTTATAAGCATTGGGAAAATAAAAAGCGCTGCATAAGCGGCTAACGGGCTACAGCTTTTCGAGCTTCAGCACCTGTGTGCGGGTGGCTGATGCGGCCCGTAGTATATATACCCCCTTTGGCAGGAAGCCAGCGCTAACAGATATAGGCGCATTGTAGCCCCTATAAACAGCGATGCTGGTGGTGAATACCATTTTGCCGGTGACATCTACGAGCTGCATATCTACATACTGGTCAGAGTCGCCCGTGATATTGAGTGTAAGATCGCCGGTGAAAGGATTAGGCATTGCAGCAACCCATGCCAAGCCATAGCCCGGCAACGGGGTGACGCGAAGTATATCTGCAGTGCAGCGAAAATCGGGGATGCCATAGCCGATATGGTCGGTGGGGGTGGTGTAGTGGCTGGCGCACTTAATGATCGCCTGCCTTACCTGGTAAGGGGATGATGCGGGCTTCGTTTCCCACAGGCAAGCGGCCCAGCCCGCTACCTGCGGCGTGGAAAATGAGGTACCTGATTCAAAGCCAAATCCTGTGACTGTGAGGATGCCGGCAGGCTGGCCTAAAACGCATACATCGGGCTTTACCTGGCCTGCAGCATTAGGCCCGTAGCCGCTATTGGCTGCTACGTTGCCCGACAAGTCTACGTTGCCTATAGTTAGCGCGCTATCGGCGTCGCCGGGTGTGAGTATCTTGTTCCAGGAGTTGCCGCCTTCGTTACCTGCGCTGGTAACAAAGAGCATTCCTTTCCTGGTTGCTATGTTAGCTGCCTGTGCGGCGATGGTAGTCTTACCGTCGAGATCTGTAGCGAATACCAGATTAGCCGATGGGAAGTCTGGGAAGGTATTATAACCCAGCGAGCTGGAAACAATGTCAACGCCGAGGCTATCAGCACGCTCTGTGGCACTGAGCATATTGAGCAGCTCTATAGGCTGCTCAGAGTTGCCATCTTCTGTAACATACAGCGCATATGATGCCAGCGGGGCACTGCCTACAAAAGCGCCGGGTACATAGCCCGCCATTGTGGAGAGCGCCTTGGTGCCGTGATCGTCGTAACTATATACGGTATTGTTATCGAGCGTGAAATTGTGTGTATCGAGCAGGCGGCCGGCGTTGCGCATGCTGTCGAACCCGGTATGTGTATTGGTGCCTATGAAACCCGCATCGAAAACGGCGATGAGCTTTCCTGAGCCCAGGTGACCGTTGCTGTGCAAGTAGTTGCCCGACACCTGCAGCGTTTGCGACCATGTATTGCCGTAGAATGTGGCATCGAACGCTGTAGTTTTATTAGCGGCCGGCATAGCGGCGGCCTGCGACCCCGATGAAACTGTGCGGTGCAAAATGCCTGCATAGTATGCTACGAACTTGCGGCCTGCAATAAAAGTTTTGCCGTTGAGATTATTCATTTGTGCCGAGTCCGGAACGAGGATAACGCAGAGATTGAGCCAACGCGAAACGCTATGTATTTTGCCGCCCGTGAGCGCCAATACACTGTCTATGTATACTTTATTTACAGGAAGATCTGAGCTATCTACGCTGATGCCCTGCGCTGTGCGGCGTGCTAATGCACGCGATGATAAGTAGGCACCAGGGCTGCTGAGGCTAAAAGGTGTGTTGTTTTTATCGGTAAAAGTGACCTGGTAGGCATACTGCACAGCCTGTGCCCGGGTGCTGAGCAATAACACAAGAAGGGCTGATAGGGTTATAACATTCCGGCACATAACATTTAGTTATAGTCAATAGCACGCATCACCACTGAGTAGCCCTTTACATGCCTTGTATTGTTGGGCTTGTAAGTCCAGTGTGTCCACTCTTTATATACCATACCTACATTGTAGGCATATACTTCTTTAGCGTAAGTCCTGAAAGCGTCTACCAGCGAGTCGTACATGGGGTAATTGATCGATTGGTCGGTTTCCAGGACGGTTACTGTGTTATCGAAATTCACCAGGCCATTGTTGTAGCTGCGGCGGAAGTTCTCGTAGGTGTAGTTCCAGCCTTTGAAGTATGATTTCTTAGGATCATCTACCTGAACAAATTCGTTGCCATCCCATGTAAGGCCCTCGGTGATGGGGAACAATAGCTTGATGTACCTGTTGTTATCCTCATCATACAGCAGCGCCTTGGCAGTAGGCGTGAGGGTGATAACCCTTGTAGGTATCCATATGGCACCTTCGTAAGGTCGGTAATAAACATCCATGATGTAAGACAGTACCGGCTTGAAGGCCCGGCGGTCTGTGAATGTATCGGTTATTACATACTTCAGCTGCGACTTTACTTTGTAGGTAACACCAGCAGTATCTATGATCCAGGTAGATGTAGCTACATCGTAGTGCGCAACGCTATCAGTATAAATGGTTGAATCTACGGCATAAGTAATTGTCTTACCGAACTGTAAAGGAAAGTAGTTACGTGTGAAGTCAACGTTGTTGTTACTGCTTTTTTTACAGGAGAAAAATGCGGCAGATAGCAACGCTACCAGCAATGAAACAGATATTATCTTTTTAGCCATGAGATTCCGAGTCGCAGATATTTTCAGGTAAATATAAATAAAGATACGGAAATAGGTAACAATAGTTGGAAAATGGGGGACACTTTAGTGTAAAATGCCCTGCGGGAAACTTCAGATATTGCCAACCTCTGCCTGCGCACGATTTCCGAGCCTACCTAATATAGTACTTATACGATTATTTGCTTCCTCTTCAGATATCAGCTTGCCACCGGACTTATACTCTTCATAACGACTGTCAAGCTCGGCCTTAAATTCATCGCTGTATGCGCTAAATTCCGCCATAGTGTTGATGTTTACCTTTGTGTGCTTATCCATTGTGGCTATCTATTCAAAACGTGCAGGCTTTGGCGTCTGTATTATCCCCCCTGCTATCACATCGTCTCCCTCATAAAACACGGCAGACTGGCCGGGTGCTATGCTGCTTACTGCATGGGCAAACTGCACCTCCACACCGCCTGCTATGGGGGTTAGCATGCTTTCCATGCCGGAGTCGCGGTAGCGGATCTTGGTTACGGCTTCCATGCAGGGGAGTATCTGGTCGTATTTTATCATGTTGAGGCCGCGGACCTCCATAGTTGTCTGCTGCAATTCATGTGCTTCGCCCAGCACTACAGTATTGGTCTCGGGCAATATGTTTGTTACAAACATGGGCTTGCCAAATGTAACATCGAGCCCCTTGCGCTGGCCTATAGTGTAGAACGGGTATCCCTGGTGCTTGCCTACTACCTGGCCATCGGCAAGGACGAAGTCGCCACCTTTTACCCTTTCCTCAAGCCCATCTACGTTCCTTTTCAGGAAGCCGCGGTAGTCGTTATCGGGCACAAAGCATATCTCGTAGCTTTCCGCCTTCTTTGCAAGGTCGGTATAGCCCATATCGTGGGCCAGCTGGCGCACTTCGGTCTTCATCATATCGCCCAGCGGGTATATGCTGCGCGAGAGGCAATCCTGCCCCAGGCCCCACAGCACGTAGCTCTGGTCTTTGGTAAGGTCCCGGGCCTTTGAGAGTACGAAGCGGCTATTCTCCTCGCGCACCTTTACATAATGGCCGGTGGCAATAAAGTCGCAATTGAGCGAATTGGCGCGCTTGAGCAGTGCGGCCCATTTGATATGCGTATTGCAGAGCACGCAGGGATTGGGGGTGCGGCCGGCTATGTATTCCTCCACGAAGTTGTTGACAACATGGTCGCCAAACTCCTCGCGGATATCGAGCACATAGTGTGGAAACCCATGATCCACGGCCGCTGCGCGGGCATCATTAAAAGAATCGAGATTGCAGCAGCCGGTCTCTTTTTTGCCGCCGCCTGCTGAGGCATAGTCCCATGTTTTCATGGTGATGCCCACTACCTCGTAACCCTGGTTGTGCAGCATAAGTGCGCTTACGGTACTATCTATACCCCCGCTCATAGCCACCAACACTTTCCCCATTTTGCTCATAAGGGTGCAAAGGTACGAATAAGTAAAAAAATGGTGGGTGTGGAGCGATTATAAGGGTATAGATGCATTTCAATCTTCGCGGCTTTAGCCTCACCCCAGCCCTCTCCTAAGGAGAGGGAGAGCCAATGTCCGCGCAATTGCGCGGTGTTATTAAAACAAACGATATGCAAATATATTTGAAAGGCACCCTGTTTATGAATTGCATAGATAGGGCTAGTTCATTGCCTCTCTGACTTTTCTACGGTATGTCCGGAAGAATTCAGTCTCTGAAAAAAGCAACAATATTATTGTCCTTTTTCAAGTTGTCTATTCGACTTGATAGCAGCGAAGTGCGCTTATGCGCTGCATTAGGGTGCGCTGCATCGCCGGGGATGTCGTTAATTTGTGTGGCCATCACTTTTATGATAACTATAAAGTTAACCAATAAGAGGTCTGGTAAGAATGAATAATACTAAATTTGGCTACACTCGTATGCAACAGTACATCACATTCCCCTCCGGCACCGTCAATTACCTGTTCGGCAGCACTTTCAGCGCGCTCGCAGGGTTGCTCAATGGCAGGCGGGCGATTATAGTGACTGACGAACATGTTGCTGCGTTGCACGGAGCTGCTTTGGCAGGATACACAGTGGTGACCGTGCCAGCCGGCGAGGCCAGTAAAACTATGGCAACCATCGAAAACCTGGCGGCACAGCTGCTTGCGGCTGAGGTTACCCGTAATACAATGCTCATTGGTGTGGGAGGCGGTGTGGTAACGGATATTACCGGGTTCCTGGCAACTGTGTATATGCGCGGTATTGCATTTGGCTTTGTGCCTACTACCCTGCTGGGCATGGCAGATGCGGCTATTGGCGGCAAGAACGGCGTGAATACGGGGCTTCATAAAAACATTATTGGAACTATAACTCAGCCTGAGTTCATTCTTTATGACACCGCTTTGCTGGCCACCTTACCTGACGCTGAGTGGAGCAATGGCTTTGCAGAGATCATTAAATATGCCTGCATCTTTGACCGGGAGCTTTTCAGCGAGCTATGCGGGCATGATGTAGCCTACTACCAAAGGAATAATGTAGCGCTGGACCGGCTGATACAGCGCTGCGCCGGCTGGAAGAATAAAACCGTGGTAGAAGATGAAAAGGAAAAGGGCATGCGAAAGCTACTCAACTTCGGCCATACGGCGGGGCACGCCATAGAAACGCTTTATGCACTGCCGCATGGCCAGGCGGTGGGCGTGGGCATGCTCATAGCCTGCATACTATCGGAGGAGGTGCAGGGGCTGAATACTGGGGTAAGAGCAGACCTGGAACAGTTGCTGACCAGGTATGGACTGCCGGTAAAACTGGCGATAAATGCAGACCGCGTACTCGAAGTGCTGCGTATGGATAAAAAGAGAAATACGGATACTGTAGATTACATTTTGCTTGAAGAAACGGGCAAAGCCATAATAAAACCGTTATCTTTCGGCGTGATAGGGAACGCCCTACGGGTTTATGAAAGCAGTTATTGAGCGCGGGAATATATCGGGGATTATTAAGGCACCTGCGTCTAAAAGCGTTACCCAGCGCGCCTATGCCGCTGCGCTGCTACACAGTGGCACAACGGTGATCAGCAATACCGGCACGTCGAATGACGAACTGGCCGTATTACGTATCATACAGCAACTGGGCGCCGAAGTAACAACCTCTACCGCGGGACTTTCCATTCAGAGCAACGGCGTGCAACCCATTACCAAGACTATTGATTGCGGGGAAAGCGGGCTTGCCGCAAGACTATTCACGCCTATAGCTGCACTGAGCGACAGCAAGATAATAGTGACGGGCACAGGCTCGCTGCTGAAGCGAAAGATGAAAGGTATAAGCGAAGTGCTGCCTATACTGGGCGTGAACATCATAGGCTCCCGCGACCACCTGCCGCTGACGCTGCTGGGGCCGATGCGGGCACGGTCGATAGCGCTGGATGCATCAGGAGGATCGCAGCTGCTGAGCGGCCTGCTGTTCGCACTAAGCTCGTGTGCGACTGAGCCCGTGATAGTGAAGGTAAATAACCTGAAAAGCCAGCCATACATAGACCTGACGCTCGACGTACTGGCGCACTTTGGTAAGGAGATAGCCCATAACAGCTATAAGGAGTTCTATATTAATCCCGCTAAATTTCAACAAAAAGACCGTATAACAATTGATATAGAAGGCGACTGGAGCGGGGCAGCTTTTTTCCTGGTGGCAGGGGCCATAGCCGGGTCGGTAACAGTAAATAATCTCGACGTGAACTCCCGGCAGGCGGATAAGATAATACTTGACGTACTGATAGCGGCAGGGGCAATGGTGGCCATAGGGGAAAACAGCGTTACCGTGAGCCAGCGGCCACTGCAGGAATTTGAATTCGACGCCACGCATTGCCCTGACCTGTTTCCCCCGCTGAGCATATTAGCGGCTTTTTGCGAGGGCGAAAGCAAGATAAAGGGCGTGCACCGCCTTTTTGACAAAGAAAGCAACCGGGTGGAAAGCATTACCGAAATGCTCTATGATTATGGCGTACACTTCTCCGTGGAAGAGGACACTCTTTTTATAACGGGGGACGAGAAGGTACAGGGCACGGTAATAGACACCTACAATGACCACCGGATAGCCATGGCTGCGGCTATAGGCGCACTAAGAGCCAAGGGGCCTGTGGAGATACTGGACGCTGAGGTGGTAAATAAATCTTACCCAAACTTTTTTGAGCACCTTGTGAGCTGCGGGGCAAATTGCAGCCATATAGAATAGCGTTATATAATGACCTGCGACGACTATAAGCATGAGATAGCAGAGAACGGATTTACGATCCTTCCCGATATCTACACGGCAGACGAAATTGGCGCTATATTTGATCTCATTAAAGAGGCTGACCATGCTAACCCAAACTTCAGAAAGACGGCCTCACTATTTGCGATAAGGCAATTCTTTAAAGAGATACCGGAGGCCGCACCCGTTGTGCTTACCGCGAAATTAAAAGCGCTTTTAAAAGATCTGTTTGGCGAAGCATTTTTCGTAGTCAAATCGATCTATTTTGATAAGCCGGAAGGCTCTAATTGGTTTGTGGCTTATCACCAGGACCTTACTATATCTGTAGACAGGAAAGCGGATATAGACGGCTATGGCCCCTGGACCATTAAGCAGAACCAATTTGCCACACAACCACCCCCGGATGTGTTGAAAAGCATTTTCACAGTACGTATACACCTGGATGATGCCGATGCACATAACGGGGCGTTAAGGGTTATTCCCGGCTCGCATCACGAGATCTGCAGGACAGAAAATGTGAGCGACATTGCTGGCCACGAAATAATCTGCAACGTGCCAAGGGGTGGTATTATGATCATGAAGCCACTATTGCTGCATGCTTCGCGGAGATCGACTAACGACAACAAAAGACGTGTGATACACATCGAATTCAGCGACCGATCATTGCCTCCCCCATTAAGTTGGGCGGAGCAGCTGGCCTTTTAAAACCTGCTGCAAGGCACTGTACGCTTAGGGAGCTTTACGCCGAGGCTGGGGGCAGTGTATTTGAGGGTAAGCTGAAATGCACTTGTGCCATTCCCGGCAATATTAAGGCTGTACATTTGACGTTCGCAGCTAACACCCAACTTGACGGCCTTATGCTGCACGCCTACCGTAGCGGTAGCAACATCGCCCGTGCGATACCACAGCGCTGCAAATAACGAGGTTGCTTTTGCAGCTATGTCTTTTTTGCTGACGCGATACATGAATTCGTTGCCTGCAATAATAAAATCCCGCGCCTGATCTACCTGGTAGTAAACAGCAGGGCGCAGAGTTAAGCGTTTTCGTATTGACCAGTTGGCACCGGCAGTACCCGAAAAATTTTGTCCCAAACCCAGCATAAGGTTTTGCCTTTTCTCAATGGCATCCATCGGCTGATTGATATTGTTAGCCGAGAACCCGATGGTATAGTTGAACCGCTTACCTGTAGACTGCGAATAGCTTACTCCTGTATTTAAATAATAATTGCTTACAGTACTCCCAATGCCCAGACTAAGTATATTCGGCATGTACCCGCCTGGTTGGTTAAAGAAAATATCAGAGAGATTAGTGGTATTCTGAGCGTAGCCGCCCTGAACACCGAATGCCAGTTCCTTAGCCATGAAGGGCTTAGGAGCAGAGCCATTAAGCGTTTTATGAAAAGAAAGAGATAAGGCGGCTGAAGCATTAGTCAGGTAGCCATCGCCAATATTGCTTCTGAACGCCTGAGCACCTACACCAATATAGTCGTGCAATTTATTGACGCTAATGGGAAAATCGGTGCTTAAACCGGTGGTGATGGCAGGAACCGTAACTGATTTCCATTGATTCCAGTACACAGCGTTGGCGCGCACAGACCCATCGAACATCCCCGAAAAAGAGGGATTCAATACCTGCGGTGCCGCATCGAATGGGATATAATTGACCTGCTGTGCCGTAGCCTGCTGTATCAACGCATACAACGCTACACACATAAGCAACAAACTTATTTTTATTTTGCCCATAGCTTTCATATTATTTATTAAGTGAGCGGAGCGGGTTTATAGCTATAGTACACAAAATAACGACAATTATAACAATATATTGTGCAATGTATGAAATTCCTTTATTCGGCCCTATCCACCGGAAAATAGTATATTTGTAGTTGCAAAAAACTGCTATAATGACAGTGCATTCTTTCCAGGAACATTTTGATAGCCTTATAGACAGGGAGGTTTCGATAGAGCCGCGGGACTGGATGCCGGATGATTACCGTAAAACGCTTATCCGGCAGATATCCCAGCACGCGCATAGCGAGATCATAGGCATGTTGCCCGAGGGCAACTGGATAACCCGCGCCCCAAGCCTGCGCCGCAAGGCCGTATTGCTGGCCAAGGTGCAGGACGAGGCCGGCCATGGCTTGTATCTATATAGCGCAGCCGAAACGCTGGGCATAACGCGCGATGAAATGTATTGCCAGCTGCACAGCGGCAAGGCGAAATACTCTTCGATATTCAACTACCCTACCCTTACGTGGGCCGATATGGGCGCTATAGGCTGGCTGGTAGATGGCGCAGCCATAATGAACCAGGTGCCGCTTTGCCGCACATCTTACGGGCCATATGCGCGTGCTATGGTGCGCGTGTGCAAGGAGGAGAGCTTTCACCAGCGCCAGGGCTTCGAGATAATGCTGACGCTTTCTAAAGGCACGGAGGTGCAAAAGAAGCTGGCACAGGACT
Organism: Bacteroidota bacterium; assembly: GCA_040386555.1. Lineage (GTDB taxonomy): Bacteria > Bacteroidota > Bacteroidia > Chitinophagales > Chitinophagaceae > Nemorincola. Next base: position 66,880 of record JAZKFF010000019.1, on the reverse strand, counting down.
CCTTTAACCGTTGGTGGTGGCCATCGCTTATGATGTTTGGCCCGCCTGATGCGGAGAGCCCGAATACGGAGCAAAGCGTAAGGTGGCGCATAAAGCGCTTTACCAATGACGAGCTCCGCCAGAAGTTTGTTGATGTGACCGTGGAGCAGGCGAAAATACTTGGGCTGACGATACCTGATAAGGATTTGAAATGGAACGAGGAGCGCGGGCATCACGATTTCGGCACTATCGACTGGACAGAATTCTGGAATGTGGTAAAGGGCAATGGCCCATGCAACAAACAGCGCCTGGAAACCCGCAAAAAAGCGTGGGCAGAGGGCCAGTGGGTGCGCGATGCGGCTATGGCACATGCTGAAAAACGCAAGGCAAGAAAGGATGAAGCTGCCAAAGCAGCATAATATACTAACTAACTGGCTGTGATGATTTGCAGCCATTTTTTTCAATAAGCAGTAACATGGCAGAACAAAAGAACAGCAAGAAAAGCGAGTGGCCTTTGTGGGAAGTATTTATCCGCAGCAAAGCCGGCCTGGATCACAAACATGCCGGCAGCCTGCATGCCGCCGATGCCGAAATGGCAATAGAAAATGCGCGCGATGTATACACCCGCCGCATGGAAGGTGTGAGCATATGGGTGGTGGAGAGCAAGCATATACACGCATCAGACCCGGGAGAATCTTCATCGATGTATGATCCTGCGAATGATAAAATTTATCGTCATCCGACTTTTTATGATTTACCAGACGAGGTAAAATACATGTAATTTTTGGAATTGGGAATTTGTAATTGGGAATTGGATTGTTTCGTAAACCGTTTGTTTAATTCATTTCATTACTTTCTATGGAACCGCAAGATACCTACAGGGGATTTAAAGAACTTAATTGTTGGAAGGAAGGACGTGCATTGAGAAAACAAATATCGAAATTAACCAAGACCTTTCCCGCATCGGAAAAATTTCAGCTTACGTCCCAAATGATACGAGCCTCAAGGTCGATCACTAATAACATAGCTGAAGGGTATGGGCGTTATACCTACACCGATACACGACATTTCTTCATTCAGGCTCGCGGATCTGCGTCCGAATTAATTGACCATATAACTATTGCGCTGGATGAAGAATATATAAGTGAAGAAACCACCGCAGTATTTGAAAAACATTGCGAAACGGTATTTAAACTTATCAATGGATATATCGCCTATTTAGATAAATCAAAAAACAGTAAATGAGCGCCACAATCGCAATCCTAATTCCTAATTCCAAATACCAAATTCCAAATTCCAAATACCCAATACCCGACTAATAAATGAAGCTAGAATATACGCTGCGCCTTGCTGATGATGCGCTGATAATAGGGCACCGCCTTAGCGAATGGTGCGGCCATGGCCCCATACTGGAGCAGGATATAGCCCTTACCAATACTGCGCTGGACCACCTGGGCCGCGCGCGCAGCCTTTACCAATATGCGGCGGAGCAGTTTAACGCGCTATCTGCCGAAGATAAAAAAGCAATCTTCACCTCTGTGACGCTGCAAAGCCTTGTGGATACTGGCGCACAGGTAGACGAGGATGATATGGCTTACCTAAGGGATGGCTGGGACTTCAGAAATCTATTGTTGCTGGAGCAGCCTAATATAGACTGGGCATATACTGTAGCAAGGGCATTCTTCTACGATACTTTTAATTACTATTTTTTTACCGCACTCCAGGGCAGCAGCGACCAGACGCTATCAGCAGTAGCGGAGAAGTCGCTGAAAGAAGTGACCTACCACATGCGCTGGAGCAGCGAGTGGGTGGTGCGCCTGGGCGATGGCACTGATGAGAGCAAGGCTAAGATGCAGCAGGCTATTAATGAGCTGTGGATGTATACGGGCGAGCTATTTAAAGCCAGCGACGCAGAGCAGCAATGTGCCGGTGCAGGCGTTGGCACAGACCTTGCCGCAATACAGCCGCAGTGGCTGGCACGCGTAAAGGATGTGCTGGAAGAGGCTACGCTAACGATACCTGAGCAGGGCTGGATGCAGCATGGTGGCAAAGAAGGGCGCCACACGGAGCACCTGGGCTACATACTGGCTGAGCTGCAATTCATGCAGCGTACGTACCCTAACATGGAGTGGTAAATTTTTACTCCGTTAGTGAAGATGGCCCGTTAATTTGTTTTCAATATCCTCAATGGCAGTATCGCTTATTTTACCTTGCTACAACCCGCCCGCTGGCTGGGCGCGCGCGGTATTGTCCAGCTATACACGATTTTGTACTGGCCTTAGCCATAAGGTAGAGCTAATAATTGTGATGGATGGCGTGAGCCGATCGGTGACGGAGGAGGCTATAGATTTTTTAAAAAAATCGATTCCCGGGCTTGTGCTTATAACCTACCAGGAGAACCGGGGGAAGGGCTATGCGATACGCAAAGGCGTGGCGCAGGCAACAGGCGATATACTAATATATACAGACATAGATTTTCCCTACGCGCCCGAAAGCCTGCTGGCCATATACAATGCGCTTAACCGCAATGAGTGCGATGTGGCCGCCGGAGTGAAGGATGAAACTTATTATAGCCACGTGCCACCACTGCGCCGGGCTATATCGCGCAACCTGCAATCGCTTATCAAAGTTTTTCTGTCTATGCCGGTGACAGACACCCAGTGCGGGCTAAAGGGTTTCAGAAGCAATGTAAAGCCGTTATTTCTTAAAACCACGATCAAGCGCTACCTCTTTGACCTGGAGTTTATCCGCAACTGTTTTAAGAGTAAGCAGTACAGGGTAAAGGCTGTGCCGGTGAAGCTGAACGACAATGTGCAGTTTCGCAGCATGAATTATCGTATCTTATTGCCCGAAATGGCCAACTTCATTAAGTTGCTGTTCAAGTAGAATCAATCAATGACCAGGAAGCCCACTCTATGGCTATTGCTGACTATAGCTTTTGCTATCGGGGTTATTGTATTCGCCTTTTCCCATATTGTTACTGATCCCGGCCATGCGGTTACAGAGCTGGGTGGCGATGCTGCCAAGAATACATTCACCTATGTATATCACAGCATGTATGGCAGCGGGTATCATTTCGACGGGATGAACTACCCTTATGGCGAGCACATCATCTATACAGATGGCCAGCCGCTGATCTCGGTTCTGTTTGCTTCGCTGGGGCATGTATCTGCAAATACCGCCCTCGCCACCATGTGGCTGCTGATAGGGCTTAGCTACGTGCTTGCTATCATTTTCCTGTACAAGATACTGGTGCACTACAAAGCCCATCCGCTTGCTGCCATGCTCTTCGCCGGACTGATCACCATTTTTTCGCCGCAGGTATTCAGGCTGCAGGGGCATTATGCGCTGGCTTATGCGTGCCTTATCCCAATGGTGTTTTACTGGAACATACTCTACCATGAGCGGAAGGCGCTGCGGTATTGCGTATACATTTTTGTGGCGGGTAGCCTCATGGCTTTTTTGCATTTGTACTTCGCTGCTATGCTGCTATTTTGGGCGGCTGGGTATGCTATAGGCTATCTTTCGCTGGAGCGCAGAGAACGGCTTGCAGGGAGGATTAAACATGTAGCCCCGGTGCTGGTCGCTGCCGTATGTGTGTTCATGCTTTTGTCCGTTACCATAAAGCTAACGGATATAGTACACGACAGGCCCGTAACACCTTATGCCAATACCGAAACCAATACCCGTGCGAAGCTGCTGCTTACTTCTGCTCACTCCCCTATTTGGCAATATGCCCTGAAGCGCTCGTGGGTGCCATCGGCGGCTAATAAAGAAGAGGGCTACGTATATATTGGCTTTGCGGTGGCAATGACGCTTGGCATAGCAGTGCTGCTGTGGCTGCTGCGCAAGTTGAACATAAGTAAGGAGCCAGCACCGGCGGGGTTAGCCAACTTTTCTCCGGTATGGTTTGTAGTGGCTGTCTTTGTGCTGCTGCTGAGCATGGGCATTCCGTTCATCTGGCATATGCAGTGGCTTATGGATGTGGTGCCGGCGTTCAAGCAGTTTCGCTCTATGGGCAGGTTCAGCTGGGTGTTTTACTATATCGTTTCGGTATATGCGGCGCTGTTTATCTCCCGCTATAGTGAGGAGCTTGTAAGGCGTGGTAAGCTGGCCGTAGGCCTTGCAGTTTTTATTGTGCCCTTCTCGCTTTGGACATTTGAAGCTAGCGGATATGTAAAGTACACACGGGGCCTTGCGGAGATGAGCCGGTATAATTACGAGGCTATGTTCCCGGCGAAGGAACAAAACTGGCAGACGTTTTTAGGTCAGCACGGGCATAAAGGCGCCGACTTCCAATCGCTGCTGCTGCTGCGCTATTTTCATGTGGGCAGCGAGAAATGGTGGGTGGGCGATGGCAGCTGGCTGGTATCGCTGGGTGTGCGGCCTGCAATGGAGCTGCGGCTACCCATAATGAATGTAATGCTATCGCGCTCATCGTGGAACGAAACAGCGAAGCAGGTAAAAATAGCGGCAGGGCCTTTTGCGGATAAGCCTGTATTGCGAGAACTAAAAAGCAACAAGCCTTTTTTGCTCCTGCACTTCGAAGAAGACTCGCTGGACGAGGACCAAAAATACCTGCTTGCCGCGAGCGAGTATATAGGTCATCATGTGCAGTGCGACGTTTATGCTTGCTACCCGGAGCGGATAGTTGCTAATGACAAGGCCGCACTGCGCAAAGTAAGCGACATACTCCCCCATATGAAAGGCGCAGATACTTGCATTGGCTGCAACAGCGGATTTTATACGCTGCACTTAGATTTCGGCTACCAGAACGAACGGAAAACGAAAATAGCCACGATACCTGTGTTACCACAGGCAGACAGCGAACGATATGAATTTTCTATTTGGTTGCTCCTCGACAAAAAGGATTACAAATCGCCGAATATAGTATTGCAGCTTACAGACAGCAGCGGCAGGAAAATTAGCGGCGTTGATGCCGTAACTAAACAGAGCGTGGACAATGAGGGTATGTGGTTCAGAACATCTGCGTACTTTTATATGCCTTCATCATGCAGGAGCATATCTTGTATACTGGTAGATGACCAGCTGCGGTCGTATACAAGTATCGGCGAATTGCTGCTGCGTCCTGCGCAGGCCACGATAATATCAAAAAGGGACAATAAGGTAATGGTGAACAATCACTGGGTAAAAAAGAAGTAGTGATGGGTGAAATAACGAGAGAGCAGGTATACGAATGGCTAACGCAGGTCACTGACCCTGAGGTGCCCGTGCTTACTATTACTGACCTTGGCATTGTGCGCGACGTAACTGTAAACGAGGATGAGGTGAAGGTGGTGATAACGCCCACCTACAGTGGCTGCCCGGCTATGGATGTTATAGCCATAGGCATAAGAATGGCGCTGGTGAGCCGCGGGATAAAAAACCTGGTGATAGAGCCACGGCTGAGCCCTGCATGGACGACGGACTGGATGACAGAGGAGGGAAAAAGAAAGTTAAAAGAATATGGCATAGCCCCGCCAAACAGGAAAGCCTTTCAGCCGCTAGGCCTGTTTGAAGACGATGAAGTGGCCTGTCCGCGTTGTAACTCTGAGGAGACAGAGCTGGTGAGCCAGTTTGGCCCTACATCGTGCAAGGCTTTATACAAATGCCTTTCGTGCAAGGAGCCTTTTGAGCATTTTAAGTGTCATTGATGAAAAATCGTTTCGCCACTATGAGCACCGCACCCAGCCATTGGCACCGATGCCGGTATTTTACGGGCGCATTATGCGCAACTTGTCGCTGGCGGCAGGGATACTTTCGTGCTGCCTGGCAATAGGCGTAGCGGGGTATCACTATTTCGCTGGTATCGTATGGATAGATGCATTCCACAATGCGTCGATGATATTGAGCGGTATGGGGCCCGTGGTGGAAATAAAGAATACCGGCGGCAAAATATTTTCTTCCCTGTACGCCCTCTTCAGTGGCGTGGCCTTTATTACTAATATCGGCTTTATATTCACTCCCCTGGCCCACCGGCTATTGCATAAGCTGCACCTGGATGATGCAGAAGGGGCGGAGTAGTTTTTTGCATGCAAAAAAGTCTATACAACGCATTTCTCCCTGCCCTTATTTACTTTTGCTGCCCTAATTCACTTTTTCAACCGACATTTTGTCCCATCCCAGCGATTGGCAAAATAATTGACTAATATAGGAACACTATGGTTTTTAAAAAAAAGAAGGTTATGAACGATAATCCGACCGATAATAAGCAAACACAACCGGAAAATACCGACAACATGTCACAAAACGAGGCGCTTGAGGAAGCCCTTGCCAATGAGCTCAATACTGATGACAGTGCCAACAAAGGAAATTTCCTCGACGAAAGTGAGCAGGAAAAGGTAGACAAGCTGGAGGCGGCCCTGGATGAGCAAAAAGATAAGTACCTGAGGCTGATAGCCGATTTTGAGAATTATAAGCGCCGCACCTCGAAAGAGACGCTGGAACTAAGGCAAACTGCGGGCAAAGAGGTGATACAGTCGCTGCTTGTGGTGCTCGATGATATGGACAGGGCCGAAAAGCAATTGGGCGCATCAACAGACGTAAATGTTATAAAGGAGGGCATTTCGCTGGTGTTCAATAAACTTCGCAACGTGACCCAGCAAAGGGGCCTTAAAGCAATGGAAGCCGTAAACCTGGAATTCAACCCTGATATTCATGAGGCCATTACAGAGATACCAGCCCCTAATGCTAAAATGGTGGGCAAGATCATAGACGTGGTAGAGCCGGGCTATTATCTTAATGATAAGCTGATAAGGCACGCAAAAGTGGTGGTGGGCAAATAGCCTGCACTCGTATTATTAACAACATAAAGGAAAGCCCCTTTAGGGGTTGGGGTATACAATGTCAAAGAGAGATTATTACGAAATACTGGGAGTATCTAAAGGGTCCTCTGCCGATGAGATAAAAAAATCCTATCGTAAAATAGCGCTTCAGTTTCACCCCGACCGCAACCCGGGAAATAAAGAAGCTGAAGATAAATTTAAAGAGGCTGCAGAGGCTTATGAAGTACTCAGCAACGCAGACAAGCGTGCCCAGTACGACAGGTTTGGCCATGCGGGCGTAGGCAGCAGCGGCGGCTTTGGCCAGGGCGGGCCCGGCGGCATGCGCATGGAGGATATCTTCCAGAACTTCGGCGACATCTTCGGCAGCGATATGTTTGGCGGCATGTTTGGCGGTGGCGGTGGTGGCGGCGGCCGCAGGCAGGGATCCCGCGGGGCTAACCTGCGTATAAAGCTGAAGATGGACTATGGCGAGATAGCCAACGGCGCTACCAAGAAGATAAAAGTAAAAAAGCACATCACTTGCCAGCAGTGCACCGGCAGTGGCGCCAAGGATAAAGGATCGGTGCAGACCTGCACTACCTGCAGCGGATCGGGCCAGGTGCGCAGGGTGTCGCAGACCTTCCTGGGGCAGATGCAGACGGTGACTACCTGCCCATCGTGCAACGGTGAAGGATCTACAATAACACAGAAGTGCGGCAACTGCAAAGGCGAAGGCCGCGTGTATGGCGAAGAAACGCTGAGCCTGGAGATACCGGCTGGCGTGCAGGAAGGCATGCAGCTAAGCATGCACGGCCGCGGCAATGCGGGCGAGCGTGGCGGCCCTCCCGGTGACCTGCTGCTTATAGTGGAAGAAGAGAAACATGAGTCGCTCAGCCGGCGCGACCTAGATGTGGTGTATCAGCTGCATGTGTCGTTCCCCGATGCTGTGCTGGGCCTCAATGCGGAAGTGCCTACGATAGATGGCAAGGCTAAGATAAAAATACCTGCGGGCACACAGAGCGGAAAGATATTCAGGCTGAAGGGCAAAGGTTTCCCCGCCTTCCAGGGCTACGACAAAGGCGATGAGCTGGTGGAAGTGAACATATGGTCGCCCCAGCACTTATCGAACGAGGAAAAAGACATGCTGGAAAAACTAAAAAACTCCCCCAACTTTAAGCCGGGGCCTGATGCCCACCGCGAGAAGGAAGACAAGAGTTTCTTTGATAAGATAAAAGATGCCTTTGGCAGCTAAAGAAAATGGGAGCCAGATCGGCTCCCATTTTTTTATTGTTTTTTTAAAAGGCTGCTGATCAGATCAGCTCCCTTTCTCTTACCGGTTCCTGTATCACACTTGTTCGCGAGGCGAAGTATGCATTGAGTACGTATTCCTGCATCATGCGGTGTGTATTAAAGTATGCGCCGTTCGACGCTATTGAGTTCTTCATAACCTGCACATATTGCTCCTTGCTCCAGTAGTAAGTGGGTAATACGGCTTCCTTAAGCTTGTTGTATAGCGAGTCGGCATCCTGCCAGTCGTTGCGTATATAGTCTGCCGTATGGGGCTCTCCTACCGACCAGCCGGTCTGGCCTTCTATATGGCCTTCTATCCACCAGCCATCGAGTATGCTGAGGCTGGGTACACCATTTATAGCTGCCTTCATACCGCTTGTGCCCGAGGCTTCCAGTGGTGCTTCCGGCGTATTGAGCCATACATCCACACCAGCGGTAAGCATAGCGCCTTGCTGCATATTATAGTTCTCCAGGAATGCTATCTCCACATCACCTGCCAGGTACTCACGGGCAGCAAAAATGCGTTTGATTATCTCTTTGCCATTATGGTCGCGCGGGTGGGCCTTGCCTGCATATACTATCTGTATCTTACCAAACTGCCTTGATATCCAGCGGAGCCTTTCTATATCGGAGAACAGCAATGCACCACGCTTGTACTCTGTAGCGCGGCGTGCAAAGCCGATGGTGAAGACATTCTCATCCATTCGTGTGCCGGTGTTGCGGTTCACATAGTCGAGCAGCTGGCGCTTTGCTTGCATGTGCGCTTCCCATATCTCCTGCTTTGGTATTCCTATGGCTGCACGCAGGCTCATATTGTCTTTGCGCCACGAGGGTATGTACTTATCAAAAAGCGTTGCGAAGGGCTGTGACACCCACGACACGCCATGTATACCGTTAGTAATTGAATTTATAGAATGCCCGGTGAACATAAGCCTTGATACCTCACCATGCTTCTGGGCCACACCGTTGATGTAGCGGCTCAGGTTCAGCGCCAGGTAGGTCATGTTCAAAGTGCCGGCATTCTCCAGCACGCCGTCCATGTCAAAGAAATCGGGACGGTTGCCTATGAGCTTTACAGCAAGCTCTGCGGGAAACTTATCGTGGCCTGCAGGCACGGGGGTATGCGTAGTAAACACACATTGCTGGCGTACCACCGCCTTATCTTCAGGTAGTATGGTGGTACGTCCGTCGCGGCGGGCTGTTTCATCCAGCAGCTCCATGGTAAGTAATGCGGCATGCCCTTCGTTCATATGGAAGCTATGCAGGTTGTTGTAGCATATCTCGCGCAGCATGCGCACCCCACCTATACCCAATATGATCTCCTGGCTGAGGCGGTAATGGTCGAAGCCGCCATACAGGAAATCGGTAAGCGAACGGTCGTTCTCTGCATTTTCCTCAAGTTGGGCATCGAGGAAGTACACAGGGACAATAAACCCGTCCACACCTGTGGCATCATATCGCCAGCAGCGCAGGTTCACTGTGCGGCCCTCTATGGTCACAGATGTGCGCTGGGGCATCTCTTTGAGGTGCTCTTCGGGGGCCCACGATGCCGGTTCCTCACGTTGCCAGCCATCTGCCTCAAGGCGCTGGGTAAAGTACCCTTTGCGATACAGCAGCGTCACCGCTACCATAGGCACTTTAAGATCGGCGGCGGCCCTAATGGTGTCGCCTGCAAGTACGCCAAGCCCACCACTATACGTATGTATTTTTTCATCAAGGCCTATCTCCATTGAAAAATAGGCAACGGTTTGATTTCTGCTCATAGCCACGGTTGAAATTTCGGAAATTAAAAACATAACATAATCATGCCAATTGAGCCATATAAAAAAGCCCCGGCAAAGTAGCCAGGGCGATTGATAAATACGTTTCGGGAGGCGAGTATAAAAACTACAATGCGTCTATCTGTGCTTTCAGGGCTGAGGGTGTGCTTTTGGCCAGCGTCACGGTATAATTTGCGCCTGTTGCCGGGGTTACACCTTTTATGCCCGTATATAGCTGTCCTTTTACTGTAGCTGCAACTACAAAGTGCACGGGGATATTGGGTACATGGTTTTCACTAAAAATATGGTTGTCTACCCAAAAGCATGGCCATACGCCGTTATAACCATCAAAGAGCGTGTAGGCAATTAGTGAGTCATCATTGAGCGTAACACCGGGCGCCTCTATGGTGATCTTAAACTCCTGGTAGTTGGGCGAGGTTATAAACCTGTCGGCATTGCAGTAGGTAAATGTGCTGGCTATTATGGACATGGAGTCCATGCCTGCTGTGCTTATACCAGCGCCACCGCCGCCGGCGAGCACCCAGTTAACTGCCCCGCCATTAGGCCGCTCACCTACAAATAATTGCATGGCTGTGTCCGGCTTTTTCATAGGCATGTTAGCCCTGAAGGTAGCACCGGGTGCTACTCCTAATGCCTGTCCATTTTGTGTAGCTGTTACATTTATTTCCCCGCCCGATAGAAGCGGCTCACCACCGCTAATGGGTAGTACGCCGGAGAACAGCATGTCTGACTTCCTTGTATATTCCGTCACCTCTACCTGCACATCCCCGGTAACAGGTGCGCCGCTGGCAGTGACAAATGTGTTTGCCGGAAAAATAAACCGGGTACCACTGTTACCTCTGAATGTGCCGCCGGTAGCGGCATTCAAGGTTACGATCTTCGACTTGGGAGCCAGCTCTTTGAATGCTGACTGGAGTGTGTAGGTGTCGCCTGGTATGGCGTTGTAGTCTTTGTTGCATGCGGCAAGGCATGTAGCGGCCGCAAGCACGGCGATAAGGTGCTTAGTCATTTTTTGAGCGTTTGTATGGTTAAGGATATACTTTGACTACAACCGTAAAACAAATTGTGTGCCGCTTTTTATTTTCCTTAACAACTATTCTCCCTCGTCACTACACCTCGTAAATAAAGAAGCCGCACTGATACCCTGCTTTATGCAGTATAGGCAGTGCCACGTTGAATACTTTCACACCATCGGCAGTTGCCCCTTCGAGCACGCCTGCATGCGCATGCCCGTGAAAGGCTGCAAGCACCTGCCGGCGGCCCAGCGGCTCTGCAAGCCGCGATGAGCCCAGGAAGGGAAAAATGACCTCAGGCTCGCCTACCAGGGTATCTTTTATAGGGGCATAGTGCATTACCGCTATCTTAGGTATGTCGCCGTGTTCTTTTTCCAGCGCTGTAAGCGCGCGGTCCAGGTGCAGCACTTCGTCCACTGTCTCCTGCACAAATGCTTTCATCGCCGCCTCCCCAAACATAGACAGCATATACCTGTCGAAGCCGCCGCCAAAGCCCTTCACCCCGGCAAAGCCAATGCCATTCACTACTACCGATTCGCCATCGAGCATATGCACCTGCGCATCCAACATTATCTGGCGTATCAGCTTGTGGCGGCCCTTTTCATAGTCGTGATTACCTAGTACAGCTACTACCGGCACCTTGCAGGCTTTAAGGTCTTCGGCTAGTATGTATGCTTCGCTCTCATCGCCGGTATCTGTAAGGTCGCCGCATATCACTAGCACATCTGCCTGCTCAGACACTTCGCGAAAGCAGCTGACCCATTTGCCCTTATCTGAGTTGCGCACATGTATGTCGCCCACTGCTGCAATACGTACTTTATCTGCCATCTGTATTCCTTTATGAGTTTAATGATCTGCTTTGCATCAATTATACGGTAATGATCGTATACGCCTTGTAATCCCACGTTTTTACATCCACGCTGTATTGCGTGTTATCAATCATAGGGCCGCGGCACACACGCTCATGCGGTGGTGGCAGCACGTACTGATCCTGCGCACGCGATATGAGCTCATCAAAGATCCACTTAGGTATTATTTCGTGAAATTCGCTGGGGTATACAAACTGGAACAGCAGCACCTCGGCCAGCAGCAAGTGCCAGTGCGGATCGAGCAGGCTGAGGAGGTGCTTCCAGTCGAGTGTTTTACCACACTTCAGCAATACGTGGTTTATGTCTGCGCCATCATAGCGCTCCCTGTTCCACACATAGCTTTTGCAAAATATCAATTCCTCCGCCGGCAGAAACTTCACTTTCCTGCCGCAAAACATACCTTCAGGAGCACGCTCCAGCCAGCTGTCATCTACCCGGCAAATGTTGTTTACCGAGTTGAATATCACATCGATAAAGTACTCCCCCTTGAAGATCTTTGCTATCCACCTTACATCGTACAGCTGGGTTTCGAACCCCTTCTCGGCAAAGAATTTCAGTACTGCAGGATAGTCTTTCTGGCGCACAAAGACATCGAGATCTTTGGTATTGCGGAAGAGCCCGGTGTAGTTGAAAATGGCAAATGCGCCGCCCAGCATATAAGGGATGCCGCTCTGATCGAGGAGGTCGAGCGCCTCCCCGTAAAAGGCTTCGCTTTCAAGCCTTTGTTCTTCTGTTTCTATCATCGGCAAAAAGCATGAAAAGATGTGTGCCAACAAAATGCAAAAGTTACGTGCGGCAAACTACAAATTCCGCCCTTGTACCCGGTGCCCATGGCGCAGCAGGGCGATGGCCAACGACCATGAAGCCTAAAGCAATGAATACCAGCGCTGCAAACATTATAGCCAACCACGTTTCTACACCGGACAGCAGCAATTGCTAAAGCGGCCCTGCCACAAAAAAAAATGTGGCAGAGCAGCCGTAAAGACTCCTATGCCACAAAAACTCCTATAGTTTCAGGGTCACCGTTACAAAATATGCCGCACGTCAGTGCTCATTACTATGCCTATAGATTACCCCCGGTAGGTACTACCCCATTACGCCTCTTCCAGGCCCTTAATATCTATCTTGCCCATCGTCATCATAGCCTGCATTACCCGGCCTGCTTTTTCGGGGTCTTTATCACCCAGCAACCTACCCAGTGCGGACGGTATTATCTGCCACGAAAGTCCGAATTTATCTTTGAGCCAGCCACACCTGCTTTTCTCCCCTCCTTCTGAAAGCTTCTCCCAGTAGTAGTCTACTTCTTCCTGCGTTTCGCAATTCACGAACAGCGATACCGCCGGAGTGAACGAGTACATTGGCCCGCCATTCAGCAGCATGAAGTCCTGGCCTTCGAGTGTTATAGTGCCTGTGAATACAGGCCCATCAGCCCCGTTACGGCGAACATTCACCACTTTGGAATTTTTAAAAATGGAGGTGTATAGGTCTATGGCCTCACCTGCATTATCGTTGAACCATAGGAATGGTGTTATCTTGTTCATTGCTTGTACGTTTAATGATAAGGTACAAATGTAGCGGGCAGCGCCGGTATAATGAGGGTGCCAACGCGACAATGTACGGGCGAATAGCGCAGGCTACTTATTGCGCGAAAATAAACCGCAGCGTGATACCCGCACGCGTAGTAGTTGTTGGGTATGCGTTCGATACATACGGTATCGTCTGCTGCCGGTCGTAGAACAGGCGAAGGGTAAGCCGCTGGTTCACCGAATAGTCGATGGTCGGCGATACACGGATCACCTTCTGCCCACGCGATGTGACACTGATATTATTAGAGAGGAATGTATTCGTCGATTTTTCGTCGCGTATACCAATGTCCGCTTTAAATATCAGTTCATTCTTCAGCTTGGTTATACCAAACACCTGGAACGGCAGCCTGATCCCCTTCTTGCGGAAACCGATACCCACCACATACTCCGTACTGATATTCTCCCCTATCTGGTAGTCTATCAGGCTCAGGCTTTGCGATTTCGACTTGCGCACCTCAAACTTGGCAGTAAGGTTGTTCTTAAACGCCGCATCAAAACCGATCAGCGGATTGAACGCCTGCGATATAGTTACGTTAGGCACCTGGAAGTAGGGTATGTAGTTATTAGAATTCGAGTCGATGAACGATGGGAAGCCCAGCCCGAAAAGGTCATTGAACAGCAGCGAGGAGTTGAAACTGTTCATAGACGTAGTGCCGGTATACGAATGGTTCACCACGAAGTTGGTCATCACCTTTGAGAATGGCTCTACCTTGCTGAGGCCATTGTAGGTAACCCTCCAGTTTGGCATAGGGATGAAAAACTTGAACGGGTTGTCTCTTACGCGGTTGTGCGAATAATCAAGTACGGGCGCTGTAGCCGAGCTCTTGCCACTGTAGGCGGCAAGGAATGCAGGTATCAGCACATCCTGCGAGAATGGCCCGTATCCCTTGAAGTAGCCCGGATTTGCTGGATCGGGCAGGCCGTTAGTGTAGGGGTTGGCCAGGCCAAGCCTTCTTGATATCACCTGCCGACCGGCAAGGAATTCGTTATACACGCCTGAGTTCACGCCCGTTTCCTTGAACATGGTATTCAGGTTTATAGAAGTGATGCTGAATGCACCTGTCTCATATGGATTGAAGTGGTTGTACTCACCTGTCCCGGTATCTGCATATAGCTCGCTGTGCGACTTGCTGAATGTCTGTGTCAGGTTCAGGTCTACACGGAAATCTTTGTGCGGCTGCAGCGTTGCAGCGGCACTCAGGTTCCGGGAATACGTTTGCTGGAACTGCGAGTTGAACAGCGGATCGTGCGTGAGCCTGCCGGCGGCGGCCTGTGCTGCCAGCCACGTATAGTCGGGCTGGTAGCCATACACGAAGTCGAAGCCGGGAGCCATGCTATAGTTATTCACACCCATAAAGCGCGTGCTGTCCATATAGCCGGGCAGTATGGTGCCGCCTGTCTGCGTATAGTTTACAGTCACCCTGTTTACCATGGTTAGCACTTGCCCTATAGCACGTACTGCCGGCGGCAGATCAGGTATCTTCTGCCTGCGGGCTTTGCGCGCAGCCTTGCGTGCCGCTTTTTTCTTTTTCTTTTCATCAGCCGCCTTTTTCTTCTCCGCCTCTTTTTGTACGTCTACAAGTGAGTCCAGCTGCCTGTCGCTCAGCTTGGATAGATCGAGGCCCGGGAATGCTGCGGCTACAGTTTCAGTCTTACCCGGCTTTGTCTTTTTATCTTCTTTCTCTTCCTTTTCGTCTTTTGCCTTATCAGCTTTCTTACTGCTGTCGCTCTTTACATTGCCGGCTTTTCCATCAGGGCCCTTACCGCCCGGGTTCGTGTTGCCCTTGCCGCCTTTGGGGGGAGCATCTGCATCCTTTGCACCGGGCTTGCGCGGATCGCCGGGCCTGCTATCCTGCAGCCTGTCTACATTGCCCCTGTCGCCGGCACCCTTGGGAGCAGGCTTTGTATTAATAGCCTTCAGCCAGCGCGACTTATTATATAGCTGCGCGAAGTTAAAGTCGCCAGTGGCCGTTTGCGTAGTTGTATTGCCTATGGTGTTACCAAGCGTGTACGCTACGGGTGGCGCTGTAGTCCACGAATAGTTTGCAGAGTAGCCCAGCCGCAGGGTTATCCAGTCTGTAAACGGCAGTTTGGACAACGGCACGTTATAATTACTGTTGAACGATTGCCCGTACGAAGTATTAGTTCCGAATGTACGGAGCGACCTGATCAATGAGTCCCGCTTATCAGGTGTATTAATGCGGCCATAAGGCTCATCGATACGAGATATATTGGTTGCAGAGTAGTCGATAGAGAGCGACCTTGTTAATTCCCAGCGCAGGGTGTAGAGCCTTGTCCACGTGAAGTTCTTGTAGAAGTTAGATGGTATCCTGTACGTGCTGCCATCGTTGATATTGCGCACGCGCGTTTCTTCTACTATCCTGTTCAGATCATTGCGTACCGTAAAGCTGGACGGCAGTGGTGTGATATTGAAATCTTTCACCAATGCCAGCCACTTTGACTTTGACCTGATAGCATTCTTAAATGGCTCAAATGTTTTCGATTTTATGCTGTAGGTGTAGCCGATGCCCACACGCTGCGTGTTCAGGTTGTCCAGCTCTATGGTAGGGTTGTGCTTGAACTGGTTGTTGTAAGAATAGGTGAAGTCGAAGTTCTTTATGCTCCACGGCGCACGCCACTTATTTGCGCTAGCCGGGTTGCCCTGTATTTTTACATTGGTAAGGTTGAAGCTGGTAATGGAGGTGAAGTCCTGGGCAGCACTCCTCATGGAGTCGCGCTGTGCAGCTGTTTTAGTTGTATTCAGCGCATCCCTCAGCAGCACATCCTGGTCGTAAGGGTTATACTTTGGGGTGCTTACATTCTGGGTATAGCCAACATACATAGGTAGCTGCACACCCCAGCTGCGCGGCATCAGCTTGCCCAGGCTCAGGTTGGTAGATGTGTTGTACTGGTAGTAATCGTCCTGCGAGCGCTGCTGTATCTTCTGGTCTATATTGCCGTAGCCCTGCGTGTGCATGCTGCCCGAGAGGTTCACGTTACCAAGGTCTGCCAGCTGCACAGACACCTTGCCTGCGGCTGCATACCCTGCCTGGTCGTTAAGGCCTGCCATACGCATTTCATCAAACCATACCTCTACGCACTTAGGCAACCCATCGTCAGACGGTGTCTGGTTGGTCTTCTTTTGATTGAGCAGGCCCAGCATTACGTTCTTGGCCCCGCCAATGTTAGGAGTGCCGATCACTACTATAGTATTGCCCCGCTTATCAGTGGTAAAGAATGGCACGTAAACCGGCCATCCCTGCGCATCGCGGTTCTTCTTCGCCTCCACCAGTTCAGCCAGCTCTATGTTCACTTCATTCACAGCAGGCCATATTGTATTTACATCCCCCGCGCCTACGCCAAAGGCCGTCATGGCAAGCGGCTTGCGGTACTCGTAGTAGTTATTGGTAAAGTCACTGCCTATCCTTATAAAGGCATTGATATCGCCGTCATTTACAGCAGGCTGGTTCACCATAGACTCCGCATGCAGGAAAAAACGCAGGTGGCTGAATTGCCTCATGTCTACATTCACCTCTTTGAATACGCCACGGGCATCACCATCCTGCAGCGCGCATGCACGGAGGGCAAGCGACTGCTCGTTCATTTGTATGTTACCGCCGCCCTGCGCTTGCACTGATTGCCTGTTCACTCCCGGTGGTATCACATACGGTACAGGGTAGCGGGCGCCATTCTCTTCTATGTTTACAGAAGTTACGGTAAAGTCAGTCAGCGTAGCATTTGCCTGCGGCAGGTTTTCGCCGGGTGTGGTAAGCGAATAGCGGAATGTGCGCCATTGGTTACGGCCAAGCTCCAGCGTTGCAAAGCGGAGGATAACGCTATCTTCCCAGCCATTGAGGAACATACGCATAAAGCGGATAGACCTGAAATCGCTGATGCCGCCAACCCTGCGGTCGTAGTTCTGCACCGGCACTTTGAACTGGTACCATCTTTCCTGAGCGGTATTGCCATTGGGCAGCTTCACTGTAGAATTCTGCACGCTTATCAGGTTGTTGGTACCCACCTGCATATTAGGCCGCAGGTCTATGCGGTACTGGAAATAGCTTTCAGATTCGTTAAGCGTGTTATCCCTGTTTATGTCTTCCGACTCAGGTATAGTAGTGGCCGAGGTAGAGAAGTTTGCATTAGGGTCGGTGATCGGCGAGTTGCCCTGCGGGTTATTGAAACCTTTATAGCGGGTAAGCACGCTGATGAGGTTACTGTTGGTACCATTGTAGGTAGTATCCCTGTAAAATTTATAGTTGTCGCTTGCAGGGTCTGCATCAACAGCTGCAAAGGCCGGGTTGCCTGTACCCAGCTTTGCGCCCAACTGTGCCAGGAACGGGCCAAACTGCGTATGCTCGCTCAGCTGGCCTGCCGGTGCTGTATCGGCCAGGCCGTCATAGCCTATGTCCTGCTGCCGGCGCGCGGTCTCATCATTATCAAATGCGCGGGTGATCTGCTGCTCAAATTTGGGCACATAACCCCAAACTGTTGTATCGAGCTTGTCGTTATCAAATGGCACCGGTATGCCATTTTCAAAGAACATACGTGAATCCCTGGTCACATCTTCAGAAACGTTACCAAGATTTATATAAAGCGAACCTCCCTGAGGGTTGTTCGTCCCTATGAACGGATCAAGCACCCAGAACTGCACATACTGCACATTCGACGACTCAAAGTCGGTATTATCTATAGGGCGGGTAATGCCCGCCCACCTGCTGGCGGGATTAAGCAGCTGGCCGGTTACAGGATCTATATTAGTTACATCAAAGTTATAAGGGCCCCTATCCCGCGGATAGTACCCAAGGTCAAAAGTATTCAGCGCGCCCTGGAAAGACTGCAGGCTTTTGAATGGAAATACATCCTTCTGCTGCACCATGCGTATATAGTGCTGGTTGCTGTCGTCGCGCACGTATTGCGGCACGCTGCCCCCTGGGTCTACCAGTGTAGGCTCCATGGTATACCATGCCAGCCGTGCACGTCCCGTACCATACTTCCAGTCATTGCTCAGCGATGCTTCAGGCAGTATGATCTGCCCCAGCCTGTTCACCGCACCGCGCGGTGCACCCGCCAGAGACCATGCTATGGCAGGAAACTTGAGATCGTAATTGCTGCTCGTACCTTCAAAGTCGTCTATGTACACAGCACCCTCTGGATCAAGCTGATTTATCTGCTTTGGATGGCCGGGCAGTATGCCTGCAACTTCGAGGTTACTGGTAATGAACGATGATGCTGTGGTAGCATAGATCGGCAGCTTATCCACCAGCCTTGTGATAGCGGGTGACTCCGTTTGATAATTGGCATCAAGACCTATCACAGAGTTCTGTATGGGGTCATCGCCAAAAGTTACCTTCTGGGTAAAGGGCCGCTCTTTCAGCCGCATGAATGTGCCGCCAAGCGTAAGGTTCTTGTTGAGGTAGTAGTCAAACCTTGTTGCCATGAAGTTTTGCTGCTGGAAGCCAAATGTGGCATTATCCTCGTACTGGATGTTGATAGGCACGCCCGAGTTGAGGATACCTGTGTTCAGTATCTTGATGCGGCCCAACCCGTACTCTATCTGGTAATCCTGATTCTCTACAAGCCTTGTACCGCCCGCGGTAACAGATACCGAGCCCGGAGGGATATTAAAGCCACCCAGGAATATCTCTGATGAAGACGACGACTTGTACGACCCGCGCATGATATAGCGGTCATTGCTCTGGTACTGCTGCGCCACCGTCTTGGTGGAGTCATACAGCACCTGGAATATATAGCGCCGCTGGAACACAGGACTGCTGCCTACTGCCTTGGCCAGGTTGCGCCCAAAGGGCTGCAGCACAGGGAAGATGATCTTGCCCTGCTGCGTATTTATAGTAGTCCCCTCCACGAAGTCGAATACACCATCGGGCGTAGGCTCGTTCTGCGCGTTAAGCCTGTCAAGGTTCAGCAGTGTAAGGAATGGAATGCCTTCTTGTGGCCCTTCGGGCATATAGCGCTTCTCCCCGCCACCGGGGTCCTGGTAGAGTACGTTCAGCGTAAAATTCTCTTTAGATACACCGAAGCCACCGAGCGCATACACGTTCTTCATCATCAGGTTCCACACGGGTAGCGTAGTACGCGGGGCTGTACCCTTCAGCAACTTGAGGAAGAGCACTTTCTGGTTGGTAGTATCGGGTGGAAGATCAGCTGCAAACTCACCCACCTGGTATACTTTGCCCCGGTAGGTATACCTGAAGGCCACACCAAGCACATCGTCCGGGTTCAGCTGCGTATTCAGCATTATGTAGCCGAGCTGCGGGTTGAAAGAGTATTCCGAAGAGGTAAGCTGGCGTGCCGTGATCGGTTCAAAATCCTGCCCCTGCGTAAGACGCAGCGGAGCGCCGATAACGTTATTTATAGCTGTGCTCTGCGCACGGCCTGCGGGGTTTTGCTGCAGCTGCGAGTAGAGATAGTTGGCAGTATTGTCGGGCAGGCCATTGCGCACTGGGTTCGATGGATTTCTGACCCTGTCCAGGAAAGGGGTTGCCTCACCAAGGTCCATAAAGCACATTACTTTACGCACGCCAGTAACCGCGCCGGTCTTGTTCGTTACCCATATTTCCACTTTGTTGATCAGCACATTCGAGTTGATCCTTGGAAATTCTTTAAGTGCAGAATCATAGGTATCGTAGAAGTATTGAGAAAGCAGGAAGTTCTTGTTCTCCTCGTAGTTGTAGGCCTTCAGGGCTATCTGCTGCGCCTGCGACCCGCCCTGTATGGTAAGGCTTTTGCGCTGCGACTTTTGCTGAGACACTACAGCTGTTACCCACAGCTTGCCAAACTGCAGCTGCGTTTTAAGGCCAAACAGCGACTGCACACCATTGATAAGATTGCTCTTCAGCGGGAAGCTAACGTTACCGGCTTCTATCTTCTTCAGCATCTCATCTTCCTTACCGCTATAGTCGAGCTTCTGGATATTCTGGTAGTCGAATGTTGCTTTGGTATTGTTGCTTATGTTCAGTTTCAGTTTATCACCAATGGTTGCCAGCAGATTTATATTCATCTGCATGTCAAAGTCGAATACGCCGTATTTCTGCGCGCGCTGGGTAAGTGTAGGGTTCTTGATGTTCTGCCAGTTGCCGCCGAAGGTCACGTCCACGTTGCCCTGTGGTTTCACCTGTATGGTATTGCTTCCGAAAATGCGGTCAAACAGCCCTTCCTTATACATCTCCGGCAGCTCAGGCGTTTTGTTGAACAGCATCAACCCGTCCATTCTCCTCTGGAAGTATGCCTGTTCATCCTGCTTAGCCTTATAGGCCAGGTACTCGTCCATGGTCAGGTAGCTGGGGTTGCGCAGGAAGTCGCTGCCCAGGCGGGGCGTATAATCGTACCGGTTAGAGTCGGCGTTGTAATCGAATGACTTGGTGATATTTGGCGGATCGGCAAGGTCTATGCTCCGTGGCCGGGCAAGGTCGGTCATGGGGTCGCCGGTCTGGTCGTATATCGGGAAGCGGAGTTTACGGGCGGTATCGCTTTTTTTAGTGGTGTCTACGGCAGTGGTATCAGGCGCCGGCACGTACGGAACATAGAACCGCTTGTAGCCCCTGGCTGCAGCATTAACAATAGCTACCGCCAGCGCCGTAAAAAATAAAAACCTATATCCAAAATTACTCCTGCCCTTCAATTTTTATCCTTTAGCGATTTTTACAGCGCACGCAGCGCTTGTTTGATGAGTTCTTCGACCGTGAGCGAAGATGTATTGCCTATTTTTTTAATGGCACTTTCTGCCATCGCCCGGTTTATGCCGAGATTTACCAATGCTATTAACGCATCTTCGGGTATTGTATTGTGTTTGGGAGCACTTATAGAGGAGAGATTTTTCTGTTTTGTCAACTTGCCTTTTAACTCTAATATGATACGCTGGGCTGTTTTTGCGCCTATACCTTTCACCTTTTCCAGCGTGCGGCTGTCTTCCGTGCTCACAGCGCGTTCCAGCTCATCGGTCGTCAGCGACGACAGTATGATACGCGCTGTGGTCGCCCCTACGCCGCTGATGTTAAGCAACTGCCTGAAGGTGGCGCGCTCTTCCTCATCGGCGAAGCCGTAAAGCACCCACGCATCTTCGCGCACCTGCAGGTGCGTATACAACCGGCACTTGGCCAGCTCCTGTATATGCGCATAGGTCTGGAGGGTTATATTTACCTCGTATCCTACGCCATTTACGCCCATGTATAACAATGATGGCGACTTGTACACAAGGTCGCCCTCCAGGTATGCAAACATTAAATATGATCGTTATTTTAGAACCCCTACTATCCTGCTCCTCAACACCTCTGCTCCCGTAAAGGCTTGTATATCAATAGTTATTTATAAAAAAACCGGTATGATACCACATACCGGCTTAAAAGTACGAAACTTTGAATTATGTGAACTTGCTAGATACTAACATTAGGAAAACCTTAGCTGCGTAATGGCAGTGTCATTGGTATGCAAACAACCGTGGGCAGTGCCTATTCCACCTCCAGCCGCACGATCACAGTTTTCCCATCAGTGCCCGAAAACCTGCACATATATATACCCCTGGCTATTTCCTTGGGAAGTGTCATACTCGTATTACCCTCTTTCACATCATACCGCACAATCTCTTTTCCATCCACCGTGTACACCAACAGCACACCCACACTTGCCGACTGCACCGTAAATGATCCAGTTGTCGGATTCGGGTACAACTGCCAATTGCCCGTTGAAGAAGAGCCTGCGGGCCTGCTGCATGCTTCTACCGTTACTGTGGCGGTTCGCGCGCACCCCGTCGCGGTTATAGTGTAGCTAATATTTGTCATGCCTGCTGTAAGGCCTCTTACTGCGCCGTAGCTCGCGCTGGCACCTGTGCCCACCGTACCCACTGCCGTGTTGCTGCTGCTCCATGTACCGCCACTCGTTACATTGCTCAGTGTGGTCACAGCTGTTGCACATACGCTGTAAGTGCCG
The DNA here is from genome assembly GCA_040386555.1 of Bacteroidota bacterium. Lineage (GTDB taxonomy): Bacteria > Bacteroidota > Bacteroidia > Chitinophagales > Chitinophagaceae > Nemorincola. The sequence goes on along the minus strand of JAZKFF010000019.1, from coordinate 44,652 downwards.
CCGATAGCCGCTGGCAACGGATTTACCGTAAGGCTTTTGGTAACCCTGCATGCGCCACCGAACCCATACGTTATCACAACAGTGCCCATAGTGCCAAGCGCTAATACAACCCCGCTTGTAGACCCTACCGATGCTATCGCACCATTGCCGCTAAGCCAGGTACCGCCTGCTGTTGTGTTGGCCAGCGTTGTTGATTGTGCCGAGCAAAGGCTTGACACACCTGTTATTGCCGGCGGCATGCTGATCACAGTAACAACAGCTGTGGTGTAGCAGCCACTGCTGCCTGTATATGTTATATTCGTCGTTCCTGCCGACACACCCGTTACTACTCCGGCAACGCTGATAGTGCCAACAACTGCACTGCTGCTGGCCCATGTACCCCCGCTGCCCGAAGTAAGCGTGGTAGTAAGGGCCGTACACGCCGTTTTAATACCAGATATTGCCGGTGGCGATGTATTGATCGTAAGCAGCTTAGTTCTGTAGCAGCTGCCGCCAAGGGAGTAGGTTATGTAAGTGTTGCCATACGCCAGCCCGGTTACTACGCCGTCCGTTGCGCCCACAGTCGCCGCAGTTGTATTGCTGCTGGTCCACGTGCCGCCGCTCGCGGTATTGGTCATTGTCACAGTCGTTCCCACACAGCCTCCCGATGGCCCGCCTATTATCGATGGCGCACTGGTTACGGTAAGCACCGTAGTGGCCAGGCAACCCGACCCAAGTGTATAGGTTATCGTTGTCATTCCTGGCGCTACACCTGTAGCCACGCCACTGGTGCTGTTTATGGTTGCGGTACTCGTACTACTGCTTGTCCACGATACTCCTGGTGTGGTGGCGCTGGCCAACGCTGTAGTCGAGCCCACGCACACCGTTGTTGTGCCTGTTATAGCAGCCGGGGCCGCATTCACTGTTACTATAGCTGTGCGATAGCATCCGCTACCCGTTGTATAGGTCATCACCACGGTGCCTGCGGCCACGCCGGTGACGAGGCCATCGCTCACATGTATGGTTGCTATGGCGCTGCTGGCACTGGTCCAGCTGCCGCCGCTAGTTGTATTGAATAGAGTTGTTGTTGTGCCCGGGCAGGCTTTCATGGTGCCGGTGATAGCCGGAGGTATGCTGTTCACGGTTACCACTATCGTTGCCCTGCAGCTACCACTTGTTGTGTAGCTCACTATAGCTGTGCCCGCGGCCACGCCTGTCACCACACCGCTGCTGTTCACATTCACGTTGCCCGATGTGCCGCCTGTCCACGCCCCGCCACTAACACTGTTGGCAAGTGTGGTTGTAGTGCCGATACATACTGCCGCCGTCCCGGTGATAGCGCCTGGCTGGGCATTCACCGTAACTATCACCGTGCGCGCACAGCCCGCGCTATTGGTATAGCTTATCACCGCAGTGCCCGCGCCAACTCCACTTACCACGCCGCTACTGCTCACTGTGCCTACTGCTGTATTGCTGCTGCTCCACATGCCGCCGCTGCTTGTTGTCGATAATGTTGTGGCTGTGCCGGCGCATATGCCTGCCGTTCCGGTTATCACCGCTGGCAGCCCATTTATTGTCACTGCAGCTGTGGTATATCCGCCAGCCGCTGTATAGGTTATCACCGCTATACCTGCTGCTACTGCGCTCACTACGCCCGCGCCAGATACGGTCGCCACACCCGTGTTATTGCTGGCCCATGTGCCGCCGCCTGTAGCGCTGCCGAGGGTAGTGGCAGAGCCCGCGCATACCGTCAGCGTACCCGTAATAGGGTCTACAGGGCTGTTCACCGCCATCACGCGGGTAGCTGTTGCTGAGCCGCAGCTGTTGGCCACGGTATAGCTTATAGTTACCGTGCCCACATTCACGCCCGTTACTACGCCACTGCTGTTCACGGTAGCTACAGATGTGTTAGTACTCGCCCATGTGCCTCCACCCGAAGTGCTGGACAATGTGACACTGGAACCGGTAAATACTGTTGATGGCCCCGATATGGTGCCCGCAGTCGCCAGCGGGTTTACCGTCACTGTTTTTACTGCCGATGCGCTGCCGCATGCGTTAGTTACGGTATAGGAAATAACGGCAGTGCCGGCAGCTACACCAGTCACTCCCCCTGTACTGTTTACTGTCGCAACAGCCGTATTGGCGCTGCTCCAGGTGCCGCCGGCCGTAGCGTCTGATAATGTAGCGGTAGCGCCCGCACAAGCTACGGCCGTACCTGCTATGCTGGCCACTGATGGCGGTGGTGGCATATATAGCCGCACCCCTGGCGTCGACTGGCTGTAGGAACTGTTTGTTGTTGTGAAATGACAGCGGTAAAATGTAGTAGCGGTCACGGTAGCTGTATAAGTAGCGTTGGTAGCCCCGCCCAGGTTACTCCATGCAGCGCTGTCTGCCGACGATTGCCACTGGTAATTGACCACCGGCCCCGAAATGTTCACTGTAAAGTTCGATGTGTAAGACGGGCAGCTGCCGCTGGTAACGGAAGCGCGTGCTATCAGCCCTTTCACGTGGTTTGCCAGCGTGCCGGTTACCACCAGGTTAGCAGTTGTATTTGCATCTGACCGGATATACAGATTGTTATTAGCATTAAGGTGGCCCGCCTGCAGCTCTGCTGTGTTGTACACCGACACCTGTGCATTCATCACGCTATGCTGCCCGTTGCTGATCACCAGGCTATTGAGCCGCGTAGTGCCTGTGCCGCTGAAGGTAACACCACCTGCTGCTTTGAATGTGCCCGTGCTATCGGTATAAGTACCATTGTTTACGAAGCTGCCCGTATCCGTCACCAGGTGGGCAGCACCGCTCACTATCATATGTGTGCCCGCGCCCACCCTCATGGCCACCTGCGCCACAAGTGGCTGCAGGTACAGCAGGCAAAGCAGGAATAAAAGAATTTTTCTCATAAAATATTTTTAGAGTTTGCTGAATGAAAATAATACGTGGCCCCGGCTATTTACCCGAAACACCTTTATTGTTATTCAACAATGCCTCTATGGCCTGCAGCCTCACCCCAAGTTCTGCAACCTTCAGCGATTCAGCTTTTAGCTTCGCATTCTCCGTCTTCAGCTTGTCTATCTCCTGCTGCTGCTCCCTCGTCCTTTTTTCCAGCGCCTGTATGGCCACAAAGCTTACGCCTTCCATATCGGCCTGGTTGATAGTAGTATCGTTACCCACCGTTCCGTAACTATCTTTTCCAAAAGCAGCATAGAAGTCCTGCGCAATAGGGCCATAATGGCGATAGTGCTTAGCGTCTTGCCCCTTATAGTTCCAGCTCGTCAGCATGAATCCGTGTATTTTGCCCAGGAACTCCTCGCCGTTTACCGGTGCAAAATTTTCTTTCCTGCGAACGTCGCTTATAGTGCTCCATGCGTTACCGCCGGCAACAATCTGTACACCCACCGAAGCATCACTGCTCGAATACAGCTTATAACCGTTCGCAAAGCGCATTATCATTTGGTTTGTAGTGTCGTTGGCTGTGCTATCTAAAAATGAAACACTTTTATCGCCAATTGCGAATGACCCTTCTTTACCGTTTGTAGATACATAATTACCTAACGCTGTAGAATTGTCTCCGCTGGCCGACGTTTTACTGCCCATTGCTGTTGAGAGGTACCCGCTCGCAACTGTATTTTCACCGGTAGCTAGCGAAATACCACCACTGGCCGTTGCGTTATTCCCCATTGTTGTGGCGTTATAGCCACTAGCCAACGTTGAACGTCCCATAGCGATGGAATTGAAACCGCTGGCTGTTGACCCACCCAAAGCAACCGATGCTTCGCCGCTCGCTACTGAGCCAGCATTTATAGCAGATGAATTAAATCCGCTTGCTGTGGAGTTAATTCCAAAAGCCAGAGAATTGCTTCCGCTTGCTGTGGCATAGTAGCCGATTGCAACAGAGTGATCAGCGCTAGCAACGGTGTTGCTTCCGGCGGCAATAGCATCTACGCCGCTGGCCAAAGCATAGGAGCCGGTTGCTGTAGAGAAGTTGCCGCTGGCTGTTGCATATTGGCCCATCGCCGTAGAAAGATCCCCGCTGGCTACACCTAGGCCCATCGCCGTACTCGTGGCACCGCTGGCGGTCCCTCCACCAAGCGCTATAGAACTATGGCCTATGGCTGACGCTACACCAATAGCTGCCGAATTGTCACCACTTGCAGTTGAGCCAACACCAAAAGCCGTTGAGCTATGCCCGCTCGCGGTTGAACCGGAGCCCAAAGCAGTAGAATTATTTCCGCTGGCAGTTGTATATGCCCCTAATGCAGTAGAATTATTTCCGCTGGCAGTTGTATTTTGCCCGATAGCTACAGAGTGATCACCAGATGCTATACCTCCGGCTACAGCCGTAGAATTAGATCCCGACGCATCTCCATTGATGGCAACCGACAAATCTCCGCTGGCATCCGTAGCGCTTATACCCAAGGCTATTGCCTGCGTGCCCGTTGCCCTAGCTTCCCCGAGTGCTATTGTCTCCCAGCCAAGGGCCTGAGCATTTGATCCCAATGCAATTGAGGCCTCACCCTTCGCAACTGTACCATGTCCCATGGCGACAGAAAAATAACCTACGCTATCTGCGTCCCACTCGTTAGTGTACACCTCTCCAACACGGAATGCAGATTTATCCGCATACCACATCATCCTGCTGCCTGCTCCGGAAACAGGTGGCTGGCCAAATGTTCCAGATCCCCCGGCATATGGGCTAGCCACACCCGTAAACACCACACTACTATCCGCCACATGCAACCGCGCCACAGGGGTTGCCGTTCCTATCCCTACTTTACCCGTATTGTTGTTATATACATCGCTGCCGCTCATAGCCCATCCGCTGCCACCGGCCATGCTATCCACATAGTGCTTATCTACCAGTGTGCGGTCGTCAAACGATCCTGTCACATCCGTCATATATTTCGCCACACCATCGCTGGTTATCTTCACACCTTGTGTTGCATCGCTGTTGCTGTATAGTTTATATCCACCGGCAAACCGCATCATCATCTGGTTGGCCGTATCGTTGTTCGCAGAACCACTACCTGTTACAGAGTGATCACCTATGGCAAAAGATCCCTCCTTTTCGTTGGTTGAGATCAAATTACCCATAGCGGTAGAGTTTGCGCCACTTGCAATTGTGAGGTAACCCATCGCGGTGGAATAATATCCCTGCGCAGTGCTCGCGCCCATAGCCGTCGATACTTCCCCATTGGCAGTTGAGAGACCCATGGCAGTTGAGGAAAATCCCGCTGCAGTTGTCTGGAACCCCATAGCGGTCGCGTTTTGGCCGCTGGCAGTGGAACCGTTACCCATCGCCGTCGAAAAGTCGCCGCCTGCCCACGTAGTATTGCCGATTGCGATGGAGCTATAACCATTGGCTATTACATTGTTACCCATGGCAGTGGAGTAGGTGCCATTGGCAGTTGTAAAGTTGCCGCCCATAGCAGTGGAGTAGTTTCCACTGGCTGAAGATTGGTAGCCCATTGCTACAGATGCCTCTCCCGTCGCATGCGCATTTTCTCCGGTGGCAAATGATGCCATCCCCTCCGACGATGAAAAGTGGCCCAGCACTGTTGCTCGTGCACCACTTGCCGTATTACCTTCACCCATTGCCACTGCGGCAGTGCCGGTGGCGTAGTTATCCATACCTGCCACTATAGCCCCGTCTCCGCTGGCTGTTGAGTTAGCACCCATTGCTACAGCGCCATAGCTGCCGCTGGCTACTGTAAGAGATCCCATTGCTGTCGAATTAGGACCGCTGGCATGCGAGCCCGACCCCATTGCCGTTGAATGATCACCGCTGGCGGTAGCGCCACCGAAAGCAGTCGAGTACTCGCCGCTGGCGGTCGACACCATCCCCATTGCGGTGGAATGCGTGCCGCTAGCAATAGTACCTTCACCCATTGCCGTCGAGAAATCGCCGGTAGCTTTTGTGAACATCCCGGTGGCGGTCGATGCAAAGCCTTTCGCACGCGAATCGTACCCGGTAGCTGTAGAAAAAAGGCCTACGCTATCCTTGTCCCAGCTATCAAATACAAATCCCGATCTAAAGGCGCCCTTATCCGCATACCACATCATCCTGGTTCCCATCCCGGACATAGGAGGCAGGCCGGGCGTAGCTGAAATTACGTCAGCAGGAGCGGTAAACACCACACTACTATCCGCCACATGCAGCCGCGCCACAGGCGCTGCCGTTCCTATCCCTACTTTACCTATATTATTGTTGTATATATCGCTGCCCGATGCAGACCAGCCCACCGCGGTGCCGCCGCTACCGCTCACCGCCTGCCAGGCAGCACCATTGTAATAATAAAATCCAGCGGTACTGTCGGTCTGGAAGACAAGCAATCCCGTTGCCGGGCTGCCTATCGCGTTGCGCTGGCTTATCGTCATGCGCGGTGCCAGCAGGCCTTTATCAGTTGCGCTCACATCCAGCATGGCTGAGCTATGTGCAGCAGCACCGCCCGGATTTATTGCAATGCCTTGTGCATGGGCATTTTTTGTAGTTACTAATACGCAGGCAGCCGCTGCTAAAAAGAGGGGTAAATTCTTTTTCATACAGGTATATTTTAAAAAATCTTGTTTATCAGCGGCAAAAGTAAGGCTTACGTAGTAACAAAAGACTTAATTATCAGTATTTACTAACCAATAGCGCACTATAATTCTGTGACTTATGAAAAACAAACAATCTTAAACAAAAAGACACCTTAACTCTCACATTATTTATGCACCTTACCCGCCTTTTTCATTACCAACTCTATCCGCTTACGCTTGGCCTCGCTTTCCACACCGGGCAGCCGGCTGTTTAGCGCGCGCAGAAAGGCTGCCCTGTTCGTGTCGTTCACTGCGGGCAGGCCCAGCTCTGCATACATTGGCAGCTGATTGCCGGGAGCATGGAGCAGCTGCTCTACCAGCAGGTCGAAAGCATCGGCTGTATATTGCTTATGCATACAAAGCGCAGCAAGTATGCGCACCGCATGATCGCGGGTTATCACAGATCCTTTATCAGCAATGGCAACGATGGTTGCGAGGGCCTCATACACGGGTTGCGGATTTTCAGAAACAATAGCACTGAGCGCGCTCATGGCGCCCCATTGCATCCTGTTGTTCTTGCTATCCAGCAAATCTATTAGCTCATTGGCATAGCCCGATACCAATTGTGGTTTACGCGCTGCCACCTCGTATAGCGTCTTGATGCAGTCGCTTTGTATTGCTTTGTCTTTATTGCTGAGGTTTGCCACCAGCTCTTTTACAGCAGCCACATCTTGTGTTGCAGCTATCTGCTCAGCAAGCTCCTGGTTGGGCACCTCTTCCCTGCGGCCCAGCGAGCACGCCAGTTTTTCTATTATGCTCATGGGTATCTTGCCGTTACTACTGTGCTATTACTATTTTTCTTGCCTCTGTATGATCGCCCACGGTAAGTACGCAATTATATACCCCCGGCACGCGGCCGGCAGCGGGGAAAGCGTACTGCTTGTTGCCTGCGCCCTGCCTGCCTTCGGCAAGTACATGCACCAGCCTGCCGGTTACATCATACACCCGCAGGCTTACATAGCTATCAGCCTCCAGGCTGAACCGGATACTCGTTTCGCCGGTAAAAGGATTAGGAAAATTTGTAAGGCTGAGGCTAGTTGCGAAAGGATCGCTTACCGCATTCACGTCGGCTACGTGCGTGATGTGCCCGGAGAATATACCGTGCGAATGCGTGGCCACAACCACCAGACCATCATTTTGCCGGTAGTCGATCATATCTACTACAGAATTGCCAATGGTGGATGCGCCCTGCCAATACCACACCGTAGATGTGCCCTGCAGCTGCGTGGTGGCATACAACCCAACACTAGTACCAACAAGATACACAGTACCACCCGTGACCGGGATGATGCTTGCCCACCGCACAGACGGCCCCTCGCCACCACCGGTGGCGCTTACCTCCAGGTTACCCGCCGCCTTAGCCCAGGTAGTACCCCCGTTCTCCGAATAAAATATACTATACACACCATAGTTCGAGAAGGTGACCATTACGTGGTCTGCATTGTCCGGATCCACCGCTACACAGCTCACATTGCCTGCGGCCGGGAATGGCACACCTGGAGTTGTAGAGCTGATATCCACCGGCGTAGGCGTGCCCACATTGGCGTTGTCGACTTTGAATACCCTGCGGGCCGATGTGCCGTAGTATACACGGTTTGCAGGGTTCTTCGATACAGCCAGTGCGGTAATTCTTGCGCCCGGAGCGGGTACAGAGTCTGTAAACTTTACCCAGTTAGTGGATATAGAATCCCAGTTCGATGCATAGGGTATTCCGGAGAGGTCGTTATTGCGCCAAAGATATTTACCTCCTGCCAGGTACATAATATTGTTGTTGTTCGGGTCGAGTATATAAGGGTTGATGAACAGGTAATTCTTAGCACCAATAGGATCTATGCGCGCGAAGCTATCTACGCCGCCCGATGCATTAAGCTTAGCCTTCATCATCTTGCCGTTCTGAATGCTAAGGTAGTAGGCAACGCCGTTATCCGCTATTGCACAGTACGAGCCATCGCCGCCACGGGGCGTCACCCATGGCGCGGTAAGCGACGATGAGTTAGTATACCAGCTGCCATTGTCCTGTGCCCCGGCAACTATAATGTCATTGGTCTGCGCATGGTCTATAGCACAGGTATAGAACATGGTAGAGAGGTATCCATTGTTGCGCGAATTCCAGAAAACTGTAGCTGCGGTATTGTCGTTAGTTACAAATATGCCACCATCATTTGCCGACACCATTTTATTCGGGTCGCCGGGAAAGAATACCAGGTCATGCTGGTCGGGGTGATGCTCTGCATACATGTTCACAATAGGCAAGGTCGCGCCCTCCTGGTAGCCACCGATAAACCGGGTATTTGTATTGTCGGTGAATGCTGTTGTAGAGCGATATAGGTTAGTGCCGCCTATAAATACTGTATTGGTATCACCCGGTTTTACCTTCACCACGAGATCGTAAGATCCCTGGCACTGGAACTTGTCAAATGGCCCGCCTGCGGTAGGCAGATTCAGCGACCGGTCGCTCCACGCGCCACCTGCACCGGTGCCGTCGCCGGAGAGATACTTATATTTCCACAGGCTATTCCACTCCACATCGCCTACATAGTTGGTATCGGGCTGGCCAAAGCCGGGTGTATTGCCCAGGAAGTATACCTGCGTTTCATCATCAGGACATATGCCTATCTTGATCCTGTTGTACGTTGTCGGAAATCCTGCAGGTGTTATATTGGTGAACGTAAGGCCATCGGCAGAGCGGAAAAGCCCGCGTGTGCTGCCATCGCTGCTTATCGTTGTATAAACCACACCTGTTGGAGAGATTGCTATATCTGTAAAATAAGCAGTTCCCCCGCCAAGCGCCAGCGACCATGTGGTGCCTCCGTCAGTGCTTTTGTAGATGCCACCATATGCTGCCGCGTACACAATATCCTGTGTCGCATTCGATGGGTCAGCTACAATGCTCCACACGAGGTCGCTCCATATATCGAAGCCGGTAAATGATGTTGATGTTGTGGAGGGCAGCAAGGTCCAGGTCACCCCGCTATCGAGAGATTTGTAAATGCCGTTGCCAAGATAGTATGCGCCGGTTGTAGATGCCGATGCGCCGTAGGCCTCACCCGACCCGTAGTACCACACATTCGTATGCCCCGCGCGCGTATCCTGCGCCAGGCAAGATACGCTCTGGTGCTGCGCATTGGTGCTGGTAGTCACCCACGATGCGCCCTGGTCGGTAGAGCGCCACATGCCGCCTGAGCAGGAGCCTGCAATGAAATTGTTGGTGTTGTTCACGTCAATGGCAAATGCACGCGTTCTGCCACCCACATTCCACGGGCCACGCCTGTCGAATGGCACAGATGATGCGGTGGTGCGGCCCAGCACCGAAAATCCGCCTCCCGGCAATGTGGCTGCATAGGCCAGCTCGCGGGCACGGATGTGCGCAGGTATCTTTCCCGTTGCGGGGTCAGCCAGCATCATCACTTCATAGGCAAGCCGCTCATTGGCATCCTCGCCGGAGCCTATCGCATCCGCATCTCCAAAGTATTCATGCGCCGCCGCGCTACCGGCACCCTTACCCACAGGCCAGGCAAGGTACAATACAGCAATGACCACAAACGGCAACAACCCCAGGCTATATTTTTTCAACAGTAAAAATTTAAAAGTATAAGATACGTAAGATACAAAAAACTACTGAACGAAGTATCCTGATGGGATGATAGGTGCATGTTGCGGGAATAGGATACACAATACCAGAAAACGACCAATGAATATTTCATCGTTTGCTTGTTAAGTTCAACCCTTCAGGTTGGCCGGTCGCAGGTCGTTACCCCCGGCTTCACCGGGGGCTAATAATATTAAGCCCTCCGGACAATGCGATTAAGGTACACCTGGCTATACCATGAGTGATGCCAAAGGCATCAAATGTTTATAGAAAGGCAACCTATTTGAGGGGTCGATGCCGAAGGTATCGCATGTTATTTCACCGGCTAATACCTCAAATTGCTGGCATTGTCCCCCAGCTCCGCGAGACATTCGATCTTGCGGATGTTTTATAAAAACGTATCCGAGCCTGAAAGGCTCAATGTTAATAGCCCCGGGTGAAACCCGGGGTAATAAGAAATGAGGGGCAACCCGGAGGGTTGAACAACATACGCAGCAGGTATTTTCCTCAAAAACAAATCGGATAAAAGAAGCCCCCGGCTGTACCAGGGGCTCCGCCGATAACGGCAATGTGTTTATGATGAACCGCTACAATTACTTAGTCAGCTTATATCCCAGCGTCACCCTGAAATAAGGTACCGATAAGGCAGTGTTGACGTTATAGCCACCTACTACATTAGATTTTGCAAAGCCTTGCTGCAACAGGCCATCGAGCAGCCAGCGCTTTTTGAATTCGTAGCTGAAGCCAAGCATATACCCCAGCCTGAGCATACCCTCAGTAGCCGCAGGATACAACGGCCCTGCATAACTGCCTATCGACTGGCCAGCATATGTGAACATGCCCGCTGTAGCCGGAGGGGCCGTATTGGACATACCCTGCGGTGTAAACACACCCTGCAGGCTGTCCCTTATTATGGGGCCACTGTTGTAGGTATTCTCGTTCACGCGTATTGTTCTGCTATAGTTCAGCGTAACTCCGCCATAAACTGAGAGGTTAGGCTTTAGCGCATACTTCAGCAGAAGGGGCAGCTCTACCTCAAAATATTTGCCGCCAACGCTGTATGACTTTACAATAGAATCATGCGTATGCCTGTACGTGTATGTTTGCACAGAGCCAAGTGTATCTACTATATTACCATTACCATCAAATACGTATACCGGGTTATTGGCAGTGATAGAACTATCTACACCCCCCGCTTTGTAAAACGTTTGTGTGCCGGTGAGCCGCCTGTTGTTGAGGCTTGAGCCCTTAAACGCAGGCTGTGTGAGCAACGAGAATTTATCAGACAGCTTATATTCAAGAAAAGGAGACACTACTATTTTGCGGCCCGCCTGGCCGCTGTAGCTGCCTTCAAAACCTGCCTTTACACCTGCTATGAACTTGCTGGCCTTATTCCCCGGCAGCGCGCTATCCGCCCCTGCGCCCTTGTGCTTATTCAAGAGGTCAAGAGTGCCGCCGTTCCTGGCCGCTGCATACACGTTCTCTTTAAACGTACCCGGCAGTTTTGGCTCTTCCGGAGTACTGTTGTCACCACCGGCAGCTGTAATGCTCTCCGTAGTGCCGAGTATAGGATCAGTAAACGAAAGCTCATCGTTGTTAATAGCTGCCAGCCCGGCAGGCACCTTACGCGCTGCACTCGCTGCGCTGTGCACTTTTGGTGCTGCCACCTTTGCCGCCAATGGCGCGCTGCCGTTTTTCACAACTGCTGTGTTTGTCGCCGTAACTGTGCGCTTAGCCGCAACAGGTTGCGTAGTGCTAACCTTATGCTTACCGGCAGCAGCCAACGCTTTAGGCGTAGCCGCAATTGACGCCTTGCTTACAGTTTTGCCGCCAGTGACCGGCTGCGTTGTCGCCTTCTTTGTATCCTGCGATGGCGCTTTACCCGCGACAGCAGGTATACTTGCCTGCTGTGGAGCAACGACCGTAACGTGCGTTGCTTGCTCTGCTTTTGTAGTAACTGTGTGCTTTGCAACCTTCCGCGCAGTTGCAGTAATAGCAGCAGCCGTAGCCATATGTCCTATTTTTACAGGAGCCGCGTTTGTCGCTTTGGCCGTACGGGTAATTGAAACAGATGCCTTATTAGGGTTAGCTGCTAATGCCGGGGTAGTAGCACCCACTTTCGCTTTTGCAACTACTGAAGATATTGGGACAGCCTTGCGCTCAGCGTGCTGTACAGGGATACCTTCATTTTGTGCAGCAGCGATATTCTTCGGCGCCTTTGCCACGCGAACATTTGCTGCAACGGCCACCTCATTCTTTTTCTCTGCTACCTGCGAAGCAATAACATGCTTGCCAGTATTGTTTAAAGCCGTAGCGCTCACATTGGTAACCGCAGCTATTTTTTTACTGGCAGTGTTGGTCATTGCCGGTGTTTTGCTGGCTGCAATATTTAACGCTGCCGGCTGTTTAGTTACAGTTGTGTTTTTCACGGCAGGATGTGCAGCCTTTGGAGCCGATGCCACAGCAGTCAACTGCTTATCCGGTGCTGCAATAGCTCGCGCAACTTGCTTTGTGCTTGCGTTCGCCACCGGAGTAGTAACCATAGGCACTTTAGCTTTCGCAGCTACCGGGGCCGATGCCACGGCAGTTGTCTGTATAGCCGGAACTGTAGCAACCGTTTGTGTTTTCCGTTTTGCACCGGCAGTTGCAGTAGCAACACTGGCTGCAGGTATTGCACTTGTAGCTGCTGCCTGTGTAGGCTTCCCTGCCGCATACCTGGCTGCGCTTTCTTTCGCCGCCACCTTCTCTACTTGCTTTACTGCACGCACACTACCCGATGGCACCGCTTTCATTGTGCTGGCGGACGCATATACACGAGTACTTTTAGCGATAGTCGCTTTGGTTTTATCCCTTCTTTTGCTTGCCCTGCGCGGCATATCTGCCGGCACTGCAACACTAACTGTCTGCTCATCCGGAGTACTTAGTTCATTTGCAGCAGATGCCATACGTACCTGCTCTTCAGCAGGCTTCACCATTTCCGGCTTTGGCGCCATATCGGCCACTACCAGGTTGTGCTTCCTTCTTTTATTTACCGTGTAGCCTGCAATAGCAGTGCTGGTATGCTCATAGGGCGTTGGCGCTATGCTGGCAGTAGCCGCGTAGTACGGGTCTTCATCATCGGGGTAGCCATTGTTGTTATCTTTTTTATTTTCGGCTACAGGTGTTTGAGGCTTGTTTTCTTTTGCCAGCTCATACTGTGTATTGTTTATACCATTTGCTGCGTTTAGTTTGTGTGCTGCACTATGCTTCCTGCTGCGTTTCTTTGCTACTGCGGCTGCCTTAGCTGGGTCGCCGGCTACTTTGGCTGAATTATACGCTATGGTTTTACCTGTAACCACCGGCCGGGTATGGCCTTGTTCGCCAGCCCGGGGCTGAGAAACTGTTTGAATGCTTTTCCTGGCTGCGATGGCGCTGTTACCGGTGCGCGCACCATTGCCTGCTATCATTTGCTTATCATCTGCCATTTTCCAGGCAATAGACGATCCTGTTATCGCTACGAAAGCGACCACAGTGATGAACCAGAACCAGCGATAAGGGAATGCCCGTCTTTTTCGCTCCTGGTCCAACCTTCTTTCAAGCGCTGCCCATGCGGGCGGCGGCGGCACCTCGGTATACCCCCCGAGCTCCTCTTTGAAAAGGTCATCAATTTGTTTCATATTCTTTTCCATCGTTTCAATTACTTCAGTATGAAATTTATTTTCTCTTTCAATCTTCTTCTCGCATCATTCAGATACCACCGGCTGTTATTCTCCGAGAGGTTCATCAATGCAGATATTTCCTTATGCGCGAAATTCTCAAAAACAAACAGGTTAAACACTGCCCGCTGCATCTCCGGCAGCGACTGCACCAGCAGCAGCAGCTCTTTTTTCGATAGCCTGTCTATTGAGTCGCTTTGTATAAATGCATCTTCGGCCTGCAGTTCCTTATGGTTGTGCTCTTCTTTAATATTCTTCCGCAGGTGATCTGTTACTGTATTTACCACTATCCTCCTTATCCACCCCTCTATAGGGCCCTGGAATGAAAACTGCCCCAGTTTGGTGAGCACCTTAAAGAATGCATCGTTCAATATCTCCTGCGCGGTAAACTCGTCGTTGTATATATATCGCTTAATAACGCCATATGCAGCGGGCGAATACAGGTCGTATAATTTTTTTTGGGCACTGCGGCTTTCGGCTATACATTCCTTTATCAGTACGGCCAGGTCGTCCATACCCGTCAGCATGCCATCCGGCGATACTACACGTCTATCTATGTTGCCCAGTTCGTACAAGAATATATATAATTAATTATTTGATCTAAATAACACCTACACTTATCCTCATAGACGAGGATCGACAGCAAAATGTTAGGATGCGAAAAAATATTTACACTAGTCTAACGTTTGTCATCACTTACTCGTCTATCATTGCAGAGGGTGGTCCACCGGGCCTGAAGTCAGCTGTTTACGCCTATTAGGCAAATTTATCTTTTATTGCTAATATTACCGGCCGAAGTGCCATTTATTTGGGATGTAGCCATAAACTGCCAAAACATACAATATGAAACGACTTTTCTCCGTTGCGTTTTTGCTCTTTGCCGTTCCGGGAATTGCTACTGTCGCCCGTGCCCAGGTAGGGTTGCCGCAGCTAAATGAGAATTTCAATTCAAATTGCCCCGATGGCGCCCATCATCCTCACGGATGGGTCGATTTCAACCCAATCCCCTCTACTATCCCTAAAGGCCAGTGGGTATGCGCTGCCGAGGGCAGGGCGGGCACACCGGGCATTAAATGCAGCGGACTGTGGGACGGCGCTTATCACCTGGATACTGCGTTCCTCATATCACCGCTGATCAATATGAGCAGCCATGCGGGCGAGCCTATATTCCTCCGCTTCGATAGCAAGACCACTAAAATAAACCTTGGAGCTAAGCTAAGTATTGTTGCCGGCGAGGACTCTACCTTTCATACCTACTTCGCTGGGTTCGACCAGGCGCTTACTCCAGTATTCGGCAATGATGATTCCACCGACTGGGTAACTCATCAGTTCGACCTGAGTGGATTTGCCCATGCAGGCGATTTTTTCCTCGCGTTCAGGTATACCTCTCCCGATGATGCAGGCAGCGTTTGGTTTCTCGACAACATATTCACCACCAGCGCTCCGCTGGAGGTGCAGACGCTCACGCCAACCATCTTTCAAAACCTCACAGCAGTGGGCAATAGCGCCACAAGCGAGGTAAAGCTGTCGTTCTCGGCAGACAAGACAGAAACTTACGATATAGGCATCTATGACCTCACAGGCCGCGAGGTAGCCAGGCAGCAGGTACGCGTGCGCGCGGGTCAAAACAGCTATACGCTTAAAGACGTAGATGCTAACCCGGGCATCTACATCCTGAAGCTTGGCGGCAATACTGCCTTCCGCACTGCGAAGTTTATGGTCTACTAGTAAAGTCAAAACCCAAAAGTGCAATACAAAGCACAGGCGGTAACAGCATCCGGGCAAAGTGCTGCCTGCATTGGCCATAATTTCAATAACTTTGGATCGTACAGCCCAACGTGGCTGAGCCTTTTCATTTCATTTATTTGCCAATGCAGACATTATCTGAGGAAAATTATCTTAAGGTCATCTACAATTTCGACAAGCAGGGCCTTAAGAAGATCACTCCTACAGCCATTGCCGAGGCGCTCAGCAACAATCCTGCGTCGGTTGTGGATATGATAAAAAAGCTGGTAGATAAAAAGCTGCTGCAATACGAGAAGACAAAAGGGGTAAAGCTCACCGACAAAGGCCGCAACATAGCCGTGCTGATAGTAAGGAACCACCGCCTGTGGGAGGCTTTCCTGGTAGATAAGCTTGGCTATGGCTGGGATGAGATACATGACATAGCCGAGCAGCTGGAGCATGTAAAGCACCCCGACCTCGCAGACCGGCTCGACAAATTCCTCGGCTACCCGCAATACGATCCGCACGGTGACCCCATACCTAAAGCCAATGGAGAGAGCGCATCATCTTACAAAACAGTGCTTGCCGATATAGAGGAAGGGAAAACCTGCAGGGTGGTGGCTGTCAAGGACACAAGCACATCCTTTCTCCAGTACCTGAAAAAGCTGGATATAGGCATCGGCACAGCTATAACCCTGGTGGAAAAGATACCATTCGACCACTCTATGTCTATCACTATAGGCAAGGGTGCAAAAGCTACTGTGTCAAAGGTATTTGCAGAGAACCTGCTGGTGCAGGAATAAATTATTAGTCCGCTCCGAGTAAACCACCCCCTGCTATGAAAACGCATAGTAAGTTATTTATACTTTACATACTCACCTTTTTATATGCTTTTGGGATATTGCTTTTTTTCGTGCGCGGCAATTTACTTCGTGGCGACCCATTGGATGACATGGGCGTCGTTTTACCGTTAATTGTTGTCGGTTGGCTGATTTGGTACCTGCCACTGCTGTTTGTAAACATTTTTATCTATCGAAAGAAAAGTCCACAGTATTACATCTTATTGATGTCACTGGCTATTGGGGCTTTACCTATTTTTCTATATCACTTTTGGCAGAGATAATCGAAAGGCCGCAGTTTGAATATCCGCACAATATCATTGATTTTTAAAATTATTTTGAACTATCTTAGCGCAAATATCGTTTATATGCGAAAGCTGCTTTTACCTGTTTTTATTCTTGCTGCCGCGTGCCTGTTCCTGGGCGGTTGTATAAAAAATACACCCTACGTCACCACTATCAATCCGTCGATGAGCGCATCCATCGGCAGCTATAAGTTTGTAGCCGGCGCCACTGTGCCTGCCACGCTGGACTCTCAGTCTTTCGATACTACACGCACACTGATCATCACAGGCCGCGGGTCAGACAAGCGCTACCCTACAGATAGGATAGTGCTTACAATTTCCGCTTATCGCGGTGTTGCCGGCACCTTCTCTATTGTGCAGGGGCAGGCCTCCGCAACTTATTACCATGGCTCCGTGCTCAGTCCTGCTGCCGGCGGTGTGGTATCTATTACAAGGATCACAGACAACTCTATTATAGGCTACTTCTCCTTCAACACTACAGATAATATAGCGGTCACTAATGGTGACTTCAACGTGGGCCTGCCATAACTGTTAAAAAGTTTTATTGGACCATACCAAATACCCGGGGCCAGCGTTTTAGATACATGGGCATGATGTTATGCCCTGCACACCACAAAGGCCGGTGAATATGAAAAAGCTGCTGATCTTATCTATACCTGCTGCGCTGCTGTGGTGCACGGCCTGCAAGAAGTCGTCCTCCCTGGCGTCGGGTACCAGCGTACAGCAAAACAACAATGCCGATTCATTCGTAACCCTGACGGCCAAAATAAACGGCACAAGCTGGAAGGCTGATTCTGTTTACGCCTATTCTGTGCGCAGCTCAGCCAACGATAGCGGCGTTGTCAGCCTAATGATCACGGCAGTGAAGAAAAATTCAGGCACGCCGCAAACGCTCATTCTGAACATCACTAATTACAGGGCGCCACTCACCTACCCCATTAATCCACCCGTCAATACTGCCACATACTATATAGGCAATGCGCGGCACTACGCCACCACCGGCGAGATCGTTGTCACCAGCCGGGTAGACAGGTCACTCAAAGGCACATTCCACTTTACAGCCGATAGCATTTCTGTGGAAAGTGGCGAGTTCAATGTGTATTTGCCATAACCATCATAAAAGCTAAACCTCATACCATAAAAAAATCCCGCTTTCGCGGGATTTTCTGTTTATGATAATCGATATTTTATTTGATGTTCGGGTGCGGAGGCGGCGGATTGATCGTGCCCTGGTTGTTCTCATCCGGGGTAGCGGCACGGAAACTTACCATAGTTTCCTCACCTGCTTCGCCATACTTGAATATAAACCTTTGGCGGCTGATGCTGTGCTTCTCACTCATGTGCTCTATCACAGCATTCACATGCTCCCACGAGTGCTGCAGCTTAGCCTTGCTACCACTGCCGCCACCAAGTATCACAACTTTACAGTCGGGGTTGGCCTGCATTTGTGCAGCCAGCGTAGCCAGCTGTCCCTGCATCGTAGGGCCTACCTTACTAGCTCCCTCAGGGAATACAACAGCGCCGCCATTAATGCTGCCACACTTGCCATCCGGGCCTGTTATCTTACCTTGGCAATCCTCAGGACAAGGGCATTCGCCTACGCCATCAGCATCTACCGGCTGGCATACTGTAGGTGTTATCAGCTGTTTGTCTTTGTAGTCAGGTACGCCGTCGCCATCAGTATCCAGCGGGCAGCCATGCGCATCTACTGCTATGCTTGCAGGTGTTTTAGGGCACTTATCAAACTGGTCTGTAATACCATCGTTATCCGCATCAGGCAGCACAGGGTTAGGCAGTATCATGTGGCGTGGGTACGACAGCTCGTTGTATGCATGGTCCAGCGGGTTCATCCAGTACAGCGGCTCCACCGATTTTTTGCTGGTGCTCAGGTTGTAGTTAACACCAACTGAAAAATAGTTGATAGCGTCTGACGAGCGGCCTGTAGCAACTGTATTGCCTAGTGGCCTGCCGAAGCGTGTGCCGTCCAGGTAACCATCTACAGGGAATGTATACCTGTCTTCGATCTGTATATTGAATTGCTTGTTGAGCCTGAACTGTGCGCCCGCACCTATGCTTGGGGCAAAGTCAAGGGTCTTTTTATCAAGGATAGTAGAGCCTCCGCTGTTATCTGCCGCTGTCTCGTACGATTTATCCATCTTACTTTGCAGCGCCTTGCGTATCTCTTTGTTCTTCGCGTTCGGGTCGCTAACTATTCCACCGGTTCCCACAAAATTATAGGCTTTATAACCGTCATCGAGTGCATTCACACGTGTTTTGTAGCCTAGTGCACCCAGGCCGAAGTATCCAAAAAAAGCCATAGAGCTTTTCGCCTTATGGAACCGTATGTTGTATGCATTTAATATCAGATCGAGCGACAGCTGCGAAGCTTCCATGCGCGTGGCGCGATACACTGGTGTTGTTTGCTGGCCCGGTACTACCAGGTTAGCCGGCACATAGCCAAACTGTGTGTAAGGTCCATCATAGCCCACTGTAGGCTGCCTGTCCAGGTTCTTGCCTACGCCATATATGTACTGCGCCCGCATTGAGAATATGTAGCCCAGCGACTTGCGCACATGAATGTGCATGCCGCCCCCGCCTTTGTGCCACAGCATAAGGGTGGGTACGTTGCCTATTACATTATAGAGCCCCAGTCCGGCACCAATTTCCCACATGTTGCGTGGTTTTGGCGGAAACGCGTCCTGGTGTTCCATGTATGCGTGGAATTGCTTGCTGCGGCTCTTGGGGTAATAAGCAGAGTCCATGATATCATAGTTCTTACCGTGATAGGTCATGTCCCTGTTAGACCACTGCGGTGCTTTAGCGCCCGCCTGGCCCGCCGGGGGCGTGCTTTCCTGCGCCATGGCCTGGTAGCCCAGCATAAAGAGACACCCCGCAAGCAACAAGTACTTTTTGATCAGCATAGTATGTGTGTTTGAATTTTGTAACTTACTTAAATCGTAAAAATTCTCCGCAAAGGTATACATGAACGGCCCAAAAACAAAGAAACAAAAGGGCGCAGACGGGCAACCAATAAACAGCTAACTTAACATTTTATTGTGCCACAATCATTGTGCCAGTAAAATGTGGCGGGAAAAGTCGACTTTTACAGAACCTTACGCAGTGTCTTTTAATGGAATTGGTAAACAAAGTAATCGGATCTGAGCTAGCTGCATTTGAAAAAAAATTTTCGGATAGCGTAAAAAGCTCCAATCCCCTCCTCGACCGCATCATGAGGTTTATCATCAGGCGTAAGGGGAAGCAGATGCGCCCCATGTTCGTGTTCCTGTCGGCCAAAATAGCCGGGGAGATCACCGAGCAGTCTTATCGCGCAGCATCGCTTATAGAGCTGCTGCACACCGCCACACTGGTGCACGACGATGTAGTGGATAACTCCATGAAGCGCAGGAACTTTTTCTCCATAAACGCACTCTGGAAAAATAAAATAGCTGTCCTCGTGGGCGACTACCTGCTGTCCAAAGGCCTGCTGCTTTCCATAGACAATGGCGACTACAAGATACTCCAGATCACATCGCGCGCAGTGCGCGAAATGAGTGAAGGTGAGCTGCTGCAGATGGAGAAGGCCCGCAAGCTGGATATAGATGAGCAGGTATACTTCGACATCATCCGCGCAAAGACCGCATCGCTGCTGTCCTCGGCATGTGCCGCAGGCGCTTATTCATCAGCCAACGACGATGAGGTAACGGAACGCTTCCGGCTATTCGGAGAAAAAGTAGGTATCGCATTCCAGATAAAAGACGACCTCTTCGATTACGGACAGGATAATATAGGCAAGCCCACAGGCATCGACATCAAAGAAAAGAAGATGACCCTGCCGCTCATATACGCGCTGCAGCATGTAGATACAGCACTAAAGCGCAAGATCATCTACATAGTTAAGAACAACAGCACCGACAAAAGCAAGGTAAATGAGGTGATAGGCTATGTGCAGGCCTCAGGGGGTATAGAATATGCAAAGGGTAAAATGCAGCAATACCAGCAGGACGCCATAGATATACTCAACAGCTTCCCCGACACCCCAGCCCGGCAGGCAATGGCGGAGTTAGTAAACCACGTAATAGAAAGGAAATACTAAAGAAAGTCAAAAGGGAAAAGTCAAAACCCAAAGGTGCATTATACACCCTCCGGGTAGTTTTTAGTTTTACTTTTTTATTTTATACTGGCGTAGCCTGGCTGTTTACCGCGCACCACGCCATCATTCCCATGCCTGTTTTCAGCGCCTCTTCATTGATGTCGAACTTTGAATTATGTACCGGCGCAAGAAATTCCTTGTTGTCTTTATTGGTCCCTATCCTGAAGAAACAGCCGGGTACGTGGTGCGTATAAAAGCTGAAGTCTTCCCCCGCCATACGCATATCCAGCTCATGTACATTATCTGCGCCTACATACTCCTTTGCCCATTGCTCGGCACGGGCCGTAAGCTGCGGATCGTTGTATAGGGAGGGATAGCCCGCCGGTATCTCTACATGGGCCTTAGCGCCATATCCGGCACAGGTCTGCTCCGTGATATCCTTTATCCACTGGTGCGCCTCATACCGCCATTTTTCATCCATGGTGCGGAAGGTGCCGAGTATCTCCACCTTATCTGGAATAACATTGGTTGTGAAGCCACCCGCTATCTTGCCAAAGGTGAGCACCGAGGGCGTCAGTGGGTTGCACTTGCGCGATATCACCTGCTGCAATCCTGTAATGACCTGCGCGGCGATAACTATCGGGTCTATTGTCTGGTGTGGCAGCGCAGCATGGCCACCCTTGCCTTCAATGGTTATGTATATCTCGTCAGCGCTTGCCATGTATTGCCCAGCCCTAAAGCCGGTAGCCCCGGCAGGCAGGTGCGGGTACACATGCAGCGCAAATATCGCCTGTGGCCTGGGGTTCTCCAGCACACCTTCCTTTATCATAATGCTCGCGCCGCCCGGGTTTCGCTCTTCACCCGGCTGAAAGATAAGCTTCACCGTGCCCTCCCACTCGCCCTTCAGCTCATTAAGTATGCGTGCTGTGCCAAGCAGGCAGCTGGTATGCACATCGTGCCCGCAGGCATGCATCACCCCGGCGTTCTGCGATGTGTATGGTGCCGTATTATCTTCCTGTATTGGCAGTGCATCCATATCAGCGCGCAGTGCCACACAGCGGCTGGCCGGGTTCTCACCTTCAATTATCCCAACGATACCAGTGCCGGCGACACCTGTCGTGTGCTGTATGCCCCACGCGGTCAGCTGCTGAGCCACATATGCTGCCGTCTTATACTCCTGGAACGACAACTCAGGGTTAGCATGTATATGGTGGCGTATAGCCTGTACGTCCGCAAAGTATTTTTCAGTAAGCGATCGTATCTGTGTAAGGAGGAGAGCCATACCGGAAAATTACTCTTTTATTGATAACCGGGAAAATTGGAAGCGTGGGGATTGCCGTAAATTTGAATTATGAAAACTTTCGTTCTCGTGGCCTTGCTGTTAAGCTCTATTTTTTGCATAGCGCAAATGCCTCCGAAGGATTCACTATCGAAAACGGTGACAGAAACCCGTTTGAAGGACTTCTGCGAAGACATGTTTTTCGGAACGCCCTATTGGGAAACTGAAAAAATGAAGGAAGTATTCCCAGCCACGTTTAAGAATACAAGATTATACCTGCACGTTCTACGCAATAGCCATGCAGCAACCCACACTCGTCATCTTTATCCAGCATTGTATGCTTTCGACAGCACTACCGGAGATCGCATTACTTTCAATGCTGATAAGGCGCTTTGCAATTTTCGGAACACCTCTATGCGATCATTTATATACACGGATGATAAAGCTTTTTGCGATTTTCTGAATGCTTCTTTATCACCGGTAAGTCGCCTGGATAAGGCCTTCCTATATCTATTCTTATACCTGCAAATCTCCCGTGGCCCTTTTTCTACTTCGCATCCTACCCGGTATCCTTGTAACAAAATTCACGAGGACAGCAAATTCGCTGACGACATGGCTTTAAATTCGTTTTTCTATATCGGCTCAGTGTATACGGACTGCACTCTGTTATCTGGTAGGCCAGCGCTTACGGTTCAGGACCACTATGATAAAAAAATGTGTGAGGGTTACAAAGCATCAGTTCCCGATAAGATTGTGATTATGGCTTCGAGACTAACAGGATGCAGGCCGACTGTCAAGGAAAGATATCGTTGCACATTTAGCTTCAACACTTCCAGTATGCTTACTGGCGTAGCGATAGATACCTTACGCTAATCATTTCATTCTACGCCGAAATAACCATTTTACTGAACTCCCGTTACCGTCACATCATCCGGCACTATCATGCTGGGATGGTAGATAGCATTGGCCTCTTTGAACATGCTTTCAGCCTCGGCCCTGCTGCGGTAGTCGCCCACCTTTACCCTGTAAGATGGTGCAATAAATGTGAGGTAGGTATGCACACCCGGGAAGCGGCGCATAAATTCAGCCTTTATAGCTGTAGCCCTGTTCCGGTCAGCTCCATTGTATATCTGCACACGGTAACCCTTGCCTGAGTACAGCACTACAGGCATCTTTCTTATGATCGTTGCATTCTCTATAGGCACTGCCACACCGGCTTCCTTTGGCTCTGCCACCTCGGTGCGCACTACTGGTGCATGCTTCCTAAGCAATATGGCAAGGCGCGGATCTGCATGGATAACCACAGAACCCGCTACCGGTTCCTGCGCCAGTAATGAGGACGAGTAAATAATACCTAAGCTGAAAAAAAATAAAAATAACCTGCACATATATCGCGGCAAAAATACACCAACTTTTTATAGCGCTTGCAGTTATACAGCCAACCCCTGCTTCCTGAGCTCTTTCATCAGCTGTATGCTTTCTGAGCAGCCAAGTCGTGTAGCGCCGGCATCTATCAGCTCCCGCGCAAAAGCGAGTGTGCGTATGCCGCCCGATGCCTTTACACATATGCGCGCCGGCAGGTTGTTGCGCATGGTCGTTACCGCATGTACGGTGGCACCGCTTCCCGCATAGCCTGTAGATGTTTTCAGGTAGTCGATATTGAACCTGCCATAGAGTGCGCAGCAAGCAACAAGCTCACTATCCGTAAGCATCCCGCTTTCCACTATTACCTTTATCACTTTCCCTGCGTCATACACAGGTTTCAGGCAAGCTTCTATCTCGCTTTGCAGGTACTTCCAGTCGCCACTCTTCAGTGCAGAGAGGTTGATGACCATATCCACCTCATCGGCACCCATCGCCAGGGCCTGCTCTATCTCTTTTACTTTTATGTCAATAGTGTTGTAGCCAAGCGGAAAACCGATGACGGTCGCAACCTTCACCTTTGAGCTATCGAGCATCTTTTTGGCATCACCCACATACTTGGGGGGTATACATACCGCAGCAAAATTCTCCAGCGAGGCTTCTACGCACACCCTGTCGATATCAGAAATAGTTGTCGTTTGCTTCAGGATCGTATGATCAATGAAGGATGCCAGCGTATACATAAATAAAAATATAAATCGTTTCCCTCTGCAAATGTAATATTTAATCCAAATAATAATTTGAATTTAATATTTAAAATACAAGGTGCGACTTTTCAATTCGATAACATCTGCTAAACATCCGGATAACGGTTGTGCACTTCTATCAGGCATTTGCAAACCCGCCGCTCTTGATGATCTCGTCTGCAAACTCGCTGGTTTTAAGCAATGTGGCATCGTTCATCAGGTTGTAGAAGTCTACGGTCACTCGCTTACGCTTTATGGTGGTAGCAAGTGCCTCTTCTATAGCCACCGCGGCCTCATGCCAGCCCATATACTCCAGCATCATCACCCCGCTCAGCAGCAGCGATGATGGGTTCATGGTATTGGTGTTCGCAAACCTCGGCGCGGTACCGTGTGTAGCTTCAAACACCGCATGCCCTGTTATGTAGTTGATATTTGCGCCGGGCGCTATGCCTATGCCGCCTACGGAAGCTGCCGCAGCGTCTGATATATAATCGCCATTAAGGTTCAGCGTAGCCACTACCGAATAATCTTTTGGCGCCAGCAGCAGCTGCTGCAGGAAGTTATCAGCTATCACATCGTTAACGATGAGCTTGCCTTGCGCCTCCGCATTTTTAAGCCTCTGGTTGGCCACATCTTCGCCCTGTGTTTTCTTCGCATTTTCCCATTGGCCCCATGTATACACCTGGTCGCCAAACTCGCGCTCGGCCAGCTCGTAGCCCCACTGCTTAAAGCCCCCTTCGGTAAACTTCATTATGTTGCCTTTATGCACCAGCGTCACCGATGGCTTCTTATGCAGCAGCGCATACTGTATAGCCGACCTTACCAGCCGCTCAGACCCTTCCTTAGACACAGGCTTTATACCGAACGCCGATGATTCGGGAAAACGTATTTTTTTGCCCGCCTTTAGCTCATCCGTCAGGAATGCCAGCAGTTTTTTAGCCTCCGGTGTGCCGGCGCCAAACTCTATGCCCGCGTATATGTCTTCCGTATTCTCGCGAAAGATGACCATGTTGGTATTCTCAGGATGCACTACCGGTGAGGGCACACCCTTGTACCACTTCACAGGGCGCAGGCACACATACAGGTCCAGCTCCTGCCTCATAGCCACGTTGAGCGACCGGATACCACCGCCCACTGGCGTAGTAAGCGGGCCCTTTATAGATACCAGGTATTCACGGGCAGTATCCAGCGACTCTGCCGGCAGCCACTCGCCTGTTTTATTAAATGCCTTTTCACCGGCAAGTATCTCTTTCCACTCTATTTTACGCTTGCCACCATAGGCATGCGCCACGGCTGCATCAAGCACCTTCTTACTTGCGCTCCATACATCAGGCCCTATACCATCTCCCTCTATAAATGGAATGATCGGCATATCAGGAACATTAAGCTGGCCGTTGGCCCCCATGGTGATCTTCTGTGGTGTCATTTTCCTATTTTTTCAGGCTGCGAAGTTAAGGGATGTACGCTTACAGAATTTACGCAGCTCCGAAATTATCCAATAAAAAAACGGCAGGGATGCCCCGCCGTTAAGTATTCAGCCGCTAGTGTCGGCATTAGTTCATTTTATTAACAGTAAGTTTCAAATGCCTGCATCAGGTTAGCCGCTATCATCTGCGCAGGACGGCCTTCAATATTATGACGCTCTATCATATGCACTACTTTTCCATCTTTCAGCAAGGCTATTGCAGGCGAAGATGGCGGGTAAGGAAGCAGGTAAGTGCGGGCTTGCTTAACAGCATCCACATCAAACCCCGCAAAGCTGGTAGTAAGCCGGGTAGGCTTCTTAGCAGCATTTTTTACAGCCATTATTATACCCGGGCGGGCCGTGCCGGCAGAGCAGCCGCAAACGCTGTTGATCATAAGCAAGGTAGTACCTTCCTGCGGCAGCGCATTATCCACATCTGCAGGAGAAAGTAATTCTTGAAACCCATTGGTCGTAAGCTCGGCCTTCATTGGCGCTACTATTTGTTCCGGATACATCGTCTTATTTTTAGACTGCAAAGGTACGGTAAGTATGGATATAGCCTTAATAGCCTGATAACCAAAATCAATTATACCCCCGTAAAGGTGAAGAACGGCTGCAAACCTTTACTTTTATTTACGCAAATGATACCGATGAAAAAATTACTCCTGCTGCTTGCCTTACCGATCCTGCTTGCCGCCTGCAAAAATGAGTCTGCCAATACAGGCAAAAAAGATGGCAAAGCGCTAACTACCCTTTTTGATAAATACTGGGAGGAACGCATGCAGCTCTTTCCACTGGAGGCAACAGCAAATGGCGATAACCGCTATAACGATAAGCTGACTATCGCCATAGCTGAGCGCTTCCGCGACAGCCTCCGCAGGTTTTATACCCATTACCTCGATGAGGTGAGCAAAACAGACACCTCAGGCCTCGATAAGACCGACCTGATGAGCTACCGCATATTCCGGTACGAGATGGAGATGAGCATTGAGGGCCTCAAGTACCCTACCCACTACCTGCCCATCTCGCAGTTCTGGTCGTTTACGCTCGATCTGCCCCAGCTGGGCGCCGGCAGCGGTAACCAGCCTTTTAAAACTGTAAAGGACTACGACAACTGGCTGCAGCGCCTTGCCATATTCCCCGCATGGACTGATACTGCAATAGCCAACATGCGCAAAGGCATAGCCGCAGGCTGGGTGCTGCCTCGGGCGCTGGTGTTAAAGATTTTGCCACAGCTCAAAGCCGTAGCCGATGGCCGCGACAGTGCCAGTATATTTTATGGCCCTATTAAGTCGATGCCGGGCAGCTTTGCCACCGCAGACAAGCAGCGTTTCACAGAGTCTTACCGCGCAGCTATAACGACTATCATTAACCCCTCGTACACTAAGCTGCTCGACTTCTTTACTAATGAATACCTGCCCGCCAGCCGCGCCACACATGGCATTAGCGGCATCCCCGGCGGTGCAGAATACTATAACTATTGCATTCGCAACTGGACCACAACTAATCTATCGCCCGATAGTATCTACAATACCGGTCTGCGCGAGGTGGCAAGGATAGAAAGCGAGATGAATAAGGTGAGGGATGCCGTAGGTTTCAAAGGGGACCTCCCTGCATTCTTTAAGTCGGTAAGCAAAGACCCTAAGCTGTGTCCCTTTACCGAGCCACAGCAAGTAATAGACAGCTTCTGGGCTATAAAAAGAAAGGAAGACCCACAACTAAAGCGCCTCTTCAACGACACGCCTAAAACACAATTCACCATCAGGCAAACGGAGGCATTCCGTGCAGCATCAGCCAGCGCTGAGTACAATCCCGGATCGGCAGACGGCTCACGACCCGGCATCTTCTACGTGCCCATCATCGACCCGAAAAAATTCAACTGCGTAGGCATGACCACACTGTTCCTGCACGAGGCCATACCGGGCCACCACTACCAGATATCCCTACAGCAGGAAAGCAAGCGGCTGCCTGCCTTCAGGCGTTTCCTGTGGTACGGCGCTTACGGCGAGGGCTGGGCGCTCTACACCGAAACCCTGGGCAAAGAGCTTGGCGTATACGAAGACCCTTATCAATACCTCGGCCACCTCGGCGATGGCATACACCGCGCCATCCGCCTGGTTGTAGACATAGGCCTGCACCACAAAGGCATGAGCCGCGAAGAAGCGATAAAGTACATGATGGCGCACGAGCTGATATCAGAAGGCGAGGCAACAGCAGAGATAGAGCGTTATATGGCCATACCGGGCCAGGCGCTATCGTACAAAATAGGCCAGATGGCCATAAGCGCAGAGCGCGCACAATACACCCAGCAGCTGGGCGGTAAATTCAATATCGCCTCCTTCCACGACGAGGTGCTGCGCGACGGCTGTGTGCCGCTAAGTATCCTGCGGGAGAAGATGGCGGAATGGGCGAAAAGGTAGAAGCGATGGTTAATATTCCTGTATCAGTATGGATGCCGGAATAGAGAGGCGCTCGTGCAACTTGCGGATCATTGCAAGGCTTAATTTGCGTTTTCCCGATAGTATTTCAGACTTTCGGCTACGAAAGCCAAGTATAGTTGCCAGCTGTGTTTCCGACATTCCCATTTGCTCTAACCTGAACTTGATAGCTTCTACCGGGTTAGGCTTTGGGATAGGGAAATGTTGCTGCTCATAATCTTTCACAATAAGAGATAATATTTCAAGCTCGTCCGACTCTTCGGAATTTTCCTTTAATTCCGATTGCATAAGGGTATATATCCGCTTAAGTGCCGCTTCATACTGCTTATTATTTTTTATTGGCTTTATCATAACTCACTGTTTTTGCATCTATTTTGTCATATTCTTTATGTGTGCCAAACCAAACTATAAAAACGATTTTCAGCCGGTACTCAACGTCCACGATAAGCCGGTATTTATTTCCATGAATATTGAATACCACCCGCTTTGCGCTAACAACCGAGGCACTCCTATATAAAAGCTTAAGCTCATTTGGTGTATTCCACTGAGCTTCTTCCACTTCATCAGACCACGCCCATAATTGCTGTTCAGCATCCGGATATTTAGTCCAATATTCCTTTAAAGTTTTAGTCGCTATTATTCTCATAGCCATAGCAAAGATACAAAATTGTTCCCAATCCGGTAACAGCAACATAAAGTATTGAAAGGCTCATTAACATCAGCTATTTTTGCACCCTCAATAACAACACAATGAGGGATTTCAAAAATGCCGTAATAGAGTGCGTGCCCAATTTTAGTGAAGGCCGCAACATGGATATCATCAGCCAGATCACCGGGGAGATAGAGCGCATAGAAGGTGTGCGCCTGCTCGATGTAGACCCCGGCAAAGCCACCAACCGCACAGTAGTAACTATTGTCGGCAATCCGCACGCTGTTATTGAGGCCGCCTTTGTAGCTATAAAGAAAGCCGGTGAGCTCATAGATATGCGCCAGCACAAAGGGGAGCACCCACGTATGGGTGCCACCGATGTATGCCCGCTGATACCCATATCTGGCATCACCATGGAAGAAACAGTTGAGTTTGCAAAGATGCTGGGCAAGCGCGTTGGCGAGGAGCTGGGCATACCGGTGTACCTTTACGAGTACGCCGCCTCAGCCGCTTACCGCACCAACCTCGCTGATATCCGCAGCGGCGAATATGAAGGTATGGCAGCCAAAATAGTAAAGCCCGAATGGAAGCCCGACTATGGCGCAGCAGCTTTCAATGAGCGCAGTGGCGCCACCGTTATCGGCGCGCGCGATTTCCTCATTGCATACAATATCAACCTCAATACCACATCCACCCGCCGCGCCAATTCGGTAGCATTTGACATACGCGAAAAAGGCCGCCAGAAAAAAGACACCAACGGTAAAAATGCAAAAGATGCGAACGGCGAACCGATATGGGAACCCGGGCTTCTTAAAAGCGTTAAAGCAATAGGCTGGTATATTGAGGAATACGGCATTGCGCAGATATCCGTGAACCTCACCAATATGAATGTAACACCGCTGCATGTGCTCTTCGACACAGCCTGTGAGCGCGCTACAGCACGGGGCATGAGGGTAACGGGCAGCGAACTGGTGGGCCTGGTGCCGCTACAGGCAATGCTTGAGGCAGGCAAGTACTTTCTCCGCAAGCAGCAGCGCAGCGTAGGCGTAAGCGATGAAGAGCTCATACGCATAGCAGTGCGGTCGCTCGGACTCGATGAGCTGGCACCGTTCGACCCTAAAAAGAAAATAATAGAATACCAGCTGCAGGATAGCGCATCAAAGCGCCTTGCAGGCATGACCATCACCCGCTTCGTACAGGAAACAGCAAGCGAAAGCCCTGCGCCCGGCGGTGGGTCCATAGCTGCCTATTGCGGAGCCATGGGTGCTGCACTCGGCACTATGGTCGGCAACCTATCCTCGCACAAAAAAGGCTGGGACGACCGCTGGGAAGAGTTTTCCATGCAGGCCGAAAAGGGCCAGCGCATAATGACGGAACTCCTCAGCCTCGTAGACGAAGACACTAACGCGTTCAATGCTATCATGGCTTCATTCGGGCTACCTAAAAGCAATGACGAGGAGAAGGCGGCACGCAAAGCTGCTATAGAGAAGGCGACCATTAATGCCATAATAGTGCCTTACCGCACCATGGAGCTGGCATACGAGGCATTTGATGTTATCCGCGACATGGCTGCAAATGGCAACCCCAATAGCGTCAGCGATGCCGGCGTGGGCGCACTCTGTGTACGCACCGCCATCAAGGGCGCATATCTTAATGTAATGATCAACTCACAAGACCTGAAAGATCACCCGGAAGTAGCGCCACTGGTAGCTAAGGCTCAGGAGATACACGCAGCTACAGAAGCCCGTGAGCTGGAAGTATGGAATATAGTGTTGAGTAAAATGAAGTAACCCTGATGAGATATATCCTGACAGTTGTTTTCGCATTTTTTTTTACAAGCGCCATAGCCCAGCAGATCACCGTCTCCGGCAAGGTGGTAGACAAGCAGCTCAAGGGAATACCCTTTTGCCTGGTAAAGGCAAAAGATTATCCGGCAGGCGCTTATTGTGATGAGAACGGTATTTTCTCCATCTCGCTCAATAAAGATTCTGTAAAAGCGCTGATCTTCTCGTGCCTCGGTTTTGAGAAGAAAGAGCTGCGCGTCAGCGAACTACCTGCCAACCCCATAACTATAGACCTCACAAATGCTACTACAACGCTGAACACCGTTGTGATCAAGGATAAAAAAGGAAAACCCAAAACAGGCATACTGGGTAAGAAAGGCGTAAGGCACATCAGCGACTGCTACCAGAAGTACGGTGAGGAGATCGCCGTATTTCTCAAGGCCGACACTGCCCGCCACGGCGTGCTGAAAGATATCTACGTTTACATCACCGATGAGGGCATACCCGAGAGCAAGTTCAGGCTGCATGTGTATAAAAAAGACCCGGTCACCAACCTGCCTGCAGACGAGCTTACAGACACCAATCTTATAGTGAATGCCACAAGAGGCAATGAATGGGTAAAGGCTGACCTCACCAATAAACATATCCCCGTAAGCGAAGGTGTCTTTATATCTGTAGAGTGGATATCGGGGTTTGGTAACAGGCAGATTTCTATCCAATCTGCTAAACACCCGGAACTATCTGCTGACCATTATGGGCAGGTAATGGGCCTCACGCTCAACTATGGGGTGAAGCACATGTATCACCGCAGCACCTTCAACGGCACCTGGGGATTTGACTTTGTAGACTTCCTTTGTCCCATGATCTACGGGACGTATAAATACAAAAATTAACAGCCGTGGCTGTTCGTGCGGAGTTACTGCGCACTGCACTACCGGTACTAATAATAAACCCCTGCATGTTGCATGCAGGGGTTATATTATAGTTGATTA
Organism: Bacteroidota bacterium; assembly: GCA_040386555.1. Taxonomy (GTDB): domain Bacteria; phylum Bacteroidota; class Bacteroidia; order Chitinophagales; family Chitinophagaceae; genus Nemorincola. The sequence continues at coordinate 13,136 of JAZKFF010000019.1, read as the reverse complement.
AAACCAGTAGTAGCGCTCGTATCCGTTCACGTGATCGTGCTCGATCATGTCACGCTTCCATGCTTTCTTGCAAGCTTTGCGCCTTTTTCTTTCAGCAGCAAATGGCCTGTAGTCACACAGGTATTTTGCCTTGTACTCTTTCTTCTCTCTCTTCAGTTCTTTCTTCCATGCCCTCCAGCAATGGAACTCTTCTTGAGAGCAGCAGCTTTTTTCGTCTTTGTCATGCCCCTTATGCGCAGATGCACTTGTAGCACCAACTAACATTAATGATAAGAATGGAATGAGGATGTGGTTTTTCATTATTCGCTAAATTTTGCGTCAAGGTACCTAATAAATTAAATATCTCATAACAATTGTCACGAAAAAATTTATTTTTCATATATCCCGGTACCGGACGTCATGCAACATTTTCAAAAATTATTGGATATCAATACTCGCAGGCTGTTAACGCAAATTATTTTGTCATGGCCGCTAACATTTTTACGTTATACTACGTCTATTAATATAACGCAGCGTATTTCTCGTTACCTGCTAATATCAGCCCCTGTACCCTCTCCTCTTAGCGCACCCCCATTCCGCCCGGAATGGGATCACCACCACCGGGTTATTTCCCTGCCCCGGCCCTTATGACCAGGTAGCCCGCTATCACCAGCAATAATATTATTCCTATCGCCACCCAGGTAAACTGGTCTGTCTTCAGCGACCGGCGTTTCCTTTTTTTGCTCACCAGCTCTTTGCGTAGCTTATGGTTTATCCTGCTTATGCTGCTTTTTGCTTCCCCGGCATGTATTGTCGCGAGTCCCTCGATCGCATCACTTTCCATCCCATCCTCTGCCAGCCATTGCTCTATCTCATGCTGCTCCGCGGGCGATAGCCGGCCATCCAGGTAAGCCATCAGCTTATCCTCGGGCAGCGGGCGCTTGCCGTTGTTATCAAATGGCGATATGTCGTCCTGTGCGCTCATTAAGGCTTTTGCTTCATTTTATTCAGTAAAAGTATCTTCAGGTTCCGCTTGCCGTTCTGTATATAGCTTTTCACCTGCATAAAGGTATACCCCGTATGGCTGATTATCTGCTCATAGCTATATTTTTTCAGGTAAAACAGTACTATGCTTTGCTTTTGCTCTTCAGCCAGCAGGTCTATGGCCTCTTCCAGCTGCTGCAAGGTGTGCTCGTGCAGCAGCAGTTCATCGCGGTCTGTATGTTGGTCGGCTATATGCTGCAGCCCCTCATCCCCGGCATTATAGGCTTTATCGCGTAGCTGCTGCAGGCAATGGTTGCGCATGAGTATATAGAGCCACCCTTTAAAATTGAGCACCTCTTCCCTGGGAAAATGAGTAAGCACCTTTACAAATACCTGCTGCACCGCATCCTCGGCCTGTGGCTTGTCTTTAAGATATTTGAGCGCCACACCCAGCAGCAGGGCGGTATACCGCTGCAGCAGCAGGCCCAGCCAGTAGTTATCCTCGTGGCTGCGATAGGCTTGTATCAGCGCTTCATCGCTGAGATCGCTATGTCTGTTGGCATCTTTCAGTGGACACGGTGTTGTGGTTGCAATTTACGCTCTTCCCCCATAAGACGGAATATCAGGGTAAATTCCACACACTGTAGTAGAAAAATAAAGCCGCTTCGAAGCTTACTTCCTGTGCGCGGTTCTCGCAGCACGGTCTAGCATTAGCTTCACCCTATACACTAGCAAAGACAGCAGGAGCAGCATTTTGAGCAGTTTTAAAGCGTGAGATATATGGGTCGTGCTCTAATGGCAGGAAAACGGTATCTTCATTAGATACCAGCCGCTGTGCAATGGCACCTATGGCATAGGGCGCGGTCTTCTCTTTACCGGGCGTAGTGGCAGGGCCATGGCCAAAGTAATACTGGCTAAGGTAAAAACGGTTTACCTGGGCATTCACAGCATGCACGCAGCCGTGAACGATGGAGTTGCACAAACTGGATACCGACCTGTCTATGCGCCACACATTCAGGTGCACCGCAAATGGGTTCTCAGTATCATCATAGCCATCAATATTATACAAAGGGCTGAGTGCATAATAAAGATCTACTTTCATGATGATACGCGCATCGCGCATAAGTTCAGCAATACTCTCAGATGATGCCGAGGACAATGCAAAACGGGGGTGGTTGGCAATAGCCGTGTAAAACTCATCCGTCCGCATCAGCTCGTTGGCCTTTGCCACGGCTTCCTGCACCCTGCGGTAAGGACGGGCACCGTCATAATTTACAGTTATTGAGTTGATCATGCTATTGCTTACTCTGTACCGTTTTCAGCAGCCCGGGTTTCAAAAAAGTGATAAATAGAAAAAGTGTTTTCATAGTGATAGGTTAAGGCGTTTCGTGGTGATAAGCTTTAGGAGCGTGGAAACTTACCACAAAGTAACGCCGCCTTTTTTTCACCCACAACGTGAAAAAACACGTAAAGAGGGGGGTAGTTTTCACGTACCGTTAAAACTTGCTGCTGATAGTCAAATGTTTATTATTTTGGCATCTCACTCACACCTCTTTCTATGGCAACTCCCAGGGAAACGAATCCCATTGCAAATCCGATGGCTGTAACACTCAGCCAATTCAAACAGGCACAGGCCGATTTCCAGGCGCATTATTTTCTCGCAGATTGCGGCACTAACTTTGGCGGACAGTCTATAACGCTTAGCTGGAGCGCACTTCAGACGGAAGTGACTGCCTACATGAACGCAACAGGGGCACGGGCCGACGAGGTTGCCCTCCGTTTCGTTATATGCTTTGACGGGCAGAATTTATATCTGCGTATGGAAATATGCAGCATGGTATATCAATCACCGAATAACTATTCGCTCGATAGTTCGCAAAGTTCCTGGTTCGCTATAAATGCAAACGGACTTAATCCCACAAATGACACCGACCTGTTCAATGTTACTTACCTCAGCGACTTCTACTACTGCGATGCGGTGCAATGCTCAGCAGCAAGCTTGGAGCAGTTGTCATCTGACACTGCGGAGCTTAAGTATGTCCGCAATATTGTAATGCCCTGGGGTCTTGAGATATTGCTGATGTACAATGCAAATCCCACAGCGGCCTACATTACTTTTAATGCAGCTTCATTTTACAAGGGCGGCGCCAGCGGTAGCCCAGGGGTGGATTGGCCTCACGTGCTAGTGCTGTATCTCGAAAACGAGAATAATGAAGTGCTGATGGATGACAAGGGATATACCGACAGTTTCGCAATGAAGGGGTGTGATATGGGCTCTCTTTGCCCGGCAACATGCAACGCTTGTATTATTCCAGTATAATCGTACACCGTATTGGCATTGTGTGCACTGACAATTGTCGCTTTTATATTTTTGCTAAATAACAGCAACGAATGAGTACGTTCTGGTACATGGAAATAAGCAAATTCCCCGTGGTCTTCGCCGGCTTATACTACTTTAGGCAGTTGCCGAAACCATACAAGATCGTGTTGTATCTTTTGATCATCGCGATCGGCTGCGAGATCTATGGTTATTACATTGGCGCAATTCAAAAGCAGTCCAATGCATGGCTTTTTAACTTCTATATGCCAGTGGAAGTATGGGCGCTAGGTCTTGCTGCGATTGATCTTGTTCCCAAAAAAAAGGCTCAGTTACTATTTTACGTACTGCTATTTACAAACACCATCATTTGGATAGTAGATATGTATAACGATGTATATCAGTTCGCAAATTTTTCTATGGTCTGTGGTTCAGTATTACTAACTGTATTGTACATGGGCGTTTTGGTGAACAACAGCCTTTTTACGCAAAAGAACATTAGGAAGCAGCCGGTGTTTTGGTTGTCTATTTCTACTATTTTATACTTCGGCTGTGTGGTGCCATATATGGGGATGCATAATTACCTTTCCAAAGAGTATTACAAAGTCGCTGTAGAATTAGCTTACATAAATATCATTTTGAACTTTGTCCGATACCCCCTTGTTGCCATAAGTTTTATATTATTGGGACGCCAAAAGCTGCAATTAGACCAGCAGCGTAAGAATACTACAAATGTTCTCCAACGACATTAAGTTTACGGTTATCATCGTCACGCTGCTCATACTGCTGCTTATAGCAGGTGTCATCATCACGATATTTGTTTCCAACCGCCGCCATGTGCAGCAAGAGGTCAAAATAATACAGATACAGGCCGACTACGAAAAAGAGCTGCGCACCGCCGAGCAGGAGGTACAGGAGCAAGTGCTGGTAAATGTTGCCCGGGATCTGCATGACAATATCGGCCAGTTGCTCACAGTAATGAATATGCAGCTGGAACAGCAGAAGATACTGAATTCCGGCCTTAGCCCTGCTATACTGTCCATCCAGGATACACTGCTGGCAACCATACATGAGGTGCGCCGCGTGGGCAAAAGCCTCAATAGCGACCTGCTCGAAACCAATGGCCTTATCAGCACTATTCAGCAGGAGGTCATCCGCCTGCAGCAGCTCAACTATAAGGTTACCCTGGCCTTCGACAGTGAGCCCAATCTCAGCAAAGATCAAAAGATCATCGCCTTCCGCATCTTCCAGGAAATGCTCAATAACATACTGAAGCATGCCGGCGCTAAAAACATCAATATAAATGTTGCGGCACATGGCGGTTTCCGCATGGCAGTGACTGATGATGGCCGGGGCTTCAATGTGCAGGAAAAGCTCGGGCCCTCGGGCGGCTCAGGCTTGAAAAATATGATAAAGCGTGCCGAAATGGCAAAAATGAAATGCACTATAGAGAGCACAACAGATCGCGGCAGTACATTTGTGCTGCAGCAGCTCAGCTAATGCAAAAAACCTAACATAATGTCGCCGGAAATATCAATAGTGCTCGTAGACGATCATACCATTGTGCGCAATGGCCTTAAGTCGCTCATTGAAGTGATGGGCAACTTTAAAGTGGTGGCCCAGTTCGACAATGGGCGTGAGTTTGCCGATGGGATCGGCAAAATACCCCCTCCCGACCTTATAGTTATGGACCTGAATATGCCCGTAATGAATGGACTGGAAACTATGCGCTGGATGCGAAGGCATAAGATTGGCCTCAAGGTAATGATACTGACGCTCGATACCGATGAGCAAACTATAATACAGCTCTACCGCACTGGCGTCCGCGGCTACCTGGCAAAGAACTGCACAGCCGAGGTATTGCGAGAGGCCATAGAGGACATCGTATACACCGGCTACTACCACAGCGAAATGGTGCAGAAGGCCCTCGACTCCGGCGTAAATTATGCAAAGCCAAAGGCGATAGCTGCGGTCACAGACCGGGAGCTGCATTTTCTTACACTCGTTTGCAATGATGAGGAGTATACCTACGAGCAGATGGCCAACATTATGAATGTGCATCGCCGCACCATTGACGGCTACCGCGACGCGCTTTTCAAAAAATTCGATGTGAGGTCTAAGACCGGGCTGGTGCTATTTGCTATAAAGCATGGCATCACAAAGGTGTAGCACCTACACATGAATATTTTATATCTATCGTCTTTTATCCTTTTACCCCTAAAAGGCTACCTTTGCACCCTGATTTTTTTTGATCACGATCCAAATTTCCTTGAAATGAATAATGCATATTTCGATTTTGCCGAGCCCAAAAATGAGCCGGTATTAAATTATGCCCCGGGTAGCGCTGAGCGCAAAGCCCTGCAAAAAGCAGTAGCCGGGCTGAAGAGCGAAAAAAGGGACATTCCCATGTATATAGATGGCAAAGAAGTGCGCAGCGGCGACAAGAAGGAGATCCGCCCGCCGCACGAAACAGCTCACCTGCTGGGCCATTTCCACGCATCTACAGAGCAGCACGTATACGACGCCATAGATGCAGCCCTCGCCGCGCGCACCAAATGGGCCGCTATGAGCTGGGAGCATCGTGCTACCATTTTCATAAAGGCTGCTGAGCTGCTTGCTACAAAGTACAGGTACAGGATGAACGCCGCCACTATGCTGGGGCAGAGCAAAAATGCTTACCAGGCAGAGATAGACAGTGCTTGCGAGCTCATAGATTTCCTCCGCTTCAATGTGCATTTCCTCAGCCAGATATACAAGCAGCAACCCCTTTCGCCCCAGGGCATGGATAACCGCATGGAGTATCGCCCGCTCGAAGGATTTGTACTGGCCGTAACGCCATTCAACTTTACAGCTATCGGCGGCAATCTGCCCGCAGCACCCGCCATGTGCGGCAACGTAGTGGTGTGGAAACCTGCCAATACACAGGTATACTCGGCAAGCGTCTTCATGGAGATACTTATAGAAGCCGGCCTGCCCGCAGGTGTCATCAATCTTATCTATCCATCTGGCCCCGTAGTGGGCGAGATATGTTATGCACACCCCTACTTTGCAGGCGTGCACTTCACTGGCTCTACAGGCGTATTCCAGAGCATGTGGAAGAGCATAGGAGAGAATATTGCCCGCTACAAATCTTACCCGCGCATCGTAGGTGAGACCGGCGGTAAAGACTTCGTTTTCGTACACCCCAGCGCTCATGTAGACGCTGTGGTCGCAGGCCTTGCAAGGGGCTCGTTCGAATACCAGGGCCAAAAATGCTCCGCTGCCTCCCGCGCCTACCTGCCATCAAACCTCGCCGATGAAATAAGGCAGAAATTGGTGGCCGAAGTGAAGACCATGAAGATGGGGCCGGTTGATGACTTCACTAACTTCGTCAATGCGGTCATCGATGAAAAATCATTTAATAACATCGCTAAGTATATAGACGCTGTAAAGAACAGCAATGGTGCTGCGAAGATCATTTGCGGCGGCAAGTACGATAAATCAAAAGGCTGGTTTGTAGAGCCTACGATCATCGAAACTACCGATCCATCTTACGTCACCATGTGCGATGAGATCTTTGGCCCGGTGCTTACCGTCTACGTTTACGAAGCCGACATGTGGATACAAACGCTCGATGTGCTCGACAACACCTCGCCATACGCTCTCACCGGTGCCGTATTTGCGCAAGACCGCTACGCTATAGAGTACATGACTAAAGCGCTCGTAAATAGCGCCGGCAACTTCTACATCAACGATAAGCCTACGGGTGCCGTAGTAGGGCAGCAGCCATTCGGCGGGGCTCGCGCCTCTGGCACCAACGATAAAGCTGGCTCCATACTCAACCTCTACCGCTGGCTCAGTGCGCGGACTATAAAAGAAACATACGTATCGCCGGTAGACTACAGGTACGCCTTCCACCAGGCCGACTAAAACGCTAAATAAGTTGATACATAAAAGACAGGAGGCAACAGCTTCCTGTCTTTTGCATTTATGCTGCATCGGCCATTGCTATAGCAAATGGCGTGTATTTCCGGGTTTCCTAAAGAAATTGTAAAACCCCGAAAACCCGTAGTTATGGCACCATTTTATAAACCTATCCTTATAGGAAACGGGATAGTAAGCAGTTCTCCCCGAAGTGATTGATGAAGTGGCGAATGACATTCTATAGAACCTATCGCTGTATGCTATCCCGTTTCTTTCTTTGTATAAAGTAAACCCTATATTATGAAAACGCTCCTCATCCATATCCGCTCCCTGCTCATAGTTCTGGGCTGTGTGTTTGGCGCTGCACTCCCCGCCATAGCAGGCGGAAGCGCAAATGATTCCTTGCTCACCCGCGCAGACTATATGAATAACTTTTCTACGCAGACAATGAATATGTATGAGGGCCCTGTATCCTCTGTCATGATGGTGGCCTTTGGTGCCATGATCATCTATGCATCCTATCGCTATTGGGCCGATAACAGCAAGCAAAAAGCCGACTGATTTACAACACGGTAACAATATTTAGAAGTGGAAGATCTGCAGCCCTTGCTGCGATCTTTCACTTTTCTTTTTAATGCAGTTTAGCCAATGGCACTGTTTTTACACTACTCTAAACAGAAAATAAAAGTACTATGGAAACGATAATAAATAGTCTGCGTTACAAGCTCCCGGCAATGGCCCTTGCATTCTTCGCCACTGCCCAGGCGTTTGCACAAGATGTAGTAAGCAAATCAACATCATCAGAAACGCATACCAGCACTAATGGTCCCGCCATCGATGATTCTATGTGGTATAATGCCCCATGGGTATGGATAGTAGGCGCCGCAGTAGTGTTACTGATCTTATTCCTTATCTTAAGGGGTAGCAGCAGCGCGGCCGATAGCCGCTCAGAGGTTACCCGCACCACGCGCACCACTACCACGGTACGCACAGACTAGCAGCACAGAGCAAGTGATATTTACGGCCGGATTTGTTCCGGCTTTTTTTGTGCCTTATCGCCAAGGTTAGCCCCGGCAGATTCCACTTCTCCTGCCTCCCATACCCTTATGCGGTCACACACCTGGCGCGTAGCCGCACTGTGTCCCAGGTACAGCAGCATCAGCGGCATCATCTTAAACAGGCCGCGCTTGGTAGTATGTTCAAGATCGGCCAGGGGCAGCAGATAGCCGATAAGCGATAGCCCCACGTATACGACAACAATTCCGCACAGCGCAGCTAATCCTTCAAATCTAAACTTCCGAAAATAAACAACGTCCAAAAACAGCACGCCACAGAACACAAATACAAAATACCCAAACAGGTCGCGCCCGAATTCTGAAAAGAGCAGGTCAGCGGCAATATCCTTCATCCTTACAAAAAATGGTGAAACATCCGTCATGTTGGGGTTTATCTGCCCTTGCAGGTCAAAGGGAATGGGCACAAAGTTGCGCACAAACAAGTGTACGCATATTATGTAGAAGCACACACTGGGCAATATCAGCACTAAGCACTGCACAAGATTACGTAGTAGCGGCAATTTCTTTTGGCTGAAATTGTAGATAAATAAAGGCAATGCGCCCATGCCCACCAATACCAACGTCTCCGTACGTATGTAAGTGGCAAGGCCAAACAGGAATATCGCAAATGCAAAACGGTTGCTCTTTCGCTCCCGCAGATAGCTCACGAGGAAGTAAAAACCACTCACAAAAAACACCATATTGCAATAGTCATACAGCATCAGGTAGGTGTATGCAAACAGCTCGGGCATGATAAGAAATAGCAGGAACAAAAACCCGGCGACAAGTGGGTGTATAAGGCGCCGCAGCAGCACATATAGCCACACCAGGAACGGGATGGCAATAACGCTGAGCCACACCTGGCCAAATGCGCACACAAGCAACTTGTAGATCACTTGTAGCGACGTAATGAATGGCGACTTAAAATAGTTATTAGTGGTCTGCAGGTCTATGGAAAATACCGAGTTCACCATCGTTCCCTCACGTACCGTAAACTCCGATATCACTTCTGGCCCTGCCAGCATATCGCGCGCCGTAGGCGGGTAGTAGTAGCACCGCCACACGCTCACCACTATATGCAGCAGGAATATCAGCAGGAAGGGCACCTCGTATATCTTAGGCAGCTTTACCCTGCCCAGGGCAGGCCGTCTAAAGGGTAGCAGCTGGGGTATCAGCAGCAGGCACGCGAGTATCGTAATGCCCAGTGCGGTGGCAGACGCAGTAATGGGCACACCTGCCAGTTGCAGTATGCACGGCACAAACGACACCATGGGCACACCCAATATAAGCGACAGGCAAAGTTTATCAATAGCCGGCAGCGCCACCCTGAAAAGGCTTATGATCCCCCTTCCGCAAATGAACTGCATCAGCAGCACGAAAAACAAGCCTAGCAGGGTCATATCCGGGGCTGGTATTTTTTATAAATAATTCTTAGTAGTTCAATATCCTCACGCCCTTTCAGCCTGCGGATATATATCCCGCCCTTACCATCCGGCTCCAGCACCCAGTTAGCATGGTTCACATCAGGGCTATTGATGGTAACTGCCCGTATCGCTGTAAGGTAGTATACTGTTATCGGCTCCGCCACCCGGAACTCGCGCACCTTGCTTGCCTGCACATACTCGTCTGGCGGCAGCAGCAGCACCGGTTCCGCCTCCAGCTTTCGCAGGTAGTCAGCTATCTCCTTATAAGTTTGGTATTCGTGGCCAAAGCGCATCGTCAACCGCTCGCGCATGCTCTGGTGCTCATACTCCGCCGGTATATTCCCGGAGCGGCCTATCACATTAACGACCAGCCATTTGTTATAAAATGGCATGCAGAAAAACAGGAATAGCAAGACAACAGCTGCAAAAAATAAAATAAGCTGCCTGCGCATGTGTAGCATATCTTAATGACGCCCTATTAGTGGGAATTGTGAGTTTTTCTAGTCCTTTCTTTTTTCCTGCATCATCGTCATCTCCTTTGCCTTGGCAAGAAACTCTGATGCGAATATAAATGAGTTGAGCCGCTCGTCTTTACTAAAAATAATGTCCTTGTTCGACCCCTCCCACTGCTTATGCCCCTGGTACATATACAGTATGTAGTCACCGCTCTCCATCACAGTGTTCATATCATGGGTATTCACAATCGTAGTTATGTTGAACTCCTGCGTTATCTCCTTCACCAGTTTATCTATCACCAGCGATGTCTGGGGGTCCAGTCCCGAATTAGGTTCATCGCAAAAAAGGTACTTAGGATTTTGCACAATGGCCCGCGCCAGCGCCACACGCTTCTTCATGCCCCCGCTTATCTCTGAGGGAAATTTCTTGTTGGCGTCTTTCAGGTTCACGCGGTCCAGCACCTCGTTTACCCGCTTCAGCTTATCCTTATACTTCAGCTTCGTAAACATATCCAGCGGGAACATCACATTGTCCTCCACATTCTTGCTGTCAAACAGCGCGCTCCCCTGGAACAGCATGCCTATCTGCATCCGCACATCTTTCAGCTCGCGCACATTCATCTTAGTGATGTCCTTCCCTTCATATAGCACAGCTCCTGAGTCTACCCCCATCAGGCCCACCATTATCTTCATTAGCACCGTTTTGCCGCTGCCGCTCGTGCCTATGATCAGGTTGGTTTTCCCCGCCTCCATCTTAGCCGACACATCATGCAGCACCACCTTATCCCCAAAACTTTTCCGTACGTTCCGTATCTCTATCATAAACCCCCACCCCTAAAGGGGCTTTCTGTATAATGAACACCTACATAAAAAATTCTCCTTCCACCCTATTTCCCTCTTATAAGGGACTACCACCAACACCGCCCTCTTGTTTCCCAGCTTCATCAACACCTCCATCTGGAGCGGGGTTGCTCGCGCCCACACAACACCTCCCTCATCCTGAGCATTCCGCCGAAGGATAGGGCCGGGGTTTACACAACGCGGGGAAGCCCCTTTAGGGGTTTGGGGTTTTACACCTGGAAAACCCCCATCTTAAACTCCTTCTCATCTGCAGCATGATTAGCCGCATTGAGCCCTTCCGATATCACCCTTCTTGTATCCACCGGGTCTATGATCTCATCTACCCACAAGCGTGCCGCAGCATAGTATGCCGATGTTTGCGTATCATACTTATCCATTATATCTTTCAGCATTGCTTTCTCTTTCTCCGGGTCTATCACCTCTCCCTTCGCCTTCAGCGAAGCCACCTGTATCTGTAGCAGTGTTTTCGCGGCCTGCTCACCACCCATCACCGCTATCTTGGCATTTGGCCATGCGTAGATGAACCTTGGGTCATAAGCCTTGCCGCACATAGCATAATTGCCCGCGCCATAAGAGTTGCCTATGATTATCGTTATTTTCGGCACCACCGAGTTGGCCACCGCATTCACCAGCTTTGCGCCATCCTTTATTATGCCTGAGTGCTCGCTGCGGCTGCCCACCATAAAGCCCGTCACATCCTGCAGGAACACCAGCGGTATTTTCTTCTGATTGCAGTTCATTATAAAGCGCGCAGCCTTATCGGCGCTGTCGTTATAGATCACGCCACCCATCTGCATCTCGCCCTTGCCGCTCTTCACTATCTTGCGCTGGTTGGCCACTATGCCCACTGCCCAGCCGTCTATGCGGGCATACCCGCACACTATCGTCTTGCCATAGTCTTCTTTAAACTGGTCAAACTCCGACTTGTCCACTATCCGCTCTATCACCTCAACTATGTCAAACGGCTTATTGTTCTGCACCGATACTATGCCATATATCTCAGCCGCATCTTTCGCAGGCTCTTCCGGCTTCACGCGGCTATAGCCACGCCTGGGCTGTTCGCCTATCTTATCCATTATGCGGCGCACCTGGTCCAGGCACTCCTGCTCCGTGTCAAATTTATAGTCGGCTATGCCGCTCACCTCAGTGTGCGTTTTTGCCCCGCCCAGCGTCTGTATATCCGCATCCTCGCCTATGGCCGCCTTCACCAGGTATGGCCCCGCCAGGAAGATAGAGCCGTTACCCTCCACCATCAGCGTCTCATCGCTCATTATAGGCAGGTACGCGCCACCCGCCACACAGCTGCCCATTACGGCCGCTATCTGCGTTATACCCATCGCGCTCATCTGCGCATTATTGCGGAATATCCTGCCAAAGTGCTCCTTATCCGGAAATATCTCATCCTGCATAGGCAGGTATACCCCCGCGCTATCCACTATGTATATCACCGGCAGGTTATTCTCCATGGCTATCTCCTGCATACGCAGGTTCTTCTTCCCCGTTATCGGGAACCATGCGCCGGCCTTTACCGTATTATCGTTAGCCACTATCACACACTGCCTGCCACATACATAGCCCAGGCCCGCTACCGTACCGCCCGCAGGGCAGCCCCCATGCTCCTTATACATATCGTAGCCGGTAAATGCGCCTATCTCCGTAAACACACTGTCCTTATCTACCAGGTACGCAATACGCTCCCGTGGCGCCATCTTTCCTTTTTCGCGTGCCTTGTCCATGCTCTTCTTGCCGCCACCCATGCTTATCACCGCATGGCGCTGCTTCATCTGGCTTATTGCCAGCTTCATAGCATCTTCATTTTTGTTGAATTCCAGGTTCATCCGCCGTTAAAATTTGAGTGCAAAAATAGTCCGAATAAGTTCCGGAAAGCAATATACAACCATTAACTGCTTTATACCGCCTAAAATGCCCACCTCCCTGACCGAATTTCTTCAGGAATAAAAAAAGTGCAATGTGTAGCAAGCCACACATTGCACCCACTGCTAATTGCAAGAGACTAAAGAATGCAGATTGCCAATTGCAGACTGCAGACTTACTATAATTGTTGTCCCAGCCGTTTACCGCTATGGCTTTGGTGATGGTGTCCCACTGGCGCGGATTTGAGGCGCGGCCACGAGCGCTGCAACCCGTGCCTGCCCAA
>JAZKFF010000018.1:0-7624 GCA_040386555.1 Bacteroidota bacterium | reverse complement strand
ATACTCTAATTTACTCTATTGCTACGCAATAGAAAACCCTATTGCGTAATTTGGGTTTAAAAACATAGAGCTGCGGAGTATAGTTTAGAATATTCGCCGCCGCCGCATGGTATATTTCGTTTACATGGTTTTCTAATGTAATCAGATCATTCATTTCACAGAGATTTCTCTAAATTCATAACCCTCGATAGCCGTAAACGCTTCGATATATAAATGAATTTTATTGGCAATTAAGCAAAAATATTTACCTTTTTTAAATTCCGTCATGATACCTATTAGTCTATAATCAACCGTAACACGATCATCTTTGTCGTGTCGGAACATTAAATACCAAAGGCCACATCCGCTAATTCCATAGAAATGAGTATCAACCTTTGTTTTTTCATCTGTTTCAATATCAATCCCTTTGCCTTCCATTAAAACAATGAGAAAATCCTTCTCTGGCATTTTATAATAGTCGTAAGGTTTTTCATTCCAAGCACTGGTAAGGAAAAAAGTTGTGCCCGTTTTCAACATTCCATCTTCCCTTTTGACATTCTTCTCGGGAAAACCAATCACACAATAATTCATGGAATTGAGAATTTTGTGGTGTTTTCTGAACTTATCAACTGTCAAGAAGAAATAAGGTTTTTCGAGATGGGGAAGCATTTCATCGCTAATTTTGATATATGCCAAATCAATCCCTTTGCTTTTGTCAATGTCTGTATATTTAATCTCACCTATCACATTAATAAAACCTTTATGATCAACTTTGACATAAAGTTGGTTTTCTTCTTTAACTAAGAAATCCGCTACGTGAGAGGCAGTTAGAATAAAGTAGTGTTCATGTATCTTAACCAACACACCTGAACCAAATGGTTTTAGACCATTAGCACCTTTATTGAAAAATTGAATTGTAAATCGTACAAGAGTCGTCCTTACCAGTTCTTCAACAAGGCGATCTATTCCTTCAGTATTCATTTTCATTTCATTCATTAAAAAAATGTTGTCCCTGAATAGTAAACCGCTCAAAACTAATGCGTCTGTCCCTTCGTCTAATCATATTGATATATTGTAGATTGACACAATCATTGATTCTAATCGTGATTTTTAGAAAGCGAACTTAGATAATCAAAAAAATCTTTTTTCTCATCCTTAGTTGTTAAAGGGAAGTGCATGTAGTGAATGTAACGCCTTTCAGGTATTGCTTTTGAATATATCCTCATACCAATTGGATTAGTATCTATCGAAAAGGCACAATAATCAAATTTAGTTTTATACAATTCGCTGTATGATACTACACCAAACTTTGGAAATGTTCCTTTGTACTCAGTATTATAATGGGGCTGAAAATACCTAATCATAGATGCTTCAAAAACTGTAAGTGCTTGGTTGTCTGAAAGCCGCATTTGGGCTTTTTTCTGCAAATCCTGCATTGATTCTAAAGTAACTCGCTCACTGTGATCATCCATTAAGGTAATAAATAATGTCCCGAGATCGTTTGTTTCCATTGTTAAGCCAACAATTAGAATTTCTTCTGTTGTTGTGCTGTTCACAATGGACAACGCAACCTGTAAGAGTTTTTCATGATTAGATAGCCTATCATCTATTTTTCGTTTACCTTCTTTGCCAAAAGCTTGGCCTATATACATTATCTCCAAATCAGAAGGCAAAGTTTCATTAACATTTAAAGTGTGTGCTTTATCAGGCGAATAGAAGAAATTATTAATTACTATAAAATCCCTCATACTTACATTCTGGTTCCTTAAAGTAATATTATAATACCCGTCCTTTTCACTGTGAATTATCAACTCTTTATCATGCTTGTACGTTACTAATTCTTTGTCATGATGCTCCGTTAAAGTATAGAATGTGGAAGCATTATAATCTTCATTTTCGGTAGCACAACGGACAAAGAAGTGCTTTTTTCTTTTTCCGATGAGATAGGTATGAAACCTATCTCCATTGATAATGGCCTCAATGTCCTTTTCTTTTAAGTCTTGAGGGTTGAATAGGACAGCGACTACTGAATAGAAATTTATTCCTAAGCTCCAGTTCATAAACAATGAGATTTAAACCAATTAACGGTACACTATTTCTGTATTCAACAAAGATACTTAAATAAAAAAGCCAGCCTGAGAACAGGCCAGCCCCTATAAACCCTATCAAGGTTCAAGTTACTAAAATATCGGCATTTCACCTCCCTGATTAAATCTGCCATACTGTACGGCTTTTCCCTTCTCCGGCACTTCAATTACGCTATCAACATCATGCTGAAAAGTATTAGCACCCTTAAACTTTCCTTCCTTTGTAGTCTGAAAGATGAATAAACGTACAAGAAATTCATGGCTAAGTATAGCGAGGAAAAAGCAAAAATCCTTGAAGCAGCAGACACTTGTGGCAAAGACAGTTCTAACCTTTCAGAATACTATATCTCAGCATTAAGATTTTCTACGAAGCTCCCTACAGTATGGGCTTCCAGCCGCGTTTCAGTAAAAGAGAAAATCCCAAAAGCTATCTTTCCTGCAGGGGTACTATATAATTACAAAAATCAGGCATTTCGAACCATAAAAGTGAATGAAGTATTTTATCACATCGCTAGCCTGACAAGCGATACAGGAGGAAATGAAAAAGGACAAACCAACACTAAAGTTGATTTGTCCTATCAAGTCGGGGAGACAGGATTCGAACCTGCGACCCCCTGGTCCCAAACCAGGTGCGCTACCGGCCTGCGCTACTCCCCGGGTGCAGTATTACTGCGTTTTAATCTGGCGGTGAGGGCGGGATTCGAACCCGCGATACGCCTTAACGGCGTATGCCAGTTTAGCAAACTAGTGGATTCGGCCTCTCTCCCACCTCACCGTTTTGATTGGCCTGCAAGCTTTCGCTTACATGTATTTTTCCTTTTTAGGGACTGCAAAGATAAACGAAAAGCGGAAAACAACAAATGATTTTTACGCCTCGCGCAGATAATTATTGTTGATATGCAATGACTTCCGCAGCCCTATAAGGATAGCCGTGAATGCCGTTTTATATGCTTGCCAGCTGCACCTTCTGCAGCAGCTCCATCAGGTTCTCTTTATACTCGCTGTCTGTCTCCATCAGGTTCTCCACAGTCTGGCAGGAGTGTATGACCGTAGTGTGGTCGAACCCGCCAAAGTGATCGCCAATGGTTTTAAGCGATTGCTTAGTGAATTTCTTAGCGAAGTACATTGTTATCTGCCGTGCCAGCACCACCTCGCGCTTGCGTGTTTTGGTCAGCAGCCGCTCGTAGGCTACATGGTAGTAGTCGCACACCAGCTTCTGTATGTTCTCTATGGTCACCTCGCGCGCAGCGGTCTTCACAAAGTTCTTCATCACGCGCTTTGCAAGGTCTATATCTATCTCCTTCTTGTTGAGCGTAGCCTGTGCAAACAATGCTATCAGGGCGCCTTCCAGCTCACGCACATTGCTGTGTATGTTGTAAGCTACGTACTTCACCACATCGTCCGGTATTTCCAGGCCTTCCTGGCGCATCTTCATTTGCAGTATGGCCTGGCGCGTCTCAAAGTCGGGCGCCTGTATATCAGCATTGAGGCCCCAGCGGAAGCGGCTAAGCAAGCGCTCCTGCATGCCTTCCATATCGCGTGGCGCTGTGTCGCTGGTGAGTATTATCTGCTTGCCGCTCTGGTGCAGGTGGTTGAATATGGCAAAGAATACATCCTGCGTCTTCACTGCGGACACAAACAGGTGGATATCGTCCATTATCAGCACATCTATCAGCTGGTAGAAGTGTATGAAGTCATTTACCTCATTGTTCTTGGAGTGATCAATGAACTGGTTGATGAACTTCTCAGCACTTACATACAGTACCGACTTATTGGGGTGCAGCCTGCGCACCTCGTTGCCTATGGCCTGCACCAGGTGCGTTTTGCCCCAGCCCACACCGCCAAATACCACAAGCGGGTTGAATGATGTAGCGCCGGGCTTCTGTGCCACGTGTATGCCAGCAGAGCGGGCCACGCGGTTGCACTCACCTTCTACGTAGTTCTCAAAAATATAGTTGGCGTTAAGCTGCGGATCTATCTGCATGCGCTTAAGGCCCGGTATAGCATATGGGGTTTTAATGTTGTGCGGATTGTCCACCTTCAGGGGCATATCCACATAGTTGTCGTTCTTAGATGGTTTGCTATATGTGCTGCCCGGCATATTGATAGATGCGGGGTTGCGCTGCATAGATGCGCTCTCCATCATTATGCGGTACTCCAGGCGGCCGGGTTTGCCCAGCACGCGCTTCAGCGTCTTGCCAAGGAGCTCTACATAATGCTCCTCAAGCCACTCGTAAAAGAACTGGCTGGGTACCTGCAGTGTCAGTACATTGTCCTGCAGGTTCACTGCCTTCACAGGCTCGAACCATGTTTGATACGTGCGCCAGTTTACATTGTCCTTGATTATATTCAGGCATTTATCCCATAGTTGCTCCGCTTCGGTTAAAACATTATTTGAAGTATTATAAAGATGCTTATCCATATTATGAAACAACAGTCAACAAAGTTAATTCTATTTTGTACCAGTCGCGATAAGAGATAAAAATCCCGCCCCTGAAAAAAACATGATTTTCATTCAGTGTGCCCGGCTATATTCCCTTATCTTATTTTTTTGTTTTTTTTACTCCTCAGACTCTTTTTTCCAACACTTTTCAGGCTTTCCTGCTTTCTTAGAGCGGGAGGACGAAATTGCTAACATTTTGTTGAAAAAAAAAATTGCATCGCTCTTGTTTGTTTGTCGAAACTTACAGATTGACGGTAGAAAAGTTTGGAGCCTTTTTTGCTATACGGAAATAATTCCATCGTGCAGTAAAACATTATACACATACTTTGATTTCATGCCTTGCCGTAACGTGTAACCTTAAAGCCATATCCCCTGTAATCCTTTACTGTATTGCTTTTTAGCGTTGCGACCCACTGCTGTTAGACAATACCGTTACAAATGTGTGTAAAGCGCTAACTTTAGCTGTAAGATACGTACATGCGCACTCATAGCTTAGTTAAAAAATTGGTAAATGACAGCCGCGTTCCGGGCGCGTTGCTGCTGTGCTGCGCTGCAGTTTCATTGGTAATTAGCAATAGTGCTGCAGGTAACGCTTACATCTCATTCTGGCAGCAAAAAACACCCATTATTTCCCATGACTTTCATCTCCCCGGCACAGTGGAGCATGGTATCAATGACCTGCTGATGAGCGTGTTCTTTTTTGCAGCCGGACTGGAGATAAAAAGAGAGATGCTCAGCGGCCACCTCAGCGATTTCAAAGGGGCGCTTATGCCCTTCGTTAGTGCCACGGGTGGCATGCTGCTGCCGGCCATTATATACATAGCCGTGTGCCCTACTGTGCCTGATATAGCAGGGTGGGGCATACCCATGGCTACCGATATTGCTTTCTCGCTCGGCATATTGTCGCTGCTGGGCGGCCGCGTGCCGCAGTCGCTGCGTATATTTATTACGGCTATTGCTATTATAGATGATATAGGCGGTATACTGGCTATAGCACTGTTTTATGCAGGGCACCTGCAATGGGGCTATATGCTGGCAGCCGGCGCTGTAGCGCTATTGCTAATAGTAGTTAAGGCTTACCGCAAGCTACCGTTATGGATATACATGAGCACAGGTATAGTGCTATGGTACCTTGTATATAACTCAGGCATACATGCTACTATTGCGGGCGTAATACTGGCGTTTATCATACCACGCGCGTATATAGACCGCTTAGTGCACGGCCTGGCCACCGCGGTTAATTTCGTTATACTGCCGCTGTTTGCGCTCGCTAATACGGCTATAGCCTTACCTGCCAATATAGTTGCCGCGCTCAACGTACCTGTATTCTACGGCATCGTCACCGGCCTTATGGTTGGCAAGCCCTTAGGCATAGTGCTCTTTACATGGGCTGCGCAACGGCTGAAGCTTGCAGCCTTACCGGGTGATATGAGTATGAAGCATGTGTTCGGTGCCGGTATGGTGGCGGGTATAGGGTTTACGGTGTCTATGTTCATTGCCACACTGGCCTTCACCGATATTCATATGCAGCAGGTAGCTAAGCTGGCTGTGCTCATTGCATCCGTAGGGTCGGGGGTAGCAGGGTATTTGTACCTGCGCTATGCCGTTGCGGCTAAGTAAGCAGGTTGCCCGGCTGACCCCGATAACAGAAGGCCCGCTGTTACGGGCCTTCTGAATGCTTGTTATTAGATCTGCTATTACTTAGTACGAGCGATTAGGATCAAATGCCTCCAGCTCGTTAGCTACTGCAGTGAGGAAACTGGCACCGAGTGAGCCATCAACTATACGGTGGTCATAGCTTAGCGACAGGTACATCATGTGGCGGATGGCTATTACGTCTCCATCTTCAGTTTCCAGCACCACAGGGCGCTTTTTGATAGCACCTACAGCCAGTATGGCTACCTGCGGCTGATTGATGATGGGCGTGCCCATGAGGCTGCCAAACGTGCCTACATTGGTAACGGTGAATGTGCCGCCCTGTGTGTCGTCAGCCTTCAGCTTGTTGTTGCGGGCTGCATTGGCCAGCGCGTTCACATCCTTGGTAAGGCCCAGCAGGTTCTTGGTATCCGCGTTCTTGATCACAGGTACTATAAGGTTGCCGGTAGGCAGCGCAGCGGCCATACCTATATTAATATCTTTCTTGAGGATGATCTTATCACCGTCGAGGCTGCAATTGATCATGGGGTATTTGCGGATGCAGCTAACGATGGCTTCGAAGAATATAGGGGTAAAGGTGATCTTCTCGCCATACTTTTTCTCGAATGGCCCTTTTGCCTTGTCGCGCCACTTAACGATGTTGGTAACATCGGCCTCGGTGAAGCTGGTAACGTGTGGCGAGGTGGCCTTGCTGCGCACCATATGGTCGGCAATGAGCTTGCGCATCCTGTCCATCTCTATTATTTCCACATTGCCGCCGGCAGATGCCGGTGTATGCTGCTGTGCAGGTGCCGCAGCCGCAGCTTGTGGCTGTGCGGCTGGTGCTGGTGCCGCCTGCTGGGGAGGGGCGCTTTGCTGTGCCGGAGCGGCGCCGCGGCTGGCCAGGTAGCCAAGTATGTCTTTCTTGGTTACGCGGCCTTCGTTGCCGGTGCCCGGTATCTTTTCGAGCTCGGCCATGCCTATGCCCTCAGTGCCTGCTATATTGAGCACCAGCGGGGAGTAGAAGCGGGCGCCATTGCCATTTGAGGCATTGCCTGTAGTGGGTGCGGACGGGGCTGCATGCTGCGGCTGTGCTGGTTGCGGCTGTGCGGCAGGCTGCGCCGCCGCCTGTGCTGGTGCTGCCGGGGCAGAAGCAGCTGCGCCACCCGAATCGATCCGGGCTATAATGGCGCCCACCGGCACTACATCGTTCTCTTTGTAAAGCAGCTCGGTAATGAGGCCGGCGGCAGTAGACGGAACCTCGCTATCCACCTTGTCTGTAGCAATATCAAGCAGGGTCTCGTCCATTTTTATCTGGTCTCCCGGCTGCTTATGCCACTTGAGTACGGTAGCTTCCATTATACTTTCGCCCATTTTAGGCATTACAAGATCAACGATCGCCATAATATAAATGTATTAATAGTAATATTTAAATATGCTGCAAAAATAATCAAACGAAGGGCAAAAGTAATGTTTAACC
>JAZKFF010000017.1:0-15407 GCA_040386555.1 Bacteroidota bacterium | reverse complement strand
TTCGTGTTATTAGCCCTGCGCGAGGTTGTTGGCGGGGACGCCAACAACGGCGGTATCTGCTATATGTATATAGTCACTTTTACATGCGAGGCCAAGAGATACCAGCCCTGCGCGAGGTTGTTGGTGGGGACACCAACAACGGCGGTACGGCGGTATCTGCATGGGGCGATCTGTTCGTGTTATTAGCCCTGCGCGAGGTTGTTGGCGGGGACGCCAACAACGGCGGTAAAAATACGATTAATGCCGGAACTAATTTAAGGCTACCGAGCTACTGGCAGAAGCGGGTAATGTTGTTGAGTCGAGTTGTTAGCTCATGGAAGTACCATACGATACCTTCGGCATCGGCCCGTTAATCGTTGTTTTATCTATAAACGTTTGATGCCTTCAGCATCTTTTCCGGCGTGCTACTCCTGCGTCGACCTGGTTCAATGAACTAACGCCGAGGGGAGGAGATGCTGCGTAACTGGTGCGTTGGAGCTATATATTATGCGCTTGATTTCTTGTTTGTTTCCAGTTTCCTACGCTCAGCCTTGCAAGCCTTTGCGGTTTTGTTTGTAGCTGCTGGCAGCGTTGTCATTTTGCTGGGGCTAAATCCCATTGCTCCTTTAACACATCTCTAACAGTTATTAGCAGACCTTTAGTTGATGCGATCTGCCTGCACCCTGTTACTGCTCATCATTATTGCTTCGTCGTGCGGCGGAGCGCGCACAGAGCCTAGCGCTGATGCCGGGGCATCACTGTTCCCCCGGTTCCAGGTGAGTGATTACATACGCCGCATATTCCAGGACCAGAACGGTAACCTGTGGCTGGGCACCACACGGGATGGCATTGCCCGCTACGATGGAAAGGCGCTAAGCTGGTATACGGAGCAGCAGGGCCTGGAGGGGCGCAGCGTGAAGGCAATTACGGCAGATAAGAATGGTAGTATCTGGGCTGGCACTGAGCGGGGCGTTTTCAGGCTCAGGGGCGATCGTTTTGCACCTGTAAGGGAGGGACTCACAGACTACGAGGCATGGTGCATTATTGCAGACAAGACAGGCACCATATGGGTAGGCACGTCTACGGGTGTTAGCCGGTACGATGGAAGCAGGTTCAACCAATTCCCGCTACCACGCCGGGTGGCGGACACGGCTTCGGGCAACACAGATATGGTATGCAGTATTTTCGAAGACAGGGCGGGGAACATATGGTTTGGCACCAGCGCATCTGGCGCCATAAAGTATGATGGGAAGTCTTTTGCTACCTACAGCACTAAGGACGGCCTTGCTGAAGGGCGGGTCTGGTGCATGACGCAGGACACTAAGGGCAATATGTGGTTTGGAACAAGAGGCGGCGGCGCCAGCCGCTATGATGGCAGTACGTTCATAAATTATACTCAAAAGGAGGGCCTTGCCGGAAATAATGTTGGCGCCATCATAGAAGACAGCAAAGGCAATATGTGGTTTGGCACCAGCGGCGGTGGCGCCTCGCGATATGACGGAAGATCGTTCGTTACTTTTAAAGAGCATGAAGGCATAACGGAGAACAACATCCAGAGTATCTACGAAGACAAGGCGGGTAACCTATGGTTCGGGTTTTCAGGAGGCCTTTTCCGTTTTGATGGGAAGGGGTTTGTAAATGTAACCAGGAATGGCCCATGGCAGTAATTCGGCCGATGCTGTACGCTTCATGGTATCCCGTACGAACTCACTATGAGCAGGTGGTGCGGGGTGGCGCGATCTACCTGTTGCGTCATTTCCGAGGTAATCGACTGGCGCATACACCCGGCGCGGCTACCGGGATAAGCTGACATTTAATAAGCTTTATGGTATGGTGTAGGGCTATTCCAAAGAATTTTTCTTTTACATTTACCAAAAAAGCACATGCACTCACTAAAATATTTCAGCGACACTAACAAGCAGGCGCTGTTTGCCCAGATCGAGAATTTTATCAATAACGAGAATGCCGAGGGCAGGAGCATATCGGTGGAACATAATGGCGATATCGTTGTTGCGCTGCTCGGCTATACGCCTGAGGTAGGCGAAGACCTTACTTATACTGTTGTAGAGAAGAGTATATGCAAGGTGTATGACAGCGTGGAAACCATTCAAAAGTCTATTGACGACGTTACCGCCGCTATGGGCAACTTTGTATGCCAGAGCTGCTGCATAGAGCAAGACAATCTTTCTATAGTGTTCCTGACGGCGAAATAAGATTAAATGACAATCCGCTTTACGTTAAAACGCAATCAAATGATGATAAGGTGGAAAGTGTAACTCCAGAACAAAAAATAGAAGAACAGGCAATTAAAGTGTTAGATGAATTTGAAAATGGTTGTAGTTATGAGCAAATAAAAAGAGTACTTAATAGAGCAAAGGATATTGCAAAATATCAATGCTATTTATCTAAACCTTCTTTGTCTTCAAAATCTTAATTTCAGTTTCAAGGGCTGAAATACGTTCCTTTAGTTCTTTAATTTCAGTCATTACTTGTTGAGCGAAATTTGGTTTGGGAGTGTTACCAGTTAACGGAATATGTTTTAGTTCATCAGTCATAAAAGTTAGTTTAAGAGCCTTAAAGGTAGTAAAACACAGTTATCCCGCTACTGTGAGGTATGCAGGTCAAGTGAAAACAATAAGATCGATTTTTAAAACTTACTTTCTCTTTTGGTAGTTCAGAAAAGCAAAAAAGAAATTCATAATAAGGGTAACAATTGGTAGAAATGGATTGACTTGATTTAATACATGGATTACCATAGTAAAATGTGTTAACTGCTTGACTGGCGATTTTATAACACACGATTTTATTAGAAACTGTTACCCGATTTACACCACTTGTTTGCGCAAGTGGTTTTTTTTATTTACCCGATTTATTGCAAAGATAAGGAATTCAATTACGCATTACGGTTATTTATTTTTAAGTTTATGCGGATAATCATTTAAGATTAAGTCAAAAAGGGAAAGTCAAAACCCAAGGGTGGGGCATATCTTAAAAAAAGGGATCAGCTAATAGTCCAATATGGTCAATAATGATTCAAGGCTTTTGACTGCTCTTCAGAATGAAGGGTTCGGCTAAAGCCTACCTTTTTTACCATATACCCCGGCCTGAAGGCCTGGGCAATTGAATGGCGTTTGCGCCCCGTAAAGTACCTTTAGCATTGCTTTTTCGCGGCGGCATTATTATGGCTGGTCTATGGATCAATGCCCATTGAACATTAAAATTCGGCATGCCGCAAATAGTTGCGCACCTAATGGCGTGCCGAATATTTGCCAATGTATGAGGCTACAGGGCTTTAGCTCCAATGGAACTCTCGTGACGACTTTTAAACTTGAGATGGGATTATACCAATTGAACATTAAAATCCGGTATGCCGCGAATAGTTGCGCACCTACGGAGCGCCGAATATTTTCGCATGGATAAGGCTACAGAGCTTTAGCTCCTATGGAGCTACCGTGCCGATTTTTAAAGTTGAAACGGATTAACTTCGTTGTTACCGCTTATGACCAGCCTCAGCCCGCAGCATTTCACTAAGACAATCAGCATCAGCGCGCCCGCACAAAATGTGTGGCGCGCTCTTACTGAGCCCATCCTGATGAAGCAGTGGCTGGCAGAAACTGAGGTGGAGATACTTACCGACTGGCAGGTGGGCGGCTCCATTATTATTCAAGGGCCGTGGTATAAGTCGACAATGGTGGCAGATGGTGTTGTGCTTGCATTTGAGCCACTGTGGCACCTGACCTACAGCCAGCGCAGCTCACTCTCCCGCCTTCCCGATGTGCCGGAAAGCTACTCAACGCTGGACTTTGTACTGGGACCTGCGGAAGAGCAGACCGCACTTACTTTCACAGTCACCGGCTTCCCTACCGATACGATCTACCGCCATTTGGCATTCTACTGGAATGTAACGCTGGAACTGCTGAAGAAATTTATTGAAGCCGGTATGAGGCCTACATCTTCCCCTTGATCTTCTGTACCAGGTCCTGGAATTTGTGATCGGCCTTTATGCCGGGCTTCCAGGCAAAGCCCAGCTCTATAAGGTCTATCACGTCCACAATTGTCGCACCCTCTTTGCCGGGCTCAGCCGCCAGTATAAAGGCAGTATCGCTAAGCGCCAGGGTGTTGATAATGTCGTGGCTGATGATGATGAGTGTGTTGCGCTCGTCGAGGTTGGCTATCTGCATCAGCAGCTCATCTACCTTGTCCTTCATTATGGGGTCAAGGCCGGAGAATGGCTCATCGAGCAGGATGAACTTATTGCCGGTAAGCACTTGCTGAATGATGCTGACGCGCTGGCGCTGCCCGCCTGATAGCTGCGCCGGGTACTTCTTCAGGTGCTCCAGCAGGTCGAACTTACGTGCGTAATCTTCTATCAGTGTCTTTGCGTCTACCTCGGTTACATCCTTGCCGCTGTTGCTGAGGCCTATACGCAGGTTCTGGTAAATGGTGCGGTGGTTGAACAGGATATAGTTCTGCGGTATCACGCCCACTTCGCCAGCCTCTACGGGCTTCTGCTCCTCGCCTATGAGCACAGTGCCCGAGGTGGGCTGTATGAGGCCAGCCAGTATCTTGAACAGCTGCGTCTTGCCTATGCCGCTGCGGCCCACCAGGGATACCACCTGCCCCTGTATAAGACCGGGGCGGGTTATATTGTGTATCTCGAAGTTTACATCGCGCAGTATCTGGCGGGTATCGTACACGAGGTTTATGCCCGATGCCTTTAGCAGCAGCGCTTCTTTTTTATAGTCGGTCATGCGCGGCGTACATTAAAACGTGTGTAGGGAAAAAACCAGCTGCGCAGCAGGGCCAGCAGGTAGTCGGAGCAGATGCCCACGAAGAAGATAACTACCAGTATGCCGAAGACGGTGCTGAGGTCGATGTATTTGTTGGACTTGATGAGCATAGCGCCCAGACCGCCTTCAGACATGTTGAGCCCTTCAACCATGGTTATCATTATCCACGATATGGCGAAATTTTGCCGCATCACTTCAAACACCTGGTCTAGCCTGCCTACTATCACTACTTCCCACCATGCCTTCCAGTTGCTCATGCGCAGTGATTTGCACAGGTCGAACTCCGCCACATCTATGCTGCCGATAACAGATACAAGCGAGGTAACGAAGAAGGGTACTATGCCAAATATGAGCAGGCTTATCTTGAGGCTGTGGCCGCTGCTGGTAATGAGGGTAAACAGGAATATGAGGCCCGTAAGCGTAAGGTACCGGCACTTCATCACAAACTTAGTGATGGGGGTGAAGAACGGTATGAGGTAAAGATAAGAGAGCGCCATGGCAATGACTATAGAGAGACCCATCGCCTCGAGCACCAGCCCCAGGGTGCTAAAGAAATTCTCGTAAAAATAGTTTTGCGAGAGCAGCTTCACCGTGGACTCCAGCACGCGCGATGGCGTGGGCAGCAGCCCCTTGCCCGACAACTGCCAGGCCGCAAGGGCCACCACCAGCTCGCCGCCAATGAGTATCCACGCGACGGATTTGTTCACGACACCAAAGGGCGTGAAAATATTCTTCAGGGTATTGGTACCTGTAGCCATGAGCGGTAGTTGTTAGTGTAACCTCTTACTTGCCTAATACTATCTGCACGCGCCTGTTCTGCGCCTTGCCATCAGCTGTGCCGTTGTCGGCAATGGGGTGCGTAGAGCCATAGCCTTTTACGGTGATGCGGCCCTCAGGTATACCCTTGCTGATGAGGTAATTCTTTACAGAGAATGCCCGCTGCTCAGAGAGCTTCTGGTTCTTGTCTTCGGCGCCTACATTGTCGGTATGGCCATACACGCCCACAGTGAGGCCCTCGGCCACTACAGAGCTCTTCATGATCTCATCGAGCGTGCCATAAGAGGCAGACTTAATGACGGCGCTGCCGGTCTCGAACTGTATCTGGTAAGACTTAGAAGACACCTCGGTAGTGATATCGCCGGAGTATGCCACCTTTATAGCCTGGCCTTCCAGCAGCTCAGGGTGGTTAGCTATAACAGACTGAAGGAACGACTTGTCGACCACCTTAGCATACGCGGGGTAAGTAGGCATCAGCTCAGGGTACATCTTAGATGTGATATCGCCAAAGGATGTGTATACTATCTTGTAGCGGTCTACACCATCTTTACCCAGTCCAAACATATTAGCAGCATCGGCAAGGTTGAATGCCATAGAGCCACCGAGCGATACATTGATGCCCTGCATGTCTTTTTCTTCAGTGCCGTTGTAGTACTTCAGCCAATAGTCGCCGGTCTGCTCGTTGTATACTTTAGCAGATACATCGGCAGCGAACTTCTTGGCATCGTTGAATGAGCGCACCTGGTCGCCCGCCTGTGCCAGCGACATTATCAGGTTCTCGAGGTCGGTGCGGTGGTCGTAGGCAAACTTCTTTATGGTGATGGTAACGTTAGGCATCTGCGCCGCATACTCACGGGTAGAGGCTATAGATACCAGCCCGCCTTTTTGCTTGGCAGCGTTCACGTCGCCGGGTGTCCATGTCGCTACTGCGTCGACGCCTACAGTGGTGTCCTGCGCTATCTTTTTGCCGTTCACCACCATTTTCCTTTTCTCTTTGTAGCCGGTAATATATTTGTTAGGCGCATCGAGGAAGTCGCTGGCTGCTATGAGGTTGATGGCGTTCTTGTCGTAAGTGGTCTCATCAGGGTTTACCTTCAGGCCGTTGTCGCCCGCCCATTTCAGCAGTATGTTCATGTCGCCATCGCGCATCACGCACGCCACGGTGCCGCCTAATGCCGACTGCGGGTTTTGCTTCCACGAGAGTGGCGCCATTACCTTATCCTCGCCATAAGATTTACCCATAGTGTAGAACGCTATAGGCTGGTATTCCGGGCCGAGTGGCTCCAGCTCCTTGGCTAGTGCTGCAAAGAAGGATGGCATACCATCGCCCATGAACGAGGCGAAAACGCCTGCGGTGCCGGGGTCGTTCTTATAGTCCTGTGCAAACTTTACCACGTCGGCTATAGCCTTGTTGCAATCGTCCTGGCGCTCTATGCTTACCTGCAGCTTTGCCTTGTCGAACAGGGAGCCCTTGGTGGTCTGCGGGCCGCCGTTGGCATACATGAGGGGGAACTGGGAGTTCCACGCCATTATTTTCCATACTATTTTAGTTCCGCCATTTACAGATGCCTCGGCCGATGGGAGGGCCAGCAGCGTGGCATTGCCCTGCAGCGATGCCTCAGGTGCATCGGGTAGCATTACCTTACCAATGCTAGTAGACTCTTTTGCATCCTGCGGGCGCTTGTCCCACCAAAGGAACTTTGCCGCGAACAGGGCGCCAACGATCAGGAGAATGATGAGGATCTTCCCGGAGGTCTTAATTTTAACTGACATATTTGGGTGGTTAAGTGTGTGTGGTTTTTTGTGGGTATTAACTTAAAAGCTTCTTGTAATAATCCTGGTCTACGGTGCCGGGGGCGGCAGGTGTACCGGGGTTTGAAGTGGTGGTAGAAGTGCTCAGCTTCAGCTCGTCCTCAGAGTTGAAGTTGGCCAGCATCTGCAGGCCCTGCTGCTCGTAAGTAGCATTGTCGAGATCTATAGAGCGCATGAACTCTGAGGAGTAAGAGATAGCCTTTTTCATGTTGCCCAGCTTATCAGCAATATCGTCCTTCAGGTATTCCATAGATTGCTCTACCAGCAGCTTCTTCTCAGGGTCGCCCTTGAATATCTTCATTGCAGAGTTGAGCGCCTTGTTGCCCGATGACACGGAGTTGTACAGGTCCTTTTTCAGCTCCAGCTCGTTCTTGGCATCTTCTATAAGGTATGCGCTGTTCTTGTAAATCTTGGTGAGGTAGTTATCTATCTTAGAGAGGTTGTCAGCTATAGGATTCAGCTGGCGGATGTACTCCTGCAGGCGGGCTACCTGGCGGGTAGCGTTGCCGAGCTCAGGCAGCATATTCTGGTCTTTGGCCACCTTAGCCTTGTTGAGCAAGTGATGCATCTCCGTTTCCTTCTCCTTTATTTTCATGTCTATGCGTTCCTTCTGGCCCTGCACCTCTACCGACTGGGCGTAGAGCTTTTCGCGCTCCTTCTGCATATCGCTGATGTAGTCTTCAGCAATTATGAAGGGGTCGAGCTCTATCACCAGGCCTACGAGTTTCTTCATCAGTATCTCATAGAAATAGAAGAAGGCGAGCCTGAGCTTGCGGTGAGTAATGCAATACAGGAATACGGCAAGACTTGCAACGGCTATGGAGAAATTGAGCGTGTTCCAAACTACGGTGGTGAGTATAGGTATAACGAAATAACCTATGGCCACCAGGATAGCCAGCGCGGCTACAACACCAAACTTACCGCCGGGGCGGTTCCAATAGGATCTCAACTTGTCGGCCTGCGCCCCTGCGGGGAATATTTGCGTTTGCATGTTATTTGAGTATAGTGTTTATCTTTTGTATGTCGCTGTTGATCTTATTGTACATGGCCTGGTAAGCCACGGTGAAGCTGCTCTTGTTCGCGGCTATGCGGGCATCTTCCTGCTGTATTTCGTTGCGCAGCGTGCCGATCTGGGCTTGGGTCTCTACGATCTCCTGCGTCAGCTTTTTGATAAGCTCCGAGTTCTCGGCTATCTTTCTTTCCATCACGGCAACTTTAGACTTGCGGCCTTCAATGTCTATGTTAGCCTTCTCAGATGCTGCGCGCTCAAACTGCGCCCTGTCGGCCTCTACCATAGTGCAGTATTGGCGGGCGGTCTCTATGATCTTGTCTTTGGTGAGCCCCTGTATGCTCAGCGACGCAAACACGGTGGCTATGCGTATGTTCTCATCAGGTATCTGGGCCTCGAGCAGGTGCATCATGCGGCTAAATTCGTAGTAGTCGGGGCCGGGCAGGTTAGCCCTGTCAAACAGGTCGTTGAAGTGCCGGGTAAACTTGTCTACGTCTTGCTGGGAGAGTGGGCCGGTATTGGCGGGCTGCGGGGTTTTGTTGGATAGTGTGGGTGGGCCTTGCATTTTTACTTTCGCAGCGTCTGTATCGTCCTCAAATTCTACAAACAGTCCAAGCGCTTTCTTAAAAAACTCGCTCATAAAACTTTTTATTTTAGGGAATACTCTATTAAGTATTATTAGCAAAAGTCATAAAACTTTCGCAGATTCCGCACAAGTTTGTAAAACTCAACACCTTCTGCCATCCGTACGAAATATTGCTAATGTTGTATTTTAGGGCAGCGCGGAGCATATTGTATCAATCCCCTGAAAAATACTGCATTATTCCCGGCAGCTAACAGTGGTAGCTATGCGGGGG
The DNA here is from genome assembly GCA_040386555.1 of Bacteroidota bacterium. Classification (GTDB taxonomy): domain Bacteria; phylum Bacteroidota; class Bacteroidia; order Chitinophagales; family Chitinophagaceae; genus Nemorincola. Next base: position 6,183 of record JAZKFF010000017.1, on the reverse strand, counting down.
ACCATGTTATATATGGCAAATGAGCGGAGGCTTGAAAATGAAAATATTTTTAAAGATTTTTTCATTTTCCGCCGGGCTTGTGGCCATAAAGCACAAAAAAAGAGGCTCCCACCTGCGGGAACCTCTTAGTTATGAGCACATTTGCCTGAATACTATGGCATAGCGTACTCTATGTTGCTTACCGAGCTTATTTCCCATGGGGTGTAGGAATGCATATCCCTTTTGCCCTGGAAGGCAGGCTTAGCGCCGCGCATAGCCGATGCACGCGATGCATTGTAAGTGAGCTTGCCGGTTACCGATACATATACGGGCTTGCGGAGCGTATTGCCGCCGGCGCAAGGTATACGCCCTTTTACTAACTCCTTTATAAACATTGCGTTACGCTCGTTTGCGAAGTGGGAGGTAGGTATTTTCACTATCAGGCAAGAGTCTGATTTGCCGGAGCTGAGCGTGAGCTGGAGGTAGTAGGCCTCGGTAGACTTAGCTGAGTCTTCGGTGGCTATTACCTGGAGGTAGCCCTGGGTGGTCACCACGTCGCCGTCTTTGAGGCCGTAGCGGGCGGCTACCGGTGTTTTAGGGTCGTTCATCTTAGCATCGGCCAGTGGCATCTGCATTACATCATATATGCCTATGACGCGATTGCTCCTTGGCGCATCGTGCTTTGTTACCGGCGATACAGTGACCGTGCGGTATTGTGGCAGTGTTTCCGGCATAGCCATTACCACCCTTTTGTTCTCCACCGATGCAACCGGCTTAGCAGCGCTGGCCGATAGTGGCATAGTGGATATCATGCGGTAGGTTTCGCCATACTCGTTCACAGGGCTTGACTTAGGCGCGGCCGGCATTGTAGCTACTGTGCGGTAGGTTTCGCCGCCGCCCATTGCTGTCTTCTTTTCGGCAGGCATTGCGGGTGGCAATACGGCCACTGGCATAGGCAACTTCATGGCCTGCTGCGCGGTAGTGGCGGGCATAGGCGCGGGGAACTTAACGGCTGCCACCGCCGGCGCCGGTTGTGGCTTTACTACCGGTGCTGCCGCTGCAGGCTTAGCAGCTACCCAGGCAGCGGGTACGGGCTGCGCTTTGGCCGGCTCTACTATTGGGGGCACGGGGGGCTGCGGCTGCGCCGCGGCTTTGGCCAGGGCAATATTCTGCTGTATCTGCTCTACGCGCAGGTGCTTATTGTTGCTGCCGGCGCGCAGGTTGGCCTGCATGGCTTCTGTGTTGGCCTGGAGGGCTCTTGTATTAGCTACTATTGCATCTGTGTTGGCCTGTATCACAGAGGTGGCGCTTTTTACGTTTTGGGTATGATCGGCTACTGATGGCTGCTTTGTGGCCGGTGTGCCCTGAGGCTTCGGCGCTACCGTTTCCGGCTTAGCGGTTGCGGACGGTGCTTTCGGCTCTACTGCCATGGCTGCGGGCATCGAAAGGCGTTTTGCGGATGTCATGCTGACATCTTTTGCAAGATAATTGTTGAGGTTACTGCTGGTCTGAGAAAACGATTCCGGCGAAGAGATCAGCCATAAAGCGATGATAAAAAGTGTGCGTTTCATATCAGTTGATTTATGATTAAGAATAATGATTAAGAATGATTGATTTGTTAACGGATTGTAAAGATAGAATAAGATTTTCGAAAGCGCCAAATCAAAATGAAAATATTTTCTGCTGTATTGAAAAGTGCATTTGTTAACGATTAGTCAAAATGCAGTAAAATCAGGGGTTTAGGCAGCCTTGCATGGCCTAAATAAAATTTTTGTTACCACATGGAAATTAGCTGGAAAACAGGCGAAAAAAGAGAAGTCCGTACTGAAGGGTGCAATCAGCAGGTTATCGGATGCGCGTTACATTGCCTTGAAGTGAGACATCGCCTCCTAATATGTAGCCCAACACCACGGAGTAAAAATAAGCACCTGCTTCTGCGGGGATGCCGTTGAAATAGCCGTGGCGGTGTGGCCGCCGGCGACAGAGACCTGCGCAGTGCTGCACAGGCTGCGCAAGCAAAGCATTAATACGATCCATACAAATATTCCCCGGCCAATTTTAAACAGAACCTGCAAGGGTGCGACATAGGTAAGACTGGGATAGTACTTTATTAAAAATCATCCTAACAGTCATGCTACACGGAATGTATATAAGCAATGTATATTCATATATTATTAGAGGGCTGTTCTGTATATTTACAAAAACACCCCAAAATGGCAACAGTAATCGTAAATCACAGAGTAAAGGACTTCGCAACATGGAAACCACTGTATGACTCAGATGCTCCAATGCGTACACAAGCGGGCTTTAAGGAACTCGCCGTAGGCGAAAGGCAGGACGACCCGGGCATGGTATACCTGATATGGGAAGTAGCAGATACGAACGTAGTAGAAGGCATGATGGCTGACCCTGCGCTGCAGGCCCGCATGCAGGAAGCAGGCGTTATCAGCGCTCCTGAGGTGGTAATACTCAACTAATCGTGATAAAAAACATTGAAAGGGAGCTGCGGTAACGCGGCTCTTTTTTTTGCCGGGTAAACTTACGCTATCCATGCATCTGCCTATACCGGCTGCGGTAGGTTCTAATTACATGGTCCACCATATAAGACTTTGAGCCAAGGAGTTCACTGAGATCTATGTCGACTGTTTCGCCATTCACCTCGTAGGACAGTGCATAGTACGCTGGGTCCACAGTGCTGCGCCAAATCACCTGCTCATTCCGAATATCTGCCCAGGGATGAAAACCGTGCTTTAAAGCTGTAATACCATCGTTGCTTATAGTGAGTTGTGGCCCTGTGGCTTTAAATTTATCGGCAACGCACACTATGCCAATAGCAACGCCAAACAGCGAAGCGACAACTGCGACGGCATTGCTATCAATAATAGAATACAGGCCGAATGCCATAAACCCAATGAGAAGAACTACAGGGAGGATTTTGCCGGATCTACATGCTTTATACTCTATTTGGTACGGCATCGAATAATCATCTTCAAAAATATCCGGCTGCCGAAACCGATCTTCAAGGGTTTTAATTGCGTTGGTTTGTGCCGCAGACTTTATTTCAAACCGCCATAAGAAACTTTTCTCCGGCGGAAATATCTTAGCCAGCTGAGCCCTGCTCTTCAACTCATGTACATTTCGTACTTCTGAAAAAGCCCAGATGCGCCAGCGCGGCAGCATTAGAAAGTAATATAAAAGGGGCAATGTGAAAGTAAGTACAAATAAGGCCAGCAAGCCCAGCTTGATCCATAGGGGACTATCCGCTCCAATGAACTCCGATCCTGCAAATGTCAATGCCAGTAATGAAACCAATATTACCCTCGGCATCCAGAATAGCTGGATCCGGCCTTTTTGTATGGCTCTGTCAACGGTGACCATTGCAATCAAATATACGCAGGTAAGGTAAATAGACAATTGCTCGGAGTGCAGTTGACGCGTTCAATTGTTAAATAAGGTTAAACCAATACCAACCTACTGCTTTGGCCGTTATTTTTGTTTAATACATGGCTGCTGCACGAAAAATAAAATTGAAGTCGATCAAAGGGCTGATGATCCTTTGCCAGGTGATGCTGCTGATATTTACGCTGCAGTGGCTGGAAAGCCAGTATAACGAGGAGCAGGCACTGCTGAAGAAAGACCTAACAAAACTGTTTACCGATGTGCAGCACCGTGTGAGCGACTCCATATTGCTCACAAATGTAATAGACCCTTGCCTCACCGGGCCCGGCTGCAATAAATATGCGGGCGATGAGGAAGAACGAACGCCTTACACACAGCAGGTGCGGCTATCGGCCCAGGGGATGCACAGGGTATTAGCCGGCACCAGCATATCCAAGACTGAAGAGAACAGGCTATTTCGGATGGATACCATAGCCTTCAACGAAATGTTTGCGGGGCATATGCGCAATAACGGATGGAACTTCCACTCATCGTGGATAAATAATGCAGACACGCAGCGGCTGGCCCAAAACGAGATATTCATCAAGAGCGACTTCTTCACTACCGAGAATGGCGTTGTGGTGAGCGACTACAAGGCTTACCTGCTCCGAAGGCTGGTGCCGGAGGCATTCTTCATTATCATATTGCTAACGCTTACGGCAACAGCATTCATAGTGACCTTCAAGAGCCTGAAAGCGCAGATAAAGCTCAGCAGCCTGAAGGACGACTTCATCAGTAATATGTCGCACGAGCTGAAAACGCCTATAGCTACCGTGAAGGTGACCCTGGAAGCGCTGAGCAACTACAACGTAATAGACAACCCCAAGCTGAGCCGCGAATACCTGGGCATGGCAATAACAGAAATGGACCGGCTGGAGCTACTGGCTACGCGGGTGCTCAATACATCGCTGCTGGAAAATGGCAATATAGATATGCAACGCGAGGCGTGCGACCTGCGACAGCTGGTAGCGGGACTGCTACAGACCATGCAGGTGCGGCTGGCGCAGCATGGGGCTACGGCATCGTTCACCTTTACGGGCAACAACTTCTGCATACCGGCAGACAAGCTGCACATACAGGGTGTGCTGGTGAACCTTATAGACAACAGCCTGAAGTATGGCGAAGCGCCGGTGCATATAAACATAGACCTGAAGGAAGAGGCGGGCAAGCTGCAGCTATCGCTTACCGATAACGGCCCCGGCATACCCGAAGAATACAGGGAGCGGGTGTTTGATAAATTCTTCAGGGTGCCGGCCGGTGACAGGCACAATACCAAGGGCCACGGGCTGGGCCTTAACTATGCCAAACAAATAATGAGGCTGCACAATGGCACCATAAACGTAGCCAATATGGCCGAGGGCGGCTGCACCTTTACCCTGAGCTTTTAGCGCCCCGCACCTGCATACCGCGTATGAAAAAGAAGATACTCTACATAGAAGATGAGCCCTACCTGGCGCGCATAGTAAAGGATACGCTGGAGCTGAAGGGCTACGAGGTACTGCACCGGAAGGACGGCGCGCGCATAGCAGAGCACATGACCACCTTTGCCCCCGATATATGCCTGCTCGATGTGATGCTACCCGATGTGGATGGCTTTGCAATTGCTAATCATATCCGCAATATCAATGCCACGATACCTGTGATCTTCCTGACTGCGAAAACACAGACGGAGGACCTGGTAAAGGGCTTTTCCAGTGGTGGGACGGACTATCTTAAAAAACCATTTAGCATGGAAGAGCTGCTGGTGCGCATAGATAACCAGCTGAAGCTTTACCGTCGCGACGCTACTGTGGCGCGCGCGCTGCCCGAAGAGATACAACTGAAGGCATACCGCTTCTACCCCGGCAAGTATGAGTTGCACACGCCCGGGGATATCATAAAGCTATCGAACAGGGAGGCGCAGATATTGACTATGCTGTGCGCGCACACCAATGATGCGGTAGACCGAAAGGAGCTGCTACAGGCTGTGTGGGGCGATGACTCGTTCTTCAATTCGCGCAACCTGGATGTGTATATCCGTAAGATACGGGGGTATTTCAAGGAGGGGTCGGGGATAGAGATTGTTACGTTGAAAGGGAAGGGGTATCATTTTGTGGTGTTGTAAGGGATTTGTGTTGCCTGACCTCATGGTTCTACTTTTTCTTTTTTTGCCAGAAAGAGAGTGCGTCTTGGCTAATGGGTAGCGCAGTGTTTTTGCCTATCCATCGCGAGCGTTCTTTCTTTTGATGGCCAAAAGAAAGAACCAAAGAAAAGGCCACTTTTGGGCAAACGCTCCGCTGCCCAAAAGGTAGCTCTACGCTGGCATCGCACCGCTTTGTTCGGCTTGGTGGCGCTGGTATTTTGGCTATCGCTTGCTGCTATCGGGCTTTGGTGCTGGGTCAGCTTTCTTTTTCTATTGGACTTGTTGCCAAGGCATCTACGCCAAAATAAGGCGCCATTATAGGCTGGGCTTTGTTGCTGCTATTGGACTTTTCTTTGAGATGTTGTTGTGTTGCTTGCCCTCATGGTTCTACTTTTTCTTTTTTTGCCAAAAAGAAAAAGTAGCAAAAAGAAAAGGGCATTTTTGGCCAAAGGCTCCGCCGGCCAAAAAAGGGCTCTACGCTGGCATCGCACCGCTTTGTTCGGCTGGGTGGCGCTGGTATTTTCGCCTATCTCCTACCACTATTGAGCTGGGTCTAGCGTGTCAGCAGGTTGCTTCTATTTTGCTTTCGGTTGTCGTGTCTACGACGAAAATAAGGCGCCATTATGGGCTGGGCTTTGTTGCTG
>JAZKFF010000016.1:0-118806 GCA_040386555.1 Bacteroidota bacterium | reverse complement strand
GAATCCAAAGATAGTAAATTATTATTTTAATAATTTTGATGGCGGTTTATTATAAATCCAGCGCCACCCAGCTGAAGAAAGCAGTGGGAAACCAGCGTAGAGCCCTTTTTTGGCCGGCGCCCGCCCGGATGAACTCCGTTCGGACGGAGAGCCTTTGGCAAAAAATCGACTTTTCTTTTTGGCTACCTTTTTCTTTTGGCGAAGCAAAAGAAAAAGGTAGAACTCGCGCTGAGCAAACACACAAGCTTCGATAAAAGGTAAAAACAGGCCAAAAGAATTCCCCCAGCCCAGCCCATAATGGCGCCTTATTTTGGCGTAGAAGGCAGAACAAAAAGCTCAATAGAAAAGAAAAAAGCTGACTAGGGCCAAAAGCCAAATAGCAGCAAGTGATAGCCAAAATACCAGCGCCACCCAGCCGAAGAAAGCGGTGCAGCAACAGCGTAGAGCCTTTTTGGGCGGGCGGAGCCATTCGCCCAAAATCGCCTTTTCTTTTTGGCTACCTTTTTCTTTTGGCGAAGCAAACGAAAAAGGTAGAACTCGCGCGGGGCAAGCACATTACACAACAACCAGCTTCCGCTTACTCACCCTCGCTTTTATCCTGCTCAGCGCCTCCGGCGTTATACCCAGGTAAGATGCGATCATATACTGCGGCACACGCTGCAGCATCCACGGCTGCTGCTCCACCAGTATGTTATATTGTTGCTCCAGCGACCCGCAAAGATCTTTGGTGTTTCGCCTGCACATATCTATGAAAAGCTCCTCGGCTACCAGTCTTCCAAGCATATTAGCCTCAGGCACCTCCTTGTACAGCATTTGCAGGCCTTCATAGCTTGTTTCCGCCACCTCTGTATCCTCCATAGCCTGCAGGTAGGTAAGCGCAGGCTCACGGGTCAGGAAGCTATTGTAGTCGGCAACATAAGTACGTTCATTGAAGAACCGTATTATCTTCTCCTTGCCATCTATAAGCTGGTACATGCGTACAAGCCCATAATTCATGAACGAGACATACTTGCATACATCTCCTTCCTTCAGCAGCAAGTCGCCTTTTTTTAGTTTCCGCACTGTTAGCACACTCTCGCATATCTGCCAGCTGTCCCCTGTCATTGTAGGCAGCAGGTAGTTGTAGTATTCGCGGAGCTTTTGGAATTTTTCAGGAGTAGGCATAAGAAGTGATATGCCACAAAATTAAGACAATAATTAATGCATAACGATTAAGTCTACAGGAACACTTCAGTCAGCATAAGCCCGAAGCTGAAATAGCGCATACTCATGCCACTATCACTAAGCACGTTTGTGGCGTTGTAGGATACAAACGGGCCGATAAGGAAGTTCACTGGTACAGTCTCTGAGCGGCTAAAAAATCTGTATTCACGCATGCGTGCAAGCCCCAGTCCCAGGAACGGGCTAAATCCGAATTTATTGGTATGATCGATGATCTTTTTCCCGTTGGCCTCAGCTTCAGTCATGTAGCTGAGATTTGCACCGGCCTGCCAATAAAACCCTTTCTCATCTGTGGATCGGTAAGACACATTTGTGAACGATAGAGGCAAATTGAACGCTAAAAAGGAGTACTCATTGTTATTGCTTCCGGTAGGCCCTTTATCTTTAAAATTGTCTTGAATACGTGCAAACATAATTCCGGCTGAGGCTGAGATAAACCTGTTAGCAGAGCTGTTGCCACTGCTAAGTGGTATTTTCACGCCAATGTCTGCCGAAAACTTTATACCCTTGCCCGATGCATCGACGCTATTGTATTTGATTGCGGCAATGTTGTAGCCAATACCGAGGCCGAGGGATAATGACACTTTTGAAACACCGGGCCCGTCTACGTAAAGAGGTAAGGGCAAGGGTGATGTAAACGTTGGTGCAGGTTCAGATAGATTGATAACAGTATACTCACCCGCAGGTGGAGCCTCTTGTTGCACAGTAGTCGCGTTCACTGTTAATGTAGTTTCCTGTGCATGCGCTACAGTAGTTGCAGCCAGCAACAAAACGATAGGTAAATATTTTAAGCTCATAGGTTTTTTATTCGCAAATATAAAAGCCTATGTTATAAGCACCTAACAAACAATCATATAAATTCCATTTTAAAACAAAACAGTTGGCACAATGGCCAACTGTAGACTGCAAATTGTAAACTGCCGACAGAAACTATTTCTTCAATATCCCCTGGTACTCGGCACTGCCTATCAGTGCTAGCGCTTTGTCCAGCTCTTTGTCATGCAGCATGCTTTGCGCCATACGCCCGCGGGTGTAGTAGTAGCGCGATGCTATCTCATTCTCAAGCATGTGCTTTACCTGGTCTTTATTTTTCATCAGGTCCTGCTTCTTATCATGCGACAGCTTATTCTTCAGCGACTCGAATTCCGCTTTTGAGTCTTCATAGTACTTCTCTTTTATTGCCAGCTTTTTCAATGAATCAAGGCTGTTCTCGGTTTCCGTTTTGTAAGAGTAGTCTTTGTTCTCCAGCCATTTTGCAAACTGGTTAAACTCAGCATCAGTCAACGTAAACTTATTCGCAGGCGGTATGCTGCCGTGCTGTCGTGCGTAGTCTGTAGCGTAGTCAAACAGGTAGTTTTTTGTGTACAGCGTCACAGCCACCATGCTCATAGGCTCATCCTTTATCGCCACATCGGCGTCCACGCCACCACCGCTTTTCACCGTTCTGCCCATCTTAGTTTTGTACGATTTTTTCAGCGAGTCAGGCACTACGCCTACGCTGCCATCTGGGTTCCTGTGGCTATAGTCGAGCGCCTGTATGCAGCGCCCGCTTGGGGTGTAGTATTTGGCTATGGTCAGCTTCAGGCGAGCATTAAAGCCCAGCGGCCGTGTCACCTGCACCAGGCCCTTGCCATAAGAGCGCTCGCCTACAATCACGCCGCGGTCCAGGTCTTGCAACGTGCCCGCCACTATCTCTGACGCAGATGCAGACGAGTGATTGATAAGCACCGTTACGGGCAGATCTTTGTTCCATACTGGCCCGGCTGTTTTGTAGTCCTTATCCATCTCCGGTATCTTGCCCTTAGTGCTTACTACCAGTTGTCCCTTGTCCATAAATATGTTGCACACATTAACTGCTTCATCCAGCAATCCTCCCGGGTTATTGCGCAGGTCCAGCACCACGCCCTTCAGCGCAGGCTGCACTTTTTTCAGGCTGTCATATGCATCGCGCACTTGCCTGCCACACCCTTGTGTGAACTGGGTCAGCCGCACATAAGCGATGTTATTCTGCGGCCCTTCAAGGCTCGCATACGGCACGCTCGATATCTCTATTTCGCCGCGCGTTATCTGCTTTTGGGCGTCCTGCTTGGTGTAGGCATCCTTTATTTTTATAGTTATTTGCGTGCCCGGCGATCCTTTAAGCAGCATGCCCATATCGTCTATGCTCTTGCCTTTCACCGGTTGGTTGTCTATAGATAGCACCTGGTCTCCCGGGTGCAGGCCTGCCTTCTGCGCAGGGCTGTTTTCGTATACATCGCCTATGAAAATTTCATCTCCCTTGCGGTGCATGTTAGCGCCTATGCCACCATACTTGCCGGTGGTCATAAACTCATACTCTTCTATATCGGCTTCTGTTATGTAGTTCGTGTATGGGTCCAGCTCATCCAGCATAGCGTTCACACCCGTTTTCACCAGCTTGCCCGGCTCTATGGGATCCACGTAATAGGTATTCAGTTCCCTGAAGAGATTAGTGTAGATATCAAGGTTCTTCGATATCTCGAAATAGGGGTCGTCAGCACTTTTTGCATTTATAAAAAAGAAAGCAGAAGCTGTAAGGGCCGCCCCGGCAATGAATCCACCTGCCTTCTTTAATTTATTTGATCTCACCATGGCACAAAACTTGATATATCGTAGTTAACAAAGCAATTTACAAACAAAAAGAAGGGCAGAAAAATAATAATTGCCGCTAATGCTATGACTACTGTTATAAATATGGTAAATTGTTTCTCGAAATGTTTTGCATAGTGAACTCTCCACCTGTCCGCGCATTAGCGGCAACACTTAATTGCGCTTTTATGAGAAGAAGTGTTACGCTCATATTGGTTCTGTTTTGTGTGACAATTGCTGCATTGGCCCAGAAACCGTTTACAGAGGGTGTCATTACCTACAATATAAAATTAAGGTCGGCAGATAATCAGCTGCTTACCGGCACCTACACATTTACCATCAAGGCAGACCAGCTGCGCAAAGACCTCGCGCTAAGTAACGGATATCGGGAGCTGATCCTTATTAACGGCACAGACAATACGTACTATTCGCTGAATAATGTAAATGGAACCATGTATGCCATTCAGCACAAAATGGCTGACGTGTTCAAGCGGCAGGAGAAGTTCAAAGCTTTCGCCATCAGTGGCGAGGCAAGCGGCAGCGATCTTAATGAGCTTAAGACCTACAAGGCTAAGGTAAAATACAAAACCGGTGCAGAGGGCGATGTAAGCTATACCAAAGATTGGTATCCCTGCCAGGCATTTACCTACGAGCGCTTCCCCGATGCCCGGTTTCTGCCGCTCAGCTATTGGTACAAGAATGAGGAGAACGGCATGGTCATGTATCTCGATGTAGATAAGGTAGAGGCAAAGCCAGTAGAGAGCGCCATATTCCGTATACCAGCCGATTACAAGATGATCACCTACGAAGAATCCCAGCAATTACGTAAGTAAAGGCCGTGGTCCCTGCGAACCCGCCAAAAAGCTTATTTTCGCATATCCATTAAAACGTTAGAGTCTTTACATGAAGCAGCCTTTTGTGAATTTGATCAGTGGCTTCAGGTACTTGTTGTTTCTTGCCTTTGCCTTGACGGCTGTATCCGGCCATGCCCAGGTAAAGCCGAAAAAAGAAACCTACGCCATCCCTCAAAATGTAAAGGTGCTGGAAGAGAAAAAGGATAAGGAGGGTAACATTTTGCGCACCATCCAATACTTCCAGGATGGCAAGCGCATCACTGAAACGCTTATTATCCGCAACATATACGGCCTCAGGGTGCCCATCAATCCAGATACAATGATCAAGGATTCCGTGATGGTGGTGGTCAATAAATCTAAATTCAATGTAGAAGTATTTTATCGGAGGAAGAAGATACGCGTGTACAAGGCAGTATTTGGCCCCAAGCCCCTTGTAGATAAGTGTATGGAGGGAGACAGGTGCACACCTGAAGGCAGCTACCGGATCAGGTCTAAAAATCCCGCTTCCAAATATTACAAATGCCTGCTTATCGACTACCCTAACGACTCTTCAACCGTCCGTTTCAAAAGGATGAAAAACGAGGGTAAGGTCCCTGCAGCCGCCCGCATCGGCGGCGATGTAGGTATCCATGGCATATGGAAGGGCGGCGATGATATGATAGAAATGGGAATAGGGTGGACAGATGGCTGCATCGCTATAAAGAACAAAGACATAGATGACCTCTACCCGCTGGTGGCCGTTGGCACAAGGGTGTACATTAAGAAATAAACAAATTATATATCGATTATAGCTTACGCATTCGCGTTTGTGGCAAAAAAAGCCTGTACCCTGCTGTGGCTTAGCCGTTTGCCGTTTGCCCTTTTTCCGTATCTTGCGCGTACACTTTTTAGCTATAAGATTCCTAAATTGAAATAGAACTATGTCGCAGGAACAGAACTTTGATCTTAACAGCTGGTGGGAAGCGCAGGCTTTTGCCGGTAAAGAACTATATAAAATAGATGATGCAGGTGCCCTCACACTCACCGCCCACAGTAACATCAAAGAACGAGTGGTTGCTAATATTACTGCCGAAAATGCTGACGCTGTAGTTAAGAATCTTATAGAGAAATTCGAGGCCGTAGAAGCACGTGTGAAGGAAATGGAAGTGGAATGGCTTGCTGCTGAAGACAAGCTAAAGCTATCTGACAAGGTAGGCCACCTGAAAGAATACCTGGGTACCGTAAATGCACTGGGCGATATGCAGAAGCCTGCCTTGCTGGTGCACGATTGGGAGCACACTATCTACAAGCTGACCGAAGAAGTATATGCGGAAAAGCTGAAGCTGGTAGAGCTTGCAGAGGGCCTTGGACAAAGTGATCAGTGGAAAGAAACGACACAGGCTTTTAAAGATATTACAGACAAATGGAAAGCTTCAGGGCACCTTGACCGCAACCGCAACGATAAGCTGTGGAACCGCATAGAGGCCGCACGCACTGCCTTCTACAACCGCAAGCGCGAGCATCACCAGGAAGAGGAGAAGGACCTGCTGCACAACCTGGATCTGAAGCTGGACCTGGTAGAGCGTGCAGAAGCCCTCACGCATTCGCAGGAGTGGAAAAAGACAACCGAGATATTTCATAAGCTTACAGAGGAGTGGAAGACCATAGGCCACACACTCAGCAAAAAGAACGAGGAGCTTTGGCAGCGCTTTATTGCCGCAAAAAGCAATTTCTTCGAGCGCAAGCGCGAGCACTCATTGCGGGTGCAGCAGGAGCATGCTGTGAACTCCGCCATGAAGATGGCGCTGGTAGACCGTGCCGAAGCGCTTAAGGATAGCATGGAGTGGAATGTAGCCACCCAGGAGTATGCAACCCTTATGGAAGAGTGGAAGAAAACGGGCCGCGTATCGCACGAGAAAGGTGAAGAGCTGTGGAAGCGCTTTACCGAAGCGCGCGACCACTTCTTCAATGCTAAGCGCCAGCACACCGAGCACATACGCGGTGAGCAGGAAGAGAACTATGCTAAGAAAAAAGCGCTGCTTGATAAGGCAGATCGCATAAAAAACAATACACATTGGTCTGACACTACAGCTGAAATGAACGAGTTGCTGGACGAGTGGAAGAAAATAGGCAATGCCGGCAAAGCCCATAGCAATAAGCTGTGGGAAGACTTCCTGGCCGCCCGCAAGCATTTCTTTGCCCGCAAAGATGCCAGCCGCGATCAGCGCAAGCAAAACTTCGAAGTACAGAAGGTAGCCCGCATAGACCAGGCAAGGGGCTTTATTATGCGTCTGGAGATGGAGATAAAGGAAGAAGAAGCTAAGATAGCCGACTTCAAGGTGGATATAGAGAATATAACACCGGGCAAAAAAGCCGAAGAGCTGCGCCAGCATCTCGCCAAGCTTATTGAGGACGGTGCTAAGAATATAAAGCGCCTGCACGAAAAGCTTGCAGCATCGAAGGATGAGCTCGCAGATGCAGAAGCGAAGAAGGCACGCGAGAACAAAGAAGGCGGAGATAAGCCTAAAAAAGAAAATCAGCAGAAAGAAGGCCAGCCAAGGCAGAAACAAAATAGCTCGCGTGGCGAAGCGGCGGCGGCACAGCAGATGGCGCCTGCACATGCTGAAGAGAATAGTGCGCAACAGGCAGAAGATAACTCTGCGGAACCTCGCGCAGAACAGGCTGCACAAGGCCCGGATGCCGAGCAGGTAAACTCAGGCAACGATCAGGCAGAGCAGGGAGGCCACGAACCGCAGCAGGCTGGCAACGTGGAGCCGCATGCAGAGCAGGTGAATAGCGAACTGGGGCAGGCGGGCAATAACGATGAGCCTGCTGTGCAGCACGCCGGCAATGAGCCACAGCAAACCGGCAATGGTGAGCCGCATGCAGAGCAGGCTACGCATGAACTGGTAAATGCCGAAGCCGGGAATGATCACGCTGCGCAAGAAACTGATAATGACCGTGAAAACGCAGCGGCACCTGTGGTAGAGGAGCCAACTACTGAGCCGAAAGAGGAGCCTGTAAAAGAGCCGCAGGACCACCCGGCACAGCACACTAACTCAGCAGAGTAGCGCGATGTTATAGAATGCACACATAAATATTGAGGCTGCCAGATTGGGGGCCTTTTTATTTTTCACCACACTATGAAACACGTCCTTTTAATTTTTGGGTTGATCTTGTTGCGCCCTTCAGATAGCAGGGCGCAGCTTTTGGGCTTCAACGGTGCCGGGGCGCGCCTGGATTCTCTATGGCAGGAATGGGAGCGCCTGACCTTTAAAATTTATAGTCGTTCGGACCTATCAGAACATGCGAAAACTGACCTGGCTATAGATGCGTACTACGATACTTTCGGGCTGTGCCATTTGTGGGATGAGGTAAGCCATAGCTGGAAAGGATACGATACAGTGCTTCTTTTTTCAACGCCGGGCAGGAGTAACTATGTTGAGCATCCAAAAAAGTACACCAACTCAGCAAAGTAGTGGGCGCTCAGCTTTAAGATTTGACTTTCCACTTTCCGCTTAACTAACTTCCGCACGCTCTTTAGCATACGGTGTTTTTTCCTGCAGGAAGCTTTCATAGGCATGCCGCCAGCCCTTCCATTCGCGCGCTGTTCCCAGCGAAAAATTATGAAACACAGTTATCAGTGTGCTGCCGGTTTGCTCCAGCAGCTGCGCCATTGTATTTAGCTTGTCGAAGGCCTCGTTCACGTTCAGTTTTTGCTCGTAGTGCGCCGTAGTATCCATGAAGCAGAAGGGGTGCACACGCAGCTTTGTAGCCGCTTCTTTCTGCAGATCGTACCAAAGGAATGACGACCCTGTGCCCGCCCTGAAACCAAGGTGAGAGCCATAACCCATGCTATAGTCTTCTTGTATGCCATTTACAAGCAGGCCCCGGTAAGTGTCGGGCAGTTGTATCCTTATAAAATGCTGGCGCGAGATGTTTATGTCGCTCCCTGCAATGCGCTCCAGCAAGCGATATTCATCGAGCATTGCTGTGCCCGTACCCGAGTAATACGATGGATGGATACCGATGTTGCCCTCCTTTGCCAGGTTGCGTATTACCCGCGTCATAGCCGGGTGCTCGGGGTGTATGTTCTTATCAAACGCTGTTGTTCTGAGGGCAGTAAGCACAAAGTAAGTTGGTTTGAAGTCGTACTCATCATGCAATTGCCTCAGCCACCTGAATGAGTCATACGGGTCCTTTTGTTTGCGCTTCAGCACATCGGTGCGTTCGGTGATCTGCTTCAGGTCCAGCTTCAGCAGTGCACGCAGGTAGGCGCCGGCTATGCGGCCCAGGCCCTTGTAAAGATGGCTGTATGCAATGTCTATATCATATGTGGGCTGGTATACAAATGGCATTGGGGGCACCGCCATCCCCTCACGCAGCAGCAACTTACGCAGCTCACATATCCATTCATCTATAAGAGGGCGCTGCAGCCAGCCTCGCTTATAGAGTATGCTGCTTTTAGCGGGATAACGGCCGTGCTTATCCGGCTTGTAAGCGTAGTACTCCTCGTAGCGCGAAAGCAAGTAAAAGATCGCCGAAAAAAGATCGAATGGCAGAGAGAATGTTTTCTTCTGGGTAGTGAACAGTGTGGGTGAGTTGAGCCACGTACCTGCTTCGGGCGCCAGTCCGGCGGTGCCTGTTTGCCATAGCAGGCCTGTATCAGGTATCGATACTGCCTTGGGCAGCGCCTTACCGTAGGCAATCACAAATGGGGCGCGGTTCGCTTCGGCTTCGTTGTGCGTTATGGTATAGCTCAGCTGCAGTCGTTCGCGCAGCACCCAGTCAAGCACATATTCCAGCCGGCTGCTCTTAGCGGAGCAGTATACCAATATATGCTCCATACTATAGAATTACAGCTTTAAAAATCAACACTTCTATCATAGCACAGTTTCATTTAAAAGCTCCCAAAATACCCTTCGCAATATCATCGCACCGACGACTAAAATCCGTCTTGGATAGTCACCCCAAAAACCTCAGCGTGTCATCACCTCCGCGGTCAACCAATTAGCATAGTCACTACCCAAGAAACCTCAGCGTCTCAGCGCCTCCGCGGTCAACCAATAAACATAGTCACTAACCAAGAAACCTCAGCGTCTTAGCACCTCTGCGGTTAACTAATTAGCATAGTCACTACTAAAAATCCTCAGCGTCTTAGCACCTCGGCGGTCAACCAATTAGCATAGTCACTACCCCAAAAACCTCAGCGTGTCATCACCTCCGCGGTCAACCAATTAGCATAGTCACTACCCAAAAACCTCAGCGTCTCTGCGCCTCCGCCGTCAACCAATAAACATAGTCACTAACTAAGAAACCTCAGCGTCTTAGCGCCTCCGCGGTTAAATCAACTCACGACTTCCGCTCCTTCCACATGGTATTAAACGACTTGCCTGCAAACTGTATATCGCCCCTTTGCCGCCCCCAGGTGCCTGCAAACAATTTGTTCACCACCTTGTTCTTCAAGCCCGCCCCGGCAAGGTTCAGCAACCTGCGGCTGCGCATAGCCTTTTCCCAGCCCGCCCATGCCATATGCTCTGTAAATCCATTCAGGTTATCTTCTTCGGCCGCTATATGCCGGTTCTCCAGCAGCATCTCGTGTATGTTTATTTTCACAGGGCACACCTCCGTGCAGTTGCCGCACAGGCTCGATGCGTAGCTGAGGTGCTTGTACTCCGCCATGCCATTGAGGTGCGGCGTTATCACACTGCCTATTGGCCCGCTGTATGTGGCGCCGTAGGCATGGCCGCCTATGTTCTTATACACAGGGCATGCATTGAGGCAGCTGCCACAGCGTATGCAGTACATACTCTCGCGTACCTCTTTGCGCAGCAGGTTGGTGCGGCCATTGTCCAGCAGTATCACGTACATCTCTTCAGGCCCGTCTGTTTCGCCGGCCTTGCGTGGGCCTGTGAATATGCTGTTGTACACCGTTATCTGCTGGCCCGTGCCATAAGTAGCCAGCAGCGGCCAGAAGAGGTGCAGGTCGTTTATCGACGGCAGCAGCTTCTCTATGCCCACTATCGCTATCTGCGTAGGGGGGAAGGTGGTGCTCAGCCGGCCATTGCCTTCATTCTCACTCACGCATACGCCGCCAATATCGGCCAGCAGGAAGTTGCCCCCTGTTACACCCACCTGGGCGGTTATATATTTCTCCCGCAGGTTGCGGCGTGCTATCTTAGTTATTTCTGTTGGCGATAGCCCCGGCTCCGTACCCAGCTTTTCGTGAAACACGCGGGCCACATCTTCCTTGCTCTTGTGCATCGCCGGTGTCACTATATGGTAGGGGGGCTCCCCATCGAGCTGCTGTATGTATTCGCCCAGGTCCGTCTCTATTGATTCTATGCCATGCTCAGCCAGGAAATCGTTGAGGTGTATCTCCTCAGTCACCATGCTCTTAGCCTTCACCACCTGCGTGGTGCGCTTTTCGCGGCATATCTCCAGTATTGCCTGCAGCGCCTCATCGGCGGTCTCTGCCCATATTACCTTGCCGCCCCTTGCCGAGAAATTCTTCTCAAATTGCTCCAGGTACTTGTCAAGGTTTTCCATCACCTTCCACTTGGTGTTCTTGGCGCGCTGGCGGGCCAGCTCCAGGTTGATGAACTGCCGCTTACCCTTTACTACGGCATCGTTATACTTCTGTATGTTGAAGGATACTTTATGCTTGTGCTCCAGGTCGGCAGCCTTCACAGCACTCTTGGCAAGAAATACGGTTTGTTGTTCGGTCATAAACCTATGGGTGCTAAGTAATATTTGCCTCTATGGATACAGGTGTTGACTAAGTGATAGCGGCACGAAATACCGGGAAGTGTTTTCGATACTACAAACCTAATGATATTTTGAGAGAATTACCAGAAGCCCTTTTTCCGCGGCATCGGCTTAATAGCATGGGGTACTAAGGTCAGAGATTTTACAAATGAGTAATCAGCGATATTGAGAGTAAAAAAGCTGATATCGTAATATTTGGCGAAGGCACTATTGAGCATGTCCGGAATTGAAGGACGATGACTAAGCGAATACAATTCCATATGCTGTCTGAATAATTCACTGATGCCTTCGTTTACATCAAGTAATATCAGTAAAGAAAGCGTTTTGCGCAAGCGATTCAGATGAGGCCGGTCTTTTGCAAAAAGAAGTATTTCCCCATAAGTCACTGATGAAATAATTATTCTTTCCTCCCCTCCGATCGAGAACACGTATTCTGCGACCTCCGGATTCCCCCTGAGGTATTCAATAAGTGCATCTGTGTCGAAAAGGACATTCATTTCCAGGCAATTTTTCTGATAGTATCGATGCTGGGAAAATCAGGATCTTTACCGAAAGCTTTGCGGAACAATGATAAGTCTCTTTTACCTTTCTTCAGTATTATAGCCCTTAGCTTAGCGTTACCGTTCTTAGAGGTACGCATTGCTGTTTCCCCTTTTTTATTTCCCGAAATCATATACCAAGTATGAGAATTTTATAATGTTTTTCTTCCATTTTGAAGCTGCTCCATCGACTCCTCTACGGTATAGCCGGGGCTTTTACCGGCAAGATATTCCGCTACAGTTTCATTCAACATGTTTACCGTTTCCTCGTCATACTCAACCTTATAAGTTGGTTCGAACAGGGAGAGCAGGGCGAAGACCTTTTCTTTGTCGGCCTGGTCTATTATTGTGTGCAATTTTTCTTTGGCTGCTGCGAGTGTCATAATACACGGTTGATAATGCAAAAATAACAAATGTGCGGCATATGAATTGTGAAGGTATTGCGCGGATGCATTTCAAATCTTCGCCGAAGCCTTACCCCGACCCTTTCCCAAGGAAAGGGAGATCAATGTCCGCGCGGTCGCGCGGGTGTTATTGCTAAAGGATGCGAAGATTGAAATGCACCCTATTGCGCTGTCTGCGCTTTATCTCACCACCACTACATCTTTGCCGCTCTCCTTCTTCACGTGGCAGCAGTCGGCAGATATCGTGTATGTTTCATCCACCACCTTTGCGCCATTCCTCATGCCTATGAAGCGAAACTCATCCTTTCGGTTAGCGAGATCTTTGCGATAGCCATCATCGAGCACTACGTAGCGGCCACCGCCCATAGACTGCTGTGTGGGCACACGCTGGCTGCTTTGTGCCACTGTGGTGTAGGCCTCATCGAGGGTTATCGGCTGGCCGGCGGCATCGGTTACCTGCACGGTCACCATGGCCAGCATCATGGTGCAGGCAACGCCTTCACACGAAATGGTTTTTTCAGTGCGCTTTGGCGCCTGGCAGGCTGCAGCGGTAAGCAGGTGAAGACCTGCAATTAGCAATAGTAAACGAGTGATGTTTTGCATAAAATAATTTGTTAGCTACGTGCTTGCACTATTACTGTACCACCAGTGTGTCTTTGCCACTTGCTTTAGATACGTGGCAGCAATCGGCAATTACCCTGTAGGGCTCATCAACTACCACTGTGCCGTTCTTTTTGCCTATGAAGCGGAGGTCCACGCCTATGGTGGCTATGCGCTTCTGGTAGCCATCGTCAAGTATGGTGTATATGCCATCGCCGGGATGATTGCCGCCCCGGATCACTTCCCCGGTGCTTTGCTTTACAGAATAAGCCTCATCGAGCAGCACGGGTTGCCCGCTGTTGTCAGCGACATAGACACTCACCGATGCAAATATCATGGTGCAGGCGACTCCCTCGCAGGGTGTGATAACATGTGTGGGCCTATTGCACGCGCCGAGAAAAAGCGCAGCAAGAACAGGCAGGCAAAGCAGCTTGTGTTTATAGGTCATAGCGTAGTTAAGTGTTTAGTCGTTTACGGGATTATTGTGGCTAAAGCCAATCTTATTATTGCTGAACCCACGGCCTAAAAGGCCGTGGCAATTAACCCAGCGTATTAGTACGTTGTTACCACGGCCTTGCCGTTTACTTTAGATACATGGCAGCAATCGGCTTTTATATAGTAAGGCTCGTCTACAACGATGCGGCCGTTTTTGCGCCCGGTAAACCTGAAGCCCTCGCTAAGGTTCTCTATCTGCGACTGGTAGCTATCATCGACCACGGCATAAATGCCATCGCCCATGTGGTTGGCAGCAATACGCTCGCCGGTGGATGTGCGGATGGTGTAAACCTCATCGAGCACTACGGGCTCGCCGGCAGCATCAACCACATTTACCATTACCGAGCTGAAGACGGTGGTACACATTACATTGCGGCAATCGGGCACATCAACCGACTTACGGCGGCACGAAGCAGAGAATAAAAGCGCCCCAAGGGCTAACATAGCAACTGATCTGAACTGGAACATGAGTGTGTATCTTTCTACTTAAAAATAGGAATATTCTTTTACAGCAACTAATATGCCAGTTAAGGCACCATTCGCCCACCACTGCCCTGGAAAATCTTTATCTGGCATACTAGGGTTGAAAATCAATTAGTTGTATCTCCGGAGACTTGCCTTTTTTCTCCCGGTCTGCTGCACACTAGCAGGGCAGGTCTTCGCGTTGGCGGAGCGTTGGCCACACCCCGTGCGCACTTGCTGCTCCCGCCTACTCACACCACTTCCGCCTCACCATTATACTTATTCCTATAATGCAGCGGCGATAGGCCGGTGATCTTGCGGAATACTTCGCGGAAGGCTTTTACATCGGAGTAGCCTACTTCGTACATTACTTCGTTCACGTTCTTTCGCGTGGTCTCAAAGGCTTTTTTGGCTGATTCTATTCTTACCCGCTGCAGGTATTCGAGGGGTGTATTGCCGGTGGCGCGGATGAACCGGCGGTCGAAGTGGCGGCGGCCCACGGAGAAGCGGGTGGAGAGCTCTTCCACTGATATCTTTTGGTGGAGGTTTGTTTCGATATATGCCTGGGCATTGCGGATGATGTCGTCATCGTGGTTTTTTTGGGCGGAGAAGATGATGAAGGCCGACTGGCTCTGGCGGTCTATCTCTATCTGGAACATTTTGGAGATGAAGATTGCTGTTTGCCGGTCGTAGTACTTCTCTACCAGGTAGAGCATGAGATTGAGGAATGAATAGCCACCGCCATTGGTGTAGATGCCATGCTCATCGGTGATGAGGGAATCCTGCCTGAGATCGACCTGCGGAAAGATGCTGCGAAAGGAGTCGGCATAGGCCCAGTGGGTGGAGCAGGCACGGTCGGTGAGCAGGCCCGTAGATGCCAGCATAAAGGCACCGGAGCACATGCTTGCCACCTCGGCACCTTGCCTGTATTGCTGCTCTATCCAGTCTATCTGCTGCCGGTTTCCTTTAGCCGCATTACTGTAGCTGCGGATAGCTGATGCAGGAATAATGATAAGGTCGGTGCGTGCAATATCGGCGACATTTATCTGCGGGCACACGCTTACTGCACCATCGTGGTAATTCACTTTCTTTGAAGTGCCCGCCAGCGCTACTTTGTAGGGTTCTTTCCTGCCGAGCTTTTTCCAGTATGCATTCGCTTCGGCGAGTATCTCGCACGCACCTACGATACATGTTACGGTGCTCAGGTTGCTTTGCCCATCGGGAACAATTAACGTGATATGCTTCATGAGCTGTTCTCTTTTTCACGCTAAAGGTAAACATTCATTAAGTCCAAATCAACCCGCGACAAAGTCTATTTAGCACCCTGCGGATGCGGTGTATCAAGCATACTTTTGTGTGGTATCAACTCACCATCATCAAAAGGAAGCAACAATGAACAACAAGGATTTTACAACCAGCTTTATCACAGGTAATACGCCGCAGGAGGTTTTTGATGCGGTAAACAATGTGCGCGGCTGGTGGAGCGAAAATGTGGAGGGTGTTACTGACCAGCGCGATGAAGAATTTCTGTACTACTACAAGGATGTACACATCTGCAAAATGAGGATAGCAGAGCTGGTACCCGGCAAGCGGGTGGCATGGCTTGTGCTTGATAATGAGTTCAACTTCACTAAAGACAAGAGCGAGTGGAAGGGGAACAAAATTGTGTTTGACATAGCTGAGCAGGATGGCAAAACAGTGCTAACATTCACCCACCACGGGCTGGTGCCGGAGTATGAATGCTACAATGTGTGCCACGATGCATGGACCAGCTACATACAGGGCAGCCTGAAGAGCCTGGTGGAAACGGGCAAGGGCAGGCCAAACACACAGGAAGGCGGACTGAATGCGGAACTAATTGAAAAATGGCAACTCCATAAAAAATAGAATTATGAACACACAGGATTTTACAAAGACAATAGTTGTGAGCAAGAGCGCGGCTGAGGTATACGAAACACTTAAGAACGTGAAAGCGTGGTGGTCGGGATTGTATAATGAAGACATAAAGGGCGAGAGCGAGCGTGTAGGCGATGAATTCTCATTTAGCGCAGGGGAAGGGGTGCATTATTCCAAACAGAGATTGATAGAGCTGGAGCCCGGTAAGAAGGTGGTGTGGCTGGTGACCGATAGCAATCTAAGCTTCCTGCAAAAACCGGATGAGTGGAATGGCAGTCGCATAAGGTTTGACATAGCGGGTGAAGGAGATAAAGCACAGCTCACTTTTACGCACGAAGGCCTGGTGCCGGCAATAGAATGCTATGGGCAGTGTACCAGCGCATGGACTGCATATCTTGACAACTTAGAAAAGCAACTGCAGTAATGAGCGGACAGCGGGTGCTGGTATTTGGTTATTCTTCACATTCCACACCCTATCTTTGCGCCCATGTTCCCTACAGATGATGTATTGACGCTGGCGCTGGAGACGATAAGGCTGCAAGCCGAATCGGTAACCATGCTGATGAAGTATATAGATGTTGCCTTCATAAAGGCAGTGCAGACGATCCATGAGTCGAAAGGGCGGGTGGTGATATCGGGCATAGGCAAGAGCGCCGTGATAGCGCAGAAGGTGGTGGCTACCATGAACAGCACGGGCACGCCCGCCATCTTCATGCATGCAGCAGATGCAATACATGGCGACCTTGGCATGATACAGCCCGATGATGTAGTGGTCATAATCAGCAAGAGTGGTAATAGCCCGGAGATAAAGGTGCTGGTGCCGCTGGTAAAGAATTTTGGTAATGCTGTAATAGGCATATGCGGGAATGAGGGTGGCTATCTTGCCACGCATGCCGATGTATTTATAAACAGCACGGTCGAGAAAGAGGCTTGTCCGCACAACCTGGCCCCTACTACCAGCACCACCGCGCAGATGGTGATGGGCGATGCGCTGGCTGTATGCCTGCTCAGCCTCAAAGGATTTACGGAGCGCGACTTTGCGCGCTACCACCCGGGGGGCGCACTGGGCAAGCGGCTATACCTGCGTGTGGCCGATATGAGCGACCAGAACGAAAAGCCGTTGGTGAGGCCGAATAGCCCGCTGCGGGAGGTGATCGTAGAGATATCGGGCAAGCGCCTGGGCGCTACAGCTGTGCTGGCTGATGATGGTATGGTGACGGGAATAATTACTGACGGCGACCTCCGTCGCATGCTGGAAAAATATGAGCATACCAGGCAGCTGACAGCTGCTGATATAATGAGTGCGGACCCCAAGAGCATTGATGGCAGCGAGCTGGCTACAGAGGCAATGTCGATGATGCGCGAACATGATATAACCCAGCTGGTGGTGACGAAGGATGGGGTGTATGCAGGGATGCTGCATGTTAATGATCTTGTGAGAGAAGGGCTTCTTTAGATGATTCGTTGAGTAGTTGAAGGGCTTGTGTTTTGTGTTCAGTGCGATTCTACTTGTCATTGTACTTCCCTTATTACCCTACTTTTTCTTTTTTTGCCAAAAAGAAAAAGTAGCAAAAAGAAAAGGGCATTTTGGGCGAATGGCTCCGCCCGCCCAAAAAGGCTCTACGCTGTTGGCGCACCGCTTTCTTCGGCTGGATGGCGCTGGATTTTCGCCTATCTCCTACTACTATTAAGCTTCATCAAGCGTGTCAGCTGTCTTCTTCTATTAGGCTTTCGGTTGTCGTGTCTACGCCGAAAATGAGGCGCCATTAGGGGCTCGGCTTTGGGAATTTTTTTCGGCTGGTTAGTTTTTTCGAATTCTGGTATTCTGGTTTGTGCCCTAGGCTCCGGGCTTAAATGCTGGTGTTTTCATTTTGGTGTTTGCATCTTGGAATTTGGATTTTGTCTTTGGGATTTGGATTTTTGAATTTGGTATTTCCCCTTAATCTTGATCTGGGTTAAGAAATACGCTGATTTTCAATTTATTGATTTGGGTTAAGGGTGGTGTTGGTTTCGTGAGGGAATTTTGCATCGTAATTCCACACGAACATGAAACAAGCAATTATTTTTCTTTTCGCTGCTGTGCTGCTGCCATTGCTGAGTGCCGGGCAGGTGCAGACTATCAACGGTAATATTTACGACGAGGCATCGCGCGCTCCCATAACCGGTGCGGTGATCACTGTGCTGGGCAGTACGCCCGCACGCGGCGGGGTTACGGATATAGATGGGCACTTTCGCATAGATAGCGTATTGGTGGGCAGGCAGTCGTTCCGCATCACTTATTTGTCTTACGAAGACAGGCTGATAAGCGATGTGCAGGTAACGGCGGGCAAGGAGGTGAACCTGAATGTAGGCATGCAGGAGGCCGTGCACAACATGAAGGAGGTAACGATAACCTACGACCGCAGCCGCGATAAGAACCGCACTATAAACGATATGGCGCTGGTGAGCGCACGCTCCTTCAATGTTGATGAGACCAAGCGCTATGCCGGCTCCTTCGGCGATCCGTCGCGTATGGCGGCTAATTTTGCCGGTATAGTGTCGGGTAATGATAGTCGCAATGATATAGTGGTGCGCGGGAACTCGCCAACAGGGATGCTGTGGCAGATAGAGGGACTGAATGCGCCGAACCCTAACCACTTCGGCACGCTGAGCAGCACGGGCGGCCCGGTGAGCATGCTGAACAATAACAATATCGATAAGTCAGATTTCCTCACGGGTGCTTTCCCCGCGCAGTACGGCAATGCACTGGCGGGAGTGTTCGACATAAAGCTGCGCACCGGCAATGCCAACAAGGCTGAGTACGTGGCGCAGGTAGGCTTCAATGGCTTCGAGGGTGGGGCAGAAGGGCCTATCGGTAAAAAGAAGCAGGCATCGTACCTTATCAATTACCGCTATAGCACGCTGGGTGTATTCAAAACGCTGGGGCTGAACCTGGGCACCGGCAGCGCTGTGCCGGTATACCAGGATGCTAACTACAAGCTAACTACGAAAGCAGGTAAAAGCGGCAAGCTGTCGTTCTTCGGGATAATGGGCGCCAGCAAGGCGGACTTCCTGGGTAAGGACATAGACACTACAAAGCCCGACCTGTATGGCGGCGACCAGTATAAAGACGCCAAGAGCAAGTTTGCCTCTACTATCAATGGCCTCTCTTACGAACACCAGCTGTCTGAGCGGGCGAGCACTAAGTTTATAGCGGGCTACACCACCACCTACCAGCACTATACCGGTGACTCCATAAGCAATGTAGATGGTACCACGCATGCTGATGAAGCAGCAGATTTCGCCACTGGTAAGATAGCACTGCAATGGATATACATGCATAAGTTTAGCGCGAAAGATAACCTGCAGGCAGGGCTTACTTACGAGAATACGCGCTTCGATATCATGTTCAGGACGATGGAGCCCGGCCAGCCCGACAGGGTATATGCTGACCAAACGGGCAACATGGGCCTGGAGCAGGGCTTTGCGCAGTGGAAGCACAGGTTTAGCAAAGACTTCTCGTTCATAGGCGGTGTGCATATGCAGTACCTCGACATGAACGGCAGCCTGGCAGTGGAGCCAAGGGGCGGCTTTAGCTATTCGCTCAACAGCCGCAATGCTTTCAGCCTGGGCTACGGCATGCATAGCCAGGCGCAGAATGTGTATACCTATTTTGTGCAGACGCCTACGGCAACCGGGGTGAGCTATACCAACAAAGAGCTGGGCTTTACCCGCAGCCAGCATGTGGTGGGCTCGTATAATTACAATGTAACGCCGCACATGCGCATAAAGGCAGAAGGCTATTACCAGCACATTGATAAGGCACCGGTGGCGCAGCGGGTATCACCATACTCTGCGCTCAACTCCGGTGCGGGCTTTGGGCTCGATAATGAGGATAGCCTGGTGAACAGTGGCACTGGTACCAACTATGGCGCTGAGCTTACCGTGGAGCATTTTCTTACCAAGGGTTTTTATTTCCTGGTAACTGCTTCGCTTATCAACTCGAAGTATAAAGGCAGCGACGGGGTAGAACGCAATACAGCCTTCAACAGCGGGCATGTGCTGAATGCGCTTGCCGGCAAAGAGTTTGCAGTAGGTAAGGGCGGCGTGCTGGGGCTGAACGTAAAAGCATCGAGCGTGGGCGGGCGCTACCTCACGCCTATAGACCTTGCAGCATCACAGGCAAAGGGTTCGGCGGTGTACCTGGATAATCTTGCCTATTCTGAAAAACAAACCGATTACTTCCGTGTCGACTTTAAACTGTCTTACCGTAAGGAATACCGCAGGAGCACTATGGAGTTTGCCATAGACCTGCAGAATATGACGAACAACAAGAACATCTTCAGCCAGGCTTATGATGCAAAGAAGAACAGAATTGTGAACAACTACCAGCAGGGTTTCTTCCCGGTGCCAATGTTCAGGTATACGTTTTAGGTGGCGTTGAATGTAATAAAAAGGGCCGCTTAGCGTTGTGCTTAGCGGCCCTTTTTGTGTTGAGATATGCCTTGCAGCAATATCATTCCGGGCATTGTGGGAATTAAAGGTTACCTTCCGTACCTATGGAGGCGAAGTTTGAGGAGTTGATAGAGGGGTTTATGACAAATAAGATTGGCATATCCGAGTCTTTTTTGAGTGTACCGCTCGCTGAGGCTATGAAACAAAATCTGCTTCGCCTTAATCGCGATAGCCGCATGGTGCGGGCCGGCATTGGCAACGCAGTGGTGAAAGACAAGACCCAAAAGGTGCGCGGCGATAAGACCTGCTGGATAGAAGGCGGATCGAAGAATGCGGCTGAAATGGAGTTCCTCGACCTTGTGAAGCAGTTCATGTCTTACCTGAACCAAACGTGCTATACCGGCGTTAACTCGTGCGAATTTCATTATGCCCTATACGAAGAAGGGACATCTTATACCCGTCACCGCGACCAGCTGAAGAACGACTACAACCGCAAATACTCCATGATCAGCTACCTGAACGATGACTGGCAGGCGGCAGATGGCGGCCAGCTCATTATACACCGCGATGAAACAACAACCGAAGAGATATTGCCCCTCAATCAGCGCGCTGTCTTCTTCCAGAGCGATGTGCTGGAGCACGAGGTAGTTACCGCTACACGGCCGCGTATGAGCATTACCGGGTGGTTGAAGCGGGTGTAGATGGGCAAATCCTTCAGGAAATCGCCGTAACAAATTTCAATTATTCAGAATTTAACATCCCCCAAAAATCTGTAAGTTTGCACCCTATGCAAGCCACACTCGAGCAAGCTACCAAGCTTGGCCTTCGCGAAGAAGAATTTGAAAAAATTAAGGAAATACTGGGCCGCACGCCAAATTTTACTGAAGTAGCTATGTACTCCGTAATGTGGAGCGAGCATTGCAGCTATAAGAACAGCATTACGTGGCTGAAGACCCTGCCGCGCGATGGTGACAAGCTGCTGGTAAAAGCAGGTGAGGAAAATGCCGGCCTGGTAGACATAGGCGATGGCTGGGGCTGCGTATTCAAAATAGAAAGTCACAATCACCCCTCTGCTATAGAGCCATTCCAGGGCGCAGCTACGGGCGTTGGCGGCATACACCGCGATATATTTACCATGGGCGCACGGCCTATAGCGTCGCTCAATTCATTGCGCTTTGGCAAAGTAGATAACCCCAAGACCAAGTGGCTTATAAAGGGTGTGGTAAAGGGCATAGGCCATTACGGCAACTGCTTTGGTGTGCCTACCGTAGCCGGCGAGGTATACTACGAAAGCTGCTACCAGACCAATCCGCTGGTGAACGCTATGAGCGTGGGCGTAGTGCGCGTGGGGCAAACAGTATCTGCAACATCGCATGGCGAGGGCAACCCGGTATTTATAGTGGGTGCATCTACAGGTAAAGATGGTATTGGCGGTGCCTCATTCGCATCGGCAGATATAAGCGAGAACAGCGCTGAGCAGCTGCCATCGGTGCAGGTGGGCGATCCGTTTGAAGAAAAGAAACTACTGGAGGCATGCCTCGAAATGATACCCACCAATGCCCTTATAGGCATGCAGGATATGGGCGCGGCGGGAATCACCTGCAGCACCAGCGAAATGAGCGCAAAGGGTGAGCATGGCATGATCATACACCTCGATAAGGTACCAACGCGCCAGAGCAATATGAAGCCATGGGAAATGCTGCTGAGCGAAAGCCAGGAGCGTATGCTGATAGTGGTGAAGAAAGGCCGCGAGGCAGAGGTGCAGCAGATATTTGACAAGTGGGATATACACTGCGTAGAGATAGGCGAGGTGACCAAAGACCCCAACCTGAAATACTACATGAATGGCGAGCTTATAGCCGACGTGCCCGCCGAAAGCCTGGTGCTTGGCGGCGGTGCGCCCATCTACGAGCGCGACTATAGCGAACCTAAGTACTTTGAAGAAATAAAGAAATTTGACCCCGCCGGCATCCCCGTGCCGGGCGATCTCAAAGAAATAGCATTCCAGCTGATACAGCTGCCCAATATAGCATCGAAGCGGTGGATATATGAGCAATACGACAGCATGGTGGGCACCGGCAATACGCACACTAATGCACCCAGCGATGCACCAGTGATACGCGTGCATGGCTCGGCCAAGGGCCTTGCAGTAACTACCGATTGCAACAGCCGCTACGTATGGGCCGACCCATATAAAGGCGCTATGATAGCCGTGAGCGAGGCTGCCCGCAACATAGTGTGCAGCGGCGGTGAGCCGGTAGCCATTACCAACTGCCTCAACTTTGGCAACCCTTATAACCCGGAAGTGTACTACCAGTTTGTACACGCTATAAAGGGCATGGGCGATGCCTGCCGCAAGCTGGATACCCCGGTAACGGGAGGCAACGTAAGCTTCTACAACCAAAGCGAGGATGGCCCGGTATACCCTACGCCTACTATAGGCATGGTGGGTGTGCTTGAAAATATGGACGAGAAGATGTCGCTGAACTTTAAGCATGCCGGCGATAGCATTTACCTCATTGGCCAGCAGCACAATGACATTAATTGCTCTGAGTACCTGCACCACATATGCGGGGTTACACACAGCCCTGCGCCACACTTCGAAATGGAGGAGGAATACCAGCTGCAGGAAGCCCTGAAGCGCGTAATAGGCATGGGCCTTGTTCGCTCCGCACATGATATTTCTGAAGGTGGATTATTTGCCTGCCTGCTGGAGTGTGCCATGACAGATAACATGGGTTTTGCAGTGCATACAGTTGAGGATATCCGTAAAGATGCAGCCTTGTTTGGCGAGGCGCAGAGCCGCGTGGTAGTAAGCGTGGAGCCTAATATCGCCCTCTTGTTTGAAGCTGAGCTGCGCAATGTACCATTTACCAAAATAGGCCACGTAAACGCCAGCCACGAGATATGTGTAGACGATGAGTGCTGGGGCTTTGTAAGCGACTGGCGCGAGGCGTACAATACAGCCTTGGAGAAACTTTTGCAGTAGGCAGTCGGCAATGCTGGAATTGCCTCATATGTTAATTTTGTTTTTAAAAAAGGTGTAAACAGGCATATAGATAAATTATGCGTAATTTCGTATTGCTATGATACGTACTGTGATAACGCCGCAAAACGGAAAAATATATATTGATGTGCCACAAGACTACGTAGGCAAGAAGGTAGAGGTCATAGCATTTACTATTGACGAGGCGAACCCGGTGATGGATAAGCCCCTTACGCATATTGCTTCGGAAACAACACTGGCAAAAGATTGGCTGACAGAAGAGGAAGATAACGCATGGGAAAATTTGTAAAAGGGGACGTAGTTGTCATTCCCTTTCCCTTCCCAGCTGTTCCTGCATCAAGATTAAGTCAGCACTACATGCCGGACAAATCTTCTAAATAATCGCCGAATTCATTTCTCCATTTATAAGTCGAGTTGGCAGCTTCTGTCCAAGCCGTTGAATTAAACACAATTCGGTCAGCTTCAGGCAGAGATAAAGAGAGTTCTTTAACTAAGACTAGCACAGAAACGGCCTGTGTTGCTCCATTTCTTTTTAATTCATGAATTGCTGAGTCAACATCTTTTGAAGAATCATACACGCTTCGAAAGGTTTCTCTATAGTTTTCTGTTGACATATTGGCTGGGCTCACGGGATATTCATTTTATTATTACGGTTTGTCTTAAGGTAGTTTGTAGGTTCAACGTTGAAGCTTACAGAAGCTCAGGTGGGCAATGCGAACCATGGGGAAGCCCCTTTAGGGGTTTGGGGTTTCATAGCACACCTGCGCATAAGCCACATCCCCCGGCATGGGCGGGTGCAGCTTACGCACTGTTACTTTTATCTTTTCTGAGGCAGGGAATCCTTCCCTAAGCGCTATGTGTATGTTGTACACAAATGTTTCGAGCAGCTGGCCCGGCTGGTTAAATATGTTAGCCACTGTGGCCTGTATCAGTGTGTAGTCCGCAAACGGCCAGGGCTGTGCATCGGGCAGGGAGATATCCACATCTACCTCGAAGCTATTGCCCAGTATATGCTCCTGGGGGTACAGCCCGTGTGGTGCGTATAATTTTATTCCGTGGAGCGATACTGTAAGCATGTGGCCAAAAGTACTACTGCGCGCGTGAAGTGCCAAGCCCTACTGTCTGAAGCGTTGTACCGCAGCATACGGCATCACAGTAAGCTGGTACTGCCGGGTATTTACCGGCTGCAGCCTATTCAGGTCATATACCGAGTACCATCCGGCGCGGCCGCCGCAGGCCGTAGCATGGTGGGGTGGTGGCCCTAAGGGATTGGCATTGGTGCTTACCACGTAAAACCGCGAATTGATATCATCAATAGCTATTGCATGGGGCTGGTAAAAGTCGCCATAGATCTTAGCAACGATCTCATGCGTATTGTAATTGATCACATATACAGAGCCCTTCCTTCCCGGGGTGGTATTAGCAGCATCTTCGCTGCAGGTAACGAACAGGTAAGGCTTTGTAAGCGACACCGCCATCTCCTGGGGAAAAGCGCCCGTAGGGATAGAATCGAGCACTGCGTTAGTGTGCGCATCCAGCACCCGCACCTCGTTAGTACCCTGGCAGGTGATAAAGACCTTATTATAGTCGGGCGACATGATGATCTCGTGCGGGTTAGGCGACGAAAGATCGGAGTTGCTGGTGGCTATGGGTGGTTTACCATTGATACTCACCTTTTTATAGTTTGGTATATTGTGCGCATACCGGTATATCATATTGCCATATTGCGCGGTGATGAAGCAGGTATCAAATTTGGCCGTGCTTGTGATGCCATGGGGATATACGAACAGGCCGCTGCCACTTGCCGTCTTCCACGGTTGCAGCTCCATAGATGCCGTATTGCCAAATACCAGCTTCCCGTTCGCCGTCCAGTCAGAGGCTATTAGCGCAGTGTCGGCCGGGGCCAGGTGCAGTATGTTCCACGAGCCAGCGCCTACCTGCATGCTTGCTACCACCGTATCAAGGCGGGTATCTATCTTCTGTATATAAGTGCCCGCCAGGAAGCTCACATAGGCAAATCGCCCGTCTGAAGACATGCGGATGGAGTGGGGGCTTTCGATTGATGATGCGTTCATGCCAATTGGTATGTAGCGCATTACCACATTGCTTTCAGCGTCTATCACTGCCAGCAGGTCGCAGCCCTGCTGGGTCACATATATCTTTTGCCTGGCAAACGGGTTGCTTGCAAACGGCACATTGCCGTTTTTATCCGGCGCGCCTGCCGCTATCCAGGTGCGCAGCGTATTGTACTCCGTTTCAGACAGCGGCGTAGCAGGCATGCTGGTGCGGCTCTCAGGCATCAGCGGACGGGCCACCGGCCCGCGCGATGAGTCTGTATTGACAAAGTATAAAAGCGGGCTGAAGGCCGGGCTGTAAGGTACCACTGCCGCGCCTCCTACACTGCCATCAAAAAGATGGTCCCAGGTATCGAGCAATAGCCCACGTGAATTCTGGTAGCTGGCCGAGTTATGGCAACCGTCTATAGCACACTTATCTACCAGTATTTTAGCTACATCAGCCGGAAAATTGCTATCAGAAGAGGCTACCGTTAGCTGCGGTTTGTGGATGCAAGATGCAATACAAGTTACAATAAATACTACTGCGGCAATAGTTATTAGGGTTATTCTCATTTAATTGTTGATCTTCTGTATAAAGTTAAGGAAATACGCAATAAGTGCATCCTGAAAGTTGCTAAAACCCACCTCAGTACGCTTTCCCTTTTTACAAAAGCATGACAGGAAAGTAGCGCATAGCGGATTTTAATTATTTGAAAAAGAACTTATACCAAATTAGTTTACTTTCATTTACACATTTTTTAAATTATATGCATCAGCGCTGCCGCGTAGTTATCAACACTGGTTGAGGATACAAATACATTAAATAATTGCATGTAAGTCAGTAATATCAATGCTGACAGGCGACCAAACGCATGAAGCGCAATTTAAATACATGAAAGTTTCGTCAGATTAATCAATCCTTAATAATTCAATAACAGAAATAGGTATTGTTTGTTGTCGGTCTACGCATTACATTTGATATCCAAATTTACTATTAAAGCAAAAGTTAAAATTTTTTTCTCACCTAAAATTGTAATTGTATGAAAATGAAAAGAGCACTAGTACTCGTCTTGCTACTGTTTGTAGCGATGTCGGGGTATGCGCAACGAGCCGCGAACACGGCCGGAGTATCACGAAGCCAGCAGGCGAACCAGGGGTTGACTGCAGGTGATCTTAGCCGTATTGTTCAGCAATGTGTTGATCTGCGGGAACTTCAGGCTTTTTATCCAGCCGGGCAGGTTAGTATTCTTAATTATCCTTACGATTTTCCTGCAGAAACGAAAGTAACCAAGGGATCACAGAACGTAAATTTCATCTCCCAGAAAGCGTTCTCCCCCACTATCATGTCTAATTACTTCATGTTCAGGAGTATTCAGCAAACAGGTAATACAGTAAGTGTTGTTGCTAACTACTTCTATGAGCGCAACGGTGCTAAAGCGAATAAGTCAATAGCCATTGATTACACCAATACCTCTGGCGTATGGACAATTTCTAAATCAACAATAAATTAATATAACATGACAAAAACTACTAAATTAGTATTACGATGTTTGTTGTTGCTTTTGATAGCAGGCATCAGTCCCAAAAGCTTTGCCCAAACGATTACGAATGGCGGCTTTGAAACGGGATCGATTAGCCCATGGACAGGCTCATCGGTTGTAACAGTTAGCGGAGGGTTCACCGTGCTCTCGTGGACAGTAAATCCATCTGGTACGGGCATGGCAAGAATTGAGCCTACGAGCAACCTGATGATCGCGACTGCAGAAACTAATCTTGGCCTGTCTTCTGGTTCGCTGGTTGCATACAACAGCTCCATTTTCGGCAACGGACCCAGTCAAACGTCGACTAACTTCGGCACGATGACTCAAGACATTACACTGACAGCGGGGCAAACAATTATTGCCTATTGGAATTATGTGTCACGCGATTATTCTCCGTTCAATGATGGTGTAATGGCTACGCTTGTTGGCCCATCGTACCAGCAAATTAAAGTGTTGGCTATGACGGACAACGCGTATGGTACAGGCGCAATGGTAACCACAAGCTACGGAAGCACGGGCTGGCACGCGGTAACGTTTACTGCAGGCGCAGCGGGAACATATAAATTAGGCTTTGCTTGCTGGAATGCCAGTGACCAGGCAGAACTTCCAATATTAGTTGTTGACAATGCAGCAGGTGGAACTTCGGCTCCAAACGCCCCAATCGTTACTACTTCATCAATTTCTGCTACAGGCTGCACATCAGCAACTACAGGCGGCAACGTTACAAGCGAAGGTGGCACAGCAGTTATAGCAAGAGGTGTAGCCTGGAATACTACAGGATCGGCTACAATATCTGGCGCACACACAACAGATGGCACAGGTGGCGGTTCTTTTACTTCTACCCTCACTGGCTTAACAGCAGGTGCTACTTACTATGTAAGGACTTATGCGACTAACTCTGTAGGCACAAGCTACGGACCAGAGAATACTATTACTATGCCGGGTACAGCGACCATCACAGGTGCGTCGAGCGTATGTGCAGGCACCACTACAACCCTCGGCCTGTCTGGCAGCGGTGGTACATGGAGCAGCAGTGATACTTCTCTCGCAATGGTTAACAGCGCAGGCGTTGTTACAGGCGTTAGTGCAGGCAGCGTAACGATATCTTACACTACAGCTTGCGGTACAGGTACTAAAAGCATTACGGTATACCCGGCAACAGGTGCTATCAGCGGACCATCAAGTGTTTGTACTGGTTCAACAGTTACTTTGACTACTTCTTCAACAGGTGGCAGCTGGATCAGCAGCAACACAGGTATTGCTTCTATTAGCAGTACAGGCGTTGTTACAGGTGTGAACGTAGGAAGCGTAACGATCACTTATTACGGATCTTGCGGTTATACAACTCATGCATTTGCGGTTAACCCAAGTGCAGGTTCAATATCTGGTGCGACTTCAGTTTGTGCCGGCAATACGATCAGCCTGAGCACATCTGGTTCAGGTGGTTCATGGACAAGCAGCTCATCTGCTGCTACAGTTAGCTCTACAGGTGTTGTAACCGGTGTAACCGGTGGATCTGCAATGATCTCTTACACAACCAGCTGCGGATCTGCTACGTATTCAGTTAGCGTTCATCCGGCAGTAGCCGCTATAACAGGCGCTACATCGGTTTGTGAAAGCTCTTCAATAACACTCAGCAGCACCACTACAGGTGGTTCATGGACCAGCAGCAATCCTTCGATCATGTCGGTAGGTGCTACTTCAGGTGTGGTTACTCCTGTAGGTACAGGTTCTGCTACTATCACTTACACTGCGCCAACAGGTTGCTATGCAACTAAGAATGTTGCTACCAATGCTACAGGCGGCCTTTCAGGTTCTACTTCTATATGCCCTGGTGTTACAACCACACTGGTTGCATCGGTAACTGGCGGTACATGGAGTGGTCCTGCCTCTACAGTTATAGCTGGTCCGTCTGCATCAGGCGTTGTTACCGGCCTTGCTGTAGGTACATCACCTATTACATATACTACAGGTTCAGGCTGCAGCAGCGTTGTTGTAATGACTGTTAATGCAGCACCTGCTGCGCTCAGCGGTCCTTCAACAGTATGCGAAGGCGGCTATGCTACACTGAGCAGCACCACAAGCGGCGGCTCATGGAGCAGCAGCAGCTCTTCAGTTGCAACAGTTGAAGGCGGTATGGTTTACGGTGTAGCTGCAGGTTCTGTAGTTATTACGTATACTACCGGCGCTGGTTGCTATGCAACTAAGTCAGTATCAGTTCATCCTGCTCCTTCTGCTATTTATGCAGCAACTAATATAGTTTGCGTAGGCAGCACTATCACGCTGAATGATTCTACAGCAGGTGGCGTGTCATGGACAAGCAGCAACACAGGCATCGCTACAATATCTTCTACAGGTGTTGTTACAGGTGTGTCTGCAGGTTCGGCTACTATGACCTTCACGGTAGGTACAGGTTGCTTTACTACTCTTTATGTAAATGTTGATGCACTTCCAGCTGCGATCACAGGTACTGCAACAGTTTGCGCAGGTTCTACAACAGAACTTTCGAGCACGAGCGTTGGTGGTTCATGGATGAGCAGCAATACATCAGTTGCTACTATCGACGGCGACGGCATTGTAACAGGTGTGGCTGCAGGTACCGCAACTATCTCTTACTACAATGGTTGCTACCGCACTCGCGTAGTTACTGTTAACGCACTGCCATCTTCTATCATTGGCGGTTCTACAACTGTATGTACAGGTTCTAATAGCACACTTAGCAATACTGCAGGTGGTGGTACATGGAGCTCAAGCAATACTGACGTAGCAACTGTTGGCGCTACCAGCGGTATCGTTACCGGTAACACTTCAGGTACTGTTATGATCACTTACACTAACGGCGCAGGCTGCTACGTTACTACTGTTCTCACAGTTAGCGCGTCTCCTGAATTCACAGTAACTCCTTCGACTTCATCAATATGCCTTGGCGGCAGCGTAGAGCTCTGCTATGGTGTATCTGCGGCAATATCTACTGGCGCGGTTTATTCATGGTCAGGCCCAGGTTCGCTGTCATGCAGCACTTGCTCTTGCACTGATGTAACTCCGGCTACAGCAGGTACGTTCACTTATTCGCTTACAGTTGGTTCGGGCACTTGCTCTTCAACTCAAACTGCGACTGTAGTTGTTAACCCACTTCCAGCGTCCATCGGCGGTCCTTCATCAGTTTGTGCAGGCTCTATGATAACAATGACTAACACTACATCAGGTGGTTCATGGAACTCTACTGCTTCACCTTCAATAGCTACTATTGATGTGACTACAGGTGTTCTTACCGGCGTTGGTGCAGGTACTACTACTGTTGTTTACACAGCAGCTACAGGCTGTACACGTTCTACTGTTGTTACAGTTAACGCACTGCCTGCTACAATAGGTGGTACTACAACTGTATGTGTAGGCGGTATGACCACACTTACCAATGCTACTACAGGTGGCACATGGAGTGGCCTTAACCCTTCAGTAGCTAACATCAACCCAAGTACTGGTGTTGTTACAGGCGCTTCTGCAGGTACTGTTACTTTCACTTACACACTTGCTACAGGTTGCAAAACAACTGCAGTAGTAACTGTTACTTCAGGTCCTGGTACTATATCAGGTGCTTCTGCGGTTTGTATCGGTTCTAACACTACGTTCACAATTGGTGCAAGCGGTGGTTCATGGATGAGCAGCAACACATCAGTTGCTACAGTAGACATGACTTCAGGTGTGGTTACAGGTGTTGCTACAGGCAGCGCTGATATCACTTACTACAGCGGAACTTGTTATTCAGTTAAATCTATATCAGTTAACGCCGGTCCTTCAGCTATCACAGGCACAATGTCTGTATGCGAAGGTGCTACAACTGCATTGAGCAGCACAGGCGGTACTGCATGGAGCAGCAGCAATACAGCGGTTGCATCGGTTAACACTACTACTGGTGTTGTATCGGGTGTAACAGCAGGTATCGTTACTATTTCTTTCACATCGGGTGCATCATGCGCTGCTACTGCTACAGTAACAGTTAATGCATTGCCAGCGGCTATCACCGGCACAGCTAACCTGTGTATCGGTGCTACTTCTTCTTTGAGCAGCGCTACTACAGGCGGTTCATGGATGAGCGGTAACACATCAGTTGCTACTGTTAATACTTCTACAGGTGTTGTAACAGCGGTTGCTGCAGGTACTGCAACAATCAGCTACACAATGTCTACAGGTTGTATGAAAACTAAGGTTGTAACTGTTAATGCTGCTGCAACTGCTATCACAGGCACTGCTAACGCATGTATCGGTCAGACAACTGCGTTATCTACTACTACAGGCGGCACATGGAGCTCAAGTGATGCTTCAATAGCTACTGTTGTTATCAGCACAGGCGCCGTAACAGGTGTTGCTGCAGGTACTGCGGTTATATCTCACACTGAGACTACAGGTTGCTCTGCTACCACTACAGTTACAGTTAACGCGCTGCCAGCTTCAATAGGTGGTACTGCTTCTGTTTGTCCTGGTACTACAACTACACTGACTAACGCAACTACAGGCGGTACATGGACTAGCGGCAACACTACTGTTGCTACTATCGATGGTACTACTGGTGTTGTAACAGGTGTTGCTACTGCAACGGTTACTATTACTTACACTGCTGCTACAGGTTGCTACACTACAGCTGTGGTTTCTGTAAACAGCGTTCCTTCTACACTGTCTGGTCCTACAACTATATGTGCAGGCTCTACAGGTACAATGACAAGCGCTACTACAGGTGGTACATGGTCGTCATCAATGACTACTGTTGCTACAGTTAACGCTTCTACAGGTATCATCACAGGTGTTACTACAGGTGCTGCTACGATCACTTACACTGCAGGTACCGGTTGTTTCCGTACTATCGCAGTTAACGTTACATCAGCTCCATCTGCTATCACAGGCGCAGGCAGCGTATGCGTAGGTACTAACGTTACCCTCGCTAATGCTACTACAGGCGGCTCATGGTCGAGCAGCGATGCATCTGTTGCAGCTGCAAGCTTCTCTAACGGGGTTATCACAGGTGTTGCTGCAGGTACTGCAACTATCAGCTATGCAGTTTCTGCTGGCTGCGCGGCTACTACAACTATAACTGTTAACTCACTGACTACCGGCATCACAGGTACTACTACACTGTGCTCTGGTAACACAAGCACGCTGGCTAATGCTACCACAGGTGGTACATGGAGCAGCAACAACTCAACTGTAGCTACTATCGGTTCTGCTGACGGTATCGCAACAGCGGTTGGTGCGGGTTCTGCTATCATTACTTACACTGCAACTACTGGCTGCTTTGTAACTGCTACAGTTAACGTAACAGGCCTTACAGCTATCTCAGGTTCGGTTAACATGTGTGTTGGTGCTTCTACTACACTGCACAATGCTACAGGCGGTGGCTCATGGATCAGCAGTGACGCGAGCGTTGCTACAGTTGGTTCAGTAACAGGTGCTGTAACTGGTATCGGCGGTGGTACTGCTACTATCTCTTACATGCTGCCTTCAGGTTGCTATGCTACAGTTGTTGCAACTGTAAATGGCCTGCCTTCTTCTATCACAGGTACAGGTGTTATCTGCTCAGGTACTTCAACTACACTGGCTAGCTCAGGTGGTGGTACATGGACAAGCTCGGCTCCTGCTGTTGCTACGATCGGTTCTGCTGATGGTATCTTAACTGGTATCAACAACGGTAACGCTACGATCAGCTACATCAGCGCGGATGGTTGCTCTGCTTCTACAGTTGTAACGGTGAACAAAACACCAAATGCGATCACAGGTGGTTTCAGTACTTGCGTAGGTTATACAACTAACCTGAGCACTACTACTACAGGTGGCGCATGGACAAGCGGTACTACTGCAGTTGCTACTATCGGTTCTTCTACCGGTATCGTAACTGGTGTTACAGCTGGTACATCACTGATCTCTTACACTATGCCTTCAGGCTGTGCGGTAACTGCTACAGTTACTATCATCTCTTCTACTGTTATCACTGGTAACACTCCAATATGTGTTGGTATCACTACCACACTTGGTGTTGCTATGGCTGGCGGTACATGGAGCGGTCCTGCTTCGGTTTATGTTGACGGTCCTTCAGGTACAGGTATCGTTACTGGCCTCCAGGCTGGTACTTCACCGATCACTTACACGGCATCTTCTGGCTGCACCGGTGTTGCATTCGTAACAGTTAACGCTGCACCTGGTCTTATAGGTGGACCAACACAGGTATGTCCTGGTTTCAATATCACACTGACTACTGCTTCAACTGGCGGTACATGGTCAAGCAGCAATACTGCGGCAGCTACTATCAATGCCTCTACTGGTGTTGCTACTGGCGTTGCTAGCGGTGTAACTACTATCACATACACTATAGCTGGCGGCACTGGTTGCTACAGGACAAGGACGATCACGGTTAGCGCAACTCCGGCTGCTATCACTGGTAACAGTGGTGCTATATGCCCGGGCAGCACGTTAGCCCTGGCATCATCAGGTGGTACATCGTGGACAAGCAGCACTGGTACAGTAGCTACTGTTACCTCTACTGGCCTTGTTAGCGGTGTCGCTACTGGTACTGCAACGATCACTTACGCAAATGGTGGTGGTTGTATCTCTACAACGGTGGTTTCGGTTAATCCTACAGCTACAATGACTGGTACTCCAAGGGCATGCGTTGGCGCTACAGCTACGCTTACTCCGAGCATCGCAGGTGGTACATGGGCATCTGCAAATACATCGGTAGCAACAATAAGCGCTGGTGGTGTTATCACAGGTGTTGCGGCTGGTACTTCACGTATCACTTACACAACTCCTGCAGGATGTGTTACTACTACATCGATAGCAACTGTTAAC
This sequence comes from Bacteroidota bacterium, assembly GCA_040386555.1. GTDB lineage: Bacteria > Bacteroidota > Bacteroidia > Chitinophagales > Chitinophagaceae > Nemorincola. Next base: position 85,105 of record JAZKFF010000016.1, on the reverse strand, counting down.
GCGGCTCCTACAGCGATCACTGGTTTCATGCTTATATGTCCTTCTTCAACTACTACGCTGAACTCAACAACAGGTGGTGGCCTTTGGACAAGCAGCAACCCTGCGGCTGGTACTATCAACAGCTCACGCGTTGTTACCGGTATAGGTGTAGGTACAACTACCATCACTTATACTATACCATCAACTACATGTTTCGTAACTGCAGAGGTAACTGTGAGCCCTGTTCCTGGTGCTATTACCGGTACAGCTTCGATGTGTCAGAGTGGTGGTATCACTACACTTGCTAATGCGACTACAGGTGGTACTTGGTACAGCAGCAACGGCGTTGTTGCAGCGGTAGGTACTACAACAGGTATCGTTACAGGTGGCTCATCATCTGGTTCTGCTGTCATATACTACGGTTATGGTGCAAGCACAGTTTGCCGTGCTTCACGTACGGTGACAGTTAATGCTATACCTAACGCGTTCACAGGCGGTCTGTCGGTATGTGCCGGTGCAACAACTACGGTTGGTGCAAGCAGCACACCGGGTGGTGTATGGACTAGCAGTGCAACTGGTGTTGCTACTATCGGTTCATCTTCACGTATCCTCACTGGCGTATCTGCTGGCAACACTACTATCTCTTACACAATACCTGCTACAGGTTGTGCAAGGACAGCAACTGCTACAGTTAACCCAGCTCCGAACGCGGGTACTATATCTGGTACTACTTCGCTGAACACGATCTCTGCTCCTACATCAGCTACACTCACTTCTTCAGGTGATGCAGGTGGTACATGGACAAGCGCTACTCCAGCCGTTGCTACTATCAATGCCGCTTCAGGTCTTGTAAATGCAGTATCAGCAGGTAGCTCAGTTATCAGCTACACTGTAACTCTTGGGTCATGTACTTCAAGGGCTACTACAACTGTTAACGTAACAGCAGCAAGGTCTGCTGGTGGTTCAGTATCAGTTACTGATGCTACTACTAGCCTTGTAATATTCCCTAACCCAACTAAGGGTGCATTCACTATCCAGTCGTCTGACGCTGGTGTGCTGCATGTATTCACAGTTGATGGCAGGGCGGTAAGTGCTTACCCGGTTGCACAAGGTGAAACATCTGTAACGCTGCAGAACGTGGCTAACGGTGTTTACATGTGCAGGTTCGTAGGTGCAAACGGCGCTACAGCAGTTATCAGGCTGGTTGTAGAGCAATAGTAGACTCTGATTATTTTAAGATACAAAAGCGCCTCCTTTATGGGGGCGCTTTTGCTTTGTGTGTGTTTGGATATTTTCCGCCTGGCGCAGCATCGCGGCCCGGTAAATACGCATACTGCCGCAGTACTGTATTATCTTGCAGGCCTCATGAGGCATAGCCTGCTCGTATTGTTACTGCTTACCATTGCCGCTGGTGCCAGCGGGCAGGAGCAGCATGCAGTGGCGACAGACAGCGTGAAAGGGGGACTGCTTCACATCCGCCATATTATCATAGAAGGTAACAAAGTAACGCGGGCGCAGGTGCTGCTGCGGGAGCTGGATATACACGCGGGAGATATGTTGCATACCGACTCAGTGACGCAGGTAATGGCGGGCAACAAGCTCAAGCTGTTCAACCTGCAGCTGTTTAACGAAGTAGAGCAGCGGATAGTAAGAGAGGGTGAATACGCCGACTGGTATATACATGTGAAGGAGCGATGGTATATAATACCTGTGGGCACAGTGCAGTTTGCAGACCGCAACCTGAATACCTGGCTGGTGAAGCATGATCATGACCTGCGGCGTGTGACAGCAGGCGTGACTATAACAGATATCAACTTCAGGGGAAACCTGGAGAACCTGGCAGTAACCGTGCAGGGCGGCTTTACACAGAAGCTCGGCCTCAGTTACATGCGCCCTTATATCAATAAAGCGCAGACTCATGGAGTAGGAATCTCGGCCAGTGTGGCGCAAAGCAGGCAGGCATACTTTGCTACCATAAATGACAAGCTGGTGTTCGCCGGCGATTATGACGGCCCCGTAGTATGGCGGCAGGCAGAGGCAGGGCTTACTTACCTCTACCGCCCGGCATATGCTGCCCGGCACTATGCACAGGTCACCTATAAAAGCATCAGCGTGGGCGATACTATCGTAAAGCTCAACCCGGAGTACTTTGCAGGCGCAGGCAAGAGCGCTAAATTCATTGAATTATTTTACCGGGTCGATTACAATGGAGTTGACAACTGGAATTACCCCTTGAAGGGGGTGAAAATGGTGACCCAGGTGGTGACACGCTACGGCTTTGAGGGCATTAACTTCCAGGGATATATACAGGAAGAAGCAGGCTTGTTCCTTAACCCGCTTTCCAGGTGCTATGTGGCGCTGATTGCCCGTGGCCGGATCATGTACCCGCGCGGCCAGCCTTACTTTTTCAGAGGGGGGCTGGGTATGCAGCGCGACCAGGTGCGCGGTTATGAATATTATGTAACCGATGGTTACAGCTACGCCCTCGGAAGGCTCGACCTGAAGCGCGAGCTGTTCAACCGGACTTTTGCTACCGGCATAAAATATTTCTCCGCCATCCCGGTCAGAATTTATCCCAAGCTCTTTGTGGATGCAGGGTATATAGACGGCGCGCGGCAATTTAACAATACCTTGCCGAACAGGCTTTTATATAGCATTGGCGCGGGTTTAGACATTGTAACACTATATGATGTCAAGATCAGGATCGAGTTTGCCCACAATCACTTGGGGCAAAATGGTTTATATTTACATTTCAACAGTGAGTAAGCGGATGTCCTTTTTTACAGGGGGCACTCACGATGTAAGGCTCACCTTTTCCCGCAGGGGCAACCAGGTTATATGCTAGTAGGACTATACAACAGGACTTTTGATGAGCAGGATGTGCCTATCCTGCTGCGGATACTTGCACTGCTGGAGCAGCATAAAATGCAGACGGTTTTCTACAAAGAATTTTACGAGCGGCTGCAGCGCTATGTCACGTTCCCGGAGGGGCAGCGGGTATTCACCGGCAAGAAGGATCTGCCCAGGCAGACCGATATGCTCTTTAGCCTTGGCGGCGATGGCACTATGCTGGATGCGGTATGCTTCGTAGGCAACTCCGGCATCCCCCTTATTGGCGTCAACCTGGGGCGGCTTGGCTTCCTGGCGGCTATCCCTGCTGAGGAGGTAGAAGATGCGATAGTGTCGCTGGTGCGCGGCTCGTATACACTAGAGCAGCGCACGCTGCTGCACCTTGATTCCAGTGTGCCGCTGTTCAACGGCGCACCGTTCGCGCTTAATGAATTCACGATACACCGGCAGGATACCTCATCGATGATCAAGATACACACCTATCTCAATGGTGAGTTCCTGAACACCTATTGGGCCGATGGCCTTATAGTAGCTACGCCTACGGGTTCTACAGGGTATTCGCTCAGCTGTGGTGGCCCCGTAGTCTTCCCGCAGACATCGAGCTTTGTAATAACGCCCGTAGCCCCGCACAACCTCAACACACGCCCTATAGTAGTGCCGGACGATAATGTAATATCGTTCGAGATAGAAGGCCGGACAGAACAGTTCCTGTGCACGCTCGACTCACGCACAGAAACAATAAAAAGCAATGTGCAGCTGGCGGTGAAGCGCGAGAATTTTCTCGTGTCGCTGGTGCGGCCCGATGAGCATAACTTCCTTAAGACGATACGGCAGAAGCTGTATTGGGGAATAGACAAACGAAATTAAAATGAAGCATACCTGGATCATCATATTAAGCCTGCTGCTATGGGCGCCCGCACAGGCCCAGAAGAAAGCCGTGCTGTATAAAACGCATACGGATGTAAAAGGGTACACTATCAAATACCCCTCAAACTGGTATACGAAGCCAATGGATGGTGCAGAGTTTTTTATCCTCCGGCCGGTAGAGGAGAAGGGACAGAAATTCAGGGAGAATATGAACCTTGTACAAGGTGATGCCCAGGACCTATACCTGGTGGAGTATATAATGGACGCCACACGCAAGATGAAGGAGCAAATGACAGACTTCAAACAGCTGACCGGAGATTATATAAAGATCAATGGGCTCGACTTTTACAGGATGGAGTACGAATTTAGCTACAACGGCAAATACATGATGCACGATGTGCTGTACCTTGTACTAAAGGATGGCAGAGCCTACAGCCTCACCGGGTCTGCATTAAAAACCACTTTCAGTAAGTTTCAGCCCATCTTTGCAACCATGGCGAAGAGCTTTAAAATACACAAGAAGCCTGGAAAATAAGCCGCGCAGAACAGTTTTTATCATTCAGTTACAGTTTTAACTTTTTTTTGTTGTTTTATAAATTATTTGCTACTTTGCATATGCGCCATGTAGTATTAATTTTTTAATCAAAAATTAATACTATTGGTGGCTATTGCAGTTATGCAATGCTTGCTTTTTTGAACGTTATTCAATACTCAATAAATAAAAACCGCATGAGGAATGTTTATTTTTTAATGGTCCTTTGTATCCTTTCCCTTGGCGCCCGCGCCCAGGTTACACAAGCGTTCCGCTATGCCACGGCGCCAACGGGAACATTCATTACCGGAACTTCAACCAATGCTACGCGCACAGATGGTGCGCTTATTGTGTCGGGCGCAGGTTTGCCAAGCAGGGGCTATGCCGTCTTTGATGTAAGCACCATACCTACATCAGCTACGATCACGGGAGTGTTAGTAGGGGTTACCGTGTATTCCGTAGCGCTGGGCATGGGATCTAACTGTTCTACCTACGTATATCCAGGCGACCTTTCGACGCTTACTACCGCCGCTGCGCTATATCCCGCAATGGTGACACCAGCGTCAACACTGATAAACACGAACACTTACGGAATGTTTGGTTCCGCCATCCCTAACAACATAACGCTTAATTCTAATGCAGCCGGAATTGCTGCAGTACAGACTGTAGTTGGTGCCGGCACCGGGAGAATATCCATAACATTCCAATGTACCAGCAACCGCCTTTACAATATTATTGGCGAAACAGGCCCCGCAGCAACAACGGGCAACCACGCCCCGTTTATACGTATCACTTACACTTGTGCCGGTGTTACCGGTGTTAGTGCCACCGCTGCGCCTAGTCCGCTGTGCGAGGGTGCCACCTTATCGCTTACTGGCAACGCCACAGGTGCCATAAGCTACTCGTGGAGCGGCCCCGGCAGCTTCCTTGCAGCTACGCAAAATGCAACAGCTACCGCAGTATCATCAGGTACCTACACATTCACGGCGTTTAACTCCAGCGGCTGTGGCACACAGGCCCCTGCAAACGTAACTGTTGACCCGCCGCCCCCAAGCACGGTAACACCTTCAGGCTCTACCGCGCTTTGCTCCGGCGATGTGGTAACGCTCGATGCGCCTACCGGGGCAGGAGCTTACCAGTGGTTCAAAGACGGTGTGGCTATCAGCGGCGAAACCAGCGCAGCGTATGTAGCCAGCACAGATGGCAACTTCACTGTGCGGGTAACAAGTGCTGCAGGCTGCGTGGCTACCTCTACAGGTACACCGGTAGTGGTCCTGGCAACTCCTGCCCTTACTCCATCCGGCGCAGTTAACTTGTGCACCGGCGGCACCTCCCTGCTTACGGTAAATACCGGTGGTGTCACCTCAGGTATTACCTACCAGTGGCAAAAAGACGGAACCGACATACCAGGCGCTACAGATGCTACTTACCTCGCTACTGCTTCAGGTAATTACAGATCTGTAGTAGGCGTTACCTCCGGCTCGGGTAGCTGCACGGCAACATCATCGGCTACAAACGTTATCATCAATGCACTGCCCAACCCCGTAGTGAACTACAATGGCATTTCGGTATCTACGGCCACCGGCTTTGCCACCTACCAGTGGTTCCTGAACATGGTGGCCATTACAGGCGCTACTTCTTCTTCGTATGTGCCAACCGCTAATGGCAGCTACCGCGTGCGTGTAACAAGCACTGGCGGATGCACTAACTATTCCAGCCCGCTTACGGTGGGTACTGTTGGTGTGGCGCAGGTGCAGCAGGCTGATATTAATATCTATCCTAACCCCGCCAGCACAGTAGTTAACATAGTATCGAACGTACCTGTGAATGCAGTGATCAGCAGCGTGGATGGCCGGTCGCTGATAAGCCGTAAGAATGTGAGCGCTATAGACATCAGCAGCCTCAGTAAAGGCGTATACCTGGTAACACTCTATAGTGAGGCCGGTGAGCGTATTGCAGTGAAGAAGCTGGTGAAAGAGTAATACACTTGGTTGAAGTAAGGCCGTAAGGCAAAGTATACCCCTTGTTATATACCCCCCTTGTAATAATACTTTATGAAGCGATTAACCGGAGCGATATTTTTATTGCTTTTAACCCTTAAGTCTTTTGGTATAACAGTAACTGTAAATGCTGTAGGTGCCACCGGGTCTTTTAAGACAGGCTACACCCAGGCTACTACAGGGAGAACTGATGGGAATATGGTAATTGATGCAACAGGCACCCCAAAGAGGGGATGGGCAGTTTTTGATCTTGCCGGCGTAGTGCCGGTAGGCGCTGTCGTGTCTGCAGTCAATGTGCGGTTCAATTACACAACTTCTACCATGGCTACCGGTGTGGCATGTGAGCTACATGGTTATGTAGGCGACTTGTCTACGGTAACGGTGCCGGCTACTCTTTTTGCTGCCTGTGCCACGGGTGCTGCTTTTAATACCACCAACTGGGGCGCGTCCACTACGGGCACCCAGGTTACACGGCCCTTTAACGCTACAGGAAATACATTTATTGAGACCAATGCGGGAGCAAAGGTGTCGATAGGGTGGGTAACAACCAGCGGCGCCAATGTTTATACTATTATCGGGGAGGGCGGCACGGCAGCCACACAGCCACAGCTGCAGATCACATATACATGTTCCGGTGTTAGTGGTGTCACTGCCACAGCGGCACCTAATCCTGTTTGCGCCGGGTCTACACTGTCACTTTCCGGCACCGGCACTGGTACCACAAGCTATGCCTGGGCAGGCCCGGGCAGCTTTACCTCCACAAATCAAAATGCGACACTGACAGCAACTGCGGCATCCGCAGGGGTCTATACGCTTACTGCATATACTGCCAGTGGATGCGGCACTCCGGTCACCACGGCAGCAGTAGTGGTGAATCCACAGCCTGCTGCGATTACACCTGCAGCGGCTACCGTATTATGCATTGGCGGCACCGCCGCGCTTGCAGATGCAACAACCGGGGGCACCTGGACCAGCAACCCGATAGCGATCGCAACTATCAGCACATCAGGAGTTGTTACCGGCGTAAGTCCCGGTACTGCGCTTATTTCCTATACGCTTTCCGCTACAGGATGCCGCATCACAAAACCTGTGACCGTAAACGGCGCACCGGGAACCATTTCACCTGCTTCGGTTAGGGTATGTATTGGCGCTATAACCACGCTTACCAACTCCTCAGGCGCAGGCACGTGGACCAGCAGCGCCGGTGGCACTGCTACAATAGGTGCCACATCAGGAATCATATCGGGCCTCACTGCCGGCACAGCTACTATTACTTTTAGTAATGGCTGCGGCACACCCACAACAAGGATTGTAACCGTAGATCCGCTGCCCGCTGCAATAGCAGGCCCTACCGGCGTATGCCCCGGAGCATCAATAACTTTAACTAGCGCTACTGCCGGCGGCACATGGGCCAGTACTCCCCCTGCCACTGCCACTACAATAAGCAGCACCCAGGGGCTAATAACTGGTGTTACCCCCGGTATCGCAACTATCACATACACATCGGCAAGCCCTCAGTCGTGCCGCATCACCACTGACGTTACTGTAAGTCTGCCGCCCGGCCCCATCACGGGCACTATGCGCCACTGCGTAGGCACTGCAGTATCGCTTACAAATGCATTACCGGGGGGCACCTGGAGCAGTGCCACACCCTTTGTAGCCACGGCCAACGCCAGCTCGGGTGTGATTACCGGCCTCAATGCAGGAACAACAGTTATTACTTACGCCACGGCCTGCGGCTACAGCACACGGGTAGATACCGTGGTAGGTACGCCCCCCCTGCCGTTTGTAGGCAACGATACAGTCTGCCAGGGCGATACGCTTGTATTGGCCAACTCTGTTATCGGCGGCACGTGGAGCAGCAGTAATACTGCGGTTGCCACTATCCTGCCCGGCAGCGGCATCGTCTACGGTCTTTCCCTGGGCTATACGCTGATCTCGTATACAGTATCTCCCGGCTGCATTGCCAGGGATACCGTATTTGTAGTAGGCCCGCCACCTGCAATTACCGGCACTATGCAGACCTGCCCCGGCAGAACAACAGTATTATCAAACGCCAGCAGTGGCGGTACATGGATGAGCGTAGCGCCTGCTATTGCCGTAGTCGGGATGACATCAGGCGTTGTTACCGGCGTTTCTGCCAGCACGGCTGTTATAGTATACAGGGATAGCAGGGGATGCCGCACTTATGCGGAGGTAACGGTCAACCCGCTCCCTCTACCCATATTCGGCGATAGCGTTATCTGTGAATCACTTGGCGATACACTCTACGACCTCACTACAGGCGGCGTATGGACAACTCTTACTCCCGGCATTGCCACCATTGGCAGTGCTACAGGCATATTAACCTCTGTTAACGACGGCATAGCTACCATCAGGTACACGCTGCCGGCAACGGGCTGTTACATAAACAAGCAGCTTACCGTAAATGCCCAGCCGGCTCCTATCGTCACTTATAATTTCGCGACCCGGACATTTATAGCGCCCGCAGGCTACGCCAGTTACCAGTGGTACAACAGTGTGAATGGCTTGCTGGTCGGAGCTACAACGCCATCTACTTCAGCGCTGCTCAATGCCAGTTACTATGTGGTGGTTACAGACACTATCGGCTGCGCCGGGGAGTCTGCTCATATACCATTTAATGTTACCATGCTCGGGATAAACGGGACTTCCTCCGGTTTTTGCAGAATATATCCTAACCCCGCCGCTAACATTTTGAATGTAGAGACCGCCTTTAAAGTAAAAGCTGTAATAACTGACCTCGCCGGCAGAACAGAGCTGGTGCAGGAAGATGCTAAGAAAATAAATATTGAGACCCTGAACTCCGGCCTGCACTTCATTTCACTGTATGGTGAAGACGGTGCAAAGCTGCTGACCGAGAAATTACTGAAAGAATAAAGCGAGCGTGGCATTAGAACCATGCTCAGAATATGGTTTTAAGATTAAATCAATGCATTATGAAAACACTATTACTTTCTTTTTTGCTTTGTGTAGTAAGCATTTCTGCATTTGCCTTTAGCACAAGGTATTATCCGAATGCTGTGACTGCGCCTGCCGGCTCTACCACTACTTATTGCGTAGGGGCTACAAACGTGACATATAACGCGAATATAACCATGTGCCCTTTTACATCATCGGTTATTGGAGTTGGGAACGATGTTACGGAAGAATGGTATTTTAACGGTTCGCTGATCTACACAAATACTACTACGCCATTCAGCACAGCCGGGTACACTGCTACGCTTCCTGCAGGGTCATTTTCAATGCCCACAGTTGGTACTTTTTCCGGTGCTACCGGCCTGCGCGTGCGCCTGGTATCATCCACGGCACCTGTGGGAGGCTGCGCAGCCAGCCCGCTGACCGGTCCCTCCACTACAATAATCGTTGGGGCTTTACCGTCAGCCATCGCGGGTCTGTCTACGGTCTGTACCGGCTCTACAATAACACTTACCAACACCACTACCGGAGGTGCCTGGAGCAGCAGTGCCACAGGCATAGCAAGCGTTGGCGCCGCTACCGGAATAGTAACCGGCGTAACGGCGGGCGTTGCAACCATCACATATGCTACCAGCGCCAGCTGCTTTGTAACTAAAGCAGTCACCGTCAATACCACTCCATTGGGAGGCACTATTACCGGCACTGCCGCTCTCTGCGAGGGCGCCACCACCACCCTGGCAAATGCTACGGCCACACCTGGCGGCGCATGGACCAGCAGTACCCCGGCTGTGGGTACGGTAGGTGTCAGCGGTATCGTTGCCGGTATTGCCTCCGGCACAACAACTATTTCTTATACAGTTACAACAGCATGCGGCACCTCTATAGCTACACGCGTTGTTACAGTTAATACTTCTCCTGCGGCAATCATACCTGCAGCTCCGCGTGTATGCATTGGGTCCAGCACGGCGCTCACAAGCCCTCCCGGCGGCGGCACATGGGCCAGTGCTTCTACGGCAACAGCATCCATTGTGGCGGCTACCGGCATTGTTACCGGTAATGCAGTAGGCACAGTCGCCATCTCTTACAGCAATGGCTGCGGCACGGCTGTAGGCGCACTGCTTACAGTAGATCCGCTGCCAAATGCGATAACAGGGCCCGGTAACCTCTGCGGCGCAGGCAACACGATAACCTTATCGAACACTACGGTGGGCGGCACATGGAGCACGGCAAGTACTAATATAGCCGCAGCAACAATAAGCAGCACCGAAGGGCTGATAACAGGATTTACTACAGGCACTGCAACGGTTACCTATACATCGGTATACGGTTGCAGGATAACACGTGTGATAACTGTAGACCCCACGCCCGGCCCCATAGGAGGCACTAAGAGGCACTGCGTGGGCACAACAACAACTATGACCAATGCACTCCCCGGCGGCGTTTGGAGCAGCAGCACTCCCATGGTAGCAACCATAGATCCGGCAACCGGCGTTGTGACCGGGCTGATAGGCGGAACTACCACAATATCCTATACCAATGCCTGCGCCACACTAACGGCCATAGACACTGTAGTGGCCACACCGCCGTCATTCGTAGGCCGCGATTCAGTATGCCTCGGCGATACACTTGTGCTTGCAAGCTCCGCCACCGGCGGCACATGGACGAGCTCCACTACATCAGTAGCTACTGTGCTCAGCTCATCGGGCGTTGTTAGCGGCCTGTCGCTCGGCACCAGCACTATTACTTACACCATTCCTCCCGGTTGCGCACGCACTAAGCAGATAAGAGTAATAGGACTGCCACCGGCCATCACAGGCACTGCCCAGGTATGCCCCGGCCGCACCACTGTGCTTTCTAATGCTTCCGCAGGCGGCACCTGGAGTAGCGTAGATCCCGGTATAGCTACCGTAGGCGCTACATCCGGGGTAGTGACCGGTGTTGCCGCAAGTACCGGAACAATAGTATACACCGACAGCAGGGGCTGCCGTGCAAGCACCGTAGTAACAGTTAACCCGCTGCCTGAGCCGATCATTGGCGAGAACAGGCTTTGCGCTACCGTAGGCGATACGTTGTATAGCCCCACACCTGGCGGGCTGTGGAGCAGCCTCACCCCAACGATCGCTACCATAGGCGCCACCAACGGTGCCCTCACTACAGTTTCTGGAGGTACTGCAGTAATACGCTACACCCTCACCGCTACTGGCTGCTACATAAGCAAGCAGATAACAGTTAACCCTGCACCTGCGCCACTTGTGACATTTAATTTCAATACCGCTACATTCTTTGCCCCCGAGGGCTATGCCAGCTACCAGTGGTACGACAGCCTGCAGGGGCTGATAACCGGCGCCATTACCCGCACCACCGCTGCCAAGTACGATGGTTACTACTATGTGGTTGTGGTAGATAGCCTGGGCTGCGTAGGCCGCTCAGCTAATATCCCTTACTACCTCACCATGGTGGGTGTTAGCGGTTTCAGCGCTGAGCAATTCCGCATCTTCCCTAACCCGGCAAACAACGTATTATACATACAGTCGCCGGTTGCTGTAAAAGCGGTCATTACTGATATGGCAGGGCGTGCAGAAGTAGAACAGGAAAATGCGCGCGAGATCGATATTACGAACCTGGTGCCCGGCCTGCATACCATATCGCTGTACGACGACAAGGGTAACAGGCTCACGGTGCAAAAAATAGTGAAACAATAAGAATTACAGTACAGTGGTGGTTTTTCCGCTGCACTTATTTATATTACATAGGAAATAGAAATCGTGGAACGAGGCCTGTAGGCCACTTATCAAAAAGTAAATTATGAAGAAGATCTACTTGTTATTATTGTTGTGCCTGTTAAAGCTATCAGCATTTGCGGTGCAGTATTTCCCTAACAGCATCAATGCGCCTACTGGCAGTATTACTACCACATGCATCAACGCTGCGAACGTTGCATACACTGCCACCGTAACCATGTGCGGGACAACAGTGGCGGCAGGAACGAACAGCATAGACGTGGAATGGATGTTTAACGGAGCGGTAATATGGGACGATCCCACGACTTATACACCCACAAGCACTGGCGCAATTGTCCTGACGGTTCCTGCAAGCTCATTTAGTTTCCCGTCTACTGGAGGAACTTACTCGGGAGTGAACGGCCTGCGGGTGCGTTTAACATCATCAGGTACTGCTCCCGGGGGGTGTACTGCCGGTACTGTCATTTTCGGTGCATCTACGGCAATAACTTTAAACAGCGTTTTCCCGGCGCCAATAACCGGCTTAGACCAGGTATGCATAGGCAGAACGATAACGCTGGCCAATTCCACACCAGGCGGTGTGTGGTCGAGCAGCTTCACACCAGCGGCAACTGTTTCTACCGGTGGCGTGGTAACAGGTGTAGGAGCCGGTGGTACTACTATCAGCTATATGCTCAATAGCTGCGCCGCCATGCTCGGTGTTGGCGTAAATGGCAATCCCGGTCCTATCACTCCTTCAACCCCTGCCATGTGCCAGGGCACTACTACCACAGTGTTTAACGGTACCACAGGCGGTACATGGAGCAGCAGCGCACCAGGCACTATTTCAGTCAATCCTTTCGATGGTATGACCGTTGGAACGCTTGTTGGCACCGCTACTATCACATACACATTAAGCACCGGCTGCTATGCAACGACTACCGCTACAGTACATCCTAATCCCCCTGCTATTACCGGCACAATGGAAGTATGCAGGGCTGCGACAACCACACTTGCTAATACCATGAGCCCAGGCACATGGAGTATATCGCCAACTACCCGGGCTACTATTGGCAGTTCCAGCGGGGTAGTCACGGGCGTTAGCGGCGGCACGGCTACCGCTACTTACACTATTACCGGCACAAACTGCATCAATACGGCTGTGGTTACAGTAGGCGACTCTGCTGCGGTCATCATGGGTGATGCAGCATTCTGCGGCGGCGGTTCTTCAATAATGCTTTCCAACGCTGTTGGCGGTGGCACATGGAGCAGCGGGGCAACAAGTATTGCAACCGTGAACAGCTCAGGCGTGGTGACCAGTGTGGCACCGGCTGGCGGCGTAGTTACAATATCTTATACTACACCCGGCTGCGCGGCAGTCACCAAAACACTTACAATAAGCGCACTGCCCATGCCTATAGGCGGTGCACTATCTATATGCACCGGTGTGCCCAGCACGCTATACGAAACTACGACAGGCGGCACATGGTCGGTAAGCGATACCTTCTCTGCGATCACAATTGCCACCATTGATACCGCAGGCCGTATCTCGGGCCTTTCTATGGGCACCGCTACGGTTACTTACCGAATGGACGCCGGCTGCCAGGTTACGGCAGTTGTTACGGTTAACCCGCTCGACAGCATTGGCGGCCCGGATAGTATTTGCGTAGGCGGTGGCCGCGGCTTTCTCACCAATATCGTAGGTGGCGGCACATGGACCAGCGGCAATCCACTGGTAATAAGCGTAGAACTCGATTCAGGTTTCATCCACGGTATTGTTGCAGGTCCTTCATTTATCGTATATACTACGCCTGCGGGCTGCACTACCTCTAAGCTGGTAACTGCAATTCCTCAGCTCCCTGCTATCTCCGGGCCCGATCATTTGTGCTCAGGTGCCACGGTAACTCTGGCCGATGCGGTGCCCGGTGGCTCCTGGACCACCACCAATGCTTTTGTTGGCGCCATATCAGGTACCGGTGTGTTTGTGGCCGGCTTCCCCGATACGGTGCAGATAACTTATGCAACATCGATGGCAGCATGCAGCGTTACCAAAACGATGACCGTAGATCCGCTGCCCGTGCCTGTTATCACTTACAGTGGCCCGGTTACGCATACGCTCAGCACGTTCCCCTTTTATGTAAGTTACCAGTGGTTCGATAGCAGTGCGGGCATCATAGGCGGCGCAAGCGCAAGCTCGTATACAATACCTAACCTCGATGAGTATTACTATGTAGTGGTTAGCGATGTGAACGGCTGTGTAGGGCACTACGGGTATAATTACAAGAGCACACTCGGTGTTAACGGCGTAAGCAATGGCGGTGTAAACATCTACCCGAACCCTGCTGCTGAAAAGCTATACATAACTGCCCCGGTAAGGGTAAAAGCTATAATAAGCGACCTCGCCGGCCGGAAGCATATGGAGCGCGAGGGTGCACTGATGCTCGACATAAGCACTCTCTCTAATGGCATATACATGATCAGCCTCTACGACGACAGCAATACGCTGCTGAAAACAGAGAAGCTGGTGAAAGAATAATTGATAAGATATGACTTGAAAAGCTACCCTAACCGGTAGCTTTTTTTGCCTTTAGCCAAAAAGTAAAGAACTAATTACGCACCCTAAAGGATATTTCAGGAACTTTGGAAGTGTTTTTATAACGCTTGAAAATAAATAGCATTTTAAATAATAGTTACCGGATGAAGAAAATATACTTACTTGTTCTGCTGTTCTTTGTATGCAACGCCGCGTTTGCCACCAGGTATTTTCCTAACAGTATCAGCACGCCTGCAGGGGCTACTGCCACCTACTGCGATGGGCAAATGAATGTTGCCTACACTGCTACAGTGACCATGTGCCCGCTTACAACCGGTGGCGGTGCGGCCACCAACACAATAACGGCACGCTGGTTTTGGAACGGCACCCTGGTATACATCGACCCCGTTACATATACGCCTTCAAGCGCGGCAGACTATGTATTGTCGCTGCCTGCAGGCACATTCACGCTTACGCCTCCGGGCACCTATTCATTATCTGGCCCGGTACCGGGAAGTGGTCTGTACGTGCGGCTCAACTGGAACAGCGCAGCCCCAGCAGGCTGCACCATGACAGGCAATGGCCCTATGTTCGGTACGCCGCTTACTATCAATGTTACTGCGCCGCCGCCTGCAATTGCAGGCACGCCAAACGTATGTGAGGGCAGGACCACAACATTATCTAATACAACTGCCGGCGGCACGTGGGCAAGCAGCAACACTGCTGTGGCCACAGTAGCAACTACGGGTGTTGTGACTGGCCTACTTGCAGGTACATCCATTATTTCCTACACAGTTGGCGGTTGTGTTGTTACGGCAACAGTCACAGTCAACGGTTTCCCTGCGGCAATCACCGGCCTCGATGAAGTATGCCAGGGCCGCACCATAACGCTGGCAAATACTACAGCCGGTGGCACATGGGCCAGCAGCAATACAGGGGTCGCCACCATCGGTTCGGGCACAGGCGTTGTTACCGGCGTGTCGGCAGGGGGCAGTGTCATCAGCTACATCGTAGCAGGCTGCGAAGCCACCACTACAATTGGTGTCAACGGCAGTCCCGCTGCAATTACACCCGCTACAGGCGTAGGTGTATGTATTGGCAGCACAGCAACTCTTTCTAACAGCACATTGGGCGGCACATGGAGCACCGCATCAGCAGCAGCATCGGTGAGCGGTGGTGGCGTGGTTACAGGTATATCGGCAGGCACCGTTACTATTACTTATACACTTACGGCCACAGGCTGCTATGTTACAAAAGAAGTTACAGTCAATCCTGATCCCGCAGCTATAGCGGGCACACCCGAAGTATGCGAGGGCAGTACTGCTACCCTGGCTGACGCCACACCGGCAGGCACCTGGAGTAGCAGTTCCCCTGCTATTGCTACTGTAAACAGCAGTGGTGTATTGTCGGGCATTGCTATGGGTACGGCAAGAATATCTTATACATTAAGTACAGGCTGTTACGATACCATAACGGTATCAGTGGGCAGGCTGCCCGGCCCTGTTACAGGGCCTGATAGCTTATGCTCAGGCGGTAGCATGGTAACATTGGTCGATACGGTGGCCGGTGGCACATGGACCAGCAGTAGCACAGCAGTAGCCACAGTAGCAGCGACCGGAGTAGTAACGAGCGTAAGCGATGGTGTGGTGGACATATCATATACCACACCCGGTTGCCCTGCTGCAACACATACACTTACTGTTAGTCCGCAGCCTGCTGCCATTACCGGCTCACTTACAGCATGTGTAGGAGCACCATCATCTTTATTCAACACCACTCCAGGCGGCACATGGAGCAGCGCAGATATTAGCAGGGCTACAGTAGGCCCTACATCGGGAGTAGTCACGGGTGTGTCTATGGGTACTACACTTATATCTTATATTGCGCCGGGCGGTTGCTTTATTACAGCTGCCGTTACAGTAAATCCGCTCGGCCCCGTGCTGGGCGATGATAGCGTTTGCGCGGGTGCGGCCACATACCTTACCAACATTGCAGGTGGCGGCACATGGGCAAGCGGCAATCCTGCTATAGCCGGTGTCACCTCAGCCACTGGCGTTGTTACCGGCATCACCACCGGCATTTCCTACATCGTATACACACTGCCTACGGGCTGTATGGATTCAATACTGGTGACAGTATTGCCACCCTTGCCTGCTATCAGCGGGCCGCTGCAAGTGTGCAGAGGCTCGGTAACTGCATTGGCCAACGCATCGGCCGGTGGCACCTGGAGCAGCAGCAACCTGTTTGTAGCGACTATAGGCGCAGCCACCGGCGTAGTCACAGCATTGGTGCCTGATACAGTGCGGATCACGTACACAAAGCCGCACAACTGCGTAGTATCTGCATTGATGACAGTCAACGCCACTCCGGCCCCAACAGTAACGCATAACACATCTGCAGGTACACTCACTACGGGCACAGGCTATGCTACTTACCAATGGTATGACAGCACTAATGGCATAATACCAGGTGCCAACACGGCTACACTTACACTGCCCGCCTACGGGTCTTACTTCTATGTAATAGTTACAGACGGCAGCGGTTGCACCGGCAGGGCAGGCATGCGTATACACGTTGTTGGCATAGACAATGTTGCAGCTTCACAGGTGCAGGTTTATCCTAACCCTGCATCCGATATTGTGCATATCTCTGCCCCGGTAACCATAAGGGCAACTGTTACCGGCATGGATGGCAGGATACTACTGGCAAAAGATAATGCTGCAACGCTTGATATCAGCAGCCTGGCCAACGGCATGTATATCCTTGCGGTATACAACGGGCAGGGCGAGATGATAAAAGTAACCAAGCTGGTGAAGCAGTAGCACCTGGTTCTATAGTAATACTGTTATAGCTACAGACTATGGCCGCTAAGCGGTCGGGCACCCATATTTGGCGTAAATTTACAGTAGATAATACCAGAGCGTTTTTTATGGAGCCTATAGTAAATAAAGTTGCGGAGAGCGGAATAATAACACTCGACCTTGCCCCTTTTATTCCCACTGATGAGATCGCAGTCTTCGACCTGAAGCTTTTCTTGTTCAGGGAGATGATACTGCGGGAGAAGGACTATAGGGCAGCCCTGCAAACCTACGATTGGCAGCAATTTGAAGGCAAGCATGTGGCAGTGCATTGCAGCGCCGAGGCTATAGTGCCCGTGTGGGCCTATATGCTGGCAGCGGCCTACCTGCAGCCGGTGTCTGCGTCAGTATACTATGGCACTGCAGATGAGCTGGTGAAGGTGCTGATCAATAAACGCATTCACGATATAGACACCACCGAGTATGCCGACAAGCGCGTAGTGATAAAGGGCTGCGGCGATACGCCTATACCCGAGGCGGCTTACCTTGCAGTAACCCAGCACCTGCGCCCTGTAGTAAAGTCGCTCATGTATGGCGAGCCCTGCTCTACGGTGCCTATTTACAAGAAGCCGAGGTAGTCTCGCCCGAGTTCACGCAGTGCTATGCAGGCTTTCAAAAATGACATACTCGATTTCCTTTTGGCGCGCGGCTATTACCGCATGGGCAGCACCATGTTTACCACCGCTTATCTCGAAAGCCCGTCTGCCATCTTTCCCGTCCACTGGCTGCGCTATCGCATAGCAGACGTCACAGATGCGTTTTTCAAGACCCGGAATTTCACTAAGCTCAGCAATAAATACGAGATCTGCTATGTGGACCTTAACAGTATAAAGGACGACTTGAACCTACTGTTCTCACAGTATCGGCTGAGCACAAAGTTTGCAGAGCCAGAGACCCTAGATAGCCTTTGGGGGGCAGAGCTAGACAGCTTCGACTCGCGTGTGATCACCGTAAAGGACAACGGGGAGTTAATAGCAGCAGGTATCTTCGACATAGGTAAGTACACTGTAGCTGCAATAAAAAATTTCTACGATCCACGCTATGCCCGCGAAGGCTTAGGTATCTTCCTGCTGATGGAGCTCGTGCGCTACTGCAGGGCAGAAGCTATCCCGTTACTATACCCCGGCTACATCGTACCCGGCATTCCCAATTTCGATTACAAAGTCAAAAACGGCTTCAGCTCACTCACAGAAGTTTTTTTGGAAGATACACAGCAGTGGATAGGGTATCGGCAGTGGATAGTGTTGCAGGAAGATCACAGCAATAGGGATGCCTTGACGACATTTCCGGAATGAATGTTTCGATTCTAACTGCTCCCATGCGAAACATGAGGAAGCCCCTTTAGGGGTTTGGGGTTTACACTATCTTTTTCCCCTTCATCGCATCTTTCAGCGCTGCGTCCATCACGCGCTCTGCATATGGGCGCGATACATCATTGAGCGTTTCTGTTTCTTTCTGTATGCGGTCTTTGTCGGCGGCGTTCATTGCTTCACGCAGCGCTTGCATGCGGCCAATGGTAATATCCACTTCTTCATCAGTAAGAAAGGCGCGGTGCTTCGCAAGGAATTTTTCTGTCACATCCAGCATCTGCTGGGCTTCGGTAGCAGCCTCTACCAGCGCACGTTTGGCAATGTCATCCTTTGCATTGGTCAGTGAGTCCAGCAGCATTTTTTCTACCTCCTCATCAGTAAGGCCATACTGCGGCTTCACGTCTACGCTGGTCGCCACACCGCTGCGCAGCTCGGTAGCGCTCACCTTCAGTATGCCATCCGCATCTATCAGGAAAGTAACTTCCACCTTAGGCATACCAGCGG
Organism: Bacteroidota bacterium; assembly: GCA_040386555.1. GTDB lineage: Bacteria > Bacteroidota > Bacteroidia > Chitinophagales > Chitinophagaceae > Nemorincola. The sequence continues at coordinate 66,015 of JAZKFF010000016.1, read as the reverse complement.
GCATACCGGGTATATTGGTAAGATTAAATTCGGCAAGCTTGCGGTTGTCCTGCACCAGGTCGCGCTCGCCCTGGAATACAGATATGCGCATGCCGCTTTGGCCGTCCTTCTGAGTAGTATACTGCCGCCCTGCTTTGTTAGGTATCTTAGAGTTGCGCGGGATAAGCACATCCATAAGTCCGCCCATAGTTTCTATGCCGAGTGATAGTGGTGTCACATCTAGCAGCAGCATTTCAGTGTTGTTGCCGGCAAGTATATCGGCCTGCACCGCCGCGCCCAGCGCCACTACTTCGTCGGGGTTAAGATTGTCGTATACTTCCTTGCCGAAGAATTTGCGCACGCTTTCTTTCACCAGTGGCACGCGGGTCGATCCACCTACCATCACTACCGCATCTATCTGTTCTGTCTTCAGGCCTGCATCGCGCATAGCATTGGCACAGGCAGTAATGGTGCGGTCTACAAGCGGCTGTATCAGCTCATTGAACTCCTCTTTTGTTATGCGAACCGCGCGCCCATCTATCATCCCTTCAAATACATTATGCGTGGTCAGGTGTTTCTTAGCTTCTTCCGCCGTCACCCGCATCTGCTGCGCCAGCGACTTACTGATGTGACTGCCTATGCCCAACTCCATACTGCCACCCGCATCTTCCTGCCAATACTTCACCAGCATATTATCCATATCATCGCCGCCAAGATAGGTGTCGCCATTTGTGGCCAGCACCTCAAAAATGCCGTTGCTTATTGTAAGTATCGAGATGTCGAATGTGCCGCCCCCAAGGTCGTACACCGCTATGGTCTTTTCTTCGTTGGACTTTGCGCCTATGCCATAGGCAAGGCTTGCCGCTGTAGGCTCGTTGATGATGCGCAGCACATCGAGCCCGGCCAGCCTGCCGGCATCGCGTGTAGCTTGCCGCTGTGCATCGTTGAAGTACGCAGGTACAGTTATCACCGCCTTATTCACCGGTGTCTTCAGTATATGTTCTGCGCGTTTCTTTAGTTCCTTTAGTATGTAAGAAGACAGCTCTATAGGTGAGTAAAACTTATCGCCCACCTGCACCTTCACCAGCGCATCGGTGCCATCGTCAATTATGTTGTAAGCAAAAAAGCCGGCGTCTTTGCTTACATCTTTATATGCTTTGCCCATGAGGCGCTTTGCAGAGTATATAGTGCGCTCAGGTTGTGCTACCAGCAGCTCCCGGGCCGGGTTACCTACGGTAGTATTGCCATATTCATCGAAGTGAACGATAGAAGGCACAAGCGTCAGCCCGTCTATTTCGCGCAGGGCTATGGGCTCATGTGTGTCGGACCTTACAATGGCTATAAGGCTGTTGGTGGTGCCCAGGTCTATACCTACTATTGTCTCCTGCTGCTGTATGCTGCCTGTGGCTATATTAATGGCTACTTTGCCCATAAATGCTTATTATGGGGCAAAGGTATTGAATGTGCCTAAGAGGCGATGTTGAATTTGCCAATAGCCTTATTGGAACGGGTATTACTTGGCGCGGCGGCTCTTGCCCTCCATATAGGTTTGGTAGGTCTGCCCATCCTGCGACATTTCATATTTCGCATTGATAACGTTGCTATCTACGCGGGTATACGTGAGCCGGAATGCGGGTTGGTTACCGACCTTATTGCTATTGAAAGTAATGGCCTTATCCGATACATTGAATGTATAGTCTATAGCATGGCCCTGGCTGTCAAAATAAACTGCCTTGGGCTGCGTGCCCGAGTAGCCGGGGTAAACTATAAGCAGGTCGTCGTAGGTGGCGGCCTTAGACCTCAGCTGCTCAAATTCGGTATGGCTCTTACGCACCAGTATCATCTGGTCCAGGTCGGGCTTGAAGGAGAAGGTGCTGAAGCCTTGGCTGGGCGTGGGTTCCCCCTCGGTCTTCCAGTCGCCGATGAGCCACTTCCACTTATCCCATGTTGTACTCTTCTGGGCAAAGCCGGCGGTACTCGCCGCCAGCAAAAGGATAACTATCAAACACTGTTTCATAAATGCACGTGTATTAATGCAATATAAAGAATTACCAGCGTTTGCTGTGATGCTTGTGTAATTTTTTGTATTTCTTTTTGTGTATGTAATGGTCGCGCTGGTTGTAGCGGCGCCACCTGCCCATGTAGCAACTGCTAAGGCTCATAACTACAAACAGCAAGGCGAACAGCCTGAATATCTTGAATTTCATATCGTTCCCGGTGTAAATACTTTGGCTAATATCGGCATTTTTTTGTCTTTTTTATAGTCCCGGCTATTTATTTACCTCACCGGCGCATGCAAAGGCGGGTTTGAAGGTCCCTAAACACCCGCCTTTTGTTGCAGTTGCGGCGTGCGCATAAGCAGCGGGTGTGCCTCGCCCCGGCGCATGGTCATCAGCTCTGCCAATACCACAAACCACGCAATGATGCACGGAACAGCCTTTATGGTATAGGGGTAAATAAAGTGCTGCTTCACGAACGGCGGAAAGATATCGGTAGTAGCCAGGCTAGTGAATATGAATACCACCCAGAATAGTACAGCCCGCCACGTGGCTTTAGGCCTGCTGAAGTACCATATGCCTGCCCCCGCTACTGCTATGATAAACGTCGGCGACTCAGCCTTGTGGTTGAAGATGACCACCCACAGCAGCATAGAAGCCAGTATCAATATCCTGAACGCTTCATCGCGGTAGTGGGCGAAGCGGAGGAACGGCAGGAAGAATAGAAACACACCGGTGAGCGTGATGTAAGACATAATATTAGTCAACCCGAACCAGCTCTTGAGCCAGCCCGCTACCGAAAGCCCCACTGCGGCCGAGGCATCAGCCTTGATGAGCGCGGCCCAGTTAGTGTACTGGGTCACCAGCATTTGCCACGAGGTCACCATCAGCGGTAGTGCGCCCAATACAATGGTCCACAGCGCGGCATAGGCTATGAACCGCAGCTTGCCCGGGTAGAACAGGAACAGGCAGAAACCAATGGCCCCATAGACTTTGATATAAGTGGCGAGCACCAGCCACAGTGTGGCCCACAGCGGCTTATCCTTTTGCATGCAGCCATAGGCCGCTATCATAAGGCCGCACATGAGGCCGTTGCTCTGTGTGTTTTGCAGTGAGGTGAGCAGTTCCATAGCCACAAACAGCAGCAACATACACTGGGTGCGTATATTAAGCGGCAACATGCGTATGGCAAAGAACACAGCAAGGGCGTTCGCAAGGTTCCATATGGTTAGCCCCACAATATCTGGCAGGTAGGCCAGCGGCGCCATGAGCAAGGCAAAGGTGGGGCTGTACTTATAGAAGTCCCAGTGCTCTGCGGGGTATACACCATAGAGGTTACTGCCCTGCAGCAGGTGAAAGAACGAATGCTTGAAGATGAGGTAATTGTTGTACTCGGTAAGCTGCCGGCCTATGAATAGCTTCATAAGGTGTGGCTTGTTCATTATGTCATCGGGGTAGGGCGGCTTAGGCCATGTAAACTCGTGGCTGCCGAGCAGCACCAGCTGCACCGCTGCTATCACCGCCGCTGCTATATAGATGCCCAGCAGCACGCGGGGCTGCAATACCAGCTTAGCTATCTTATCTATAAAAGGGTAGGTGCGCAAAAACAGGATGAATTACTGCGGAAATATATAAAGAAATTAGCAGTAAGCAGCAACGTTATTGCTACTTACTGCTAAGTATTATTCTGGGTGTAATTACATCCTTTCGATAACTACAGCGCTGGCGCCACCGCCACCGTTACAGATACCTGCTGCGCCAAACTTACCATTGTTTTGCTGTAGCACATTAATGAGCGTAACGAGGATACGCGCACCGCTGGCACCCAGCGGGTGGCCAAGCGATACAGCACCACCGTTCACGTTCACCTGCTCAGGGCGCAGGTTCATCTTCTGCATGTTGGCAATGCCTACCACGCTGAACGCTTCATTCAGCTCGAAGTAGTGTACGTCTTCCATGCGCAGGCCGGCCTTGGCTACTGCCTTTGGCACAGCTATAGATGGGCTCGTAGTGAACCACTCAGGTGCCTGCTCAGCGTCAGCATAACCTTTTATCTTGGCTATTGGCTTTATGCCGAGCGCATCAGCTTTCTCCTTGCTCATGAGCACCAGCGCAGCCGCGCCATCGTTCATAGTGCTGGAGTTAGCAGCTGTCGCAGTACCTTCTCTAGTAAATGCGGGGCGGAGGCCTGGTATCTTATCGAACTTCACATTCCATGGCTCCTCGTCTTTAGATATCTTTATCGGGTCACCTTTCTTCTGCGGCACTTCTACCGGTACTATCTCGTTATCGAAGCGGCCGGCATCCCATGAGCCCTGGCTGCGCTTGTAGCTTTCTATTGCAAATTCGTCCTGTGCTTCGCGGCTGATGTTGCACTCCTGTGCGCAAAGGTCGGCGGCATTGCCCATAGGGTAGTTGTGGTATACATCTGTAAGGCCGTCTTTAGAAAGGCCATCGGCCATGCTTACGTTGCCATACTTATTCCCCCAGCGCATGTTTTCGCTGTAGAAGGGTACATTGCTCATGCTCTCCATGCCGCCTGCCACCACTACATCAGCATCACCCAGCATTATAGCCTGCGCGCCTTGCATCACGGCCTTCATGCCGCTGGCGCACACTTTATTTACAGTAGTGCATGGCACATTGTCTGGCACACCGGCATAGCGTGCAGCCTGGCGCGCGGGCGCCTGGCCCAGGTTGGCCTGCAGCACACAGCCCATCAGCACTTCATTTACCTCACTTGCAGCAACACCAGCCCTCTCGAGGGCGCCTTTGATGGCGATAGCGCCAAGGCGTGTTGCAGAAAAATCTTTTAATGCTCCGCCCCAGCTGCCCATTGGCGTGCGCACCGCGGAAACTATATATACTTCTTTCATAAAAATATTTAGATCAATGATTTTAAAAAAGTCGGCGCAAAGGTAGGAAAAAGACTGGTACCCAATGATTTTGTACATGCCGGAAAGCTATATAGTGCTATTAGCAGAGGTTATAGTCAGTCCTGTTTCCTGCAGGGGATCGCAACAAATTTTCCGTATCGGCATATCTTGCTATATTTATCAAAAATATACGCTATGTCTATCTTCGACCGCATGAGCAGTGGCTGGAAAATAACCATGACCAGCATGAAAGTGCTTAAAGCTAACAAACAGTTGCTCACCTTCCCCGTGCTGTCAGGCCTTACGCTCCTTGTTATAGCGGCGGCCTTCTTTGTGCCGATGTGGAGTGGTTACCAGTCTATGCTGGAGAAGATCGTTGACAAGGATGGCACCATGTATCTCGTTATGTTTGGTGGATACGTGGTAGGCTACTTCGTCATTGTATTCTTCAACATGGCGCTGATGCACTGCACGCGCCTATACTTTAATGGCGAAGAGGCTACTGTGGCCAAAGGCCTGCAATTCAGCATGAGCCGTATCTGGGTCATACTGCAATGGGCATTGTTTGCGGGCACTATAGGTACTATCCTCAAAATAATACAAGACAACGCCGGCTGGCTGGGCAAGATCATCATTGGCCTCATAGGCTTCGCCTGGAGCATAGGCACCTTCTTCGTGGTGCCGATACTTGCATATGAACAGACCGGGCCGGCAGACGCAGTGAAGCGCTCTGTGCAGCTGATGAAGGAGAAGTGGGGTGAGCGCATTGGCGCATCGTTTAGCTTCGGCCTCATCAACCTGCTGTTGTTTGGCATATTTGGTATTACTGGGCTTGCAGTAAGCGCGCTTATACATGAGGGTGCCGGCATAGCGATATTCCTGCTGGGCCTGCCAGTCATGTTCATTGTGAACAGCGCGCTGAACAGCATATTTATAAGCGCGGTATACCACAACATAAGCACAGACATAGAAACCCACTTTAGCAGGCAAATGCTCGATGGGTTGTTTGAAGAGAAGCAGAAGTAATAGTGCGCGTGCTTATGGCCCAGGAGGCACTACGGGAGGTACCACAACCTTCTCGGGCACCAGCTTGTTAAGACCCTTTTCTATATACTTTATAAAAGGCAGGAACAGGATGACCCCGCCAATGTTGAATATCATATGCGCGTTGGCTATCTTTTGCTCCAGCCTTGCGCCGCCTGATATACGCTCAATAAAGGCAATAAAATACGGGAACAGCAGCAGCCCTATTGTGATGCTAACAACGTTGAAGAACAGGTGAAACAGCCCAGTTTTCACCGCCTGCCTGTTTGACCGTATGGTTGCCAGCAGTGTATCTGAGCATGTGCCCAGCTCGGCACCCAGCATCACCGCTATTGCGGCCGGGAACCCTATTAGCTGTTTCTTGGCCAGCGTAATGACAATACCCATTGTAGCGGAAGAAGATTGAATGATAAGGGTGACCAAGGCCCCCGCTCCTGCCCCTTTCAGCGGTGCGTTCAGCTTCGCCATAAAGCTGTGAAAAAAGTTATTATCGCGCAGGGGCTCCACAGCATGCTCCATAGTATAGAGCCCGAAAAACAGTATGCCGAAATAGGTAAGTGCTTTGCCGCCAGCCTTCATCTTGTCTGACTTACCTATAAATACCAGCACTATACCTGCTACCATAACTACCGGTGAATACTTGCCTATATCCAGGGCTATAAGCTGGCTGGAGAAGGTGGTGCCTACATTGGCGGCCATTACTATGCCCATTGCATTCTTAAAGCTCAGTGCCCCCGCATTCACAAAAACGATGGTCATGATGATGACGGCAGATGACGAATCGAGGATAATGGTGATAATGGTACCTGTGAGCAGGGACATAAATATATTGCCGGTGAACCGCTGCAACACCGCCTTTGCCTTATCGCCGAGGAACTCCTTGAGCGTGTCTGACAGGTTAGTGACGGCGTAAAGGAATAATGCAAGTCCTCCGAGAATCATCAAGGCTATTTCCATACTGAGTTGAGCGTAGTTTTGTCCTTTACAATTGTGGGGCGGGCGCTATATGGGGTGTCGCAAAGAAGGTGCCAGAGTGCAGGGCAGCTTCACCCTTATGGTCGGCAGGGACACACCTGCCCTGCAGTAACACCTTGGTTATCATATGGATTAAGGTCCATTATTATCATTGTGTTATGTAAGCGTGTAGGTGATGCTGTATCTTTGTTCTCAATTTAAAAATGCCTTGAAACAATATCTTGTGCCCTTAATAATTGTACTTTCTGTAGCGGCCTGCAAGAAAGCCGCACCCGATCCTGCTACTACGATCTCAGTAATAGTTAACAGTGACTCCTCGTGGATGGTAAACAAAGTTAGCGCACGGGAGATGGATAATAATGTTACCGAACTATCGGCATACATGTCTGGCAGCAGCAACTCAATATCGTTGCAGATACGCGATTACCAGGAAGGCAACCACACCTATGAGATCCAAAACACCGGTAATGGCGGTAACTTTAATAAAAGCACCGCGTATTGCAGAACAGCTTATGCTTATGTAAAAGCATATACCGGCTACATAAGAGTGAGCGGATACAATGGTAACACCATCACGGGCTCGTTCGATTTTACAGACCAGTATAACCATGTGAAGGGGACCTTTACAGCGCCACGGCCGTAGCATATTGCACAGTGGTGCGCAATGGAATTTTTCGATACACTTTCCAGTGTTGGCGGGCATTGCAGCTATTTTGTTTGCGCACTTTTTGCGCACTTTCGTGTAAAGTGTGCAATGGCTTTCGCGATAGAGTACCATGACCAGCTATGCCGATTTTATGTGCCGGAATTTCCGGTTTGCTTCCGGTTTTTTCCGGCGAATCGCAAGCGCGTTATTTTAATGTGTTGATAATCAGTCAGTTATTTCGTTTCTTCCGGTTGCCGGTAAAAAAATACGGAACTGGTCTGTGTGCGTTGTAAGTAAGGCAATGCAGCATTTGGCAACATGGTTACCGGTATATTTGTAACAGCGTTTTGTGCCCGGCGGGTGAAGGCGCGCAAGGAATCGTCCCTACGATGATGTTTTTTACGGAGATCATAGGCAGGTATAGGTTGTACATCAAATATCGTGTGCCCTGCGCATTTTTTCAAAACATGTTTACATGGCACTGCGTTTTCTGCTGCGTCATAAACAGCTGGCTGCACATGGTAAAACATTTTTCCGAGCTAAGCAATTGGTCATGAGCTGCATATACATAGTGCGATGCTGAAAAAAGGTAGGTTAGTGAGATTAGCCTTACTTGGCTTTTCGGTTGGTCTACAGACCGGCTGGATTGTGGGGCATCGGTTGCAGCGCACGGGCCAGCGCCTCAAACCGCGCCAGTAGGGGTCTACAGACCGGGTAGATTGGGCAGGCACGGGTTGCAGCGCAGGGGGGGGCAGCGCGTCAAACCCGTGCCAGCGGAAGGTTTGCAGCGCCTCATGCCCGGGCTTGTGGGAACGTGGCGACAAGTACATTGTAAAAGCTATGTACCGCCCATTGCTCGATATCTTTGCCTAAATTACGGGAATGAAGAAAAGTATTAACATTCCTATCCTCTCAATAAGTTTGTTAGTATTTACTTTTTTACTGTTTTACCCCATACTTAAAAATCAGCCTGCACAGCAAGCCGGTGCATTGTTTGTATTGGTGGCAATACTGTGGATGACCGAGGCCATTCCGCTGGCGCTTACCGGCATAATGATACCAGTGGTAGCCACGCTGTTAAAACTTATACATCCTAAGGAAGCTTTCAGCCAGTTTGGGCACCCGATAATATTCCTGTTTCTTGGCGGTTTTGTACTGGCAGGCGCACTAACCACCCATGGCATAGACAAGCTGCTGGCCCGCAAGCTTATCCGCCTTGCCAAAGGGAATTTTTACCGGTCTTCGATACTGATGATGCTATCGACATCACTACTTGCTTTTTGGATCAGCAATACCTCCTCCACTGTTATGATGCTGCCACTGGCGCTGGGCATGCTGGCGCTGGTAAAAAAAGACGCCGTCACTCCCGAAGCAAAATTCCTAATGCTCGGGATAGCCTATTCTGCCAATATAGGTGGTATAGCCACCATGGTAAGCAGCCCGCCCAATGCTATTGGCGCGGCCTTACTGGGCATTACCTTTTTTGAATGGCTGAAGTACGGCATTCCTATGTTCCTCATTACCTTTCCGCTAATGGTGGGGCTTTTGACCCTGTACTTTAAACCCGATAGAAAACTTACAGTGGCGCAGGTGGCCGCAACCGGTAGCGTAAACCCGCCCAATAAAGCGCTCGGTATTATATTCCTGTTTACGATAGCACTGTGGCTGATGGAGGGTGTTCTCGGGCCCTTGCTGGGCATCACCCACGGCTTCAGCTCACTTGTAGCGGTAATAGCCATATTCCTGATAGTGGTCACTAAGGTGCTGCAATGGGAGGAGGTGATAAAAAGTGTGCAATGGAATATACTATTACTTTTCGGCGGCGGGCTCACCCTTGCTATGCTGCTGGAAACAAGCGGGCTGGGAGCGCTGCTGGCGGGGCAGATAGCTATGTTTGCCACTGCCATGCCGCTGATCGCATTTATATGGATCGTTGTCATCACCAGCATTGTGTTTACAGAGTTCATGAGCAATACTGCCAGTGCCGCGTTATTCCTGCCTATAGTATATACTTTAGCGGTGCAGCTGAAGATAAATCCTGCCCTGTTGGTATTGCCGGCTACTCTTGCCGCCTCTTATGGATTTATGCTACCGGTGGGCACACCTCCGAATGCCCTGGTTTTTTCTACAGGCTTTATACCGCAAAAGGATATGCTGCGGGTGGGGGCTATACTAAACATCCTGTTCTCTATAATCCTGACATTGTTCTTTTATTTTGTTTTTAAAAGGTGAGGTCTTGTGCGGGGTAGCAGACCGGTGAGATTGTGCGGGCACGGGTTGCAGCGCACGGGCAGCGCCGCAACCCCGCGTCAGTGAATTATCCAACCCGTTACAAGCCAGTTCTTTCCTTTTACTACATTTGACCCGGTTCTAAAATTGGGGAAACATGACTGTATTATACATAATCGGAGGGCTGGTGTTGCTGCTAGTATTGCTGGCTTTTATAGTAACAACGGCTTTTGAAAACAAAGCAGAGATAGTTATAGACAGGCCCAGACCGGAGGTATTTGACTACCTGAGATCGATAAAGAACCAACGAAACTGGAGCGTGTGGGGTAAAGACGACCCAAACATGAAGGAGGAATTTATAGGCACCGATGGTACGGTAGGCTTTATAGAGCGCTGGGAGGGAAACAATAAGGTGGGCAAGGGCTCGCAGGAGATCACCAGGATAGTAGAAGGGGAGCGTATGGAATGCCTGTTTCATTTTGAAAAGCCAATGAGGATGACCAATGATGTGTACATCGCGACTACTACGGTGGAGGGCAATAAGACAAAGGTGGTCTGGTGCATATCGGGCAAGGCGCCACGGCCATTTAACCTGGTGTTCCCGCTGATGAAGGGGTCTATGATGAAGGGGTTTCGTAAGGGGTTGTCGAATTTGAAGGGGGTATTGGAGGGGTAGGGAGGGAGGTGTTACGTATAGTCGCGTGGGTACTGCGCGAGAAAGATTTGGCAATTTTTGGAAAGTTGGCAAATCTGTACGTGTTATTGATCATCGAAAAAGTGTATGCTGTCTCTGGAAGACGAATGTTCAGTATGCGTATCTACGTAATTTTTGTCGAAGCGAGTTATGTTCACTTTTTCTCATCCGCCACTTCCGCAAATACAAAGCTGCGATTCATCGGCTCCCAAGCCTTTGCACATACCGGCCAGGGCGATAAACGAAGGTGTGTGCCCCCTCATCAACTCCCTGCACAACACGGTCATTAAGCCTGATGTCAACTTTGCGATAGCATTCAAATTCAGTAAGGACGAGACAACCTGGTCAAAAACGAATTGAGATCCATTCGGTAATGCTCAAAATGTGTCTAAAAACGTTTGCGGCCGTTTAAGGCAATTTGCTGTACGAGGAAAAGTTTGGCTGGTATCCCGGGCTTTCACGCACTTCTGGCTGTTACCCACTATATCGATAGCGTATGGTTCAGCGACCGGCACGGTTAATTATTCATGCGCCAATGATCGTGGAGCAGTCTTCATCTTCTTTATTTTTCCTTCGTTTATAAACCTGTAAAATAGCTACCTTGGTACTTATACCGGTGAATGCTGCCAGTATTGCCTATAGTCCTTGCGCCTATGAGAAAAACCTTCCTGTGTTGTTTTATGGTGTCTTTGCAGATGGTAATGCACTGCCGGGCGCAAGCTGTTGGGAGGATCGATTCTCTATTTACTGAGTTGCATGGACCGCGCTACAAAGCGGATGATTCAAATAAGGTCCGTTTACTCCTCATTATTACTACGCACTACGGCGGCCCCACGCTTGATTCCGGATTATACTATGCCAAATTGGCACTAGCAGTGGCTGAAAGCACAGGGTATAAAAAAATTGAAGGCGACTGCCTCGCTAACCTGGGCTTTATCTACGGCGCCAAAAACTTCAACCTGTCGATCGGGTATTACTTCAGATCTCTGAAAGCTTACGAGGAGGCCGGCAGCCAGGAAAGCCTGTATACCGCTATGGATGCAATGGCGGGTATATACTATAACATGAAGAAATATGGGGAGGCGCTAAAGTATTTTGATAAAGAGCGGGCATATTACGTACAGGTGGGCAATAAGTACAAAGCCGCTACGGCGAGCCTTAATGTTGCCGCTACCTATGCTGAAATGGGGGAACATAAAAGGGCGCTGGTATTTCTTATCTCGGCGTTGCAGGTATTCGAGGAAACCGGGAAGAAGCGACAGGTGGCGTTCGCCTTTCAGACTATAGGCAGCTGTTACTCGGCATTAAAGGAGTACAATAAAGCATTGGTCTACGCAGCTAAGTCGGTGCGTTTATCGCGTTCTATAAATGATGGGAGCTACGCGGCGAATTTTTGGGAGGGCGCGGTGCTTACTGATATGGCCAACATATACTTTGACATAGCACAGGATAGCGTTACTGAAATACGGCCCGACAGCCTGGTGTATGCCAGCAAGAATGCTAATCTTGCCAAGGCCGTCCAATATTTCGACCAGTCCTTCGCTATTCATAAAAGGCTTGGATTTATTCCGCTTGATGCAGCTAAAAGATTCTCGGAAGCGCTAAGTAAGGTGGGGCGGCACAAGGAGGCACTGGAGTTTTACCGCGAGTATGTAAAAATGAAGGACTCCTTGTTCTCCAATGAAACACAATTGAAAATAGCTGAACAGGAAACCAGGCGGGAAGCCGGCCTGAAAGAAAAACAGGTGGCATTGAACCGGGTACAGGAAGCTGCAAAGAGAAATGAGCGGACGTGGTTTATAGTGGGGGTGGGCCTTTTGTCTGTGATCATCATTTTGATCGTCAGGAATTACCGCAGGCAAAGCGAGGCAAATGTAAACCTCGCCACAGCCAACGATCAGCTTGCGCATGAGAAACACAGCCTGGCCAGCGAGAAGGAAAAATCGGACGAGCTGGCCGCAAACCTGCAGGAGTCTATAGTGCAGAAAGATGTGCTGGCAGCCCAGTTGGCAGTATCGGCAGAGATGAAGACGCGGTTCCTGGCCAATATATCGCACGAGCTGCGGACGCCGGTGACGCTGCTTACAGGGATGCTGGAGCTGATGAAGGACAAACAGGAGAACAAGACCGGCGACAATAAGGAGAAGCTTGGTGTGGCCTATAACAACAGCCGCAAACTACAGCATATGGTGGAAGAGATCCTCGACCTCTCGAAACTCGAGGGCGGGGAACTGAAAATGACCAGCACCACGAAGGAAGCGGCACCGATGATCAAAAGAATGGTGTATGCCTTTGAAACCTTTATTCATAAAGAAAGGCTGACGCTTGAATACACTGCGGAGCGCATAACCGGGCTGTATATATCGGTAGATGAGGACCGGTTTGAGAAGACCATCAATAACCTGGTATACAATGCAATAAAGTTCAATAAAAAGGGTGGGTGGATTAAAGCGAGTGTACACCCTTCAGCCGATGGTCATTCGCTCATTTTCAGCATCAGCAATGCCGGTGGTGGTATCAGCACTAAAGACCTGCCGCATATATTTGAGCGCTTTTACCAAGGCGATACATCGCGGGCGAAAGCTGAAGGTGCCGGTATCGGGTTGTCGCTTGTAAAAGAATTTACCCTGGTGATGGGCGGCACTATAGCGGTGACCAGCGATGCGAGAACAGGCACCACTTTTACGCTGCAGTTTCCACTCGTAGAGCAAGCTGTGGAGGAAGAGCCCACCGACGCCGAGCTACCGGTACCACTGCAGGTATGGGAACATTTTCCTGAAAAGCAGACGGTGCTGCTGGTGGAGGATAATACGGAGATGCGGTATTACCTGAAAGAGATACTGGGAGGCAAGGTGAACCTGGCGGAAGCGGGGAACGGCATTGAGGCGCTGCAATGGCTGGAAACGAACACAGCTGACCTTATCATCTCTGACATTATGATGCCGGAGATGGATGGCCGTGAGTTTATAGAAAGGGTGAAAAGCACGCCGTCGCATAGCAAAATTCCTGTTATTACCCTCACCGCCCTTGCGGATAAAGAAAGCCAGCTGGCAATGCTACGCATGGGTATTGATGACTATATAATAAAGCCATTTAATGCTACGGAGCTAAGCGTAAGGGTATACAACCTATTAAATAATAATGCTGCACGACTTGCGGCAAACCAGCAGCCTGATGAGCCTGACGATATACCGGCAGACGGCAAGGCGGCGGAAGAGTTCAGGAGCAAAATAACTGAATATGTGCTTGCCCGTATTAAAAATTCTAATGTGTCGGTTTACGACCTCGCATACGAATTGAACATAGGCGAGCGTCAGCTACTGCGGCTGTCTAAGAAACTTACCGGCTGCTCCCCCCTGCAGCTCATACGGGAAGTGCGGCTACAGAAAGCATATGAGCTGCTGCTTAGCGGTGATATATATAAAATAGAAGACGTTGCTAAGCGGGTCGGTTTTTCGACACCGGCGTATTTCTCCCGGCAATTTTTTGAGCGGTTCGGTAAAAAGGCAACCGAATTTCTTTAGTACACTCCCATTTTGCCCATGCTTTTTCCGCAGTTTCTTGGCCGTTATACAGGTTAAATTGTCACAGCATTTGTTATTATAGCCATAGATTTAAAATTTTCATTTCTTGTATATAATTGATAATCAATAATACATTTTTTTATGGCGGATTTGTTTACCTAAATGTCGGGTTTGTTATGTGCTGTTGTCCTTATTTCACCCCATATTAAATAGCTAAAATTTTTAAAACGTACGGTATGGACAATTTATCAACTACCCGGCATCTGAGTTTGTTTGTATTATTTTTAATGTGTTGCTTGCCCGCCAGTTATGGGCAGTTGCCTACCGTTACATCGCTAAGCCCTTTATTGGGATATCCTGGGAGCACGGTGACTGTTACCGGCACCAACTTTAATACCACCCCTGCCAATAACATAGTATATTTTGGTGCTACGCGTGCCACGGTAACAGCAGGCGGTAGTACCTCATTGACAGCAACAGTGCCCATTGGCGCTACCTATGAGCGTGTATCGGTAAATAATACAGCATCAGCACTTACCGGTTATTCACGATACCAGTTCCTGCCTACTTATAACAACAGCGCGTACATACCCGCAACGGTAAACTTTGACGCAAAAACAGATTTTACAGGTGGTACCATTTCCTATAGTGTAGCTATAGGTGATATAGATGGCGATGGCAAGCCCGACCTGGCGGTGGCCAATCATGGCGCCAATACAATATCCGTATATCGTAATACGAGCAGCAGTGGCAGCATTACGAGCGGTTCTTTTGCCACGCCGGTAACATTTGCTTCGGGTACTACTCCACGTAGCTTAGCGATAGGCGATATAGATGGTGACGGCAAGCCCGACCTGGCAGTGGGTAATTCTGGTGCCAATACAGTGTCTGTATTGCGGAATACGAGCAGCAGCGGCAGCATTACCACGAGTTCTTTTGCCACACACGTGACATTTGCGACGGGTGAACAACCCTGGAGCGTAGCGATAGGCGATATAGATGGGGATGGCAAGCCCGAGTTGGCTGTGGCAAATAATGCCTCCAGTACTGTATCTGTATATCACAATACGGGCAGCAGCGGCAGCATTACCAGCGGTTCTTTTGCCACACAGGTAACATATGCAACGGGTAGTAATCCCTATAGCGTAGCGATAGGCGATATAGACGGGGATGGCAAGGCCGACCTGGCAGTGGCTGATCTTGGCTCCGCTACAATATCTGTATATCGCAATACGAGCAGCAGCGGCAGCATTACGAGCGGTTCATTTGCCGCACGGGTAACATTTGCAACTGGTAGCAATCCCATCAGCGTAGCGATAGGCGATATAGACGGGGATGGCAAGCCCGACATGGCAGTGGCTAACCAAGGTTCCAATACAATATCAGTGTTGCGCAATACGAGCAGTAGCGGCAGCATCACCACAGGATCTTTTGCCACACAGATAACATTTGCTACGGGCATTAATCCCCGTAACGTAGCGATAGGTGATATAGATGGCGATGGCAAGCCCGACCTGGCAGTGGCCAATCTTAGTTCCGCTACAGTATCTGTATATCGCAATACGAGCAGCAGTGGCAGCATTACGAGCGGTTCTTTTGCCACACAGGTAACATTTGCAACGGGAACAGATCCCGTTAGCGTAGCGATGGGCGATATAGACGGCGATGGCAAGCCCGACCTGGTAACGGCTAATAATAATTCCATTGCTGTATCGGTGATAAGGAATAATCCGTTAATAGCGGTACCTGCTATTTCCTCAGTAAGCCCTGCTGTGGCTAATACAGGAAGTACGGTAACTATTACAGGCACCAACTTTAATACCACTCCTGCCAATAATATAGTGTTCTTTGGTGCTACCAAGGCTACTGTAACAGCAGCAGGAAGCTCATCGCTGACAGCAACAGTGCCTACGGGCGCAACTTATAAGGAAGTGTCTGTAATTAATACCGCATCGGCGCTAACCGGCTATTCTCAATATCCATTCCTGCCTACATTTAACAACAGTGCGTATACTGCTGGAGCGGTAAACTTTAGTGACAAGGTAGATTTTTCTACCGGCACTACTGCAAGAGGTGTAGCGTTGGGAGACATAGATGGCGACGGCAAAACCGATATCGCAGTGGCCAATTATGGTTCCAATACAGTGTCGGTATATCGCAATACCAGCAGCAGCGGCAGCGTTACCAGCGCTTCGTTCGCCGCACAGGTTACATTTGTAACAGGTGTTGAGCCTGCTGGCATAGCAATTGGTGATATAGACGGCGATGGTAAGCCTGACATGGTAGTGACTAATTCTGGTTCATCCACCGTTTTTGTATATCGCAATACCAGCAGCAGCGGCAGCATTACCAGCAGTTCTTTTGCCTCACCGGCGACATTTGCTACTGGTCTCAGCTCGTACAGCGTGGCGATAGGCGATATAGATGGAGATGGTAAGCCCGACATGGCAGTGACCAATAATTCCTCCACTACAGTTTCTGTATATCACAATACGGGCACCGTCGGCAGCATTACCAGCGGATCTTTTGCGACGCGGGTTATATTTGCAACCGCTTCAAATCCCCTGAGTGTAGCAATAGGCGACCTAGATGGAGATGGCAAGCCCGACCTGGCAGTGGCCAATCAAGGCGCTCATACAGTCTCCGTATTTCGCAATGCGGGTAGCACAGGTGCCATCACCACAGGCACTTTCCCCGCACATGTGCAATTTACTGCAGGTACCAATCCGCGTAGCGTAACCATAGGCGATATAGACGGAGATGGCAAGCTCGACCTGGCGGTGGCCAATCAAAGCTCAGCAAACGTGTCTGTGTATCGCAATACCAGCAGTAGCGGAAGCATTACGAGTAGTTCTTTTGCCTCACATGTACAATTTGCCACAGGGACACTGCCCTTTATGGTTACATTAGGTGATATAGATGGCGATGGCAAGCCCGACATGGTAGTGCCTAATTATATTGCCGGTACGGTGGGTGTGTATCGTAACACGGGTAGCAGCGGCAGCATTAGCAGCGGTTCTTTTGCCACACCGGTAATATTTGCAACAGGCGCCAATCCATTTAGTGTAGCGATAGGCGATATAGATGGTGATGGCAAGCCCGACCTGGTAACTCCTAATAATGGCGCCGCTACACTATCGGTGATCAGGAACAACCCGGTCGCGGCCTCACTTACCGTCACAGCATTAAGCCCGGGCTCGGCAAATCCAGGCGCTACAGTCACGCTCACCGGTACCAATTTCAATGCGACCCCTGCTAATAACATTGTGTTTTTTGGCGCTACAAGGGCTACGGTTACCGCAGCAAGCACCACCTCGCTAACTGCAACTGTACCTGCAGGCGCTACCTATAAAGAGGTATCTGTAAACAATACAGCACTTTCGCTGACCGCTTATTCTCAATACCCGTTTCTACCAAAATATGACAACAGCTCATTCTTTACGGGATTAGGCAGCTTTACCACCAAAGTAGACTATGCGGTGGGCGACAACCCGCAAGGTGTGGCGATAGGCGATATTGATGGGGATGGCAAACCAGATATGGCCGTGGCTAACTATAGCTCGAATACAGTTTCGGTTTTTCTTAATACTAGCACAGGGACAAATGTAACCTATGCGGCAAAGGTAGACTTTGCTGCCGCCTCTAACCCCAGTTGCATAGCCATAGGCGACATAAATGGCGACGGGAAGCAAGATTTGGTGGTGGGAAACATGGGTGCCAACTCAATATCTGTCTTCCGGAATACTGCCACTAGCGGCTCTGTATCATTTGCCACCAGGGTCGATGCTTTCGTAATCAGCCCAAGAAGTGTAGCTATAGCAGATATAGATGGTGATGGCAAACCGGATTTGGCAACAGCCAACCATGGCGCGACCTGGGCTACTGTTTTGCGTAATACAAGTACAGCGGGAACGATATCTTTTGCTGCTAATGTAGATATCACCATTGGTAATCAGCTGCGGAGCATAGCTGTCGGTGATATAGATGGCGATAGTAAGCCAGATATGGTGGTAACCAGCTATAGCTCTAGCTATGTATCAGTTTTACGCAATACGAGCAGCATCGGTTCCATATTGTTTGCAGCAAAAGTAGACCTTACCACCGGGACTAATCCAGAAGGGGTAGTGTTAGGCGATATAGATGGCGATGGCAAAACGGACATGCTTGTGGCGAATTTTTACGGTCCGTCGGTGTCTGTTTTCCGCAATACGGGGAGCACCGGCACTATAGCTTTTGCTGCCAAAGTGGACTTCGCTTCCGATACCCAGCCCATGAGCATTGCATTGGGTGATCTTGATGGCGATGGTAGAACAGATATGGCTGTTACCAACTATTACTTCAGTACAGTTTCCGTTTTTCGTAACGTGAGCAGCAGTGGCACCGTATCATTTGCGACCAGGTCCGATTACCTGGCGGGTACAAATCCATCCAGCGTGGCAATGGCCGACATGAATGGTGATGGTGCTCCCGATTTGGCAGTAGCCAATTATGGCTCTAACAATGTTTCTGTTATCAGGAACACTCCGGCAGCAGTGCCACCTACCGTAGCCGCTATGAGTCCCTCAGTTGGTAGTGCCGGTACAACTGTAACCATAACGGGCTCCAATTTTAATCCCACGCCTGCTGATAATATAGTATTCTTTGGTGCTACGCGTGCTACAGTTACGGCGGCAGGCAGTACATCACTTACTGCCACCGTGCCAATCGGTTCGACCTATAGCCGGGTCAGTGTAAACAATACTGCACTTTCATTAGCCGGCTACTCGCAATACCCATTCCTGCCTACCTATGATAACAGTGGGTATATTGCTCCCTCTTTGAACTTTGCCGGTAAAATGGATTTTACTGCCGGAACAACCCCTCAGGGCGTAGCCATAGGTGATGTAGATGGCGATGGCAAGGCCGATATGATAGTCACTAACTTAGGATCGGCTACTGTGTCAGTCTTCCGCAATACAGGAAGCGCCGGAATTGTATCTTACGCTGCTAAGGTTGATTTAATAACAGGTGCCAACCCTTATGGTGTAGTCATCGGTGATGTTGATGGCGATGGCAAACTTGATTTGGTCGTGGCCAACTCAGTCTCCCATACCGTATCGGTCTTCCGGAATACTGGTAGCAGTGGCACTGTATCTTTTGATCTGAAAGTAGACTTCGCCACCGCTTTAACACCCTTTAGCCTGGCCATTGGCGATTTAGATGGTGACGGCAAGCCGGATTTAGTGGTTGGCAATAATTCTTCTACCAGTTTATCAATATTCGGCAACAGGTGCTCCAGCGGCACTATAGCTTTTGCACCAAAGGCTGATATAACGGGCGTTAGCCTGCCACACCATGTAGCTATCGGCGATGTAGATGGAGATGGCATGCAGGACATGGTTGTTGTCAGGAATAGCACGGTCAACAATGTTTATGTTTATCGCCATACGGGCATTCCCGGAACATTGTCATTTGCTACACCCATACAGCTTAGCGCGGACTCACAGCCATTTAATGTATCCATTGGGGATTTGGATGGTGATGGCAAACCGGAATTGATGGTAGCGAATAATAACTCTCATAATGTTTCTGTCTTTCGCAATACAGGTAGTAGCGGTACTGTTTCTTTCGCAACAAAAATGGACATCGCAACAGGGTTCAATCCCCGGAGTGTGGCGGTTGGCGACATGAATGGTGATGGCAAGGCTGACATGATTGTAGCTAATTCCGGTTCAGGCACTGCATCTGTATTTCGCAATACGGGCAGTATCGGAACGGTATCTTTTGCTGCCAGGCTCGATGTTGCAACCGGCACCACCCCCCGGAGCATTGCCATAGGCGACGCGGATGGTGATGGTAAACCCGATGTAGTGGTAGGTAACTACGGATCGAATAACGTATCGGTAATAAGGAACAACCCATTGTCGCCCATAACCGGCTCGGCAAATGTTTGCACCACAGTAACAACGACACTCAGCAATGCCACCTCCGGCGGTACATGGAGTAGTGGCGCCACTGGCATAGCCACCGTAGGGTCTGCAACAGGCATAGTGGCAGGTGTGGCAGCAGGTACTGCAACAATTTCCTATACAGTGCCAGGAGGCTCGGCTACGGTAATTGTGACCGTTGGCATGGCACCAATGGCTATAACGGGTACGGCTACAGTTTGCGTAGGGGCAGCTACTACCTTGTCGACTGCGTCTTCGGGAGGTACATGGAGCAGCAGCAACACTGCGATAGGCACTGTATCAACGGCAGGAGTGGTAACGGGTATTTCAGAGGGCATTGCAACTATTTCCTATAGTGCAGTATGCGGCGCAGCTGCCACAGTTGCGGTAACGGTAGCCCCACTGCCTGCTGCCGGCACTATCAGCGGCACGGCTACAGTATGCGCCGGCGCTGCAACAACACTCAGCACCACAGGCTCCGGTGGTGTGTGGAGCAGCACAAACGCTGCGGCAGGCACTGTTTCTGCAAGTGGTGTGGTAGCAGGTATCGCAAGCGGTACTACAACTATTTCATATACTGTTACCACTGGTTGCGGCACTGCCGCGGCTACACAAGTTGTAACAACAAACCCATTGCCGGAGCCCGGCACTATCAGCGGCACGGCTACAGTGTGCGCCGGCGCTGCAACAACACTTAGCACCACAGGCTCGGGTGGCGTGTGGAGCAGCACAAACACTGCGGCAGGTACTGTTTCTACAAGCGGTGTGGTAACGGGTATCGCTGTAGGCAACACTACTATTTCTTATACTGTGACTAATAGCTGCGGCACTGCCGCTGCTACACAGGACGTGACAGTGAACCCACTGGCTATGCCGGGCACTATCAGCGGCTCATCTACAGTGTGCGCAGGCGCTACAACAACACTCAGCACCACAGGCTCGGGCGGTATGTGGAGCAGCACTAACATTGCTGCAGCTACAATAGACTCGTCAGCCGGTGTGGTCGCAGGGATTGCCGGGGGCACTACTACCATATCTTACACTGTTACAAATGGTTGTGGTACTGCAGTCGCCACCCACGAAGTGATGGTTAATGCAATTCCGGAATCGGGCACGATAAGTGGTCCGTCAGTTGTAAATATTGGTGCTACCATAACCCTGGCAGACACAACAAGCGAGGGTACATGGAGCAGCAGCAACACAGCTGTAGCCACTGTTGGCAGCACAGGTATAGTGACCGGTGTGAGCGGCGGCAATACCGTTATCTCATATACAGTAACTAGCACCTGCGGCAGTGCAGTAGCTACAAAAGTAGTTACGGTAAATACTTCGGTACCTGGCACAACAGGAGATCTAGTTATTTGTGCCGGATCAAGTACGACATTGTCAAACGAAACCAGTGGTGGCGCATGGAGCAGCAATAACACGGGTGTTGCCACAGTAGTGTCATCATCCGGCATTGTTACGGGTGTAGCGGCAGGGCTGGCTACTATAACGTACACCGTTGGGGCCGACTATGTAATAGCTGTAGTTACGGTAAACGGCTTGCCATTAGCCATTAGCGGCACGCTAACTACCTGTGCAGGTGCAAGTACAACGCTAAGCTCCGGCACTACAGGCGGTACATGGAGCAGCACCAATACTGCGGTAGCAATAGCAGGGTCTGCCGGTGCGATCACCGGCGTGAGCGCAGGAACTGCTGCAATAAGCTATACCAACAGCGAAGGCTGTGCAAGGACTGTTACCGTTACAGTTAGTTCAGCGCCGGAAGCTATTGGTGGTGCGCTGAGTATATGTACCGGCGCTACCGGCACGTTGACCAACGCTTCGGGCGGCGGCACATGGAGTGCTTCCGGCTCAGGCGTTATGAGTGGGCCATCAGGCGGCGTTATCAGTGGCCTAGCCGCAGGTACGGCAAATGTCACTTATACATTGTCTACAGGCTGCAAAACAACTGCGATTGTAACAGTAACTGCGGCGCCGGCCAGTTTAACAGGGGCCGGAAGTGTTTGTGCAGGAAGTGTAACAACACTTGCCAGCACTACGACCGGTGGATCGTGGAGCAGCAGTAACACCGGCGTGGCGATGGCCGATGCGGGCGCAGGTGCGGTAACGGGCGTGGGCGCGGGAACAGCGGTGATCACCTATATGACTGGCGCAGGGTGCTATGCAACAAAAACAATATCAGTAAATATAAGCCCGGCTGCGATAGCCGGTACGCTGGCTGTGTGTGTGGGTGCTACTACGGCGCTCAGCAACGCAACGATACCGGGGCTGTCGTGGACTAGCGGCAATACTGCCGTCGCTACCATAAATTCGACATCGGGCGTGGTCACCGGAGTAGCCAGCGGGACGAGTATTATTACATACTCGCTGGGCTCGGGGTGCAAGACAACTTCAATAGTAACGGTGAACACACTGCCGAATGCTATTACCGGCACACTAACGGCTTGTGTGGGCATGACCAATATGCTTGCCAGCACCACACCCGGCGGCACATGGAGCAGCAGCAATATTGCGGTTGCCACGATCGGCACTGCGGGCGATGTAACGGGTGTAGCAACGGGAACAGCGCGCATTACTTACAACTCAGGTGGCTGCTATCGTACGGTGATAGTAACAGTGAACGCAGCAGGCCCCACGATAATGGGCGTGGGCACGGCATGCGTGGGCAGCAATACAACGCTATCGGCAGGCGGTGGCACGTGGAGCAGCAGCAATGCGGCAGTGGCGAGCCTTGTGACGGCTGGAGCGGGATATGTTACGGGTGTATCGGCGGGAACAGCAACAATAACATTTACACCGGGAACAGGCTGTTACAGCACCAAAGTTGTAACTATAAACGCGGTGCCTGCTGCTATCACGGGTACGGCTATTGTGTGCAAGGGCTCAGCTACCACGCTCACCAATAGCTTAAGTGGCGGCACATGGACATCGGGCAATATTACTGTAGCTACGGTTGGTTCATCGACAGGTGAGGTGACCGGTGTAAATACAGGAACAGCACTTATCAGCTATACGATAAGTGGCTGTCGTGTGACGAGGGCGGTAACGGTTAATAACAGTGCACCTGTATTGGGTGTGCTTACCCTATGTACGGGCAATTCAACAACGCTTACTAATACTGTAAGCGGTGGCACATGGAGCAGCAGTAGTACGGCTGTGGCCACTGTAGGCACAACTGGCATTACAACTGGGACATCGGCGGGCACGGCAGGAATTACTTATACTACTCCGCACGGTTGTGCATCGGCAGTGATCGTAACTGTGGCGGCAACACCATCGGCAATTACAGGGCTGTCAACTGTTTGTGCAGGGATGAGCACAACGTTCAGCAACAGCGTAAGTGGTGGTACATGGACGAGCAGCAACACGGCTGTGGCTGCAATAGGCACCACAAGTGGTATAATGAATGCGCTATCGAACGGGAGCACGACGATAACTTATTTTGCAGGAGCTGGTTGCCGGGTAACCAAGGCGGTGACGGTAAGTGCAGTTGCGGCCATTACCTCTGCATCGCTGTCGTTCAGCATATGCGTGGGATCGACCGTTGTACTAAGCAATGCAACGGCCGGCGGCACCTGGAGCAGCAGCAATACTGCCATGGCTTCGATCGGTTCTTCGACCGGCGCTATAACGGGAATAGCAAACGGAACAGCAACAGTATCTTATTTGACTCCGGCTGGCTGTGCGGCTACCGTGATTGTAACAGTGAACGCGGCAGCATCAGCGGTGGGAAGCGCTACACTTTGTGTGAATGAAACTGTAACCCTGAGCAGTGGTGGTGGCGGCAGCTGGAGCGGCACAGCATCGAGCGTGATAGATGGGCCATCTGGCGGCTTTATCACAGGCGAATCGCCGGGCACGGCCGCGGTAACGTATACTTTGCCTACAGGATGTAAAGCAATAACACAGATCACAGTGAACCCTTTACCGGCAAACATATCTTTCACAGGCACTTCAAATCTCAAGGTTTGCCCGGGAACGACACTTAGCTTGTCGAACGTAACTCCAGGGGGCACATGGAGCAGCAGCAATACAAGCGCGGCTGCAATAGGCACATCGGGCATGGTAGCAGGCATTGCGCCTGGGTTAACGAACATATCGTACACACTTGCGACCGGCTGCTATAAGTCAGTTAATGTGACGGTAAATCCTAATCCGGCAGCGATAACGGGAACGTTCAGCGTATGCGCAACGATGACCACAACACTTAGCAATGCGACCACAGGTGGTGCATCGTGGGCAAGCGGTAACACAGCAAAAGCTACGGTCAATGCAACGAACGGTATTGTATCCGGCGTATCGGCGGGAACTGCTAACATCACTTACTCACTGGCTACAGGATGTTACGCAACACAAGCGGTAACGGTTGAAGCCTGTAGCAGGCCCGGTGGCAGTTCCATTGATCAGCCGGCATTTAACAGCATGCAGTTATATCCAAACCCGACTACAGGAGCATTCAATGTGGTAAGCGAAGGTGCCGGAACAATATACCTGTACACAATGGACGGTAAAGAGCTTGCAAAGTATATTGTGACAGCAGGGATAAATTCATTTAGCCTTCCGCCCGGAATTGCTGCCGGGGTTTATATGTGCAGGTATGCGGGTAGCGATGGAGCGACAATGATAGTGAGACTGCACTATGACAAGTAACAAGGAAATAGACAATAGTATAGCAAACGGCTTCGCAGATGTGCGGGGCCGTTTCGTTATGCCGTAAACCGTTTTGGAAAGTTGCCAAATCTGTGGTGGGCAACGCGCGCTGCCTGCCATTGTGGGTTTCGGCCGGTCTGGGGACGGGTTAAGTTGCGGGG
This sequence comes from Bacteroidota bacterium, assembly GCA_040386555.1. Classification (GTDB taxonomy): domain Bacteria; phylum Bacteroidota; class Bacteroidia; order Chitinophagales; family Chitinophagaceae; genus Nemorincola. The sequence continues at coordinate 41,307 of JAZKFF010000016.1, read as the reverse complement.
CACGGGTTGCAGCGCAAATGGCGTGGACGGGAGCTGCTGCGAGCTTCGACGGCTATTAAGCTTGATCAAGATGAAGGCCGTCGGAGACGGAGTTTTATTGGTAGTACCGGATGCCCTGCGGAACATCCGGCACAACGGACACGGGTTGTAGCGCACGAGGCAGCGCCTCAAACCCGCGCCAATGAACCATCATCTCGGGCATTTAGCTTTGTCAAGATGAAGGCCGTCGGAGACGGAGTTTTATTGGTTGTGCCGGATGCCCTGCGGAACATCCGGCACAACGGGAGACGGAGTTTTATTGGTAGTACCGGATGCCCTGCGGAACATCCGGCACAACTGGTAGATTGCGCAGGCTCGGGTTGCAGCGCACGGGGCAGCGCCTAAAACCCGCACCAGTGGAAAATCTATGAAACGTGCGCCAGCACCCATGTCTGGCCCGCAGCTGCCGTAATGATGTCTGGCCTGCCTGCTCTTAGATTGAAAAATTATTCAAATTATTCAAACTTATTTTGTTGCAGCCTATTTATATATTGTTAACTATCAAATAGTTACGTGTACCTTTGCCCGGGTTTATGATTTTTTGGTTAAAAAGCGGATAGAGGATGAATAGTCACGGTCTAAGGCATGAAACGGATATTTCGACAGGAGAATTGAGATACAAAGCGTTAATTGAAAACTGTTTTGACGGGATAGCAGTGATCGACGAGGCAATGCGCTTCACCTACGCTACCTCATCGCTGCAACGGATGCTGGGATTTTCGGCGGCTGAGCTGCAGGATAATTCTTTTGAAGAGTATGTGCATGCCGGGGACCTTGAAACCTGGAGGCAGCTGGTAGCCCGGCTCAAAGAGTATGGCCGCGCGCCCGCCGAAGGGCTGATAAAGGTGATGCATAAAGACGGCTCGTGGAAGCATGTACGCCTTCGGGTGACCGGCTCTTTTGACAAGCCTTACATCGATGGCTATATTCTCAACTTCAAGGATGTAACAGAAAAACAGATCACAAAGCGGCAGCTGGAATTTGATCGCCGCAACATGGATGCACTCGTCAATAGTGCGCCGGGCCTCGTGTGGAGCATAGACACAGCATACAGGCTGATAACGGCCAACCGTGCCTTTGTGGACACCATAAACATGATATCGGCCGCAGATATAAAGCCGGGCGACTCGGTACTGATCCCTTACTTTCCGGGCCACGAGGCGATAGTTGACCAATGGAAGCGCTGGTACGACAGGGCACTCGGAGGCGAATCATTTGTATTGGAGCATTACGAGGCATTCTACGGGGCGTGGGCCGAGACATGTTTTAGCCCCATATTCGAGAACGGCACGGTGATAGGCGCTGCAGGCTTTACTACAAATATCACTGATCGGAAGCGCTCAGTGGAACTGCTAAGGCAGAGCGAGCAAATGATGGCCGATGCGCAGAAAGTAGGGGGCTTCGGCAGCTGGGAGCTCGACCTCTCTCAACCCAACCTGTATGATAATGAGCTAAGGTGGTCGGACGAGGTTTTTCGGTTGTTCGGTTATAGTCCACAGGCCATTAATGTCACCGTCAGCACTTTTTTCGGAATGGTGCATGCAGACGATGTGGAGTGCCTGGCAAGCGGCTTTACTGAGGCTATTAAGGCAGGCAAGCGGTTTACCGCCACACATAGGATCATAACGGCCGGCGGCGAAGTGAAATGGGTAAATGAGGATGCAGGCATACTTGCCGATGAAGCCACAGGCAAGCCCCTAAAGATCACCGGCACAATACACGATATAACAGATGCGAAAAAGGCAGAGGAAGAGCTAAAGGAAAGCTATGCCGCGCTAAGCAAGGCCCTCGGCGTGCAAACATCTATACTCAATGCCCTGCCTGCGCATATAGCCCTGCTCGATAAAGATGGGGTGATAATAGAAGTAAATGAATCGTGGAAGCGATTTGGCAGGGAGAACGGCCTGCGCAGCCGCGATTTTTGTAAAGGAGATAACTACCTGGAGATAGCGGACAATAGCGGCGACGACGGCGAGGGCAAGCAGGCTGCGGCAGGCATAAGGGCAGTGATAGCGGGGGAAACAGATCAGTTTGACATTGAGTACCCCTGCCATTCAGACCAATGCGAACGATGGTTCAGGATGGCAGTAACGCCACTACATACAGCCACACAGGGTGCCGTAGTGATGCACCTGGATATAACAGACAGGCGGAAGGCACAGATGGCCTTGGTAAAGTCAGAGGCAAGCCTTACGACCATTTTCAACAGTACCGACGTAGCCTATACACTCCTCGATAGCGACTTCAAGGTAGTAGCCTACAACCTGACTGCCAGCACTATTGTGCTGGAGCTGCGCGACATGCAGCTGGCCACCGGAAAGAGCTTCCTCGATTACCTGCCGGAGGCGGAACAGCGCGAGAAGGCTGCGGTCGCCCTTTTCTACGTACGGCAGGGACAGGATATTAAGTACGAAACGCGCATAGTCGATCTTTTGGGGAAGGAAAAATGGTATCTCGTGAGAATAAGCAAAGTCTCATCGGGCAATAGAACGCTTGGTATCTGCATAGCCACCACAGACATCACAGAGGCAAAAACCTACGAAACAGAAAGGGAGAAGATAACCGCAGATCTGACGCAGCGAAACATGCACCTTGAGCAGTTTACCTATATCGTATCGCACAACCTCCGCGCACCGCTTGCCAATATAATGGCGTTTACAGAAGAGTTGAAAGACGAACAGCTGGACGAAGAGCACAGGCAGGTATTTATAGAAGAGCTTTCCTCATCGGTAGAGAAGCTGGACAATGTGATCAAAGACCTGAACCAGATACTGCAGGTGAATAAGCAAATAACCCGTGTGCGCGAGCAGGTGAGCTTTCGCGAACTGGTGCACGATATACAGAAGAGCGTAAGCCAGCTGATTGCCCAGCACGACGTAACAATTACTACCAACTTCAGCGAAGTGGAAGATATCATTACATTAAAGAGCTATCTCTACAGCATCTTTTACAACCTCATCTCAAACAGTATAAAATACCGGCGCGATGATGCCGCGCCTGTTATAACCATTACCAGTAAAAAAGCAAATAACAATGTGGTGCTTCGCTTTACCGATAATGGCACAGGTATAAACCTCGATCGCAATGGATCAATGATCTTTGGCCTGTACAAAAGATTTCATACCAATATAGAAGGCAAGGGTATAGGCTTGTTTATGACCAGGACACAGGTGGAGGCACTGGGTGGGACAATAGAAGTGGAGAGCCAGGTTAACAGCGGCACCACTTTTATCATAACTTTAAGTAATAAAACGGCCAAAGATGATTAACCCTAATTGTAAGATCGTAATGATAGATGACGATAGGTCTTTCAACCTTATATCATCTTACTCGCTGAAGAAGCTGTTACCGCAGATAGATGTGGTAACTTTTACGGAGCCGGCAACGGCCCTGGCCTACATCAGTAAGCCCGCAAAGCCGCCTGCTGACACTGTGCTTTTTCTCGACATAAATATGCCCGAGTTGACTGGCTGGGACGTGCTGGAGCAGCTATCTGCCCTGGGCAAAGATGTATTAGCGTCGCTGCAGGTATACATACTATCTTCGTCCATAGACCCGCACGACAAAGAACGTGCCGAAGCCCACCCGCTGGTAACAGCATACATACGCAAGCCATTGTCTAAGTCCGTTATTGAGGATATTTTTATGGCGGCATAGTTGCCTTTTGGGGCGGCGTATCACCATATGCCAACAATAGAAACTGCCCTAAACCACTTTGCTATCCCACCCAGCAGCGCGTGATAAGAACGTGAGGTTTTTGTGATATTTTTTAATATCAAAGCATTGATTATCAACAAAAACACCAAAAATAAATTTTCCGGCCAGCGTGTGATATCAGGCGGCTTTATCCACACATTCTGCACCTTTTCATCTATGTAGCTATTTAGGCTGTTTGCTGTTCTAGCATTTGTGTACTTTTGAATTTCATACATTAAAATTATTGTGCTGTGCGATTAAAGTCGTTGGAAATTAAGGGGTTTAAGTCCTTCGCGGATAAAACCCACATCATACTGGACAATCCTATTACCGGGGTTGTGGGGCCAAACGGTTGCGGCAAAAGCAATATCGTAGACGCCATACGCTGGGTGATAGGGGAGCATAAAATAAAAGCGCTGCGCAGCGATAACCTGGAGGATCTTATCTTCAATGGGTCGCGCACACGTAGTGCATCGGGCATGGCCGAGGTGTCGCTGACGTTCGAGAATACGCGCAACCTGCTGCCTACGGAGTTTACCACTGTTACCATCACCCGCAAGTTTTATAAGAATGGCGAGAGCGAATATCGCCTCAACGATGTTACCTGCCGCCTCAAGGATATACACAACCTGTTCCTCGATACGGGTGTAAGCAACGACTCGTATGCCATCATAGAGCTGGGCATGGTGGATGACATCATCAAGGACAAGGAAGGCAGCCGTCGCCGCATGCTGGAGCAGGCCGCAGGCATAAGCCTGTACAAAACGCGCAAGAAGGAGGCCAAGCAAAAGCTGGAAGCCACAGAGCAGGACATAGCCCGTATAGAGGACCTGCTGTTTGAGATAGGCAACAACCTGCGCACGCTGGAGAGCCAAGCCAAAAAGGCGGAGCGCTACTTTGCCATAAAGGGTGAATATAAAGAGGCGAGCATAGAGCTTGCAAAGGCAAGCCTGGAGCACTTTAACGAGCAATACAAGACACTGAATGAGCAGCACGATGCCGAGACAGACCGCCGCACGCAGCTGGAGGCCATAGTAGCCACAGAGGAGGCGAGCGTGGAGCAGCAGAAGGTGAAGCTGATAGAGAAGGAGCAGGAGCTGAGCGGGTTGCAAAAACAGTTTAACGAAATGGTGAACCGCCTGCGCCAGCTGGAAAGCGATAAGAAGCTGGCAGCGCAGCGCCTGGAGCACCTAAAGGACAGGGAGCGCAACCTGCGCGAGTTCCTGGAAGGGGCCGGGGGGCAGAGCGAGAAGCTGGCGGAGTCGATAGACTTTAGCGAGCAGCAGATAGCAGAAGAGAGCGCGGGCCTTGATAAAATAAAGGCGGAGCTGGAAGTGCTGCGCAAAGCGGTGGATGAGAAGCGTGCAGGATTTGATGAGAAGAAGCGGGTGGTGGAGCAGATGCGCAACGACTACCAGCAAAAGCAGCGGAGCCAGTTTGAAGCGGAGAAGAAGGTAGCAATAGCTGATACCAGCGTTATGAACCTGCAGCGCAGCATGCAGCAGGTGCAGGGCGAGATGGCGCAGCGCGGCACACAGATAACCCAGCTAAGCACGGAGAAGAAAGAGACAGAAGAGAAGCTGGAAGACAAGCAGAGCGAACTGCACGACCTGGTAGAAAAGCACGAAGAAGTAAAGGCCAAGATACTGGAGAGCCAGGCGCAGATGGAAGAGCTGCGGGCTAAGCTGGTGGAAGAGAACCGCAAGCTGGACAGCCGTCGCAATGAGCACGACCTGCTGAAGAGCCTGGTGGACAGCCTGGAGGGCTACCCGGACAGCATCAAATTTTTGAAGAAGAATAAGGAGTGGAACAACGATGCACCCCTGCTGAGCGATGTGTTTGTAGTAAAGAACGACTACCGCACTGCGCTGGAGAATGTGCTCGATAACTATCTTAACTATTATATAGTAGCAAATCCACAAGAGGCTGCGAAGGCGGTGCACCTGCTGGATGTAAATAAGAAAGGCAAAGCCAATTTCTTCATACTCGACCATGTGGGCAAGTATGAAGAAGCAGCATCGGAGGCACCTGCCGGCTCGGTGCCGGCGCTTGATGTGGTGACGGTGGATGAGCAATACATGGGGCTGGCCAGGCGATTGCTGGGGCATGTGTATATTACCAACGATGATGCAGATATATCGGGTGTGGAGCTGAAGAACGGCAATGTGCTGGTGGCTAAAAGTGGTAAGATGATACGCGGCAAGTATACGCTGGGCGGCGGATCGGTGGGGCTGTTTGAAGGGAACAAGATAGGCCGCGCCAAGAACCTGGAGCGCCTCGCGAAGGAGATACAGGACCTTACCACTACTACGGCTGAGCTGAAGCAGTTTATAGCTGATACGCAAACGCTGATCACCGGCTTCAACATGGCGCTTAATGACAAGGCCATAGAGCAGGCGCGCAGAGACATAAACGGGCTGCAAAACCACGTGGTGAACCTGGGGAACAGGATAGAGAACTTTGAGCAGCTGAATCAGAATGGCGACAAGCGCATAGCCGAAGTGCAGGAGCAACTGGACACTACACACGAAAGCATACTTGACACGCGGGATGCACTGGAGAGCATAACGGCCGAGCTGCAGCAGCTGCAGGAAAGTATACAGGGAGCAGAGGGTGAGTTTCGCGCGGTGGAGCAGGAATTTAATGAGGCCACGCAGCAATACAATAACCAGAACATCGCCTATACGCGCCAGCACAGCAAGCTGGACAATCTGAAGCAGGAGCTGCAATACCGCACCACGCAGCTGAATGACTTGAAGCGGCAGATAGCCAGCAACAGCGACCAGCTGCAGCAGATAAGCGGCCAGCTGGCAGATACAGAGAAGACGCTGCACAGCGGCGATAACGAGCTCTATGAGCTGATGACGCGCAAGGAAGGAGACGAAAAAGAATTGAATGAAAAGGACCGCGCATACTACGAGATGCGCAACAATATAAGTGCGCAGGAGAGTAATATGAACCAGAAGCGCCGCGAGAAGGAGCATGCAGAAACGCTGCTGAATACCATAAAGGAAAAGCTGAGCACCATGAAGGTGCAGGTGGCCGGTATGAGCGAGCGCCTGCAGATAGAATTTAAAGTGGTGCTGGATGAGATACTAGACCAGCCGCGCACCGGCGAGCATACTATAGAAGAGCTCACTGCCGATGCCGAAAAGATGAAGAAGCGCCTGGAGAATATGGGCGAGGTAAATCCAACGGCGATAGAAGCATATACAGAGATGAAGGTGCGTAATGACTTTATAGTAGAGCAGCGCGATGACCTGGTGAATGCTAAAGAGTCGCTGCTGTCGACGATAGAGGAGGTGGAGAATACTGCGAATGCGAAGTTCAAGGAGACGTTTGATATGGTGGCTACCAACTTCAAGCAGGTGTTTAAGGCGCTGTTTACCGAGGAGGATAGCTGTGAGCTGCGTCTTACGGACCCGGAGAATGTAGCTGATAGCGGCATAGAGATATATGCGCAGCCCAAAGGCAAGAAGCCGAGTACGCTGACGCAGCTATCGGGAGGGGAGAAGACGCTTACGTCTACTGCATTCCTGTTTGCAATTTACCTCATCAAGCCAGCACCGTTCTGCATACTCGATGAGGTGGATGCGCCGCTGGATGATGCCAACGTAGGCAAGTTCACGCAGATGATCCGCAAGTTCTCAGACAACTCGCAGTTCATCATAGTAACGCACAATAAGCAGACCATGGCTGCAGTAGATGTGATATACGGTGTGACCATGCAGGAGCCGGGTGTGAGTAAGCTGGTGCCGGTGGATTTCAGGAGCTTGAATTAGAATGGAATTGGGAATTTGGCAATTAAGAATTGGAATTGTAAACCCGCTTCGGCGGGTTTCTTTTTGGGGCAATGCAGGATACTAATCCATGCTGTCGAACAAATCAGTGAGGTCTATCGAGAAGCCTTCAAGAACGGAAGAAGTAGCAATGTGGCCGGATACCATGAGGCGGGAAGGGACATACTGGCCATCTTTCAATGTGTACATCAGGAATGTTTTATCCTGTGGCGATACCACCCAATATTCTTTCACCCCGGCTTCCTGGTAGATGTCGTACTTGTTTTTGAGCTCTGTTGTGTTATTGCCGGGAGAGAGTATTTCTACTACAATATCAGGTGCGCCAAGGCATCCGCGGTTATCAAGTATTGACTTGTCGCAGACCACGCATAGGTCCGGTTGCAGAACAGTGATGATATCTTTGTCGTCTTTTGATTTACGGGGTATTCTTACGTCAAATGGTGCCGAATATACTTTGCATTGTTTGCCGGCCAGGAAATTATAAATTGCAATGTGCATGTAGCCCGAAAGTTCCTGGTGCATCCTGTCCGGCCCAGGGTTCATCTCAAATATTTGTCCCTTGATGAGCTCTACACGCTCTTCGAAAGTCCACTTAAGGTAATCTGCGTAAGTGTATAGTTTGTTCAGGTCAAGGTCTGCAAGCTTCATGTTATTCCGTTTATGCAAAAGTAGGAAGAATTTGTAACCGGGAATTTAGATCGTGACCCTCTTCGGCGGGTTGCACCTAGTAGTACCAATCGGGTTTATTCAATACCTGGCTGTCGATCACATGGTTATCGACGGTGAGTATCCGGTAAGTGGCGCTGTCTGGAATATCTCGAACGGAGATAAAGCACCCGTGGACATCCAGCGGATGTTCTGAAACTATATCGCCTGCCGCATTGAGTAACTGTAGCTTGCCTGTGAAACGGCGTGGCGCATTGACGTACACATAACGACCGGAAGACATTGGTAAGTTCCAGAATTTGGTTTTCTTCGTTCGTGTGCTTTTTCTATTCCCGGTTTGCGCCGGGAGGGTATAGGATATCAGCAGGAACACCAGCAGCCATTTGATCATACAGCTTATTTATAGTTCAAGTTACGCAAGTTACTTTTTATCGAGCCGGGCGTAGATATACATAAATACACACAGCAGCAGTGTGAGCAGGAACACAAAATACGGCAATGCACGTTCTTTCTTCGCCTGCCTTATGCGCTCTTCTATATGCTCGTCGATAGCGGCCTTTGCATCTGCATTGCTGCCGGCGAGCAGCACCAGCCGCTGCTCGATCTCGCTGAGGTATCTCACCGGTAATTTTTCAGACGCAGTGAGCAACTCATTGATGATCCGGCTTGTGGCGTCGGTATCGCCATGCTGCTGCAGTACACCTATATGCGAATCAGTAAGGATAAGCAGGATGTAGGCTCTAAGGGCATTGTGGCTGATGCGGTGTGTATCCATAGCTGCAAGGCTCTTGTTGAGCTCGATGCATACACCCAGTATCCATGCGGGGGTTACGGCTTCAGTATGTTTTGCGCTGCGGCCCATGCCGCTCAGCCAGCGCTCCTCATCATACAGCTCGCGTTTGCGCGTATTAGACAATACGGAGTAGGCTTCCTGCACCTCCTTAAAGTGTGCCTCGGCAAGGGCATTGCCGGGGTTCTTGTCGGGATGGTACTTTACGGCAAGTGCGCGGTATGCCTTCTTTATATCCAGCGATGCAGCAGACGTGCTTACCCCAAGTATTTTATAATAGTCCTTTAGCTGCATACCGCCAATGAAAGAGCAGCAAAATAAGACATTCTATTTTAACCGGGCGCCATGCACTTATTCAGCATCTTTATATTTCCAGAGGTAAAAGCATGCGTAGGTGCGGTAGGGTGCCCATTTCGCCGATATCTTCAGCATTTTTTCGCGCATGGCCTTTTTATCTGCGGGGTCCAGCTTGTATATTTTGGTCATCGCCTGCTGTATGCCGAGGTCGTCCACCGCGAAGACATCTTCGCGGCCCAGCGTGAACATCAGCAGCATTTCTACAGTCCACCTGCCTACTCCCTTTATTGGCGTGAGGAAAGCAATAACCTCTTCGTCCGACATCTTGTTGAGCTTACGGTCATCGGCCTTGTGTTCCATTACGTAGGTTGCTACGTTGTGCACATAGCTCACCTTGGCATTAGACAGTCCTACGGAGCGCAGCTTATCAAACGGGGTACCTGCTATTTGCTGTGGTGTAGGCTCCTTATCATCGTATAGGGCAAGGAACCGCTGGAAAATAACTTCGGCCACCCTTACAGATAGCTGCTGGCTCATTATAGAAGCACAGAGGCGCAGGCACACATTCTTCCTTTTCTTTAGCTGGTATGGCTCTACTGTATCAAGCAGTGGTTTTAGCTTTTTGTCTTTGGCCAGGTGTGCTATATGTGCTTTAGTCTCCGGGGTTTCCATGCCTAAATATATTCCGTTTGATGCAGAAAGCTGCCCGCTGTACAATCATCATCCTCTTACACATATTAGCATGAAGTATGTGCGTAGCGTATTTTGCCATAAGTTAGTAAAAGCATCATTTATTTTGACTATAAATCATATTTTAAATAAAATAAATTTCCACAGATTGGTAATGTAGCCTAAATTTGGATTATTCAACCTGGTTTATGTTTGGCAAAAAGATACCCCTGTACTATTTTTTAGTAGGCATATTAGTGACTGCGGGCGCTACGTTTTTTATTTCTAAGAAGATGTTGAGGGACGAAGCTGCCAGCGCCGCACCCACGATATCTGACGTGATCAATGCCCAAAACAATGATTGCAATTATGATATAACGCGGCTGGCCGGCTTCAAGTATATCCGTCCACTGGTATCGGCAGCGCAGGAGTGCGAGGCAAAAAAGCTGACCCCGCTAAAGCTGAAAATAATGGACTATATAGATAATGCGCAGAAAAGCGGCGTGCTTATCAACTCATCAGTATTTATACGAACGCTCACCAATGATGACTGGACGTGCGTAAACCCCAAGGAATCTTTTCACCCCGCATCGCTGCTGAAAGTGCCGCAGCTGATCACCTACCTGCGCATGGCGGAAAAAAATCCAAAGGTGCTGGATAATGAATACCTCTTCACAAAGCCTACAGAGGAATACCCCGTGCAGTATTACTCGGCAAAGACCTTGCAGCCCGGGCATACATACTCAATAAAAGAGCTCTTCCACTTTATGATAGCCTACAGTGACAACTACGCCAACGTGGAACTCATAAAGCATATGGATATGGATATGTTCAGGAAAACATTTACCGATCTGAACCTGAAAGCACCCGACATGACCGATCAGAATTTTACTATGAGCACGGTAGAATACTCTAAGTTCCTGGAGGTGCTGTATAATGCGGCATATCTCAACATGAACTCTTCAGAATATGCATCTGAACTGCTTACTGAGGCGGCTTTTAAAGACGGTATTGTAAAGCAGATACCCACGACTGTGAAGGTAGCACACAAGATGGGCGAGTGGGGTGATGGAGCCACCGTGGAGCTGCACGACTGCGGCATAGTATACCTCAATAGCAACCCGTATATAATAACTGTGATGACCCGCGGAACGGATATGGCCAGGCTGGCGGAGGTTATCAGCACCATATCAAAAATGGCTTATGACACTATGGCGGGGCCTGCACTGTAGTTAGTATTGTTCCACGTTTATTTTGCTCATATCGGCAGTGTGCCACTTATCGCCTACGCTGTATAGCAGCAGGAAGTCTTTTGCGGGCTTCTTCAGTGTGAGCTCATACCAGTGGCCTACATCTTTCATATCGAGGCGGTAGTCGGGTGTTTCGTAGCTTTTGCCGCCGTGCCCCTCGTACCACCACCATGTACCCCATTGACTGAGCGTTACCTGTATGGTGCTATCGTTGATCGCCTTTACATGTGCGCCGTCCGTGCGTGCCTCCATATTGAAAGAAGCAGCGTCGTATATCTTATTAGGCAAGGGAGTGCCTATGAAAAGGTCATGCATGGTTTTGTATTCACCATCGGGCTGGGCACCTATCATAGCGACGCCCTTCATATTCTCAGGCATAGCCAGCAGGATAATTGTTTTGTTTCCCGCTTCCGGCAATTCTTTTAGCAGGCGGTTGTCAATGTAGGTGGAGTGCTTCCAGTATAGGTTGAGCCTGACAGTGAAGTAAACGTTGAGCAGGCCATATGCAGCCAGCAGGGAATACTGAATGGCGCGGGAGGAGATGTAGGATACCAGCAGCGCAAGGAGCATGTATGTAAACGCATCGAGCAGGTAAGTGTACCTGTCGTAGAACATGAGCATGATCTGCGGGAAACCAAGCGGCATGAGAATGACTATGGAGATGACCATCCATACGAAAAGTAATGTGCCTGCCTGGCCCTTACCTGACATATTTTTAAAACGCTTTGCCAGGAAGATGGATACAATGGCGATGATGCTGTAGAAGATGAGCATACCCGGCAGCGACTCGCAGGCGGAGTAGATCTTTTGGCGTACATCATTAGGGAAGTAGCGACCGAGGAAAAGAATGTTGAAGGCATATTTTGGCGGCTTGCCGAAGTAGCTGGCTATGGGCTGCACCACGTTCTCTGCAATGTGGGCAAAGTGAGCATATACGATGCGGAGCACCAGCAGGTGCAGGCCGAACAATAAGAGCTGTGGTATAAAAAACCATTGTAAGGTCTTTTTAAAAATGCCCCTATCGTGCCCGAGTGCCAGGCGGTAATATGCAGCCAGCGACAATACAAACCAAGGGGTGAGGTAGAATATCTCGAGCGAATAGGTGGAGCAAAGGTAGAGGATACCGGCCCAGAGCGCGTATTTCTTTTGCTGCCGCTGGTGGAAGAGCTGCACCCAGTGCATGATAAGCAGGATGAACAGGAAACCCTGCAGGTAATGAAAGGACGCCTCCCATACGATAACCTCGGATATGTGCGGGCAGATAGTATAGAGTATGGCGCCAGTTATTGCGATACGCCAGTGGGCATTGATGCCGGATAGATGGAACAGCTTATTGCAGATTACGAACACCAGGAATGCATTGACCGCATGCATAGTGACCATGAGCATATGCCATGCGTAGGGGTTAGCATTGAAGAGCTTGTAAAATACCCATGTGGTAAACTGAGTGAACTGGTACAGGCTAGGTATGCCCGACTGTGCATTGTTTATATAATCCCAAAAGCTAAGGTGCCTGATATTGTAGAGCCAGCCCGCGGCATCTATGACCCAGCCTGCCTTGGCAGCGGGCAAGTAGAGGGCAAAGGTGAGCAGCCAGATACCTGCAAACACGAGCAGGCTTTTACGTGGCTGCGTGCTATGGGCTGTGAGTAAAGGAGATGCAGGTACGGTGTTCAAGAGGCTATGCGTTGCAACAAATATAGCTTAATACTGGTCAATGTTTTTCTTCTGCCAGTCTACCACGCGCCACTTGCGACCAGTGCTGAAGAGCAGCAGGTATTCACCGGCAGGGTGTTTCAGTGTGATCTCGTAGAGGTGGCCGGGGTCTTTCATATTCACCTTGTAGTCGGCATTCTGGTAGCTGGTAGCGCCCATGCCGTAATATAGCCACCAAGTGCCCCACTGGTTGAGCGTGACGCGTGCGGTCTTATCATCGAGCACGGTTACATGTGCCCCATCTGCGGGGCTGCTCATGTAGAATGCCTCAACATCGTGAACGGCGTTGGTGATCTTCACAGGCTTCAGTGCATTGTACATCATGCGGAATTCTCCATCATCGCGCGTACCTACCATTTGCACGCCGTCCAGGCATTCGGGCAGGCTGAGCAGCAATACTTTTTTCGTAGTGTCGTTGGGGAAAGTGTTTATAAGGTTGTCTACTATCTCAGCTGATTGCCGCCAGTAAGCATTTGCGCGGTGGGTGTAGCGTGCCAGTACCAGGCAGTATATGGCAACGAAAGTGATAAGCATTCTTTTGCCCGCAAGCTGGCCTGCCAGCAATAAGATAAGCATGTATATAAACGCATCGAGCAGGTAGGTGTAGCGGTCGAGGATAACAAGGCCGAGATCGGGGAATGACAATGGCAATATCAGGGCCAGCGATGCAAGGCACCATGCAAAAACAAGCACTGTTACCCGGCGGGAGGGTTTCATTTTCTTATACCTGATGGCGATATAAATAATTGTAGCCGCAACCGTGGCGTAGAAAGCCGCAAGGCCGGGACCCGTTTCGCAAAACTCGTATACTGCCTTGCGCAGCGCCATAGGGAGGAACCTGCCGAGGCCAACGATATGAAATACATACTTGAGGCCCTTGGAACAATTAGCGACAGAGAACTGCAGCGACATGGAGCCTATATGCGCTATGCCCTCGTGGTAGCGCGCTTTGAGTACGAGGAAGTGCAGGAGGAACAATGTGGCCTGGGGCAGCACAATATATTTGAGTACTGATTTGAAGCGTTCTTTTTCGCCCTTTAACCCAAAGTAGAAATGCAATGCATAGGACAGGGTGAACAGCGGTGTGAGGTAGAATATCTCCAGGGAGTAGGAGGAGAGAAAAAACAGTAGCCCGGCAAGCCACGCATATCTGCTTTTGCCCAAATAGAGAAAATTCTGTGTACACACTAATATGCCCAGCATCATCATCAGGGCCAGCAGGTAATGAAAGGAGGGCTCCCATACCACTACTTCCGAGATATAGGGTGTAACACAAAACAATAGAGCGCCGGAGAATGCAATGATGGCTGCAAACTTCACTTCAGAATAGATGAACAGTTTTTTGAAGAAGCTATAGAGCAGCAACGCATTGATAGCCTGCATGGTAATATAGAGCAAATGCCACAGCCATGCACTGACACCAAAGAGCTTGTAGAAAAACCACGTGACTACCTGGGTAAACTGGTATAGGCTGGGTATGCCTGAGCCCTTACGGTTGATGTAGTCGGTAAAGCTTACCGAATTTAAGAAGGTGACCCAGCCGGGGAAGTCGCCCACGCGCCCTGCGCGGGCTGCCGGCAAATAGAGCAGGAACACTATGCTCCAATACGCAATGAATGCAAGAGTATACCTGCTGCGTACTGTTTGCCCTTGTGCGATATTTGCGAGCTTGTCGAACAAGTTAATCCTGGTCTGTTGTTTTATTAGTCATGTTCACTGCTTTGAGCTTGTTGCCCACCTGGTATAGGAGCAAATAGCCTGCCGCAGGGTGTTTTAATACAAGTTCGTACCAATGGCCGGGGTCCGTCATGTTTACCTTATAATCGGGGGTTTCGTAGCTGCCGGCGCCCAACCGGGAATAGAACCACCACGTGCCCCACTGGTTGAGCGTTACTTTTAGGGTGCTATCGCTGGTAACTGTTACGTGTGCGCCATCGGCAGCTGTGAGCATATTATATGCTACGGCATCGTACACAGTGTTATTTATATGGCGGGTAGTAAGCATATTCATCATCAGCTTAAAGCGGTGCGTGGGTTGTGCGTCTATCATTGGTATGCCGTTGAGGCACTCAGGCAAATTTAGCATGATCACCGTTTTGTTGCCCGGATCGGGGAAACTATTTAGCATACCCTTTACCACACCGGCGGAATCTTTCCAATAGTTGTTCACTTTTAGCGTAAAGTATACATTCACTAAAGCATATAGGCCAACAATAGAAAAAGTAACTGCCCGCGAAGGAATGAGGCTAAGTAATAATACCAGGGCTGCAAATATAAATGCAGCCGGCAGGTAAACATACCTATCAAGCGATACAAGGAAAAGGTCGGGGAAGTCGAGGGGGGATAGAAATAATAACATCATCAGTGCGAAGCCAGCGCATAGGAGGGCCAGCGTGACTTTTCTATTTGTCTGCCGCAGGCGAAGCAGTACTATACCAGTAGCTATACTGAGCAAGCCGTAAGCGGCTATTATTACTTTCTTTTTTTCGCACAGCTCATATACTTTCATCTTGATATCGTGCGAGAAGAACCGGCCGAAGCAGAGAATGTGAAAAAGGTATTTTAATGGCTTGCTGAGATAGTAATACACATTGTGGAACGACAGGCTGCCATAGTGTGAGACCATCATATGGAACACCAGCTGCAATACCAGCCAGTGTGCAACAAATAGGAGCAGGGCGGGCACGAAGAAACAGAGCAGTGCCTTGCGGGTTGCAGCGCCAGAAACTTGCACAACATAGCGGTAGTAGAGAATAACGAATAGGATGATCCAAGGGGTGAGGTAAAAGAACTCCAACGAATAGGAAGACAGGAAGTAGATGACTGCCGCGCCGATCGCATACTTTGGGCGGGGCAGCTTTATGAATTTTTGCAACAGTATGAGGATAGAGAAAATGCATAAGGGTGCCAGCAGGAAGTGGTATGATGGCTCCCACACGATGGTCTCTGACAAGTGTGGTGATGCGGTGTAGAGTAACACAGCAGCAAAGGCAATGGGGCAGGACTGCTTTATGCCTGATGATGAAAACAAATTGCGCAGCAACTGATATAGCAGCACGGCGTTCGTAGCATGCAGCGTTATAAACAGCAAGTGCCATGGCCACGGATGTGTGCCAAACAGCTGGTAGAAAATGTATGAGGTAAACTGTGTGAACTGGTAGAGGCTGGGCACTTCCTTATCGCTCATGTAGCCCCAGAAGCTGTGGGTGCGGATGCTGCGTAGCCAGTAGGGGAAATCGCCTACCATGCCCGCGTTAGCTGCCGGGAGATATAGTAAGAATGTTGCTGCCCAGATGATGAGGAATACCCGCAAGAGCCCCATGCCCATAGCAGACACTGGTGCTTCTTTATTTATGTGTGCGGTCGTATTCATTTGTTTAGTGCGCGAATTTTGCAAGCTCGGTATTTACAAGGTCTACCCACAGCTGCCTGCCGGTACTGTTCCAGTGAGTGTCGCCGTGCATGTAAATATCTTGCTTTGTTTGTTTGAATACTGAGTAGATATCGATGATATTCATTTTAAGCCTTGGGTCATTTTGAATGAGAGGTATCAGGTTGTTGTACCCGGTTGGTTGCGCAATGGTCGCAGTATTCGGGATAACCGAAAAATAGACCTCTTTAAATCCGCTGGCTTTGTAGTGATCGTAAATGGTATCGAGGTTAGCGATTATACTTGCTATCTCACCGGGCTCGAGCGGTGAATAGGAGCTCCCTTTGTCGGTGAGGCTTACGGTTTCTTTATAGAACAGGAATTGCCGGTCGTTGGATATCACCACATCGCCAGATGCACGGTTGAACGCATAATAGTTGAGCGATGCCTTGCTCCAGAACAGCGGCATGATACAATTGTAGTTGAACAGGTTGCACTGCAGGTTTTGGTTGATGTATTTGTTGAACAGGTCATCGACGCTAAAAGGCAGCAGGGATGCATAGTGTACGTGTTCGTTTTGCAGCGCCAGGGGAATATTGGCTATCGACTTTTTCTTTACCAGCGAGTCGCAAACTTCATTGAGCATCTGCAGCCCGCCGAAGTAAGGGCGGAAGTAGCGCTCTGCGACCTCGATGAGGAGTATGTTGTTTTTGGTTGAATCAAGGTGATAGTTGAGCCCGTGATTGCGGTCTATAAGGTAGAGCCGGGATACGCCTGCAAACATGGTATCATGCAGGTGTCGGCTATAGCTGTCGCCATGCAGGTAAAGCACTGTATTCTTTGTTATAGCAACAGGTGCAGCGGCAGGAGGTACATTGACCGGCGGCTTGAACCGCCCGATGAAATCGAGGTAAGACATGCTGACCAAGTCTCCGTTCTTGCCCTGGTAGGTGCCCCACCACGCGGCTGTATCGCGCTTGCCTGTTATATACTCCATAGCGCTGCGCGATGTGGATGCCCACAACAGCACGAGGCCAAAGAGTATGAGTATGTAGCTGGCGGCTTTGCTCATTTGCTAGAACTGGAAGTAGATAAACTGGTTCTCAATAAATACACCGAAGTAGTAACACAGCAGCACCATAAATATTGTGTATGCATAGAAACTCTTGCCCGATATGATATGTCCCGGCTTTACGCGCTCTTTCCACAACATGATGGCGATGAGCAGCAGGGAGAAACCGAACTCCACTGAATTGATACCAATGTAGTGTGAACCGCCGCGGAGGATGAATATGCTCTTGATGTAGCCCCATGCAGCAGCTACGTTTGCAGAGCGGAAGAAGACCCATAGCAGGGTAACGAGTATGAAATTTACAGGGATCCACAGGAGGCCTGCGAGGCGCTTGTTTGCGTTGAAGTTGTCCTTGCCGGGAAAGAAAATTACGGACAGGCCATGGAGTATGCCCCATACAATAAACGTCCAGTTGGCACCGTGCCAGAGACCACTAAGCATGAACACGATGAACACATTAAGCTTGCGGCGCGCCTCACCTTTGCGGTTGCCGCCGAGCGGTATGTATACATAATCCCGGAACCAGCCGGATAGCGATATGTGCCAGCGGCTCCAAAATTGAGAAATGTTGCGGGCGAGGTAGGGCTGGTTGAAGTTCTCCATCAGCTGTATATTCATCACCCTGGCAGCGCCGAGTGCAATATCAGAGTAGCCTGAAAAGTCGCAATAGATCTGGAACGAATAGAATACGGCACCTATGGCCAATGCAAGCGATGAGCTTTCGGAAGTGTGGGCGAAAGTGCGGTCGACGACCATTGCCAGCCTGTCGGCGATCACTACCTTTTTAAAGAAACCCCACAGCATTCGCGTGATGCCTTCGCGAACGTTGTCGCGGTTATAAGGCCGGAATTCTTTGAGCTGGGGAAGCACATTTTGCGGGCGCTCTATGGGGCCTGCTACCAGCTGCGGGTAAAACATGACGTACAATGCATAAGTCACAAAGTTCTTCTCTACCGGCTGCCTGCCACGGTATACCTCTATAGTATAGCTCATGGCCTGGAAGGTGTGAAAGGAGAGGCCTATGGGCAATGCTATCTTGAGCAGTGGCAGATCTAGCGGGCGGCCTATGATGCCGGTGGCAGTATGAATGTTATCGATAAAGAAGTTGTAGTACTTGAATACTGCCAGTACGCCGATGTTTGCGACGAGGCTTAGCACCAGCCACCCCTTGCGGGTGCTGCCTTCGCTCCTTGCTATGAGCATGCCTGCGATGTAGTCGATAACTATGGTGCCGCCCAGTATGAGCAGGTAGATAGGTATGAACGACATGTAGAAGTAGCAGCTGGCAATCAGTAGCAGCCATATGCGCGCCTTCTGGTTCTTCAGCTGGAAGAACCAAAGCGTAACCACCATGAAGAATACAAGAAACTGCAGCGAGTTAAAGGTCATGATCTGTTATTCGATGTAAAAATATAATTACCTGCGGTCAATTTTGCTGTTTTCTGTTCTAAGCGTGCTATTCACCAAGTTCAGCCATTCGTGCATTCCATTGTTGTTCCAATGTGTGTCGCCGGCTCTGTATAGCTCTTGCGGGGAGCTATGGTTTTTATATACGGTGTAGAGGTCTAAGACCGGCATCTGCAGGGCAGGGTGGTTTTGCACAGCGGGTATCTGCCTATTGTAGTTGGCAGGCTGCAGTATGGTTGCAGGAACGGGTATTATGGATAAATACACCTCATCGAAACCGGCATCGCGATAGTGTTTATAGATAGTGTTGAGCGACGCTACTATCTTGTTTATTTCCCCTGCGCTTATGCTGCCGTAGCAGCTGTAGATATGGCCGGGAGTGACTGTGCGCTTTAAGAACAGATATTGCCCATCATCTGAAATGGCTACGTCGCCGGATGCGCGGTTGAATAGCCGGTAGTTGAGGCCGGCCTTCATCAGTCGTGGCGCGGTAAGGAATTCGTAATTGAACAGATGGTATTCCAGGTTTTGGTTGATGTAGGGATTAAAAAGATCTGCTATCTTAAACGATGGCAATAAGGATGCATAGTGTTGCTCATTTTCGGCAGTGCTTTCCGTAAGTATGCCGCCAGCTATAGGCTGCGTAACTTGAATGTTTTCGTAAAGCGATGTGTCGCTGAACTTGGCCCTGAGGAAGCGTTCGGACACTTCGATGATCAATACATTCCGTTTGCCGGTATCGAGCCTGCATTGCTGCTGCTGGTAGCGGAAGATAAAATGGAAGGAGTCGACATAGCTATAGACGTGGGGCGGTATATCTGTTACATAGCTGTCGCCGTAGAGGTACAGGTCAAGGTTGTTTTTACAGGTGCCGGCTGGTTGCCCGTAAGTGAATGATCGTGCTTCGCGGAACTTAACAATATTGTCGAGGTAAGCCATTGCAGTGAGATCACCCCATGCGCTGTAATGCTCCCGCCACCATTCTTTCTCCTTACCGGGCGCGCGCAGCTTATGCACATCGCCGGTGATCTGCGACGAAGTGGCAGCCACGAGGATGCAAAGGCCGATAACTATGCCTGCATATGCAAGGAGTCTTTTCATTGGTTTCGGTGCAGCATTTCGTTTAAGAGATCCAGCCACTTTTGTTCACCTTCATTATTCCAGTGTGTGTCGCCGTGGCAAAAGTATTGTGGTGAGCTGCGCAGCAGGCGGTGGGCGTCAATTATATTCATCTCCAGTCGTGGGTGGTATTGCACGGCTGGGATTAGGTTGTTGTAGTCGTGCGGCTGCACTATGGCTGGTGTGGCAGGGATGAGCGCGAGATAGACCTCGTTGAAACCAGTTGACCGGAAATGCCGGTATATCTTGTTCAGGTTGCCGATCACAATATCGAGCTCTTGCGGCTGCATGGTGTCTGAGGGCGATATTAGGTTGCTCTTCTCAAAAAGGTAATTGCCATCGTGCGATAACACTACATCGCCCGATGCGCGGTGAAACAAGTAGTAATTCAACAGTGCCTTTGACTGGTACATTGGCGCTACGCACTGGTAGTTGAACAGGTTGAAGGCGAGGTTCTGATTAATGCGGTTGTTGAACAATTCGCTGAAGTCAATATTGCCAATGGCAGCATGATGCGGGTGGGTTGCCGGTTGCTCAGCTGCCAGCTCCTGGTCGTTTTTGCGCAGATCATTTATCAGCCGGTCAGAGCTGAAGTAGCCACGGACTGCGATCTCTGTGATCTCTATAACGAGGATATTTGTTTTCGTACTGTCGAGCTTATAGGTGCCACCGGCATAGCGGTTAATAAAGTGGTATTCGCCTGCGGCGAAGCAAGTATCGGGCAGCGACCATGTGTAGCTGTCACCTGCGAGGTATAGCACTGTGTTGGGCGCTGTTGCAGGCTTGCGGTAGCGGTGAGGCTGCTGCGGCTCATGAAACTTGTGCACGTAATCGAGGTAGGCCATGGCTACGAGATTGCCGTGCTTTGCGCGGTAGCGGCCCCACCACGCATCGGCAGCACGTGCCTGCGCAAGGGCATCCATAGCAGTGCGCGAGGTGGAACCCCCGAGTGCTGCTATGCCCAGTATGATAAGGCTTATGCTAATAATGGTCTTTACCATGATGCCTGCCGCGAGGTTGTGTACGCAAATATGCGAAAAGATAGGCGGATACTCCGTACCCTCTATAAATAGCAAAGCCACCCGGGATGGATGGCCTTGCTATTATCAGTTTACTTTTATTAGCGCATGAACAGCAGCTCACGATACTTTGGCAGCGGCCACAGCTTATCGTCTACTACCAGCTCCAGCTTATCTGAGTGATAGCGGATCTTATCGAAGTGTACTTTCACCTCGTGGCAGTACATGAGTGCGCGCTTGTGCATGTCGGGTGTGTTGTTTGCCTTTTTGCGGGCTTCTATCATGGACTCTACAGTGTCGTTGATGTTCTGTATATGGTCGCTGATCACCTCTATGAGGTTCAGCTGCGCTTTGTAGCTCTTCTTATCCAGGCCAATATCCTTCAGTCCGCGTACATTTTCTATCAGCGTGTTCTGGTAGTTGATAGCGGCAGGCAGTATGTGATTTGCAGACATATAGCCGATGATACGTGCTTCTATCTGCACTTTTTTCACATAGTCCTCCAGCATTATCTCGTGGCGGGCCTCGAGCTCGCGCTTAGAGAAGATGCCATTATCGTAAAAGAGTGCCTTTGCCTTGTCCGCGATATAGGCATCAAGTGCTTCAGGTGTTGTCTTGAAGTTGTTGAGGCCGCGCTTCTTAGCTTCTTCAGCCCATTCGTCGCTGTAGTTGTCGCCCTCGAACCTGATGCGCTTAGACTTGGTGATGTAGTCGCGGAGCACCTGTAGAATGGCGATCTCTTTCTTTTCGCCTTTCTCCATCTGTGCGTCCACGTCTTTCTTGAACTGCTTCAGCGTTTCTGTCATGATGGTGTTGAGCACCACCATTGGTGAGCCGCAGTTGGCAGAGGAGCCTACCGCGCGGAACTCGAACTTGTTGCCGGTGAAGGCGAACGGGCTGGTGCGGTTGCGGTCGGTATTATCCATAAGCAGCTCAGGGATCTGCTTGTGAATGTCGAGCTTCAGTATCACCTCATCCTGCTCCGTGAATTTTTCCTTGACCCTTGACTCTACCTCATCGAGCACCTCTGAAAGGTACTGGCCTATGTATACAGATATAATAGCGGGAGGCGCTTCGTTGGCACCCAGGCGGTGATCGTTGTTGGCTGAAGCTATGGCGCCGCGCAGCAGATCGTCATAGTCATGCACCGCCTTTATCGTGTTCACGAAGAAGGTAAGGAACATGAGGTTGGTACGCGGTGTTTTGCCGGGAGAGAGGAGGTTGACGCCTGTATCTGTAGCAAGGCTCCAGTTATTGTGCTTGCCTGAGCCGTTAACGCCTGCAAATGGTTTTTCGTGCAGCAGTGCTTTCAGCTTGTGGCGCTTGGCTACCTTGTTCATTACATCCATGAGCAGGGTGTTGTGGTCCACCGCTATGTTGCACTCCTCATATATAGGGGCACACTCGAACTGTGAAGGTGCTACCTCGTTGTGGCGGGTGCGTAGCGGTATGCCCAGCTTGTAGGCTTCCTGCTCGTAATCCTGCATGAAGGCGAATACGCGCTCCGGTATAGAGCCGAAATAGTGATCCTCGAGCTGCTGGCCTTTTGCAGGGCTGTGGCCTACGAGGGTGCGGCCGCACATAAGCAGGTCGGGGCGGGCATTGGCAAGTGTTTCATCAATAACGAAGTATTCCTGTTCCCAGCCCAGTGTAGCTGTAACCTTATTCACATTCTTGTCGAAGAAGTGGCACACATCTACCGCTGCCTTGTCCAGCGCGGCTATCGACTTCAGCAATGGTGCCTTATAATCGAGCGACTCACCATTGTAGGCAATGAATATGGTAGGTATGCAGAGCGTCTTGCCCATGCCTGCTTCCATAATGAATGCCGGTGACGAGGGGTCCCATGCGGTGTAGCCGCGGGCCTCGAACGTAGCGCGTATGCCGCCGTTAGGGAAGCTGGATGCATCGGGCTCCTGTTGGATAAGCGCATCCCCATCAAAAAGCTCTATGGCAGTGCCATCGGGCTTAACGGTGAAGAATGAATCGTGCTTTTCGGCGGTGGTGCCGGTAAGTGGCTGAAACCAGTGCGTGAAATGGGTGACGCCACGCTCTTCGGCCCAGGCCTTCATGCCTGTGGCTACCTGGTCGGCCATGCGGCGGTCTACACGGGAGCCGGCTTTGGCTGAGTTCATCAGGCTTTTATATGCCTCATCGCTCAGGTGCTCGCGCATAGTGCGGCCATGAAATACATTGCTGCCAAACATGGCAGTGATCTTTTTGCCGCCGTAGCCGGAGATCTTTTTTTCTTCGCTATTAGCCAGCGACTGCAGCGCCTGAAAACGTAAAGATGACATGTTGTTATATTTATTTATTAGAATAAAAAATCGATCTCGTTTAAAAACTAACTAAGCGCTTTCTCCATACACACGCTGCCTTCCATATCTATGTATTGCTCGTATTGTGCCCGCACGTTGTAGCCAACCCTTGTGTATAGCTTCACAGCGCCATGCAACCGTGTACCTGTTTCGAGGACAGCGTGTGTGTAGCCGAGTTCCCGTGCCCACTGTTCCAGCTCTGCCACTATTGCTGTTGCGATGCCAGTGCTACGGTGCTCTTTGTGTACAAACATGCGCTTTATCTCTACGGTATTGCCATCAAACACTTTGAAGCTGCCACAGCCTACGGGGGTATCATCTATATATGCCACAATGATCTTAGCTTCTTCGGGCAGTAGGTTGTACTGGTCCAGCTTATCCTGTATCTCACCATTGCTTGCTCTAAGCTCTGCATCAAGCAAGGCTATGAGGCAGGTAAGATCTGCATTATCCGGCGATGTTCTGAGTATGCGCAGGGGCATGGGTGAGTTGTATTATTTTTATGCAAATCTAGTAGTTTGCCAGAAAAAAACAACTATTAAGTGGACATTTTCGTAAAAAATAAAACATTGCAAAATTACAGTTGTGTATATTATTGTAGCTGCAGCGTTACCTTATTGACGTAACAGCAAGTAAAATCAGTAGTTATGATATTTTCTACAAATATTTTAGCGCGGCGTTCAATTGAATTAAATAAAATCGTCAATTCATTATTAGTGTGCGCGTCGATGGGGATCTGCTCTATAAATTCAACGCCCCTTTTGCCATTCCACTTGTACACGGCTTCCTTGGCGCTCCATGCAGTAACGAGCAGCTGGTCATCGGTAAACATGGCCTGCTCCTGCTCAGAAAGGAATTTGTGCTTCATAATACCTATACGCGGGTGCCAGGTCTGTATATCGATGCCGGCCTCTTCGTAGGGGTCTATAACGGCGGCGACATAGGGCCAGGAGTGAGAGATAGAAAAGAAGTAGTCGTTATTGCCCAGGCGGGGTTTATCGTGCTCATCTTTTTGTATCTGCAGTACGGGGAAGTCTTCTTTGAGATGGGTGAGCAGGAAGCGGCCTGCCAGGTGCTCGGTACGGCGGCGGTCGTTTTTGATGTCGCTTTGCACACCCGTGCGCTCATGGAAGTACGCTTCGGGTTCCTCTATCTTCCAGATAGCGGCAAGGGCATGATCACCTATTTTCCATTCTTTGAGCAGGGGCATTGTTTGGTGGGCTTATTTTATGCAAATATCGCACAGTGAGGGGAAAACTGTTGCTCCCAGGTTTTTATTGGTAGTCCGAGTGATTTTTACCGCAAAGGCGCTGAGGCGCAAAGCTGGTGTGCTTTATAGTGCCGCAAAGGGTGTGCTGTTTCGGGGTGTGGCAGGGGAGAGAGAGCTTTGGCAACTTTTTGAAAAGTTGCCAAATCTTGTGCTTGGCAAAATGGTGTGCTGAGTAGCCTAACAAGATTAATCCGTAACTTGACCTTATGAAAAAAACACGGCCGCAACTAACTTCTGAGCAACGGCTTCGCCTTGTTGAAGAAGAAAGGGAAAAGTACCTGCGGGGCGCGTTTGCGATGATGTTATATTGTTGCCTGCTACTGCCCTTCTTTACCTCAGCCCAATCCATCATCACCGAGAAAGATTTTCTCAAGGCGCACATCGGTATGTTTGCCTCGCCGGCTATGCATGGGCGGGGGTATGTGCAGGACGGTGAGGAGCTGGCGTCGGCATTGCTGCAGCGGAAGTTTACAGAGTTTGGGTTGAAGCGGTTGCCGGGTATGGACTCGTATGTGCAGCCTTATGCATTCCCGGTCAATACGTTCCCGGGGAGCATGTACCTGGAGCTGAATGATAGGGAGCTGGTGGCGGGAAAGGATTTTTTGATAGATGCGGGTAGTGTGTCGTTTGCGCATAAAAACCTGAAGGCAGAGCGCCGTGACTTGTCGCGCATAAAGGACAGCGCGGGGTGGCAGCAGGTAAGGGTAGACTTTGACGACCGGCATGTATATGTGCTGGAGGGTGTGGATAGCCTGTGCCAGGTGCTGAAGATACGGAAGCGGGCATTTGCAGCAATGCTGCCTGCGGGCTGCTATATAATACCGGAGCCTAAAAAGCTAACGTGGACTGTGGCTAAGGAGCAGATAGCCGCGACGGTGTTTTATGTGAACAGCGATGCACTGCCAGCTACACTGAAGTCGGCAACAGTGGACGTGAAAGCTAAACTAAATGAAAGGAACCGCAGCGACAATATAGTGGGTATGGTGCCGGGCACTGTGCGCGATTCGTACATCGTATTTAGTGCGCACTATGACCACCTGGGTATGATGGGGGAAGACGCTATATTTCCGGGGGCGAGCGACAATGCCAGCGGCACGGCTATGCTGCTGTACCTGGCGCGCTATTTTGCTGCGCACCCGCAACGGTATTCTATGTTGTTTATAGCCTTTAGCGGGGAGGAAGCGGGGCTAATGGGGTCGGCTTTTTTCGTGGCGCATCCGCTGGTGCCGCTCAGCAAGATCAAGTTTCTGACCAATGTAGATATAATGGGTGATGCCACCGATGGCGTAACGGTGGTGAATGCAACGGAATACCCAAAGGAATTTGGCCTGCTGAATAAGATAAATGATGTGCATACTTTTATACCGGCCATTAAAAGCAGGGGAAAGGCGGCTAACAGCGACCACTACCTTTTTTCGGAAGCAGGGGTGCCTGCAATATTTATGTATTCTAATGGCGGTAAGGGGCACTACCATGATATCTATGATACGGCAGTGGAGATAATGCTGACTAATATAGACGGGGTTGCCAGATTACTGATAGACCTGGCAATAGCACTAAACGGGAGGTACTGATATTCCGGCACCGAAGTTTTACAATTCTATGCCTGAAAGTGGCCCGAATGCGTAATATAATAATGCTTTGCATTGTTTGAGTATTGATATGTTTTACTATTTTTGAGTTCTAACATTTTTGAGCGCGGTATGAAAAAGATTTTATTATATTTTATGTGTGGCATGCTCCCGCTACTGCTAATGGTATCGGGCTGCAAAAAAGTGCTGCACTCCAATAACCCCATCCCTACCAACTACCGGGTGCTGAGCTATACCAAGACCACTAATAACCAGGTGGGCCTTCCCTTCCCGATAGTGAACCGCACAATCGTAGACAATTACCGGTTTTATTACGACAAGGATAACCTGGTGGTGCGCATCGTTTATACAACAAACGATACTGCAAGGGCTAACCGGAGCATGGATATCTACTTTACTTACACCAAGAACAAGGACACTGTAATAAAAACATACAAAGACCTGCGGACCAATGGGCTTGTAAAGGTAGATACGTTTGTAATGAACGCGGCGAAGCTGGTAACGTATGCCTATACCAAGGGCCTCTACAAGTCGCGCGAGAAGACGAGCTATGAATACTTTGGCCAGCTGCTGGCGCGCACACAGAAGTCGGCCTACAATGCCGATACTACATATCGCAACAAAAGGTCTTCAATAGAAGGCCCGTCTACTACTTACACATCTGTAAACGGCGACTGGCTGAAACATACTTACGAGAACAAGCTGACAGCGCACTATTTTAAGGATAGCCTTGGCCGGTATAACCCAGACCCGGCAATGTTGCGCAACGATTCAATTGTATATGCTAACTATCATGCTACGGATGACGTTACTACTTCAGCGACGTATACCTTAGGCGCCGCTACCACGCGTAATGCACCGGGTTGGGACGACATCATCTCAGGTAATTACAACCAGGGTTCGCTTTATGCAATAGTAGAAAATTCGCGCGACAGCTTTGATACTGTAGGGTATATAGGCAGTCTCGGCTACCTCGGCTCTATTTTCTATAATGAGTCGTACGCATTTTATACCACCATGGCGCAAAGGCCGGGCGACTACCTGCAGCTGGAGTCGTTCACACAGTTTGGCACCAACATCTATCGTAACGGGCACCTGGTGAAGCAGATATTTGGTGCGAAGGGTACAATGGATATTGTGTATACTATAGACTCTTACAGCAAGATCACCCAAATGATCACTACTACTACAGACCAGTACCTGAATAAATTCTGGAGTACCTACGATCTGCAATACGAGGTGTTCCAGTATTAGTAAGTTAAGTGGGAAAAGTCAAAAGCCCAAAGTGCGAAACGGACGTTTTTCAAATAGGGAGATAAATATTATAGCGTAGGTATCCCACACCTTTGAGGTGTGGGATACCTGTTTATAGGGCACTTATAAATGAGTGCCCAACATTGTAGTTACACAAGGATCCCTAGTTTAAAGACATTCTACTTTTAACCGCCAATCATCCATATTACCTTCTCACCATTCTTTGATTATATTTATGCTGCATGGCAAAGAACATCAATAAGAGAGCCGGTGTGCAGCCACAGCAAGCGGCTGTGAAGCCGGCGATAAAGCCAACGGCGCAAATAAAGGCCGACCCGTTTACAAAACCTTGGGTACATGCAGCGGTGCTGGCGGGCATAGCGCTAGTGACATGGCTGTTCCTGGGTGCGTGTCTCGATAACCAGCTGACCAACTGGGACGACCCCGGATACATACGCGATAATCCGCTGATCAAAGACTTGTCTGGCGAGGGCCTGAATAACATTTTCTCTACCTCGGTAATGGGCAACTATCACCCGCTGACCATACTTACCTATGCCATAGACTATAGCTATGCGCGGCTTGACCCAATGCTGTATCACCGTACCAGCCTGCTGTTTCATATAGCCACTACACTGCTGGTATACTGGCTGGTGTTGTTGCTGCTGAGGCGGCCAGTGGCGGCTATCGTAGCATCACTATTGTTTGGCCTGCACCCCATGCATATGGAGTCGGTAGCATGGCTGGCGGGGCGGAAGGACGTGGTATATGGGGCGTTTTATGTAGCGGCATGCATAGCACATGTGTACTATGCGCGGGCAGCGGGAAGCCGCAAGTGGCTGTATTATGCGGGTGTGCTTGCACTGTTCGTGCTGTCGCTACTGGGCAAGCCTGTGGCGGTAATACTGCCGGTGACACTGCTGCTGATAGATTATTTTGAAGGGCGGCTATGGAAAAGCAGGGAGCTGCCGGCAAATGATGTGGCATTTGCCCCGAGGCGCCAATTCAATATCGCTATACTCCTTGAAAAACTGCCCCTCTTCGCTATTGCCGTGGGCTTTGGTATCAGGTCGCTGCAAGATCAGAAAGACTTTGGTGCACTGGCTACGGAGAACAATGCCTACAACTTTGTAGAGCGGATAGCACTGGGCGGCTACGCACTCATTACTTACCTGTGGAAGGCCGTGGTGCCGGCAGGGCTCAGCAACTTTTATCCCTACCCTGAGAAGGATGGGAGTATGATACATGTGCGGTACTTCCTGTTCCCGGCATTGGTCATTGTGCTTGCCTTCCTGGTATGGCGGTTTGCGCGGAAGAACAAGTATATTCTGTTTGGTCTAGGCTTCTTTCTTGTGAACATAGCACTGCTGCTGCAATTTATACCTGTGGGTGGCGCTATAATAGCGGATAGGTATTCGTATATCCCTTACCTGGGGCTATTCTTCATAGCTGGCTGGCTGGTGTCGCAATGCTTTGAGCCGGGGCAATACCAGAAATACAAAATGCCTGTAGCAGCAGCTACTATAGCCTGCCTGGGACTGCTGGGCTGGCAAAGCGATATCCGCTGCCGCGTGTGGTATGATACTACCAGCCTGTGGCGCGATGAAATAGAAAAGCAGCCCAAGGCATCGAATGCGTTTAACAACCTTGGCTTCAACTACTTCAATATGTTTAACGAAAGTGTAAACCCACAGGCGAAAAAGGTGTACTATGATTCGGCGTTTTACCTGCTTAACAGGGCTATAGAGATCAAGAGTGATTTCGCGAACCCTATGGTGTCGCTTGGTGAGCTATACAGGGCATCGGGCAACTTCCCGATGGCTAAGGAGTATTATTACCGGGCTATAAAGCTGAATGATAAAGAGGGTACTGCCAACGCTTACCTGGGGCTGGCAATAGTGTATAGCATCACTCAAAATTTCGACTCGGCGCGTATATGCTTCCAGTCGGCAACGGCAAGTAAGGACTACTTCCCCGAGGCCCACAGCAACTTTGGCAACTACTACGACATGATGAGCGGCCAGGAGCAAGACCCCGTGCGCAGAAAAGACCTGAGCGAGCTATCGCTGAAAGAATACGGTACAGCTATAGCCCAGAACCCGGATATGTATGCGCCATACCTGAATCGCGCACGCAAACTGTTTCGTATGGAGCGATATAATGATGCGCTGGCAGATTACCAGCGTGCTATGAACCTGCAGCCTGAGCTGGGTGAGGTGTATTACTGGCGGGCTATATGCTACCATAAAATGGGCAACATACCGCAGGCCAGGCAAGACCTGGATGCTGCCATAAAATATGGCTACAATGAGATCAACCCGAATTTTGTGAAGGCGGTGAAGGGGTGATGTGGGTTAATGGGTAAATGGGTTAATGGGTAAAAAGGTTAAAGGGTTAAAAAGTTGAAGGGTATTAAGGGGTTGAAAAGTTGATGGGGAACTGGATGTTTGCGGGAATAGTGTGATTGGTTGTTGTGGAGACCGGTGTGGCGTAGAGATTTGCCAACTTTTTAGAAAGTTGGCAAATCCGGGAGGACGCAGGAGCAAGTGATGACCACTATTTCATGATCACCTGCAAGGTTTTCCTTGTTTCCTGGCGTAGGAGTATCTGCTTGCCTTTGGTGAGGTCAAACACTATTTCGGGGGTGTAGTGTCGTATGGTGAGGATTTTCACATTTTCGTTTACCGCTACTTTGTAGTCTTTGTTGAGCGCATGTACCAGCGCGGCAACTTTATCTGCACGGTTGTCGATGCAGGCAACGAAGCTAATGGCTGCATTCTGTATCAGGTTGATCTTGATCCTGAGGTTGTAGAAGATGCTGTATAGGTTGCTGAGGTTGTCTTCTGTTATGAAAGAGAAGTCGCGGGTGGTGGCCTGTATGAGCAGCTGATTGTCTTTGAGTACAATGAGCGGAGGGTAGGGCGTATTGCCTACATCGTTCTTTATCACGGAGCCTTCAAGGCTTTTGTCGAAGAAGCATTTTACATACAGCGGTATGTTGGCGTTCTGTAGTGGCTTTATGGTTTTGGGGTGGATGATCTGGGCACCGTAGAAAGCCATTTCTATCACTTCGGAGAAGGTGATGGCTTCAATTTTTACGGTATCGGGAAAGAGCTTGGGGTCGGCGTTTTGCAGGCCGTTGACGTCTTTCCAAATGGTAACAGACTCCAGGCCCAGCATGGCGGCGAGTATAGCGGCGGTGTAGTCGCTGCCCTCGCGACCCAGGGTCACGGAGTGGCCTTCCTCAGTCGAGCCGATGAAGCCCTGTGTTACTACTATTTTGCCTTCGGCGAGTTTGCGGCCTATTGTTATCCCGGCCTGTTGTTGTGTCTGCTTCCAATCTACTACGGCATCGCGATATGTTTCGTCAGTGCGCACTACATGGCGTATATCTATCCACTCGCAGGGTTTATTGTTTTGGGCGAGGTAATAAGAAAAGATAAGCGAAGAGAATATCTCGCCCATAGATACTACCTGGTCGTAAGAGCGATCGTAAAACCGGCTGTCGGCATTTTTTATGGCCAGCTCCAGCTCACCGAAATATGGTTTCAGTCCTTCGGCAGCTTTCTCGTAGTGGGTATCATCTAGCAGCTCCCTGGCCTGCTGCAAGTGTTTTTGTTCCAGTTCTTTAGCAAGGTCAAGCGCTGCTTGCGTGTCGTCTTTACACGCTGCATTTACGATCGCTTCAAGTGCATTGGTCGTTTTGCCTAATGCTGATAGTACCAGCAGCAACGGGCCGCGCTCATCGCTAATGATAGGCAATAAGGCTGCCATCCTGCCTGCATCAGCTATTGATGCACCCCCGAATTTGAAAACCCCCATAGTAATTTGATACAGCAGTATTGTGCCACTGTAATTTTTTAAGGGGATAAAGATACTTATATTCTACTGTTGCATAGCAGTAGTAGGCGATACGCGGTATATGGCCCATATGCGCGAGCGCTCCTGCCAGTTGTTGAAATTGTTGTGCAGCACGAAATCGGGGAAGATGCTGTAGACCGGTTCAAGTTGGTAGCCCGGTATACTTTTGCTGTTCTGCGTGTATTGATCAATGAAGAATATTTGCCGGCCGGGTTCGCTACGAGCCACGCTGTCAAACGCTTGTATATTTTGTATTACGGCAATGTGCAAGCCCGGGGGGCGAAAGAAGTGTGAGGTGAGGCCATCGAGATCGTAGGGAGAACGGCCGAGGCCTACTACGGTAGTTGGCTGATCTGCGTGATTGTAAACGTATTTGAAATACTGCACCACTTCCTGGGCGGGAGTGAGGGAGCGGAATGTCAGTAGCGCACAGTTAATTACTGCCAGGATGATGAAGGTGACTTTGTACAGGCGAGGGTTAGGGTAGCGGTGCATTAACCTATCGGCGCCTATGCATGCGAGGAAGATGAAGGGGAGCGTCATGGGGAACAGGAAGCGCAACTCTTTGTGGCCGATGATAAAGTGCCCGACGAGGAAGGTGATGCAACACAGCGTGAGGACGTGCAGCGTCTTGTGCCGAAGTCCGAAAAAGAACAGCACGATCAATGCGATGCTGATAGGAGGTGCTGCTGAATTGAACACGAGAATGAAGTAGTACCACCATGGCTCCACGCCCCACTTAGCTGCGATGTTTTGCACTATCTGTGTGTAAAAGTAGTTGTAGGGAGTGAACACCCATATGCCGTAAAACCAGCGATCGATGGCTATGGAGACACCGATGGCGGCAATGCCGGCAATTATGAGCCCGCCATAGTCGAACCACTTTGTTTTGTCGAGGAAGAGCAGCCAGATGCCGAGGCCGATGAAGGCAAATCCCATCTGCAGGCGGACGTATAGTGCAATGCCAAACAAAAAGCCTGCAATGGCGTGAAGGGCTACACGCTTGCTGATAACGAGCTTTTGCGCATCGACTATCAGTGATATGGAGAGCAGGAATAGCAGGCCGGCGAAATTCTCGGCTGAGAAGCGCACGCCAATGTAGGGTATGAACCAGAGTAGCATTGCAGATAGCACGAACAGCTTTTTGCCCCGCTCTGTAATAAACTCAGGCAGCAACTGCTGCAGCAAACGGACGGTGACCCACCAGGTAAAGATGCCCATGAGCAGCCGCATGATGAAGGTAATGGCGAAGGGGTTGAAAGCATGTATGGCCAGAGTGGCCTTGCACAGGCCGTAGGCTATGAATGGCTGTATACCTGAGCGTATCTGCGCTTTGTATTCCCATGCGAGATCAGAAAAGGGCGACTTGCCGAGCTTGTAATTAGCGAACTCGTAGACCTGGAATTGCTCATCGGGGTAGTGGTAGCCGGTGCAGAACCATGCAGCAATGACCTGTATGGCCAGGCCGATGATGATCACCTTCTTGTATGCGGGATCGCGAAAGATTTGCATTGAGGCAAAAGTAAGGTGGAAAAGAGGAAGGTGGTGGTATTTTCGGATTTACGTCAATGCAAATAGGGTTTCCTGTGGGTGTTTCTGACTGACAATATGGTAACAGTTTGATCTTTTACAGCATAAACAATAACGTATGGGAAGCGTTCAATTTTTACATCTCTAAATTTTGCTGATGTTCCAACGAAGCTATTGTAAAAAGGACTTTGCGCGATCTGTATATACCATTTCTCAAGTATTAACAGCAACTCTGCGCCGAGGCCGGGACGAATACTTTCATAATAATTTACCGCATCGGTTGCTTCCTGAAAAGCTTCAGGAGAAATTCGCAGGTTATAAGCCATTTACTTTTTTATTTGGGCCCTGATAAGCGCATGCGCTTCCTCTACAGTATAAGTTTTAGCGTCACCAGTTAAATATTTCTCGGCACGCTCGTTAAGCATGTTTATTTCATCTTGAGTGTAAGCGTAATTACGTTCTGTACCCAGCAGCGTATAAAGTGCCTGAATTTTTGCTTCATCCATCATGTCTATGCAGTTATGCAGCTCCTGCCTCATTGCCCCAATGTTCATACCGTAACTTTTGTGCAAAGTTAGCTTTTTTGGGATAAATATCATTATCTTTAACTATAATATAAGCCCGTGAGAAACCTATTTCTACTCATCTTAATTTTAGCTGCATCGGGGGCAACTGCTCAAAATTATGAGTGCCTGCAGAGCGGTGTGCAGCCCTACTACATTAATGCTAATGGCTACCTGAGGGCGATACGAATTGATTCGGTACGGACGTTTGCGGACTCGGTGATCTATTATCCGTTTCGTACGCCGAGAGGGGAGTATGCAGGGCACCCGCTGACGCTAGATACAAACGGCGGCAGCTGGGTGGGAAAGAAGGTAGTGAAGCTGAATGACGGAACCTTTTTGTTTGATAATTATTGGGGCGATACGGTGTTGCTGAAGACGCAGGCAAATGTTGGTGATAGCTGGGTGTTCTATAGTGATGCAGGTGCTGTCTATTACCGTGCAGCAGTAACAGCAAAAGATACTATGTCTGTGCTTGCAGCTGTGGATTCGGTAAAGCGGATAACTGTATCTGCGTACAATAGCTCAGGGCCGCTTACGACAGATCCGATGAATGGTTTGGAGATAGTACTAAGTAAGGAGCATGGGTTTGTGCAGGTGTGTGACCTGTATATGTTCCCGTATCATAAGCCTGACTCAGTGTATAGGGAGGGATTGGATTATTATATGGATAGGGCTACGAGAGATCACATGAGCATAAACGAATCTGGAGGTGCTGCTCCCGCAATTGAGGATGCAACGTTCAAGATGATTGATTTTATTATTCCAAGCCAGGACCAATTGCATAGCTGGAATGAGACCGATATGTTGGAGAGTAGAATAACTAAATCCAGTCCCTTTGGCCCGACCAGCACATTCTATGTTCTAAACACGGTAGCCAGTAAAGTTTTGTCGGGGTCTATAACTGTATATACCCTCAACGGAAATTCGTTTTCCTGTACAGATCATCTCGTATTCCCAGGCGGTTGTCCGGCATTGACAGGCTCGGGCGTGTACAGTACAAATAGTACGACTTTTCCAATTGTCTCTCCCGGCTTTTTACCGGAGTTTGGAGTTGCTATGCGTTATATTTTCTATTACCCTGATGACACATCTTTTTGCACGAACTCCCCGCTTTACAGGATCATTAGAAATGGCATCCCTCATGGGATCAGCATTTTGAAGAACATAAAGAACTACAAGCTTGGCATCGGAGCGGTGTATTCGTATGCCAATGACGAATCATACAATGGCTGGGAAGGGGAAATGATATACACAAAGCTATCTGGTAATTCTTGTGGCACCTACGTTGCTACGGAGATCACTGGTACAGACCAGACTAAGCACCGAATTGAGTACCGACCTAATCCGGTACGTGATGAGCTCACCATTACATCTGCAGAAGATATTGAGCAGGTTGTGATAACTGATGTTATTGGTAGAGTGGTGCATTCAGGAACTCCTGATGCAAAGTCTGTTCGCGTAAATGCCGCTGACTGGACCGCGGGGCTTTATTTTGTGAGAGTGAATAATGTTGTGGCTGGAAAAGTGCTAAAGCAGTAAAAACTAAAAATGCCCCACACCTAAGGATATGGGGCATTCGGGAAATATCTAACACACTACTTACTCTCCATTCTTATTATCGGCACGAGCATCTCCTCAAGGGATATGCCACCGTGCTGGAAGGTGTTCTTATAGTAGTTTACAAAGTGGTTGTAATTGTTGGGGTAGCAAAGGAAAACGTCTTCTTTGCCAAAGATGAATGTGGAGCTAACGTTGGGCCTTGGCAGTCCGGCGAACTTGGGGTCGCGGAAGGCGAGGACATCGCGCTCTTCGTATTGCAGGTTGCGGCCGTGCTTATAACGCAGGTTAGTAGTGGTGGCGCGGTCACCTACGCACTTGCTAGGCGTCTTCACTCGGGTACTGCCGTGGTCGGTGGTGATGATGACCTGTATGCCTTTCTCTGCTACTTTGCGCAGCGCGCGGAACAGTGGTGAGTGCTCGAACCAGCTTACTGCGAGTGAGCGGTACGATACTTCATCGCCAGCCAGCTCCTTCAGCACTTCCATCTCTGTGCGCGCGTGGGATAGCATATCCACGAAGTTGTATACGATAACGGTAAGCTCATTGGACAGACAGTTGTGTATGTTGTCTTCCATTGTCTTAGCATCGTCGTTGTTGGTGATCTTTATGTACTGCCACTTCAGCTTATCCATTTTCAGGTGCTTCAGCTGGTTCTCCAGGAAGTACTCTTCGTAGAGGTTCTTGCCGCCATCCTCATCATCATTCTTCCACTCGAGTGGAAAGTGTGTGGCGATATCTATGGGCAGCATACCGGCGAATATGGCGTTGCGGCAGTACTGCGTGGCGGTAGGAAGTATGCTGTAAAACATATCTTCCTCGTTGATGCGGAATACTTCGCTGATGATAGGCTCAAATGCTTTCCAGTGATCGTAGCGGAGATTATCTATCACTACCAGGAAGGTGGGCTTGTCTTTACCTATGTGCGGCGCTATCTTTTTCTCGAACAGCTTGTGCGACATAAGTGGGCCGGTCTTGTCGTCCTTTATCCAGTTGGCGTAGTTCTTTGATATATATTTGAAGAAGTCGGTGTTGGCTTCTGCTTTTTGTGTCTGCAGTACCTCCATCATTTCTTCGCTGTCGCTCTTGCCCATCTGCAGTTCCCAGAATACAAGTCTTTTGTACAGCTCTTTCCATTCTTCGTGGTTGGGGTTAGAGCTGAGCGCCATAAACAGGTTGCGGAAATCCTGCTGGTAAGCAACAGTTGTCCTCTCGGATACGAGGCGCTTGCTGTCCATTATTTTTTTCAGGGAAAGCAGCACCTGGTTAGGGTTTACCGGCTTTATGAGGTAATCGCTGATCTGCGAGCCCAGCGCATCATCCATTATATTTTCTGCCTCGTTCTTAGTGATCATTACCACGGGTAGTCCGGGCTTCATGTCCTTTATCTTGGTGAGGGTCTCCAGGCCGGTGAGGCCGGGCATACTCTCATCGAGCAGCACTACGTCCACAGTTTTTTCTTTCAGCAGCTCCAGGGCATCGTAGCCGTTGCTCAGCGCTGTTACTTCATAGCCTTTGTTTTTGAGGAAGAGAATCTGAGATTTCAGGGAGTCGATCTCGTCGTCTACCCAGAGTATTTCTCCTTGTGTATTCATAAATGGTGTAGTGTGTTTAAGAATGTGTGTTTTACGAAATTATATAACTGCTATCTTCGCTTTCTAAATTAACTCAGGAGCTTACGCTTTATTGTAATGCAAAAAGTTAAAAAAGGCTTATGCCAATGCATTCAAAATCTATGCCCTGCCCAAAGTTATGCCTATTAAAAGAGATACACCCATTATATCTGAGATGCAAATAACGATAAGAAAAGCCCGGCCTGAAGATTGCCCGCGCATGCTGGAACTGGTACACGAGCTGGCCGTATATGAGCGCGCACCGCACGAAGTAACAGTGTCCATGGAACATTTCATAGAAAGCGGATTTGGCCTAAACCCGGTGTGGTGGGCCTTTGTAGCCGAGGAAGATGGTGTGGTGAAAGCGTTT
This sequence comes from Bacteroidota bacterium, assembly GCA_040386555.1. Classification (GTDB taxonomy): domain Bacteria; phylum Bacteroidota; class Bacteroidia; order Chitinophagales; family Chitinophagaceae; genus Nemorincola. The sequence continues at coordinate 4,466 of JAZKFF010000016.1, read as the reverse complement.
GCACTGTACTATATACGATACTCTACATGGAAGGGGCAGCGTATGTATCTTGAAGATATACTGGTAACAGAGGAGGCGCGTGGACGGGGAATAGGTGCGCTGCTGATGGATGCGCTGGTAACAGAAGCTAAAGAAAGAAAGCTGAGTGGCATAGTGTGGCAGGTGCTCAACTGGAACGAGCCTGCGCTAAATTTCTACAGAAAGTACAATGTGCGATTTGACGATGAATGGGTGAATGGGATAATGGAGTTGTAGGGGTGTAGCCTGGATGGTGGGCGTAACTGATAAAAGTGGTTAACTTTATCTTTTAAAAAGTAATCAAATTGAGTATTAATACTCAATTTGAGCGTAAAGGCAATTCCATGAAAATCACTTTAAAAGACTTTGGTCCGATATCACATTTTGAGTTCGATCTTGAAAAGGATCTGCATGTGATATTTGGGAAGAATAGTGTGGGCAAGTCGTATGCTATAAGCGTAATATACTTAGTGCTCAAGAATCTAGCGAAAATCGAAGACTCACAATTTTACCAGTTCTACCATATATACCCAGAATTTTCTGAACAGGCTATCAAGCGCTTAGAGAAAGACTCTCAGGTTTACCAACAAAACAGTCCTGAAAATAACATTGATTTTATAGAGATTATACAGCGTGAGGTGGCCACCTTGCTTTTCAGTGAATTTACCCGTGAACTAGAAAAATCACTTAAAAGTTCTTTTCCGGGGATTGACCAGTTGAGAAATTGCCATTCTGCAAGCGAAGCATTTTCCATTATTTTAGATTTTGCTGATTTTCAGCTGTATATCAAAAGTACAGCCGGGGAGAAGTTGATAAGTGCAATTAAAATACAGACACAATTCAGTGTTAAACAGGGATTAAAGCAATACTCGTCACTTTCATTAGTGAATTTTAGCGAACAAGATATCCTCAAACTATCAGCAACTATTGACAGCCTATTGTCCAGTAGTCTTAAGGAAATGAATAGGTACTCAAATAGTATTCATTTTCTACCATCCTCCCGCTCGGGTTTATATCAAGCATTAAACACATTTAGTGCGCTCTTAGCAGAGTTGTCAAAAAGCAGAAATTTTCTTACGTCTAAAATTGAACTGCCTAATATTTCCGAGCCAGTCTCTGACTATTTTTTAAGTCTCTCAAACATCAGCTCATTATCGAATTCTCCGCATCATTATGAGGCAAGTGATATAGAAAAGAACATCTTAAATGGCGAAGTCCTTTTTAATGAAAGCACTAAGAAGCTTTACTATAGACAATTTGGTGTGGAGAGGGATTTTGAGCTGTCATTTACTTCTTCAATGGTTTCGGAAATTAGCCCTATTGTAGGTTACCTTAAGTATATCTTAAGAGAAGGTAACGATAATATTCTTTTCATCGAGGAGCCTGAAGCACATCTGCATCCCGAGGTTCAAGTCAAGTTAATGGAGCAGTTTGCCGCACTCTCAGGTAAACGGCTCCAGATAGTTATGACCAGCCACAGTAACTACATGTTCAACAAGCTGAGCAATCTTATATTGGATAACAAAATGGACCATAATAAAGTAGCTTCTTACTTGATGCGGCCTACCGAAGCAGGAAGCGTGGCAGACATGCTCTCTATGAAAGCGGAAGAGGATGGGATGAATGATAAGAATTTTGCCGATACTGCTGAGATGCTTTACGAGGAGCGGATAGAGATTTACGAACGCTTAAACAATGCTGCCAAAAAATGCTAATTGAGCAGTTGCGAAATGATAGGAACGTCGGCCCTTTTATCGGATTTGAGTGTAGAGAAAATACGCTGTATGTCGGAATTGCAGACACTGTATCGCCTGAAGACTTGTTGATCATAAAAGTGGACAGCTACTACAATGCAACAATTCATAACAATGACAGACCAAAGTCGCCTGACTGCCTGATAATTCAGCGTTGCGGCGAAGACCGGTATGTCCTTCATATTGTAGAGCTGAGAGACATCGAAGGGCCAGGTGGATTTACAGTAAAGGAAATTGAAGAGAAGTTTGTGAATTGCATTGAGGATTTTATGTCTGAAAGGTTTGGAAATTACTTCCATAACGAAGCCCATAATATTGATAGAATTAAATTAGTTTTTGTTTCAGACCCATATGGTTTCAAACATGACCCGGAGAAAAGGAGAAAGATGCGTGGCCATAAAATAGACTTGCTTTTGCAGGTGAGAATACCAAAAATTTTTGGTTTGCATTTGTATATCCAGCACGAATTGGAATACACTATTTCCAACTGTCGTGAAGAAGCAGCATAGTGCTTTTACCTCACCCTTATCATCTCATCGCTAAGCGCCGATGGGCAGTGGTAGGTCTTAAAGTGCCAGGAGATACTTACCTGGGCTACAATGTATTGATCGAGGCTGCTGGTATTGCCCCGCTGCTTACCGGCGCGACCAAGGGGTGTAGCGGTAGTATTTATTTCAGTAGACCTGTCTTGTATTAGGTAGGCCTGGCCGGTTGATGGGAAATTTGCGGCACCCGCATACGTAGTGCTCACATCATCAAGATAGTCGGTAGTGGTAAGGCGGTCTGCTATCTCTGCGGTAAGGTTTATTCCGCCCTTCAACCAAAACTTTACACCCACGCCAATAGGGAAGCATGCGCTTACAGAGCCATATTTGCGGTCTTTAAAGGCAGGGGTATTCTGCCCTTCGGTGCCAAGCGGGCGAAGGTGGTATTTCGTGCCTTGATAATTAGTATATGGATCGTAGTAGAATGCGCCTATGCCGCCGGTGAGGTATGGTGTGAAGCGGTAATAGGGGTCGCCGGTCACATACCTGAAGAAATTGAACTCGGCCTGCACGCCTACCTCGTAAATATTACTTTCAAAATCGAGATTGCGCTGGCGCTGGTATTCGCTTCGGTTGTCCTTATCGCTGTAGCCTACGTGGGTAAATATGCCTGATAGCTTTACTGAGATATACTGGCTCAGGTGCTTGCGAGCATATATGCCCACTGAGGGGCTAACGCTTTTAAAGCCATAGTTGTCATTGAGATCGCCAAAATACTGGGAAGCCCCGAACAATACACCTGTTTCGGTAGACGTAAAATAAGTTTGCCCTGCCAACCGGGAAATAGTGCAAACTGTAAGAATAAATATGGAGAATAATGTGCGCATTGCTGCTCTAAACAAAAAAGCCACGCCAGTGGCTGCATTTTAATAATGTAAACGTCAAAAGTAATTGTTTATTGCGGGAAATGGGCAGGAGTAGCGGAGACAACATTATAAAGTCGGGCAGTACCCCGGCTGACATTAGGGTACGTAGCAGGTCATGCTACCTGCTTGTGAGCTACTTTCGTATAAGTATAAGTTACATTCTTTCCTTCTACCTTGAAGGTAACTTCCACTTCCTCTGGCTCAAAAAGGCCGGATATCTTGCCGGCGATCTTCCGCACGAGGTTTACGAGCACATTCCCTTTTGCGGGTTCGAGGTTACTTTTAGTATTACCAGGTTTCATAGCGCTAAACAATTTGCTAATCTATTAATAATCAACGAATAACGACTGTTCTTCTAAAAATATTTCTAAAATCAACTTATCGTTAATTATGGTATAAAACTAATGCCATTACCAATACAACGCTTAAATGCAGATTTAATTTTATCAACAGGAAACTAAGATGATTTTTTATCGCAATATTTTTTTTGGACGAGCCAAATTTCTTATCTACTTTTGCAATCCCAAATTTTCCGGCTACCTCAGCTGGCGGAATGCAAATGAAAGAGGGTTTACCTTTTGACTTTTGAATTTTGACTTAAGAGGCATCCGATGTTCCCGCCGGAAAATTGGATTAACTTTTAAAATTTTTTTATGGCAACAGAGAACCTTCAGAATTACGAGCTGATGGTCATCTTTACTCCCGTATTGGCGGAGGATGACTACAAGACTGCTCAGAAAAAGTACGCTGACATGGTAACCGGCAACGGTGGCCAGATAGTACAAAACGATGCATGGGGATTACGCTCCCTTTCTTACCCGATAGACAAGAAGACAACAGGTCTTTATTTTGTGATGGAATACCAGGCTCCAAGCGACACTAACGCTAAGCTGGAGATCCAGATGAACCGTGATGAGACCATCATGCGTCATATGGTAACCCGCCTCGACAAGTATGCAGTTGCATACAATATACGTAAACGTAACAAGACAGCAACTGTAGAAAACGCTTAAAAATCCCGAAAATGGCAAAACAGAACGAAATAAAATTTTTGACGTCTACCCGCGTTGAGAAACGTGCAAAGAAATACTGCCGTTTTAAGAAAATGGGTATCAGGTACATCGATTATAAAGATGGTGAATTCCTGAAAAAATTCCTGAACGAGCAGGGCAAAATGCTGCCACGCCGTATTACCGGGAACTCCCTGAAATACCAGCGCAAGGTAGCGCAGGCGATAAAAAAGGCCCGCCAGATGGCTCTTTTACCTTATGTTACTGACCTTT
>JAZKFF010000015.1:0-128603 GCA_040386555.1 Bacteroidota bacterium | reverse complement strand
GAAGATCGAACGCTGGCCCTCAAAAAAGTTTCCTCCCATGTTCTTTATAGTTCCTAAAATTATTACTGATACCTGATCTTTATCTCCGGCTCTACGGTTGGCGTCATTGAGTATGGGCTTCCCTGCATGGTTACAAGTGAATCATTCAGCCTGTATGTAACGGTGCTTACGCAGTTGGTGCGGTTCGGGTTGTTGTCATCGTGCTCGAGCATAGTTATCTTGTATGTTTTGCCCGATGGCTTTAGAGTCACCTGCCAGTCGAAGTTGTAAGTTTCATCGCCCTTGTAAGGGATCACGAATGACTTGTCCCTGTCCAATTGAATATTCGGGAACGACTCTGCTATCTGCGTGAAATTTTTTCCTTTTGTAGCTTTTAGTACGGTGACCGAAGTATCGGGTATTACCGATGCCGGCTGTGACGGAATATAAAAGCTCATTGTCTTAATAATGGGAGCGACACATGAGGGTTTTGTGCACGACACCACATAGGTAACCCCCAGGAATGCCGCAGCAAGAACGATGCCTTTTTTCATATAAAACTTAGAATAGTTACGCAATATAGCATTAAATGTACTAATTCTCAATCGTTAACGCTCATAATTTGATGAGGCCTTTTGCAGGGTGCCACCGGTAGCGGGTTGTTGCCACTTTTTTATTGGTTATTTTGTCGTTTTCGTCGTACTCAGCAGTTTCGGTGCGCTTTATTATTTGGCCAGATTTACCTCCCTTGTCTGCGGGGAAAATGTATTTTTCCTCTACGTACGAAATGCCTGCTTCTGAGGCTGATAATAGTACCGGGAATAAGGTGAGCCTGCTGCCATCCCAGCCAATGTATTGGTCGTAAACGGGTATGCCGCAGGCTTCGCCCGAGTAGTAGAAGTGGAGGATTTTTTTTAAGTCTTCCATGCCTTTTGAGGGCATGACCGAAGCCTCGTGCACGCCCCGGGATGATTCATGCCCGGCTTTAAAGGAAACGGTAGCTATCAGGGAGTCATTGCGCAATGCCCTGACCGTGACAACAGATTCGTCTCCGGGATCTTTGCCAAAGCGCATACCGTAGACAAATTGCACATCGTCAACGTTTAGTGCCCTCGGCGATAGTTGTCCGCTCCACACGAAACCTTTTAACACGGGACCGCCAGAATGGTAAGTAACCTGTACCCACGGAGCGCTTTTATTGTTTATGGTAAGCATCTTGCCGGTTTGTACAACAAAAAGCGACCTGCCGGGAGCAACGCGGATCATGAGCTCTGCACGAGGATCAGGACTCAGCCGGATGGTGGCGGTGTCGAATACGTAAACTTGCTGTCGAGGCTCGAAGGCATATGCCTGCCCGAAGTTTTGATATTCTTCCTGGGAGTAGGCGGGCAATGAAATGAAGGCCAGCAATAAGGTGAGGAGAGATAGTTTCACAGGGTGAAATTATGAAAATATCCTCTGATCACTACTGAATCACAAGGGCTTATGCGCTCGCTATCACCTGCTCCAACTGCTTGGCGGGTATCACTCCTGATGCGCGCCATACCATCTTTCCTTTTTTGAAGACGATAAGGGTGGGTACGCCCTGCACCTCGAACTGCTGGGAGAGCTCGGGGTTTTGGTCTACATCGATCTTTACGATGGTGACATTATTGCCCATAGCGTTCTTTACTTCCTGCAATATAGGCGACATCATTTTGCAGGGGCCGCACCAGGTGGCGTGGAAGTCGACCAGTACGGGTGTCTCAGATTGTATCAATTCTCCAAAGCTTTGCATAAATACGATTGTAACTCAGAATATTCAAAAATTGTTCCATTGTAACATATGAGTAATTATGGCAGGCGGTAGCTGAAGTACTGCTAAATGAGCAGCAATATGGCGTTGCGGAAAAAGGGACGACGGAGTGTGTTTGCAGGCGCTGCCATTGCGGGCATACTATTTGTTTACAAGCATGTGTAGCGTGAGCGAAGATATTTTGATCAGTGTTGGTGATCCTGATGAGTTTGAGTGTTGAAGCAGAAAGTGTAAAAGGCCGGGCGGCCGATAGATGAGTGGTGCGAATGAGAAAGAAAGTGAGTTGCGGCCCGGTATGTGGTTCCTGATCAAAAAAGTAAACCCCGGAGCGATCCGGGGTTTATACATTTTGTAAGCTTTATTTATTTCGAAACAGTGAATCGTATGATACGGGTGAGGCCGTCGCTGGTGACGCGCAGCAGGTATAAACCTGCGGGTACCTGGCGGAGCGTTACCTGCTCGTCTATGCTGTTGTTTACCAATGTGCTGTTTGCGGTGTAAACAACCTGGCCAATGGTGTTAAGCACTTCTACCTGCACAGTAGCAGCGGAGGCATCGGGAACATCGCCTTTAACTGAGAAGTCGCCGCTGTTAGGGTTAGGGAACAGGGAGATGTTATCCAGTATATTCTGCGTTTGTGCGATACCCACATTTGTATGCACAATCAACGTATTGCTGGCAACAGAGGCAGGCACGGCGCAACCCATAGTGCTTGTAACATTGAGCTTTATAGCGTCGCTGCCGATGACGTTCATAAGTGTGTATGTAGCGTTGGTGGCTCCGGGGATATTTACGCCGTTTTTCTGCCACTGATACATAGCGCCTACACCACCATTGTATACTATGGAGTTGAACGTTACATCAGTGCCCGATGGAACTGATGTGCCCGGCGTGGCAATGATGTATACGATAGGCGCATTGTTGATCACATTCATTTTGATGGTGTTGCTCATGGCAACGGCGGGCAATGGGCAGGTAGCGCTGCTATTGAGCCTTACACTGATCATCTCCCCATCAGATAATGTGGAGGAAGACCATGTATTGGATATGGCGCCGATAACCGGCAGGCCATTGCTCAGCCACTGGTAGATAGGGGTGGTGCCGCCATTTATAGGGGTGGCAGTGAATGTTACCATTGTGCCTTCGCATACGGTGTCATTAGGGCTCACGGCTATAGACACTGCAACCGAGATAGTATTGAGCACTGTTACCAGTATAGAATCCCTGGCCGATGCACAACCACCAAAAGTATCGGTGATGTAGTAGTAGCCGGTATTGCCGAAGCCTGCAGATGGTATTGATGGGTTCTGCATGGTAGAGGTGAAGCCCGATGGGCCGGTCCAGCCGTAGGTGACCACGCTTGAGCCCAGGCCGCTGACAGCAGTAAAGTTGATGGTGCTACCTAAGCATGCCGGGTTAGTTGCTGTGACCGTTGGTGTAGGCGGAATAAATGAATTCACGGTAACATCGACAGTAGAGGTGGTAGACAGACAACCGATATGGGAAGTAACAACCGTATAGGTGCCGGCATCTGTGAGCGCTACCGGAGTGATAGACGGATTTGCTGCGGCCGAGGTGAAGCCGGAAGGGCCTGTCCAGCTGTAGCTGCTAATGGCGTAAGGTGCGGTAGCGGCGAGGTTGAGCGTGCTGCCTACGCAAACGGGTGAATTAGCAGTGGCTGTAGCTGCCGGCAGTGATGTTACCACCTGTATATTGATAAAATTATCGGGCGAAGCTACAGCCGGTGCTGTAGATACAATGCGTATTCTGTAGCCAGAGCCGGCAGGAGTGCCAGCAGGAATAGTAACCATGATGGTGCCTGAAGTGTTAGCTGTTACAGAGCCAATAGCTATGGGCGCGGCAAAGCTGCCCGCTGAGTTGGACAACTGGGCTATGAAATTATTGCTTGCCCTGAAATTGAGATTGACTGAATAGGGCAGCGTGAAGGTGCCGCCTGCACACAGTATCGTGTCTACATAAGGCTGATCGATAGTTACAAATGTATCTACCCGGAAGCGTGTAGTAAAGCCATCGTATACGCCGCCGGCATAGGCCGTCTGAGCGACACCTGTTGTTGCAATGCCGGTAGTGCTCGTAGTGTGCCCACCTATGATTACCTGGCCGGCATTGTCGCAAGCTACGCCGAAAGCATAATCGTAAAGAAGGTTGCCAAAATAGGTACCCCACAGCCTTTGGCCGCTGGGCAGCAGCTTAGCTACAAAGGCATCGTAGTTGCCGCCAATAGCAGTTTGGTAAGCCAGCGGGCTAGATATACCATTGGAGCTGAATGTGCCACCTGCAATTACCAGGTTGCTGTAAGGGTCGAAGCAGATATCCTCGCCATAGTCGAGCGAAGTACCGCCGTAGTAGGTGCTCCATGCGAGTATGCCTGAGTTATCGAACGTAGTAATGAACGCATCCTGCACGCCGCCGCCGTAAGCTGGCTGATGTGCATTGGCAGTGGAGATAGCCGTGGTGCTGGTGGTATTACCTACTATAGAGATATTGCCGGTAGTGCCATTGCACACTATGCCATTGCCCTGCTCAGTGCCTGTGCCGCCAAAGTAAGTGCTCCATAGCACTGATGTGCCGTTGACGTCTATGTGTGCTACAAACGCATCGTTAGTGCCGCTGAGCAGGGGTTGGTGAGCGCCTGCAGTAGCTATTCCTATCACACTATTGGTCTGGCCGGTGATAACCACGTTGTTAGAACCGTCTACGGCCACAGCGTTTGCTTCGTCTTGTGCTGAGCCGCCAAAGTAGGTGCCCCATATTTTTACTGTGCCGTTTGAATTGATCTTGTTGACGAACGCATCGGTAGTGCCGGAGAGTGTTGTTTGGTAAGCGCCGGGAGTAGCAATAGATCCAGTGCTGGCGGTAGTGCCCGTGACATAGACATTGTTCAGCGGATCGCAGGTGATGGAATTGATCTGGTCATCGCCCGTGCCGCCAAGGTATGTGCCCCACAGGCGCTGGCCATTGGCTGTGTTCAGCTTCAGGATGAAACCATCTATGCCGCCATTGTTGGTAGTCTGTAGCACACCTGCCGACACAAGGCCTGTGCTGGTAGTAGAGCCGGCCATATATAGCCCTGCTGCACCATTGTCGAGCGCTATGCAATTGCCCCTATCCGGGCCGGGGCCACCATAATATGTAGCCCATGCCAGGCCGCCTGTGGTAGTGAGGCGCGCAGCAAAGGCATCGTAGTTGCCACTAAAAAAAGGGTCGTAAACGCCTGCGATAGGGGCGAGGCCGCTGCTTGTGGTGTAGCCGCCTATGAAGGTGATACCTGTATTAGTGGTTTTAACTGATGTAACTACATCTTCGAGCGTGCCGCCGTAGTAAGTGCTCCAAAGCACAGTAGGGTCGATGGTGAGTGAGCCAGTATGTGCTGCGGCCTCAAAGCCCAGAACGCCATTCTTCATTACGAATGCCGATGCTATCTTTTTGCCCGTGGCAGTTTCGTAGGAGTATGGTTTGTTCTCTGTAATGGTGCCTAGTGGCGTTTTCGCGGTGAGGCTGCCATCGCGGCCCAGCTTTAGCCTGGTGGCCCCGGTGTACTGCAGCTGTATCTGGTGCACATCGGCACCGGGCGCCACCACGAAGTCATACTCGAGCTGGCCATCCTTTACGTAAAGTACCCAGTCTATGCCGGGATACACATCTTTATACCGCACCTTGTTGTAAGCATGGGCCGTAAAGCCTGTGCTGCCGGCAGGATAATAGTTCTCATGGTAGGCGATCTCATCTTCCGCAGTAACCCTGGCATTAGGGTTAGCACCCAGCAATGCTACATCTACCTGGTAACCTGAGGTATGCGCAGCTGCGCCTTCGCCCACAGTTTTTTTGAACTGGTAGTGGAGCTTGCCATTGCCTACGTACAGGCTCATGCCGGGCGATGACAGCTTATACTGAACATCGGCACGGGGGAGGCTGTGCTGGCCGGTGACCTGGCCTTTATTTTCTACAAGGCAAAAGGGTTTTTGCAGTCCTTGTCCTGCCGCCGGCTTTACATTTTTAGCGAGCAGGGCAAAAGGGAGCAGGCAACACAATGCCAGTGAGCTGCATTTTGTAGCATTAAAATACATATGCGGAATATTTATTTTTTTTTTATTAGTTTGCAATGTAAGAATTAAATTTGGTATTCATTCTACACCGGGGGAGCTAGCGCGGCGGTTTGCGGATAATTATGCCTGGCGGTTTATTATTTGAAGCGTCATCTTTCGTTCGGTTATGCTTATTGTTTCGATAGATGCCCAGAGGTACGGCTTTTCCAGCAGCGCTGTTGCTTTTTCGGGCCACTCTATAAAGCACCATGCGCCGCCGCTTTTTGCCTGTAGCATACAGTCTTCCATACCGGCATTTATAGCCTCATCAGCACCGCCCAGCCGATACCAGTCGCAATGGTATATTATATTGTCATTGCCATCATTCCCGGTGAAGTGATATTCATTGACCAGCGCAAAAGTGGGGCTGCTAACGGCATCGTCCACGCCCAGGTGATCGCACAATTTATGGATGAAAGTGGTTTTACCGGCACCCATATCGCCGCTGAATGCTATAAGGCGTATGCCAGCGGCGGCGGACCAAAATTGCTGTACTGCATCGTCTATCGTATCTAATGAGTAGGTAAGTACTATTTCTTCCATGACACTTTAAACTTACAAAATTCTGGCGCTGGCCTGATATGGGGATAGGAAAAATCTTTTTATGTTTTGGTTTATAATATATATATTGCGTATTGCTTGCACCATCACCGGCTTAACCAGGGATATTTTATTTTAAAAAACTTCTTTTTTCGAAAAATGAAAAGGCTATTTGTGAAACTTGCTTTGTCAATAGGGTTGTTGTGCCCTGTTGTAACCAATGCCGGCAATTACTGGCAGCAGATCGATGCTGCTAAGGCGCCGAAGAATCTACAGGTCATCCACCCTACGTCGTTCCTGGTGTACACAATGGATGAGGCGGCGCTGAAGCTGCAAATGTGGAACCTGTCGACAGACCCAGCAGAGGGGATGATCGTGTCGCTGCCAATGCCTGATGGCACATACAGAGACTTTAAAGTATGGCAGTCGCCGATGATGGAAGCCGAGCTGGCTGCAAAATACCCGGAGATAAAGACATTTAGCGGGGAAGCGGTGAATAACCATGCTGTAACGGCCAAGCTGGAGTTCACGCTGTATGGCTTTACCGCTATGATCTATGACGGGGATAATACCTCACTGATAGATCCATTTGACAACTACCATGATGGCTTTTACATGGCGCACTACAAGCGCAATGAAGTGCGCGGTATTAACGAGCGCATGAAGTGCCTGGTGAAAGGGGAAGATGAAGACGGACCCGCTGGTGAAGCAATGGAAATGGTGCAAACCGGCCTGCCAAAGCTGGCAGCCAAAACCTTTAACGGCCATAACCTGCGCAGCTACAGGCTGGCGCTGAGTGCTAATAATTTTTATTGCAGGGCGGCCACGGGCCTTACCACCCCTACTATAGCACAGGCATTTAGCAAAATGACCATTACCATGAACAGGGTGAATGGCATATACAACCGCGACTTCTCTGTGCAGATGAACTTTATAGCTAACGAGGATACGCTGATATGGCCCACAGCTACAGGAAGTATCAATGGCAACGATCCGTTTAACAGCATTAACTCAAGCGGCGGCGCGTGCCTTGGGCAAAATCAAACAACGGTGACAGCCCGTGTAGGCTCAGCTAACTACGACCTGGGCCACGTTTTTACTACAGGCGGAGGTGGCATATCATCTCTTGGGGTAGTGTGCGCGAGCGGGTCTAAAGCGCAAAGCTGCACAGGCAGCCCCAGCCCGGTGGGTGACGCATTTGATATAGATTATGTGGCGCACGAGATGGGCCATGAATTTGGCTCTAACCACACTTTTAATAACAACACCGACGGCAGCTGCGGAGGCAATGCGGTTTCCTCGCGGGCATATGAACCGGGCAGCGGGGCAACGATAATGGACTATGCCGGCATTTGCTCACCCGACGACCTGCAGGCGCATAGTGATGCGTATTTCAGTATGTCGAGCCTTATACAGATACAATCGAAGCTGGCCGGCTCAGAAAACGTTTGTGCTGCCATAACTTCTACGGGTAATAAACTGGTATACCTGGACCCATTTAATGCTTCTTATACTATTCCGTACAAAACGCCGATAGAGCTTACCAGCCCTACTGCTATAGACTCTGTAGCAGATACTGCAATTACTTATGGCTGGGCACAATGGAACAGGGGCGATTTTGGCAAGCGCTGGAATCAAACATTTATATCGGGCCCTATCATTCGCAGCTACAACCCGGCCTACGTGCCAACGAGGGTGATACCAAAGCTGAGCGTGGTGCTGGCGGGTAATATCAGCACGATGGGTGAAAAAGTGCCGGATACGGCGCGGTCGCTTACCTTTAAGCTTGTGGTGCGCAGCATCATGGCGGGCAAGGGCTGCTTTGTGATACCGGACGACTCCGTAAAAGTAACAGCTGTGAGCACGGGAGCTGCAAACGGCCATGCCGGTTTTAAAGTTATCAGCCAGGGCACTACGGGCATCTCTTACCCGGGAGGCAGTACGCAAACTGTTACCTGGAATGTGGTGGGCACCGACGTGGCGCCGGTGAGTGCTGCCAATGTGAAGATATCTATGTCTGTAGATGGCGGCAATACGTGGCCGTATACCGTAGGCACCTTCCCGAACAATGGCTCAGCCAGCATTACAGTGCCTAACCCGGCGGCTACGAGCGCTGCGGTGCGGTTTAAAGTAAAGGGCGAGGGTAATATTTTCTTTAACCTCAACACAAAGAATATCACAGTGACGCATGACGGGAGTATACCGGTAGCATCGGGTGTGAAAAATATACCTACAGTAAATGACGTAACGATCTACCCTGTGCCTGCCACTGATGTGTTGCATATAAGCAGTGCGATGGCTGAAGCACTGCATGCATCTGTTTATAATTCAGTAGGCCAGGCGGTATGGACGGGCAAGGTGCACGGCAATGTTGCAATACCGGTAGGTGCATGGCCACGCGGTGTGTACTATGCCCGCTTTACCGATGCCGCTAATGGCAACCAGTCGGTTAGATCATTTGTTATACAGTAACCGGAGTATATCCCGAAGAAAGCGCAGCTCTTCTATAGGCTGCGCTTTTTTCGTGGTTAGCGGCCTGTATTTACAGCCTTTTTTTTAATATTCTGTTCTATTCACTAATTTTAAGGACTGCTCAATGCTTGCAAACAATAACTAACGGGGCAGCGTCGTAAATATTTTTATGGAAATACGCATAGGTAAGTTCCTTATCCCGGCCATTCTATTGATTGCCGGTTTCGGTACAGTAAACGCAAAAAATGCTGCGCTGTGGCAGCAGGTGCGGCAGGCGGATGCACCGCAGAATCAGCAGGTGCTGCACCCGCAGCACTTTTTAGTGTATACAACAGACGAGGCTACGCTGAGGCTGCAGCTGTATACGCTATCTACTGACCCGGCAGATGCTATGATGATAGCGTTGCCTATGCCAGATGGAACCATGCGGGAATTTAAAGTATGGCAAACGCCTATGCTGCCGGCTGAGCTGGCGGCGCAGCACCCTGATACCCGGACCTTTACCGGTGTGGCAGCAGATGACGGCCGTGTTACGGCCAAGCTCGACTTTACCCTATACGGATTTCATGCAATGATATATGATGCAGCTAATACTGCCCTCATAGACCCGTATGACAACCTGCACAGCGGCTACTATATGGCGCACTATGCGCGCGATGAGCAGCGTGCCGGGCAGGAGCGGATGAAGTGTGAGGTACACAGCGCTGAAGAAAATAGCCCGGCAGGTGAGCCGATGGAGCTGGCAGGCCAGGGACTGCCACCGCTGGCGATGGCTAAGGTGGTGAATGGCTACCAGCTGCGCACCTACAGGCTGGCGGTAGGCTGCTCACACCAATATGCCAGGGCTGCAACAGGACTGGCTAACCCTACAGTGGCGCAGGCATTTGCCAAAATAACCACTACTATGAACAGGGTGAATGGCGTGTATGAGCGGGAGCTATCGATAACAATGGCATTTGTGCCTAATGAAACATCGATCATTTATGTAACTGCGGCAGGGGACCCGTACGATGCGAACAATGATAGTGCGCCGGGGCTCCTTCTTGATAACCAAACGAACTGTGATGCCGTAATAGGTAACGCCAGCTATGATATAGGCCATGTATTCTCCACAGGGGCAGGCGGGCTGTCGCTGGTAGGCGTAGTGTGCCAGGGCGGGCTGAAAGCCCAAAGCGTTACGGGCAGCGCCTTTCCTGTAGGTGATGGCTATGATATAGATTATGTAGCACACGAGATGGGGCATGAATTCGGGGCGGAACACACCTTCAACAGCTCTGCGGGGTCATGTGCAGGGAACGCGGTGGCTAAGAATGCGTATGAACCAGGCAGCGGCTCCACCATTATGGCATATGCAGGCATCTGTGGCGGCGACAACCTGCAGCCGCACAGTGACGCATATTTCCATGCGGCCAGCCTGCTGCACATACAGAACTATACCGTTAACGGACTGGGCAACACCTGCCCCGCAAAAACAGAAACGGGTAACCAGTTGGTAGGAATAGCACTCTTCAATAAAACATATAGCATTCCCTACCTTACGCCTTTTGAGCTGACCGCGCCTGTAGCAGTTGACTCGCTTGCCGACTCGGTGGTGCTCTATGGATGGGAGGAGTGGGACCTTGGAGCGACAGGCACCTCGTTTGCCGCAGCGCATGCATTGGGGCCAATATTCCGCTCATACCCGCCGAAGACCTCGAACATAAGGATATTCCCGAAGGATACGATGGTGGTGAAGGGTGTGCTGAGCAATGCCGGCATTAATAACGCGCAGGGCGAGAAAGTTCCTGATGTTGCCCGTACGCTTAAATTTCGGTGTACTTACCGGAATATACGTAATGGTAAGGGCTGCTTTACTTTCCCTGATGACAGTGTGATGCTGGACGTGGTGGCCACGGGGTCTGGTTCCGGTTTTAAGGTGACCAGCCAGCCCAATGCGGGTACATCGTATTCAGGGGGCAGTACGCAAACCGTTACCTGGACTGTGCTTAACACCAGCGCGCCGCCGATAAACACTACGCATGTGAATATATACATGTCTGTTACCGGTGGGTATGGCTGGCAGTACTTACTGGGTACATTCCCTAATAATGGATCAGCAACGGTGATCGTTCCTAACCCCTCAGCCAACAGCAGCAAAGTGCGCTTTAAGGTGAAAGCGGCAGGGAACGTTTACTTCAATATTAATAGCAGTGATGTTACAGTGAATTATGACGCATCGGTGCCGATAACGCCGCCAAACATCGATTCGCCGACGGCGGTTGGTGCTGTTATCAACATATTCCCGGTGCCTGCCAGCAATGTATTGCACATTGCTACCGACAGCACCTATAAGGCCGTTATCTACAACGTGGTGGGCCAGAAGGTATGGGAGGGTGATATAATTGGTACTACCAACATTACTACCGATCTGTGGGCACGCGGCAGCTACTATATGGTGTTTATTGACAACAAGGGGCGCCGCAATGTGAAGAAATTAGTGATACAGTAACGATGCAAAAGTCAAAAGGGAAAAGTCAAAACCCGGAATTGTCCGGGAGGATTTTATAGTGAAACCGGAAGATCAAGGTTTGCTAACGCATGTAAAGGCTATTCTTTCCCGAGGATAGCCTTTACTGCTTTTTTAATGTCGGGCCTTTGGAATTTGAAGCCGGTGCTAAGGATCTTATTGGCGCTTACGGTGCAGCTTTTCAGTACTTCCTCGCTCATTTCGCCAACGAGGGTTTTGAGCATGAACGCAGGCACAGGAACGGGTATTTTTATACCGCCCTTAGTATCTGCTATCGTTTGCATGAGCTCGCGGTGGGTGACCGGCTGTGGGGCTACGGCATTGTAGATGCCGGATACATTGTCTTTTTCTATTGCGTGCAGCACCAGGCCTGCCAGGTCATCTGCCTCTATCCAGCTTACTACCTGGGTGCCCTTACCCAGCACAGGCATAATACCAAACGACATAGGTAGCGCAAACTTTGCGAAGGCGCCATCTTCCTTACCCAACACAATGCCAAACCGCAGGATGACAGTGCGGAGTGCATCCTCTGCCTTTTGGGTAGCGGCCTCCCACTGCCTGCACGTATCTCCCAGGAAATCTGTGGCGGGGGCATCATCTTCTGTGAAGGGCTTGCCGTTAGTATCGGCACCATAGTAGCCGGTAGCTGATGCGGATACCAGCACCTTGCAGTTCTTAGCATGCTCCCTCAGCTGCGCTACCAGGAAGTCGGTGACCTTTACGCGGCTATCTACTATCTTTTGCTTCCTGTCGGCGCTCCATCTTTTATTAGCTATGCCGGCCCCGGCAAGGTGCACAATAGCATCTATGCTCCGCAGCGCATTATTATCGCACTCGCCCTTGTCAGAGTCCCAATGTACATAGTTGACATGGGGTGCGGGCGACTTGACGGCCACACTACGGGTGAAGATGAGGACCTCATACCCTTTAGCCACCAGCATTTTGGTCAGGTGTTGTCCCACAAAGCCAGTGCCCCCGGTAATGCCGATAGTTTTCATACCAATTGTTTTTATTTAGAATATGAGTAAAAAATCATTCCTGATGAAAAAGGCCGGTTGTGCTTTAACACAAATTTTAATCCTTTGTGCAATAAAAGGTTGTGGTTATACGTTTTTTCATGAAACAAGTAATACCACATGGACAAAACTGTACACATAAAACTTACTGCAAAGCCTTACAAACATACACTAACTTCCGTGTATGTAGACCTTGACAACATGGTGGCGTCGCTACGCGAGGAAATAGCAAAGGACCTTCTGCAGCCACGCCCGCAGGCGGTGGCGAACCTGCTGAAGATGGCAAGGGGTATTTAGGAATTAGTACCTGAAATAGATATCTGTAGCCCCAAAGCCGTACCGGCCGCTCCATTCATTTTTGAAACGGGCCACAGCCGGGGTATGCTTCAGTATCGCGTGTACCTCTTCGCGCAGCTTGCCCTTGCCAAGGCCGTGAATGACCACCATGCGCTCCTGCCGGTGCACTATGGCCAGCTGCAGGTAACGCTGAAACGTATCGAGCTGGAATTTGATAATGTCGGCATTGCTAAGTCCTTTCTTATCATCAAGGAGATTTTCTACATGAAGGTCTACCTCGTATTTAGGAGCCTCAATAGTCTTGACGGTAATGAGCTGTGCAGGTGGCTTCGGCTTATACTCCGGCATTACCCAATCGGCAGGGTCGTCCTTCTTAGCGGAGAAATCTTCTATTAGCGTGTAGCTGAATGTAGGCTCACTGTGTTCCAGCAATTTGGCAACATGCTCAAACAGCTTGGCAGGGCGGATGCGTAATACACCCTCCGCACGATCCATAACAGCATTGGTAGTATCAGTCAGCTGCCAGTGAAAGCGGGGCTGGTCGTTCATGTCGGCATAGCTGATGCTGTGCAGGTATACATTGCCGAAGCCATGGAGCGTGCCCTCGTGGCTGAACTCGCTGCGGTGCAGGAAACGAACATCGTAAGAGAATTTGATAGGCTGGGGCAGCTCGTTTAAAATGTATACTTTAAGCTGGTCTACAACCTCGTCAAAAGTATCGATCTTAAAGACCGGCATAAAGGAGAGATAGACACCGCGGGCCAGCCGCTGCTGCCGTTCTGCGATCCGCTCTACCGGCAACTGCTCAGGGAGCGATTGCTTTTTCTTTTTTGCATTCTTTTCAGTGAACCATTTGAGGTAGGGATGGTCTATGTCTTCGATGTATACGGGGAAGAGCGTGCCCTGCACCTCTACCTCCACCATTTGCTGGTTTACGTAAGCAGTTACCACGCCTTCTTCGCCCGTGCGCTTCAGAATTATATTATCCCCTATCGAAAATTTCATTGTTCCGTTGCCGTTTTATCCCGTAACCAATCCGTCATTTTCTTCACTGCTTTGCCCCGGTGGCTGATGGTGTTCTTTATATCGAGCGGCAGCTCTGCGAATGTTTTGTCGTACCCCTGCGGCACAAATATGGGGTCGTAGCCGAAGCCGCCGTTGCCGCGCTTTTGCTCTATGATAGCGCCCTCGCAAATGCCCTCGAAATAGTACACCTCGCTATCCCAGATGAGGCAAATGACAGCTTTGTAGTATGCAGTGCGGTCATCTGCACCAGCCAATTGCGTTAGCACTTTTTGCAGGTTCTGCTCATCATCGCGCGAGCCCGAATAGTGAGCGCTTTCTACACCCGGCTCACCATGCAGCGCATTCACACATATGCCGCTATCATCGGCAAACACGTTCTTTCCTGATACTTTATGTATGTGGGATGCTTTGGCCAGCGCATTCTCTTCGAAAGTATGATAGGGCTCGGGGATATCGTCGGTAAATTCAATATCCTTCAGCGAGAGGAGCTCAATGTTATCGACCATTGCTTTTATCTCGCGTATTTTTCCTTCGTTGTTGGAAGCAATGACTAGCTGGTGCATACTACAAAGTTATGGTGGTTGCAATAAAGAACGGCAAGTGTTTCCACCTGCCGTTCCCGATATAAACGTGTAAATAAAATTACATCTTCCACTGCTTGCTTGCGAAGCGCTCGCTAACTACGAGGTCTTTGCTGCCTGCTGTGTATTTATAAAAACCTTCGCCTGATTTAACGCCCAGGTAGCCTGCCTGTACCATGTTGGCGAGGAGGGTAGCGGGTGCGTATTTCTGGTTGCCGAAGCCCATGTGCAGTACATGCATGATAGAGTAGCAAGTATCGAGACCTATGAAATCAGCGAGCTGCAGCGGGCCCATAGGGTGCGCCATACCAAGCTTCATTATGGTGTCTATCTCCGTGACGCCAGCCACGCCTTCCTGCAGTGCAAGAACAGCTTCGTTGATCAGCGGCATGAGGATACGGTTAGAGATAAAGCCGGGGTAGTCGTTAACCACGCATGGCACTTTGCCCAGCGTCTCAGAAAGTGAGTAGATAGTTTTTGTTACCTCGGCATCAGTAGCGTAGCCATTTATTATTTCTACAAGTTTCATCACGGGAACCGGGTTCATGAAATGCATACCTATCACCTTTCCCGGGCGCTTGGTCACAGACGCTATGCGGGTGAGCGATATGGAAGAAGTATTAGAAGACAGGATGCAGTTTGCAGGTGCAAGCTCATCGAGCTGGCGGAAGATGTTGAGCTTCAGCTCTATGTTCTCCGTAGCAGCCTCTACCACGAGGTCAGCATTGGCTACCGCGTCAGCCATAACGGTAAACGTTTTTATGCGGCCCAGCGCCTGTGCCTTCGTCTCTTCAGTCAGTGTGCCTTTGGTCACCTGCCTGTCCATGTTCTTCCCTATCACAGCAACTGCTTTGTCGAGCGCGTCCTGCTTTATGTCCATCATGTTTACGTTAAAGCCGCATTGCGCGAACACATGGCTTATACCATTGCCCATTGTACCCGAACCGATAACGGTTACGGTATTAATTTTAAATGACATAAAATCGTTATTTCGTTTTTTTGAGCCGCCAAGGTAAGTATTCTGCGGGCAAAAAATCAAAAAAAGAAAAAACAAATACACTTTAAACAACGAATGAGCCGCAGCCATATGGCCCGGCTCATTCGTTGATACCATGTGAGTATCAGGAAATTAGTCTTTAAATAAATCTAATAAACGTGCTGCCCGCCGTTGATGCTGAGGTTGGCGCCGGTGATGTAGCTTGCCTTGTCAGAGGCCAGGAAGGATACCAGGTATGCTACCTCGTCAGTGCCGCCGAGCCTGCCCACCGGTATCTGCGAAATGATCTGGTTGCGCACTTCTTCCTTTACCGCCATTACCATGTCTGTGCCTATGTAGCCGGGCGATATAGTGTTGACCGTAACGCCTTTGCTGGCTACTTCCATAGCCAAGGTTTTTGTGAAGCCGTGCATGCCCGCCTTCGCAGCCGAGTAGTTGGCCTGGCCAAACTGCCCGCGCTGGCCGTTCACTGACGATATGTTAATGATACGGCCGAAGCCCTTATCGATCATAGGATTGATAACATGGCGTGTGCAATTAAATACGCTGTCGAGATTGGTAGACATTACAGCCTTCCAGTTGTCGTAGCTCATTTTGCGGAAGGCACCGTCTTTTGTGATGCCCGCATTGTTTACCAAGACATCTATATGGCCGGCATCTTTTATTATTTCGTCTACCATGGTGCCACATGAATTATAGTCGGCAACATCGGCATGATAAATGCCTATTTCATATCCCTCATCAGCTAATTTTTTCTGCCATTCTCTCGCCTTAGCCTCATTCCGGTAGTTGGCTACTACCCGGTACCCATCGTCATACAATTTTTTGCACATAGCTGTGCCCAGCCCGCCGGTGGCGCCTGTTACGAGTACTACTTTCTTATCTGCTGACATAGGTGTGTTTTTTTGTAAACGTAAGATAGCCGCAAAAGACCGTAAAGTGAAATGAAACGTTATAGTTTAGCCAAAAGGCTGGCTGCGACCTGTTTGGGCTGGTTGTTTAACAAAATTCATCAAGTATTCACCGCAAATAGTTGTACCTTCGCGCAAATTTTTAGAGATGAATTTTAATACTGCGGATATTACCCAGGAGCTGATATCGACTACGGAGAAAATTGCCAAGGGTTATAAAACCCTGCAAAATATGCCTGAAGTAGCGATCGGTACTACTCCCAAGGAGCTTGTATGGTCTTGCGACAAGATAAAAATGTATCACTACACACGCGACACAGCGCCGAAATGCGCTACTCCCGTGCTGGTATCTTTTGCCATGCTGAACAGGCATGATGTGCTGGATCTGCAGCCTGACCGCAGCCTTGTAAAAAAGCTTGTAGAAGAAGGACTGGACGTGTATATAATGGACTGGGGCTACCACAACAAGTCGGACCGCTACCTGACCATGGAAGACTACATAGACGGCTACATGAATGATGCTGTGGACTTCCTGCGTAAGCGCCATAAGATGCAGAAGATACACAAGATGGGCATATGCCAGGGTGGCACGTTCTCTATGATCTATGCATCGCGCTACCCGGAGAAGCTGAAGTCGCTGACCACTTACGTGGCACCATACGATTTCTCTACCACCAGCTGCATGCTGTATAAGTGGACCAAGTATATTGATGTGGATGCTATGGTAGATACGCTGGGCACCATACCGGGCGAAATGATAGACGGCGCTTTCGGTATGCTGAAGCCCAGCATGAACATCAGCAAATACATTGGCTTGCTGGATTCGCTGGAAGACCAGGATAAGATGATGAACTTCCTCCGTATGGAGAAGTGGAAGAGCGATCTGCCTGCAATTCCGGGTGAGATGTATCGCAAGTATATCAAAGACCTGTTTCGCGATAATAAGCTTGTTAAAGGCGAATTTGAACTGGGCGGCACTAAGGTGGACCTCGCTAAAATGACGGTGCCCTTCCTGAATGTTTATGCTACGGAGGATAACATTATACCTAATGACAGCACTAAGAACATCATGTCGCTGATAGGTTCTAAAGACAAGAAAGAATACCCCTTCCCCGGTGGCCACATTGGAGTATTCGTAGGCGGCAAGTCTCAGAAAGAGCTGGCTCCTGCAGTAGCTAAGTGGGTAGTAGAAAGGTGCTAATACCGTAATTAACTATAGTTTGCGAAAGGCGTACCCCGGTACGCCTTTCTTTTTGCTTACATTAGCAGTTCAATCCGCTTTCCCATACCTTGATCAGTTATCCATACAAAACGCATTACCTCGCCCTGCCCGGCAATTGCAATATTGCCTACGCGGATGAGGGTGCCGGCCCCGGTACGCTGCTATTCATACACGGCCTGGCGAATTACCTGCCCGTATGGCGCAAGAACATTGATGAGCTTAGAAAGCACTACCGGTGTATAGCCATAGACCTGCCAGGCAGCGGCCTTAGCGATCAGAAAGAGCACCCCTACGGAGTGGCATTCTTTGCAGATACCGTATACCAGTTCATATCGGCTATGCGGCTGACCAACGTATGCATTGTAGGGCACTCTATGGGCGGGCAAATAGCTATGGCCACGGTGCTGCGCTACCCGCTATGCGCGGCGCGCATGGTGCTGTGTGCGCCTGCCGGCTTCGAGAGATTCACTGCGCTCGATAAAACGCTTTATTACAGCACGCTTCGTATGTTCGACTTTATGTCGTCAGACGAGCATTCCCTGCGCAGCACGATAGAGAATAGCTTTTACCGCAACTCATCGCAGGGGGAGCCAATGGTGAGGGAGCTTATAGCACTGATGAAGACCTACAAGACCAGCTATTATCGCAAAATGATAGAAGCTTGCATAAAGGGAATGCTGGAAGAGCCTGTGTATGATGCCCTGCATACTATACAACAGCCCACCCTGGTCATTTTTGGACGGCAGGACGCGCTTATTCCCAATAAGCTGCTGCACCATACCACAACGGAGAAACTGGCGGCTGAGGCGGTAAAGAAGATGCCCCACGCTGCATTGCTTGTACTGCCCGACTGCGGTCATTTTGTGCAATGGGAAAAGGCGGCGGAGGTGAACCAGTATATTCATGCCTTTATGCAGCAATAAAAAGAGGGAGCATTGCTGCCCCCTCTACCTCAAAATATATCAGTAAACCAAAGAATTACTTCTTTTTACCGGTTGGCGCTGTAGTGTTAGCACGGCCGTTACTAGTTGCCGCTTTCTTTGCTGCAGGCTCCTCGGTCTCAGTTTCGATAGTTTCTTCTGTTTCCATATCCAGCATTTTTTCAAGCTGGCGTACTTGCTTCTTCAGGTCGTAGATAGTCTTGTACACCTCGTCCATTTCGCTGCGTGTAGCAACAGGAATGTCTTTGAACTGCTTTTCCATCTTCAGCTCCACGTCTTTACGAAGCCTCATCTGCAGAGAGCTAACTTCAGACATCAGCTCACTGTACTCAGTGCTTTCGAACAAAGAAACGTACACTTTGTCGCTGATGTTCAGCCACTCCTGGTAAAGGGCTATCATGCTGGTAACTTCTGTGCCATCCTGCATTTTCTGCGCAGTGTTCTCAGCAAGCTTATCCATCACCTTCACACCCTGGTTGTAGATCATGTATTGCAGCTCAGCATTCTTTACATTGTAAGCCATCATGCGGTTAGCAATGTCGCCCCACTCCTGCATGCTCTTAGTATGCTCATTCTGCGTCATCATCTTTGAGAACGGAGCAGCAGCTTCGCTCATCATGTTCTGCCAATTGGTGTAAGCAGCCTGTGCACCGCCAAACATTTGCGATGGATTGAAGGAGTTGTTATCCATCATACCGCGCATCTGGCTGAAGCCGTTCATTGCCTGCTGGCCCATCTGCTTCATACCGTCGTTCATCATAGCAGTCATCTGCTGCATGTGCTGGCGGTTGCCTTCTGGCATAAAGCTGAAATACTTATCCATGAAGTCTTTGTAAAGCTCAGGGTTCATCCACTGCTTGTAAGTGTCCATAGTAAAAGTGTTGTCCTGGATAGACTTGAACATAGGCGCCCACATTTCAGCGAACTTAGTGAAACCTTCACCTGCATTCACCATGCTCTTGTACGCGTCCTGCATTGTGCCACTGCTGAAGTTCTTTTGGAAATCAGCAAAGCCGTTGTTGAGGAAGCTATAATATTGGTTGAACATATTGGTCATGTTGTCTGTGTTCTTCTTGAATGCATCAGCATTGAACGGGTTCATGTTCTGCATATTCTGCATCTGGTTCATCCAGTTGTTGCCCTGCTGCATGTTGTTCATCCAGCTGGTCCAGTTATTCATATTGTTCATGTTATTCTGCCATGAAGCGAATGGGTTGCTGCCGTTCGCAGCATTATTCTGCCATGCAGTAAATGGATTGCTGTTGGTTGCAGTACCATTTGTAGCAAAGTTCTTTGCCCAATCCTGGTTCATTTCCCACATCTGCTTAGTCCAGTTCATTTGCGTGCCGAACCAATTTTCGTAAAAATCATTCATCTTAGAAGTGTTCTCCTTTGCCTTTTCAGTAGCATCGGCAGCTTTATCGGCTGTTTTAGTAAACAAGTTCTTTTGTGTTTCCAGCCAGTTCTTGTACCAGTCGTTTCCTTTCTCAATTGTTTCATTGAGCAGGTTGTTGCCGTTGGTAAATTTTTTGGTGTTCTCCGCCATTGAATCTACCGCTTGCTTCTGGGTGTTGAACATGTTTTCCACGAAGTTGGTGGTGTCTTGCTTAGCCATAATTAAAGTTTTATGTTGTAAAAAAATTTCTAAATAAAGTTGCTCAAATGGAATTTTTGCTATCTTAGCGAAATCAAGCTAACGATCATAGATTGTTTGGGCTTGTTTTTTCCTTCCTTTTGGCGCCGCAAAGGTACGATTCTTTAGTTAAGAAAATGTAAAATATTTAATAATTGTTCTGAATAACAATAAGGTGATAGTTGGTTCCCCTGCGGGAAGCTTGCCTGTTAAGGGTTTAGGGTATTAGTTCCTTCTCTCATGTATGGTAAAAAAGTTATCCACAGTTACTTACAATAGCCGTTTTCTATTACTTTCACCGCAAAAAATCACTTTTTTATGTTACAAATAGGCGACGAGTTCCGTCACAAGTATAGCTATACCCAGGACGATGTAGATACGTATGCGCGCGTTAGCGGAGATACTAATCCACTGCATATAGATGCTGAAGCAGGTAAGGCCAGCATGTTTGGCCGCAACATCATTCACGGCTTCCTGGGTGCCAGTGTTTTTACAAAGATATTTGGCGCGCTGTGGTATGCAGATGGTCATGTGTATATGAGCCAAAACCTTAAATGGCTCAAGCCAATGTTTGTAGATGCAGAGTACGAAGCCGTAGTGAAGGTAAAAGAGATCATTAAAGAAAAGAACCGCATACTCTATGAGTGCGCAGTATACGATGCCGCCACAGGTGAGCAGACTATAGCGGGCGAAGCGCTGCTGCTTAATAAGAAGCAGTACGTATGGTCGTAATTGATCGCTCATAATAATAGCAAAGGCGCTCTTCACGGGCGCCTTTGCTATTACTGGATTCCCGGGCTTTTACGCTGCGGGTTGTTCTTTAGTAAATTCCACGTTTGCGTGCAGCTTCACCTCATCGCTCACCACTATTCCACCTGTTTCCGTTACCTGGCTCCAGCTTACGCCAAATTCCTTGCGGCTTAGCTTACCGGCTACAGAGAACCCGGCACGGGTAAGGCCCCAGGGGTCTTGTATCACGCCGCCATATTCCACATCGAGCACTACAGGCTTGCTTACGCCGCGCATAGTGAGCGTGCCATGCAGCTTGTAGTCATCGCCTGCCTGCTCCATCTTTGTGCTGTCAAATATTATCTGTGGGTGATTCTCCGCGTCAAAGAAATCACCCGAGCGAAGATGACCATCGCGCTGCTCGTTGTTGGTAGTTATAGAGCTCAGGTCTGCAGTAAAATGTACCCTGGCTGTCGATACATCATCGTCCTGCATCTCTACAGTCGCATCGAACTTGTTGAAGTGGCCCGTAACGGTAGATACCATCATATGCCTCACTTTGAATTGCACTTCAGAGTGAGCTGCGTCTAAATTCCATTTTGTAGTTGCCATTTTAATACTTTTTAGAAGGTGGTGTTAGAATATTGATTAGTTAATTGATTTTGGTTACACAAAAATTAGTCCCCGCTTCTACATACTACAGGAGCCGTCTGCGCAATTTCCGGTATTGTTCTTGTGCATTATGGGTTTGCCTGCCGTCTGCTCTACCCACGCTTGCTGCAATGCATTTGTAAATACCTCAACAGGCTGCGCGCCAGATATGGCGTACTTGTCATTGATGACAAAGAAGGGCACACCTGTTATACCGAGCTCGTTAGCCCACTGTATATCGGTCGCAACTGCTGCTGCATACTCATCGTTGTTGAGCATCTCGCCGGTCTCTATTGCGCTAAGGCCTATGTCTATGCCCAGCTGGGTGAGCGTATTGATATCAGCAACATCTCTCCCCTCGGTGAAGTAAGCGCGGAACAGACGCTCTTCGGCTTTATCGCCAAGGCCTTTTGATTTTGCAAGCTGTATGAGCTGGTGGGCATTGAAGGAGTTAGCGACAACTGCTTTGTCAAAGTTGTACTCCAATCCATCTGCTTTCGCATTCTGTTCCATTTGCCGGTGTATGCCCACCGACCACTCCCGGCTTTGACCTTTGCGCTGAGCCAGGTAGCCGTAGAGATCCGCACCGGGTGCCGGCTGCATGCCAGGGTCGAGCTGGAAACTATGCCATATGATCTCGACATCTTTCCCGTGTTCAAACTGTTCCAGTGATGCCTCCAGCCTGCGCTTGCCTATGTAGCAAAACGGGCACATTATATCTGACCAGATGTCTATTTTCATTGTGTGGTATTGTGTTTATTAGCTTTTTGTGAACTCGCCATTTGCTGCAATGCTCACTTCATCGCTAAGCATAGCGCCCGGTACGCTTTCGCCTATTTTGAAGTCTGACCGCTTTACTTTACCGGTTATTTTAAAGCCTGCGAATGTCTTCTTGCTCATAGGGTGCTCTGCAGGCCCGCGGAACGACAGATCCAGTACTACGGGCTTAGTGACACCGTGCATGGTGAGGTCGCCGGCGACTTTATATTTATTAGTGCCGTTCTTCTTCATTGACCGGCTTTTGAATGCTACTGTAGGATTTTTATCCGCATCAAAGAAGTCTGGGTTTCTCAGGTGCTCATCGCGTTTGTCATTGTCGGTAAATATCGAGTTGGTCTTTGCCGTCATTGATAAAACTGCATCGCTAAAGTCGGGCCTGGCAGAGGTGATGGTGGCGTCAAAATCTTTGAACATACCATCCACATCACTCACCATCATATGCGTGATCGTAAATCCCAGTTTGGCGTGGGCTTTGTCCAATGTCCATGTTTGGGCGTAAGATGCTGCTGAGAGCATAATTGCTGCGGCGATACTTGCTACTTTTTTCATTTTGTTTGGTTTTTAATTGTTGCGGAAATGTTTATTATTATGTGTTACTTATTTTGTATCTACTAGTTTAGTTAACAGTGTTAATTTGTTCTTCAAAAAAAGTGTTATGCCTGGACTATGGGAGGATACTAGCACTTCCGATACCTACCATCTTCTTATAAAATACCACGCACATAAAATCTAACGGTGTTAATAGTTTGTCCAAAAAAAATCACTTTTCCAGGCCCTTGATAAAGACACTGATAAAGTCTTTCAAGATCATTTTGTTGAATTCTTCTTTGCTCTCACTAGTCATAAGATTTATAGATACCAAGCCATGGAGCATAGACCAGAATGTATTTAGCTTCAAGTGGGTATTCGCCTCCGTATTACTGTTGGCGTCCACTATCTCTTTTATTATCGCTTCTATCGTTTGGGTAAAATTTAATATTTCAGGCATTTTTTTCACCTGGTCGCATCCTGGCATACCAAGGCCGAACATTACCTGGTAATACTCCTGGTTTTTGAAAGCAAAGTCCCAATAGGTATATGCAATGGCCTCCAGCTGCTCAGCAGAGGTGCTATATTTCTCCTTCGTCTCCTTTATTTTTTCTCCCAGGAGCTTGAAGCCAAGCTTATTGAATTCAAACAGGATAGCTTCTTTGTTCTCGAAGTGGTCGTAAACCACTGGTACACTGTATTCAATAGCATCGGCGATCTTGCGAATAGAAAGCGACTGCCAGCCCTCCTCATTTACCAGGCGCCACGCTGCCTCCAGGATGCTATCCCTCACCTCTTTTCTCTGCCGCTCTTTTCTTTCTACGATACCCATGGTTGTTTAGCTTTCCTAACAGCGTTAGCAAAGATACGGAGCCATTCGACATTTCCTCCATTTGGGGTAAAATAATTTGCTAATAGCTGTATAGAGTAAAAATTAGATGATACCTTGCCCATATATTGTAGCGTATTGGGGCTCAAAAAGTTGTGGAATGTTCTGGCATAATTTTTTACAATCTTCAAGGATGTCCCAAAGTTTATGGTATTTGTTAGTTAATATTACAAGCTGAATATATGAAAGGACGCCTACTCGCATCACTTATTGTTCTGTTTTCCGGGGTATCTGCATACGGGCAGGATTCGCTTAACCAGCTTTTAGACCTTTCTATAGAAAAGCTGATGGATATACCGATATACTCGGTCTCTAAAGCTGAGGAGACTTCATTCGAGGCACCCCTTTCTTCATCAGTATTGACGAGAGACCAGATAAAACGCTCAGGCTGCACCTCTATAATGGAGGCGCTCCGGCTTGTACCGGGGGTAATAGTGAGGGAACAAACTAATGGCAACTACGATATTCATATCCGGGGCCTGGACAACGTGCCGCCAAACTCCAGCCTGCTTTTTTTTACAAATTCTACCACGTTGGTGATGATCGACAACCGGCCGGTTTATAACTACCTGCATGGTGGTACGTTTTGGGAAACCTTGCCTGTGACGCTGACTGATGTGGAAAAGATAGAGGTGGTCCGCGGCCCGTCTGCTGCGATATATGGGCCCAACGCGGTATCGGGGGTTATCAATATCATTACACGGCAGGCAGAAAAAGCTGGTCCATACGTAGTGGCCAATGCAGAGTATGGCAGTTACAATTCTCTGCTCACAAGCGCTGCGGTGGGGTATAAAGCCAAAGATAAATTCAGTGCAGTATTGTCAGGCAGCTTTCAGAACCGCGAACGGACCTCAACTACCTACTACGATGTAAGGCAAAATGCCTATGTGCCGCTGGATTCTGTGACAGCGATAAAGACAAACCCGCTGAATAATACAAGTGAGAGTTATCCAAACCCGGAGCGTGCCCTGAGAAGACGAGGGTTGAATGCTTTCCTCAACTACGATCCGAAAAAGAAGATACACCTGGGAATAGCCCTGGGACTGCAGGAGTCGGAAGCGCAAAAGGAGTTTGGTTCGGGCCTTATGCCTATTACAACGGCAACATCGAGCACCAAATATGCTGATGTGAAGGCCTCTCTATATGGCTTTGATGTGCAGGTTTCTCACCTCACCGGCCATCAGTCGCCGGTGCTGGGCCAAAAGATATGGCAGTGGGATCTTAATACCACCGACGTAGTTGCCGAGTACAACTTTAACGGTATAAAGAACCTAAGCATAAGGCCTGGTATCATGTACCGCCTGGCCATTTATGATGATAGTAAGTATGTGAACGCTGCAGCCCGTGAGGGGCTTTGGAGCGGGGAGGCAAAGTCTGAAACGAAAGCAGCCTCTCTTCGCCTCGACTATAAAATGCTCGAAAAAAAGCTACGTATTATAGCGGCAGGGCGTATAGATCAATTCAATTATCCTTCTAAAAATTATTTCTCTTACCAGCTGGCGGCAACTTATAAGCTTAACGACAATAATTTGATCAGGGCGGTACAGTCTCGCGCTAACCGTGCGCCGCTGCTGATAGACGTATATTCTAACCTGGATCTGAAGGGTACCCTTTCTGCAACACAAACTTATCTATTACAGTTTCGCGGTAATAAAGAAATACGTTTACTTACCTCTGATTTGACGGAGATTGGCTTTCGCTCGAAACTGAATGAAAATTTGTCTATGGACATAGAGGCATTTTACAGCCGGTCGAAAGATTTTTCGAATGTGATCTTCGAGACCGGAACATTTAATAGTACAGGGCCGGTTGGCTTTACCGGGTTAGCAGATGTCAATAATATCCGGCTTCGTACACAGCAAATGGGAGCTACAGTAGCGATGGACTATACAGTTGGTGATTGGCAGTTCAAGCCCTTCATTACCGTGCAGCAGACGGACCTGATCGACTATTCGCCTTACGCCAATGCCGCAACAGGCCCGCCAACGGCCGCAAATAATTTTAACCCGGCTGTCAACAATGTCAATTCCAACCCGGGTACAACGATCAGGCACCAGGCAACGCCGTCAATTTACGGTGGCGCTTATATAAACTGGGCAGTCAATGAGCGGTTCAACGTAAACGTCAATGGCTATTTCTATAGTGACCATACCCAGCTGGAAGAAAACAATTTAACCTACAAGGATGGGTATCGTGGTGTGCAGCAGATAGGATCGAAGCTATTGCTTAATCTTGCTGCTATGTATCGCATCAACAAGCAGTTCACGGTGCATACCAGTTTCAGGAATATGCTTAATTCACGGTTTCGCGAGTTTTACAAGGGCGATGAACCGGCATATATGATTTTTGGAGGATTAAATTATGAACTCTAAACCATGGCCGGAACCTATATGCATCAACTAAAAACGATACGGCACCACATACAGCTTCGCACCTTCATCCGTGCCGGGGCGCTATGTTGTTTGCTATTGGTATGCAGCTCTTTTAGGCCACAGCCCGCGCGCGACGCCGAATACAGGCTTAAAGCTGCTTTTCTTTATAATTTTACACAATATTTTGAGTGGGAGGAGCCGGTAAAGGATGTAGTTGTGGGTGTGCTGGGCTCATCGCCCATTACTGATCCGCTGGAGCAGATAGCCCTGGCAAAAGCAGGCGGTAACAAACGGATCATTGTAAAGCACTTTAATACCATAAAGGACATAAGCTATTGCCATATTCTCTTTATCTCACAAAACGCCTATGTGCCGCTCGATGAGGTATTGTCGCGGGCCTCTAAAGGTACGCTCACCGTTACTGAGAAGGCCGGCTGCGGTGCACAGGGCGCGGGGATAAATTTCATTATAGTGAATAATAAGCTCAAATTCGAATCGAACTTGAAAGCTATCAATGCAGCGGGCTTAAAGGCGAGCTCCCAGCTATTAAAGCTTGCAATAATAGTAGGATAGCATACATGGGAATACTTAGAAACATATCTATACGGAATAAACTGATAACGATACAGGCGGTGACGGCATTAATGGCGCTGCTCATTTGCTGTTCGTTATTTGTATTTATCGGCATCAACACATTCCGCACCTCCACGGTGCGCAAGATGTACTCTATAGCACGTATAGCCGGCGACAACTCAGCCTCCGCACTGCAGTTCATGGACCAGGAAGCTGCGCATGCGGTGCTTGTGAACCTGGGCAGAGAGCCTGAGATAAAAGAAGCTGTGTTGCTCGACAAAAAAGGTGCAATATTTTCGCGTAATACGGAAACGGCAGGAAACGACCTGACCATACCGCCGCCGGTAAAAGGAGAAAGCCCGGTACTTTCCTATGAGTTCGATGGCCGTAAGCTTAAGGTGGGGTACCGGATTTACCAGGAGAAGGAGTATGTGGGTACCTTGCTTATAAAGGCTGAACTGCTGTACCTTACCAAAATAGTGCGCAGCTACCTGCTAATAGCAGGTATGGTGCTGGTAGCCGGCTTTATTACCGCATTGATCATTTCGTACTTCCTGCAGCAGATGATATCAAGCAGGCTGTTAGCGCTTGTGGCTAAAACAAGGGAGGTGACGGCTACCGGCAACTACTCACTTAGGGTGGAAAGTGACGATAATGACGAGATAGGTATACTCTCAAAAGAGTTTAATGGCTTGCTTGGGCAGATTGATAAAATGGAAACTTCGCTGAGAGAAGCCAATTCTGATCTTGAGCGCAGGGTGCAGATAAGAACGGCGGAACTGGAAAGCGCCAACAAGGAGCTGGAGTCATTTTCTTATACTGTATCGCATGACCTTAAAGCACCACTGCGTGCCATAAATGGCTTTACCGACATACTTGTAAAGAAATACGCTGACCAGATAGATGATAAGGGGAAAGAAATTGCAGGCATCATAGTGGCCAATGCCCGTAAGATGGGGCAGCTCATCCAGGACCTGCTCGAGTTTTCACGTATAGGGAGAAAGGAGCTGACAATGGACAATGTGTCGATGGATGATATTGTGCAGCATGTGCTTACTGAGATGAAAGCTCAAAATCCGGACCGTAATGTGTCGGTGAAAGTAGCCGGCCTGCCACCGGCCCACGGAGATAAAAACCTGCTTACGCAGGTATGGGTCAATTTTATTGGTAATGCCTATAAATACTCTGGTCATAAAGAAAAAGCAGAGATAGAAATAGGCACCTACAAGCAAGGCAAGGATAATGTATTCTTTATTAAAGATAATGGCGCGGGCTTTGATATGCGCTATATAGATAAGCTCTTCCGCGTATTTCAACGGCTGCACGGGTCTGACGAATTTGAAGGCACGGGCGTGGGCCTTGCAATAGTGAACCGGATAGTGACCCGCCACGGCGGTAAAGTATGGGCAGAAGGCAAGCCCGACCAGGGAGCAACATTTTCTTTTTCGTTACCGGCATAAAAATGACTACAACACTTAATATTTTTGGTATATGGCTATTCCAATAGAAACAATAGAGATACTGCTGATTGAAGATAACATGGACGATGTCCAGATGGTGACCATGGCCCTTGAGGAAAGCCATGTGGTTAACAACGTGGTTCACCTGCGGGATGGTGCAGAGGCGCTGGATTATATTTTCAACGAGGGCGCTTACGCAGGCAATCCCTCTAATGGCAAAGCCAAGGTGATAATGCTGGATCTGAACATGCCTAAAGTAAACGGGCTTGAAGTGCTGAGGCGCCTGAAAGCGGACGATAAGGCAAAAGATATACCTGTAGTAGTATTTACTTCGTCAGATGAAGACCCTAATCTGAAGGAGTGCTACCGGTTGGGTGTAAATACCTATATTGTGAAGCCGCTCGACTATGAAGAGTTTAAAAAAGCTATCAATAGCTCCATAGTAGGCCTGCTTAAATATTCTTCACGTTTTCGATAAAAGTTAAGTACCCCCAAAAAATCATACACATATGAAATTCCCGATGGAAACTATTGAAATACTGCTGGTAGAGGATAATCCGGATGATGCCATGCTTGCAATGATGGCGCTGAAGGAAAGCAGGATTGTCAATAACATCATACACCTTAAGGACGGGGCAGAGGCACTGGACTTTATCTTTCATGAAGGCGTTTACAGTGACCTGCCAGAGGAGAGCCACCCTAAAGTGATATTACTTGATATAAAAATGCCGAAGGTAAACGGCATAGAGGTGCTGCGCCGGGTAAAAGCTGATGATAAGACCCGGGAAATACCAATAGTTATCTTTACATCGTCAGACGAAGACCCTGATGTGGAAGAGTGCTACAGGCTGGGGGTGAATAGCTACGTGGTAAAGCCACTCGATTTTGACCAGTTTAAAAAAGTGATCAATGACATCGGGCTCTATTGGGTGGTGCTCAACAGGCCCTTTGAATAAGCCCTTACCAGCCACCTGTCGCTGCCCCACTATAGTTTACATTAGCGTAGTTTTTCGGCAGGCTATTTTATAAAATATGGAGATCATAATTATCCTCGTACTCATTTTGCTTAACGGCATATTTTCCATGAGCGAGATATCCCTTGTTTCGAGCCGCAAATTCAAGCTGGAAAGTGCGGCAAAAAAAGGTGATGCACGGGCGCAAAAAGCACTCGATCTAATTAACAACCCTACCAGGTTCCTTTCTACAGTGCAGATAGGCATCACCCTCATAGGCATACTCACCGGTGTCTATTCCGGCGATAAGATAGGTAAGTACTTTGAAGTGGTGCTTGTGAAGGTAAGCGTGCTGCAGCCATATGCACACAGTATCTCTGTGGTCATCGTAGTAGTCATCATCACCTTTTTCTCCATTCTTTTTGGTGAGCTGCTTCCCAAGCGCATTGGGCTTATACACCCGGAGCCCATAGCCACAGTAATGGCGGGGCCTATGCACCTGCTATCAGTTATCGCGGCGCCCTTCATCTGGCTGCTGACGCATACAAATGACCTGTTTTTGAAATTGCTCCGTATAAAGAACGACAACCTTGACAATAAAGTCTCTGAGGAGGAAATAAAGGCAATAATACAGGAGAGCAGCGAGGGTGGGGAAGTGCAGGCGATAGAGAAGAGTATAGTGGACCGAGTTTTTGCCCTTGGCGACAGGCGTGTAAGCGAGCTTATGACCCACCGCTCAGACCTGGTATGGTTTGATATAAATGATGACCTTGACGCTGTACGGGAGAAAATGAACAGTGAAGTACACTCCATGTACCCGGTGAGCGATGGTGAGCTGGACAAGCTGGCGGGCGTGGTTATAGTGAAGGAATTCTTTACCCGCGATATCAGTAAGCAGAACTTCCACCTGCGGGAGTATATTAAAAAGCCGCTGGTGGTGCACGACAATACGCCGGCCTACAGGGTGCTCGAAAAGTTTCGCGAAGATAAGTTTCACTACGCTATAGTTGTGGATGAATATGGCTCTATACAGGGCATTATGACGATGGATGACGTGCTGGACGCACTTATAGGAGATGTATCGGACTACGACCAGGATGAGTACCAGATAACGCCGCGAAATGAGGATAGCTGGTTTGCAGATGCACAGTATCCATACTTCGAGATGTGCAACTACTTTGGCGTATCAGCAATGGACGATTCGGGTGCTTCTCCCGGTGAGTTCAATACCATTGCGGGCCTCATCCTCAACAGTTTTGGCCGCGTGCCGGCTATAGGCGATAAGATAAAATGGGCCTCATACGAGATAGAGGTTATAGATATGGATGGCCTGCGAATAGATAAGGTGCTGATATCTAAACTTCCCGCAGAGGCTTAAACGCCGTTTGTTTTAAGGTACCACGTATAATAAAAATTTTTCTAAGCGATAAAGCGGGAATTATTTGAAGGTTTCCATACCTTTGCATTCCAAATTTTGGCGAGGTAGCTCAGGTGGTTAGAGCACAGGATTCATAACCCTGAGGTCGGGAGTTCAAGTCTCCTCCTCGCTACAAGAACAAGAAAAAGCCAGTCGTAACAGATTGGCTTTTTGCTTTTAAATAGGACGATGCAGAGCAGCAATTGAAGGCATGGTGCAAAGTGATGCGCAAGATCCCGTTGAGGCGATAAAATATAGAATGGAGCAACTTGATTTTTCACAAAGGGATCTTGCAAAATATTTTGGCAATGAAGTAGAGTGTCTGAAATATTAAGCAGGAAAAGCCGCTGACACTCAAAATGATCAAGCTCTTTGTCAGAACCTTCAAATACCGGCGGCAGCTTTGTTGTCGCTTTAAGGACTGGTCTTTTACGGAGTATTACCTAATATCATTTACTGATCGAAAGAGACAAAACCATATCTTTTACAATTGATGCACGTGTTAACTATGCGCGGCCTTCAATTGATGTACTGTTTGAATCTCCGGCCGAAGCTTATGGAAATAAGCTGATAGGCATTATACTTACCGGTTTCAATTATGATGGTACCAAAGGGATGAGACGTTATAAACGGATGTGGCGGCTTCTCCATGGAACTGCCAATGCCTCCCCCTTACTCTATAGCCACCAGCCCCATTTTTATGGCGCATACCACAAGGCCGGCCCTGCTGTTTACATCCAGCTTATGGAAGAGGGTAGTCCTGTAGCCGGCAACACTCCTTTCTGATATTCCCATCTTATCGGCTATTCCTTTGTAAGTAAGATCGGTGTGGCAATATTTTAGCAGCGTTACTTCTTTTTCGGTTAGCGAAGGCATTACATTCGAGTGCTGTAGCCGGTGGTACAGGTTGCTCGATGCGACTTCTGAGAAATACAGCCCCGTTTCATAGATCGACTGCAGCGCCTTTTGCAGCTCTTGTGGCGGGCTGTTCTTCAGCAGGAAGCCATTGGCGCCCGACCGGAACATTTTTATCACTGCCAGCTCATGTTTGTGCATGGTCAGTATCAATACCTTTATCCCGGGCCACTTCTTCTTTACAGCTTCCAGCGTTTCATACCCATCCCATACTGGCATACTTATGTCCGTCACTACTATATCAGGCAGTATATCTGACGCCAGTATTTTTTGGTATAGTTCCTGCCCGTTGCTGCCGGTGAGTATCACTTCCATGCCCTCAAAGCCCGAAATGATACCCTTTACTCCGTTCATTACTATCTCGTGGTCATCAGCCAGTGCTACCCTAATTTTTGTACTCATTGTTTTCAGGATTTATCGTCAGCATAACAATGCTCCCTTGTCCCGGTGCCGATTGTACATCCAGCGTGCCATGCACATACCGGGCCCGCTGAAACATATTCAGGAAGCCTAGTCCTTTCATCTCAAATACTTTATTTTTATCAAACCCTTTTCCGTTATCCGCTATCTTCATTACAAAGCTGTCGGGCTCGTAATTGAGGGTAAAAGTAATGTATGTAGCATTAGCGTGCTTAATGCAATTCTGCACGGCCTCCTGCGCTATCCTGAAGATGTGCAGCTCCTTTTCAGGGCTTTCGATCACACCGTCGCCGGTCACCTCCAGTGCGTAGTCAATTTTTTTCGACAGCTTCACGTTTTCCATTTCCTTAGTGAGGGTGTCTATGAGGCCTATGTGCTTTACGAAATTCGCATTGAGTGAGTGGCTTATATTATGCAGCTCTTCAATCACATCTCCAATGATTTTGTTAGTCTTGTCTATCAGCGTGGCCTGCTCAGGGTCGGTGGCTTTGTCGGCAATGTTATACATGCTCATTTGTGCAAACCCCAGTACCGACTTTATGTTGTCGTGCAGCTCTTTAGATATCTGGTCCATAGTGTTCTCCTGCTCCTCTATCTTGGTGCGCAGTATATTGTTCTGATGGTCGAACAGCATCTGGCGTTTCTCCAGCTGGTAGGCATTCTGTTTGTTTTTCTGCACAAGCAGGTAAGCTATCAGGAAGAACCCGAACAAGGTAAGCAGCAATGATCCTGCTACGAATAGGGGGATGATGTATTGATCAGTCATTGCCTTTATTAAATTTTGGATAAATAAGGAATACTCTGCCGAAACATGCGTAGGTTATAGTGCCGATTATAAATAACGCCGTATTGATGGTTAACGCCGATTGCTGTAACTGTTGATTTATATAGTCATACAATCCCCATGTCAGGAACGTTATGCTCCAGAAGAACATCAGTATACTAATGAACCAAAAATGTGGATACCCTGACAGGCTTAGGGACTCCCGCTTAAGTAACAGGCGAAAGAATGCGAATAAACACATTCCTATAATTAATAGCCCTTCCAATAACAAAAAATAGGTATTAAAGGTATTTATAGGCTGAAGGATCAGGGTATTTAAAATTCCAAGCAAGCACCCCAGAACTCCGATATACAGGCCGATGTTTTTTTTAATAAAAACATCAATTATACTATTGAAGTAAATGCACAGTAAGGCAAGCTCAATAAAACCATACACTGTGTATATGTGCAAATTGTTATGATACCTTCTTGCAAAATATGACGCGACGCTCTCATTTATCAAAGCACACCAAACCAGAACCATCAATGTCAGAGCGCCTTTGTCAAGCCGTTTAATGCGGTATATGCTACTAAAGCAAGCAAAGAGCAGTGAAATGAAGTAAATGTAATATGCCGCCTGGTATGCCATAAATTTTATTGCAATAAGTCTGAACCGGCCTGGCCTGGAGGGCAACTGTAAGGGCATGGTGCCACATGATCCAGTACCTGGCCATTATGGTACACATAGTCGCCGTTGCTGTTAAACCCGGCTATTACAAGTGTAAGCGCGCCACACTGGTAGCCGGCAGGCTTACCTGTATTGCCTCCCGCCATATAGGCCTGTGTATGGGCAAACATTACTTTAAACTCTTTAATGCTGGTATCTGCCAGGTAAGCCCGCATAGAGTCTGCATCTATGGTAAACGACTTTACATCGCTGCCATTGCCGCCATAATGAGAGCTGATACTGTAAAGATAGCTGCTGATCATGTCATTTGCAACGTTGGTACCTATGAATACTGAGCCGTTAGGCGGTGTTAATTTGGCTGAATTGCCGGGCTGGCTTTCGGTACCCGGTTGGCTTGCCGGAGCTACATCGTCCCTTTCTTTGTTACATGAAATGAATACAAAACACAATAAGATCGCAGCAATAAATTTGTTGTTCATAAAATATATTTAAAATGTTTACAATGCTGCAAAGTAAGGGCATTACCTCAGGCGGCTATACGTCTAAAAAGCTCCAATATTTATGTCTTTTAAGCTGAAAAGCTGATTCTTTTAAGCTTAAAGGCTGACGCCGGCCAGCTAAAAAGACGTTTTTGGGGAGCTTTAAATACATTGTTTAGTTCGGGTTTATGTTGGAACTTTACTTACTATTGCTCATGGACACCTGCTGCCGGGGGAAATTTCTGCGTTATTAGCCTATGGCTAATGTGTATGGCGCTAAACTGCTTAATACAATGCATTATGAGTAATTTTTTATATAAAAAGGTAATGGTCGTAGACGACAGCAAGCTTGATCGCTACCTTTCAACAGCGCTCATAGAGAAAAGCCACTTTGCAGAAGAGGTGTCTAATTTCAGCTCGGCAACGGCAGCGCTTGTGTACTTAAAAGCAATGGCGGGCTCTGCCGCTGCGGTGCCGCAGCTTATCTTTCTGGATATCAATATGCCGGTGATGGATGGCTTCGACTTTCTTGATGCCTATAAGAAACTGCCCACAGAAGTGCAGCAGCAATGCAATATCATCATGATCTCCAGCACAAACTCTGCAGATGATTTTGCGCGGATAAAAGTTTATCCGTCTGTCCGGCTTTTTTTTAATAAGCCGCTGTCCGGCAAAATACTGGTCAACATCCACAAGCACATGCAGGGTGAAAACCTTTCGGACGACAAGTTCATCTTCCGCGCGCAGTAGTGCCTTTCCAACACCCTAAGCAAAAGCGTTTACCGATAATTTACCATAGTTCGCCGAAATTAATTACGGATGAAATGACTATGTGCTCACCTTTGCCTTCACAAAATCATATACATGAGAACGTTGTTTTTATTATTGTCAGTTTTTTGCATCACCACAGTTTACGGCCAGGAACGGTTTACAGTTAGTGGCATTATCAAGTCGAAAGCAAAGGGGGAGACCATCATCGGTGCGACCATCAAGGAGGGTGCGATAGGCACAGTGAGTAACGAGTACGGGTTTTATTCGCTCACACTAACAAAAGGGCCGCATTCGCTGGAGGTGAGCTCCCTGGGCCTACAGTCAAAGACGGTGGCTGTGACGCTGGACAAGAATACCACGCTCAACATTACCCTCGAAGACGAAAGCAAGGACCTGAAAGAAGTTACTATCAGGGGGCAGTCGGCGGGTCGCAGTATTGGCGGCACCCAAATGGGCGTGGAGCGCCTGAGCACTGCAGAGATAAAGAACATACCGGTGCTGATGGGCGAAAAAGACCTGCTGAAGACAGTGCAGCTGCTGCCGGGTATAAAGAGCGCGGGAGATGGCAACAGCGGTTTTTATGTAAGGGGCGGCGCAGCCGACCAAAACCTGATATTGCTCGATGAGGCACCGGTGTACAATGCGTCGCACCTGCTTGGCTTCTTTTCCACCTTCAACTCGGACGCCATAAAAGACATGACGGTGTACAAGGGGGGCATGCCTGCACAATATGGAGGCCGCCTGTCTTCAGTGCTAGATATAAGGATGAATGACGGCAACAACCAGGATTATAACGTAAGTGGCGGCATAGGCCTGATATCGGCTAAGCTCAATGTGGAAGGGCCAATAGTGAAGGATAAGTCTTCATTCCTCATCACCGGGCGCCGCACGTATGCCGATGTGTTTTTGAAGCTGTCGCCCGACTCTACTATCAACCAGAACAGCCTTTATTTCTATGACTTCAACGCCAAGCTCAATTATACACTGGGGCAAAAAGACAGGCTGTACCTGTCCGGGTACTTTGGGCAGGATAAGCTGGGCGTGGGCAAAACCTTTGGCCTCAGCTGGGGGAATGGCACAGGCACCGCCCGCTGGAACCATACGATCAACAGCAAGCTGTTCTCTAACACCTCGCTTATATTTAGCAACTACAATTATAAAATATCGATCAATAGCGGGGGCAACGATTTCGAGATATTTTCCCAGATCCGCGACTGGAACCTA
Source organism: Bacteroidota bacterium (assembly GCA_040386555.1). GTDB lineage: Bacteria > Bacteroidota > Bacteroidia > Chitinophagales > Chitinophagaceae > Nemorincola. The sequence goes on along the minus strand of JAZKFF010000015.1, from coordinate 92,969 downwards.
AAGGAAGAGTTTCAGTGGTATCACGATAACCGCAACAGCATACGCTTCGGGTTCAACAGTATCTTCCATACCATACGCCCGGGCGAGATAACATCATCTAACAGCAACTCGCTTAATTCTACAGCACTGCAGCGCAGGAACTCGTGGGAAAACTCCGTGTTTGCCACGAACACCTGGAAGGCTACCGAGCGGTTTAACCTTACCTATGGCTTGCGCGTCACATCGTTCAGCATTCTGGGCGAGGGTGACTTCTACGCGGTGAATAAAGATGGCGATGTTACAGACACACTGCAATACAAGAGCGGAGAGTTTGTGAAAACATACATAAACCCGGAGCCCCGAGTGGCTGCCAGCTACCAGTTTGACGAGATGACCTCAATTAAGGCATCTTATGTGCGCAATGTGCAGAACATGCACCTGATCTCCAACTCTGTGTCATCGAGCCCTACGGACAAGTGGCTGGCCAGCACTAATATTATAAAGCCGGAGATAGCCGACCAGGTATCGCTGGGGTATTACAAAAACCTATTTGACAACAGGTGTGAGCTGACTATAGAAGGCTACTACAAAGGAATGCAAAACCAGATCGACTATCGCGATGGTGCTGATATTTACATCAACTCAAATGCTATAGAATCGCAGCTGCTGTTTGGGAAGGGCAGGGCATATGGCGTGGAGGTGCTGGTAAAGAAAAAGGTAGGCAAGTGGACAGGCTGGGTAAGCTATACCTTGTCTAAAACAGAGCGCAAAATAGATGGCATAAGCAATAACAACTGGTACAATGCACGCCAGGACAGAACGCACGATATCGCAGTAGTGGCCTCTTACCAGCTCAACAGCAAGTGGACCATATCGGGTAACTGGATATACTACACTGGTGATGCAATTACCTTCCCGGCTGGCAAGTATACTATAGATAACCAAACGACCTTCTATTACACAGAGCGGAATGGCTACCGTATGCCTAACTATCACAGGCTTGACCTTGGTGCGACAGTGCTTCTGAAACAGAAGAAGCACTGGAAGTCAGAACTGTCATTTAGTGTATACAATGCATATGGAAGGGAGAACGCCTACCTTATCGTATTCCGCGAAGCAGCTAATGACCCCAACAGAACAGAGGCAGTGCAGACATCACTTTTCAGGATGATACCATCAGTTTCTTACAACTTTAAATTCTAAAATTCAAGATCATGAAATTCATAAAACATATAGGGTTTGCATTATGCTCCGCGCTGCTCATAAGCTCCTGCACCAAGGTGATAGATGTAAAGCTCAACGAAGCAGCTAAGAAGTACGTAATCGATGGGACCGTGACCGATGCGCCGGGCGGCTGCAAAGTAAAGATCAGCCAGACCAAAAAATTTAGCGACGATAATACTTTTCCCGGCGTGAGCGGTGCCACGGTAACCATCACAGATAACACCGGCACCACCACTACACTCACTGAAGGCGCACAGGGTGAGTATGTAGCCCCTGCATTGGTTGCGCTCAGCGGCAGGCAGTATACGCTCAAAGTAGCAGTAGGAGGGCAAACCTTTACTGCGATCTCTGATATGCCACAGCGGGTAGCGCTGGATACGCTGTACATGACCACTGAAAACCTCTTTGGCGATATGTGGACACTGGCCAATATTGAATTCAACGATCCGGCAGGCAGGGGAAACAATTATCGCTTCAGGCAGTATGTGAATGGCCAGCAGGTAAAGCAGATATTTGGCGGCAACGACGACTATACCGATGGTAAACGCATGTCGGCCAAGCTATTCATAGACCCCGGAGTGGTGGACGATTATAAGATCAAAAGCGGCGATACGATAACCGTAGATTTTATGTGCATCGACCTGGTTACTTACAAGTACTGGTTTAGCTTGTATATGAGCGCCACCGGCAATAGCCAGTCTGCCGCGCCGGCAAACCCTGTATCGAATATACAGGGTGGGGCACTGGGCTGCTTCAGTGCGTACTCGCTGCAAACGAGGAGTGTAGTTGCACAATAAAACAGAATAAATTTATCGTGAATAGGCTCCGCTAAACGTGGTGCCTATTTTTTTTGACTTATTCCGAAACTTTTCTACGTCTCCTGGCAAGGCCCGCCAGCAGTACTACGAGCAGGGAAGGTATCCAAATGTATACCAGCTCACTCCTGAGCACGCTGAGCCCGCGCGCGCTAATAAATGCACCTATGCCTATGGGCGATACTCTTATAGGGCGATATGGAAAGAAGTAGCGCGCATTGCTGAACGGCGAGAAGAAGGCAACACCCAGGCCGCCCGTGGTCATAGCATCCAGTATAGGATGTGATACCGTGGCTACAAAGAAATACGACCACATGGCCCAGAAGCGCTTGCTGCGTATCTGCTCGCTGCTAAAGGCTGCAGCCATTACGAGGAATGCCAATAGTGCCGCGAACAATATAGAGTGAGAGAAGCCTCTGTGCCCAAAGACTGACTCATAAGGTATGCCTGCCCACATGCCTATCACATCAAAGTCGGGCACAGCACCACATATGGAGCCTATTACAAAGAACCTACGCGTAGATACATCGGCCGGAAAGAGCTTGCCGAGCGCGCCAGAAAAGAGCATATGTGAGGGGATGGATGCCAACGTGTGCAAAAATTAGTAGCGTAAGATAGGATTTATCTATTCCCTCAATATTTTCAATGTAGGGACTGTGCGAGGATCGCGTCTGAGCAGTTCCCAATACTCTCCCGGTAGTTACCCCAACAATGCAACGTTTTCCTGAACTGAGAAAATAAAGCAAAACCCGCCGGCCGGGAGAAAATGGTGGAACGAGGTTTCAAGGAAGGTTTACGATGAGTAAGAAGATGGATAAAAAATTTATGGGGATAGGACTCCAAAAGTGTTTTTAATATAACGGCCGGGAATGCATCCAGGCCGTTATATTAAAGGTTATTTTGCGGCCATTGCTTTTGTGTTCTCTCCGATAGCCAGTTGGGTCTGTAGCTGGGTGATGCTTTGAAGCAGGGATAGGTTGGAGTACAACTTTGCTGCCTCTGAGGGCTCGGTACGGAGGATGGAGCGGCTGATCATCTGCTGCAGAGCTGCATTGCCGCCCGCAGCAGTGTATTTGCTGAATGCATCGCGGAGGGTTGCCAGTAAATGCACACCAACACCATTGCCTGCAAACTCACGGCCGAGAGCGTTTTCGTTGAGGATCAGCTGCGTGTTCTCGTAGTTTGCAGGGATAGCGGGCTGACCTATTGCCTGATTTAATACGAGGCTTTTGACCTGGTCGCAAAGGGTATTTATAGCAGCCGCGTCTTCACTGGCGGGTGAAAGGGACTGTAGTTGCCTGAGCGACGATTCTGCCTGCACATAGTTGTCCATCTTTATCTGCCGCTGAGAACCCGACGACCGGGGAGCCAGGCGCACCATGGTAAACTGAAGACCTATAATACCCACCAGTATGATGGACACCAGGATGGTATTGAGCCTGGCCTCGGGCCTGCGTATGCCTGTAAAAAAATAAGCTGGCAGCAATACAAACGCCGCAAGGCCAATTGCAGACATCAGCAATACATTGGCACCCGGCCAATGCTGCACAATGAAGAGGATGGCGATGGAAAACACGGCACCAACTACTGAAGCAGTGGCTACAACAAACTTGTCGCTTGCAGCCCTGGCTTCGCGGGTTTTAAGAATGACTAACAACGGCAGGAACAGTAAGCTGAACGAGCCTATGCCCAGCGTGAGCAGCATACTGGCACCCGGCCAGTACATGAATTTAAAAGCAGAGCCGGCGATAAATGCGAATACCGAGCATGCCCCGGTGGCGATCAATACCTTTTTCATTGCATAGAAATTTTTGAAGGTTAATAAATTGATGGTTTCGTCTTCTATCTCCCGCAGATCGTGCCTGTAAAAGCGTTTTACCGTTGCGTGATAGAACCGCTCAAAGTCATCATTTTCTTTGAGCTCCTGCTCCATAATACAGCAAATATGATCCAGGAGGTTCAACTGCAGGTCCTCCGTGTCAACGCCATTACGTCTAATGTCGCTGAGGATATATTCTATCTGCTCATCAGTGATACAGTACATTCTTAAGCTGTTTTAGGTTGTATATCCAGCAATAATTTCATCGTTTCTACAAAGTCGGCAAACTCGCTGATGCGCTCTTTTGAGCGAGCCTTACCGGTTGTGCTCAGCTTGTAGTATTTGCGTACGCGCTTGCCTATATACTCGATCTCAGTTGTCACCAGCCCTTCATCTTCCATAGCATGCAGCGTGGGGTACAGCGCGCCTTCTGTAAGTTGTATTCGCTCGCTGGTGAGCTCTTTCACCCGCTGGGTGATCTCGTAGCCATACATCTTGCTGTTGTCGGCCAGCAGCTTGAGCACTATTGTTTTCAGCGTACCTTTTATTAGTTCGGAAGAAAATATCATTATCTTAGTATTGGTTGCCTAAGACAAAGATACATAAGAATCCAATGCATTGCGCTGTTATGTAAAATATTTTCCCTGGTCTTGTCGGTGTGGTTCAGTGTTCTTTTTTACAACCTTTAATTGTTGACAGGTAACAATTATGAGATGCTATGTATCTGATTAGAAGATATTAACCGAGAGGAAGATGTATATAGTCTTGTGGGTAATCCGGAACTGCCTAAAAATATAGATCAATAGCTGCATTAGAAATTTATGTGACTGTATTGAAAGGGATGATTTGCGAATGCTGGTTTGCAAACAAGGAACCCTTTTCGTTAAGAGCACCGCTTTTTCATGCCCTGCCCGTTGAGGCCTTCAACCAGGGAGCCAAAAACTATGTTAAAGCCGGCATCAGGTAATACTCACTGGATATGGAATATAACCTGTTGCTAACAATAGTAACCAGCTACTAAAAATTTGGTAAACAGTTAACCGGCGTTCTTTACCTTGTATTCCTTTCTCGGCCAAATCTGGAAAAGTATACTTGCGTAGCGCCTTTATTATATTCTTGTTGTTCCTGCACTCCGTTTCATTAGCACAGGGTGAGCGCTACAGTTTTCAGAACATTACTGAAAAAGACGGCTTCTACCTTGCTCCTGTCACCTGCCTTTTACAAGACAAAAAGGGTTACCTGTGGTTTGCCACAAGGCAGGGCGCAGGTCGATATGATGGTTACAGCATTACCCGTTTCACTAACGAATATGGCAATAAGAACACAGTAAGCGGCAACAATATCTGGGGCCTTGCCGAAGACAAGCAGGGCCGCATATGGATGTCGGCATCGGCCGATGGGCTGAATTGCTATGACCCGGTAGCCCGGCGCTTCAAAGCGTTCAAAAAAGGCACAAAGGGCGGGCCGGAACTGCTGAGTAGCTTTGTGATGAAGCTACACATCGACAGCAGGAACCGTCTGTGGATCGCCTACGTCGGCGATGGTTGGTCGGTATACGATCTGAACACTGGCTCGATCAGGCATTATAAAAGCGATAAGACGCGCATCAACCCGTATGGCGCCAACGTAGCGAATAGCCCCACCCAATTTATAGAGGACAAGGCAGGCGGCATGTGGATCGTAGCTTACGGCCTGCACTTCCAGGATGCAAACGACAATATCACAACCTACTCCGATAACGACCTCAGCCGGTCTGCTTACCCCGAGAATAACTTTATAAGCGGCACCGATGACGACTCACTTGTATGGCTCGGCACATGGGGCGCAGGCGTAAAAAAATTCAACAAACGGACCCGGGTATTCACAAAATATGTCTACGATATCGACAATCCCGTTGCCACCATACACAACATTGTATGCAGCATCACCCGAAAATCAAACACTGAGCTTTGGGTAGGCACCGCCGACAAAGGGCTCGGAATATTGAATACAGTGACCGGTAAATTCACCTTCATAAAGCACGCCCCGCAGGATGCCGCCAGCCCGCCGCCTTTTGAATGCTATACTGTTTTCAAAGATAGGAGCGGGATACTGTGGGCAGGCTTCAACAACGGTATAAGTCGGTTGCAAACCGGCGGAAACAAATTCAGGCACACCACGCTGAACGACGCTACCGGTGAATATAAAAACCATATAACGCCTTATGTTTTCTGCAAAGACACTGCCACAAACACACTGTTTGTCGGCTGCAATTCCGGTCGTGGCCTGTACGTGATCAATGAAGCGACCGGCACCCAGCATGTTGTGCAAATACCCGGGGCCGCATACAATAGCTCCTCGTTCAGGTTCGTTAATATATACTCGATACTGAAGCGGTCGCAGAATGAGCTGCTTGTAACCGGGAACACCGGCATATATACCTTCAATACCGCAACAAGCAAATTTTCACGGCTCACCATTACAGACCAGGACGGCAGGAAACTGGAGGCCGCAGGTAAGCTCACCGCAACCCGTGGCGGCTACTGGTGCAACGATCTCAGCGCCGATGGCTTCTATTTTATCAACAATGGCCTGGCGACTGCCACGCACTATTCTACCGGTGCCACATCACCCGTAAAGCTGCGCCATGGCCAGGCTGATGTATTGCTGCAGGAACATGACACGCTGGCATGGATATCAGTAAAAGGTGATGGCCTTTGCAAGCTGAACCCGGTCAAAAAAACGATCACACCTGTTATGGCTGCCGGCGACAGAGACATCTATCCACTGGGCTTGGTGAAAACGAACACTGGTAAGCTGTGGTTCACAACTTTCGACCATGGCGTCTTCAGCGCCAAGCTTACTAACGACACCCTCACCAACCTCAGGCAGTGGGGAGAAAAGCAAGGTGTGCCTTCCGTATTTACTGGCAGCATCATTGCCGATGCAGACAGCAATATCTGGGTCAACACCAGCAAGGGGCCCATTGTGCTCAAAAACGGTGGCAGCAAGTTCATCAACTTTGAGCTGCTGCCATCATCACCGGGCATGGAATACCATTTTTCGGGCCTCTACCAGGCCGACAATAAGATCATCTATACAGGTACACAGCGCGAATACCTGCAGTGGCACCCCGATACAGTGCTGGCAACCTCTGCCGCGCCATTGCTGCAGCTCACATCTATCAGGCTGTTCGATAGAGAATGGAAAGACACAGCCGACCTGAGTGTTATCAGGAAAATGGAGCTGGCTTACAATGAGAACTTCATCGGTGTCGCTTACAATGCCATAGACTACAATGCACAAGCCGATATAGAATATGCCTACAAAATGGATGGCGTGAACACAGACTGGGTGTATGCAGGCAACCAGCGTTCGCTATCCTACTCCAACCTCGGCCCCGGAAATTACCTGCTGCATATCAAAGCCTACAACCGGCGCGGCGGCGGTGGTGAAAATGAGCTATTGCTCCCGATAGTGATCAATCCGCCTTTCTGGCAAAGATGGTGGTTCATTACCGCCTGTGCCCTTGCCCTGTGCAGCACCATCGTTGCCCTGTTCAGGTACAGGCTGAAGCAGGTAAAGAAGGAAGGCCTGATAAGATCGGAATTCAGTAAGAAGATTGCCGAGATGGAGCTGGTGGCGTTACGCGCGCAAATGAATCCGCACTTTTTGTTCAACTGCCTCAACTCTATCAACAGGTTCATCGTGGTCAATGACACTATAAAGGCATCGGGCTACCTTACAAAATTCTCAAAACTGATACGGCTGATACTCGATACCTCACGCGAAGAGACCACCACGCTCGCTACAGAAATATCGCTGGTGACGCTGTACATAGAAATGGAGATTATGAGGTTCGATGGGCGGTTTACATACAAAGTAGAGGTAGACGAAAAATTGCCGGTTGACACAATTATCATCCCTTCGATGATAATACAGCCCTACATCGAGAACGCCATCTGGCACGGCTTACTCAATAAACCCACTGAAGGAAAGTTGCTACTGACATTCAAGCCTGCCGGCAGCGATGCCCTGGAGATAATAATTGAAGACGATGGGATAGGCCGGCAGAAAGCCATGGAATTAAAAAGTAAAAAAGCGCTCAAAGAAAAATCCTTCGGCATGCAGATAACCGGCGACCGCATCAAAACAATGAACCAGCTATACAACGCCGGCGCAAGTGTGATGGTTGAGGACGTGGTTGCTGAAAATGGCCAAGCTGGTGGCACAAGGGTAATTTTAAACATACCTTACAGCAGAATGGGTATGGAAACAAAGATCAGCATGCAACTTTAAAAAACAACTTTTCGTATGATAACAGCGGTGATCATTGACGATGAAAAAAATGCCCGGGAAGTACTTGCGTGGCAGCTGAAACAATACTGCCCACAGGTGGAGCTGGTAGGCGATGCCGACAATGTAAAAGATGGCATAAAGCTCATCAACGACACCAGCCCCCAGCTACTGTTCCTCGACATTGAAATGCCCGTGCAAAACGGATTCGATCTGCTGGAGGCATTTGATGAGCCGGTCTTTAATATAATATTTACCACCGCCTACAACCAATACGCCATAAAGGCTTTTAAATTCTCTGCCTTCGACTACCTGCTAAAGCCTATAGATGCCGATGACCTGAAAGCTGCCATAGAAAGGTATGCAGGGCGCGGTCATTCATCTATAAAGGAGCAGTTGAAAGTGCTGTCGACACAGCTCAACCAGAAAACCATCAACAGGATCGCCATTCCGTCTCCCGATGGGTTGATGATGCTGAAGCCGGAGCAGATAATACGCTGCGAATCCTCGAGCAACTACACAACCGTTTTCCTTGCAGATAAGCACAAGGTAGTAGTGGCAAAAACGCTCAAAGAGCTCGAAGACGTGCTTACCGGCTTTGGCTTTTACCGCATCCACCATTCCCACCTGGTAAACCTGGCCCACGTGCAAAACTTTGTGCGCAACGATGGCGGCTATGTGACAATGGCCGACGGCACGCATATCACCGTAGCCCGCAACCGCCGTAACGGACTTATGGACCAATTCTCGAAAATATAAATTGCCGGTTACTCACAAATTCTGCCAATTACTAATAAATATGCCTGTATACTAAGTATGGAATAACAAGGCAAAAGGCTTTCCCCAATTTCACCTTCATAAAATCTCCCTTTATGAAGCAGATATCACGCCTCGTTATTGCCCTTGCATTCATTCTTGTTGCCAACAATGCACTGGCGCAAGGCATCTCCGTCAATAACGACGGTGCAAGCGCGCACAGTTCGGCTATGCTGGACGTACGATCTACCTCGAAGGGCATGCTGGTACCCCGCATGACGGCAGTGCAGAAAAATGCGATAAGCAGCCCTGCCACTGGTCTCATGGTATACCAGACCGATAGCACTGCGGGATTCTACTACTATAACGGGACAGCATGGCAAACAATATCCGCCACCGCAGCCTCGCAATGGACAGCAACAGGAACAAACATTTCAAATAACAACACCGGCAATGTCGGCATAGGCACCAGCACGCCCAAAGCACGCCTGCACGTAGCAGACAGTAATGTGGTATTTACCGGGCTGCCCACTCCATGGTCGTTGACAGTGGGTGATCTCCCACCGGTATCAGGTACCGGCAGCAGAATGATGTGGTATGCCGCCCGAAGCGCATTCCGGGCCGGGTATGCGCAAGGAGCCGAGTGGGACAAGGATAGCGTAGGGTTAGTATCTATAGCAATGGGTGACGGCGCCAAAGCCACGGGCTTCTCAGCGATAGCGTTGGGTAAGACCACATCCGCCAGTGGTGGTACGTCCGTAGCGATGGGCAATGCAACTAAAGCAAGCGGAGTTAGTTCTACGGCGATGGGCGCCAATACAATAGCATCAGGCGATAGGTCGACGGCAATGGGATGGGGTACCACAGCTAGCGGCAATACAGCCACTGCCACAGGATACAAGACGACCGCTAGCGGCAACAGATCATTCGCAATAGGCGACTCAACATTAGCAGGTGGTACGGGCAGCTTTGCAGCGGGCAGCCAGACGGTTGCAGATGGACAGTATGCAACGGCCATGGGTGGCGCCACAAACGCAAGCGGCGCATATGGCACTGCCCTGGGTGCAGTAACAAGTGCGAGCGGAAATTATTCGTCAGCACTGGGTGCTGCAACTACAGCAAGCGGCGACTATTCCACAGCACTCGGCTCTGTAACCACCGCAGGTGGTAACGCCGCAACAGCGATGGGCTACCTGACCACCGCAAGTGGAGACAGGTCAATTGCGATGGGCGATTCAACAACTGCAAGCGGCCCTGGATCGACAGCTATGGGACGGGGTTCTGTAGCCAGCGGCAATTACGCCACTGCTATGGGTAATGCAACATCTGCGAGCGGCCCCAATGCAACAGCAATGGGCGCCAATTCATCAGCAACAGGCAATAATGCGACAGCGATCGGCTCCAACGCCACAGCCAGCGGCAGCACATCGCGCGCCATGGGCGTTGCCACCACCGCAAGCGGCAATAATTCTACCGCGATAGGCGTATCCTCAACTGCAAGCGGAGAATACTCTACCGCGATAGGCAATTTTACATCGACAAACAATAAGTCAGGAGCATTCGTGGCCGGCGACTATAGCACTGCTACTACTTTAAACAGCGACACCGCTAACCAAATGAAGATGCGCTTTGCAGGTGGATATAAATTGCACACCAACAGCGCTGCCACCGAAGGCGTAAAAATAGAACCCAACGGCGTAGCCAAATACATGACCAACGTAGCCTCCGCCTACGACGACCGCTCACTCGTAGACAAGCGCTACGTGGACAGCCTCAACAGCATGGGTGGCACTTCAAAGTGGACTACAATCGGTACCAACATTTCAAACAACAATACCGGGAATGTGGGGATTGGCACTACCACGCCGTCAGCGAAACTGCATGTGGCAGATAGTAATGTAGTATTTTCAGCCAATGGCTATTTCCCGGCATCAGCAGGCAACCCGCCGGTAAGTGGTGAAGGCAGACGCATGATGTGGTACCCTGACAAGGCCGCATTCAGAGCTGGATACGCTGATGGTACACAATGGGATAAAGATAGTGTTGGGAATGCTTCTGTGGCTATGGGCTATGCTGCAAAAGCGAAAGGCGTTGCCGCCGTAGCATTAGGCAGCGGCTGGGCGATAGGGAACAACTCATTTGCTACCGGCTACTCGGGTGCATATGGGCCGTACTCTACCGCTATGGGAGAAAATGCATCAGCAACGGGCTGGGCCGCTGTTGCTATGGGAAGTGGTGCCAGGGCTAATGGATTCGCTGCGGTTGCAATTGGGTATGGTGTTTATGCCGAAGCCAACAGTTCGGTGGCATTAGGAACTTTAGCTTCCACAAACAATAAGACTGGTTCTTTTGCTATAGGCGACAGTAGCAGTAACGGTTACACTGTATTCAACGATACAATCAATCAAATGAAAATGCGCTTCGCAGGTGGATATAAATTGCACACCAACAGCGCTGCCACCGAAGGCGTAAAAATAGAACCCAACGGCGTAGCCAAATACATGAACAATGTCGCCTCCGCTTACGACGACCGCTCACTCGTAGACAAGCGCTACGTAGATAGCCTCAACAGCATGGGTGGCACTTCCAAATGGACCACGAGCGGTACCAACATTTCAAACAACAATTCAGGCAAAGTAGGTATAGGCACCACAGCTCCGGTCGCTAAACTTCACGTCGCCGACAGCAGTGTGGTATTCACTGCGAATGGTGATGCGCCAACTATTGCAGGGAACCCCTCTATTAGTGGAGAAGGCAGAAGGATGTTGTGGTACCCTGAAAAGGCAGCGTTCCGGGCTGGATATGTATTTGGCACACAATGGGACAGGGACAGTATCGGTAAATATTCTGTTGCCATGGGTGCCTGGACTATGGCGAAAGGAGTGTATGCCACCGCCTTTGGCGAAGGCTCGCAGGCTACGGGACGCGCCTCGACAGCAGTAGGTAGTTCGGGGGCAAATGGCGACTTTTCAACGGCCATTGGTGCCAGTACAGCAGGTGCGAACTATGCAACAGCCGCAGGCTACTCAATCGCCAGCGGAACTTCTTCAACCGCATTGGGTGTCAGTACAGCAAGCGGTATCAGGTCTACGGCAATGGGCATGGGTATAGCAACCGGTATCGGATCTACAGCAATAGGTGATAGCTCACGGGCAATAGGTGATAGATCTACAGCAATGGGATGGGGCTCAGTCGCGAGCGGAACCAGCTCGACAGCCATGGGTGAAAGTTCTGCGAGTGGCGGAGCATCCACAGCAATGGGAGGCAGTTCGGCCGGCGGTAGTTATGCCTCGGCAATGGGATTTAGTGGTGCGTACGGGGCCTCGTCTACCGCAATGGGATACAGTACTGCAAACGCTACTCATTCCACAGCAATGGGTAATAGTATCGCAAATGGTGAAAAGTCTACTGCAATGGGTATGAGTATAGCCAGCGGAATACGGTCTACAGCAATGGGAGATAGCTCAAGGGCAACAGGAGACAGGTCGACAGCAATGGGTTGGCAATCTTTGGCAAGCGGAAGCCATGCAACAGCGATGGGACAAAGCACAGCGAGCGGCGTGGCCGCCACAGCTATGGGGCAGGGCACTGCGAGCGGTGACTACTCAACAGCAGCTGGTGTCTCCAGCGCCACTGGTCATTTTTCAACAGCAATGGGCTACACTATTGCAAGCGGTAATTATTCTACAGCTCTTGGCTTCATGGTATCAACCAACGGAAAGCAGGGAGCAACTGCGATGGGCGATGCAAGTCTCGGGACACTAGACCCACCCACATTAAATGATGCTAACAACCAAATGATGATGCGGTACGTAGGTGGCTACAAATTATACACCAACAGCACAGCAACACAAGGCGTAAAAATAGAACCCACCGGCGTAGCCAAATACATGAACAACGTAGCCTCCAGCTACGACGACCGTTCACTGGTAGACAAGCGCTATGTAGATAGCCTTACCGGCACTGTAAGCGGAGGCTCCTCTCAATGGACGACAAGCGGAACTAACATCTACAGCAACAATACCGGTAAAGTAGGCATTGGCACTGCCACCCCCGCGGCAAAGCTGCATGTAGCAGATAGCGGCGTAGTATTTACTGCAAGCGGAGACGCAACTGCTACGCCGGGGAATCCTTCCGTGAGCGGCGCAGGCAGGCGTATGATGTGGTATGCAGACAAGGCGGCCTTCAGGGCCGGCTATGCCACAGGGACCGAATGGAATAAGGATAGCGTTGGAAAGTACTCTGTAGCCCTGGGCAGAAACACCAAGGCGAAAGGAATAGCCTCGTTCGCAGTAGGCCAGGGAGCAACTGCATCGGGCGATTACTCCGTCGCTACCGGTTTTTCAGGCGCCAGCGGCATTTTAGCTACGGCCTTCGGCAGCGCCCTCGCCAGCGGCGATTACGCAACGGCAGCAGGATACTCAACAGCCTCGGGTATTTCGTCTGTAGCACTCGGCTTTTCTACCGCTAGTGGCAGTCACTCATTGGCAGTGGGCTATTCTATCGCCAGCGGCAACAATTCAACCGCATTAGGTTATGCTACCGCCAGCGGCAATAAGTCTACAGCTATTGGCTACAATGTATCAACCAATGATATGACAGGAGCAGCCATAATAGGAGATGGGAGTCTTACGGAAATTGACCCGGCTACAACTAATGATACCGCTAATCAAATGAAAATGCGCTTTGCAGGCGGCTACAAATTATACACCAACAGCGCCGCGACACAGGGCATAAAAATAGAGCCCAACGGCGTAGCAAAATATACACATAACGTAGCATCCAGCTACGACAACCGCTCCCTTGTCGACAAGCGCTATGTAGACAGTCTTGCAGGCACCATCAGTGGCGGTGGTTCATCATCATGGAGCACTGCAGGCGACCATATATACAACAACAACACCGGCAAGGTGCTGGTAGGCGCCTTCACAAGTACGGGTGCCACAGGCAACGGCAGGTTGTTGGTAAAGGAAGACGCATCGTTCGGCACGGGTATTAAGACATGGACATCGGCTGCTTACGGCAACGCCATTTATGCCGCCGACAGCGGCCTTAGTGGCAACCCTATGGGCTGCACCAGTTGCACAGGCAGCGCCGCTATGAGGTCTTACAGCAAATATGGCGATGCGCTTTTTGCCTACTCATCGCATGGCAGGGGCATATACCTTAAAGGCGGTAACAGCTCTTACCCGGCTATGGTCATCGACACCAATGGCACCGCAAAAGCACTGCAGGTGAATGGTGCTGTAATGATAGTGGACGGCACACAGGCCGCAGGCAAAGTATTGACGAGCGACGCAAGCGGTAACGCAAGCTGGCAGACACCTACAGGCGGCGGCACTACTTACACAGCAGGCACCGGCATCAGTATATCAGCTGGCGCTATCAGCGCAACTGATGCCTCTGCTACCAACGAAATACAGACATTAGTCATAAGCGGCAGCGTGCTTTCCATATCGGGCGGCAATAGTATTACATTACCAAGTAGTGGCGGCAGCGGCTCCTCTCCATGGACAACGACCGGCACAAACATCTCTAACAGCAATACCGGCAAGGTGGGTATAGGTATCAACACTCCGCTCGCCCGCTTTCATGTGGCAGACAGCAGTGTACTCTTTAGCGGCGACGATGGATATGGCACAGGCGCTCCGCCCGTATCGGGCGCAGGCGGCAGGATGATGTGGTATGCCGATAAGCTGGCCTTCAGGGCAGGCAGGGCAACAGACAACGAATGGAACAAAGATAGCGTAGGGTCGTTCTCAACAGCCTTCGGCATGACCACCAAAGCCAAGGGAGATGCCTCCTTTGCCGCGGGCGCGTATTCATCGGCAACCGGGTACCAATCGGTAGTATTGGGTTATGGCAACAACGCAAGGGGAGATAATTCGGTCGCTATCGGCACCACCTCTAGTGCTAACGGCGGGGGATGTGTATCGCTGGGGACGGGTGTAATAACGACGGGAAATTCATCGTTTGCTACGGGTGCCAATACCCTCGCAGGCAACAATTATAGCACTGCCATGGGCTACACATCTTCTGCCACAGGTGTAGCATCTACGGCTTTGGGCTACGGCACTATCGCCAGCGGCGGCAACTCGGTGGCCATGGGTGGCAGCACAATTGCAAGTAACAGCAATGCTACTGCTATGGGCTCCAGTACCACTGCCAGTGGCGTCAATTCTACCGCTATGGGTGTATTCTCTACCGCCAGCGCAGAGAGCGCTACCGCAATGGGTGCGACTTCCACTGCAAGCGGCTATGCCTCGTTAGCAGCCGGTGACCACGCATCGGCCGAAGGCAACTCTTCAGTATCACTGGGCTATAACACTGTTTCTGAAGGTGTGTACGCTACATCATTGGGCGGATATGCCGAGGCTATCGGCGCACAGTCAACAGCTATGGGCTGGCACACTACAGCTTCCGGAGCCTATTCTGCAGCATCAGGTTACTACACCACTGCCAGCGGTGACTTCTCTACAGCCACCGGCTCAAGTGTGTCTACTAATGGCAAATTGGGTGCTTACATCATAGGCGATGGCAGCGCATCAACAACAACTTACAGCAATGCCAACAACGAAATGACAATGCGCTTTGCAGGTGGCTACAGGCTGTTCACAAATTCAGCAGCATCTGTAGGGCTCAGTGTAGCTGCCGGCGGCAATAGCTGGGCAACTATCTCAGATGTACGCAAGAAGGAAAATTTCGCACCGGTAAATGGTGAGGATTTCCTGCAAAAAATTGAAAAATTCAAGCTCACAAGTTGGAACTACAAAGGTCAGGATGCGAAGTCATTCCGCCACTATGGCCCTATGGCGCAGGACTTCTATGCTGCCTTCGGCAAAGATGCCTATGGCACGGTAGGCAACGATACCACCATCAACCAGGCAGATATGGAAGGCGTTAGCTTTGTAGCAATACAGGCTTTGGTGAAAAGAACTGAAGATCTGCAGGAAGAAAATGCCGCGCTGAAAGCAAAACTGGAGACTTATGCTGACCTGTCAAAGCGCCTCGAAATAGTGGAAGCGTCATTGAACGAAAAAAATAAAGCGACTAACGAATTAAGCAAGAAGTAAGCCACTCTTAAAATCAACGTCATGAGAAAATTACTTTTGTTGATCGTTTGCTTTTGCTGCCACCATTTGCTGCAGGCACAGGTTACCCTGTCTGTAGGAAGTGGCGCTCACTTTGTGGTAAGCGGGGCATCGCAGGTGGTTATGGATACGGGCAGCTTTATAAACAACGGCACCTACACCGATAGCACAGGCATGTTCAAAGCATCGGGCGGAATCACATTCAGCGGGGGCGGCACCACGCGCATAAACAATCTCACCGTAAACAATAGCCAGGCTACCAACTTCAGCTCAACCGTATCTGTATATAATACGGCAACGCTGAGTGCAGGCACCATGAATGCAAATAACAACCTATACATCCGCTCTGACAACAACACAATTGCGAACCTGGTAGTGGCCGGAGTATTGAACAACCACGTAAGAGGTATTATTGCCAGGGCATCCACCACCAGCAGCACAGGATGCGCACCATATACATCTACCCTAGCATTGAACATTTCAGGCCCGGCGATGGTTTACCAATGGCAATCCTCGCCTGATAGCATAGCCTGGAGTAGTATTGCCGGTGCTACCGCTGCTGCGTATACCGCGTCAGTTACTGTTAGCGCCTGGTACCGCTGCAGCCTGGCCACCAACAACAGCGCCTACGTACAATCAACGCCCGGCATAAAGCTGACTTTATCTGACACCTTGCCCGCAATAACCGGCACCACTACCCTCTGCACCGGCACCACAGCCACACTCACCGCAGGCAGTAGCGGCACCTGGACCAGCAGCAATACTACAGTTGCAACGATCGGCGCATCCTCAGGTGTTGTCACTGGTGTTGCAGCAGGCACCTCGTTTATCAGCTATTCATCGGGCGCGGGCTGCAGCGCAACTAAAACAGTTACTGTCAGCTCTGCCCCGCCCGCTATCACCGGCACACTTAAGGCATGCCCGGCCACTACCACTACCCTTGCCAACGCACTGGCTGGCGGCACATGGAGCAGCACCAATATTGCTGTAGCTGCCATCGACGTATCGACAGGCGTTGCCACCGGTGTCGTTGCGGGCACTACTACAATATCATATGCTGTGAGCGGCAGTTGTTACAGAGCAGCTGTGTTAACGGTAAACCCTACTCCTAATGCCATAGGCGGCACACTCTCAGTCTGCACAGGCAATACCGCGCTTGTTACCAACAGCACCTCTGGCGGGGTATCATGGACCAGCAGCAATACTGCGGTCGCAACAGTAGGTTCCGGCTCGGGGCTGGTTACAGGTGTATCGCTGGGAACCACTACTATCACTTACACGGTCAATACAGGCTGCTACCGCACAGCCACCTTTACCGTAAATGCTGGGCCGGCGGCTATAACAGGAGCAAGTACAGTATGTGCAGGCAGCAGCACCACATTGGCTAATGCAGTAAGCGGCGGCACATGGACAAGCACATACCCCGGCGTGGCTATAGTCGGGTCATCGAGCGGTATCGTTACCGGCGTGAACAGTGGCACAACGACCATTACCTACAATGTAGGCGGCTGCAGGGCTTATACATCATTCACTGTATCAGCAATAGCGGCGATAACCGGCACCCCCACACTGTGCATCGGCTCTAACACCACGCTTTATAATGCCACAGGTGGCGGCACCTGGAGCAGCAGTGATGCAGCAAAGGCTGGTGTTGGCTCCGCTACCGGCGCAGTAACAGGTGTGTCCGCAGGTACTGCTGTTATCACGTACATCCTTCCATCGGGTTGCAGTCGCACCGTCGCTGTTACCGTATCTGCAACACCAGTGACCATGGGCGGCACACCGGTCGTATGCCCCGGCACCACAACCAGCCTTACCAATACTGCCAGTGGCGGCACATGGAGCGGCAGCAATGCCTCTATAGGCACCATAACTTCCTCGACCGGTGTACTCACCGGGGTCAATGCGGGCACACTGCACATCACTTACACAATACCCGGCGGCTGTAAGGCTATGGCTGTAGCAACGGTTAATCCCCTGCCGGCTAGCATGGGGGGCACGCTCAATGTATGTCGCGATCAGAGCACAATTATCACCAATGCCACCAGCGGCGGCACATGGAGCAGTAACAATACAGCGATCGCCACCATAGGTGGTGCCACAGGCATTGCTACAGGTATAGCCGCCGGCAACACGCATATCACTTACACATTGCCTACCGGTTGTTACAGGGCGGCGGCCTTTACCGTCAAGCCATTGCCAGCCGCCATAGGCGGATCGCTTAATGTATGCACTACCACGGGCACAGTACTCAGCAACGCCACTTCAGGCGGCATATCGTGGACAAGCAGCAACACCGGTATAGCCACAATAGGTACATCAAGCGGGCTGCTTACGGGCGTATCCGCAGGAACAACTACTATTACCTATACTATAACTACAGGGTGTTTTACTACAGCAGTGGCAACAGTGCATATCCTGCCCACTGCAGGCACTATCACCGGGCCATCATCAGTTGTAGCAGGCAGCACCGCAACCCTGAGTAACCCAGCCACAGGCGGCGTGTGGAGCAGCAGCAATGCAGGCATTGCCAGCGTGGACACAGGTGGTGTAGTTACCGGCGCGTCCGGTGGCAGCGCCACCATCAGCTACTCTGTATCTAACCCCGGATGCACGGTAAGAGCAATGAAAGCAATATCTGTAATGCTATCACGTGCGCCGGGCGCAGTTGCACAGGTAGCGGGCAATTTACAGCTATATCCTAATCCCACTACAGGCACATTCACTATCGATGCCCCTGAGGCCGGTGTACTCAACATTTACACCCTTGATGGTAAGGAAGTAGGAAAGTACCCTGTTGCACGCGGCGCTACTATGATAACGCTGCCTAATGAACTGGCGAGTGGTGTGTATATGGGCCGGTACACAGGAGAGAGCATTAACACAACAGTAGTGAGGCTGGTGTACGATCGTTAATGCACCAAATCAGGCAAGTAACAGGCAGCCTTGCTATATGCGGATCCGTCTGTTATTTAATTAAATAAACGGCATTGTTGTAATATTCAGAGCCGTCGGATAAACCCTACTCATAGTAAGCATATGTGGGAGCACACGGGTTCGAACCGCGGACCCTCTGCTTATGGTAGTTACGAGGAATTAGGCATAAAAAAAGCCTCACGTTTGTGAGGCTTTCTGTGGGAGCACACGGGTTCGAACCGCGGACCCTCTGCTTATGGTAGTTACGAGGAATTAGGCATAAAAAAAGCCTCACGTTTGTGAGGCTTTCTGTGGGAGCACACGGGTTCGAACCGCGGACCCTCTGCTTGTAAGGCAGATGCTCTGAACCAGCTGAGCTATGCTCCCTTTCTCGTTTTGAGGATGCAAAGATAAGGGCAAATTTCTTCCCTCCAAATACTTTTTCAAATATTCTTTACTGCAATTTCTAATTCGCAATAATGTACCAATGTGAGTGGAGGATCTGTTGATTATCAAAGCAGCGGAAAACTATTTCTTTTCCCGAAGGGAAATACTTTTTGGCCCGTCTAACGTATATCCTATTACTCACCTAATGATAAATGTCAGGCTACGCGTGCATTTAATTTATTATAATGCTGCATATTTTACGATATCTAATAAACTTTATAAACATCAGGAAATCAATCAATTGTAAATTTACTTACTTTCGCACTCAATATCTTAACAAACTAGCAACAACTGTTTTTGCATTATCTGTATGTTATTAGCAATCAGGTAACACGAACATGTCTTAGAAATGTCTCTATTTGTAGTGATTTATAAGGATTTTCCAATTTTTATTTATTACTTTGAGCCTTAGCTGTTTATTTTTTGAGGTTGATTTGGGTACTGTTGAGTGTGAAAAAATAAAATTGCTATTGGTTAATACAGGTAGAGTGGCTACGGGCGCTCCTTTCAAAAAAAGTACAACACAATTAAATCACGTTATATGAAGAAAGTCTACTTATCGCTATTGTTGTCAATTCTATGTATTGCGGGCTATGCGCAAACTACATATTACAATGTCGCCAACAGCACTACGCTCAACAGTACGGGCCAGTGGGGAACTGCCCCCGATGGTTCAGGTACCAATCCGGGCAACTTTACCACGTCCGGGGATGTCTTTAACCTCGTCAATGGTTCCTCAGGCACTATTGGCGCTGCATGGGCGCTTGGCGCAGGAGTGACGCTGAATGTAGGTGATGGCATTGCTGCAATGGACCTTACAATACCGTCAACATTTGCGCTGTCAGGCGGTTCGGTAAATGTTACCGCTAATGGGGTACTTACTTTACAAAACACTACAATACCCACATTCGGGGTGCTGGATGCGGCCAGTACGGTAGCTTATGCGCGGACTACAGGAGGACAAACGGTAACTTCGACAACCTATGGCAACCTCACCCTTAGCAATACCAGTGGCACACAGTCGGCAGCGGGCAACATAACCGTTAACGGCGCGCTTACCACAACAGCAGGCGGTACCCTTGCAATGAGCACTAACCAGCTTGCGGGCACACCATCATCTGTGACCAGCAATGCGGCCATAACCACTACCAACGGTAGTGGCACACCAATACCTTCGGGATATACATGGGGCGGTACGGTAACGTATAATAGCACAGCCGCTAATCAGTCTATCGTAGCGGGTACATATAATAACCTGGTAGTAGGTGCCACCGGCACAAGGACAATGACCGCCACCGGCGCAATAAATGTAAATGGTAACCTGACAATAGGCGGCGCAACAACAATAACGTTTGCTGATGCGGGCTTCACAATAACGGTCGCGGGAAATCTCGCAGGTTTAGGCAGGCATACAGGGGTAGGAAAGATAACTATGACGGGGAGCGGAACAACCATCTCTGCCCTCAATATACTAGGCAATCTTGAGATAAACAGTGCGGGTACAGTAAGCCTGGCGGGTAGCCTTTCATTTAATGGCACCACTACGTTCACTTCAGGCAAGCTTTCTATTGCAGGTTTTACAATGACCATACCTGCCAGCGCAAGTATCACAGGTATGTCTGCCAGCAACAGCATTGTAGGCAGCCTAACGGCTGGAACAAATATCAGCGTAACGTCTACCGGCAGCGAAGGGCCAATATTCTTCGACCAGACCACGCCGGGAGTTACCAATAATATTGTGACCTTTACGTGCAGTGGAGCCGCCGGAACAATTACGCTCGGAAATAATGTAAATATCAGCACAAGCCTTAATTTATCGAACGCATCCGCTACAATAGCTGATGGCGGCAATACGATAACCCTTGACGGTACCCTTGCCGGTACGGGCAGGCACAGCGGCGCAGGCAAAATACTAATGACCGGGACCAATGCAAGCACAATAGCTGCAATATCGCAGACAGGCAACCTGGAGCTTGATAAAGCATCAGGAAATTTCACATTAACCGGCAGCCCTACAGTTACGGGGGTGCTTACATTTACGAATGGACAACTGGCAATGGGCGCAAACACGCTGACAATTGGTGTTAACGGTTCTATGGTGAACAATGATACTCATCCCCTCATCTCCAATGGCGCTACATCTAACTTCAGCGTTACCGCGACTGCCAATATCGGCACAGTATATTTTGATATGTCATCGCCAGGTGTTACCAACAAACTTAATAACCTGACCATAAATGGCACAGGCGGCACTACCACGCTTGGCGGCGATATCACGGTTGCCGGCACGCTGGCACTTACAGCCGGCACGCTCGCAGACGGTGGCAATACGCTATTACTTACCGGCAACCTCACTTCTGCAGCGGCAGGCACCCACAGCGGTGCAGGCAAGATACTCATGCAAGGTGCAGTGCTGCAGACCATAAGCAGCCTGGGCAATGTAGGCAACCTTGAGCTGGACAATGCGGCAGGCTTCAGCCTGGCAGGCAATACCAGCTTCAATAGTGCTGTAGCATTCACGAGCGGCAAACTTGCGCTCCTTACGCGCACCCTCACTATAGCTACAGGGGCGTCATTTACAGGTTTGTCGGCGGCGAACAGCTTCACGGGCGGTGCTACTTCAAATCTTACAGTGAACACCTCGGGATCTACAGGTAACCTCTTCTTCGATCAGACAACACCGGGTACTACGGATAACATTGCAACCTTTACCAATACTTTGGGTACTACCACACTCGGAAGTGATCTTTCGGTAAGTACTACGCTTACACTTACGGCCGGCACGCTTAACGATAACGGGAATACGATAACCGTATCGGGCAACGTATCCGGTACGAACGGAGCACACAGTGGCTCAGGTAAAATATTAATGGCAAATGGCGGCGGCGTAAGAACTATTGGTGCCACTGTTGGCGGGCTTGGCAATGTGGAGCTCGCAAACGCGCTGGGCTTTACCCTGTCTGCCAATACAATTATCAACGGCACACTTACCTTCACCAACGGTACACTGGGCCTGCTTGCACGCACGCTCACATTAGGTGCTGCCGGTTCTGTAGCTGGTATGTCGGCAGCAAGGTATTTTGTAGGCAGCACTACTGCTAACATGACTATCAATGCAACCAGCAACATCGGCACCATCTACTTCGACCAGACTACGCCGGGTACTTCAAACCGTGTTGCGACCTTTTTGATGAACGGTGCCGGCGCGATGGCGACACTTGGCAGCAATATGGTGACAAGCACAGCCCTTACGCTTACTTCGGGTAAGCTTGCGATAGGATCAAATACATTGACTCTTAATGGTACGTTCACAGGCTCCGCATCAAACTACCTTACTGGTGGAGCAGCTTCAAACCTGACCATCGGTGGTACCGGTGCATTAGGCAGCATTTTCATGGACCAGACAAGCGACGGCACATCCAATAATATTGCCACGCTGACCCAGAGTCGTATAACTGCGGGTACTGCCACACTCGGCAATAAAATGGTGAGCGGCACAGCGATGGTGCTTACAAGCGGGCTCCTGGCGCTGAACGGCCAGCATCTGGAACTAAAGGGCACCTTCAGCGGCATAGCCGGCACAGCATCATTATCAGGCACTACAGCCTCAACGCTAACTATAAGCGGATCGGGCGCACTTGGCGGCAACCTTATTTTCGACCAAACTACTCCCGGCACTACAAATGCCGTTGGCACATTCACAGTTGACCGGACAGGCGAAGTTGCCGCTCTCGGCAATGCATTCGTGGCGAATACTGCGTTAAATCTTACCAACGGCCAGCTTAGCCTCAACGGCAATTCGCTGACAATAAGTGGCACCTTCACAGGCAACAGCACCAATAACCTCATTGGCAGCGCTACCTCGATGCTAGTGCTTAACTCAGCCAGCTCGTTCACACTATTTACCGATATGTCTACTCCGGGCACTAGCAATGCGTTCAGCACTTTATCGAAGGCAGGCGCAGGCACGGTGACAATTAATAGCGATATTGCGGTAGGTACTACGCTTACATTAACTGCCGGCACGCTTAATGACGGCGGTAATACTATAGCCCTCGCAGGAAATCTTGCAGGAACTGGCACACATGCCAGCACAGGGTCAGGAAAAATACTTTTCAGCGGTGCAACGCCAACTATGAGTGGCGCCACAGTGGGCAACGTAGATCTGAACGTAACTACTGTTAGCCTTTCCGGCAGTCCTACAGTTAGGGGTGCACTTACCTTTACAGCGGGAACTTTAAACCTTGGTGCCAATACCCTCACCATTGGTGTCGGCGGCACCGTAGCTAATATGTCGGCTGCAAGGTATATTACTGGCGGCAATGCTACTTCGAACTTTAGTGTCACAGCAACCGGCGATATCGGATCGATTTATTTCGATCCGGCGACACCTGGCACGACGAATAGGATCACAACATTCACTATGAATGGTGCAGGTGCTGTAGCTACACTTGGCAACAATCTTAGCGTGCTTACTACACTGGCACTTACAAACGGCACACTTAATGATGGTGGCAATACAATTACAAGCAATGCCAACATCACCGGCACCGGCACGCACACAAGCACCGGCAGCGGTAAGATCAGCATGACCACGGCCGCAAGGAGCATCGCGGCGGTAACGCTGGGTAACGTAGAGTTGAATAATGCAGGAGCGACCTCGGTTAGCGGCAATGCGACCATCACTGGCGCACTCTCTTTCCTGTCTACAGCTACAATGAGTATTGCAGCAGGCTTCACGCTTACACTTAATGGTACGGTATCGGGTATGTCAGCTACTAAGTACTTTACCGGCAGCACTACTTCTAATCTTACAATTGGGTCGGCTGGTGTATTAGGTGATATATATATGAACACCAGCTCTGCTGCAAATAGAACGCTTGCCACATTAACGCTTAACGGCGGAGGCAGCGCAACCATGCGTACGATTGCAATCATAAATACTGCACTGGCGCTTACAAATGGTACGCTGGCAGATGGTGGTAATATACTCAGTGTAACCGGCAACATTACGGGCACGGGCACACACACCAGCACTACTGGTGGAAAGATCACTATGACCGGTACTACAAGAACGATATCAGGTGCCACCCTGGGTAACCTTGAATTGAACGCTGCAACGACTTACAGTCTCACAGGCAGCCCTACGGTCAATGGAGCTTTCACCTTCACAAGTGGTACACTCACTGTAGGCGCTAATACATTAACACTGAATGGCACTGTGGCAGGCATGGCAGTAACGCGCTACCTGACCGGCAGCGCATCATCTAACCTTACAGTTACTGCTACAGGTGCATTAGGTACATTGTTCTTTAACCCTGGTACTCCCGGTACTACAAATAACTTTGCAACGTTCACAATGAACGGTGTGGGCGGCACAGCTACACTCGGCAATGCATTAAGCACAGGCACACTGGCGCTGACTGCAGGCACAGTTGCGGCAGTAGCGCAAAATATAGCACTGGCGGGTAACATCACTGGTACAGGCACGCACACCAGCACAACCGGATCGATATCAATGAGCACAGGTGGCTCAACTATCTCTGGCGCTACGCTGGGAAATGTTACGCTGAACAATGCAACCGGCTTCAGCCTCACGGGCAGCCCGGTAATGACCGGCACGCTTACACTTACTGCTGGTTCTCTTACACTGGGCAGCAACAACGTGACGCTGAGCAATGCAGTAGCAGGCACGCCATCTGCATCTAAAATGCTTATTACAGACGGCAATGGCCAGGTACGTAAATCTATGACAGCGAACGGATCATTCACTTTCCCGGTAGGCGAGACGGCTAACTATACACCAATGACGCTGAACGTGACCGGCAGCGGCTACGCATCTGCTTACGTTGGTGTTAATGTGAAAGGCATAAAGCATCCATCTAATGCGAATGTTACTAACTTCCTCAGCCGTTACTGGACAGTAACTTCTTCAGGTATCACTTCACCATCATGGTCGGTGACTACTGCCAGCTATGTAGACGGCGATATCACAGGAAGTGAGGCGAGCATGGCCAGTGCAAAATATACTGGTTCGCTGCCATTTGTAAAGTTCCCTGGCTCAGTTACCGCAGCTGCCAATACGTTTAATACCACGGCGATCACCGATGCAGGGGCAGATATAACTGTGCTTACAGCTGCTTCACCAAGTGTGAGCGCGTCGCCTAACGCTACAATATGCAATGGCGGCTCTACAACCATAGCGGCTGTATCACCTACAGGTGATCCGGTGCTCACGTATACATGGGCTCCGGCTACAGGCTTATCTGCTACTACAGGAGCATCGGTTACTGCATCGCCTACGGTTACCACAACTTACACGCTTACAATGACCGACGGAAGTAATGAAACAGCAACGGCGCAAACAACTGTTACTGTTTCGGCGGCACCGGGTGCTGCACCTGCGAACAACGGCTATATCTGCATTGGCGGCACAGTGAACCTGTCTGCTAATCCTTCAGGCGGCACTACTACATACCTGTGGAGCGGAGCTAATTTGGGCACATCTACGCTTCAGAACACTACGGCTACGCCAACTGTTACCGGAACGTATACACTTACCGTTACAGACGGAACTGGTAACAACGGCTGCTCGCTCGACTTTACTACGAGCGTTAACGTAAATGCCACACCAGTGGCTGCGCCTACCGGCAACAGCCCGATCTGCTCTGGCGGTACCGCAACACTGAATGCTAACCCTGCAGGTGGTGCTAACACCTATGCGTGGAGCGGTGCAAATCTTGCGTCGACTACAGCGCAGAATCCTACAGCAACACCTACCGTTACCGGCACCTACTCACTCACAGTATCTGATGGCACCAGCAACCCTGGCTGCGCTCCGGCTACCGAGTACACAGTAGCGGTAACAGTAAATGCAACACCAACTGCTGCGCCAACGAACAACAGCCCAATATGTGTAGGCGGTACAGTAACACTAACAGCAAACCCTGCAGATGGCGCTAATACCTACTCATGGAGCGGGCCAAACCTGTCGTCTGCAACCGTTGCAAATCCTACGGCTACGCCAACAATAACGAGCACATACACTTTAACTGTTTCTGATGGCACAAGCAATTCTGGCTGCGCACCGGCTACACAGTATACTACTGCTGTTACGGTGAACCCTATACCAACACTTACCAGCGC
Source organism: Bacteroidota bacterium (assembly GCA_040386555.1). Lineage (GTDB taxonomy): Bacteria > Bacteroidota > Bacteroidia > Chitinophagales > Chitinophagaceae > Nemorincola. The sequence goes on along the minus strand of JAZKFF010000015.1, from coordinate 66,501 downwards.
CACCAACAGCGGCCCGGTTTGTGCAGGTGTAGACCTCAACCTGCTTGCGAATGGCCCTTCAAACGTAACCGGCTATTCATGGACTGGTCCTAATTCGTTTACGTCTACAGTGCAAAACCCAACGGTGTCTGCTGCAACAACAGCGGCTGGCGGCACTTATACCGTTGCGGTGAATAACGGGGCAGGATCGGGCTGTACGTACACATATACTACAACGGGTACCATATACCCAACTCCCGCTGCTATAACAGGTACGCTTACTACATGTGCGGGATCCACGACTACGCTGGCCAACGCTACAGCAGGTGGCACGTGGCTGAGCAGTGACGCAGGAGTAGCTACAGTAGGTTCGGCTACAGGTATAGTTAGCGGTATATCTACCGGCACATCTATTATTACATACAAGAGAACTATTACAGGGTGCCAGGTTACGGCTGAGGTTACAGTCAGCGTTTCTCCAGCTGCTATCACCGGTACACGTACAGTTTGTCCAGGTGCTACCACAACCCTCGCAAATGCAGTACCCGGCGGCGTATGGACCAGCAGCAATACGGCTATTGCCACAATAGGCTCTTCATCAGGTATTGTTTCCGGCCTGGTTGCAGGTGTGGCAACTGTTACTTACGCTATGGGCTCCGGCTCAGGCTGCCGTGTTACGGCTGTCGTTACAGTTAATTCACTGCCTGGCTTAATTACCGGTACCGCTACGGTGTGCGAAGGGTCTATGACCACGCTTGCAAATGGTACTGCCGGCGGCACATGGAGCACCACTGATGTTACTATTGCTACGATAGGTGCTACTAACGGTGTTGTATCAGGTGTGCTCGCAGGTAATGCGACAGTTACTTATACACTTGCTACAGGGTGCTACCGCACCGCCGTGGCTACAGTTAATACTACACCGGTTGCTATCACAGGTAATACTCCTGTATGCGCCGGGTCTACCATAACCTTGGCCAACGCAACGGGCGGTGGATCATGGAGCTGGAGTGGCGCTACTGTTACGGTAGGCACTGCTACGGGTATTGTTACCGGCACAACGGCAGGTACAGCTACGATATCGTACAGGTTAGCTACCGGCTGTAAAGCAACGACTATAGTAACAGTTGGTGCAGTACCTAACGCAATTGGTGGTACCGCTACAGTATGTGCCGGCGCTATAACCAGCCTTACCTGCACTCCGGGTGGCGGCACCTGGACCAGCAGCGATGCTGGTGTGGCTACCGTGGGTTCATCGACTGGCGCTGTAACAGGCGTAAGCGGTGGTACTGCGGAGATAACTTACACATTGTCTTCGGGATGCTTCAAAACAAAAATTGTGACTGTTAATCCAAATGCAGCGATAACCGGTTCAACATCACTTTGCGTTGGTGCGGTTATTACACTGGCCAATGCGAACAGTGGCGGCACATGGACCAGCAGCGTAGTGTCAAGGGCTACAATAGGCTCAGCTACGGGCATAGTTACGGGTGTCGCCTCGGGCGCTACAGTGATCAGCTATACCCTAGCTACAGGCTGTAAGGCAGGGCTGACAATAACTGTTAACCCGATATCGGCGATCACAGGTACAGCTACAGCTTGCGAAGGCTTATCTACTACGCTGGCGAATGCCACGGCAGGGGGTAGCTGGAGCAGCAGCAGCGATGCTACCGCTACAGTGGGCACTGCTACAGGTATTGTTACCGGCGTTGCCGCGGGCGTAGCTACTATTACTTATATGATGCCTACTGGCTGTTTTGCCACGAGGTCAGTTACTATTAATCAATTCCCTGCTGCAATAGGCGGCACATTCTCTATATGCGCAGGATCAGTGACCACCCTTACCAACGCGGTTAGCGGTGGCTCGTGGACGAGCAGCAGCGCTGCAATAGCAACCGTAGGCTCTGCAACAGGCATACTTACGGGTGTAGCAGGCGGCAACGCTACTATCACTTATTCAGGTGGCCCTTCATGTAATGTGACACAGGCGGTGACCGTTGGCGCAATATTGCCGCTCACAGGTACCAACAGCGCCTGCGTAGGTATGACGACCACGCTTGGTGCAGGAACAGGTGGCGGCACATGGGCCAGCAGCGATGCGGGCGTTGCTACCATCGGCTCAGCTACAGGCGTAGTTAGCGGTATTTCTACAGGCACAGCAACTGTTACATATACTATTCCTTCAGGCTGCTTCCGTACTATGACTGTATCGATCAATGCCGTACCGGCTTCTATCGTTGGTACAGCTTCAGTTTGTGTAAGCCTTACTACTACACTTAACGGTGACACACCGGGCGGCACATGGACGAGCAGCAACGCTGGCATTGCGACGGTAGGGTCGGGTACAGGTGTTGTTACAGGTGTGGCAGCAGGTACGGCTACCATCACGTATAACGCCGGCTTTAATTGCCGCGTTACAAGGGCTGTTACAGTTGTGGCAAGCCCTGCTATCACTGGTACTGCCAAGGCATGTATCGGCACTACTACTACGCTCAGCCATTCAGTGCCGGGCGGTGCGTGGAGCACAGCGAATGCTGCGGTAGCTACCGTGGGCGCCGGCGATGGTGTTGTTACCGGTATCGCATCGGGTACTACAACAATTACCTACGCACCGCCAACTGGCTGTATGCGCACGATAATCGTTACCATCAACGTGCTGCCAAATGCCAATACAGGTACACACAGCATATGTGTGGGCGGTACTGCTGTTATCAGCAACGCCACAGCGGGCGGTGTGTCATGGTCGAGCAGCACACCAGCTGTCGCTACCATCGGCGCAGGCTCGGGCCTTGTGACTGGCGTATCTGTGGGTACTACTACTATTACTTATCTTATGAATACCGGCTGTTATGCAATCTCGGTAGTTACCGTAAACGCTAACCCGGCTGCTATAACAGGCACAGGCACTGTATGTGTAGGCTTAACTACTACACTTGCCAACGCCACAGCGGGCGGCACATGGACAAGCAGCGCAGTAACACAGGCAACTGTTGGCGCAGCTACGGGTATAGTTTCGGGCCTCTCTGCAGGTACCTCAATGATCACATATTCCCTCAGCACTGGCTGCCGCGCAACAACGGTGGCAACAGTTCAGGCAAATGCTGCACTCACAGGTACACCTTCAGTTTGCGTGGGCGGCACTGCTACACTCAGCAGCGCTACAACCGGTGGCACATGGGCCAGCAGCGATGCGGGTACTGCAACTGTCGGCACATCAAATGGTGTGGTTACGGGTGTTGCTACAGGCAATGCAACTATCACTTATACAACGCCTACAGGTTGCACACGCACAGTTGTCGCAACCGTTAACTCAACTCCGGGCAGCATCACCGGCGCGCTCACGGTGTGTCCGGGTACAACAACCTCACTTAGCAACGCAGTGGTCGGTGGCACATGGTCGAGCAGCAATGTGGCCATCGGTTCTATCAATTCTTCTACCGGTGTAGTAACCGGCATTGCAAACGGTACGGCAAATATTACTTACACAGTAGGTGCTACCTGCAAGGTTACGGGCGTGCTCACAGTTAATGTGCTGCCTTCACCTATCACAGGTACTACACTGGTATGTATAGGTTTTAATACCACACTGGCAAGCGCTACAGTAGGCGGCACATGGGCAAGCAGCAATACAGGTATTGCTACAGTAGGTACTTCAGGTATTGTTACCGGTGCTGGTGCAGGCAATGCTACCATTACCTACACGGCTACTACCGGTTGTTACCGCACAGCGCTTGTATCAGTAAGCGCACTGCCGGCCGCTATCACAGGCGTGCAGCAGGCTTGTCCTGGCACTAATACAGTCCTGTTCAATGCTACAAGCGGCGGTGTGTCGTGGACCAGCAGCAACCTCACAGTTGCTTATGTAGGTTCAATTTCAGGTGTCGTTACAGGTGTGGCTGTTGGTACTACCAACATTACATACACCACTAACACCGGCTGTTACAGCATAGCAGAAGTTACGATCAATCCTAACCCTGCTGCTATCACCGGCCCTACCAACGTTTGCCCAGGCCTTACTATTACGCTGGCTAATGCTACTGCGGGTGGTACATGGAGCAGTTTAGATATTCCAATTGGAGCGGCTGACGGTATTGCAACGGGTGTTGCAGGCGGAGTAACTACGGTAACCTACACGTTGCCGACCGGTTGTATCGCAACAAGAGGCGTTACTGTTAACCCGGTAGCACCTATCACAGGCTTACCTAACGTTTGTATCAATAGCAACGCAGGCCTAAGCTCTACTGTTACCGGTGGTACATGGAGCAGCAGCAACCCTGCGGTTGGTACTGTTGGGTTCGCTTCGGGCTCATTCAGGGGCATCTCGGCTGGTACTACTACGGTAACGTACACCACACCCGGAGGCTGCCTGGTAACAACAGAGCAGACTGTAAATGCTGCGCCTAGCGCCGGCATCATCTCTGGCCCATCTACGGTTGTTGTGGGTGTTGAGATCACGCTGAGCGAAACTGTACCGGTCGGTTATTGGAGCAGCGCTAACGATGGTATTGCCATTGTAGGCAGTGCAACGGGTATTGTAACAGGTATCTCCGCAGGTAATGTGGCTATATCTTACACGGCCAATAACGGCTGCGGACCAGTTGTTGCTACCTACACTGTGAACGTTACAAGCTCTAGGCCAGGTAATAATTCTGTACAGCTGGCTGTAGTAGAGACATCAGTATTCCCTAACCCTAACAAAGGTGAGTTTGTGGTGAAAGGATCACTCGGTGTTGCGGAAGATATGGACGCGTATATAGAGATCAGCGATGTGCTCGGCAAGGTGCTCTACACAGAGAATATCCGCATACACAATGGCGAGATAGAGCACAGCGTGAAACTCGACAAAACACTGTCCAGCGGCACTTATACACTGCGGTTAGGTCTGCCGAATGATTACAAGGTATTCCACTTTGTAGTTAACCAGTAGAACGGTATTTCAGACATAGAAAAGGGTGGGTTGCGCGAGCAACCCACCCTTTTTCGATTGTAGCAGGAGGTAGCTACTGCCCGCAGTGCATTATATCTTCCACATTTTTCCTGATGTTAGCGGCCATCTTTTCCATAGGCAGGTCATTCTCATCCTTGCCGAACGGGTCTTCTATTTCCTCAGCTATCAGCTCCAGGCTGCCCAGTACATAAAACGCAAGGCCTACCACAGGTACCACTATGAAGTGCATAGAGAATGATAGCCCTATGGGCAGCGTGATGATATACAGGAAGATAAACTTCTTGATAAAGGAGCTGTATGAAAAAGGGATAGGCGTATTCTTAATGCGCTCACACGCCCCACACACTTCGAGGAACGATTGCAGCTCTGCGTTAACGAATAGCAGCTGCTCCCCGCTGATCACCTGCTGCTTATATAGTTTCTGCAGCTTCATAGCCATTGCTGAGGCTACCTGGTTAGGCAGGTGGCGTGTGTGGTCCAGGGTCGGTAGCTCAGGGTGAGGCTCGCTATCCAGCTCCAGGCGGGTGGTTTCTGCATGCAAGTGCCGCTGTAGCGCCAGCGCAAATAACGGGATGACCTTGGTGAAAAATACTCTGTCGGATGTAGCGTCCTGCGGCAAAAAGCTATTGAGCTTTATCGCAAAATTGCGGCTGTTGTTCACCAGTGTCCCCCATTGCTTCCTGCCTTCCCACCAGCGGTCATATGCAGTATTGGTTCGGAATACAAGCAGCATGGATATAACGAAGCCCAGCAGGGTATGAAACATGGTAAATTGCTTCAGCGGTGACGACTCAGGCAGCTTCAGATAATTCACTTCAATATAGGCCACCAAGGCAGTGTAGCCGCAAACGATCAGTATTATCGGAAAGAGTTTGCGAAATGTGTCTGCCTTTTTTAGCTGGAAAAGATTCTTTAGCCAGTCGTGTGTGTTGTAGCTTACCATAGCTACAAATATATAATTCCCGCCACACTTGGGGAATTTTGGTCCTTTTATCTGGAGCGCAATATTCCGAATATATTATTTATTGTATTTAATATGATGTATATTCTTTGGCAAACCAGCAAGTAATCCTCATGCGTTCCATGGCAGGGCAGCCATGCCGTGACGGCATTCTTTTTGTAAAACACTACCTGATAATGTAACAGCTAAGGTAGTGTGGAATCAGTGAGTGTGGTGGATTACAGAGAAGAAGTCTCGTGCAATGTATTACAAAGGATTCCGGTAATTCACGTCCTTAAGGTTATGTTGTTGAAGGCTGGCTCATGCATATTCTGTAACCGGGAAAAACTCATAGATTGGAAAGTACTTTACTCGTTCATCACTTATTTGAACAACAGGCACACGCCACCCCCAACGCGGTGGCGGTTAGCTTTGGCTCGTCCACGCTAACCTACTCGGAATTAGATCAAAAGGCAACCGCATTGTCCCTGCTGGTGAAGCGTTACGATGCCTCATCGCTTATAGTTGGCATCAGCACCACCCGTTGTATAGATATGGTGGTGGGCGTGCTGGCAATTCTGAAAGCCGGCAAAGCTTACCTGCCGCTCGATCCGTCGCTGCCTGAAGGCCGCCTCCAAAGGGTTATCTCCGACTCTGGTATCTGCTCCTGCTTGTGCAGCGGGGAGCAGGCTGCTTTTTATCAGTCGTTTGGCGTAGCTGCTATCGACTGGCAGACTGTAGATAACGATGATACGGTTACGGAACAGATCATCCTGGCTGATGCGCTGGTGAAGCCTGTGCTCGCCTATGTACTATATACTTCCGGGTCTACCGGTATGCCTAAGGGCGTCTGTATGGGCCATAGTGCCGTAGTGAACCTGCTGGAGTGGCAGCGTCATAATTCCATAGCCGGCCCGGCATCAAATACGCTTCAATTCGCCCCACTTGGATTCGATGTATCTTTCCAGGAAATATTTGCAACATTTTCTACCGGGGGCACACTCCATCTGGTACACGAGTCCTTGCTCATAGATCCGCAGGGATTGCTCAATTTTATCAGGGAGCAAAATATCAATCGCATATTCCTGCCGTTCGTCTCTTTGCAATATCTTACCGAGGCTGCTGTCGCTAACGGTAACTATCCTGCATGCCTGCAGGAGGTGATAACAGCCGGCGAGCAGCTGAAGATAACAGCGCAGGTCAATAGCTTTTTCACCGCACTGCCGCATGCAGTGTTGTATAACCAGTATGGCCCTACAGAGTGCCACGTGGTATCTGAGCTGAAGCTAAGTGGCAATCCTTCCGGTTGGCCATTTTTGCCGTCGATAGGGAGCGCAATAGACAATGTGCAGCTGCATGTGCTCGATGAGCAGCTGCAGCCTGTGGCTGCGGGCGAACAGGGCGAGCTCTGCATCAGCGGCAAATGCCTTGCTGAAGGCTACCTGAACAGGCCGGAGCTTACTGCGGAAAAATTTGTTGTGGCTGAGCTTCAGCGTATAGGTAGTACGAAGCTCTACCGCACCGGCGACATAGCCAGGCTACTGCCCGATGGTAACGTAGAATTCCTTGGCCGCCGCGATGAGCAGGTGAAAATAAGTGGCTACAGGATAGAGACCGGCGAGATAGAAGTATTGCTGAGCCGGCAGGAAAACATTAAGGCGGCCGTAGTCATTGCCCGTGAGGATACGCCCGGCCAGAAGCGGCTGGTTGCATACCTTGTAGCTACATCAGCTGAAAAGAACATACACGCTATAAGGCAGGCGCTGGAAAAGCAGCTGCCCGAATATATGCTGCCATCTGCATTTGTATGGATGGACGAGCTGCCAAAAACAACCAGCGGTAAAGTAGATAAAAAAGCACTGCCTGCGCCTGGTACAAAACGCCCCGACCTGGCGGAGCTGTATAAAGCCCCCACATCGGAAACAGAGAAAAATATTGCAGCCATATGGTCTGAGTTGTTACTGGTAGATAAGCCGGGTGTCAACGATAATTTCTTTGACCTCGGCGGCTCCTCGCTGTTAGCCGTGAAGGGGGTTACCGCGTTAAAAAGCAGGCACAACTATAGTTTGCCGGTGGCAAAGTTATACCAGTATCCTACTATCTCCGGCGTTGCCCGCAGTATAGATGGGAGCGCGAATGTAAGGTCGCGTAACCGTGCTGCAAATACTCAAAAAGGCGACAATCGCGATGTGGCGGTTATCGGAATGTCAGGCCGTTTCCCCGGTGCAGACACTATAGACGAGCTATGGAATGTGCTGAAGGAAGGAAGAGAAACCGTAAGCTTTTTTACTAAGGAGGAGCTCGACGCGAGTATTCCCGAAGATGTAAAAAATGATCCCGACTACGTGCGCGCACGCGGCATCATCACCAATGCCGATAAATTCGACGCAGCATTTTTTAACATCACACCACGCCAGGCAGAGCTTACTGATCCGCAGCAGCGGATATTCATGGAGCTGGCATGGGAGGTGCTGGAGCGCACCGGCTACCTGCCTGCAAAATATGACGGCGCAGTAGGTGTATTTGCCGGTATAGGCAACAATACCTATTACCTCAACAATGTGCTCAGCAACAGGCAGCTCGTAAAGAATGCCGGTCCATTCCAGGTGATGACGCTCAACGAGAAAGACTATGTCGCCTCGCGTGCTGCATTTTCTATGGACTTAAAGGGCCCTGCGGTAAGTGTGCACGCTGCCTGTTCTACGTCGCTGCTGGCTATCTGCCAGGCCGTACAGGGCATCCGCGCAGGCCAGTGCGAGGTGGCAGTTGCCGGTGCAGCCGCTATCACCACCCCAATAAAGAGCGGTCACATTTACCAGCAGGATGCTATTTACAGTAAAGACGGCCATTGCCGCCCGTTCGATGCTGAAGCCTCAGGCACAGTATTCAGCGATGGCGCGGCAGTGGTGCTGCTCAAAGATCGCGAAGCTGCCGAGCGTGATGGCGATACAATATACGCAGTCATAAAAGGCATTGGTGTGAACAATGACGGTGGCGAAAAAGGTAACTTTACGGCACCAAGCGCGGAAGGCCAGGCTGGCGCAATAGCGATGGCCATGGACGATGCAGGCGTAGCCCCGCGCGATATCAGCTATATTGAAGCACATGGCACCGCTACACCCCTGGGTGATCCAATAGAAGTAGATGGCCTGAAAATGGCTTTCGCTGATGCCGGCAAAACCAACTATTGCGCACTGGGCTCCATAAAGAGCAATATGGGCCACCTGACTGCAGCTGCAGGCATCGCCGGTTTTATTAAAACAGTATTGGCACTACATCACAGGCAGATCCCTGCGTCACTTAATTACAGCAATACTAATCCGCATATAGATTTCGGACAAAGCCCCTTTTATGTAAACACAGCATTGACCAGCTGGGAGTCTGAGCACAGCAGGATAGCTGGTATAAGCTCCTTTGGAGTAGGCGGCACCAATGTGCATGTGATAGTGGAGGAGTATGAAAATATTCCAAAGTCATCGGGGGTGTCACGCCCGGCACAGCTTGTATGCTGGTCGGCTAAAACAGAAGCCAGTGCCGCAATGTATGCCGGCGCGCTTGCACAGCACCTGGATAGGCACCCGCAGACACCCGTTGCAGATATAGCCTATACACTGGTAAATACCCGCACAGACTTTAATGTGCGCAGGTTTGCAGTAGCCACGGATGCTGGTGAGCTTGTGTCGCGCTTATCAGGGGCAAATAAAAGCCACTGCGGACAAAAGGCGCTGAAAGAAGTGATTAACGAGGTCGTATTCATGTTCCCCGGCCAGGGTGCGCAGTATGCAGGCATGGGTAAAAGCCTTTACAATGCAGAGCCTGTATACAAAGCAGCAGTTGATGAGTGCGCAGCGATACTGCAGCTGCAGATGAACGAAGATATTCGCGACATCCTTTTTTCTGATCCGGTATCAGATGAGGATGCTGCTAACAGGATAAAAAATACTTACTATACGCAGCCTGCCATGTTCGTCACAGAGTATGCCTTGGCAAAGCTGTGGATGAGCTGGGGGCTAAAGCCTTCTATATTTATAGGGCATAGCATTGGCGAGTTTGTTGCCGCCCACCTTGCAGGTGTTTTCAGCCTGGAAGATGCCTTGCTGCTTATATCTTCACGTGGCCGCCTGATGGCAGACGTTGCCCCGGGGAGCATGCTGGCAGTATTGGCTGGGCATGAGCAGATCGCATGCATTTTGCCGGAAGCGCTTTCTATAGCAGCTATCAACAGCCCGGGACTTTCCGTAGTTGCCGGCCACGAGGCGGCAGTTGCAGACTTCTCCCGGCAGTTGTCAGCCCAAAACATCAACAGCAAATTGCTGCACACAAGCCACGCTTTCCACTCAGCAATGATGGACCCCGTGGTAGTGCCGTTCGAAAAGGTGGTAAGAGGTGTGACACTTCATGCACCACAGGTGCCAATAGTATCTACCGTTACGGGGACATGGATACAGGCATCAGATGCCACTGATCCGGCATACTGGGCACAGCATCTGCGCTCCACAGTCCGCTTTTCGGCAGGTGTTACCACGCTGCTGGAGAAAGAAAATATGCTCCTGCTGGAGTGCGGCCCGGGCAACGTGACAGCAACGCTGGCGCGCCAGCATCCTGCCAAAAGCAATATCGTTGTGGTACCCGGAATAGAGCACGGCGCTGATGAATACCGGTCACTGCTCAGTGCGCTGGGCCAGCTATGGATACACGGCGTACAGCTCGACTGGAAGAAATTTTACGCTGACGAAGAGCGCGTAAAGATCGATCTGCCCGCTTACCAGTTCGATCGTAAACGTTACTGGGTTGATCCGGTACCGGAGATCGCGACTGCAAATGTCGTTAGCGAGGTCATTGAGCAACCTGCCGTGATCGACAACGAGCAAGACCAAACCGCAGACGAAGATATTTTGGGCAAGGAAGTACGGCAGGTGCTGGAAGATGCCTCCGGCATAGACATTGCCGATGCTACTGCCGATATGTCGTTCATAGAGCTCGGTTTCGATTCGCTGTTGTTGACGCAGGTAGCATTGAGCCTGAAGAAGCGTTTTTCTGTTCCTGTATCTTTCAGGCAGCTCAATGAATCTTATAACACATTCCACCTCCTTGTAGACCACCTGAAAGAAAATCTGCCGGCATATGGTAAGACGCAGGATGCTCCCGGCATAGCACGGCACACAGCCCTGCTGTCAGGAGCGCAGATTTCTGCAGAGGAAGCCACTGAGCTGAAGAAGCCATTTGGCGCTGCTGCCCGCATAGAGCGCCACGTAACGGAGCTAACTGAAAAGCAAGTAGCCTTTCTCGATGCACTCGTAGGCCGCTACACTGCAAAAACGGCTGGCAGTAAGAAGTATACGCAGCGGCACAGGGCACACATGGCCGATCCGCGGGTTGTTACCGGCTTCCGTCCCCTTACCAAGGAGATCGTTTACTCCATAGTAGTTAACCGTTCCAAAGGCAGCAGGCTGTGGGATATTGATGGTAACGAGTATGTCGATGTGCTGAATGGCTTCGGGTCTAACATTCTGGGCTACAGCAATCCGGTGATCACAGAGGCAATTCACAGGCAAATAGAAAAAGGCTATGAGCTGGGCCCGCAGCATGAATTGGCTGGCGAGGTGTGCAAGCTTATATGTGAGTTTACAAACACGGAAAGATCAGCTCTCTGTAATACAGGCTCTGAGGCGCTGCTTGGCGCGATGCGTATCGCGCGCACGGTTACCGGCCGCTCGCTCATAGTCGCATTCTCTGGCTCGTATCATGGCATTGCAGATGAGGTTATAGTAAGAGGCACAAAGAAAATGGTGTCTTTCCCGGCTGCGCCCGGTATCATGCCTGAGGCTGTGCAGAATATGCTGGTGCTCGACTACGGCACTGATGAGACATTGAAAATTATTAAGGAAAGGGCGCATGAGCTGGCCGCGGTGCTGGTAGAGCCGGTGCAAAGCAGGCGCCCTGAGTTTCAGCCTGTAGAGTTTTTAAGGGAACTACGATCGATCACGCGCGATAGCGGGGTAGTGCTCGTGTTCGATGAGGTGATCACGGGCTTCCGCTCACACCCCGGCGGCGTGCAGGCGCTCTTCAATATACAGGCCGACATAAGTACATACGGCAAAGTAGTGGCCGGCGGCATGCCGATAGGGGTTATCGCAGGCACACGGCGCTGCATGGATGCACTCGATGGTGGCTTCTGGCAATACGGTGATGAGTCGGTACCCGAATCAGGAGTAACTTATTTCGCAGGTACCTTCGTTCGCCACCCATTAGCGCTGGCGGCAACCAAGGCTTCGCTTGAATACCTGAAGAGCAAAGGCCGTGCACTGCAGGATGGCCTCAGCAGCAAAACCGCGCGCCTGGCCGATATGGTCAATGGCATTTGCAGGAAGTATAACGTACCTGCCTATATCGCTTATTTCAGCTCCCTGTGGAAACTGAAACCAAAGCACGACATTCCGTATTTTGAATTGTTGTTTACCCTGATGCGCGAAAGGAATGTGCACATTTGGGATGGTTTCCCTTGCTTCGTGACCGAAGCACATACCGACAGGGAAATAGACTTTATAGCAGAGCAATTTGAGGCAAGCATAAGGGACTTGGTTACCGCAGGCTTCCTGGTCACGGCCCAGGATAGAATTGATATAGAGAAGGTGGCGCCGTTCAGGCCTGCATTCAGCGGGTTACCTGCGGCACCGGGGCAAAGCAGCATAGCATTACCAGTAGCTGTAGATAATGCTGTTACACCGGAGCACAAACATGAGCCTGTTTTAAGCAAGACAATCCCCATCATACAGCCACAGCAGGAAATTTGGCTTTCCTGCCAGCTGGGCGGCGATGATGCTAATCGTGCGTACAACCAATCTGTAACATTGAAGCTGGCCGGTGATGTGAACATCGAGGCTATGCGAAATGCTGTAGGCGATGTCTACAATAGGCACGAAGCGCTTAGAGCCATATTTGACCAGGATGGGCACGAAGTGCACATCCGCGAGAGGGGTGGTATGTCTGTAATTGTCGAAGACATCTCATCGCTGTCTGCGGAAAAGCGCCAGGAGCACGTACAGGCTTACGTCACAAAGGACCTGGACGAGGTGTCTGATCTTGCTGCAGGCCCTCTGTTCAAAGCTGCCCTGTTCAGGCATAGCCTAAATGAGTTCGAGCTGGTATTGAGCGCACACCATATCATTTGCGATGGCTGGTCGCTGGGCATTCTTATGGAGGATGTTAGTCAGCTATACTCTTCATATGCTACAGGCACATCACCTTCGCTTGAGGATGCCCCCGCTTTTGCTGATTATGCCGCTGCATACCTTAGATATGCCGCAAGCGATGACTACAAAGTGCACGAGCAGTATTGGCTGGATCAGTACAAGGCAAATGTCCCGGTCCTCAGCATTCCGACCGACTTTGTCCGCCCGCGTACCCGCACCTATATTGGTCGTCGCGATGACTACGCGCTCGCAGCCGGGCTGGTGCCTATTGTAAAGCGCACCGCAGTAGCGCAGGGCTGCAGCATGGTCACTATTTTGCTCAGTGCATTTGAGGTACTGCTGCATCGTATCACGGGGCAGAAAGATATAGTTGTGGGCTTGCCGGCAGCAGGCCAGCTTATCGCCGACAACTACCGGCTGGTAAGCCATTGCGTTAATTTACTGCCATTGCTCAGCCATCATCATCATAACGTGCCTTTCGCACAATACCTGGCGGAGCGTAAATCTTACCTATACGCGGCATACGATCACCAGCGCTATACATTCAGCACGTTGTTGAATAAGCTCAATATAGCACGGGATCCCTCCCGCATACCACTTGTGCCTGTAGTGTTCAATGTAGACCTAGGCATGGACGATAACGTTGAGTTCTATGGTGCCAAACATAAATGGTCGTTCAATAAACGAAATTTTGAAAATTTCGAGCTGTTCCTCAACATATCCGGTTCCGGCGAGCAGTTGGTATTAGAATGGGCCTATAATACTGCCCTGTTTAAACCCGATACCATCCGCGGTTTCATGGAAGCATACGAGGGCATACTGCGGCAGCTGACAGAAAATATCGCGGTGAAAACCGGCGAGCTAAAAGTGCCGCTTCATAGAAAAGCAATCGCCCAAGTTATAGACAATGGCTCATTCCAATACGACAGCAACGTGCCGCTGCACAAATTGATCAGCGCGAAGGCAAGTGAGGTTTCCTCAGGTACCGCTGTAAAGTTTGAGGATGTCAGCCTTACCTACAAGCAGGTCGACGACCAGGCAAACCAAATGGCGCAGTATCTCATACAGCAAGGTGTTACAAAGGGCGACATTGTAGCAGTGGCGATAGAGCGCTCTGAGAAAACACTACTATCGCTATTGGCGATCATGAAAGCCGGCGCGGTATACCTTCCGGTAGACCTTGAGTATCCTGATAGCCGGATAGAATATGTTATTACAAATTCTGCGGCGAAGTTTGTGATCACGGAGCATCGTTTCCGCGGCCGCTTTGCTACAGCCAAAGAGCTGTTCATCGAAGATGCGGTAACAGCCATGACAAAGTTGCCGGCTACCGATCCGGAAGTTGCAGTTACGGGTAACGACCTGGTGTATATCCTTTATACATCAGGGTCCACCGGCAACCCTAAGGGTGTGCAGATAAAGCACAAGGGCCTCGTGAACTTTATACTGAGCATGCAGCAGCAGCCGGGTATTTTGGCTAGTGACAAGCTGCTGGCCATTACTACCATATCTTTTGATATCGCAGGGCTCGAATTATTCTTGCCGTTGATATCCGGTGCCCAGGTCGTATTGGTAAGCAGGCAGGTTGCCAAAGATGCCGATAAGCTGTTGCAGGTGATGAAGGAAGAACAGGTTACTGTAATGCAGGCTACACCATCTACATGGCGTATGCTGCTCGATGCTGGCTGGGCTGACCCGCTCCCCGTTAAAGTGCTCACCGGTGGCGAAGCACTGCCTGAGACACTCGCAGCCGATCTGTTGCCGCTGTGCAGCTCGCTGTGGAATATGTATGGCCCCACAGAAACAACAATATGGTCTGCCGTTGACAATGTTACAGACAGCCGTGCTGTCACTATTGGTAAGCCTATCAACAATACACCCATCTATATCCTCGATAGCGATCTTAAGCCGGTGCCTGCAGGTACGGCAGGTGAAATATTTATCGGGGGCGATGGTGTTGCCCATGGCTACATCAACCGCCCCGAGCAAACTAAAGAGCGTTTCTTACCCGACCCATTCGCAGCTGATCCTGCTGCAAAAATGTATCGCACCGGCGATCTGGGTAAGTACAACAATGAAGGCAAGATTATCT
Organism: Bacteroidota bacterium; assembly: GCA_040386555.1. Classification (GTDB taxonomy): domain Bacteria; phylum Bacteroidota; class Bacteroidia; order Chitinophagales; family Chitinophagaceae; genus Nemorincola. Next base: position 51,349 of record JAZKFF010000015.1, on the reverse strand, counting down.
ATGCCGGCCGGGTAGACAACCAGGTGAAGCTGCGTGGCTACCGCATAGAGCTCGAAGAGGTAGAATGTGCGCTGCAAAAGGTAAACGGTATAAAGGAAGCAATAGCCTCAGTTTATGATAACAACCTGCTTGCCTATGTTACTATACATCCCGATGCAGATATATCCGGGTGGAGAGAGGTGCTCCGTGCCGGTTTGCCATCTTATATGGTGCCCTTCGATATTGTTGTTATCGACCGGTTCGTTCTTACGCCCAATGGTAAAATTGACCGTAAGCAGCTTCCTGAGCCGGAGGTGCTGAGGACAGCAAATAAGAAGGCGCATGTTTGCCCGCGCAACGATATAGAGCTCGCCATCGCCGGGATATGGGAAGAGTTGCTACGCGTGCAGCAGGTAAGCGTGCGCGATGATTTCTTCGAGCTCGGCGGCCACTCGCTCATAGGTATACAGGTGATGAACCGTATACATAAAACGCTTGGCAAGAAACTGCCGTTGTCCTGCCTGTTCGAAGCACCTACTATAGAGCGCCTCGCCGAGCTGCTGGGATCACCTGCTCCTGTGCAGGCCCGGGCTTCTACCGTAGTGCCCATAAAGCCTGGGGGCACAAAGGTGCCGCTGTATATCGTTCACGGTTATGGAATGAACGTGTTGTCATTTACCGGCATCGCCCGCAACATGGACCCCGACCAACCGGTATATGGCTTGCAGGCCATTGGTCTTGATGGCTCAGCAGAGCCTTCTGACAAGTTGGAAGAGATCGCTGCACAATATGTAGCAGAAATGCTCGAAACAAACAAGAGCGATTCCTTCGCGCTTGCAGGCTACTCATTCGGCGGCACTATAGCGCTGGAGATGGGTCGTCAGCTTAAAGCTAAAGGTAAGAAGGTGACCATGCTGGCAATGTTTGATGCGTACAACGATAGCGGCGAGAACTTCAGGCCAAAGCATTTAAAAGTAGCGCGTAAAATATGGCGGCAGTTACCTAAGGCAAGCTTTATTGCCCAGTCGTTGGTGAGGTACCCGGTTGAGACGGTAAAGTATCAGTACAGCATATTCACCAAGCGGGTGCGCGAAGCGCTGGGTGTGCCGGAGCAGGATGTGAACCGGGCCGAAGCAGAGAATGTAGAGCGGCTATACAGGAAGTACGAAACAGCCTACGATAATTATATACTGCCGGTATACGATGGTGCTATCGATGTATTCAAGGTGAAGAAAAGGCTCTACTTTATTGACGACAGGAAATACCTGGGCTGGGCGCCATATGCAAAAGACGGTGTTCGCGTACACGAGGTAAGCGGCGATCATAAGACGTTCCTGCAGTCGCCATACGATAAAGGATTTGCGCGTATGCTCCAGCAGCGGATGGATGAATGTGCGCAGGCGCATAAATAGCGTATCTTTAAAGTAGCTTATGGCAAAAGTGCGTTGTTCATTTATCGAAACTATAAAATGGAATGAGCCGCCCCCGGGCGGCTCATTTCTAAATACGTCACCTCATGTTTGGCGACTTCATCTGCCTGCTGCCAAGCTCTTTACAACCGCTTTGGAGAAGATATTGACCAATGATGAGCTACACCGCTCAAGCCGTTATTTCCGCGACCACGACAGGCACCGGTTCACTTTGAGTAGGGGGTTGCTGCGATTAGTGTTGTCGCAATACCTTGGTATCCCGGCGCAAAGTATTAGGTTTGCTATCGGTGCCAATAAGAAGCCATTCATTGAAGGCGCTGCCACCACGCATTTTAATGTTTCACACGCCGGCGACTGGGCTTTGATAGCCATAGCCAGTTACCCTGTGGGCATAGATGTAGAGGCAATTGATGAGGCATACAATTACAACGAGATCCTCGATCATTGTTTTAGTGAAACGGAAGTTCAGTCACTTGCAGTGTCTGCAGAGCCGCGCATGCAATTCTACACTTCATGGACACGCAAGGAGGCGCTCCTCAAAGCGACAGAGAAAGGAATTGATGATGACTTGGCCTTCGTGCCCTCTTTAGATGGCGCACATATTGTTTCCCCTGGTAAAATAGGGTCAGCCCACGACTGGAATGTCCTGAGCTTTCCGCCGGCAACAGGCTATGCCGCAGCTGTAGCTGCACCAGCCTTTGTCGATGCCGTTTTATTTTTCGAAGGAATGAATATCCTGGAAGCGTATAGTGCTGCAGCTACAACTGCTTAAACATAAACACGTACTGATCTACCTTATTGAAGTCGTTCTTGTTGTAGAACTGGAGTGCCGGCATAAACTTATTCGTCATCAGAGTGATGCGCTCTATGTTCGCTGCCTGTGCAAATCTTTCTGCCGCCGCCAGCAGCGCCTTCCCATAGCCTTTGCCCTGGCTGGCCGCTGATACGAATAGTTCATCCACCATAAACTGGTTGCCGGTCCACCACGTTTTGGTATGGCCAAGCAGCGCCGCGGCTACAGCGTCTCCTTCGCGCAATATGAAGCCCCTGTATGTAGGTGCACCTGCGTACTCCATCAGGTATTTTACCGCATCCTCCTTTTCCCAGCTATAGTTCCACGGCAGCGTGTTATACGATGCCATGAATGTATCCACGCACACCAGCACATCTTCTGCTGCAAGGTCAAGTACTTTAATATCCGTATTAGCAGTTGTCGAGTGCATGTTGCAGTGATTTAGCGAGTTCGCTTACGTTTGGATGGTGAAACATTGTTTTGTGATCGCCCGGTACATCATATACTTCCACGCCATTTTTGGCATAGCTTTTCCAGCCCAGGTATTTAAAGTCGTCTACAAAGTACATTCTTGATTTAGCCTTGAACAGGTATACCTTGTCCTCAAATGGTGACAGCTGGTAATTCATGAATGCTCTCAGGTGCGTTTCATCAACCTTGCTGATGTTTTTGTTGATCCCGCTTAGCGCAGGCCGCTCTTTCAGCCCTAGTGAATAGCAAAGGTTATTGAACTTTTTGCTGAACAGTGTAGCCTGGTACCGTAGTGTAGACGCAGGCCGCATACAAATAGATTTAGCGATGAAGAGCATTTTAGGTACCTGCCGCTTTATTTTCCGGGGCAGTGCTGCTGCGCCGCCTTTCTTGTAAACAGCGTTCTCAGCATTGGTATCAAAGATGGCCAGCATTTTCACCTTCATGCCCCTCGCCTCAAGCTTCTTCTTCATTTCTATTGCTACATATCCGCCAAATGAGTAGCCACCCAGTGCGTAGGGCCCGGTAGGGTTGTGCTCTATTATCTCACTGATATAGTGGTCTGCAATGTCGCTGATGTTGGTAAGCGGCTCTTCTGTGCCGTGCAGGCCCAGGGGCTGCAGGCTAAAGACAGGCTGGTCTGCATCTACGTGGTCAGCAAGGTTGTGGAAGTTTGAGATACTTAGCCCGTCGCCATGCACAATATATACCGGCGTCTTATTTCCCGTTGCCTTCACAGTCACAAGCGATCTGTATTCCTTTTCCGGCTTATGCTCTTGTATGAAGGCGGCTAGCCGCGCTATCGTGGGGCATTTGTAGATGATGTTTACAGGCAATGTACGCTCTATAGCTTTCTCCACCAGCGTTATCAGTTCCACCGCCAGCAGCGATTGCCCGCCAAGGTCAAAGAAGTTATCGTTTACACCTATCCGCGGTTCCGCCAGTACCTCTTGCCATACCACCTGTATCGTTTTTTCAAGCTCGTTCTTTGGCGCAGTATATTCGCTTTTAGGCTGCTCATCAGCATCCATGTTGAGCAACGCCTTTGTATCGGTTTTGCCGTTGCTGGTAAGGGGTATGCGGTCTAGCTCCACCCACTTGCCGGGCAGCATATACTCAGGTAATTTCTTTTTCATGTGGGCTATCACCGTATCGCGGTCATAATATTTTCCGGGCACCACATAGCTTACGAGCTGCTTTTTATCAGCCGACAATAGCACTATAGCCGTCGCTACCGACTGGCATTGCCGTATCACCGCTTCTATCTCACCGAGCTCCACCCGGTGGCCGCGAATTTTTATCTGGCTGTCTTTCCTGCCCACAAATTCCATGATACCCCCCGGCAGCATTCTGCCAAGGTCACCGGTACGGTACATCCTTCCACCCCAGTGGCTGTAAAATGGATCGGGTAAGAATGAGTAGTTCGTTTTCGCGGTATCATTTGCATAGCCGCGCGCCACGCCCACACCCCCTATGAATAATTCACCTATTACACCGGTTGGCACGGGCTGTAGCTGCTCGTTAAGTATATAAAATGAGTTGTTGGTTATTGGCCGCCCATAAGGTATGCTCTTCCAGTCTTGCTGCACCTGCCCGATAGGGTAGTAGTTCGACCATACAGTGCCCTCCGTAGCGCCGCCCAGGCTGATTACATTAGCATTCGGGAAATGATTGCGTATTTTTTCAGGCAATGGCACAGGTATCCAGTCGCCACTCATAAACACCACCCGAAGCGATGTTTGCACATACTCAGGGTTGGTCGTTGCAAGCCTGTCTGTAAGGTAGTCCATAGTGCTTGGCACTGAATCCCAGAAAGTAATTTCAAACCGCTGCAGCAGCTCAGTTACTTTCGCTATGTTTGGTACTTCCTCTTTTTGTGCTATCACCAGCGCCCCGCCGGCTGCCAACATCCCAAATATATCATACACCGACAGGTCGAAGCCCATTGAGGTAATGAACAGCAACCGGTCCTTGGCAGTAACATTAAATTCGCTGTTCACCCAAGCTATCAGGTTCACCGCCGAATGATGCTCTATCATCACACCCTTCGGCACGCCGGTAGACCCCGATGTGTAGATGGTGTAGGCCAGCGTTCTGCTGTCAATAGTTAGTGCAGGATTTGTTGCCGGAAGCGCTTCGCAATTGATCGTTCGCAGATCTACAGCTTTAACGCCTGCGCTGCTATCAGCAAGCTCATGGTCGATATTCGCAAGAATGTACTTTACTGCAGATTGCTTTATAATGTATTGCTGCCTGTCCTTCGGAGTGTCTGGTGTCACGGGCACATACGCGGCGCCACATTTCACTATGGCCAGCATACCAATGATCATCTCAAAATTCCGGTGTGTCAGTAGTGCCACATTGTCCTGCATGCGCACGCCTGCCGCAATGAGGTGGTGCGCAAGTTGGTTTGCCTTTTTGTTGAGCTCCCCGTAGCTCATTGAGCGGTCACCCATGTATAGTGCCACGTTTTCGGGGCAGGCAGCAGCTTGCCGCTCAAACGCGTCAAATATTGTTTTGTCTGCCTCATAAGGCGCAAGGGTATTATTAAATGCCGCGAGCATACTTACTTCAGGCACGGTCAGCATAGGCAACGCACCAACCTTTTGTGATGGAGTCGCTGCAATGGAGTGCAGTAGGGCCTTATAGCTTTCTGCCAGTTGTATTATCTCCGCTTCGCTGTAAAAGCCCGAATTGTATTTTATCCCGGCCTGCAATGCCCCGCCATCACACGCAACGAAAGCTATTCTTTCGCCGTGTACAAGCTCGGTTGCAGCCAGGTCGTCCCCGCTCATTACAAAAGTTACTTCGCAGGTGGCGCTACTTGCGGCTGCGGTGCTGTTAGCGATAGCCTCGCTCACATAGTGGAGACGGTCAGTAAACACATCCTCGCCATTTAGTTCTTGCTCCAGCACAGCCTTGTAGCTTGCATTCTGGACATCGCAGCTTCTTATGCCGATATTACCACTGCGGTTATACCGGTGCAGCAGCACACCAAAAGCCGACAGCTGCATAGCATACATGTTGGTATCCGTTTCTTTGCAAAGGCGCTGCAGCTCATAGCTCAGCCCTTCTGCTATATCAAAGCAATAGAATGGTGTTGTGGTATGCGTGGCAGAAAAGCCCAAAGCTGGCAATTGCAGCTCTGCTGTATCATTTTGTCCCTGCACCCTTATGTCTCCCTTCAAGTCTACGTCCCCGTTCATGCTGTAAATGTTATGTAGTCAAACTATATAAAACACATGCCTCCAAGTGCTTCTTATACCGCTTTTTTTTAGTCGTTTGTCGAGGTTTTTGTATCGTGCACCGGCATCGGGTAAAACATTGATGGCAAGCGCTGTATCTCTTTCTTCACTCGGTTGAAAACTGCGTTGGCCAGGGAGCCTTCTTTTTGCAATGTCCGTGGAAATGTCCAGGGCCGTGCTATGCTTTCCTTTACTTGTTTCACCTTCCCATATTTCATCAGGTCAAAGCACATTCTGCCATCTTCTCCCCTTATCACGTGCATCACGTAGCCAATTTTTAGGGCGTGTTCTCTCTTTACGCCCATGCTTATGCCATACGCATTCAGGTAGGGGCGCTTCAGGTGCCTTACCTCAGCTATTGCGTCCTTCATTTTCTCGTACAGGAAGAGCTGCCAGCGGGGATATCCTGCCTCGGCTATGAACGAGTAGCGGCCATATACGCATACCACTTCCGGATGGTCGAGCGTATGGGTCATTTTTTCCAGCCATAGGGGAGGATATATGGCGTCCGCATCAGCGGTAAGCACATACTTTCCCGCTGCATTTTCCATGCCCATCTGCCGTGCAGGTCCCCAGCCTTGTATGGGCTGAAAAACACTTCTCACATTCAGCCGGTCTAAGGTCTCCTGCGTGCGGTCATCAGAGTTATTGTTTACCACAAGTATCTCAAATGGGTACTTCGACTGCATCCTCGACAGGCTGCTGATCGTCTTAAGGATGTTTACTTCCTCGTTGTAGGCAGATATTACTACGCTTACAAGTGGTTGCTTGCTCTGCACCTTATCCAGGTTGGCGTTAATGGTGCTGAATACTGCTTCAGGCACTTCTTCAACGCTGCTGTATCTGTATAAGTGATCGTGTATCCATTTTGGATTTTTCATGGCAATGTGCTTAAATGTTCACAATTATCTGTCCTTCGTTTTGTAGTTCACCCGCCTCGCTGGCATCATTTGCTGCACCACCCGGCATGTATTTATTTATCAGCGTGCTGAATTCATTCCCCCGCTTCTCCCATGTGTTTTGTGCGGCTATTTTTAGCCGCGCCTCCATCTGCGCTGCGCTGTCGTTATCTATTGCATTCTTAATAGCCTCAGAGAATTGCGCTGCGCCACTGCAGTAAGCCACAGTATCATTGGTGAAGTCTTTAAGGTCCGGGTTGAAGTCTGTAGCTACTACTGGCTTGCCCGCTCCTAAGTATTCAAAAAGTTTCAGCGGGAATATTGTAGCGCTCACTGCATCCTTCTTAAATGGAATGATCGCAGTATCAAACCCTTTCAGCACTTGTGGCATTTCACTATACGGCACTGCGCCGGTGAGGTGTATATTGCTGCGGGCAAAGAACCAATCCGGCACGTGCTCTTTGATCACCGGCCCTGCAAATACAAAGCTGGTGTCCGGGTTAGCTGCTGTTACAGCATCTATCAGTTCGTAGTCGAGCCTGCGCTCTATATTGCCAAAGTACCCGACAACAGGCTTCTTTATACCCGCTAGTACACTGTGTACCTGCAGGCTACTTTGTAGCGCTTTGCTGCTGTGTGCAATATCGGCAGCGTTCGGCACAAAGAAGGTGTTCTGGTTTTGCTGTTTTTTCTCATCATACAGCCGCTTGCTGGTGCAGATGATAACATTGCTGTTTTCCACAAGTTTTCTTTCCGATATCAGGCCGTGCTTCAGCTCGGCAGGGTACACCAGCGGGTCTACGCAGTGGTAAGCAGTAACCTCCGGGGAAAGCATATTGCCCAGGTCTGGATAATAGAAGTTGAACGAGTTAATAAATACATACTGTTGTATTTTCTCCGCCTCCAGCACTTTCTGTATCCGGCGCCTCATAAAACTTTCATTCAGCTTCAGCAGCGCACGGTATATTTTTCCCTCTGGCACCCAGTTTATCGACATCACAGTGGGCATCACCATCACCTTTAGGTTTGGCGTGCCTGTGTCTATCAGGTGATTATTATGGCTCAGGTATATTTTATCCCTGCGGGCTTTTTCTTTTCCGTGTTTATTCAGCAGCAGGTCTTTCCAGGTATACGGGGTCTCAATGTAGAAAACATTGTTTTTCCGCGCAAGGTGTTTGGCCAGCGTCACAATAGTAGATTCTATCTCGCTGTCATACTTTGCAAGTCCCAGTATCAATATGTTTCTGTTGCACAATTCCATAGTATCCGCCACTAGTTATTTATACTTTGGGTATTTATCAGGCTCTGTTCTTCATTGTCGAGCTTTCGCGTCACATTTAGCAGTGCTGCCGCCAGGTAGAAGTATATGTTGATGGGGTATTGTACCAATGCTTCCTGCGGATAGTTGCCTATGTTAAGCGCAAACAGTATCATCACCATAGCAAAGCAGTAGCTTTTCAGTTCAGGATTATTGATCGCGAAGTAGTTTTTGATCCCTGTCTTCAGTATTATAAACATCATAGTGCAGAATACCAGCAGGCCTACCCAGCCCATTTCCACGGCTACACGTACATAGCCGCTGTCGGGGGGGAAGCTCGCCAGCTGGGAATAGGGGCTGAACCGCTTTCCCCATACACCTGTCGACCCTAGCCCGCCCCCAAGGGGGTGCGACTGTATGTAGGGCTGTATTTTCTTCTGGTTGTTCTTGCGAAGTATGTAAGATGCATCCTGCGATGGCTTGAATGCTGTCTGGAACCGGTAAAGGGTGTAGTTGGACGTCGGCACGAATATCAGCCCTACCATGATCACGCACATTATTGCGCCGGCAAGTATTACTTTCTTGTTGTACTTCAGTATGCTGTACAGTATAAAGGCAGCGGGGAAAAGCACGTAGGCGCCTCTTGTACCTGAGTAGAGCATAGCAATGAAGAAAAGGCAGCCGCATAGCGTCAGCGTTATTTTCTTCCAGGTAGCCATACCTCCGGTAATAATACAAAAACACAGTATGGAGCTGATAACCATGTTGTACGCGAAAGTTACAGGGTCTGAGAATATGGAGAACTTCCGCCAGTGATCGCCAATGTAGTAAAGGCTGGTGAGCTTAGGATCGCTTTTTAACCACTCCAGCTCAAAGTTTGAGAAGCCGAAAAACTCTTGCTTCAGCCCATAGATCGCTGCTATAACGCTCAGTCCTATCCATAGCTTAAGGATTGTGCGGATAAATTTTATGTCCCGGATGTAGAACTCGAAAAGAAAGTAGAGAATGGCTACCAGGGCTATCGGGCGCACTGTGTATAGCCACGCCAGCCGCGAGTCTGCCCATGGGTTTAGGCCTTCTATCAGCGAGTAGCATATCCACACGGTTATGGCTATTGCTGTGCCGTATTTCATGAAGCTCCAGTCATGCTGATATTTTTGCCGCAGGAAGAAGCTGATCATCAGCAGCACTTCAATAACGTCCATTATTGTCCCCAGTGGGAAGTTCAGCTTGAACCTCCCCAGGAACATGATCATGTAAGCCATTACTATTAGCAGCAATATCCCTGCTTTCGGATAAGCTATGATGGTGTAGATGATGGGCAACGCCACTATCGCTGATAGTATCAGGAAGAACGATGTAGGCCCGAACATCAGGATAACTACGGCAATTGCTACCGACAGTAGCAACACCAGCCCGCCCAGCAGCGCCGGGTTTACACGCCTCGCTCTGCTGCTGCTGCCCTTTAATACAATATCATCGTTAACAGACTGCTCGTACATACCCTGCTATTATAGAAACACAAGCTTTAGAAAGAAGAAGTACGTGGCGATAAAAGCAAGGATGACTGCGATCGTCTGCAGCACCCTTGTCCTTCGCTCTATTGCCGTTATCTTGTCTGTTGGTTTAAATTTCAGATTCATCACTTATCGTTTACTGCTGCCCTGCGGTTAGCTTACTGCGGCTTCTTCATTCTTAGGCTTGTCCAGCAGCAGGTTGAAGTTGGGTGCAGATGGCGCGGATGCGATCTTGTTGAATATCATTCCCGCCAGTTTATTGCCTAGCTGTTTCAGGTAGTGAATATGTTTGGCTGCGTGCTCGTTCAGTTTCTTGCCTGCTTCAAATACCACCACTACCTTGTCTGCAAATGTTATCCACTCTTTCGCGTTCGCTTTGTTCATGCTATCCAGTGCCGATGATTCAATGATGATCACATCGTAGATCGTTTTAAGCGCTCTGAAAAATTCCTTGATATTCTCGCTGCTGTTCAGTTCCAGCAGAGATCCGTCTCCGCCCTTGTTGCCTATAACGGTAATGAGGTTGTTATCCACCATCTTCGTTTCGCTGTTGTTCAGCAGGAACGACTCTATGTAGTTTGGGCCTTTTATGGTATTGCTTATATCAGGGTGCATAAAGTTGCCGTCGATGATCAGCACTTTCTTATTCACTCTTGAGAATGCATAGGCGAGGCTCTCAGTAAAGAAGGTCTTTCCTTCTCCCTCATCCAGGCTGGTAATGGCAATAACACTGTTCTCTGCCTGTAGCTTGTTCTCTATCTCGTACCGTATAGAGCGCAGCGAGTTTTTAAATACCTGGCTGTTTTTATCCGGCGCACGCTCCCATAGTTCGTGCAGGCTCATCGAGTTGCCATTCAGGCTGTTCAGCGATCCCAGCACTTGTATGTCCACGAGGTCTTGCAGTTGTTCAGAGGTCTCGATTGTATTGTCAAAATAGAACATCACAAATATCGCGAACACGCACAGCAGGAAGCTTGCAATGGACGAAAGGGCTACCAGTATTATTTTTTTACTCGGCACTGGGTCGCCGGCAATTGCTTTCTCAGCTATGCGCACAGGTGCATTGTTGTTTGCCTCTAAGCTTGCCTGGTTGTATTTTTGGAGTATATCTGAGTACTCTTTGCTGGCTACTTCTATTTTAGCCTGGTAAGATTGTATGGTAGCCAGGTTAGGCACCAGCCTGTGCAGGTTTCCTTTCAGCTTGCCCAGCTCACGGTCCAGTGTCTTCACGCTATGCTGTGCCAGGTCGCGCGATACTTCAAGGTTCAGCTTCTGTGTCACCAGGTTCTCTTTAGCCGCAGTCGGGTTGGTTGCATAGTTATCTGACTGTGCATGTATTTGTGTGGTCAGCCTGCTTTGCAATGTGTCCAGCTGGCCTTTATATTTTTCATTAAAGCCACTCGCCACATATGCATCATTGGCACTTTTTATCTGGTCCTTTATTGCAACGATCTCAGAATTGTGTCCAGCTGATGCGCTCTCAAAATACTTGCGGTTCTCAGGGCTGAAGCGGCTATCTATGTTTTTAAGCGCCATGTTGTAGGCCACCATGTCTTTTTCGGCCGTACCTCTTCTTGTTTCCAGGTCGGCCAGTTCCCCATATATGGTTTTGGCCTGGTCGTCTATGTTCAGTATGCCATTTGCTATCTTATATTGCTTCAGCGCTTCTGTTTCTTTGGCCAGGCTTGCCTGCCGCTGTTGCAGCACACTGTCAAGGTACCTGAGCGATTGATTTTTATTCGCGTCTATTACCGTGGTATAGTAGGTGATAAACTCCTCAGACAATGTATTCAGCACGAATGCAGACAGCTGGGGATTTTCAGACTCGTACTCCAGGTTTATATACTGGCTGCCCTCCATCCGGGAGGCAGTTATTGTTTTTTTCAACGACGCATAGTCATATTTTGCACCCTTTAGCAACTTGCTGAGTGCTTTTTCTTTGGGGTCAGCCAGGTTCAGCGACTTTCGGTCGTTATAGTATGCTGTCAGCGTTTTGCGTGCTTCTTCTTTCGCTTGGGGAGAAAGAGCCGCAAGTTCCGCGCTGGGCTTCCTGAAGGGCTTCGTGCTATCAAGATCATGGAGTATCAGCTTGTAAGATACCCGGTCCATTATTTTGTTCAGTGTCAGCGTCTGCAGCAGGTTATCAAACTCCAAGTTGATCTTGGAGTCTTCCTGTGCGTTGCCGCTCACAAGCTGCTGCGATTTGTCTGCCATCGCTGAGGCGAGCCGGGCATGCGACACATACTTGTCGGGCAGGTTGCGGCTGATAAAAAAGGCTATTATCCCCGTAAGAATGGGTACAAATATCAGTATGCCTTTATAGCGTTTTAATTTCTTAAGAAAGTTAGTAAGCTCCATATTCCTCACATTTATCGTTTCAATAGTTACTTTATGTTTTCTAAAGTCGTACCAAGCAGCTCCTCCAGGTTGGTTTTTGCTATCAGCAATCCAGACTCCGCATTGATCTTCTCCATGCTGTAGTTCGAGAAGGAGAGCAGTGCCTGGTTATACAGGTCAAAGGTTACCTCTCCTTTTTCAAACTTATATTTCATACTCTTCATCACACCGTCTGCATCTGTCATAGCTGCCGACTTTATCTTCATTATGCTTACTGCCTGGATATAAGTGTAGTAGCGCCTTCTTATTTCCTGGTCTACAGTTAGGTCGGTCACCAGCTTATCCATTTGGGCCCCTATGTACTCTTCTTTTGCTTGCTTTATTGTAGCGGGCTTGGCAAGCAGCGTGCCTACATTTACAAATAAGCCTGCCTGGTAGCCGCTCAGCGCACTGCTTGCACCGTTATTGTTGAGCACGGAGAATGAGTTCCCCGGGAAATACACATAGCTGAACGACACAAAATCAAAGATCCCCATCTTGGTCTTCTGATAAGCGGCCTTCATTGAGTTTTCACGGGCCTGTGTCTGCTTATACTTTGGGTAGTTGGCTCTGCCTATAGCTATCAGCTTGTCCAGGTACGCCTGCGACACGTCACCCATCATGCTTACCTGCCCGTGGGCCGCTCCGGTAAAGAATAGAAAAGTAAAGAGGTAAATAAGTATTTTCATTTTACTCCGTTTATTTGCAGCAGGCATTTATATGGTCCTGCTTGTTATGCACACTTCGTGCAGCCTTACCCCTGATTTTGCAAAATCGTTCCAATCCGGTGTTTATGGGTCACTTACACGATTGCGACCCGCACATTTAATCAAATTGTATTTTTTGTTGTAGCGTATGCCGCACCATACTTTGCAGTTGTGCTTCCAAAGGTCTGTTTTCAGTTGCTGCGTTTATTATATGCTTGCGCCCGCCCGGCATGCTCAGGCGCGCGCTCACACTCTGTTTGTCCATTTTAATACACAACTGTGCGCTGCAGCCCTGGCAATACGTTGTTACCGATGGTCTGGCGGTTCCTGCACAAAAAAGCTCCCGGCCGTGCCGGGAGCTTGTATAGATGTTCGCGTGTATGCCACGCAACTATTTGACTAGTTAACCTTTATGATCTTTTTAGACGTCCTTTCATTACCATGTACTATTTCCGCGATGTACAAGCCATTTGGCAGGCCGCTGATATCCATCTGCTGGGTGTATTTGCCGCCCATCTTCTGGAATTCGTATTGCTTGCACGCCTGTCCGCCCTGGTTGTATATGATCACATGTACAGTGCCTTCTGTCTGGTCATCCATTTGCAGGTTAAACGTACCCGATGTTGGATTAGGGAATACAACAACGTCTGTTTTTTCTGCCACTTCTGCAAATGGTGCAGTTGGCTCATCCTGTGCTGTTTTCGCTCCGGTAGTTGCATTAGGTATCAGGAACATTGGTGTTTCTGATACTGTCAGCGCTACACTGCCTCCCGCTATTGTCACATTCGATACATTCATGCTATCCTGGCCTATCGTAGGCTTGTACAGCTTAGCAGTGCCGGAGGTAGTGCTCAGCGGCAGGGAGTAAGACATTGTAGAGCCGTTTTCCGTTGGCTTCACTATAGCATATGCAGAGCGGCCGTCCAGCTCATACCTGTCTACCAATGGGTTGGTAGAGATAGTCTCTTTGTACTCATACTCTCCCATCAGCTTCTTCGTTTGCAGCAGGAAGTCTGCTGCTGGCTTACGGCTGTAGTTTGCATTCACAAGGCCGCATGAGCTGAATTTGATGGTGCTGTTCGTATCCACATCATCCATCATGTAGAAGAAGCAACGCTCCACACCCATCCTTGCATACAGCAGTGAGTTCCTTAATACCCAGTCTGCCTGTGTTGCCAGCACGTTCCTGCTGCCTACGGCTACTGCTTTTACTACGCTGCCCGGGTTTATGTCATATCCCGTTTCAGTTACCCATACTGGCATATCCTGTGAGTATGCGCGCGATGCGTCGATGAACTTTTTCGCTACAGAGTCAGCGTGAGCTACCTCAGGTGCTGCGCCGCGTGTACCTGCACCTTGCAGGTTACCGCCGTTGTCGGGGTAGATGTGGTAGTTAACTACATCCCAGCACAGGTTCACAGATCCGTCGGCTTTATAGCCCCTGTTCTCTTTGCACCAGTCTATCATTCCCATCAGGTAGTCTACTGTAGGCATTGCTACGCCACCCATTACCACTTGCATGTTCGGATCAGCGTTCTTCACACCTACACCAGCACCCATTGTATTCTTATGTCCGTCGTAGAATGCTGACATATTTGCTGCATATTCGCGGCCTGTCTGGTATGCATTCCTGCCTTTCCACCACTTGTCACGCTCGTTATCACACTCTATGAATTTTACCAGGCCCAGGCCTTTCTTTACTGTGTTTGCCGGGTCTCCAGTCCACCTTGTGGCAGTGTTCACAGACAGCAGCGATGTGCTTACAGATGTGTTGTAGCCATAGCGTGCTGCAAACTGGAAGCCAAGCTTTGCCTGCTTGATGTATGATGCAGGAGCAGAGAAGTCCGCGCCGGCAAATACCGGTACATTCTCAGCGTCAGCGCCAGTTGTGTATGAGGAAAGCATCCAGCTTGGTATCGTCTTAATATCCACAAGTACTTCGATCCCGTCCGCTTTGCACCTTTCATAGATCACATCCATGTTCCAGCCACCACTGTGCGATGGGTTAAATGTATACCCGCCATTTGTTGGCTCCAGCTTTTCCCAGTCAAGGTAATGCCTTATCGATGAGAACGCTTTTACAGCATTCATGCGGGTTTCATTGATCACCAGCGGTGAAGATGGGTGCTCAAAATCCCACTCAAAAGCATTCACGCCCATCTCTTGCTTAAGCTTTATAGTTTTCGCAGGGGTTGCAGGCACAGTATTTGGAGTCTTGTAAGAGCCATACAGCGCCATTTCGTACGGATACGCGCTTGAGCTGTTGATCACCAGGTAGCGCACATTGTGTGCAGGTATCGCCAGGGCAAAATTTGTAGGTGTTGCCGCGTTAGGGCCTACCCACATATTGTATTGGGTACCTGTGTAAGTTGCTATCAGCACACGGTTCCAAGCTGAGTCTATATAGTAGAGCTTGAAGGGGGTAGATTCATTGCTGCCTGCCCCGTCATAAAACTTTACGCTGTCGATGTTGATGATCTCACCCGCGATAACCGGGTAGTAGGCATCAAAGTTGGTGAGTATTTTTCCCCAGCCCGTATTGACAGATGTTGTGAGCACGTTATCAAACAGTCCCTGCAGGCCATTGGTGCAGTTATTCAGCTGGTACCACCTGTTAGCGTCCATTGGTATTTTACCATAGGTAAGGGTGCCCGTTCCGCCGCCCCCGCCTGTAGAAGATCCTCCCGTCATTACTGTAATAGATTTCGTCGCATATGCAGTACCGCATGTTCCTGTTTTGGTGTAGCTGATTGTTGCTACCCCGGCAGATACACCCGTTATAAGTCCTGCACTATTCACTGTTGCCACACCTGTGGCGCTGCTGCCCCATGTACCACCGCTTACAGAGCTTGTGTAGGTAACATTGCTTCCGGTAGTTACAGATGTTGCCCCGCTTATTGTTCCTGCCGTTGTTGCAGCACTCACAGTTACCGTCTTGGTGGCAACTGCTGAGCCTATAGTATAGCTGATGTTAGCCGTTCCTGCGCTTACGCCCGTCACTACACCCGTAGTATTTACAGAAGCCACACCCGTTGCACTGCTGCTCCATACACCGCCTGTGGTAGTATTTGCAAGAGCTGTAGTGCTCCCTGCACACACTGTTGCAGTCCCGGTTATGGTCCCTGCCGTAGTAGTGGTTGCTGCATTTACAGTTACCGTCTTAGTTGCCCTCGCAGTTCCGCAGCTATTCGTTACGGTATAGCTTATTATTGCTGTACCAGCACTCACGCCTGAAACAACACCCGTTCCTGAAACGGTTGCTATTGCTGTAGTAGAGCTGCTCCACGCGCCACCCGTTACAGAGCTGCTGAGTGCAGCTGTTGTGCCGGTTGTCAGCGTGCCAGTCCCTGATATAGTTCCTGCTGCTGGCAGCGCCGTCACTGTTACGATCTTAGTTACTGCCAGTGCTCCCACTGCATAGCGTATTGTTGCCGTGCCTGCTGTTACACCTGTTACCACGCCCAGCGTGCTCACTGTAGCTACGCCTGTCGACAAGCTGCTCCATGCGCCACCGGCTGTTGTTGAAGCAAGCGGGGTAGTAGTACCCGCGCATAGGGTTGATCCGCCGCTTATGGCCCCTATAATTGAGGTTGTTGCGGTACCTGTTACAGTTACATTTTTGTAAGTAGTTGCCACACCACAGCTATTAGTTACCTGGTAGCTGACAGGTGTTGTGCCTGCTGCTACACCTGTTACCACGCCTGTAGCTGCTACTGCTGCTACCGCCGGGTTTGTGCAGATCCATGCGCCACCTGGCGCAGCCGCATTGGCGAGTGTAGTATTACCGCCCGCCGCCACTGTAGCGATCCCGGTTACCGTTCCTGCCTTTGGCAATGGATTTACTGTTACTACTTTAGTATTTACCGTTGTTCCTTTTGTATATTTTATAGTTGTTGTTCCTGCTGTTACACCATATATAACACCCGCAGAGGTTACAGAAGCTACATAGCTTGCAGTACTGCTCCATGTGCCGCCCGTAATAGAGCTCGACAGCGTAGAATAGCTTCCTACACATACTGTGGCCGTGCCGCTTATAGGTCCTGTAGTCGCACCCGATACTGTTACAACCCTTGTTGCCACAGCCGTGCCGCAGCCGTTAGTTACTGTGTAGCTTATCGTTGCTGTACCCGCCGCAATGCCTGTAACCATTCCTGATGTGCTCACAGTAGCCACGCCCGCAGAGCTGCTGCTCCATGTGCCGCCGGTAGTAGCGTTAGTAAGCGCCGTGGTAGCCCCCGTTGTTACTGCTGCTGTACCGTTAACCGTACCCGCATTTGCACTTGGGTTTACAGTTACGTTCTTGGTAGCTGTCCCGCCCGATGTTGTATAAGAGATCACTGCTGTGCCTGCTGCAGTGCCCGTAACCACACCCGCTGATACAGAAGCCACAGAGCTGTTGCTGCTGCTCCACGCACCGCCTGTTGTTGCATTGGTCATCGCAGTGGTAGTGCCTGCACATAAGGTTGATGCACCAGCAATAGCCGCCGGGGCCGAACCGCCCGTTCCGGCTGCCGCAGTACCATAGATCTTTATTTTGTGGGGGATAGCATTGCCATACTTCCGTACGATTATGCTGTCTGCCAGCACAGGAGTCGACACATTGATGTCGGCCCATGCCATGTAAAGGCTTCCCACAAAAGTACCCAGGAGCGTCCTGCTGCCCCCAACTGCTGCGTATATTGTTACCGGTGTCGACTCAAAAGTACCCTCGTAATCATACAGGGATACCTTAGTAATATTCGACTGTGTGGTAAGTTTCAGCTTCACATCTACATACTGCATGTTAGCTGATCCCCATACATTTGAAACCAGGTTAGTTTCGTCATCATTCATCCATGGACTAAAGTCTTGCCCTGTACTCACCGATTGAGTAATGGAGGTAATATAGACCCTTGATCCTGTCTGTGCATAGCCATTATTCCACACACATACACACCCCAAAATGAGAAACACTACTGATTTCAATCCCCTCATAACTCTTCTGATTTAAAATGTAAACAATGTTGACCCTTAGCCGCTGTATTGCATGCGGTACAAAAGCACAGACCTTTATTTTAAAATGGAAAAATGATCACTCTCATCACTGTATCAATCCCTCACATTCTAGCGAAGCTTCTGTTTTATTCAGCTTCTATACCACACAATACCTACAACTAATATCTTAGCAAAGATAATGATATTGAACATATTTACATCTAAGTGTTTAGTTAAAGAATTAGGTTAAAACCCTGACTTTCACATGACTTTGTCATTCCCTTTCCACACGTTCATTCCTGAGTGTCGCTACTGGCACTATTCTTTAAAATCAACTGTGAATAAAGAGTGAGAAGGGAATTTAATGGTTTGTTAAAACTATAAACAGAGGGACTTTATGGATCAAAGGGCTACTAAAGGTGTCATAGCGTTGTTGAATGTGGACGAGAACAATTTCGGCCTGCTTAAGCAGTGCGATTTTGGCGCGGATAACCGGATATTGGTATTTAAGAACATCATCAGCATATGCAGGTATCACGAACGTAATAAAGGCAGCATCGTAGCCATAATATCGCAGAGCGAGGTTATGGCTATTGGAGGCGCTAATCTCGCAGGTGTACTCAAAAAGAAGAAAATGGCCAATGTACCTTTCTTCCTTTTTTCTGAGAAGCTGAATGAGAGCCTGCTGCAGATATGTATGCATGCAGGTGTCGCTGAGGTATTTGCTACACCATTAAATATAGTGCAGGTAGAAAAGAGGATCAACTTCCTCATCCAGCATTGGGAGCACCTGCACGACCAGGTCAACAACCCCGCACTGCCTGCTTACAAGACGCCGTTCCTCAAAAGAGCTTTCGATATATTCTTCGCCAGCATGGCGCTTATATGCCTCTTGCCGCTTATCCTGGTGGTGATGATCATTATGAAGCTGGAGTCCGAAGGACCTGTCTTCTATTACTCGCTAAGGATAGGCACGGGTTACCGTGTATTCAAGTTCTACAAGTTCCGCTCCATGTATGTAAATGCAGACCAGCGCATAAAAGAGCTGAAGCACCTCAACCAATATAATAATGAGCCAGAGGCAGATGCTGAGCATGCAGTAGCTAATTCACTTTGCGCGCAGTGCAGGCTGGCGGGAGTTACCAGCTGCGTTAACCCGGTCTATGCCGATGACCATAGTTGGTGCGAAAAGCAATACCAGGATGTTAAGAAAAAGAAAAACGGTGCAGCCTTCCTGAAAATTAAGAACGACCCGCGTGTGACCCGGCTGGGTAACATACTCCGCAATACCAGCATTGATGAGCTGCCACAGTTGTGGAACGTGATCCGCGGCGACATGAGCATTGTAGGCAATCGTCCGCTGCCATTGTACGAAGCCGAGAAGCTCACTACAGACAAGCACGTGCTGCGCTTCCTCGCACCCGCTGGGCTCACAGGCCTCTGGCAGGTAGAGAAGAGAGGCAAGGGCAAAATGTCTGAAGAAGAGCGCCTGATGCTCGATAACAACTATGCAAAGAACCACAGCTTCATGTACGATATGAAGCTGATACTAAAAACTATCCCTGCACTCTTCCAGAAAGAGAGCGTATAATATTCACTGTTTTTGTTGGTGGTTAGTGTGGATGAGGAACATTGAGCGATGTTCCTCATTTTTTTGCCTATATGCCATACATAGGCTTGCCGTGTCCGATCATATAGAGTCAAATGGTTGGGCAATTCTGACAAAGGTCGCAGGTGGTCTGGGTCAGCGGTTTTTACAACTTTATCATATACCCTCTTGCCGTGAGTCTAAATTTCCCGTTATCAAGGCTCACAAATCCATGCGCATTAAGAAACTCTAAGCCTATCCGTAATTCCTCTTCCTGCATTGGTGGGTAATAGAGGGAATCTCTGTAATTTCTTTCTAATTCCGCAAATGCATCCAACAGGCCGACGAGTGTAACCCGACCTTTGACTCTCAGCAATGATATTATTCTGGCTCCGCTATACTGTTTAGCAAAATCGGCATTATAAAGAAACAAATCTCCTTGGTATTTGATTGTCGTATTTATAACATCGAGCAAGTTTAACAATTTTAAAACTATCATCCCGTTCGGATCGACTGTTCTAATCATCCACCTTTTATCTAAAAATGTAATTTCGACAAAACGGCCAAAATCAATTTCATGCGCTGGTATTACCTCAGTTAGTAAATGACTAATTCTTGCTGTGATTATGTCTTGCAAAACATTCATATGCCTGGAAATGTTTTTGCAGTATTGCTCATCTGTAAAACAAAAAATACTTTTTATTTCTTCCCCCACCGGCGACAAATAACTGAGGTATTGGTCGACTGTTGAGTTGGATATGTTATAGGTTACTGTACTACTAATTACTATATTCATCTGATGAAATTAACGGGTAAAGATAGCTTGAAAACCATATCTTAATGTCGTCCTGTTACGCATTCGATTGCCCCGGCCTTTAGGCCGGGGATACAGCGAAAGAAAGATTGGCTTTAGCCTAACTAACTGTGCAGCATGTTTGAACATCGCTCACGATTCCATGTAATGATGCTGAAGGCATCACATATTTATAGCAATGGATTGTTGTCCAGGGGCCGATGCCGAAGGTATCGTACACCTCGCGAACTGGTATCGAAGTTGGAGCTTACCCGACCAGTTGGATCTACCATCCGACAACTAGTATATCACGAGCATTGAATTGCCCCGACTTTCAAGTCGGGGTGCAAAGTAATAATGAGTCGGCTTTAGCCGAAACTGCTACACCGTGTGTTTACTCCCGCAGGTAAAATAATAGAAAGGGTCCCAACTCGAGCCCTTACACTATTTCCTAAAGATCGTTTTGGTTTACACCTTCCTCCTCGCCTTCTCCCACATCACGCTCTGTTTCGATTGGAAATGGCGCTGTATGCCTGCTACGATAGCATAATTCATCATGCAGAAGTAATAGGGTACAAAGAGCGTCTTCACCCGCACCTGCTTACGCTCCATTATCCACCCGAGTATGGCCAGGGCGTAGAAGAATACCTGCAGGTAGAACAATGTTATGTAAACTGGCTCCCTCGTTTGCACAGCAATAGCCGCGTTCAGGGCAAATGCGAACAGCATAAGGAACGGAGTCACCGTCCAGCGTAGCACGCGGTGGCTTACATACTGGAAGGTCAGCGTGAAGTTGTGGAAAGGATTAATGGCGCGCTTCAGCCTGCGTATCGACTGTATGCCCCCCGCCGCTATCCGTATCTTGCGCTTCAGCTCCTCTTCAATATTCTCAGATCCCGTTTCTGTTGCATAGGCCTCCGGCTCATAGATAATGCGGTAGCCTTCCTCGGCTATGTGCATCGATATCATAAAATCGTCGAGCACCGTATCAGGCTCCACAGCCCGGTATAGTTTTGTCCGCACGCTAAACAGCTCACCCGCTGCGCCTACCACAGTATGCAGCTCAGAGTCCCACTGCTTCAGCTTCGACTCGTACTTCCAGTAAAATCCTTCACCCGCGGTGGCATCAGATACTTCTTCTATCTGCACCCTTTTTTCCCCGGCCACACCGCCCACAGTGGGGTCGTGGTAATGCCTGCATATATTCAGCAGGGCATCCCTGTTAAGGAATGTATTGGCATCGGTAAATATTGCTACCTCGCTCGTCACCGTTTCCATAGCACGTTCCATGGCAGCTATCTTGCCCTTGCGCTCTGGGCGGTGCATTAGCTTCACCTGCGCATAACGGCTGATTATGTCCGGTGTGCTGTCCGACGATCCGTCTGACACAAAAATGTACTGCACTTTATCGGCAGGGTAGTCGAGCGATATTGTATTGGTTATCTTATCTGCAATGCAAGCCTCTTCGTTGTATGCCGACACAATGACTGTCAGTGTTGGCCAGTTGCCGCCATTGTCGGGTATGGCACGCTCCCCCTTAAAGAGGCGCCGCAGCTTCACAAGGCAATACAGCAGTATGCCATAGCCAAAGAAGCTATAGAAGATAATAAATAGCGAGATCCATAGAATGTATATCATACTTATCGTTTTATTGTGTATCCCAGCTTAGCGCTGTTTACCGGGTTTGTAATATTCCACAGTACTGCCTTTAGCAGTACCGGGATAAAATGCCATTGCCGTTTCGCCACATAGCCTATCACATTGCGCGATACCACGCAGCACAGGTAGTAGGGCCAGAAGGCCATGCGGGCATGGGTAGGGCAGTTGCGCCGCACAAACAGTATCCTGTTGCGGTTCATGAAGTATTCCTTCAGCGGGCTCTTAGCACCCACCGATACCGACTCTTTATGGTAGATGAGCGCCTGCATATTCAGCCACACTGTGTAGCCGGCTTTCTTTATGCGCTCACACCAGTCCATCTCTTCGTAGTAGAGAAAGTAATTCTCTGGCATTAGTCCCGCCTTCTCTATTGCTTCACGCCGCACCATCATTGCCGCGCCGTGTATGAAGCCCGTTTCTCCGGTCCTGTGGTCGTGCTGCCCCAGGTCTTTCTCAAACTGGCCTATGCAGCTGTTGCGCGCTGTGAAGTAGTTCATCTGCGTGAACCCCGCGTATTGCAGCGTATCTGGCTGGTCGTAGTACCTTATTTTTGGGGACACTATGCCCGCATCGGGGTGCGCATCCAGCGTGGCTGCGAGGCGCTCTATCAGCCCTTCTGTAAATTCGGTATCGTTGTTGGCAAGGAAGAAGTAGTCACCCGTAGCCTGGTTGATGCCCAGGTTGTTGCCGCCGGCAAAACCCAGGTTCTCTTCTGATCGAATGAACGTCACACCAGGGTATTTCTTTTCCCAGTCCGGCACATGATTAGGGGTGCTGCCATTGTCCACTACAATTACTTCGAGCGGAGCGTATGTGCTTACCCTTGCTATTGAGTCAAGCATGGCCTCTGTTACCAGGGGCTGGTTATAGTTTACTGTAATTATAGAAACCTTTTTCATTGCAGAAATATTAGATCGTTAGTCAATAGCAGCTCTTATCCTACAGAGGTGCCGGGATCCTTTATTTCGCTAAGGGTAGTTTTATTGTAATGCCTTGTGGCCACCGAAAGTTTATTGGCCCCGCGAGACAGCAGTAAAGAGCGAACCTGCAGGAACATGAACCTGGGTATGTTCACCAGCGACCTTACTATGCGCTTATCAGTAGAGGGGTGCAGCACTGGTATTGCGAAGCCAGCTATGAAACATGCGAAGCCTGCCAGCCATGCCATCGTGCCGGGTGCGCCCAGCAATACATTAGCGCCAAGGCATATTGCAGAAAGTATCAGGAATATGAAGAGCGGCGGCCGCATAAGCGTGATGCCAAACAGGAATTTGTTCCTGTCCCATTGCCTGATGCCCGCACCAGCCAGGCTAAGCCCGTATTTGCAATACTTGAACCATGTATTGATCCACCTTGCGCGCTGCTTTACCAGTTGCTCAGAATTCGATGTCTTTTCATCGTATACTATTGCGCCCTCGTTGAAGGCTATGCGATGGCCGCGGCTCACTATCTCGTTTTGCAGCACCTTATCAAAGCCCGCTCCCGATATGTCCAGGCGTTCCAGGCATTCCCGGTACAATGCCGTTGTGAATGCCATGCCGGAGCCTGCCAGCGTAGCCGATGAGCCCAGGTGATATAATACACTGCCATCGTAGAAGTGATAGTATATATCGCGTGCAGCATCAAGGCAGGCAAAGGTAGTATCCAGGTTCTTAGCCTTGCGCACGCCCTGCACGGCGCTGAAGCCAGCATTAAAGCTCCTGTTCAGCTCATTGAGATATTCTGGGTCGGCAAGGTTATCAGAGTCTATTATAGTGAGCAGCTCGTGCTGGCGCACAAAATGGTTAATAGCGTAGAAGTGCGAGCGCGTATTGCTGGCCAGCGTCTCCTCCGGCCGCAGCACCACTACGCGCTCGTCATCAAACTTCAGGTTCGATACGTCGCACTTGTCTGCCACCACATATATAATGTAGTTGTTGTAGTCGAGCTGCAGCAGCGAGTTCACAGCAGCCGGCACTGTGTCGGTTTGCTCGTAGGCCGTTACTATTATAGCATAGTCCCATTCCTTTGCTGCCGTGGGCGCGGGGTGCCTGTGCCTTTTGAGTTGGTAGATAATATATAGTACAAGTGGGAGTACCAGGTTGTACCCTGCTAATACTTGTATGGTAATGCTTAATGCGATAAAAAATGAAGTTGTCGTCATACCTTGTTCACAATTAGTTCCTGCAATGACTTATAATAGTATTACTGTACAAATAAAAATGATGCCTGAAAACCCTGTAGCAGCGCGGCTCTCAGCCTATGCATATTATACGGCCGTGGGGCAGATGAGGCAATTTTTTCCTTTCCACGGATATCCCGGTAGTAACTTCTAGCTAAAAAAAGGTTAAGAGTCCCACATGTAGCGTATTATGAATTGTCAAAACTTTGTTGCATTTTTTATAACACGCAGCTAGGTTGCACGTTTAATTTTCTAGTTACTAGCACTTTAAGCGCCGCTGCTGTTGCTGGGTTCAATATATATGGTAAAATGAATTCGCGTATATGGCGGCGTCCTAACATTTTTACAACATTCTCAAGCTTTGTTAACGGCATCATGGCATGAAATTCAAAAATGGTAGGGTGTGAGAATGATCCTGAACCCAAAAAAGTGAGTTATGACAACGGAGATGAACAAAGCAATAGTACTAGATGAGAAGATGGCCCTGCAGATCTTTAAGAAAAGAAAGAAGTCACCCTCTATCGAAGACATCAACAATATAATAGTACACAACATACGCGGCATAGCCTCTAACATAAAAATGCTTGTAGAAGTGCTGCTGAAGACCCACGTTTATAAGGACGAACAGTCTTACAAGCTGGCCCGCACATTTTCCCTGGAGCAAGGCCTAACCTACATTGGCGATAGCAGCTCTTCACTTATAGATACGCTCAATGAGCTGATGAAAGGCGTAGAAGCTACCGACACCACGGCGCATGAAGAAGCAACTGAAGTGTGCGACATATCGCAAATGGTAGCAGATATATCGGTACAGCTCAATGGCTTTGTACACGAAAAGAACGCAACTATAGCGGTTGACCTTGCGGTAACACATATAGACTACCCCAAGTGCTACCTCGAAAGCCTTTTATACAACCTTATCAGTAATTCTTTAAAGTACTCACAACCCGATGTCCCTGTTAACATCACAGTGGCTACCCGTGAGGAAGATGGCAAGACCATACTGTCTGTAAAAGACAATGGCCTGGGCATCGACCTCGAAAAACATGGCGACAAAATATTCAGCCTCGGCCAGGTCTTTCACCAGGGATACGACAGCAAGGGCCTTGGCCTTTACATCACCAAAAAGCAGATCGAAGCTGCCGGTGGTACCATCACTGTGCAAAGCAAAGTGAACGAAGGATGTGAATTTATAGTAACCTTTTAACCCTAAACCTTTAACTATCAAAAAATTAAAATCATGAACACAAGATCAAATACTCCTAAAATAATAGTAATAGACGATAACCCTACAATGGAAAACCTGCTGAAAGGGTTACTCGAAGCAAACTACGAAGTGTCAGTTTTCGAAAATGGCCTGGCAGCGCTTGCTTACATGCAGCAGGGCAATATCCCCGACCTTATCATCTCCGACCTCAATACCCCTTTGCTCGACGGGCACGAGCTGCTGGTGCAGCTCAAGGCAAGCAGCTACTTCCAGAGCATCCCGGTGATAATGCTTACTGCCGAGGACAGCTCAGACATAAAGATCAAATGCCTGAAGGCCGGCGCCGAGGACTTCATCGTAAAACCCTTCAACCCCTTTGAGCTCGATGCCCGCATAGGCCTGGTGCTGAAACGCTATGGCAAAGAAGCAGTAGCCGCATAAAATAGTATAAGACGATAATTATCCTTAGTGAGTTTTGGATATAGAGCGACATTGATGCCCCATCAATGTCGCTTGTTTTTTTGGCTGGAAGTGAAGGACCGAGGGTTTATTCCTTTATCACCTTCTTCAATACCACACTACCACCGTTCATCCGTACCCGCACAATATACACACCCGCCGGCACCTCGGCAATATTTAAGTGAATATTGCTTTTATTGTCATTGCCCCAAACGAGCACCTGCCCCAGCATATTTACAAGCCACACATCATCAATATCATTGCCCGTTATCACTACCTCGTTGTGAGCGGGATTGGGGTAGATGTGTAATGTTACAGATGGCAGTAAGCTCAAATCAGTTGTGGACTTGGTGACAATATGCAAATTGGACATGGCAGAATCGTAACAGTAAGTGATCGCCGGAACAATACGCGCAGTTATGGAGTCTATGGTATTGGCTTTAGTAAAGGTGACCGTGGGCGTGGTGGTGGCAGCAAACTGCACGCCTTTGTTAAACCACTTAATACTGTAAGCGCCGCCCGCTCCGCTTACCGCTGCAGTAACGGTGACTGTGGCACCAATGGCTGCTGTGGTGATGCCTGTGATGGTAACGGCAGCGGTGGTGGGAGGGTTGAAGGTGACCTTGCGGATGCGGCGACCTAAGCCGGTAGTGGAAGCACTACCGATTGTTGAAATATATAAATTCCCACACTGGTCTAAAGCTACACTAACCGGAAGGTGTAAACTAGCAGCTGTTGCAAGCCCACCATCTCCGGCATCGCCCGGCACACCATTCCCAGCTACGCAGTGCAGTAGCCCCGTTAAATGATCGACCTTATGTGCACGATTGTTGTACCTATCGGCAATAAATAAATCCCCTTCTCTGCTAATTGCTATTTGCAACACACCGATGGACGCAGAAGTGGCGGGAATACCATCCCCCGCGTACACAGGCGACCCATTGCCAGCAAATGTTGTCATAATCCCCGCACTGTTCACTTTCATTACCCGAGAACCGGAATTATCGCCTATGTAAATGTTACCTGCGGTATCGGCGCACAAACCACTTATTGCTCCTATTCTTGATGTATCTGCCAAAACGCCTTCGCCACTATAGCCAGGAGTGCCATTCCCAGCAAACGTCGATATAATGCCGGCCGGTGTTACTTTTCGAACTCTATAATTAAATGCGTCAGCAATATAAACGTTACCATATTTATCAACACAGATGTCCTGAATACCCCAAAGCATAGCATCAACAGCCGCCGCCCCATCGCCCGAGTATCCCGGACTACCATTGCCAGCAATGGTAGTTATTATACTTGTGGCTTTATCAATTTTTCTAATTCTGTGATTTTGCGCGTCGGCAATATAAATATTGCCATAACTATCGAGCCTCGCTGCTGCCGGCCCTTTCAAATTCGCGGTAGAGGCCGAGCCCCCGTCGCCTGAAAAACCTCCCGTACCTGTGCCAGCTATTGTATTTATTATCCCGGCCGAATTTATTTCCCTAACACGATGCACCACGGGATCAGCAAAAAAGAAATAACCGTTAGCATCAAAAAATCCTCCAGCTGGATTAGGAATGCCAGCAGTCAAAGCTGGCACGCCCACTCCACTAAAAACAGAAGATCCGGTCCCGGCAAAGTTTGTTATGACCTGCCCGCTACCACCAAACGGCAGCAGTAACAATAGTGGTAGTATGTATAATAGTCGTTTCAAATTTCTAAGGGCAATTTGTAAATTTACATACTCTCACCCACGCGCCCTATAGGTAATAAATACCCATTTTTGCTTCGTCATAGCCCATGAACTCGCCCCTGCTACACCACCCTCCAAACACCTAACGCACAAAAAGGCGAAAAAACACGTTAAACCCGCGCCCACAGCCAAAAGATTTTTTTACCACAAACAGCTAGCTGCACAGCATGTAGCAATAACTGCACTGCCATGTAACTCCGGTTTGAAAAATATTCTTCTTTATCCGACCTTTATTCGCGAGTTTATAGTTAAGGCCAAGCTTGCGCTACACAGCTCCCCTCCTGTTTTTAGGAGGGGCGTGCGGTTGGACGGTGCGTTGGCGGGGTGGTCGGCTCGCGCCGGTGACACAAAAACTTTTGCGCACCTGCGCAAAAAGTGCGCAAACATATCCTCCAAAACCTGCGCCGTTACTGAAAAAAGGTCCGTGAAAAAAATCATTGCGCACAGTGCGCAATTCCCAACCGATGGATCATCCCGTTTCCGGTTTTTTTTCACTGCGGCAACCGGAAACGCAAGCATGTCCATCGCTTAATTGATTGAATATCAATTGTTTGATTGAGGCGTTAAGTTGCAGATGCTTGCAGAAGTCGGAAGCAAATCGGAAATGGTAAGGACACAAAGGCCCTAATTTCCCAGCAGGTAATCGCACCGGAATTTCACATGCCGGTACACATCGCGTATCACCGCTATCACGGGATTATTGCTTTCGGTCCAGGGGCGGCGTTTTATGGTGCTCGGCTCGTCAGGGGAGTTGAGCTGGTCGAATATTTCTTTGTGGTTCTCGAAATATAGAGCCTTGCCTTTTTTGCGCAGAAATGACTGCATCATCTCGTATTCGGTCTTGTCCATCTTCTTGCCCTCGGTGTAGCGCCCGAATTTTTGCAGGAAGTTGCTGCGGCGCAGGTGGGGGTGATCGCTATACATGTAAAATTTGCGGTAGCCGGGATAGGCGGGGTTGAAGTACATTTCGGCAAGGCCCTCTTTTATAGGCTTCAGGCAGGGATATTTGAAATAAGAGTAAAAACGCACTATGTCTATGTCTTCCCGCTCGTTCATATGGCGAAGCGACTCCTGCAGGCAGGCCGGGAAAACATCTCTCGGCACAAAGTCTTCCTGCACATATAGCGTATAGGGGGTGTGCACTGCGTCCTGTCCTTTGTTTATGTTGTGCCCCAGGCCCTTGTTTTCAGGGGTTGTCAGCAAGCGAAACTCAAAGCGCGACTGCAGGCCGCGTATCGCATTCAGGTGCTCGTCGCGACTGCCGTCGTCAGATACTACGATGTCGTCGAACCGGCAGTTCAGCCGCTCAAACGCAGCCAGCAGCCGCTCCAGCGAGCGGCTCCTGTTATATACGGTCACCAGTAATGTTATGCCCTTAAAGTAAAACGTTTGATCCATGTGGCTTTACCGGGTTTTGTTCGTAGTCATCATTGTATCCTTATTCAAAAAAATGTACCAACTAATTTTTGCTGGCGGGGTTAACTACCAGCCTGTAATCCTTTACTTTCTTGTTCACCAGCAGCTTTACTTCTTTGTAGCCCAGGCGCAGTATATCTGTAAACTTGTACCTGATGCACCGCCGCAGCTGGTAGTTGCCATAAACGATGGCTACAATGGTCATTATAAAGCACGACAGGTTAACGCCGTATATATTGCCAAACAATGCAAGTCCCACAAAGTTGAAGGTGACCTTGGTCCCCAGCATTATGATGACCTTGTAAAAGTTAACCTTCGTCTGCCGTATCATGTCGAGCACCAGGCCATTGAAGCGGTCGATAGGGTAGAGCAGTGATGCCAGCAGGAACAGGCGGAACGAATTGGCCGCTATGGTGCCGCTATACTTGGCCCCGCCCAGCAGGTATATAGGAATATCGGCCAGCACAATGCCACCGAGCACTATGGGGATGAATATGATGGTAAGCATGCCCGCATACTTTTTAAAGATGTGGGTCACCTGAGGCAGGTCGTCGCGGTTGTAGGCGATGGCCATTTCGCTGGTGCCGGTGGTGAGCAGCGTGCGTATGGGCAGCTCTATTACAGCCATAAAGCGTATAGCAAGATTGTAAACAGCTACCGCCGCAGGCCCCAGCACATAGTTGATGATCCAGGTGTCGGCATTTACCAGCAGCGATGATACGGTGGTAGTGCCCAGCATGTACTTACCGTAGTTCGTTAGCTCACGCACACTCTCGGCAGATCTGCGGGTTATGTACCTGATGCCCGAACCTCTTACCAGCACCAGCCCGCTCACTATAAGATTGGTGACCACATTGAGCAGCAGCGCATTCTCTAATGTCATCCTGCCGGTATAGATCAGTATGGTAAAGGAGAGTATAGTAAGTATGCTGTTGGTCATGCGATACATAACTATAGTGCTGTACTTCTCCTCGGCCTGCAGCTTCCACGATACCACATCGAGGCATACGGTGCTCAGGTAGGTGATGCCAACCCACTTTATGCACAAGATCAGCTCCACATTGTGTGTGTGTGGCAGTATGAAAAAGGCAAGGCCGTTGAGCGCCGCTATGATGCCGGAGAGCGAAAGTGCCAGGAACCACACAGAACCCATTACAGTGGCGCCACGCTCGGGCGTAGTGCCCGCGTAAAAAGAGACCGTGGCCGTGGCCAGGAAGCCATACCGGGCAGCCTCGCACAGTGCTACTATAGACATAATGAAGAACCAGATGCCCACCTCGTGCACCGGCAAAAAGTGGAACAGCAGGAACGATATGGAAAAGCCTATGGAGATGCCGAGGGCATTACCCACCAGCACCAGGAAGTGTTTGTTATTCAGGCCGGGTATAGTCATCTTGCTACCATCCTCCTCGTTGTCTCTTCTGCTTTGCTGCCCGTTACAAATATTGGCGTGCCCGTTACCGATATGTTTACTTTGCCACCTGTCATTTTTACACGCTCTTCCTTCATAGCGCTGCCTGTCACCTGCGGTGTATATATCCAGGCGGCTTCACTATTGGGTATGTTAAGGGTATAGGTAGTGGCCTTATCGCTTGCTGATGTGAGCACGTAAACGTTCTTGCCGTTATAAGTGTACACATCTACTGCCGGTGCGGTGTTAATGGTCTCTTTATAAGCGTAGTTGCCCCATAGCCTTGCCGCCTGGCGCAGGTAGCTGGCAGCGGGGCGGTTAGTGTGATCTTTATTTACGAGCCCACTTGTAGCGTAGCGGGTGGCATTGCCCTCGTTATCATCATACAGCTGGTAGAAGAATACTTTTTGCACACCTGCCCGCGCATAGGCAAGGCTGGTGCGCATTATCCAGTCGGCCTGTACTTTTGCCGATGGTGCGCGCTGCGGGCTGCCGGCGTTTATATCATAGCCAGCCTCTGTAACCCACACTGGCATATCGCCCAGGTACCGGTGCGCCAGCTGTATGTATTCCTTAGCGAACGAATCGGCTTTCGCATCCTCGGGAGCCATACCTACGGTCTGGTTCCTGGCAGGGTCAAGCACCGCATCGTGGGCATAGAAGTGGTAGTTGATCACGTCCCACGGACAGTCTACGGTGCCATCGGCTTTGTAGCCGCGGTGCTCTTTGCACCAGTCTATCATGCCCTGCAGGTAGCCGGTGGTAGTACTGGCGAGGCCGCCCATTACCACTTGCATTGCAGGGTCGGCCGTCTTTACGCCAATACTTGGGCCCATTTTGCCCTTGTGGCCGTCGTAGAAGGCGGAGAGGTTGGCGGCATACTCCCTTGCGGTCTGGTAGGCTTTGCGGCCCTTCCACCATTTGTCGCGCTCGTTGTCGCACTCTATATATCTTATCAGGCCCAGGCCGGTGCGGGGCACATTGCCATTGCCTACGGTAAGTAAGTTAGTGCTGACGCTTCTGCTGCCATACCGCGCAGTAAACTGGAAGGCTACTTTGGCCTGCTCTACATACGAGCCCGGGTCGGCAAGATCCTTGCCATAGCGCACCGGCACACATTCGTTATCGCGGTCATTGGCAGGGTAGGTCGCAGCCATCCACGATGGGATAGTTTTGAGGCAGGCGAGCACATCTATTTGCTGTGCTTTGCACCACTCATACATGGCATCGTAGTTCCAGCCTCCGTTATAGGTAGGAGCAAATGCGTAGGCATGCTCTGCGGCTTCCAGCTTTTCCCAGTCCATGTAGTGGCGCACTGCGGTGAAGCTCTTTATAGGTTCCAGCCGCGCAGCATCCAGTTGCATGGGGTTTGTGGGGGCTTCAAAGTCCCACTCAAAAGCGTTTATGCCGAAGAAGCCGGACAGTGGTGCCGGCTTGGGCTGTGCGGGTGTTAGGGCTTTTGGCGCGGTATAAGGGCCATAGAATTCCAGCTCTCCCGGCAAGTCGCCCCAGGTGTTAATGACGAGGTAGCGCACATCGCTCACCGGCTTATCCAGCGCAAACTTACCGGGCTGCTTAGGGTCGGGGCCTACCCACTTTTCATATTGGCTGCCTGTGAAGGTGGCTATGGGTACGCGCTGCCAGTTGGCGAGCACAGCGTATAGAGTAGTGGGGTGCTGTTCATTGGTGCCCTGCCAGTCATACATCCTGATGCTGTCAATGGTCATTTGTTCCCCATCGAGCAGGGGATACCATGCCTCATAGTTGCTGAGCAGCGCGCCATGCGCGGCTGTGATCTTCTCATACTCATTGCCGTTGAAGAGTTGGGTAAGACTATGCTGGCCTGTATTCAGCTGGTACCAGCGCGCGGGATCTATGTGTATACTGCCGCGGTTGCCTATGCCATGGGCGCCAGACTCTGAGCATCCGGTGCAGTAAATTAGTATTAAAAAATAAACGATCGTGTAAAGTCGCATCATCACATCCCCAAAGTCTGTATCACAGGAAAAAAGGAAATAATCATACCACGATGAAATAACTCATTGATTTTTGTGGTTATTTGTCTTTGTGCCACGACTGCACGGGTAGGGTTAAAAACAGCTGACAGCATTTTAAATGTCTTAGGTAGTCATACAAAGGCAGTTGCACACCGCTCCGTGGCAAGCGGCTTCCATGTAGCAACGCTGGCGCACCAAGGGGCAAAATGACCTCACCTGATTTAATTTATTATTCATTTTATCTTCTTTGCCTTTCCTTATATTTGCAAGCATTCAATTACACGTACAATAATCAATCATTTTTTCTATGGGTTACGTTAAAGACCTTTTCAAAGAGAAAGCTGACGAGCAGGCTAAAGAGATCAAAAGCATCATAGAGCAGCACGGTAACAAGAAGGTGGAGGATGTGACACTGGCACAGGTGTACCAGGGTATGCGCGGCATCACCGGCCTTGTGACTGAGACTTCTCTGCTCGATTCTAACGAGGGTATCCGTTTCCGCGGGTTCTCGATACCTGAGCTGCGTGAGAAGCTGCCTAAGGCAGAGGGTGGAAATGAGCCATTGCCAGAGGGATTGTTCTTCCTGATGCTGACGGGCGATGTCCCCTCGCAGGAGAATGTGGAGCACATCTCTGCCACGTGGGCCCGCCGTTCGCACGTGCCTAATTATGTATTTGACGTAATCGAATCATTCCCTGTTTCGGCGCACCCAATGACGCAGTTCACTGCTGCGGTGCTGGCGCTGCAAACGGAATCAAAATTTGCTAAGGCATATAACGAGGGTATCAGCAAGAAAGAATATTGGTCTTATGTGTATGAAGACACGATGACGCTCATAGCGCGCCTGCCACGTGTAGCCGCATATATCTATCGCCGTAAGTATAAGAACAGTGAGCACATACAGCCTGATGGCATGCTCGACTGGAGCGCCAACTTTGCGCACATGCTGGGTTATGAGGACGAAGGCTTCCAGGAGCTGATGCGCCTGTACCTTACCATACATGCAGACCATGAAGGTGGTAATGTATCGGCACATGCTACCCACCTGGTGGGCTCAGCGCTGAGCGATCCTTACCTGTCGTTTGCGGCTGGTATGACCGGCCTTGCCGGCCCGCTGCACGGCCTGGCCAACCAGGAAGTGATACGCTGGATAGAGGAAATGTGCAAAGAGCTTAACTCTGAAGCACCAACAAAAGAGCAGATAGCAGACTACATAAAGAAAACATTGACTGCGGGTAAGGTAGTACCGGGATATGGCCATGCCGTGCTCCGCAAGACCGACCCAAGGTTCACCGCGCAGATGGAGTTTGCAAAGCGCCACTGCCCTGAAGACCCAACTGTGAAGACAGTATGGAACGTATACGAGGTAGCGCCGCCAATACTGGAAGGTACCGGCAAGATCAAAAATCCATGGCCTAACGTGGATGCGCACTCTGGCGCACTGCTGAAGCACTATGGCCTCGTTGAGGAAGATTTCTACACCGTGCTGTTCGGCGTATCGCGTGCGCTGGGTGTGCTGGCCAGCCTGTGCTGGGACCGCGCTTTAGGATTCCCTATAGAGCGTCCTAAGTCGATTACTACTGAGTGGGTGAAGAAATTCATAGCAAAAGAAGAAGCAGTAGCATAACTGATACTGCACCAGATACTGAACGGCCGTTGCGAAAGCAGTGGCCGTTTCATTTTAGTCGCCTCCGCAGCCCCCGCAACCACCTCCCCCGCAGCTGCCACCTCCGCCACCATCACCCCCTCCGCTGCTGCACCCCCCGCCACCATCTCCGTTGCCGCGCCTGTTATGCAGGTTATTGTAGTAGTTGGTATACAGCTGCCCGTAAGCCGCCTGGCCGGTAAGTGCTGCGAGGCCGTAGAATATGATGGTGCGGCTGAAGTCATCGCCCATGTAGTCGGTGAACTGGTGCTGCTCCCTCATTATCTTTTCGCAGGTGCGGTGGAAGTCTGAGTAGTACTGGACTGCTACCAGGGCTATGACCGATGCTATGACCAGAAATACAAGATAGCCAACCGGCTTATCGTTGTTGGTGCCCTGTATAATCCGGATGATGCCCGCCATGATGACTGTGAGTGGGATGATGATGCTATTGCCTATGTTGTTGAATGCCTGCTTTACCTGCGTGAACCTATCCCGGGCCTTATAGGATTGCTGTAAAGAAAGCTCATTGAGCCCGTGGTAGCTGATGGTATCGAGCCCGTAGTTGAGCAGGGCCTCCGTAGCGGGGGTAGCTGATGTGGATACGTGTTCGTAATTGATTCCGTATGTTTCGTGCTGTACACCGTAGATGGCCCCGGACCTCGTTAGCGCGCTATTGACCAGCAGGGAAAACCGCTCGTCTTGCCCGGCAAGCCAGGCTGCCTCGTACTTGTCGGTCACGTCCGTTATCAGGATTGTGGCCAGTGCATCGTTCCTGGCCCTGGCCGAGAAATAGAGTGCTGCCGCCGTGCAGCCAAGCAACACTACGTAGAAGAAGAGAAACTCAGGGCCATTTAGGGCGTATGGGTTGATCTCCCCCTCATTCACCAAAGTGAGTGCGAAGGGAATTGCCAGCAGCAGGTATCGCCATCGCGGGCCTAGCTCGAAAAATGTATTTGAAGAAATTTCTATCGGGGGAACCTCAGCCTGAGGTGCGGATCTGTGGGGCCAGATATCGGAGGGTGGCTCCTGCAGGAAAGTGGTCTTGTATAGCGCCAGGGTATCGCTGTAGAGCGCCTGGTATTTGTCGTTCTCGTCTTCGTTGCCCGAAGAGGGGTGGTGGTGGATCTCGCGGAAGAGCACATCCCTGCAAAACTTCTGCCAGTACTCTACAGTGTAGGTGAGGTGCAGGTGCCAGACATCGTCTACGATATTTGGCGGTGAGGCGCCGTGGGGCGAGATGCAGCAGAGGTAAATGAATTTTTTGTATTCTTCTATTGCCCGTGCGGTAAATTCGGCTGACCAACCCTGCTCTTCGGCGAGCTTCTTTGAAAACGGGTGGAGGGCAAAGAGGACATCAGGGCTGTAAGCTTGTATCCTGTGCCATAGTGGGTCTGATCTATACTCCATTGATAAGGACTTTCACAAAATTAGGGGTTTTGCACATCATAGCCATATTTTTCCCGATACGGTAAATAGCGCGGGGTTTGCTACCTTTGCGCGCTCTTAATAACGTTATTTATGAATAAAGGTCCTGTATCACAATTTATACAACACCACTACCGCCACTTCAATGCTGCGGCCCTTGTAGACGCTGCAAAAGGCTATGAAACGCACCTGCTCGAGGGCGGAAAAATGCTGGTATCGCTGGCGGGCGCAATGAGCACTGCAGAGCTGGGCATATCGCTGGCCGAGATGATACGCCAGGATAAGATACAGATCATCAGCTGCACGGGTGCTAACCTTGAAGAGGACGTAATGAACCTGGTGGCGCATACGCACTATAAGCGTGTGCCTAACTACCGCGACCTGAGCCCGCAAGACGAGTGGGACCTGCTGGAAAAGGGGTTTAACCGGGTGACGGATACCTGCATACCTGAAGAAGAAGCATTTCGCCGCATACAGAAGCACATCTATAAAATATGGAAAGATGCTGAAGAGAAGGGTGAGCGCTACTTTCCGCACGAGTTTATGTACAAGCTGCTGCTGAGCGAGGTGATGAAAGCCGACTACGAGATAGACCCGAAGAACAGCTGGATGATAGCGGCTGCCGAGAAGAACCTGCCTATTATAGTACCGGGATGGGAAGACAGCACTATGGGCAACATCTTCGCCTCTTACTGCATTAAAGGCGAGCTTAAAGCGTCAACAATGAAGAGCGGTATAGAGTACATGGTGTGGCTGAGCGAGTGGTATCGCAATAACTCGGCTGGCAAGGGCGTAGGCTTCTTCCAGATAGGCGGCGGCATAGCGGGTGACTTCCCGATATGCGTGGTGCCCATGATGTACCAGGACCTGGAGTGGCACGATGTACCATTCTGGAGCTACTTCTGCCAGATAAGCGACAGCACTACATCGTATGGCTCATACAGCGGCGCCGTGCCTAATGAAAAAATAACATGGGGCAAGCTGGATATACACACACCCAAATTTATTGTAGAAAGCGATGCTACGATAGTGGCTCCGCTCATATTTGCATACCTTCTAGGCTGGTAAATGTGCTTAAAATATATTGGAAAAGCGATAGGCAGCTATCGCTTTTCTGTTTTATATTTATAAGTCATTGCTTGCCGGGATTCCACGAGATCTATGTCTTTATTTAACTGGGGTAAAAAGCCGCACACTATTACAGACGATGTATTCGGCTTGCTGAAGTATTGTGAGCATGAGGACGCATCAACGAACTGCTTCGAAGGTCGCGGCATGTTCGTGCAGGGTAAGGATGGCCCTGCTGCGCCTGTGGAGTACCTGGTATACGCAGCAAAGGCCGGGCCTACACCTGAGCAGCGCAGTTTTTACCTCGACCTGCAAACGCACTTTGATTACTACATTGCCCGGATGATACCGATGATAGAAAAGGAGTTTGTGGCGTGGGGAAAGCCAATACAGGTACTGGACTTCAAAAATGAGTTTTCTGTTTTCGCGCTAAGCATCTTCCGAAGTAATGGCACGCCCATAAAGTGGGAGATAACTCTCGATACCATACACGATACCAATCACCAGGTGATCATAGACTTTGCCGGCGATGAGCCGTGTGATATATTGATAGATGTATGATCCGGGCAGTCGTGTTTTGCCTCGTGTTCCTTGTAATTGCATGCAAGTCCCCTGCGCCTGATAATCCGCTGCCTTATTTGTACGGTGAATGGGCCAGGGAAGACTACCTTGAAGATTTAAAAAAAACAAAGTCGCCCTACAAATCCTCGCGATTGCTGAATGGTGTGGTGTATATGTATATAGATACCACGAAACCCCACACTGACAGCATGGAGATAGGTGCGAGCTGGAACAACCATGAGGGTTACACCTTCTATCTGTATCCCAATAAGGGAACAACCAACCATTCCTTTCTTATAAGTCACCCTGATTACGACGATAGTACCAGCCGTTACGAGCTTGCGTATGTTCCGGGGAATAAGAGCCGCTATCTAACGCTCTACCACTATAATAAAAGCAATGCGGTTATCGACTCGGTGAGATTTGTCAGCGTACCTGCTAACACCGCGTTGGAGCCGCTACAGTACATTGTGAACGATATTCTGATCGCGGGCTCGTATAAATGTTTTGATAGCCTCAATAGGGTCACTACTGTAAAGTTTTCGAGCGAGGGGAAAATAAGCGGCGTTGCCAACTACACAGATTATTTAATTGCGACGGATTTTAATGGAGGACCGGAACGTATCGACTATATAGTGCTGTCTTCCGGGAATGTTCGGAGCACTTATACAACTTACGGCCTTAATTTTGATGATGATACAGTCAGGTTTTATGGAACGGTAGAGGATACTTTGACTGGCGGCATTAGCGATAGCTTAGGCGCATTGAGGTATACGTTGGTGAAGGAGCGATAAGATGGAACATTATTTTGCGCGCGAGTATCGATGAGTCCTCCCTTACCCACATGGCTATGCTAGAGAGACTCATCGAGGACATAGCGTAGTAGCGCGCATATCCAGCGCGAGGCCGTTGGTGGGGACACCAACAGCGGCGGAAACTCATCGAACACGTAAAAATTTTACAATTGTGCCTCAAGTCGTGCTGAAGCTTTTACCTCTGCCCGAAGTTGCTCGTATTCCTGTGCATAAAGGGCGCCATATATAGCCATTAAAATGACGATCAAAGTCAGTAATATCGTGACTTTTGCCACTATGCCGTCCAAGCCTGGAAAACTGTATATAAACAGTCCTATCGTTATCAGGGTCAAGAGTATAAAAGCAATAAGCGGACGCCAAAAGCTCAATACGATCAATGCGGCATAAATAAACGCTCCAACTGCCTGTTGAAAAGCCAGTTTGGACACATACGGCTCAGGATACTGTGAATAGAAATAGAGCCGAACTGCGTTGTACGCAAATAGCAGCATAAAAATACCCATAGTCAGCCTGGCGATGGTTACGCGATGGTGCGCTCTCGCCAACTGTGCTTTCTTTAACTGTACTACTATTGGCTCTACGATCTCCATGCAAGTACTATTAACCGCCTTACTCCACCTTCATCAGCATCATTTCCCGTATATCGGCCATTATTCGCTTGGCAATGTTGTTGGCTGTGGTCTCGGTGCCGCTTTCGGAGTAGATGCGTATTATGGGCTCCGTGTTTGATGTGCGGAGGTGTACCCAGTCGCTGTCGAAGTCGATGCGCAGGCCGTCTTCGGTGTTGATGGGCTGCTTCTTGTATTTCTTCTTTATCTCTTCGAAGATGTGCTTTACGTTCACGTCTTCGCTGAGCTCTATCTTATTCTTAGAGATAAAGTAGTTGGGGTAGGTGCCGCGCAGCGCCTTGGCTGACTTGCCGAATTTCGCGAGGTGGGTGAGGAACAGTCCGATGCCGATGAGCGCGTCGCGGCCATAGTGCAGCTCAGGTACTATGATGCCACCATTGCCTTCTCCGCCTATTACTGCGTTCACTTCCTTCATTTTTTTTACCACGTTCACCTCGCCTACAGCGCTGGGGAAGTATTGCCCACCGTGCTTCTCGGTCACATCGCGGAGTGCGCGGGTAGAGGAGAGGTTGGATACTGTATTCCCTTTTTTATGAGAGAGCACGTAGTCGGCAATGGCTACCAGTGTATACTCCTCGCCAAAGAGGCTGCCGTCTTCGCAGACGAAGCAGAGGCGATCCACATCAGGATCTACTGCGATGCCGAGGTGCGCATTCTTTTTTTCAACCGTCGAGCAAAGCTCTATGAGGTTTTCGGGCAGTGGCTCGGGATTGTGAGCGAAACGGCCTGTTACCTCTTCATTGATCACGGTAACGTCTGTCACACCCAATGCATTCAGCACCTGCGGCACCGAAATGGCACCTGTAGAGTTCACAGCATCCACCACCACTTTAAAGTTCATTTTCGTTATAGCCGCTACATCTACCAGCGGGTGCGCCAGTATCTCGTCTATGTGCTTTTGTATGTAGGTATCGTCGGTCTTTACCGAGCCTATCTTATTAATATCGGCAAACTGCGTTTCGCCTTGTTCTGCATGGTCCAGTATCCACTGGCCTTCGGCTGCGTTGAGGAATTCACCGTCCTTGTTCAGCAGCTTCAGCGCATTCCATTCTTTAGGGTTATGGCTGGCAGTTAATATGATACCTCCGCCGGCATTTTCCATTTTCACAGCCATCTCTACTGTTGGGGTAGTGCTCAGGCCCAGGTCTATAATATCGCAGCCCATGCTTTGCAGTGTTGCCACTACCAGGTTGCTTACCATGCCGCCGGATATGCGGCCATCGCGGCCTACGATTATTTTTTTATTATCGCCCTGGCTGGCTACCCATGCGCCATAAGAAGCCGTAAATTTGACAACGTCTATAGGGGTCAGGTTTTTTCCCTGCTTGCCACCGATCGTTCCGCGAATGCCTGAAATAGATTTTATTAATGCCATATAATATGTTGTAAGGCGAAGATAAGGAAGGGCGGCAAAATAAACTAAAGAGAAAAGTTGCCTGTGCTGGCACAGTATAGGTGTGCGGTTTTGTGTTCACAGCTGCGTGCTATATTTTTACCACAACAAGCAACAATTTGGATACAGTAACCCACATAGTATTAGGCGCCTGCATAGGCGAGGCCATCGGCGGCAGGCGGATAGGGAAGAAGGCGCTGCTACTGGGGGCAATAGGGCAGAGCCTGCCCGATATAGACTTTGTGAACGGGATATGGCTGGATACCTGCGACGACCTGCTGGCGCACCGGGGGTATACCCACTCGCTTATGTTCGTGCTGCTGGTCACCCCGTTTCTCGCCCTGCTATCGCGGTATATATGGAAACGGCGGGATATGAGCTATAAGTTATGGCTCTTTTTCTGGGGTGCTGAGGTATTCGTGCACATATTCCTCGATGCGTTCAATGCGTACGGCACCGGCTGGTTCGAGCCCTTTAGTCAATACAGGGTCTCGTTCAACACCATGTTCGTGGCCGATCCGCTCTTCAGCATATGGCTGGCCATAGCGGCCGTGGCACTCATGGTCATCAAGCACGATAGCCAGCGGCGCAAGCACTGGGTGATAGGCTCGATCGCCTTATGCACTACTTACCTTATAATCGGCATTTTATTCAAGCTGCATATAGATAATAAGCTGGAAAAGCAGTTTGACTCAAAGCATCTTGGCGTTAAGCGGTATTTTACTACGCCTACATTCTTTAATAACATACTTTGGTATGCAGTTGCGGAGACCGATTCGGGGTACTATACCGGCTACCGCTCGGTGTTTGACAAGGAAGACACGGTGCCGCTCCGGTATGTGAGCAGGAATGCCCAATTATTGAGCCTGTCTGATAACGAGAAGGATAAGGCGACCCTCCTGAGGTTCTCGCAGGGATACTATACTGCGGAGCTATGGCACGATACACTCGTATTTAATGTACTCCGCTTTGGGGAGATCAATGGCTGGATGGAGCCAAAGCCGAGGTTTGCCTTCTATTATTACCTGCAATACCCCAAAGAGAACGACCTTATAGTGCAGCGCGGGCGGTTTGCCAACTGGGATGCTGATGTGCTCCGCAGGTTTTTAGACCGCATGGGCGGCACTTACTGATCGCGTCGCTTCCGTTGCACAAAGTAGAATGTGAACAGGAAGAATAAACTATGCACAATGCGGTAAGAGAGGAAGTAGAAGAATAGCCTGAGCGTATTGCTCGATGCTTTGAAGCTATCGGGCGTTATACACTGGCAATCATCGCACATGATCTGGTCGAACCGCTTATCGACAATAGCGGTAACCCCAGCGTTTTTAATATCCAGGTTGAGCTCCACGCTGGCAAAGGCGCTTATATGATTCACGTTGTAGGAACCTACAGTAAGCCATTTGCCATCGCAGGTGGCAATCTTGCCATGCAGGATATTTTTTTGATATTCATAAACCTCAATGCCATGGCGAAACAGCCAGGGGTATAAGTAGCGCTCTGTGTACTTGGCAAAGGGCACATCGGCCCGCCCCGTGAGTATCAGTCGCACCCTTACACCCCGCCGGGCGGCAACGGCCATACGCTTCAGCAGCCTTCTCTGGGGCCAAAAGTAGCTGGTCATAAGTGTTACCTGTGATTCTGCCGTATTGAATATTTCGCGATAAGTAGCGGTGATCTCTGTTCGTTTAAACACCCAGTCGTTTCGCCTTATGCGCACCAGGCATTCTTCTGCCGGCGGGTCTATTGCTTCGTTCACAGGCTTGATCCTGCATTTTTTTCTCAGTACTGAGCGGTTCCAGATACGAATACAGAAATTATGCATTTCCATAGCTGTTTCGCCATCTACCCTTACTGCCCAGTCGAGCCAGGCACTTATATCGCCTATATCGTTATACCGGTTGCTTATATTAGCGCCCGACACCATGCATGTTTTACCGTCCGCTACAATGACCTTTTGGTGGAGCCTGCGGCCGAAGTAAAAAAAGCGGCTTTTAAGCAACGGTTCAAAAAAGCTGAAGTGAACACCTTCTTTCTTTAATTTTTCGATAATGTCGTTGGTGATATTCTTTGACGCATAGCCATCGATAAGCATATAAACAAGCACCCCACGCTGCGCTGCGCGTATAAGTGCGTTAGTGATGCGGGTGCCCGTTTCATCGGTATCGTATATATAGGTCTGCAGCTGCACGGAGTGCTCTGCCTCATCAATGATCTTTTCGAGCTCATTGAAGAATTCTGCGCCGCCGCGCAAAACCGTGACCCTGTTATGAACCGAAAACTGGTTTGATCTTCTACCGGGCCTCATGCATTAAAAGCTTGAAAATTAATCTTTAACCGTTCGCTATCCCCCCTTAAAAAAATCCTTCCACCACCGGCATAGGGTAGCGCGGCGCCAAATGTATAAAGGAACTTTCATCAATACCAATTTGTTATTCAATGGTTAAGTCTTGTTTTTGAGTAAATATTTCTTTAGGTTTGGTGACATATATAATACTTTATTTTTATATGCACGCCTTCCGGGGCGCTTAACTACGTTATCTGTAATCTAAATCAATACCGCTAAAAACACAGTATCGCTTATGAAAAAGGTCTATTTATCACTATTGCTGAACCTGCTATGTATAGCGGCCTTCGCACTGAACGGCCCGAGCACACCGGTGGGGCCCGGCACGGGGTTTTCCGGCACCACGGCATTTTGCCAGGGGGCCACAGCTACCGCCACCACCTATAACTACACGGAATGCTCGGTAGGTACGGGCGCGCCCACGGGCGTGGCGTGCGTAGCCACCTGGTATTACAACCCCACCAATACAACGGTGCTGAGTGGGTCTACCGTTACCATCTCATCTACACCATTTACTTCTGAAGCTGGTACGGACGGCGATCTGCCGACCGTAACACCGGTAACAACGAGTGTTGGTAATTATTATTACTTCTGCCGGGTTACGTGGACCGATCCCGGTACATGTACTTCGCCATTTGTGACGGCTACACGCTTTGTGCGGGTAAATGCCAATCC
The DNA here is from genome assembly GCA_040386555.1 of Bacteroidota bacterium. Taxonomy (GTDB): domain Bacteria; phylum Bacteroidota; class Bacteroidia; order Chitinophagales; family Chitinophagaceae; genus Nemorincola. Next base: position 8,707 of record JAZKFF010000015.1, on the reverse strand, counting down.
ATCGGCTATCACCGGTACGGCTTCAGTATGCGAGGGTTCTACAACCCTGCTGTCTAATGCGACTTCCGGCGGCATGTCGTGGACCAGCAGCGCACCTTCCACCGCTACAGTAGGCTCTTCATCGGGCGTTGTTACCGGCGTTGCTGCTGGTAATGCTACCATTACTTATACATTGACCACAGGTTGCTACAGCACCAGGCAGGTGACCGTTAATGCCATACCTGCTACCATCACCGGTACTGCCAGCGTATGTGCGGCATCTACTACCACACTCGCCAGCGCTACCGGCGGCGGCACATGGGCTGCCAGCAATGTATCGATAGCATCAGTAGGAACATCTTCGGGCGTTGTTACCGGCGTTAATGCGGGCACGGCTACAATTACTTATACAGCGGCAGGGTGCCGCACCACGAGGATAGTGACTGTAAACGGCATAGCAGCGATAGGCGGAACAGCCGTTGTTTGTGTTGCAGCTACTACTACTCTGACCAATACCACATCGGGCGGAACCTGGAGCAGTAGCGATGCATCGCTTGCTACCGTAGGCTCATCGACCGGCGTTGTTACAGGTGTTGCAGCAGGCAACCCTGTTATTACCTATACATCAGCTGCAGGCTGTGTGCGCACAAAAGTTGTTACCGTAAATCCTCAGCCGGCTGCTATAGGCGGCACGCTTACGGCTTGTCCGGGTACTACCACCACCCTTACTAATGCTACATCAGGTGGCGCATGGTCGGGCAGCAACTCTGCTATTGCAACGATCAATTCTGCTACCGGGGTGCTTACCGGTGCGAATGCAGGTACATTAAATATAACTTACTCACTTACCAGCACTACAGGCTGCAAGATAACAGCTGTAGCTACTATCAATTCACTGCCAGCTACTATTGCCGGCGGTACTACAGTTTGCATAGGCCTTGCTACTACGCTTACCAATGCCAGCCCGGGCGGCACATGGGAGAGCAGCAATACTACTAATGCAACTATCGGTTCATCGGACGGTATCGTGAGCGGCCTGGTAGCAGGTACTACCACTATTACCTATACATTACCTACAGGCTGCCGGCGCACCATGACAATGACTGTAAAGCCATTGCCATCGGCAATCAGCGGTACGCTAACAGTATGTGTGGGGTCTACTATACTGCTTACCAACGCTACTACAGGCGGCGTATCGTGGACGAGCAGCGACCCTGCGAACGCGACAGTGGGCAGCAGCAACGGTATTGTTACCGGTGTAGCCGCAGGCACTACCAATATTACTTACACACTTAACACAGGTTGCTATACCGTATCTCAAGTAACGGTGAATGCGTTGCCAGCATCGATAACCGGCACAGCATCGGTATGTATAGGGTCTACAACATCGCTCGACAATGCTACGGCGGGCGGCACATGGAGCAGCAGCAATGCGAATGCTACCATTGGCTCTGCCACGGGTGTAGTTACCGGCGTTACAGCGGGTACTGCTACCATTACTTATGTATTGTCTACCGGCTGCAGGGCAACGAGGGTTGTAACCGTGAACTCACTGCCTGCCGTAATCACAGGCAGCACTACAGTATGTGTGTCTACGACATCTACGCTTGCTGACGCTACAGCGGGAGGCACATGGAGCACTTCAGATGCTGCAGTAGCCACTATCGGTTCAACAACCGGTATCGTGTCGGGCGTTGCCCCGGGCAATGCCACGATGACTTATACGTTGCCGACAGGTTGTTACCGTACCGCATCGATAACAGTTATTGCAACGCCTGCTGCCATTACCGGTACGGGCTCGGTGTGCATATCATCTACTACCACCCTTGCCGATGCTACTGCAGGCGGCACATGGCTGAGCAGCAACCCGGCTATTGCAAGCATAGGTTCTGCTACCGGTATTGTTACCGGTGTAGCTGCGGGCAATGCCACAATAAGCTATATATACACGGCGGGCTGCCAGGTGACCACTGTAGTAACGGTTAACTCACTTCCGGCGGCCATTACCGGCACTACTACGGTGTGCGCAGGCAGTGTAACAACGCTGAGCGATGCTACAGGCGGCGGCACATGGTCTGTCAGCAATGCATCTATCGCCACTATCGGCTCTGCTGATGGAATAGTGACAGGTGTAGCTGCAGGAACTGCAACGGCTACCTATACTATTACGGCTACCGGCTGTTACCGCACCGCTATGGTGTCGGTAAATCCATTGCCGGGTACTATAGGCGGCGCTACGGAAATTTGCGTTTCTTCTACAGGCACACTTACTACCACAGGCTCAGGCCACTGGACCAGCAGCAATACATCTGTTGCCACCATCAACCTGATCAGCGGTATGATGACAGGTATCTCTGCCGGCAATGCCACGATCACTTTCGTATTGCCTTCAGGCTGCCGCACTACAACGGTAATCACTGTTAACGCTTTACCTGCGGCCATCACCGGCACAAAGAGCATTTGCGCTACGCTTACCACAACCCTGGCAAGTGCCACGGGCGGCGGCACATGGGGCAGCAGCAACACAGGTGTTGCAACTGTTGATGCAGCAGGAGAAGTGACCGGCGTATCGGCAGGTACCTCAGCAATAACGTATACGGTTGCTACAGGCTGCTATGTAACTGCAGTCGTAACTGTTGTTACCACACCGGCAGCTATTACAGGCACAGCATCGGTATGTGCAGGCCTTACAACAACACTGACCAGCGCGAGCACAGGTGGTACCTGGACCAGCAGCGACGGCGCTATTGCGACAATAGGCTCGGCTACAGGTATCGTAACCGGCGTAGCCAGCGGCAATGCTGATATCAGTTATTCGCTTGGTGGCAGCTGTGTAACCGTAAGGGAAGTAACAGTTAACACTACACCGGCCATCGGCGGCACGCTGACGGTTTGCGCAGGGTTAACCTCGGCACTGACCAATGCAGCATCGGGCGGCACATGGGTGAGCAGCAACACAGCTGCTGCAACTATCGGTTCTAACTCAGGTATCGTTACTGCTGTTACAGCGGGCACAAGTACAATAACATATTCACCGCCATCGGCAGGTTGTAAAGTGTACGCGGTAGTAACCGTTGAGGCACTGCCTGCAACCATTACGGGTACATCATCTGTATGTATCGGGCTTACTACAACACTTGCCGACGCTACAGCAGGCGGCACATGGACAAGCAGCAATACAGGTAACGCTACCATCGGCTCAGCTTCGGGTATCGTAACGGGTGTTGCGGCCGGTACATCTACTATAACTTATATGCTGGGCACAGGCTGTTATCGCACAAGAGTGCAGACGGTTAATCCACTGCCGGCGGCAATCGGGGGCTCTACTACGGTGTGCATGGGCAACTCGGCAGCACTTACCAATGCTACATCGGGCGGTATGGCCTGGTCGAGCGGCGATGTGGCAGTGGCTACTGTCGGTTCGTCATCTGGTGTTGTTACCCCGGTATCTGTGGGTACTGCCACGATAACCTATACATTGACTACTGGCTGTTACACAACAACAATCATTACCGTTAACTCGACTCCGGGAGCTATCACCGGCACTACAACAGTATGTGCAGGTGCTACGACCTCGCTTGACAATCCTTCTGCAGGTGGCACATGGGCGAGCAGCAATGCTGTGATCGCTTCTGTGGGCTCATCGAGCGGCGTGGTTACCGGCGTGGTTGGCGGAACAGCTACCATTACTTATACATTAGGCGCAGGCTCTGTATGCCGCGCTACAACAATAGTTACGGTTTACCCTAATACAGCCATTACAGGCACAGCTATAGTTTGTGCGGGCAGCAATACTACCCTTGCCAATGCCACAGCAGGTGGTGCATGGAGCTCATCTGATGCAGGTATTGCAACTGTAGGCACTGCTGACGGCATCGTTGCCGGTGTGAGCGCGGGTAATGCTACTATTACTTATACTACTACTAATGGCTGTATATCGGTACGGCCGGTAACCGTAAACCCGCTGCCTGCTGTTATCACAGGTACGGGCGCTGTTTGTGCAGGCCTCACCACAACACTGGCTAATGCAACAGCCGGCGGCACATGGACCGTAAGCGACGATGCCTTTGCAACAGTTGGGTCTTCTACAGGCATTGTTACCGGTGTTGCCGGTGGCAACCCCGACATAACTTATACATTGCCTACAGGCTGTGTACGAGTGCGTACCATTACGGTGAATCCACTGCCTTCGGGCATCACGGGCGGCACCTCGGTATGTGTTGGTGCTACAATCACCCTGGCTAACCTGGCATCGGGTGGCACCTGGAGCAGCAGTACTCCTGCACGGGCTACTATTGATGTCAACGATGGCTACGTTACGGGTGTATCAGCAGGTACCACAACGATCACCTATACTATTACGGCTACAGGCTGTATCCGCACAATAACTATGACAGTGAACGCACTGCCTGCAGCTATCGGCGGTACGCTTTCCGTGTGTATTGGGTCTACCACCAATCTTACCAATGCTACATCAGGCGGTGCAGCATGGACAAGCAGCAATGGCAGCGTTGCTACCGTGGGCTCATCGAGCGGCGTGGTAACGGGCGTTGCAGCGGGCAATGCAGATATCACTTATACATTGACCACAGGTTGCTATAGCACTGCTAACGTAACGGTTAACGCCCTTCCGGCTGTAATTACCGGCACTGCAAGTGTATGCGCAGGCTTAGTAACTACCCTGGCCAATGCAACAGCTGGCGGCACATGGCAGAGCAGCACCACTTCGGTTGCAACAATCGGCTCGGCTGATGGCGACGTTACCGGCGTTACTGCAGGCACATCTACTATAAGCTACACGCTTACCGGCACTGGCTGCCGCAGGACAACAGTTGTGACCGTTAACGCACTGCCTGCTGCCATCACCGGCACAGCACTTACCTGCGTAGCTGGCACGACTACATTGGCCAATGCATCATCGGGCGGCACATGGAGCAGCAGCGATATAACTAAAGCAACGATAGGCTCTGCAGATGGCGTTGTAACAGGCGTTGCTACAGGCAACTCGACAATTACGTATACACTGCCTACAGGCTGTCTTATAACAAGAGCGGTAACAGTTATCGCTACACCTGCTGCCATTACAGGTACTGCAAGCGTATGTGTGGGTGCTACAACAACGCTGGCAAATGCCACAGCGGGCGGCACATGGAGCAGCAGTGCTACAGGCACAGCAACGGTGGGCTCTGCTACCGGTATCGTAACAGGCGTATCGGCAGGTAATGCAGATATCACTTACTCTATTGGCTCAGGCTGCGTAAGCACACAGGAAGTGACCGTTAATTCGCTTCCGGCAGCTATTACCGGCACAGGCACTGTATGCGTAGGTGCAACAACATCGCTCGACAATGCTACGGCAGGCGGCTCATGGAGCAGCAGCAATGCAGCGGTTGCCAGCGTAGGCACTGCAACTGGTGTTGTTACCGGTGTTGCTTCAGGCACTGCTACTATTACTTACCTGCTTGCTACAGGCTGCCGCTCAACAACAGTTGTATCGGTAAACCCGATAGCGGCAATAACCGGAACGAAATCTACTTGTGTGGCTTCTACAACAACACTTGCCAATGCGACCCCAGGCGGAGCATGGACCAGCAGCGATGCAGGCGTGGCCACCATAGGATCAGCAAACGGTGTTGTGACTGGCGTTAGCGACGGTACAACAACTATAACTTATACAATATCGGCTACAGGTTGCTTTGCAACTGCTGTCGCTACAGTGAACCCTGCACCGGGTGCTATAACAGGCACCACTACGGTATGCGCCGGTACCAGCTCTTCGCTGGGCAACGCAGTACCGGGCGGCACATGGAGCGGCAGCAATGCCGGTGTGCTTACGGTGAATGCATCAACGGGTGTTGTTACAGGCAATACAGTTGGCACTGCTACCGTGACCTACTCAACAGGTACCAGCTGCAGGTCTACTACAGTTGTATCAGTAATAGCTGCACCAGCTAACATCGGCGGCACGCTTAATGCTTGCGTAGGCCTTACCTCTACACTTACCAATGCGACAGCGGGCGGTACATGGACCAGCAGCAATACAGGCAATGCGACAGTAGGCTCATCGGACGGTGTGGTTACGGGTGTTACTGCAGGTACTACAACAATAACTTACACCACAAGCAACGGCTGCTTCAAAACAGCTACGTTTACAGTGAAGGCCCTGCCATCTGCTATCAACGGTACACTTAGTGTATGCATAGGCAGTACCACACTACTATCTAACGCTACCTCAGGCGGGGTATCGTGGACAAGCAGCGCTACAGGCGTAGCAACGGTGGGCGCAGGCTCAGGAGTTGTAACTGGTGTATCGGCAGGCAATGCCACTATTACTTACCTGATCAACACAGGCTGTTATATAACTGCACAGGTCACGGTTAATCCGCTGCCGGCAGCTATAACCGGTACGGCTACTGTATGCGCAGGGTCTACTACAACCCTTGCTAACGCAGATGCAGGTGGCACATGGACCAGCAGCAATACTACTTTCGCTACAATAGGCTCAGCCGACGGTATAGTAACCGGTAATGTGGTGGGTGTATCAACAGGTACTTCTAACATTACATATACACTAAGCACAGGCTGCCGCAGAACTACGGTTGTTACAGTTTACCCTGTAGCGGCTATTGCAGGCACAGCATCTGTGTGCGAAGGACTTACAGTAACATTGACCAACCCGGTATCGGGCGGTACATGGAGCAGCAGTGCAACGGGCACAGCTACGGTAGGCTCTGCCACAGGTGTAGTAACAGGTGTGGCTGCGGGTAATGCAGATATCTCTTACACTACTACAGGTGGCTGTGTATCTACCAGGACAGCTACAGTAAATGTAACTCCAGCCGCGATCACAGGTTCTACCAGCGCATGCGTCGGACTTACTTCTTCACTTGCCAATGCTACAGCGGGCGGCTCATGGACAGTGAGCAGCTCTGCCATAGCATCTATAGGCACTGCTACGGGTGTGGTAACAGGCGTTGCAGCAGGTACTGTAACGGTTACTTATTCAATGGCTACAGGTTGTCGTAATACTACGGTGTTCACTGTAAATGCAATACCTGCATCTATAGGCGGCACCAACACGGTGTGCGCAGGCTCTACGACCACACTTACCAACGCAACAGCAGGTGGCACATGGAGCAGCAGCAACCTGGCAAACGCTACCATTGGCGTTGCTGATGGTATCGTGACCGGTGTAGCTGCGGGCACATCGACAATTACTTATTCAATTACTGCCACAGGGTGTATCCGTACGACAACAGCTATCGTTAACCCGCTGCCTGCTGCTATTACAGGCACGCAGACGGCATGCGTAGGGTATACAACGGTGTTATTCAACGCTTCATCGGGCGGTGCGGCATGGACCAGCAGCACACCTGCGGTGGCTACGATCGGTTCAGTATCGGGCGTGGTTACGGGTGTTACGGTGGGTACCAGCACTGTTACATATACACTGGCTACCGGCTGCCGCACAACGGCGGTTGTAACGGTGAACGCAACTCCGGCTGCTATCACCGGCACATTCACTGCATGCGCTAACGGCTCTACCACACTTGCCAATGCAACAGCAGGCGGGGCATGGAGCAGCAGCAATGCAACGGTAGCGACTGTAGGCACGGGCGACGGCATTGTAGCCGGTGCCAGTGAAGCAGGGGGAATAACAACTATCAGCTACACCATACCAGCTACAGGTTGTTTTGCGATAGCTACCGTAACCATCAATACCATTTCAGCTATTGGCGGCACGGCGCAGGTTTGCGCATCGGGCGGCACTACTACGCTGACCAACCTGGCAACGGGTGGCACGTGGGCGAGCAGCGATGTTACTAAAGCCACTATTGGTTCGTCATCAGGCATAGTTACCGGCCTTATGGCGGGCAACAGCACTATAACGTTCACATCGGACGCAAGCTGCACTATGACACGGATACTTACTGTGAACCCACTGCCTGCTGTTATCGGTGGTGCGTCTACGGTATGTGTTGGCGCTACTACTACCCTTACTAATGCGGATGCGGGCGGCACATGGGCCAGCAGCAATACCGGTGTGGCTACCATCGGTTCAAGTGATGGCGATGTAGAGGGTATTGCTTATGGCCTTGTTACCATTACCTACACCTTGCCTACAGGCTGCACGGCTACCAAGGCGATGACTGTAGAAACTTATCCGGGTATCATTGATGGTCCAGCTACTGTAGAGGAAGGTGATGATATCATTCTGACCAATGATGTAGCGGGTGGCGTATGGAGCAGAACAAATATAGACGGCGATGCATCTATAGCTCCTGATGGTACGGTTACCGGTATAACCCAGGGCAATGTAACGATCAGCTATGCGGTGACTACCGGTTGTGGTACTTCTTATGCTACTGTGAATGTAACCGTTGTACCCGTGGGCGGAAGGCCTGGTGGCAACACCGCATCTGCTACCGGCACCGGTATTGATGTACGCATAGTGCCAAACCCAAACAACGGGGCCTTTACAATAACCGGCTCACTGGGTAGTGCGGTTGATGCTAAGGCGGCAATAGAGATCACCAACATGCTGGGACAGGTTGTGTATACAACAGATGTAACGGCAGGTAATGGTGCTATCAAACAAATAGTAACACTCAGCAATACGCTTGCAAATGGTATGTACCTGCTTACTGTGCGCTCCGGTGCCGATAAGAAAGTAATACACTTTGTGATAGAGCAATAGTAGGTGCTCAGTTAAAGTATAGAACGAAGG
>JAZKFF010000014.1:0-3165 GCA_040386555.1 Bacteroidota bacterium | reverse complement strand
CTGCGGCGGCGGCACCGACACCATCAAACAGGTAGTGGTGATCAACCAGCCCTGCATATCTGTGAGCAGCACTTCCATTACCTGTGCCAACCTGGGTTCGGCCACGGTGCAGGCTACCGGAGGCATAGGACCCTATTCTTACACCTGGATGCCTACCGGGCAAACCAACTCTGTGGCCACGGGTTTAAGTCCGGGTGTTTATACCCTTACTGTTTTTGACTTTGGCAATAACTTCACCTATACAGCCATGGCTACCTTTAATTCCCTGATCCCCTTGTCGGGCATGCAGGCCAATAGTCCCAGTGTGAACTGTAATGGCGCTGCCACAGGCACAGCTGCAGTAACGGGCATAACGGGTGGCTCGGGCAGCCAGAATTATTTGTGGACCAATGGTGTGACCTCTTATACCGCACCCAACCCCACGAATTTAACGGCAGGCAATTATACCTTTACTGTTACTGATGCCTTAACAGGTTGTATGATCAATGGAGGGTTTTTTATCAGCCAGCCCCCGGCCTTAACTTTGAACATTGCCGCGGGCAGCCCCAGCACCTGCGCAGGCACCGGGGTTACTTTTACGGGGACAGCCTACGGGGGATTGCCTTACACAGTTGGTTCTCCTTACACGTATAGCTGGACAGGGGGCCCTGCTAATTTTTCTTACACCCCGGTTCAGGCAGTAGCGGGCAACTACATTTACACCCTCACCGCCCGCGATTCAAAAAGCTGCCAGGTGGTGCAAACAGAGTCGCTGAGCGTAATTCCCAATCCAACCCTGAACGTTACCAGCGTACAGATCTGTCCCCTGCAAACCGCTACCCTGAACGCCTTTGGCGCTACCAGCTATACCTGGAATGGCCTTTATACCGGCAGCAGTTATGCAGATAACCCTTTGAGCACAACGGTTTACACTTTGACGGGCGCCGCACAGGGTTGTTCAGCAACAGCTAAAACAGCCACTATTATTTTAAAAACGGTACCAGTGCCTACTTTAACCACCAATAGCCCGCGTTGTAATGCAGCCAGCCTGTTGCTTAACGGCAGCGGGGGAAGCACGTATAACTGGTCAGGACCTCTGCTCTTTACTTCAGCCCTTCAAAACCCTACCATTAACCCCGTTGGGCTTACCAACGCGGGGGTTTATAATTTAACGGTAACAGCGGCCAATGGTTGTACTGCTTCCACTTCTGCTAATGTGGTGATCAATCCTACTCCTACACTGAGTGCTTTTGGCAGCACGGTCTGTGTGGGTAATCCTGCCAGCCTCAGCGCCAATTCAGTTGCAGGTGCTACTTATTTCTGGAGTGGCCCTTTAAGTTATACCTCCAATGTCAGGAACAGTATTTTACCCGGAGCTACCGGTGGCATGACAGGCAGCTATACGGTATTGGCCACCTCTGTGAGTGGTTGCACCAATACGGCCAGTGTGTCGCTTGTGGTAGTACCTTCGCCTTCACCGGGAATCACTTTGAGCACCTACAGCGTCTGCGCACAGGCCCTGAGCGGTTCTTCCAATTTTCTGATCGCTGCCTTTAATGGTGGTTCAACTTATACTTTAACTGCCCCGGCTTATATTTCTGTTTCCAATCCCGGGGGTCCCACTTCAGCCCTTACAGTGGCTGCCCCGTTTACTCCCGGTCCGGTGAATGTGAACCTGAATGCTTCCAACGGGGTTTGCTCGGTTTCCACAACGGCTGTATTTACAATTATTCCTAACCCCGTGATAACGGTGAGTCCTCTTTCTGCTATTATTTGCCAGGGTCGTACCTTTACTTTCAATGCCACCGGTGCAAGCAGTTATGCCTGGTCGCCTGCCCAGGCAGGTATTTTAAGTTACAGTGCCGGGGCCATGGTGATTGTGAGTCCAAGCCTGAGCACCCTTTTTTCTGTGTATGGCAGCAGTGTGGGTTGCAACAGCGCCCAGCAAAATGCCAACCTCACGGTGAACCCCTTGCCAGTTATTATTCCTGAGCCGCTGAGCGCCACCATTTGTTTATATAACCGCACCCCTTTAAAAGTAAATGGCACAGCCACCAGCCATACCTGGTCGCCGGCCACGGGCTTAAACACTACCTTTGGTTCCAGTGTGATTGCAGGTCCTTTGGCCAGCCAGGATTATACCATTCTGGGTTCTTTAAATTCATGTACGTCAACAGCGGTGATGAGTGTGTTTGTATTGCCATTGCCTGTGCCCTCCTTGAGTCTTTCATCCACGGCGGTATGTTTGAACCAGACCATAACAGCCCAGGGTTTTGGCGGACTTGATTATTTGTGGACCGACCCTATAGGGTTTACCAGGCTGGGACAAACCACCAGCTTTTTAATTAATAACGCAGGTTATGCGGGCACCCATACTTTGCTGGTGACCGATCAAAATGGATGTAAAGCCATGCGCACCTTTGTTATTTCGGTTTACGATCTGCCCACCGGCATTTTATCAGGCAGCCAGATGCAGGGCTGTGTGCCTTTTTGCTCAGACTTTTCCTTTTATTCACCTTCACAGTTAAGTGTATTGTGGCAGGTGGATGGAAAAAACACAACGGGTAATACATTCAGTCATTGTTTTAACCAGGTGGGCCAGTATCACATTACCGGTAATTTACAGGATACGATTACGGGCTGTGTGAATGTGCAGGATTTTGTGGTCAATGGCTGGCCAAGGCCTGTGGCTGGCTTTGAGTATTATCCCATCAGCCCCATAGAAAGCCTGGATGAGGTGATCTTCACCAATACTTCAAAAGGCGACTGGCAAACCAAATGGCATTGGTATTTTATCAGCAATGCCGGATCTCAGTCAGACCATCAAAACACTTATTATACATTTGGCCAGGCGGGCGTTTACCCTGTCGCTATGGTAGTGAGTAACCAGATGGGCTGTTCAGACACCATCACTAAAGTAATAACGGTGGAGCAGGACTTTAATATTTATGTACCCAATGCTTTTACGCCCAATGAAGACGGATTGAATGAACTCTTCAGGCCGGTGCTGAGAGGGGCCAAATCATTTCACCTGAGCGTTTATAACCGATGGGGACAGAAGCTGTATGAAACCTCTGACTTTAATTCAGGCTGGGATGGCAAATACAAAGGACAACCCTGCAAGCAGGAAGTTTATATCTGGAAACTCAATGTGAAAGCCATCAACAACGATTCCTCTAAAACAGG
>JAZKFF010000013.1:73780-89574 GCA_040386555.1 Bacteroidota bacterium | reverse complement strand
GTTTACAGAATTTTATTGCCCGAAAAACTAAAAACGACTTTTTGAGGGACGACTAGTTAAACCGTCATGGAGAGGACCAGAGGCTTCTTCCCTATCCTGTCACCGTGAGCTTCGAACGAAGGACGGCCTGGGTACATGTTCCCAAAACTCATTCGACCTCACCTTTCCCTTGGGGGAAGGCCGGGATGGGCCTACTCGTCTTCATCAGCATCTTCCGAGTCAATAAACTCATCACCCCCCTCTCCTGTCTTCGTGAGCTTGTCAAACGAGGAGAGGGCCCGGGAGAGGTGTCCACCAAACTCATTCGACCTCACTCTCCCCTTGGGGGAGGGCTGGGGTGGGGCTACCACTATCACTATCTCCCCTTTTGGCGGATGCTTGTCATAATGTTCAGCCAATGCCGATAAGGTCTTTGTATTAGTCTCTTCGAACATCTTGGTAAGTTCCCTGCACACCGCAGCTTCACGGTCAGCACCAAGATAACTAGCAAGCTCACGCAGCGTCTTTACCAGTCTATGCGGCGATTCGTAAAGTATTATCGTACGGTCTTCCTGTGCCAGTATCTTCATCATCGTCTGCCGTCCCTTCTTCAGCGGCAGGAAGCCCTCGAACACAAACCTGTTCGCCGGCAAGCCACTCTGCACCAGTGCCGGCACAAAAGCCGTAGCCCCCGGCAGGCATTCCACCGCAATACCATTGCGCACACATTCTCTTACCAGTAAAAATCCGGGGTCTGATATACCGGGTGTACCTGCATCGGTTATCAGGGCAAACATTTTACCAGCCTGTATCTGCTCTATCAGGTGGGCCAATACTCTATGTTCATTGTGCTGGTGGTATGGCGTCAGCGGCTTTTGAATATTGTAGTGCCTCATCAGCACCGAGCTTGTGCGCGTATCCTCGCACAGAATCACATCCGCTTTCTTCAATACCTCCACCGCGCGATAAGTGATATCGCCCAAATTGCCTATCGGAGATGGTACAAGGTATAAACGCATTATAAAACCATAACGTTTGCAGAAAAAAATAATAGGCCTACAGCAGTATACAAACCACGCACTCACTCCTTGATACCTCGCAGTGGGGCCACCCACGGCGAGCGGCCACGTCCCATTCTCCTTTGGAGAGGGCCTGAGAGCAGTTCCCACGCTACTCGCGCGACCTCACCTTCCTTTACACTCGCTGTGGACTCTCGCGCAGTGTACTCACGTCCCCCTCTCCTTTGGAGAGGGCCGGGGAGAGGTCCACGTAACTCACTCGACCTTACCCTTCCCCTGGGGAGGGCCGGGGTGGGGCTTACGCCTCCACCACGCTCACCTCAAACGACTCCATCACACCATTTGCAAGCAGTTTCTTGCAGGCATCCTTCGCCGTAGCCTCAGCGGCTTCCTTGGTTTGCGCGTCTATATTCAGCGTTATGTGCTTACCTATGCGTACCTCTTGCACATGCGTGAGGCCCAGGTTATGCAGGCTGCTATTCACAGCCTTACCCTGCGGGTCCAGCAACTCTTTCAGGGGCATTACATTAATGTGTGCTGTATATCTCATAAAAACTAAAAAATTAAAAGTCAAAAATCAAAACTCCCATTAATACTCCAAATCCACGCTTCCTGCACCCAGCCAGGCGATCACGCGGGGCTCTCACGTCCCCCTCTCCTTTGGAGAGGGCCGGGGAGAGGTGCGACGCAACTCATCCGCCATTTGGAGACAGTCACAATACGCACTCACGCCGGGAACCCCGCGTCCCCCTCTCCCTTGGAGAGGGCCGGGGAGAGGTCTACTCGACCTCACCTTCCCCTTGGGGGAGGGCCGGCGCAGGGCTCACCAGCGACATCACCACATACAACCCAAACGCCACAAGTATCGCCGCAATACCTAAAAACAAAGCAGCCACTACAGTACCTAAAATTATTACCAACTGCGGCCACACATACTTTATGCTCCACTTAGAGGGCATCAGCTTTATAAACCTGATCTTCGATACCATCAGCCAGCACATCAGCGCTATCACCAGGTATAGCAGCCACTTGTTTTGAAAGTATACCGCTATATTATAAGGGTTATACCATACTATCAGCGGGAATGAGCCTACAAACATGCCGACCGCCGGCGTAGGCATTCCTATAAAGAAACCCTTCTGTGTAGTTGATGTAATATTGAACGTAGCCAGCCGCAGCGCCGCAAAGCAAGCCACCAGGAAGGCCGGGCACATACCCAGCATACTCACATCCATAGCGTTCTTCTCGCCCATCAGGGCATCCCACAGCAGCTTGAATAAGATAACAGACGGTGCCACGCCAAACGATACCACATCAGCCAGAGAATCGAGGTCCTTGCCTATTGGCGACAACACATTCAAAGCACGCGCTACAAATCCATCCAGCAGGTCAAAAACAGCGGCTATAAAGATGAATATGCTGCCCAGGTACATTTGCTCTGCACCGTACACCCATTTCCAGGTGGGCATGCCGCCCTGCTCCAGGCTCATGCTTGTATAAGGCTGCGCCGTAAGTATATAGGCGATAGCTATACAGCCGCAAAACAGGTTACCCAGCGTCAGCAGGTTAGGCAGGTGCTTCATTGTGGCTCAAAAGTAGTGAATATTGGGAAAAGCCCGACGCTGGTAGTCGAATTGACATTTTCCCCGTAATACGTCAACCTGTTCCGCTGCAGTTGATAGTAGTAATACAGCCGAGCATATGATGGCGCCTCCTTTTTGCCGTAGATACGATTGATGAAGCTCAATCGGGTTGCCGAGCTCACACGGTTGATCGGCTTAATAGTAGCAAGCGATAGGCAAAAAACCAGCGCCACCAAGTTGACTAAAGCGGTGCGCCAACAGCGTAGAGCCTTTTTGGGCGGGCGGAGCCTTTCGCCCAAAATCGCCTTTTTCTTTGCTACTTTCTTTTTGGCGAAGCAAAAAGAAAATAGGATAACATTGACAGATAACATAAATACAAGACCAAATCCCCCTACCCACTAGCAATATAAATTCTATTTTTACTCCAAATCCAAGGTATGAGGTTAAGGACGATATACTTTATTATTTTCTCATTCATCACTTTCCAGGCAGCGGCCCAGCTCAATGACAATACCCACCGCAGCAGCGACAACGAGCACTACTGGCAAAACCGCATGCCCGACAAGGCCTATTGGCAGCAGGATGTACACTACAAGCTATACGGCATCATACACGAAGATGAGCACCGTATAGAAGGTGCCGAAGAGCTCACCTACTGGAACAATTCGCCCGATGAGCTGACCTTCGTCTACTTCCATATGTACCAGAATGCCTTTGTAAAAGGCTCTTACCTGCACGACCTTGAGATCGCCAACAATGTACACCCGGTAATGGGCAAGAAAGAAGCTGCCGGACTGGGCATAGTTACTGATAAGATAGAAGTAGATGGCCAGCCCGTAAAGACTGTGCTCGACAATACCATACTAAAAGTGTACCTGCCAAAAGCGCTGAAGCCCGGTGGCAAGATCACCATCAAAATGGTCTTCAATACTTACTGGGACAATGGCCGCACCCGCCGCCGCATGAAGATGTACCCCGCCTGGGGCTTTATGCACTACAACGGCGTGCAGTGGTTCCCCAAGGTGTGCGTATACGATCGCATGCACGGCTGGGATACCTACCAGCACCTCAACCGCGAGTTCTATGGCGACTACGGCCTGTTCGATGTCACGCTCGACTTCCCGTCCAACTACATAGTGGAGGCCACCGGCATGCTGCAAAACAGGAGCGAAGTGCTGCCTGATGCCCTGCGCGCCCAGCTCGACCTGAAGAACTTCGCCACAAAGAAATGGGAAGAGCCGCCATCAACCATTATCCCATACGTAAAAGGCCAGCGCAAGAAGTGGCATTACTTAGCCAACAACGTGCACGACTTCGCATTCACCGCCGATCCCTCTTACCGCCTTGGCACCACCTACTGGAAGGGGATAGAGTGCGTTGCTGTAGTGCAGGAGCCGCACGCCGCAGGCTGGCAAAATGCATCTGAATACCTTGCTAAGATCATCCAGACATTTTCTGACGATATCGGCCTTTATCGTTACCCCAAGATAGCGGCTGCCGATGCGGCAGACGGCATGGAGTACCCTATGCTTACCCTTGATGGCGGTGCCGACCCCGGCTATCGCGGCCTGCTGGTGCATGAGACGGCGCACAACTGGTTCTACGGCCAGGTGGGCAGCAACGAGACGTATCGCGCGGCAATGGACGAGGGCTTCACCCAATTCCTCACAGCCTGGGGCATGCGCAAAATAGACGGCGAGAACATAGTTACCGGAAAACCTAAGTCGGCCTACAGGCGGATGTTTACAGAGCCTACTAAGGTGATCGATGCACGTGTGCTCAACAGCTACACCATAAGCGCGCTCAACCAGACGGAGACCTCCATCAATACACACTCCGATGATTTCCACAGCGCACTCGGCCAGGGCGGCGGGTATGGAGCTGTATACTACAAGACCGCGACTATGCTTTACAACCTGCAGTATGTGCTGGGCGATTCGCTATTCCAGGCTACCCTGCACAACTACTTTGAGCAGTGGAAGTTCGCCCACCCTTACTTCGAAGACTTCCGTGCATCAGTGATACAGTTCACACACACCGATCTCTCCTGGTTTTTCGACCAGTGGTTTGAGACCACCAAGACGCTCGACTATGGCGTAATGCGCGTAAAGAAAAAATGGGGCACGGACGACTTCACCATTAAGTTCAAGCGCAGCGGCGAGATGCAGATGCCACTTGATTTTACAGTCACTGGCAAAGATGGCTCAAAGCATAATTTTTACATCCCCAACACATGGTTCGAAAAACAGACCGATGCTACTACACTCAGCAAGTGGTATGGCTGGGGCAAGCTGCACCCTACCTACCAGGCAAAGGTCACCATACCATCGGGTATCAGGAAAGTGGAGATCGACCCTACGCACAGGCTTGGCGACAAGTACATGATCGACAATGCGCTTTACGTGAATGTCTTCCGCTTCGGTGGCCCGCGTGAATCCAAAACTAAGCTGGACGGCGGCCTGGCACCAGCCACCGACCGGCTACGCTTCCGATCCTACATACGCCCCGATCTTTGGTGGAACCCGGTTGATGGCGTTAAAGCAGGCATCCATTTTGAAGAAGACTACCTCGGCATTATGCACAAGCTCGATGCCAGCATATGGTGGAATACGCACTTGCTGCAGGAGACGAGGTTCCGGTCGTTTGAGGGTGAAGACCCGTATCTGCGCTACTCTCCCGTGCATTATACGCTCAATTATGTAAGCCCTATATCGCGCCATATACCTAAGCTGCAGGTGCAGATAAACACCCGCTATCTCGATGGCCTTTTCTATCACCGCGGTGGCCTCAACTGGCTGATGAACGAGCAGAACACCTTCCAGGTTTATGCCCAATCTATGTGGCGCCCTGATGCCCGCGATTTCGACTACCTGCTTTACCCCTCAGAGTGGAGCAGCGTGCCAGGCCGCAAAAACAATTCGCTCAATGCACAGTGGACACACCAGTATGCTTACCTGCATGGTGCAGGCCGCTATACGTTCAATGTCCGCGCGCCCTTCCTTGCTAAAGACATCAACACATTCACATACTCCTACGCGCAGCTTGAGGCTGTTAACTACAACTATCTCGGCAAGCTGGAGATACGCACCCGCGTATTTGGGCGCTTCGGCCTTGGCCGCCAGCTGCCTTATGAGAGCCTCCTATTTATGAGCGGCGCTAATCCTGAAGAGCTGATGGAGAACAAGTATACACGCAGCATCGGCTTCGTACCTTACGACTGGCAGGGAGTATCTAAGTACGATGTCAATCACTTCCAGCAGGGCGGCGGGCTCAACCTCCGCGGCTATGCGGGCTACTTCGCGCCCGATGAGTTTAACGGTGGCCTGCTCACCGGCTACAAAGGCCGCAGTGGCGCAGCTATCAATGCAGAGATAGGCCTGGAGAATTACATGCCATGGCGACCCAAAATATTCCGCAACTGGCTGCATGCAAATGTGTATGCCTTCGGAGATGCCGGTATAATGGAGCTGAGCAACTATGCGCCTTTCAATGTTGCGCTTATTGCACCTACAACCACATGGAGCACCATTCACGTCGATGCCGGCCTGGGCATGGCTTTTACAATAAAAAGCTGGGGAGTATTTGAGAAAGCTAAGCCATTGACACTGCGCATAGATTTCCCGCTGTTCCTCAACCGTCCGCCATATAATAACCCACAGTACGCAACGTTCAGGTATGTGGTAGGTATCAACCGCACATTCTAGGGGCGTCTTACAATACGATAATGCAGTCCGTCACCAGCCATAGCGCTCGTGGCGGACATTTGCATTATAGCCTTCGGCCATTCTGAGGTATCATTGATGCCAACAACCGGTAGTGCTGCACCCACCTTATAGCCCGGAAATGTTTTGATCACCCAATCGCCCGGCACTGTATTGTAAAACGGCAGGTTCTGTGTAGTATCGTATGGGAATGCCACGCCCGGTGTTATCAGTATTGGTAGCTTGCCTGCTTCAGCTATCGCTAATGCGCTTTCAGTAGCCTTGTAAGTCTGCAGCCGCTTTGCCACTACAGGGCTTGCAACTGTATTAATGGCAGTAGTATAGATATTGCCGGTAACCCCTGCATAGAACAGAACAGGCAACACTGCCGCTACCTTACCCCACCTGGTGTTTATAAGTTTATCAAACACGGTGATCATAAGTATAGCTATCGACGGAATAACAAAAGCATTCAGTCTTGGCTCCCCTACCGGCAGCTTGCCTGCCACACCGAGCACCAGCACCAGCACTATGAGCACGGTACTGTATAGCACTATCGACTCCCGGCTATCATAGCCTTTGCGCAGATGCACTGCCGATGTATATATTCCGTAACATAAGCCTGCAAGCCCTACAATACCAAACAATATCCAGAACAATAGCCCTGACCCCGTCTCTGCAAACAGGTTGAAAAGGTTATAGCAAAAGTCGTACAGGCTAAAGCCTTTGGCCATCATCAGGTGGCCCCACCATGCCTGCATGCCTTTATCGGCCATAAGCTGCTTTACATCCACCACGTAGAATATGCCAATGCTTATGGCACTTAGCATGAGGGGCAACCACGTCATAAGCAATCGCTGCCTGCCTCCCGGCAATACACTCCGCAGGAATATCACCGCAAATACCGGCGCTATGGCAACAGGATACGTATAGCTGAAGAACGGAAAAACAACAAAGCTCCCGCATAGCAGCATGTATTGCGCCATCTTCATACCGCGCTCCTGCACCTTCATTAGCTCTGTAAGCTGCCACAGCGCGGCTACGCTCAGCAGTATATCCATGGTGTAGTGCTTCGTTTGCACATAGTACTCTGTAAATGTGTAAGACGAAACTATGATCATTACAAAAAGATACCGGTACCAGCACTCTTTCGCGAATAGCCGGTGCATCATTTTGTAGCTGAGCAGCAGCGCTCCCACGCCGGCCAGCCACGCCGGGAAGCGCAGCGAGAAATAGCTATAATCAAACGCCGAAGTGAACCACTTCACCAGCGTGAGATATACCCTTGGAAATTGCTGCATAAAGTCCATAGGCCCCCACAGCTGCGCTGCGGTCTTGAACTTTAGGTTGTATACCACCCGCCACTCATCTACCCAAAAGGGCTTTATCTCTGCCACCACCATTGCCAGCCCGCAGCATACAATAAAGCACAGGGTGGCTATTGTGGCCACCCTGGTTATCTTTTCTATTGTCTGCGTCTTTAGCTGCACTAATGTATTCGATTAGTTCTTCTTGATAGCTGCTATGCCCGGCAATTCCTTACCCTCGAAGAACTCGAGCATGGCGCCGCCACCTGTAGATACATAGCTTACTTTATCTGCAAGGCCAAACTTATTGACCGCCGCCACGCTATCGCCGCCGCCTACAAGAGAGTATGCGCCGTTAGCAGTAGCGGCTACCACGGCCTCAGCTATCGCCTTGGTACCATGCTGAAAATGCTCCATCTCAAATACACCCATTGGGCCATTCCACAGTATCGTTTTCGATTCGCCTATGATCTTCCTGAAATTCTCGGTTGCCATCTTGCCTATGTCCAGGCCCATCCAGCCGTTAGGTATCTCTGAGCTCAGGGCAGATGAGCAGTTAGCATCTGCGGCAAACTTATCTGCTATGATGCTATCTGCAGGCAGGTGAATGCACACGCCTTTAGCTTGTGCCTTTTCCAGCAGCTCGCGCGCTGTATCCAGCCTGTCATCCTCGCAAAGGGAGTTGCCTATATGGCCGCCCTGCGCTTTGTAAAAGGTATATGCCATGCCCCCACCAATGATGATATCTGTAGCCTTTTCAAGCAGGTTCTCTATGATCATTATCTTGTCCGAAACCTTTGCACCGCCTATGATCGCCGTGAATGGACGCTTGTTATTATGCAGCACCTGCTCTGCCGCCAGCACCTCACCTTCCATCAGCAGGCCAAACATTTTTTTATCCCCCGGGAAGTTCTCCGCTATAATGGCTGTAGACGCGTGTGCCCTGTGTGCCGTGCCAAATGCATCGTTCACATACACGTCGCCCAGCTTAGCCAGCTTAGCTGCAAACTCTTTATCGCCCTTTTCCTCTTGCTTGTAATAGCGCAGGTTCTCGAGCAGCAGCACCTGCCCCGGTTGTAAATTCTTAGCTTTTTCAAATGCCTCATCTGCTATACAGTCACCCGCAAACTGCACTTCCGTATTCAGCGCCTTAGACAGGTGTTCTGCCACAGGCTTCAGGCTAAAGTCGGCCAGTGTAAGGTTTGGCTTCTTCTCTATATCCTTCAGCGGGCGGCCCCAGTGGCTGATCAGCACCACGCTGCCACCATCGTCCAGCACCTTCTTAATGGTTGGTATGGCACCACGTATACGTGTATCGTCAGTGATCTTGCCATCTTTAATAGGCACATTAAAATCCACGCGTATCAGCGCTTTCTGGTTTTCGAAGTTATGGTTGTTGAATGTTGACATTTGGACTATTCTATTTCTACTATGTGATAATTGTGTTTTATTATAAGATCAATGCACTTTTGAAGGCAATCTTTTAATACTTTCTTCAAGTCGGCATTAGTAAGATTACCTCTTTTAAGCATAATAATGTATGGTGGGGCCTTAAAAGTCGTGAGCAACGTTTGATAATCCTTGTCTTTAGTCAAGAAGATTACACCTTGCTCCTTTGCTTGCATAAATATGTTGTAGTCTGACTCTGTATGAAAGTTAAGTTTGTAAAAAGATGTCGCCTGCACATCAAAATTTTCATTCATCCACTTTGCTATGGCGGGTGAGATATGCGTATCAGTCCATATGCGTGGCTTTTTATGCGGCATGTACCCTGGCAGCACCATTAATATTCATAGAAGCATACAACAGACACGCAGTAATATCGTCTTCTTCTAATATCGGATGTTCTTCAAGAATCTGCTCCCTAGTCATGCCATTCGCCATCATTTCCAGCACGTCGACTACACGAAAACGCATGCCCCGTATTATGGGCTTACCACCGAATATCGCAGGGTTAATAGTAATTCTGTCCAACAAAATATTTATATCTGGCTGCATAATATCAAAAATGTCATTTACCAATCCGCTTTAGTATCTCCTCTTTATTTTCCTTCCACCAATTGTCCTTTATCTCTTCATCCATTTTTAGGACCGACTCATCAAAACCAGCAAGCTTCACAAGGTATTCCATCCGTGCGATCTTCATTAACCGCATCAGAACGTCCTCTGTAAAATTGCTTTTATCGATAGTAAAAACGATCTTTTCTTTCGAGTCCTCAACTGTTAGCCCCAACATATCGTAGCTTTTTGTAAAAATAACGAAACCCGCACAAATAGCGCGGGTCTCATTATAAATACTTACAATTACTTGCTTATCAATCCTGCAAAGTATTTCACTGTGCGCACGAGCTGGCTTACGTAGCTCATCTCGTTGTCGTACCAGCTTACGGTCTTTACCAGCTGGCTTTCACCTGCTGTTATAACACGCGTCTGTGTAGCATCGAACAGTGATCCGAAGTGAGTGCCGATAACATCGCTGCTCACAATCTCGTCTTCGTTGTAGCCGAAGCTTTCGTTAGCTGCTGCTTTCATGGCTGCATTTACTTCTTCTACAGAGGTCTTTTTGCCGAGCACTGTTACCAGCTCAGTGAGTGAGCCCGTTATAGTAGGCACGCGCTGTGCGCCACCATCGAGCTTGCCTTTCAGCGCTGGTATTACGAGGCCTATAGCTTTTGCTGCGCCTGTAGAGTTAGGTACTATGTTCTCAGCGGCAGCACGTGCGCGGCGGAGGTCGCCTTTCGCGTGTGGTGCGTCCAGTGTGTTCTGGTCGTTAGTGTAGGCATGCACTGTTGTCATCAGGCCGGTAACGATGCCGTAAGAATCGTTGAGCACCTTTGCCATTGGCGCCAGGCAGTTAGTAGTGCAGGAAGCACAGCTGATCACAGTTTCGCTGCCATCGAGTATGTCGTGGTTTACGTTAAATACTACGGTCTTCATTTCGCCGGTAGCCGGTGCAGATATAACCACGCGCTTTGCGCCCGCGGTAATGTGCGCTTCCGCTTTCTCCCTGTCGGTAAAGAAGCCTGTGCACTCCAGCACCACGTCTACCTGGTGTGTGCCCCATGGTATCTGTGCAGGATCTTTCTGTGCATATATTTTTATCTCTTTGCCGCTTACGCTTATAGAGTTGTCTGTGTGCGTAACTTCCTGTCCGAAACGGCCCTGGGCTGTATCATATTTCAGCAGGTGTGCCAGTACATTTGGCTTTGTAAGATCGTTGATCGCTACTACTTCAATGCCTTCCATGTTGTATATCTGGCGGAAAGCGAGACGGCCGATGCGGCCAAAGCCATTGATGGCAACTTTTACTTTATTCATTTTATAGAATTATTTGTAAGAACGTTTTTTTTTAAAGTGGCGCAAAGGTACGAAAATATAAAATTGAAATACCTACACATAAAAATATCCATAATGGGCAACAGGCTTATCAACACCATTACCCACATATTATAAAATGCATTTCATTATCTCAAACCGAATATTACTTTTACAGCCCTGATAAAGTTTTTATGACGGCATTGATACCTTACTTCAAAGCCTCGTGTTATGCGCTTATCCTGCTCCTATCCTGTATTGCTGCAAACATGGCTTATGGCCAGCAAATAGCTGAGCATGCCAGCCCCGCCATAGCGGGACTGCGTGGGCGCATGCATGTATCTTTTGCTCACAAGATGGTTACCATGACCGACAGTGTTACCTTAAGTCCCCTTGCCCCCTACGTGAAGCCAATTGCAAATGGGCTGGCTGACTTCCTGGTGGTGCGAACAAGCAACACCGCTATAGATACCCCGGCAATGCGCATCACCGAAAGTGAGCCACCCACCGATGAGTGGAACAATGAAGAAGAAATGGCTCCCCTGCTGACCAAGTATGCGGAGATGGTGAGCCTGGAGCCGCAGGAACTGGTGAACTACCCGCTCTACGAATTTATAGACCACTGGTACGGCACGCGCTACAAATATGGCGGCGATAATAGCCACGGTATCGACTGTTCTGCCTTCTCTAAGAAGCTATACGATGATGTGTACTGCGCCTCGCTACTCCGAACATCGCGCCAGCAGCACAAGCACTGCGAGCGTGTAGATGAGGAAGATGTAACTGAGGGCGATCTCGTATTCTTCCGGATGCGCTGGCGCATATCGCATGTGGGCGTATACCTGGCCAATGGCTATTTCGTGCATGCCTCCCGCTCCCGCGGGGTTGTTATCAGCAGCCTTGGCGACAAGTACTGGCGTAAGCGCTTCGCCGGCTATGGGCGCATGGAGAAGGAAGAGGTGAATATCACCGAATCCGGCAGCGTGCAACAATTTGACTGATCCTGTAAATTGTATACCCCGCTATAATCTCAGCTGCTCTCACCGATGCCTGCAACAAACACAAATATCACTATCACTCCACGGGCTGTGTATGCTTCCAGCATTACACTGATCGCGTGCTGGACACTTGCCTACCTGGCAATTGAGGTATTCCGAGATTATGCTTTTGGCCTGTTCGTGTGGCTGCCCTTTATGCTGGGCGGCTGTGCTACGATGATCTATAGCTACAAGCGGCCGGCACCGAGGAAAGCAGCGCGCAATATATCGTACTGGACGATGCTGCTCTTCTGCCTGGGGCTGCTGGTGTTCGCGTGGGAAGGCATCATCTGCCTCATCATGGCGGCACCTATAGGGCTACTGTTCACCTATATAGGGCACAGGATGGGCTATGCCTTTGTAAGAGATGCCATCAACGGCACACCTGCCGCCATCATCCTGCTGTTCCTTTCTGCACCGGCCTTCATGGCCTTTGAGCATACGCTGAAAGACAATGAAGAACTACGCGCGGTAGTGACCGCTATAGAGATCAGTGCCAGTCCGCAGGAAGTATGGGAGAACGTGATCGCCTTTCCGCAGCTGAGCGAACCAACGGAATTCATTTTCAAAACCGGTATAGCGTACCCAGTGAATGCTACGATAGCAGGAAGCGGTGTTGGCGCCATACGGCATTGCAATTTTTCCACTGGCAGTTTTATAGAACCTATCACGGTTTGGAACGAGCCTATCCTGTTGCGCTTTTCCGTCACCAGCCAGCCTGAGCCAATGCGCGAGCTCAGCATGTACGACATTCACCCCAATCACCTGCATGGCTACTGGGCATCTAAAAAAGGCCAGTTCAAACTGATACCACTTGCAAACGGAAGAACCCGGCTGGAGGGTACTACATGGTACGTGAATAAAATAAAGCCCGGTATCTATTGGACACTTTGGAGCGATCATATTGTACATTCAATACACAACCGGGTATTGGCGCATATAAAAAAGGTGACCGAAGCGCAAGCGCTTTGACGGCCATGGCCGCATAGAGAAGGCGGAGGTAATATTACAGAGTCAGGCGCGGTACCGGGTTAATTGGCCCTGCAACAGTCCATATCGCAATACTTACGGTACCAGGAATTGGTTTGGCGAGTAACACTTTTGCCAGTATTCAACAATTATCCTGACAGTGTCTGTAAGTACTGCGTAGCTCCCCGGCTTTACAAAAAATCCCTGCACCGACATCGTATATGCGTCACTGACCGCCTTTTCGTCAACGGTCGTAGAAAAGAAAATGTATGGTATACACTTGGCAGAGAGCCCCTCGTTGGTATGCACCATTTTCCGCAGCTCAAAGCCGTTCAGCTTGGGCAGGTTGATATCAGAGAGGATTATGAATGGGTAGACAGCCTCATCTTCAAGGTAAGCAAGCGCATCTACGCCATTTTCGAAGAACACGACCTCATTCGCATAAGCTAATTCCTTAAATACAGCTGCAAGTAAAAATCTGTCATCGGCATCGTCTTCAATAACGATAATGGGACCGGTCTTGTTCATTTGTTTTGCTTGGGTATAACATATCGCTTATGAAACTCAGCTGTATGGTAGGACGAAAATAGGTACTGCATACGAGAAACGAAGGGCTGTTATCACATTTAATTTCCCTTTGCGGAAGTTGTAAGTCTTCAGTCCGGCAGTAAGTGGGTGTTTACGGTTACCCGTGTGGTGTGGGTGGGGGCAAGCCCCACCCCTAAGGCGCTACGAATTGTGTTACGTTTCCCTCGTGTGGTAAGGGTGGGGGCAAGCCCCACCCCTACGGCGCTACGAATTGTGTTGAGTTTCCCCGGTGTGGTGTGGGTGGGGCAAGTCCCACCCCTACGGTTTGATCCAACCTTATAGCCGGGGACCATTCACGATTTTTTCTTTTTCGATGACTTGGCCCGTTTATTAAAATCAAGGGCCAGAGCTATCCAGTGCTCAAAGTCTTTCCTGCTCTTCATGCCTGTTTCATCCACCATCACATATCCCTTCATAGGCCTGCCTGTAAAGTCCATCTCGCGGCAGCCAGTGCGCTCAAGCACTTCATCAAATACAGCAGGGTCGAGGCGGCACATAAGCTCATCTTTGATGATGCCAACGCACATCTTATCGTTCACCATGAAAGTAAGCCCGCCCATCATTGGCTTTTCCTCCACGTTTGGTATTACGGCGAGGCTCTCGCGTATGCGTTCTGCCAGTTTTTCGTTATATGCCATAGTAGCTCGTTTTAGTTTACTTAATCGTCAGCAGCTGTTCTTTCTCCTTTTTCCTGTCTGCGCGGAAAAAGAATAAATAGTATACGGCAAGCACCGCGAGCCCGATAGCAAACAAGATAACGGCATACTGCCGAAGCTCCATATTGAAGAACTCCCCGATCATCCAGAGGGAGTTTGCAGCGATCCAAAGACATACCGCGATATTGTGAAACAGCTCAGTGCGCTGGCGGCGCGACTTCCAGAGCATGTAGCAGGCAATACCTATAGTGGGGCCAACCATGGCGATGCCCATGGGCCGGAACAGCATAGCCCAGCTCATATCCTTAATAAGCCAAAACAGGATGTGAATATTATCGACCCAACGGAAAGTATACAAGGGGGCGTCATTTTGCTCGCTCATGGTTATAACAGTTACGGCAGCAAGGTAAAAAATTCATGGATACCCAGATAAAACTGCTCAAAAACTTCCCACAGCTTTTACCGCAAAAACACCTAGGAGACTGCATTTTGCACCTTTGCACTTCCCACTGCGGCGGGCTTTTTGGAATGTCGTACGTAGCTGCCAAACCTGACAGGAGGCTTTACAAAAGTTACCGGCTTTGATGGCTCTTTTGTGTTACTGCCGACGGCTGGCGGCGCGGCAGCGAGCGATGTTTGGGGTAGTGTTGCTGAAGCCTTTGTGTTTCGCGTTTCCGGCATATGGGGAGGCATAGCTTTTGCGTCTGCTTCGTCGCGCTCCTTTTCCATCAGCTCTTCCTCTGAGCCATACAGGTAGCCATCGTCATCGAAGCCATGCAGGAGAAAGTCGCTCTCGTTGATGCCGCGGCGGGCTTCGATATAGCCTGTAACGTGTGGTGCTACCTTCTCCGCAAGTGCCGCATCCGTTTTCCTCATGCGCTCCAGGAAGTAGGTGAAGGTTTCCATATTCTCACTAACGGTGCTGCCCTGCTTGAGCTTGCTAACGGTGGCTGCGAGCTTGTATAGCATGTTCACATCTTTTGATGTGACGGTTTCGTAGCAGCTATCTTTTTGCAGCAGGTGGTCGGCAAGATGCCCGATGAGGTAATAGCATTTCTCAGCAAGGATGGAGGGCATGTTGCGTGCGGACTGGCTCAACTTCTCCCAGTTGCCATCGACGGACCACTGGTGGATGGTGCGGCGGCTGACGCCAAGCTGCTCTGCAATTGCCGTTTTGGTAAGGGCGGCCTGGAAGTAGAGGTCGCGCGCCTGCTGGCGTTGTTGATTTTTCATATCGTTTGCGTTTTTAGGTTACATGTTTTTTCCTCCCGGAAGGCACTATTGCAATGCACTCTGAAAAAGGGGGTACAAAGGTAGAATGAGGTAGTGCTACGAAACGAATTTTGTGGATATCTTTTCGGGAGTTATGCCGAACGGCGCGCTGGGAGCGGGGAAGAAATTTTTAGTTGCAGGCTATACGTAGTAAGTCTGCGAGGGAAGCAACGCTAGAAACCGGCACTGTCATTCGGCTAAGGGCTCGGAATGAGGGTGGTGTTATTACATAGCTCATGTTGTTCTTCGTCCTGCGCGAGGTTGTTGGCGGGACACCAACAACGGCGGGCAACGCCGGCCCGGTCCTTCGGCGAAGGGCTCGGAATGAGGGTGGTGTTATTACATAGCTCATGTTGTTCTTCGTCCTG
>JAZKFF010000013.1:62578-73680 GCA_040386555.1 Bacteroidota bacterium | reverse complement strand
AAGGGCTCGGAATGAGGGTGGTGTTATTACATAGCTCATGTTGTTCTTCGTCCTGCGCGAGGTTGTTGGTGGGACACCAACAACGGCGGGATGTGCCTTACCTCTTGTTTTCAGATACGGACCGTGCCTTGCGCCAGAGGTACTGAAGCTTATCCTCCGGTGCGAGAAACCCTATCTCTGTCCCTTCTGCGCGAGAAACCCTGCCCTGTCCTTCGGTGAAAGGCTCAGGATGAGGGAAGTGTATTAACATAGTTCGGATTGCACTTCAACTTGTGCGTGTTTGTTGAGGAGATTTTTCTCCCGCAGGATAGCGACCCATGGCAAAGAACATACAGGCTGCAGTACAACACCTCCCTCATCCTGAGCTTTCGCCGAAGGACAGGGCCGGGTTTTCTCGCGGTATCGATGCCTCGCACATTAAACCTAGCGGAAGAAGCCTGGGCAGCGGGTCTTCAGGTATTCTTTCGGGTTGCCGAAGGCGCGGAAGAATACGGTGACGGTGATGTTGCCAAACCAGTACCAGTCGTTAGATTTTGTGTCGCCGCGCTGGAAGCCATCGTTCTTATAGTTGCCGTCCCATGTAGAAAGGGTGTTGCCACGGTAAGACATTGCACGCGAAAGAGACCCTTTATAGGCACGCAGCGTGTCGAGGTTTACGTATGATTTGCTGACGTCGTCAATGTAGTCGCTGTTGGTATAACGGAAGCCTATCTCAGGTGTTACCATAAGCGTTTTGCCTATGAAGAACTTCATACCGCCACCGAGGGGGAATGACATATTTACGAGGCTGTAGGGCTTGCGCTCCGGATACATTGGAAGGCCCTGGCCTTCTGTGCTGAGGGGCCGCAGGTATTGCTTGTTACCGGCAGGGTCTTCAGCAAATGGATTGAAGTAGAATCCACCGATACCGGCGAAGAAGTAAGGGGTTACTTTCATCCTCATTACTTCTATAGGCAGCAGGTTGACCTCTAAGGCACCATGAAACTCGAACAGGTGTGTGCGGAAGCTGAGGTTCCG
Source organism: Bacteroidota bacterium (assembly GCA_040386555.1). Taxonomy (GTDB): domain Bacteria; phylum Bacteroidota; class Bacteroidia; order Chitinophagales; family Chitinophagaceae; genus Nemorincola. Next base: position 72,663 of record JAZKFF010000013.1, on the reverse strand, counting down.
CGACTGGTTGACCGGGATATTGCTCAGGCTGTCGGCAGCGGTAAGGTTGGTGTAAGCCGCGCCAAACCTGAGGCCTATGCGCGGGCTCATGAAATATTTATAGATGATACCACCCATAGGCTGGTATCCGTATGATCCTATAAACTTAGGCTGCAGGTCGCCATAATAGTTGGCAACGCCCACACTCAATCCTATTTCGTGATGCTGCTGGGCCTGCGTGCAGATAGGTAGCAACAGTGCCAATGCAAATAAAAATCGTTTCAACGCCGTCGAGTTTTGTAGCGAAAGATAGAAATAAATATCGGAATAATAAAACGAATGCACGCGTTTATTAATGCGTAATGTCTAAGATAAAGGTTAGTAATAATATGGAATTGTTTGTCGAATTGCTATTTGCCAATAGCGTAAGTAGTATTTTTGCGGTGCTACAAACACACAATAAGAGGATGAACTTAATAGCAGAACTGAGAGCGCGCAACCTGATACAGGACATAATGCCGGGAACGGAGGAGCTACTGCAAAAAGAGATGGTATCGGCATATATAGGGTTTGACCCTACTGCTGAGAGCCTGCATGTGGGTAACCTGCTGCCGATAACCCTGCTGATGCGCCTGCAGCGTGCCGGCCATAAACCGTATGCACTGCTGGGCGGGGCTACTGGCATGATAGGTGACCCCTCGGGCAAATCGGCGGAGCGCAACCTGCTGGGCATGGAGGCGATACAGTATAATATAGACTGCCAGCGCAAGCAGCTGGAGCACTTCCTGGACTTCACCAGCGAGGCGCCTAATGCAGCGGTGCTGGTAAATAACTACAACTGGTTCAAAGAACAATCTTTCCTGGGGTTTATACGGGATATAGGCAAGCATATGACCGTTAACTACATGCTGGCAAAGGACTCGGTGCAGAAACGCCTGGAGACGGGTATGTCGTTCACGGAGTTTACCTACCAGCTGATACAGGGCTACGACTTCTACTACCTGAACAAAAACCATAATGTGAAGCTGCAAATGGGCGGCGCCGACCAGTGGGGCAATATAGTGACCGGCACCGAGCTGATAAGGAAGAAGGGGGGGGATGATGCTTTCGCCTTTACCTGCACGCTCATTACCAAGGCCGATGGAACTAAGTTCGGCAAGTCTGAGAGTGGGAATGTGTGGCTGGACCGGAACATGACCACGCCGTATGCGTTTTACCAGTTTTGGCTGAACCTGCCTGATGCTGATGCCGCGCGTATGGCGCTTGTCTTCTCCTTTAAGCCGGTGGATGAGCTGAAAGCACTGATAGCGGAGCACGAGACCGCGCCACAGGAGCGCAAACTGCAGAAAGCCGTGGCGGAAGAAATGACCATGCTGGTACACGGGCAGGCAGACCTGGACTTTGCGAAGCAAGCAACGGAAAAGCTCTTTGGGGCCGACCCTGTGGCATCGCTGAAGTCGCTGGACGAGGCGGAGCTGCTGGCGGTGATGGATGGCGTGAAGCAGGTAAAAGGTGAACGAGCCGCATTAGCAGAAGGCGTGGACTTGCTGACCTTCCTGGCTGAAACGGGCATGTTCGCCTCAAAGGGCGAGGCCCGTAAAATGGTGCTGGGCGGTGGTGTGAGCATTAATAAGGAAAAAGTGAACGCTGCAGACTTTAAGCTAAAGGAAGAGCACCTGCTCAATGGCAAATATGTGCTGATGCAGAAGGGGAAGAAAGATTTTACGCTGGGTATATTTAGTTAAGTAGAAAGGAAGAGTCGAAACCCAAAGGTGTAAAACGTACAGAGGGTATAAGGTGGGCATAGCAGCCCCCTTTTTAGCACCATAGCCAGATATTAACCAAGGGGAATTAATACATACGTTCCGGTTAAAACCGGCGACATTAAATCGTTATTAACCACAAAAACCATTTTGGGATACTATTTATTCTGTAATTTCGTTATCTGAGGGAGCCATCTTCCTTGCTCTTTTATGAAACGATTGCTACGACCCTTGAAGCTTCGCCTTATTGCTATCCTCGTATTATTACTGATATGCAGGAGCGCTTATGCCACCCACCTGGTAGGGATGGACCTATACTATACGTGGGTGAGCGGTAATACCTATAAGATAACGCTGGTAGCCTATGCGGACTGTGGCGCGGCCTCATCAGCATTTGCGGCGCTGCCTACCAACACGCCGGTTATCTACATTTACAATGGCGGGACCCTCGTTGACGATGTGATACTGAATATTGAGCCCCCGTCTGCGGGAGTGGAGATAACCCCAGTGTGCCCTGCCTACCTTGCGCTTACCCAATGCACCGACCCTAGCTTTGATATACCGGGCATTAAGAAATTTGTTTACAGCACAACCTATACTTTGCCGGGTACTTCCCCGGTATGGCGCTTCCTGTTTACGGGAAAAATGGATCCCACCAGCTTTATAGCTGGAAGAGCGCCTTCGATCACCAATATTTCGGGCACATCATATACAGAGCTGGTAGATACGCTGAATAATACCACTGTTACCAACTCGAGCCCTACATTCACCAACCTGCCTACGCCGTTCTTCTGCGTTAATAATGACAATAACTACAACCCGGGCGCAGTAGACCCTAACGCAGATAGTCTTCGGTTCTTCCTGGTGGCTGGTAAGGCCGGAACGGCATCTTCGGCTGCCGGCCCGCCGGTCACTTATGTATCGCCATTTACTGCTACCAACCCGCTTGCTGTGGCCTGGCAGTTCTTCGACCAGGCTACGGGGCAGATCAACTTTTACCCGAATGCGCTGCAGCGGTCGCTGGTAGTATATAATGTACGGGAATTCAGGGGTGGCAACTTCGTAGGCAGCTGCCAGAGGGAGATGACCTTCCTGGTGCAAACGTGTACCTATACCCCCCCCTCTGGCGGGCTTACAGGGGCTACTAACGGCACCATTACAGATAGCACGCACTTCAGGATATGCAGGGACAGCGGGCCATTCTCTATGAGCATTTACCCGCACGAGGCATCCGGCACCACTAATATCACTGTGACTGTGAGCGGCCTGCCGGCAGGCCTATCGTTTACCACCACTGGCAATGGCACCCCCTCGCCGCACTGCACCATAGCATGGACATCGACCGGCACAGCGCCGGGTTCGTACACCTTCTTTGTAACGTATAAAAGCAGCAGCTGCCCGCTGGCAGCAACACAGACCATAGCCTACACGCTCACCATATTGCCACAGCCAACGCTTAGCTATACCTTGCTATCGGCAGCCAACTGCTTTGCCAAAGCTGCAATATCAATAATACCCGGCGGTGGCGGGTTCACTACAGTGAAAGTATCGAACGCTACTGCACCGTATGATACGATACAGACCTTCGCCTCCGTATCGGCCGCTTTCACTGACAGCCTGCCTGCGGGGAGCTACCATATAACTATACGTAACAGCAGCGGCTGCAAGGCCACAATACCGGTGACGCTGGCAGCACCTGCGGTAGTAGTGCCTACGGCTACATTTGTATCGCCCACCTATTGCGGCGCTACCGATGGCAGCATAAAGCTCTACCACCTGATACCCGGTACGAGCGATACGATAAGGTTCTATCGCAATGGCATATTGCAGCCTGCGCTGTATTTGCCTGTAGCCTCTGACAGCACTATTACTATTACCGGGCTTATAGCCGGGGTATACAGCAGCATTACTGTAAAGTATGGCAGGTATTGCATATCGGCACCTATAGGTCCATTCACGCTGGTGAACCCACCGTTTACCATGCGGGCAGTGACCTATACCAACCCCACCTACTGCGGCGCCTGCGATGGCACTATAAAGCTGTGGGGCCTGCGGCCAGGGCAGTGGGATACGATAACCTACATTAAAGACGGGATAACACAGCCGCCGGTGGTAGCTTTTATAGGGCCCGATAGCACCGTGACCATTACCGGGCGCTGCCAGGGTGTATACGTAAACTTTGTAGCGCGCACCGCGGGTGCATGTGTATCGAACTCGCTGGGGCCGGTGACGCTTAGTGCGCCACCCTTTACCATGCGCGCCATCACCTTCACTAACCCTACTTATTGCGGCCTGTGCAATGGCACTATAAAGCTGTGGGGACTGCGCCCCGGGCAGTGGGATACGGTAACTTACATTAAAGACGGTATAACGCAGCCACCGGTGGCAGCACTTGTAGGAGCTGATAGTACCATCACCATTACCGGCCTGTGCCAGGGACTGTATGTGAACTTTGTGGCGCGGACTGCGGGGGTATGCGTATCGAATGTGCTGGGGCCAGTGACGCTTACCGTGCCTCCATTTACCATGCGCACCATTACTTACACCAATCCATCGTACTGCGGCATATGCAATGGCACTATAAAGCTATATGGCCTGCACCCGGGACAGACAGACACTATCACCTACCTGAAAGATGGTATTGCGCAGCCACCGTTGGTGGTGACGATAGCAGCCGACAGCATAGTAACGATAAGCGGGCTTTGTGCAGGTGTATACAGCAACTTCATAGCGCGCACCGCTGGTGTCTGCGTATCTAATACACTGGGGCCGGTGACCCTTACTGTGCCACCATTCACTATGCGGGCGCTGACATTTACCAACCCATCTTATTGCGGCATATGCAATGGCACTATAAAGCTGTGGGGCCTGTTCCCGGGGCAGACGGATACCATTACTTATACCAAGGGCGGCGTGCCCCAAACTCCGCTGGTATTTGTAGTAGGCGCAGACAGCACCATAACGATAACAGGACTGTGCGCGGGACTGTATGACAACTTTATAGCGCGCACAGGCGGCATCTGCGTATCGAACACACTGGGGCCGGCTAACCTTACCGTGCCGCCGTTTACCATGCGGGCGCTCACTTTTACAAATCCCGACTACTGCGGCACCTGCAACGGCACTATAAAGCTATGGGGCCTGTACCCAGGGCAGACAGATACGATATACTATACAAAAAATGGCATAGCGCAGCCACCGCTAAGCTTTGTGGTAGCGGCAGACAGTACCATAACGCTTACGGGCCTTTGCGAAGGACTGTATGACAACTTTGTAGCGAGGACAGGGGGCGTATGTGTATCTAACACACTGGGACCGGCTAATCTTACAGTGCCGCCATTTACTATGCGGGCACTAAGCTTTACCAATCCACCGTACTGTGGTATCTGCACCGGAACTATAACGCTATACGGGCTACACCCCGGGCAGACGGACACCGTCACTTATACCAAGGATGGCGTGGCGCAAACCCCGGTAGTATTTTTGATAGGCACAGATAGCCAGGCGGTGTTTACAGGATTGTGCGCGGGGCTATATGATAACTTCGTAGCGCATACAGGCGGCGTATGTATATCTAATACATTGGGGCCGGCTAACCTTACCGTGCCGCCCTTTACGATGGGTTCTATATCATTTACGCATCCTACCAAGTGCGGGTTCTGCGATGGCGTTATCACGCTGCATGGCTTATACCCAGGGCAGGTAGATACTATCCACTACAAGTTTAACGGCGTAGCACAAACACCAATACCGGCGACTGTAAGTGCGGGAGGCAACATTGTGCTTACGGGCTTGTGTGAAGGGTTGTATTCGGACTTTGTGGCGAGGACAGGCGGCGTATGCGTGTCCAATACACTGGGGCCGGTGACGCTGGATGCACCACCGATAATACCGGGTTTCAACTTTGTAAATCATGAGCATTGCGAAGCGGATACTGTTGTGTTCACCAACACATCGAGCCCCGCTGGTGACCTTACTTATGTGTGGGATTTTGGAGATAGCACTACCTCTACGCTGACCAACCCCGTGCATATCTATACATTGCCCGGCACCTATACGGTGAAGCTGATCATCAGCAATACAATGTGCGTAGACAGTATCATTAAGACTGTTGCTATCAACAACATCGTGAAAGCAGGATTTACTGCGGTGCCGGATAGTTTTGTATGTACGGACAGGCCGGTGGTGTTCACCAATACGTCGCTAGGCACCCTGCTGAAATATCGCTGGGACTTTGGCGACGGCACAAAGGATACAGCGAGGGATGTGACGCATGTGTATACCAATACCGGCGTGTATAATGTAGTGATGGCGCTGAGTAACTATGTGCCATGCTATGATACAGTGTCGATAAGGCTGGAGGTGGATTCCATAAGCGCTATCAGCGTAGCAGTGACCGACTCTATTTTCTGCGATGGGTTGTCATCAACGTTTACGGGCGTATTTGCCACAATGGGGAATACCGGGTATAGGTGGACACTGGGCGATGGGACCATAATAGATAATGTAAATCCGCTGACGCACTCATTTGAGAACGGAGGCACATTTACCGTGAACCTCGAAGCCTTTTACAGGGCTTGCCCCGATACCAGCGCGAGCAGAACGATATCTATTCACGATCATCCATCGTTATACCTGGGGCCGGATACTGCGATATGCCCCGGCAGCACAGCCTTCTATCTTGAAGACCGGATAAACGCCGGTAACCCGGAGGCTAAGTGGAGGTGGAGCACAGGCTCTACCACCAGCCAGGCCGTGATAACAGCGCCCGGCACGTACTACGCAACGGTGAATATAGGCGGCTGCACGAGTACGGATAGCGTAACAGTGAAGCAGGACTGCTACATAGCCATACCAAATGTATTTACCCCGAACGGAGATGGCGTGAATGACTACTTCTTCCCAAGGCCGTTGCTGGCTAAAGGCCTTGCGGCGTTCAAGATGGAAATATATAACCGCTGGGGCCAGCTGATCTTCTCGACCGACAATGTAGAGGGCCGCGGATGGGATGGTAAATTCAACGATGTGCCGCAGCCAACGGGTGTTTTTGTATATACCATAGAGGCGGTGTTTAAAGACGGCCAGCGCGAGCAGCACCAGGGGAATGTGACATTGATGAGGTAATCTGATAAATTCGTAATTTTAATAAAATTATTAAGACAACGTCATGGAGAGGATAGTGCTAGAAGTTGATGACGCTACCGGAAAGGCTTATCAGAAATTCAGTCCTGAGAATAAGCAACAATTTAACCAATTGGTGAGCATCATGCTTAAAAAGGCAATAAATGCAGAAAGCGCAGTAGACTACAAAAATTTTCTTGATGAAATTGGCGCAGAGGCAGAAAAAAATGGTCTTACCCCGGAAATCCTAAACGACCTGCTGCATGCGGACGATTAAAATCTTCGTGTTTGATACCAACTCACTGATCAGTGCTCACCTCCTTCCAAATTCTGTAAACAGACTGGCATATGATACAGCTTTGACCAAGGGTGTCATCGCTTATTCCCGTGCTACTCTTAGCGAATTTGTACAAGTTTTTTCTCGGCCAAAGTTCGATAAGTATCTCTCGCTGACAGCACGATCGGAAGCCATTACACGGTTTGAGCGCGAAGGCTTTTTGATAGATGTCAAAATTCAAATAGCAGACTGCAGAGATCAGACTGACAACAAATTTCTGGAATTGGCCGTGACTTCCGGAGCACGTTGTCTTGTTACTGGAGATAAGGACTTGTTAGTGATGCATCCGTATCGTGCATTTGACATAATTAGCCCAAGCGACTTCCTAAAAATGTTTTAAGTAAATTTGGCAAAATCTTTCTATTCTGGTTAAATACCCTGATCGCTTTGCTAGTAGCTATAAATATCACATTTGAACAGCTTGTTTCTGTCATAAAACAGTTGCCTTCCGCGCAGCAATGGATGCTACATAAGGAGCTACAAAATGATATTCGACAGTATTCAAAAGACAGACCGCGTAAGATAAAAAGTATACATGGCAGGTAGCCTTATGATATCAGGAGTGGCTCGAAAAATAGTTGTAATTATCGTGCTGATCTCAGCTACTTTGCCTGCGTTCTTTTGCACCAATCCGAAGGATAGCAGCGATGAAGAAGAAACGCACGAAACATCGCCATGGAGGAATGTGTATGACCCCAATGCAAAGTATGTGGGTATGGAAACGTGCAAGGGCTGCCACCAAAGCATCTATGAAACTTTTATACAGACAGGGATGGGGCAATCGTTTGGTCACGCCACCAGGCAAAAGTCTGCTGCTGACTTTACTCCTGCACACGCCATAGTTTATGATTCGGCGCTGGACTATTACTACAAGCCCTACTGGACGAATGACTCCTTCTATATAATGGAGTACCGGCTGGAAGAAGGTGATACGGTGCATAAGCGCACACAGAAGGTGGACTACATTGTAGGGTCGGGGCAGCATACCAACTCGCATATATTTGGCACAAACGGTTACCTGTTCCAGGCGCCGATAACATTCTACACACAGAGTAAGCGGTGGGACCTCGCGCCGGGGTTTGAGAAGGGTGCCAGCAGCAGGTTTCAGCGGTTGATACAGCTGGAGTGCATGAGCTGCCACAATGCCTATCCTGACTTTGTAGCCAACAGCGAGAACAAGTATACCAAGGTAATGACGGGCATCGACTGCGAGCGATGCCATGGGCCGGGCAGCCTGCATGTACAAGAGCGCCAAACCAGCACACCGATAGACACATCGAAAGGGCCGGACTACTCGATAGTGAATCCAAGGAGGTTATCTACAGAGCTACAAAACAACGTTTGCCAGCGCTGCCACCTGCAGGGAATAGCGGTGCTGAATGATGGCAAGACGTTCTATGACTTTCACCCGGGCATGAAGCTATCTGAGGTAATGAATGTGTTTATGCCGCAGTATGAGGGCGCGCAGGATAAGATGATAATGGCATCGCACGTGGAGCGGATGAAGAAAAGCCCGTGCTACCTGGAGAGCGGTAAGATGAGCTGCATCACCTGCCATGATCCGCATGTGAGCGTGAAATTTACCCCGCGAAAGCAATACCTAACCGCCTGCCAGAACTGCCATGGCAATGCGCAAGGCCAGCACCAGTGTACGGAAACGGCACAGATACGCGCAACTAAAAATAATGACTGCGTGACCTGCCATATGCCGCACAACGGCAGCATAGACATACCACACGTGGCAGTGACAGATCACTTTATACGTAAGCGCCCGCTGGCGGATTCGCTGCAGAAAAAGATCACTGCGTTCCTGGGGATGAAGTGCTTCAACAATGACAAGCCGGATGCTATTACTACGGCGCGCAGCTTTATGGAATTTTATGAGCGGTATACGCCATCGGCCGACTTGCTGGACTCAGCGTTGAAGTACCTGGATCTGCAGCAGGCCGTAGAAGAAAAGAAGAAACAGAACCGGGATTATGTGCGGGTATACTTTCTGAAGGGAGATCATAGCAGGGTAATATCGTACGGAGCTAAGCTACAGCCCGCCGCGATCAATGACGCGTGGGCCGCGTATAGAATAGGCGAATCGTATTACCTGCTGGACCATGCAGACAGCGCGCTGCCGTGGTATAAGCGGGCAACCGAAATATGGAAGTATGCGATGGATTTCCAGAATAAGTATGGCATCTGCCTGCTCTCCCTAAATAAGATAGCGGAGGCCCAGCAGGTGTTTGAATTCGTGACGAGTGAGAACCCCAACCACGTAAGCGCGCATACCAACCTAGGCTACATCTTCATGCAGCAAGGAAACAATGCAATGTCTTATGATCACCTGCTACGGGCGGAGCAATTGAACCCTGACTATGAGCAGAACCTTGTGAACCTTGCAGTGTGGTACCATAATAATCAACAGCCCGATAAGGCAAAGAAGAAGCTGCTGCACCTGCTGCGGAAGCATCCCGGTAATGAGCGCGCGAGGGCCATGCTGGCGGATTTGGAGTAGCCCCTCCCGGCCGGCCCCTCCCGACCTCCCCCTGGTTCGACAAGCTCACCACGGGAGGAGATGTTGCTCAAGGTCCAGCAGGAGAACTTTTAATTCCAGAAGACTTTCTGTTGCAAGTTCAACCCTTCGGGTTGTGTGTTGTATTCGCTGTACCACCGGTTTCACCGGTGGCTATTGTTGTTAAGCCCGTTCGGGCTATGGAGCAAACGGCAGGACACCAGCATCGTAGCAAGTGGTCCGGCCATTAAATTACTCGGTGTAGCGCAGGGCGGGGGCAAGCCCCGCCCCTACTTCCAGGTAGGCCGGTGGCTACTGTTGTTGAGGCCGTTCGGGCTATGGAGCAAACGGCAGGACACCAGCATCGTAGCAAGTGGTCCGG
>JAZKFF010000013.1:56040-62478 GCA_040386555.1 Bacteroidota bacterium | reverse complement strand
CCACTAAATTACTCGGTGTAGCGCAGGGCGGGGCAAGCCCCGCCCCTACTTCCGCGTGCGCCGGTAGCTATTGTTGTTAAGCCCATTCGGGCTATGGAGCAACGGCAGGACACCAGAATCATAGCAAGTGATCCGGGCAATACGTCGACCTATGTAGCGTAGGGCGGGTGCAAGCCCCGCCCGTACTTCCAGGTACGCCGGTAGCTATTGTTATTGAGGCCATCCGGGCTATAGAGCGAACGGCAGGGCACCAGAATAGTAGCAAGTGATCCGGGCAATACGTTGATCTATGTAGCGCAGGGCGGGGGCAAGCCCCGCCCCTACTTCCAGGTACGCCGGTGGCTATTGTTGTTAAGCCCATTCGGGCTATGGAGCAAACGGCAGGACACCAGAATCGTAGCAAGTGGTGCGGCCATTAAATTACTCGGTGTAGCTCAGGGCGGGGGCAAGCCCCGCCCCTACTTCCGGGTGCGCCAGTGGCAATTGTTGTTAAGGCCTTTCGGGCTATAGAGCGAACGGTGGGACACCAGAATCGTAGCAAGTGATCCGGGCAATACGTTGTTCTATGTAGCGCAGGGCGGGGGCAAGCCCCGCCCCTACTTCCAGGTACGCCGGTAGCTATTGTTATTGAGGCCATCCGGGCTATGGAGCGAACGGTGGGACACCAGAATAGTAGCAAGTGGTTCGGCCATTACGGTGCCCGGTGTAGCGCAGGGCGGGGCAAGCCCCGCGCCTACTTCCAGGTACGCCGGTGGCTATTGTTGTTAAGTCCATTCGGGCGATGTTGTAAGTACTAGCTTGTGTTATGACATACGATACCTTCGGCATCGGCGCTTGTTCCACAATGCATTTTAATAAAATTTTGATGCACTCTGCATCATTACTGTTTTGACGAAGTGCACCGCATACGAAGGTGTGAGACACTCTTTACTTCGAGTGTAAAACGTAGTTGCCTTAATTGTTCAACCCTCCGGGTTGGCTGTCGTTGTCCCTGTCCCACCGGTTTCACCGGTGGCTATTGTTGTTAAGCCAGTTCGGGCGATGGAGCGAACGGTAGGACACCAGCATCGTAGCAAGTGGTCCGGCCATTACGTTGACCGTGGTAGTGCAGGGCGGGGGCAAGCCCGCCCTACTTCCAGGTACGCCGGTAGCTATTGTTATTGAGGCCATCCGGGCTATTGAGCAAACGGCAGGGCACCAGAATAGTAACAAGTGGTCCGGCCATTACGGTGCCCGGTGTAGCGCAGGGCGGGGGGGGCAAGCCCCGCCCCTACTTCCATGTTTACGGGTGGCTAATCGTTAAGCCCGTTCTGTTTGCCCAATGGCATCCAAACAAAAAAAATCCCCGCGATGTGCGGGGAAGTTTATGCAGTGTCTGAAACCGGAAACTAAATTGGAGACGGGACGGTCTTGGTTAATCTGTAACGCCTGAGGTACTTTCTAACTGTCATGTATGTGATGAATAGCAGCATAAGATGAAGTTTTAGATTGTGATGAAACTATTATAAGGATGAAATTTAAAATCGAAATAGTCAGAAGAAATAGCGGGTTGCTTTCTCAAGGCAACCCGCCTGTTATTTCTCGTCGCTTATTGCTTAATCATGATAGGGAAAACACTATTTTCATTGCCTTTGCGCAAATTAATTATGTACATGCCATTTGCAATTGAGTTTGTAATGGCAACCTGTTCGTTTATAACACCGCCTACAGACTTGATACCGCCGCTGTAAACCACCTGGCCCAGCATATCAGTAACTTCCAGCGTAAGCTCTTCGTTAGCTACCGATCCTGTATTACCTTTTACAAAGAATACACCGTTGCTTGGGTTAGGATAGATAACATACTCAGCGTTGTCAGTAACAGCTACTGTGCTGTTACCATCGCGTGAAGCGGTAACTGATACGCTCCTGGTAACTACTGCCATTCCGCAACCATTATTGACTGCGTAAGTGATAACTGTAGCACCCGCTGCAACCCCAGTAACTGTGCTTGCTGAAGAACCTGCCGGAGCAGCCACTGTGGCTACACCTGTATTGCTGCTGGCCCAGTTGCCACCTGCAACACTTGCAGTGAGCGATATGCTTGCAGTGCCTACCAGGGTAGCAGGACCTGCAATAGAACCCGCATCAGGAGTAGTATTCACCGCAACATTAACAGTGCTGATACAACCAGAACCGATAGAAGTGACCAGGTAAGTTATAGTAGCAGTACCAACTGTGTTGCCCGTAACAATACCCGTAACAGAGCCGATGCTTGCAACAGTAGCGTCTGAAGATGTCCACACACCGCCACCTGCATTGTACAGTGTTGTAGTACCACCGAAGCAAGCGTTTGGATTACCTGCGATAGCAGCCGGGGCGTTGTTAACGGTAACATATGCAAAGCGTGCGCAACCGGTAGCAGCGTATGTGTAAGAGATAGTGCCCGTACCCGCAGTGACACCTGTAACCACACCGTCTGCGTCAACAGAAGCCATGCCAGGAGTAGCTGAGCTCCATACGGCACCCGGGGTTGCTGAAGAGAGTGTTGTAGCAGTGCCTGGGCAAACCTTAGCGTAGCCTGTGATAGCGGCCGGCTGAGGATTTACAGTAACAGTAGTTGTAGTAGTACAACCAGTACCTAATGTGTAAGTAGCTGTGATAGTACCTGCCGATACGCCTGTGATGTAACCCTGAGAGTTAACGTTGGCAATAGCGGCATTGCTGCCAGAGAAACCAACCGCTGAACCCGTGGCATTGTAGAGTGTAGAAATAGAGCCTACACATACTGTAGCAGTACCGGTGATAGCTGCAGGCAGCGGGTTAACTGTAAACGTTACAGACCTCATGCAACCCGTACCAGATATGGTGTAGTTGACACTTGTGTAACCAGCTGCACCACCCGTAACTACGCCGCTTGCATTTACTGTAGCGATCAGCGTATCGGCAACGCTCCACGCACCTGACGCAGTAGTATTGCTCAGCGTAGTTGAAGTGCCGGGGCAAACACGTGCCGTACCTGTAATGTTCGATGGCAGGGCGTTAACCGTTACCGTAGTGTATATTTTGTTGCCTGAAGGCAGAGAATAAGTGATAACGAAAGCACCTGTTGTTACACCGGTCACGATGCCGCTGCCCGAAGGACCTGCAACCACTGTAGAAGCATAAGCGCTCCATAAGCCACCCGGCATAGGGTGCGTGAGTGTAGTAGTCTGACCGATACATACCTGTGTGATACCTTCGATAGCAGGATAAATAGTTATCAGCATGTTCCTTGAACAGCCAGAGCCCAATGTATAAGATATGAGTGCAGAACCAACCGCAACACCGGTAACATAGCCGGATGCATCAACAGTTGCGATAGCATTATCGCTGCTGCTCCAGGTGCCGCCCGCAGTGCTGTCGGCGAGCATTGTAGACTGACCAACAGATGTGTTAGGGGTACCTGTTACTGCTGCGAGCGGGTTAGTTACATCGGCTGTAACAAAGCAACCGCCGGGAAGTGTGTAAGTGACTGTAGCTGTGCCCGGACCATAACCTGTAACAACACCTGATGACGTAACCGAAGCCACGGTGATATCGCTGCTGGCCCATGTGCCACCTGATACCGCATCGCTGAGTGTGATAGGGCTAGTACACATAATAGTAGAGCCTGTGATAGCAGCTGGCATAGGGTTAGCGGTGACCAAAGTAGTAACCACGCAGCCCGAACCCGTTGAGTATGTCATTATTGCCGTACCGGCAGTAACCGCTGTAACCGTACCAGTGTTAGAACCGATAGTAGCTACAGATGTATTGCTGCTGCTCCATGTGCCGCCTGTTACCGAAGCGCTGAGTGCGATGGTTGAACCTACGCATACGCTTGATGAACCAGACACAGTAGATGGCAGCGGATTAACAGTGACAGCTGCCGTTGCAGACGCTGTACCGCAGCTTGTAGTGACAGTATAAGATATTGCAGTGTTGCCATTAGCCACACCTGTAACTACGCCTGCGCTGTTAACTGTAGCGATAGCATTGTTAGCGCTGCTCCAGGTACCACCGGCAACTGTGCTTGAAAGAACCGTGGTAGCGCCTGCGCATACACCGGTAGAACCGCTTATGGTACCAGCCGAAGCACTTGCATTAACCGTTACTACGGCAGTAGCCTTGCAGCCGCTGCTAACTGTGTAAGTAACAGCAGCAGTACCGGCAGCCACACCTGTAACCAAGCCGCTTGCTGAGCCAATAGTTGCTACAGCAATGTTGCTGCTGGTCCATGATACACCGCCTGATGTTGCGTTGCTGAGGGCTGTTGTGCCGCCAACGCATGTAACAAGTGTACCTGTAATAGCAGATGGCAGTGAGTTAACCGAAACATTCATAGAGCGAATGCAACCCGTAGGCACAATGTAAGAAATAGCTACCACACCAGATGCAACGCCAGAAATGATACCAGTAGCAGAACCTACTGTTGCAAGCGCAGTATTGCTGCTGGCCCATGTACCTGCCGGAGCAGTGTTGCTAAGAGTGCTTGATGCGCCAATACATACGCCGGTTGCACCTGTTGAAGCAGGAGGCAGCGGATTAGTAGTAACCTGCGCGGCTACAGAACAGCCTCCAGCCGGAGTGTAAGTGACATTTGCAACGCCTGCGGCTACACCTGTAACCACACCGGTTGTTGATGCGACCGTTGCTATAGAAGTTGGCGTGCAAGCCCATGTGCCACCTGTTGTAGCATTGCTCAAAGAAGTAGTAGCGCCTGCGCAAACTATGCGTGTACCGAGTATTGAACCTGGTAAAGCTTTAACTGTGATGCTTGCTGTACGCGTGCAACCTGAAGGCAGTGTGTAAACGATACCAACAGTACCTGCTGATAGGCCGCTCACTACACCATTAGATGAACCAACAGTAGCCAAAGCTGCATCATTGCTGCTCCATGTGCCGCCTGCAGATGCATTGCCTAATGTGATATTAGCGCCCGCACATACGCTGGCCGGGCCAGTGATGACAGCTATTGGATTAACTGTTACTGAGTAAGTAACCCTGCATGAAGTAGGAATAGTGTAAGTAACATTAACTGTGCCTGCGGCAATACCTGTAACGGCACCTGTTGCAGAGCCAACTGATGCGATACCCGCATTGCTGCTAGTCCATGTACCACCGGTTGTGGCGCTGGCTAGAGTTGTTGCAGAACCTACGCATGCTGTATGTGAGCCGGTGATGGCAGCTGGTAGTGCATTAACCGTTACCGTAGTAGACCGAACACAGCCTGAAGAAAGTGTGTAGGTAACCGCTACTGCTGAAGAACCCGCAGAGATACCTGTAACAACACCTGAGCTTGCGCCGATAGTTGCTATAGAAGGATCAGCGCTTGTCCAGGACACGCCGCCCGGAGTAGGACAGCTAAGCACTGTGGTAGCACCCACGCAAACTGTAGTTACGCCAGTGATAGGAGCAGGCAGCGGGTTAACCGTTGCAACTGCAATGCGGATGCAGCCTGTAGGCGCGGTGTATGTGATAGCCGTAGTGCCGTTAGCAACTGCTGTGATAACACCTGATGCAGCATCGGCAGTAGCAATTGAAGTGTTATTGCTGGCCCATGTACCGCCAGATACTGCATTGCTCAGCGATGACGTAGCACCGATGCATATGGTAAGTGTACCTGAGATAGCGGGAGGAACTGCGTTGACAGTAGCTACTGCAGTAACCCTGCAGCCGCCGCCGAGTGTGTAAGTAATATTTGCAGTACCTGCAGCCATACCTGTAACCACACCTGAGGTAGCATTGATGCTTGCTATTGAAGCATTGCTGCTAGACCATGTGCCACCAGAAACTGCGTTGGCCAAAGTAGTAGTAGTGCCGGGGCATACTGACAATGTGCCGGTAACAGGCGCTGAAGAAGTACCATTTACTGATACTACAAGCGTAGCAGCTGATGAACCGCAAGCGTTAGCAATAACGTATGATATAGTAGCGTTGCCTGTTGCAATGCCGGTTACCACACCTGCGCTGCTGACAGTAGCTACGCTCGTGTTTGTGCTGTACCATGCGCCACCGCCTGTAGCATTAGCAAGGGCTGACGTACCGCCTATGCAAACAGTAGCGGTACCTGTTATTGAGCCAAGTGATGGCGTTGTGTTCACTGTCATTGCCTTTGTGGCAGTAGCAGTGCCGCAGCCGTTAGAGACTGTGTAAGATATAGTGACATTGCCTGATGCAACACCGGTGACAACACCTGATGCATTGATTGTAGCAACACTCGTGTTTGAGGTGCTCCATGCGCCACCAGAACCTGAAGTTGAAAGATTAGCAGTAGCACCAGTGCATGCGGTAGCAGCGCCGGTGATAGTGCCAGCTGATGGCAGCGCGTTAACCGTAGCAACTGCTGTAGCAGCAGCAGAACCGCAACCGTTAGTAACTGTGTAAGATATAGTAGCATTGCCTGCTGCTACACCTGCAACAACACCCGAAGCGTTAA
>JAZKFF010000013.1:48719-55940 GCA_040386555.1 Bacteroidota bacterium | reverse complement strand
CAACAACACCCGAAGCGTTAACTGTAGCAACGCTCGTGTTTGAGCTGCTCCATGCACCGCCGCCTGTAGCGTTAGAAAGATTAGTAGTTGAACCAGCACATACCGAAGCAGTACCTGTGATAGTACCTGCTGTTGGCAGTGGGTTAACTGTAGCAACTTCCGTAGCAGTAGCTGATCCGCAGCCATTGGTAACTGTATAAGATATAGTAGCATTGCCTGCTGCTACACCTGCAACAACACCCGAAGCGTTAACTGTAGCAACGCTCGTGTTTGAGCTGCTCCATGCACCGCCGCCTGTAGCGTTAGAAAGATTAGTAGTTGAACCAGCACATACCGAAGCAGTACCTGTGATAGTACCTGCTGTTGGCAGTGGGTTAACTGTAGCAGTTGCTGTAGTAGTAGTTGATCCGCAGCCATTGGTAACTGTATAAGATATAGTAGCATTGCCTGCTGCTACACCTGCAACAACACCCGAAGCGTTAACTGTAGCAACGCTCGTGTTTGAGCTGCTCCATGCACCGCCGCCTGTAGCGTTAGAAAGATTAGTAGTTGAACCAGCACATACCGAAGCAGTACCTGTGATAGTACCTGCTGATGCCGATGCATTCACTGTAACCGCCTTGAGCGCGATGCAACCTGAAGTTGTGATCCTGTAAGTGATAGTAGCATTACCCGCAGCTACACCACTTACCAGGCCGGTAGTAGAGTTAACCGAGGCAACTGATGCGTTGCTGCTGGCCCATGTGCCGCCAATAGTAGCATCTGTAAACAGCGTGGTATTGCCGGTGCATAATGATGATGAACCGCTGATAGCAGCCGGTGCGGTAGTAACTGTAAGGATGCGTGTAGCAATGCAGCTTGTAGCTAATGTATATGTTATAGTAGCATTGCCGGAAGCAACACCGGTAACAATACCGTTGGTGCCAACTGTAGCGACAGCAGTGTTGCTGCTGCTCCATGCGCCGCCAGTAGTGGCGTCAGCTAAAGTTGTAGTAAGCAGCGGGCAAACTGATGCAGTACCTGTGATAGCAGCAGGATTTGCATTTGTTGTCAATATAGCTGTAACGCGGCAACCTGTAGCAAGAGTATAGCTTATTGTAGCGTTACCTGCGGCAACACCGGTAGCAACACCTGTTGCAGAACCTATAGTAGCAACTGCTGTGTTGCTGCTGGCCCATGTGCCGCCGGCAGTAGCATTGGTAAGTGAAGTTGTGAGGCCTATACAAACCGAAGTTGTTCCGCCGATGGCATCAGGTGTGTTGTTTACTGTAACTACTCTTGTAGCAAGGCAGCCAGTGCCAAGCGTGTATGTGATAGTTGCATTGCCCGAGTTAACCCCTGTAACGATACCGGTAGCACCTACAGTAGCTGTAGCAGTATTGCTGCTGCTCCAGGCACCGCCGGTAGTAGCATTGGTCAACGTAGTTGTTGCCGCTTCGCATACTACAGCTGTACCGCCTATTGCGGCTGGGTTAGCGTTAACCGTTACTACCATTGTAGAACGGCAGCCGGTAGCGAGATTGTAGCTAATTGTTGCAACCCCTGCCGCAACACCTGTAACCACACCATTTGCAGAACCTACAGTAGCAACAGATGTGCTGCTGCTGCTCCATGTGCCGCCTGATGTTGCGTTGTTCAATGTAGTATTCAAACCGATGCAAACTGCGGCAGTACCGGTGATCGAAGCAGGAAGCGCGTTTACAGTGATACCTTTCACAGCTAAACATCCTGTCGACAATGTATATGTTATTGTAGCATTGCCTGCAGCCACACCAGAAACGCTGCCTGATGTGCCTACCGAAGCAACAGAAGAATTACTGCTGCTCCATGTGCCGCCTGAAGTAGCGTTAGTAAATGCGGTAGCTGAACCTACGCAAACAGAAGTTGCACCGCTGACGGCAGCAGGGTTTGCATTGACCGTAACAGTTGCTACGTCGTAGTCTGCGGCACATGAGTTAGTTAATGTGTAAGTGATATTAGACGTACCTGATGATACCGCAGTTACAACACCGGCACTGCTTACTGTAGCATTGCTGGTGGTAGAGCTTGTCCATACGCCACCGCTTACAGCATTGCTGAGGGTAACCGAAGTACCATCGCAAAATGCCATGGTGCCGGTGATCTCATCAACTGCGGGGAGTGCGATAACTGTTATTGTGCGGGTAGCGCTTGCAAAGCCGCAAGTATTTATTGCTGTATAAGTAATTGTAGCCTCGCCGCCTGATTCCCCCAGTATATTACCGGCGTCATCAACGGTTGCAATAAGCCCGTTGCTTGTAGTCCAGTCGCCACCAGCGTCGCCGGAAGTACTGAATGTAGTGATGGCATCTTCAC
The DNA here is from genome assembly GCA_040386555.1 of Bacteroidota bacterium. Classification (GTDB taxonomy): domain Bacteria; phylum Bacteroidota; class Bacteroidia; order Chitinophagales; family Chitinophagaceae; genus Nemorincola. Next base: position 53,606 of record JAZKFF010000013.1, on the reverse strand, counting down.
AAACCGAAGCGGCACCGGAAATAGTACCCGGATCGGGAGCTGCACCTACTGTTATATCTGTAGTAGCCATGCAGCTTCCTATAGTATAAGTAACCGTTACATTACCGTCGCCTATACCCGTAACCACACCCGCTGATGATACAGAGGCAACCGAAGGATCTGCGCTTGTCCATGCACCGCCGTTAACGGAGTTTGATAAAGTTATTGCTGCACCGGAACAAACATCGTTAAGGCCGATGATAGCTCCAGGTGTCACGTTTACGGTAAAAGTAGTAGTAGATGGTGCGCCGCAACCAGTGGTATATGTGATATATGCAGTACCTGCAGCGATGCCCGTAACCTCACCGGTAGTTGAGCCGATGGTTGCTACAGAAAGACTGCCACTGGTCCATGTACCAAACTCCACTGCATTGCTCAGCGTTGTAACTTCACCAAGGCAAATAGCCGCAGGGCCTGTAATTACTGCAGGTGTAGCCAGAACTGTAACCACCGAATTTATTGAGCAAAGGCCTTCATTGTAAGTTATAGAAGCAGTGCCTGATGCAATGCCCGATATAATGCCAGTTGTGCTTCCTATAGCAGCAATTGCATCATTGCTGCTCGACCACTCACCGGTGCCGGCAGATGATGTGAGGGTTGCAGTGCCGCCTGTACAAACAGTTGTAGCGCCTACAATAGGAGCCGGTGTGGTAACTACAGTAACTTCGCGAGTTGCCGTTGCGCCGCAACCTGTAGAGTAGCTGATGGTAGCTACCCCGGCTGAGTTACCTGTAAACACGCCTGTAGCGCCTTCTATCGAAGCTATACCTGCATCGCTGGTTGTCCAAAAGCCACCGGATACTGAATTTGATAAAGTGCTTGTCTGACCGAGGCATGCTGTAGATACTCCGGATATGGTACCTGCCGATGCTGTATTAACGGAAACAATCGATATTGCACGACATGCATTCCTTGAATATGTGATGCGCGCGGTGCCAACGGCTATACCGTTCACTACGCCTGTAGCCGAGCCCACAGATGCAATCGTTGAAGCGCTGCTGCTCCATGTGCCGCCAGAAACTGAGTTAGTAAGAGAAGTTGTAGAAGTGCGGCATACGGAAAGTGATCCGCCGATGGCAGCAGGCTGCGCGTTCACTGTTACCACGCGGGTTGTATTCAACCCGCACCATACAGTATATGTTATTGTAGACGTACCTGCCGAAAGGCCGCTAACAACACCTGAGGCAGGATCGATAGTTGCTACTGAAGTATTGCTGCTTATCCATGTTCCTGTTTTCGTAGTTGATGCCAGCGTGGTTACTGCGCCCTCGCACACCGATGCCGTACCTGTGATCGTTGCTACTGTAGCAACTGCAGTTACTGTTCTTGTTGCCGTGGCGCCGCATCCTGTCCTGTACCGTATAGACACATTACCGTTGCCTACGCCCGTAACTATTCCTGTTGTTAAACCAACAGTAGCCCTTGCCGTGCTGCTGCTGCTCCATGTACCATATAATGTAGTGTTGCTCAAAGTTGTTTGTGAACCTACACAAACCAGAGTAGGCGACCCTGTGATGGGCGCCGGAATTCCTTTTATTGTTATTTTTCTTGTGGTAGCACTTGTTACAGTGCCTGATGTATTACACGTACCAGAGCCATCAAAAGTTACAACACAGTAATAATACGATTCTCCGATTGTGGCAGAAGAAGGCACATAAGTAACAGTTTTGGTGCTACTGGTGCCTGTGGTAGTGATCGAAGTGCTAACCAGCGTTCCTCCTGAAGTGGAGTTAACTGTGTTTTGATACCAGCTTACTGTTATCGGCGTAGCTGTTCGCGTACCAGAACCGGCACTGCAATTGTTGAAACTAAACCGGATAGCCGAGATAGTTGCACCCTGGCATCCGGTGCTACCGCCCGACACAGATCTGCTCGTGTTCGGAGCATAAACCCTTAAAGCGAACGCTGGTATTCCTACGCTGCAAAGCAAGATTAAAAGAATAAAGTTTTTCATAACGTTGTTGTTTGAGAATGAGAGATTGTGTTTTTTTTATTTACTGTAGCATTAGCGACTAAGAGGGTACTTTATGTTTGGAGGCCTATTTGGTAACTTCTAAATAACAAATGAAAATAATTACTATATATTAGAGACAAAAATATTCGGACAGCCGTCCGGATACCTTGCGTTGTTTTCCTCTTTAGTCCAGGTAATTCCCGAAAGAAGCGATCAGGTGATTTTTAACCGTCCTAATCGTGGTGCTGCGAGACTGCAGCGTGTATATTTGGGAATTACTTGTCATGCTAAAAAGTGATTTATAATAGTTATATGTTTTGTTTTGCTGCGCTTACCGTTTTTCCGTGTGTCTTGCTACGAGCTGGCAACTAATAATATAGGCCCGGAGCTATGATTTGTTTTTGGTTCTTCTTTCGGTAGCTGTTTGCTGTGCTCTCTTATCGCTGATCTGTTATCGTAAATCCTATCAATCCAACACCCTAAACAAATTGCATTCATTAAATCAAAAGATGTTAACAACATGCTAAGAAAATTAAGTTTTAACAAAGATAGCCGTTAACTTTTAAAAAACAAATTTTGATAAAAATATTTTCGTCCAGTTCTTTCAACAAGCGAATACGAAGTCATTTTAATCTAAATTGTTAACCCGTTGCTAACAATATGTACGTGGCAAAAGTAAATATTGACTTAACAAAAACAAATTTTTTTTAAAAGTATTTTAAATATCACCCACTATAGCTGCTGAAATGGCGCGCAAGGGTAAGCAATCTGCCCCAGGGCTGCAACGGTGCTTCTGTCCCCCGGGGGTCCCTACAGGTAAGCTTTTCACCATAGTGGTGATTTGGCTAAACACGCCAGGTATACAAGTGAAAATGAAATGTGTGACCCTGCCTGCTCCCCCGAAAAGAAAAAGAGAGCAAAAAGAAAAACAGGCTACTTTTAAGGCAAATAATTGCTTTAAATGACAAAGAAAGTGCTTGCTGCAGCTATTGCTGCTATTGCGATCGCAGCCTGTAACCAAGGCGAAAAAAAGGCCGACAACAAGCCGGATGTGCTGGTGGCCCATATGGATACTACGATAAAGCCCGGCGATGATTTCTTCTCGTATGCCAATGGCGGGTGGATAAAAAACAACCCTATACCCCGAGATGAAACAACATGGGGCATAGGCGAGCTGGTGCAAAAAGAGCTGCATCAAAAGCTACTGAAGATAAATGAAGACGCATTGGTAAAGGGCGCCAAGAGCGGCACTACGCAGCAGATAGGCGACTTCTGGTATAGCGCGACCGATACTGTGGGTATAGAAAAAAACGGAGTAGCTCCGCTGAATGAAGAACTGGCTAAGATAGCCGCGATACAGGATAAAGAAGCGCTGCTACAGCAAATGGTGCGTATGCACGGCTACGGATGCAATGTGTTTTTTGAAGATGGCGTGGAGCAAGACCCAATGCATAGCGATGTATATGCCTACTCGCTGATGCAGGGCGGGCTGGGCCTTCCTAACAAGGAGTATTACTTCAACACAGACGGCAGAACAGCGGCTATAAGGAACGCTTACCCGGCATTCATAGCTACAATGCTGCAGCTAACCGGTATTGATACTACAACTGCCGCTAAGAAAGCCAGCGCTATAATAGCGCTGGAGACCAGCCTTGCAAAAGCATCGCGGAAATTGGAGGACATGCGCGACCCTTATGCTAACTATAATAAATTTGCGATAGCTGACCTCAAAAAATTATCACCGTCGACCGACCTGGCGAAATATATGCAAGCGCTGGGCGTGAAGCATGTAGACAGCGTGCTGGTGGGGCAGCCCGAATTTTTCAGGGCGCTGGATAAATTGCTGAGCACAGCTGATATGCAAACAGTGAAGGACTATCTCACCTTCCACCTGCTGACCACGTATGCACCATACCTGAGCTCGCCATTTGTGAATGCGAATTTTGAATTCTATTCGAAAAGAATACGCGGCGCGCAGCAACTGCGGCCGAGGTGGAGAAGGGCGCTGGATGCTGAAGAGGCTGCAATAGGAGAAGCACTGGGGCAGCTGTTTGTAAAAGAGTTTTTTGGCGCCAAGGCTAAGGAGCGGTATGAGACTATGGTGGAGCATGTGCGTGACGCATACAAGGCACGTATAGAAAAGCTGGACTGGATGAATGACACCACCAAGCAAAAAGCAATGCGCAAGCTGGCCGCTATTACTAAAAAAGTAGGCTACCCGGATAAGTGGAAAGACTACTCTACCCTTAAAATAGACCGCGGGCCATTCGCGCTAAACATGATGCGCTCTAACCAGTGGTGGACCAACTACTACCTTGATAAGCTAGGCAAGCCAGTAGACCGCAATGAGTGGAGCATGACACCGCAAACTTACAATGCTTACTACAACGAATCGAACAACGAGATAGTGCTGCCTGCTGCAATGATGACGGTGCCGGGATACCGCGACGAAGAGCTGGATGATGCGGTGGTATATGGCTACACAGGGGCATCGACAGTAGGCCACGAGATAACGCATGGATTTGATGACCAGGGAAGAAAATTTGATGAAAAAGGTAACCTGGCCAACTGGTGGGCACTTGCCGACACGGTGCAATTCAGCAAGCGGGCTGATGTGCTGGTGCAGCAATTTAACCGTATGATGCCGCTGGATACGCTGCATATAAACGGTAAGGCCACACTGGGCGAGAACCTTGCCGACCTGGGCGGTATACTGATAGGGCTCGATGCCTTTAAACAAACAGAAACTTATAAGAAGGGCGAAAAGATACATGGCCTAACACCGCTGCAGCGATTTTTCCTGGGTTACTCACTGGGGTGGATGATGCAGCTGCGGCAAGAGCGCATTGCCGATATGCTGAAGACAGATGTACACTCACCCGCACAAAACAGGG
>JAZKFF010000013.1:0-48619 GCA_040386555.1 Bacteroidota bacterium | reverse complement strand
GTAGTACCGGACCAGCGCGAGGGTTGTTGGCGGGGACGCCAACAACGGCGGGAAATGTACTGGCGGATAGCCTGAGAGTGCATCTGTGGTAGGTTGTGCTTAGCATTAGATATGTTTAAGTACCTGTAGTACCGGACCAGCGCGAGGGTTGTTGGCGGGGACGCCAACAACGGCGGGAAGCCGGGGATAAAATGTACCTCGCAGACAGCCTGCGTGTGCATCTTTGGTAGAAGTACACTCATTATAATAGAAAAACGCCGGTGATGCCGGCGTTTTTCTATTATAAATCTGTCACGAAGATCACCTGATAACTGCTACTTGCGTGCGATAAACGCCAGATGCCGATGCTACCGAAATGAAGTAGTTGCCTGATGGCAACTGGCCCCCATTTATAGTAGCAGTAGTGCCGTCGCCTTCAACAGTTGTAATGACATTGCCCAATACATCTGTGAGGGTGGCTGTGTAGCTACCGTGCTGCTGCATGCGTATTGTGAATGTGCCGTCTGCAGAAGGATTGGGATAGACAATAGCAGGTGTAGCCGTAACCGACGAAACGCCGTTTATAGTCGCCGAAGATGCTACCACACGTACAACGTTGTTGTCGTAGTCTACAATATATACCCGGCCCCACCCGTCTGCATGAACTGATTTAGGGGAGCTGAGCTGGGCGTTGGTGGCGAGGCCGCCATTGCCGGTATAGCCGTTGGTATGCGTGCCTGCAAAGTTGGTGATGATGCCGTTGCTGTCCACCCTTCTTACTGCGTTATTACCCTGATCGGCTATGTATACATTGCGTGCGCCATCTATGCTAACGCCGGAAGGATAATGGAGCTTTGCAGCAGTAGCTGCGCCGCCATCGCCGCTGAGGCCCATAACGCCGGTGCCCGCTACTGTAGTAATAGTGCCCGATGTGCTTACCTTACGTACCACATTGTTGAGGTAGTCGGTGATGTATAAATTACCGAAAATGTCGAACGCAACGGCTGTAGGATAATGCAATGCCGCTGCTGTTGCCGGTCCGCCGTTGCCGCTATAACCGGGTGTGCCCGTGCCGGCGATGGTGGCTATAGCACCGGTGGTGCTTATCTTGCGTACCACATGGTTGTCTGCGTCGGCTATGTAGAGATTGCCTGAGCCATCGACAGCAAGGCCTTGCGGGCCCTTTAACCGGGCCATATTTGCCGGGCCCATATCGCCGCTGTAACCGGCAACGCCTGTACCTGCAAAGGTGGTAATGATGCCAGCTGAGTTGACCTTGCGGATAACGTTGTTGCCATTGTCGGATATGTATACATTGCCCATGTAGTCTACCGCTACGCCATATGGCTTATTGAGCATGGCTGCTACACCAAGTGTATCATCGCCGCTGTACCCGGCAACACCTTTGCCGGCTATTGTGGTGATGACCCCGGAGGTATTTACTTTGCGGACGGCATTATTATTCTGATCTGCAATGTACATATTGCCTGCTGCATCGAAGGCTATAGTCGTGAGGCCGAAAAGCCCTGCATTGATGGCAAGGCCGCCGTCGCCGGTGTAGGTGCCGGTTCCGGTGCCCGCGCCAACTCCATTACCAACAACTGTAGAAATATATTGGGCATGCAGGAGATCGGCCTTACAGAGCGATGTGAGCAGTAAAAAAGAAAGTATAATACGTTTTTTCATAACACTATTTGAAAATTTACATCAATTACGGTAAAGATAGGGAACGATAACAAAATAACTTAGGCATCCTGGCTTGTTCTTTTTCTTTTTTCCGGCGTTGCCAGATCTTTAAATAGGCTCACTATTCGCAGACCTAGCGGCCTTGAAAAAAACAAAAATAACTGCGCCATGCTGGCTAACTTACTCTGTTATCGTTCCAAAAAAGATACCCCTTTTTTACAAGGGGTATCTTTTTACCAGCTGCAAAAACAGCTTATTTTATAATAACGATCTTCTCCCTGTATACCTTACCAGCGGTATCAACGCGAACGAAGTAAGTGCCCGATGCTATGTCCGGAATATTGAACACTACTTTATTGCCATTGCTGCCTTGTACGGATACTGAGCTGATAGTTTTTCCTGTTACGTCTGAAACAACGATCTCACCACTAACGATACCTACGGGAAGCTCAACGATAAACGAGCCGGAAGCAGGATTAGGATAGATGCTCAGTGAACCATTGCTGACAACAGCGGGATCGACCTGGAGGAAGCACTCCTCAGGCGACTTCACATACACACGGCGGGACGATGTGTCTACGCTGCAGCTGTTCATAACAATGTACATGATGTCTACCAGGCCACCGTGCACGCCCACCACGTGGCCGGCAACAACGGTTGCATTGGTATTGCTGGCTATCCATACGCCGCCTGTGCCTGAAGATTCCAGGTGAATGGCATCGCCCTGGCATACGGTGTCGGGGCCGGTAATGAAGCCTGCATTGGCTGCCGGCATCACCGTGATCAACGCTGTAGATACGGCTGAGCCGCATACATTGCTGACAGTATATGATACGGTAGCTGTGCCTGCACTAACACCTGTGATCATTCCTGCACCGGAGATAGTAGCGTTAGCATTGCTGACAGACCATGTGCCACCGCCCGCGCTATTTGACAGCAGCGATGTAACGCCTGCGCAAACACTCATAACACCGGATATAGTGCCGGGGTTTGGCAGCGGATTAACAACGACCCAGTAAGTGGCCGTGGCTGTGCCGCAGGCATTGGTAACGGAGTACCTTATTGTATCGAGGCCGCCTGCTACACCTGTTAAGATGCCTGAGCCTGCTGTGATAGTAGCGCTTGCATTAGAAACACTCCATACGCCGCCGGGCACCGGATCAGTAAGTGTGATAGATGCACCTGCACATACCGAAGTAAGGCCGGTGATAGTACCTGCTACCGGCAACGCATTGACCGTCACCGGCAATATAGCGCTGCAGCCCCATGGCATAGCGTAAGTAATAGTAGCAACACCCGGTGTAAGACCAGACACGATACCAGTGGAGCCTACCGTAGCTATACTGCCTGCGCTGCTGCTCCACGAGCCACCAACTGTAGCACTGCCAAGCGTTGTAGTAGTGCCGGGGCAAATGCTGGCTGTGCCGGTGATAGCTGCGGGTACTGCATTGACGCTAAGAGTGAGCATAGCCATGCAGCCTGTAGGCAGCGTGTATGTAATAGCGGATGTGCCCAACGCGGTGCCAACTACGATGCCCGATACTGTACCTACAGGCGCTATTGCAGTATTGCTGCTCGCCCATGTGCCGCCGATAACTGTATTAGAAAGTGTTGCCGTGCTGCCCTCGCAGATGCCGGGACCGCCGATTATTGCGGACGGCGATACATTGACCGGTAAAGTAATGGTAGTAAGGCAGCCTGTAGGCAGTGTATAGGTAACCATAGATGTACCCGGGGTAATACCGAGCACAGAGCCTAAAGTAGCCGTAACTGCAACACCTGATGAAGCAGTTGTCCATACACCACCGCCAATAGCGTTGGTAAGGGTTACCGACTGGCCTACGCAAACCGAAGATGCGCCGCCTATAGCCGGAGGTACCGCATTGACCGTTGCGGCCAGCGTGCGGCTGCAACCTGAGCTGATGGTATAAGATATAGTAGCAGTGCCCAGGCTTACCGGCGCAACAACGCCTGAAGTGGAAACAACCACCGCTACCGCAGGGTTAGTGCTGCTCCATGTGCCGCCTATGGTGACGTTGCCCAGCGTTGTAGCCGAGCCCAGGCAAATGCTTGGTGAGCCTGTGATAGCCGCAGGAGAAAGATTTACGGTAACTGTACGCAAAGCGATACAGCCAGTAGGCAGCGTGTAAGTAAGCGTGGCAGTGCCGGCAGCTACTCCTGAAAGTATACCGGAAGCTGAGCCGACAGAAGCAACAGTAGTTGCAGATGTGCTCCATGTGCCGCCACCATCGGGATTGCTTACGGTGACGCTGGCACCCTCGCATACTACTGTGCTGCCAGCGATAGCGCCCGGAAGCGGATCTACCGTCAGCGTTATATTGCGGAAACAGCCTGTAGGCAATACATAGCTTATTGTACTAGTGCCCGCAGAAACGCCGGTGATAACACCTGTGCCCATGGCAGCCGAGGCTACTACGAGGTCGCTGCTGCTCCATGTGCCACCCGGAGTGCCATTGGCAAGGGTAGTGGAGTTGCCGGCACACACATGTGTGATACCGGTGACAGGCGCGGGGGTAACATCGATAGTCATGATAGCTGTAGCCGCGCAGCCTGATGGTATAGTGTAGCTGATCGTGGTAGTACCTGAGAGCATGCCGGTAACCACGCCCGAAGTAGCGCCGATAGAAGCAACCGCTGTATTGGTGCTGCTAAATGTGCCGCCGGGAGTAGCATTGGCCAGTGTAACCGTAGTGCCCAGGCAAGTATTGAAAGTGCCGGTAACTATTGTAGGCACCGGGTTCACCGTCATACTGCGGGTGGTTTGGCAACCGCCGGGCAGTGTATAAGTGATGATTACCGTGCCTGTGGCGATACCAGTAACAACACCTGTAGAAGAGCCTACAGTAGCAACGCCCGCATCAGAGCTCATCCATGTGCCGCCGCCCGTATTGGAAAGGGCAACGCCTGAACCGAGGCAAACCGTTGAGGGGCCTGATATAGCGGCCGGAGCCGGGCTAACTGTAACTACAGTTGTAGCAGTAGCTGAGCCGCAGCTGCCGGTAACTGAGTAAGAAATAGTAGCAGTACCTGAAGTCATACCTGTGATGATACCTGTAGCCGAAGTAACAGATGCCACAGCAGTGTTGCTGCTGGTCCATGTGCCGCCACCTGCTGTGCTGGAGAGCGTAGAAGGAACGCCCACACAAATAGCGGTGCTGCCTGAGATAACACCAGCAGATGCCGTAATGGTGACCGTCATGCTCTTGGTAGCAATTGCAGTGCCGCAGGAATTAGAAGCTGTATAAGTAATAGTAACCAACCCAGCAGACATGCCGGTAACCACGCCTGAAGATGATACAGTGGCTATGGCCGTGCTGCTGCTGCTCCATGTGCCGCCGGTGGCAGCGTTAGAGAGCGCGGCAGTATTGCCCACGCATACACTTACCGGGCCTGAAATAACGCCCGCATTCGGCAGGGGATTTACAGTAACGATAGTAGATGCAGCACAGCCTGTAGGCAGTATGTAAGAGATCCTGCTGGTGCCTGAAGCAACACCGGTAACAACACCGCTGCCCATATCTACAGAAGCAACAGATGTGCTGCCGCTGGTCCATGTGCCGCCGCCTGTAGTATTCGAAAGTGTTGTTGTTGACCCTGCGCATACGGTAGCCGAGCCTGTGTTAGCGGCAGGGAGCGAATTAACCGTCATTACGGTAGTGCGCGCGCAGCCTGTAGGCAGTGCGTAAGTAATAGTAGCGGTGCCCGCTGTATTGCCGGTAACTACACCTGCGCTGCTTACTGATGCAACGGATGTGGCTGAGCTGCTCCATGTGCCGCCGCCCGTAGGCGCCAATATTGAAGATGTAGCGCCTACGCATACTGTGCCCCCTGTAACCAGGGCAGCAGGCAGCGGATTGACCGTGAGCACCGTAGTGGCCATACAGCCTGTAGACAGCATATAAGTAATAGTAACGGTTCCTGCGGTAACGCCCGTGATATCGCCGCCCGCGCCAACTGTAACATTGGCATTACTGCCGCTCCATGTGCCACCAGTGGTAGCATTGCTTAGTGTAATGGCAGAGCCCACGCATACTGCACTACTGCCTGAAATGGCAGCGGGAAGTGCGTTGACTGTGACAACGGTAGTCGTAAAGCAGCCCGTGGCGGTAACAATATAGGAGATAGTAACTGTACCTGCCGCCATGCCTGTAGCGATACCTGAAGTGGAGCCAATAGTGGCAACAGCAGTATTAGTGCTGCTCCATGTGCCGCCGCCGGTGGTGCTGGCCAGTGTGGTGGTAGCACCTACGCAGAATGCAGGGGTGCCTGTGATCGCAGATGGTGTACCGTTGACCGTTACCGCTGCTGTGCGGATGCAGCCTGTAGGCAATGTATAAGTGATCATAGATGTGCCCGCAGTAATACCCGAAACCACGCCACCTGCAGAGATAGTAGCATTGCCCGTGCTGCTGGCCCATGTGCCACCCGGTGATGTATTGCTGAGGGTAGTGGTAGCGCCTACACAAACACTCTGCGTGCCGCCAATGACAGCCGGTAACGGATTAACCGTGACCACGGCAGTAGCAACACAGCCTGCTGCGAGTGAGTAAGTGACATTTGCAGTGCCTGCCGCAACCGGGGAAACAAGTCCGGAAGAGGAGCCTATGAGGGCGATCGCAGTATTATCGCTCACCCAGGTGCCGCCGGTGCTTGAGTTGCTTAAAGTAGATGTAGTAGTAAGGCAGACAGCGAGAGATCCCATTACGGCGCCGGGAGCACTGTTGACGGTAACTACGCGGGTGGCGAAGCAGCCGCCCGGTAATGTATAAGTGATGGCCGCTGTGCCAACGCCTGCGCCGGTAACAATGCCGGATGATGCGCCGGCGGTGGCTACCGATGTGTTGCTGCTTGTCCAGGTGCCGCCTGTGGAGGTGCTGGCAAGGGTGGTAGAAACGCCGGTGCAGATAGCCGCACTGCCGGTGATGGCAGCCGGAGATGCATTGACGCTAATAACCGAGGTAGTAAGACAGCCGGTAGATAATGAATAAGAGATAGTAGCCGTGCCTGCCGCAACGCCTGCCGCGACACCTGAAGATGGCCCGATGGTGGCAATGCTGCCATTGCTGGTATTCCATGTGCCGCCCGCTGTGGCGCTGGCTAGAGATGTGGAAGAACCTGCGCATACGCTGAGTGTGCCGGTAATGCCAGCAGGATTTGCATTTACGGTAACTACGGCTGTTGTAGCACAGCCCGATGGAAGCAGGTAGCTAATAGTGGCCGTGCCTGCACTAATGGCCGATAGCACACCCGATGAGGCGCCAATGGTAGCCACAGCACCATTGGTGCTGCTCCATGTGCCGCCTGAAGTAGAGTTAGTTAATGTAGCTGAATTGCCGACACAAAGTGAACCTGCGCCAACTATAGGAGGTACGCCGTTGACAGTTACCGTTCTTACGTTGGTGCATCCTGTGCTCAGTGTGTAGGTGATAGTTGCAGTACCTGCTGAAGCACCTGTTACAACACCGTTTGATACGCCCACTGTGGCTATGGAGCCATCGCTGCTGGCAAATGTGCCGCCTGCTATGGAGCCGGCAAGGGTGGTTGTAGCACCAGCGCATACTGAGGCAGTGCCGGTGATACTCGGATTTGGATTGACCGTTATAGTTGTAGTAGTAGTGCTGGCGCCGGCTGTATAAGTGATCACCGATGTACCGGCTGCGAGGCCTGTAACAATAACTGAGCTGCCAGTAGCTGCACCCAATGAAACGTTAGTATTAGATGCTGCCCATGTGCCGCCACCTGTGGTAGTATTGGTAAGGGTGGTGGTAGCGCCAATGCATATGGAGGTGCCAGTAGTTGAAGTAGCTAAAAGCTCCGTAAAGGTGATAGTGCCTGTGTTCCATTTGTCCCCGGCATCGCCGGCACCGTTGTTGTTAACGGCGTTCAAAGCGCCCCTAACCGTTACCAGGCCGGTACCAGACGCAGGCGCAGTCCAGGGAATGTCTACCACATATGTAGTTCCGGCTCCACCGGAACCGGTTGTCGCAGCAATTGAGCCCGGGCCATGCTCCACAAAGGTTACACCGCCGAGACTAAGCGTGTGGCTGCCGGAAGGTGCGGTAAGTGTACCTGCATTCGTTCCCCCGGAATTAACTGCTTTCAGCTGGTAACCGAACCTGGGCAGCGAAAAAGATCCGCTGGTCTGCGTGCCGGTGAGCCTTATTGTGTACGAGCCTCCCGGAACATAGGTAGCAACGGGCGTGGCACCACTATACAGCTGGAAAGCAACGGTAGTAGATGCAGTGGCGGCTCCTCCGTGGCAACTGCCGGTAGTGCAGCCCCCAACGGTGGCGTCCACACCGGAACCTGTACCCGGCCCGGCGGCATTGCCGGCCATGACCAGGTACACAAATAAAGCAACTAAGGGAAGAAGAATAAATTTCTTTTTCATGCCTGATAATTAAGTTTGAGTTAAAAAAGCCCCATGCGCTATTTGGATAGCACAAAAACAGATAATTGTTTAAAGATAATTAGCTTAATCTAAAAAACCTATACTCTATAAACAATGATATAAATCTATATGTTTTAGCGCCCTGCGTAGCAATTTGCAGATGGCCCCTACTGGCATTCTAAAAGATGCTTAGTTCTTCATTGTCAGAAAGTTATAATCCCTGAGCAACTGCTGTAGAAAATCGTGTGGGTGCATATCTGATTCTATGCCTAAGACACTTTTAATTTTCTGCGATACATCTATCATATAATGCTGCGTGTCTTTAGACGGGTTCTTTACATGGAGCAGGTTGCGGATGCCATTAATGTCGCGGTCTGTAAGGCGCATAACTGCGGGGTATAGCGGCTGGTAGCTATCGCCCTCTATCTGCAGGTAGATGGTCTCTGTAATATCTGACCGGTAATTATTGTCTATTACCACACTGCCCGCAGCCATATCGCCCAGTCGCTGACTCCTGGCTGAGATGGCCATAAATAACGCATCGGGCAGATAGAGTATCATAAACACGAAGAGGAACACTACATTCTGCATTAACAGGTAGGGCACCACGTAGATGAACAGGTTGCCAAGGCACAATACCCACCTTATAATATACTGGCCCCACGTTGGCTCCCGCCCCTCCTTATCAATGACTTTGATACCGGTGACCATTTTGCCAATGGTCTGCCCGTTCCTGAGCAGCTCAAAGCCCAACTGGTATAGCAATACCGGGATAATAATTATAAACAGCTCAGCCACCGTGCCGATGGTCTCCCGCTTCCCCACCAGCGGCCATATGAACCGAAGCATGAGGTAGTAGTACAGGCAAATAATGACGATATCGATACTCCATGCCAGCAAGCGCTTGAAGAAAGGCGCTGTCCTGAACTCAAGATCTATATTGAAAGGTGTGGTTACGGTGACAATAGCCATACTATGAAAATACGAAAAGATGCTATGGTATTAAGAGTCTGCACCTGTAATATGGAACATATCCATCCACTTGCTTAGGGATATGCCCCGCCATATATGCAGCGCATCGCCGGTGGTGATGTTGCCTGCCTGCAGCTTTTGCAGCAGGGCTGTAGTGTGGCCGGGGGTGAAGACATCGCGCTTAGCCAGCAGGTCGGCCACCCAAGATGCATCTTTTTTGAGCGCGTCGGCAAGCGGGGTATAAAAACCGATCTTATCTGTGCGGTTGTAAATAACATCTGGCAGGTATTGCCGGCAGGCCTCGCGCAAGATGTATTTGCGCTGCCCGTTGACCAGGAAATCTGAGGGCTGTATAGTGGCAACAAATTCCGCTATCCTATGATCAAGGAAGGGCATGCGGCCTTCTATGCTGCAAGCCATACCATTCCTGTCGTCGTAGTGAACAAGGTGCGGTATGTGCACGCCATAGACTGACTCCATCCACACATCGTGGATCTTGTTGTAGCGGTATTGCTTTATGAGGCTGTTATCTGCATCATTTATCAAGGCGGGGTTAACGATATCCCTGCGCTTCAGGCGTGAGTTGGCACGCATGCGCGACTCTACACCCGGAACAAAGGACTTCAGCAACGTACGCACCGCATATGTTTTGCCGAGCTTCATAGCAGTAAGGTTTTCTCTGAACTTACTGAACTGGAATGATTGCAGCTGCTTCAGCAATATTGCCTGCGCCATATTGTTATAGCCAAAGAACAGCTCATCGGCACCCTGGCCATTGAGTATTACTTTAATGCCTGCATCCTTCGCCATCTGCATCAGGAAGCCATGTGCCATGATGGACGGATCGCCGAATGGCTCCTCCTGTATATTTATGTATTTTTCGAGGTCTGTTTTTACCGATAGGCCGGTAAGGTCCCTTTTGTGAAGGATGAAGCTGCTCTTGCCAAACTTTTCAATAACAGCATCCACATACTTCGACTCATCGTACTTAGTGTTGGGCGACTGGGCCGTGAATATATTTATCTCCTTATCGTAGTAGGTGGCCAGTATACCTGCCACTATTGATGAATCTACCCCGCCTGACAGCGTGATGCCGATAGGCACATCTGAGAGTGTTTGTGAAAGTACGCCCTCTACTACCCTATTATGCAGCTCTTTTTTTGCAGCGGCATCAAAGGGTATCTTGTCCTTTTCGCGCACCTGTGGCAGCTCCCAGTATTTTACGGGGGCTATGGCTGCGTCAGTATGGCTAAGCCATGCATAGCAGCCCTGCGGGAACTGGCGGATATCCCTAAAGAACGTATGCACACCAAGGTGCCCGTAATTGCCGAGTGCCAGGTATTCTGCAATAGCAGTCGCATCGTAAGCGGGGCGGTCCTCGTCTTTCAGCAACGGCTTTATCTCGCTCGCCAGCAGCCAGGTGTTGCCCAGCTGGCGGGTGTAGATGGGCTTTTGTCCATAGCGGTCGCGGCTTATAAATACTTTGCCGGACTGCTTGTCGGAAATGAAAATGGCCCACATGCCTACCATCTCATCAAGCATCTTTTCCTGCATCAGGCGGAACAACTCGATGATGGTCTCCGTATCAGAATGGCCTTTGAAGGTATGTAACGAAAGATATTTCTTTCTAAGGTCGAGGTGATTGTATATCTCGCCATTGAAGACAATGCTATACCTGCCGCACGATGAATGCATGGGCTGGTGGCCGCACTCAGACAGATCAAGAATAGAAAGGCGGCGATGCAGCAGGGTTGCATGCTCATCACTGTACATGCCCACATCATCGGGGCCGCGGTGCTGCAGCACTGCGCCGGCACGTGTAGCAAACCGTACACCCTCCTCCTTACTGTTTCCTATATAGGCTGCTATTCCGCACATAAGTTCTTTAGATTGATCAGGCCTGCTTTATTGCTTCGATGTAATTAATAACAGGCTTTAGCTGCTGCTGCATGCAAAAATACTCTTCAACAAAATTGCGAATAGCCTGCTTGTAATTGTCGCCTTGTACTGAGTGCAAAGCTTCTCCTAACGCGGTAGCAATATCTGCGGGCGCAGTAGTATCGGCAAGCGATGCGAGCCCTTTCCATTTGATGGGTGTAAGATATTCATTCTTTACGCCCAGCAGGTACAACCCTTTTGCCAGGTACTCCCCTACTTTGTTTGGCGCCATCATTTTAGACTCCACATTATTATCATATTCCTTTGCGAGGCATACGCCAATATCGGCATTAGCTTGCAGGGAGAGCATTTCGGCGCGGGTAACGTAGGGCAACAGTTGTATGCGGCTACTGCTTTTGCATTTTGCTGCATAGTCTTTGATACTATTGCAGTACTCATTATCTTTTATCCCGGTAATGACCAGGGCACTTGCCTCATCTGCTACGGTATCGAAAGCCTTTACCAGCTCCATAACGCAAAGGTGGTCGTTGACAGCGCCGGTATAGAGTATGATCTTCTTGTCTAAAAAGCTGCCGGGGATGAGGGATTTAAACACATCATAGTTAGTGTCATCCATGTTGCGCAGGGCGGGGGCAAGCCCCGCCCCTACATGGGGTCCGTCATTGTGTGGCGGCAAATAGGCTGTATTCAAAACAGTATACGGCACAAAATCGAGGTGGCACCTGCCGGCCAGCCATGCTGACCGCTGCACCGATGGGGTAGTGACCACATCTGCACGGTGCATATTTTTTAGTGCCCTGAGGTTATTGTAATTGGACAAGGGCGACTTGAGGAATATGGGCAGCATAAAGTCTGCTACTTCGAGCGCGCTATAGATAAGCGGTGCGCTGCCTTTTACCTTTAGTCCGCATAAAAAGGAGAATGGGCAAAATGTAATTATAGCGAGGGGGTTTTCACCAGCCAGCTGCTTTGCACGTGCAGTAAACTTTCTCCTTAGGGCAATACGCTTTGGCGTGCTTATGCCGTGATGCTTACCTACAGACTCCAACTCGATACCCCCACCTAGCCCGAGGTGTGCAGGCACAAATGAATCGAACGTAAGAATATGAATTTTATAACCTATATCTCTTAATACCTGGGCAGTGGCATAAACCGGAGGTAGAAAATCCGGGTGAACCAGCGTGAGCAATAAGATGGTCTGTTTACCAGTTTCCGCCATTATCTGTTCAGAAAGTCAAATTTACGCCAATAATATCAATCTGTGCCTGTTACAGCCTGCTATCCAACCTATAAACTATTCAAGTAATCTACCAATAACTTACCTTTGCACCACGAAAAATCGGTAATTATGGCAGAGGTGCTGCAAAAAGTGGTAGAAGAGTCGCGTCAGGGAGAGGCATATGCCCCATTCAGGGAAGACCCGAATGCATTTGAGAAAAAATTCTATATAGAGTCTTACGGTTGCCAGATGAACTTCAGCGACAGCGAGATCGTTGCATCTATACTGCAGGAAGAAGGCTTTGGCGCTACGCGAAATTTTGAGGAAGCAGACCTGGTGCTGCTGAATACCTGCTCTATACGCGAGAAGGCGGAGCAAACGGTACGCAACCGATTGCAGGCCTTCAAAAAAATTAAGGAAAACAACCCCGGCATGCTGATAGGTGTGCTCGGCTGCATGGCTGAGCGGCTGAAAGCAAAGTTCCTGGAAGAAGAAAAGCTGGTAGATATAGTAGTAGGACCAGATGCTTACCGTAGCCTGCCCGGACTGATAATGGAGGCCGAGAGTGGCCAGAAGAGCGTAAACGTGTTGCTGAGCCGCGAGGAGACCTATGCAGATATATCGCCGGTGAGGCTGGATAGTAATGGCGTAACCGCCTTTGTGAGCATAATGCGTGGCTGTAATAACATGTGTACCTTTTGCGTGGTGCCCTTTACCCGTGGCCGTGAGCGCAGCAGGGATGCTGAGAGCATCATCAACGAATGCACCGATTTATTTAACCGTGGCTTCCGGGAAGTGACTTTGCTCGGGCAAAATGTAGATAGCTATTATCATACAAGCCCCACCCCGGCCCTCCCCCAAGGGGAGGGAGGTGTTGCGCAAGCCCGTGTGAAGCTGGCCCAACAAAAACATGAAGGCTACATGACGGCTGATGAAACAATTTATCCGCTGCTGAAAGAGTTCCAGGAAAAAAATAAAAAAAGTCCGACGCAGGCAGAAACGGTTTTATGGAATAGTTTGCGCGGAAAAAAACTTGAGGGTTATAAATTTCGCAGGCAGCATATTATATCTCGGTACATAGCTGACTTCATATGTTTGTCGAAACAATTGATCGTCGAGGTGGACGGCTCGATTCACCAATTACCGGAAAATCAGGAAAGTGATAAAATCCGAACAGACAATCTCAATGAAATAGGCTTTGAGGTACTCAGATTCACCAATGACGAGGTGCTTGCTGACCATGACGCTGTTTTAAATAAAATAGAAAACAAGCTTAAATCTCTTCCTGACAAACCATTGTGGTTCCAGGACGGGACAGACAATGAGGGAAAAGCCTCCCCCTTGGGGGGAGGTTTGGAGGGGGCTGTTACTTTCGCACTCTTGCTGGAGCGTGTGGCTCTTATTTCTCCATTGTTACGCATTCGCTTCAGCACCTCTCACCCTAAAGACATTACTGATGATGTGCTGCATACGATGGCAAGGTATGAAAACATTTGCAAATACATACACCTGCCCGTGCAGAGCGGCAATACACGCATACTGCAGCTGATGAACCGCACCTACACAAGGGAGTGGTACCTGGCAAAGGTGAAGCGCATAAAGGAAATAATGCCCGACTGCGGACTGAGCACTGATGTGATATCGGGCTTTTGCACAGAAACGGAGGAGGAGCACCAGGATACGCTGTCGGTAATGCAGCATAGCCGGTTCGATATGTCTTACATGTTCTCTTACAGCGAAAGGCCGGGCACACTTGCTGCACGCCGGTATACGGACGATATACCCGCTGATGTAAAGAACAGGAGGCTGCGCGAAATAATAGAGCTGCAAAACAATATATCGCGCGAGAATTACCAGCAGGATATTGGCAAAACGTACAAGGTATTGATAGAGGCAACCAGCAAGCGCAGCGACAAAGACTGGAGCGGGCGCAACAGCCAGAATAAAGTTGTGGTATTCCCGAAATGGGACCGCGACCTCAAAAAAGGTGACTATGTGCATGTACGCGTGAACACTGCCACCTCGGCAACCTTAATAGGAGAGATGGTGTAATGGTAAACCTTATCCAAAATAATATCGGGGCCATTTGTGATGCTTGCAAAAAGCATCACGTGCGATCGCTATACTTGTTTGGAAGCGCAGCAAAAGATGGGCAATCCAGCGAGGAGAGTGATATGGACCTCCTTTATCGTTTTAACAAAAAGGACATTGCGGAGATGGATTATGCTGATAACTTTTTTGATCTTTTGTTTGAGCTGGAAGGACTGCTTAAACGAAAGGTGGACCTCGTGGCAGAAGAGAAAATGCGTAACCCCTATTTTATTGAAAGTGTAAATAGGGACAAGGTGTTACTATACACATCATAAACAATCCCCCCGCTTCTAAACCATAATAACCTTTCGGCAGTTGGCAATCTAACCGCCGGGCTATTGAAAACACTATGGATACTCAAAGTATAAAAAACCGGTTTGGCATTATAGGCAATTCGCCTGCGCTGAACCATGCGCTAAGTACAGCGGTGCAGGTAGCCAATACCGACCTCTCCGTATTGATAGTAGGTGAGAGCGGCGTGGGTAAAGAGGTTTTTTCCGGGATCATACATGCGCTTTCTCCACGAAAGCACAATCCCTTCATAGCCGTGAACTGCGGAGCAATACCTGAGGGCACCATTGACAGTGAGCTTTTCGGGCATGAAAAGGGCTCGTTTACTGGTGCGGTAGATAGCCGTAAGGGATACTTTGAAACAGTAAATGGCGGAACCATATTCCTTGATGAGATAGGCGAGATGCCACTGGGTACGCAGGCGAGATTGCTGCGCGTGCTGGAAACAGGCGAATTTATACGCGTAGGCTCCTCGAAAGTGCAGAAGACCGATGTGCGGGTGATAGCGGCAACCAACCGCGACCTGCTTGATGATACACAGGACGGGAAGTTCAGGCAGGACCTTTACTACAGGCTGAGCACCGTGCCTATACGCGTGCCGTCCCTGCGCGACAGGCGGGAAGATATACCGCTGCTGTTCAGAAAATTTGCGGGTGACTTTTCTGAGCGCTACAAAACACAATCGGTGCAGCTGGACCAGGGTGCGATGCAGCTGGTGACCAACTACGGCTGGCCGGGGAATGTGCGCGAGCTTAAGAATATTGCAGAGCAGATATCTGTGCTCTCTACCGATAAAATGATATCGGCAGATACATTGCAGCGCTTCATACCCCAACGCGACAACCGCCAGACGCGCAGCCTGGCGCTGGTAGGACCCGCACAAACAGGCGTAGGCGCTGCAACACCGGATTTTGCCAGCGAGCGCGATATACTGTATAAGCTCTTCTTCGACCTGAAGAAGGATATGAATGACCTGAAGCAGATGATATATGATGTGGCACACCACCAGGGCTACACCCCGGTGGAGCCATCGCAGGTAAGCAGCAATGCTACCCTGCTGCCGGTATATAACGACCCAGAGCCGGTAAACAATACTAACACGCCCACCTATCATTCCACCCCAATACTGCTTGAAGCTAACGACCACCACGAGGATGTGGAGGAAACACTGCTGCTGGCCGACAGGGAGAAGGAATTTATTACCAAGGCGCTGCGCAAGCACAAGAGCCGCCGCAGGGATGCCGCTGCCGAGCTTGGCATATCTGAACGCACACTATACCGTAAGATAAAGGAGTATGATATAAAAGAGTGATGAGCAATACAGGCGCATTAACTACCTTAGTAACAATAATCCGCCTTATGTATAAGACTCTACTCCTTTTGCTGCTATTGCCATGCATGGCAGTAGCCCAGCGCGTGCAAACCATAAAGGGCAAAATAGTAGACAAGGAATCTAAGAGCCCGCTTATAGGCGTGACCATAAGCATCACAGACCTTACGCCACCGCCAGGCAGCGTTACGGATGAGAACGGCAACTACTCTATTACCGATATACCCGTAGGCAAGCACACAATATCCGTTACCTACATGGGCTACCAGGGCGTAGTGCTGAATGATATACTTGTAACATCTGCAAAGGAGGTGATACTGCCCATAGAGATGGAAGAGATGGCCGTGAAGATGAGCGAAGTAACGGTAACCCACAAGCGAGAGCACGTAAACGATATGGCGCTGGTGAGCACAAAGACATTTGATGTGCAGGAAACAGAGCGCTACGCCGGCAGCCGCTCAGACCCGGCCCGCATGGCCTCTAACTTCGCAGGTGCACAGGGCGGTGACGATTCGCGCAATGATATAGTGGTGCGTGGTAACAGCCCGCAGGGTGTATTGTGGCGGCTGGAGGGTGTGGACATACCAAGCCCCAATCACTTCTCTGTACCCGGCACTACGGGCGGGCCGGTAAGCATGCTGAATAGCAAAACACTTGCGAACAGCGACTTCTTTACCGGCGCTTTCCCGGCGGAGTATGGCGGCGCTATAGCCGGGGTATTCGACCTGAGGCTGCGCAATGGCAATAACGATAAATATGAATTTACCGGGCAGCTGGGATTGCTGGGTACAGAGCTGGCTGCAGAAGGACCAATCTCGCGCAAGAGCGGCTCATCATTCCTTGTCAACTACAGGTACAGCACATTGCAGCTGTTCCAGGGGCTCAATATTAAGATCGGTACAACATCAGTGCCTAAGTACCAGGACGGCGCATTTAAGCTTAACTTCCCGATGGGTAAAAAAGGCAACTTATCATTCTTCGGACTGGGTGGCATGAGCAAGATAGACCTGGTAGTGAGTACGCTCACGGAGCCAGAACCGCAGCTTTATGGCGAGTCGGACAGGGACCAGTATTTCAACTCGAATACGGGGATCATCGGGGGCAGCTACAGCCATACCATCAACCAAAGCACTTTTATGAAATTGACCGTAGCGCAGACGGTGACAGATGTATGGTCGGAGCACATACTGGTGTCGCGCGATACGAACTTTGTGATCAATGCCCCGCTGAAACCCGTGCTGGGCTACGACTTCCATACAGCAACAACTGTAGCACATTGGTTCATTAATAAAAAATTGTCGGCTAATAAGACAATTAAATTTGGTGCGATAAACAATTACTACAGCAACGACCTTGTAGACAGCAGCAGGCAATACCCGCCGACAAGATCAGACTGGCAGCACAGGCTCGATTACCGGGGTAGCACGGACCTGGTGCAGGCCTACATGCAATACAAATACCGCCCGAATGATAACCTGACACTCAATGCAGGACTTCACGGGCAATACCTGACACACAACGGATCTAAGGCGCTGGAGCCAAGGGTGAGCATGCGCTGGGCCATAAACAATACTAACAACTTTACGGCAGGCTACGGCCTGCACAGCCAGATGCAGCAGCTGTACCAGTACTATTCGCACCTGCCGGGGGACACCGCAGGTGCTATGCCGAATTACAACCTCGACTTTACGCGCAGTCACCATTTTGTAGCGGGTTTCGACCGCATGCTGGCACCTACCCTGCGTTTTAAGGCTGAGGTGTATTATCAATACCTCTACAACATACCTATAGAAAAAAGAAAGGGCTCTTCTTATTCAGCACTCAACCAGGGATCAACGTTTGCGCGGACCTTTCCTGATACACTGCAAAATGAAGGGACGGGCTACAACAACGGCCTGGAGCTGACGCTGGAGAAGACCTTTAGCAAAGGATATTATATGCTGTTCACCGCATCGCTTTTTGACTCTAAAGCCAAAGGGAATGATGGCGTGTACCGGAACACTGATTATAACACAGGCTTTGCGTACAACATACTCGCCGGGTATGAGAAGAAGCTGGGACTATACAGCACGCTGATAACGGGCATAAAGATCACCTACATAGGCGGAAAGCTTTATTCGCCGGTAGACTCCGGTAAATCGGCCGCGCTGGGCGACCTTGTGGTGGTAGACAGCCAGAGGAATACGCAGCAATTTTCATCTTACTTCCGTGCTGATGTGAAGGCGGGTATACGGATCAATGCGGCAAAGGCAACGCATGAAATAGGGCTGGACCTTGTGAATGTGTTTAATACAAAAAATGTGCTCTCGCTAAGCTACAGCGCTGAGTTGGCAGCACAGGGCAACCCATACCCCTATTTCAGGCAGTACCAGCTGGGCTTCCTGCCTATATTTTACTACCGGATAGACTTTGCCGTAAGGAAGAAAGCGCAGCCTGCGCAGGAAGCGATAAAAAATTAAAGCAAATCCGATCAGGGTTTCTGGTACCAATACACGCATAGCTGCGGCAAGATACCCAGTATGTATCCCAGCCACACATCTCCGCGCGTATGCTCGCCCAACACCAGCCTTGCGAAGCCAATGACAGCTGCAACTACAATGGATACCAGCAATGGCAACAGCATATGCGCCGGATTGATGAGCATGAGCACGGTGAGTATACCCACCATGGTGCCAGCACCGGCGGTGTGCATGCTTACCTTGGTAAAGATATTGAACATGAACACGGCAATGATGCCGATAAAATTTGCCAGGAAAAACGTTTTGTAGATAAATGGTACACCGGCCACGTTATTGAAAACATTGTATACCCAGAAGTAGAATATCATACTTGTAATAAGTGGTATGATACGGTCTTTGGTTGTGGGCATTTTAAAGCTGCTGATAAAGCCCAGCGGCTTCATTAGCGCCACGCTGAACAGCGGGAAGAACAACGTAGTAAAGCCTATGCTAAGCAGCCATTCACCGCGCTGTTTGGCAGATACGCCGCTGAAACTTTCGGGGCTCAGCTTCATCAGCACAATAGCCATCACCAACGGCACGAATACCGGGTGGCATACATAGGATATCACCGTGGCGAATACCCGCAGCGCTTTAGGTGCATCGCTGCGCGGTATGGTGGGTGATACTGCCTGTTCGTTGTTCATGTATAAATCGCTCAACCTGTAATTAATCCAATATCGGCGACAGCCACCGGCTCATTTCGTCTATACTCATTCCCTTCCTCTTTGTATAGTCCTGCAGCTGATCGTCGAGTATTTTATTAACGCCGAAGTAAGTGCTCTGCGGATGACTGAAATACCAGCCGCATACAGAGGCCGCAGGGTACATAGCGAGTGACTCCGTTAACTCTATGCCTGCATTTTCCGATGCATTCAGCAATTCGAACAGCTTGTATTTTTCGGTATGATCGGGGCAGGCAGGATAGCCGGGCGCAGGACGTATGCCCTGGTAGCTTTCCTGCACCAGCTCCGCTACAGAGATGCTCTCATCTTTCACATACCCCCAGAATTCAGTGCGTACGCGCTTGTGCAGCACCTCTGCAAATGCCTCCGCAAGGCGGTCGGCAAGAGCCTGCAGCATTATTTTGCTGTAGTCGTCGTGGTCACTTGCGAAGCGCTGCAGGTGCGGCTCTATGCCGTGTATGCTCACTGCAAAGGCCCCCATATAGTCGGCCTCACCCGTGCTGAGCGCACCAGCTGGCTTAACGAAATCTGCAAGCGAGAAATTAGGCTGATTTGCTGCCTTCTTTATCTGCTGCCTCAGCATCTCGAGCGTTGCTACTTCAGCACCCTGCTCATCTTTGAGCACCACTGTATCAGGAGCAGTTTTCAGTGCGTCCCAGAAGCCTATGACACCCTTCGCTGTGAGCCACTTTTCATTTACTATTTTATCGAGCAGCGCATTGGCATCGTTGTACAATTTCGTTGCCTCGGTGCCTACGTGTTCATCCGTCAATATTGCCGGGAACTTACCCTTCATCTCCCACGAAATGAAGAAAGGCCCCCAGTCGATATACTGGCGTATCTCGTTAAGGTCGTATGCTGCAAATACCTGCACGCCCATGTGTTTCGGCTTTGGTGGCGTATAGCCTGCCCAGTCTATTGCTACGGGGTTAGCCTGCGCTCTTGCAAGCGGTATATACTCCTTAGCTGATTTCTTATTCGCAAAATCCTCCCTCAGCTTATTATACTCCCCTTCAATGCCCTCCAGGAACTGACCTTTGTTTTCCTTGTTCAGCAGGTTGCCTGCTACGGTTACACTGCGGCTTGCATCAAGCACGTACACCACACCTTCGTCATACTGCGGTGCTATCTTCACGGCAGTGTGCATACGGCTGGTGGTAGCCCCGCCTATCAGCAGGGGTTGCTTCATGCCGCGACGCTTCATTTCTTTTGCCACGTGTACCATTTCATCGAGCGACGGCGTTATTAGTCCGCTAAGGCCTATTATGTCTACCTTTTCCCTTTGTGCGGCTTCCAATATTTTATCTGCGGGCACCATCACACCAAGGTCTATAACATCGTAGCCATTGCAGCCTAATACTACCCCTACAATGTTCTTGCCTATATCATGCACATCGCCTTTCACGGTTGCCATGAGTATCTTAGCCGCTCCGGCGGTTTCTTCGTTGAGCGTACCAGCGGCGAGGTGCGCCAGCCTGCGCGCTTCCTTTTCTGCCTCGATGAAGGGGAACAAATACGCTACGCTTTTCTTCATTACCCTTGCACTCTTCACCACCTGTGGCAAAAACATTTTACCACTGCCAAACAGGTCACCCACTACATTCATCCCGTCCATCAATGGGCCTTCGATCACATCGAGTGGCTTTGGGTACTTCTGTCTTGCTTCTTCTGTGTCGGCATCAATGTAGTCAGTAATGCCATTTACGAGCGCGTGTTTCAGTCGCTCCTCCACGGCGGTACCACGCCATGCGTCGTCTTTCTTTTCTTCCTTGCCTTTGGCCTTTACAGTTTCTGCAAAGGACACCAGTCTTTCGGTAGCGTCTTCGCGCCTGTTGAGCACCACGTCTTCGCAGAGATCACGTAGTTGCGGCTCTATCTCGTCGTACACCATCAGCGCACCGGCATTCACGATGCCCATATCCATGCCCGCCTTAATGGCATGTAGCAGGAACACACTGTGCATCGACTCGCGCACAGTATCATTACCCCTGAAGGAAAACGAAATATTACTAACACCGCCACTAATTTTCGTGAGCGGCATTCTTTGCTTGATGATACGTGTGGCCTCAATAAAGTCTACCCCGTAATTGTTGTGTTCCTCTATACCCGTTGCTATAGCAAAGATGTTCGGGTCGAAGATTATATCTTCAGGATGGAAGCCCACCTGCTGTGTAAGAATGTCGTAAGCGCGCTGGCATATATCCACGCGGCGCTGCAGTGTATCTGCCTGGCCATGCTCATCAAACGCCATCACTATCACTGAGGCACCATAGCTGCGGCATATCTCGGCCTGCTCTATGAATTTCTCCTCGCCTTCCTTCATGGAGATGGAGTTAACGATGCACTTTCCCTGTATGCATTTAAGACCAGCCTCAATGATCGCGAACTTCGATGAGTCGAGCATTATCGGGATCTTAGCGATATCCGGCTCGGCCTGCAGCAGGTTCACGAATGTTTCCATGGCCTGCACGCCATCGAGCAGCGCATCGTCCATGTTTATATCCAGTATCTGCGCGCCACTCTCTACCTGCTGACGGGCAACAGATAGTGCCTCTTCATACTTATTCTCACGTATCAGCCGCGCAAATTTCTTGGAGCCGGTAACATTGGTGCGCTCGCCTACGTTCACAAAATTTGTTTCGGGCCGCACCACCAAAGGCTCCAAACCACTCAGCCTCAAAAAAGGTCTAATTTCAGACATTATAATTTTTATATAAAACGCTGCAAAGGTAGGTGTTTGGGGGCATTATCCGCTATGCAGGGATGGCCCTTGCGGCCACCCTATCGCGCAGGGCTTATCGCGAGAGGGTGGGGGCAAGCGCGTCCCTCTGGTTTCGCGAAAAACAACACCCACGTAGGGGTGGCCCTTGCGGCCACCTTATCGCGCGGGGCTTATCGCGAGAGGGCGGGGGCAAGCCCCACCCTTACGGCCGGTATTTCCGCGCTCAAACAGATATTATATTATAAACAATCCCGCAAATTGGAAAGAGGACAGATTCTTCAGCGAACCTGCCCTCCATTAAACGTTTTTCCTGCCAATAACTATATGCCACTAAACCTAAACCCAAAGCAGAACGGATGCTGATCGAGGCCTTTTTCGTAAAGCGATGTAAGCTGGTAGCTGGCGTAGAACCGCAGTATCCCTTCTATACCAAACTCGGCGGTAAGGCATGTGTTGAAATCGGCCAGCTCAAAGTCGTCATGTATCTTCACTTTACCGCGCTGCGATGACTTTTGCTTGGTCCATGATGCTATGCGGAAGCCTTCGGTAATACCTGCTCCGTACACCAGCCAGCGATCTTTAAACAGGCGGGTCTTGAAGGTGACCATCAAAGGGAGATTGAGGTAATCGAGCCCGAGCTTATTCTTGGTAAACGATACTGTATCCATGATCACACCGGCCGGGCTGCGCGTATAAGAGATATTATTCTCATAGCGAAAGTTGTAGAGCTGCAGGCCCAGGCCGCTCGATATGTATATGCGCTGGCCATGTGTCTTCACCGCCGCAAATTTCACCATCCATGGATAGATATTTACATTCACCGACTTGTTAGCCTTCAGGTCGAACAATGTGGTGTTCCTATTGCCAACTGGCACATTGAGATAACTTTGTACTGCCGGGTCGCTATAATTTGTGTTGTCTTCTATCATGTTGATACCGAGGTCTACCATAGCAATGGACGTAGTGAAGCGGTTTTCCTCTTCCTTCGTAGCTAATTTACCCACGGTAGAACCTTTAGCGCTGTCGGTCTTCTCCATCCTGATCCCTTTATTGGAAATAGAAATAGAGGTGTGCTTTTTCTTCTTTTTAGCGGGCTCTCCCCCTGTTTGCTCTTGTGCGTGTAATGTTGTGGCAAAAAGCAAGCCCGCAATTGCGGCTATTGCGCAAAATGTACGTTTCATAAAATTGAATTAAGCGATTAAATTAAAAGGATAGTACGAGTCGTTTTTTCTCTATTCTCACTGTTATGTTTTTTTCGTCGGTAACGCTGTGCTTAAAGGCGTCCATCTTTCGGTAGGTATTGGCAACTGCATTTGCCATAAGCGCTATACCGTCTTTCTTTATATCTTCTATTGGCAGGTTATCCAGTATCGAGCTTTTGTGCTCTGCGGCGGGCAATGCTATCGCGAGGCCGGGTATTTCCTTTATAACAGCTAATGGTGCAGCTGCATTTGCCAGCACATACTCCTGCGTTTCGGTTACTGCAATCTTATTTATCTCGTATTGCTCTGCCTGCGCCATTGCGGGGTCCTGGGTACCTGAACGCAGTGGTGCCTTTAAATGCCCCGGCACATGGGTTGGTACCACTGTCGGTTTCTTTGATACTGGCATCTCTGTTGCCGGCACTTCCGGTATTGCTGCCACTTCGTTTGTTGCAGCTGGTGTTGCAGTTGTAACGGCAGGCGTTTGTACTGCAGGCTGAAGAGAAGATATTATTGCGGCAGGTTCCGTTTCATTTATTGCAACCTCATTACCAGTGCCGCGCAAATTAAAGAGCGAAATAAATATTATAGCTGCTACGCTTGCTGCAATACTCAGGCGCTGCCATGCCGATAAGACGATACGCTTGGCCGGCACAGGCTTCAGCAATGCTTCCTTATTCGTGTATACCACAGCAGCATCGGGCATAAGCTTAATGCTCCCATAGGCCTCAAACTCCTCTCTAAGCTCAGGGTTAGCACTCACGAATGCTACCAGTGCCTGCGCCTCAGCCGGCTGCAACTCACCATCGGCGTGCAGCATCATATACTCCTCATAATTCTCCCAGGTTACCATAGCTATAATACGTTTTCAACACTTACCAGGTATTCTTTAAGCACTTTCCTTGCACGGTGCAGGTATACTTTTACCTGGCTTTCATTGAGTCCTGTTATCTGCGCTATTTCTTCATAGCGGTATCCTTCATAATCTTTAAGCAGCACCAGTGCCCGCGATTGTTCATCGAGCTGATCCAGTGCGCGGTCTAGTATTTTTTTCAGGTCGGGATTGCCCGGGCTGTAGCTTTCTTCGGGCGCTTCCGTAAAGGTCACCCGCGACCGCTTGCGGTAGTTGTCTACCGACTGCCGGTAAGCCACCTGGAAGAGAAATGCTTTTCCCTTTCCCGGCTCTACATCTTTCCTCTTTTGCCAAAGAACTTCAAAGCTGCTTTGTACTACATCATGCGCGTCATCGGCCTGCCCTGTGCACTTACAGGCAAACCTGAATAAGGCATCAGCCCATTCCTGCACACATGTGTTATACTCAATAACCTCCATTCTATTGTATATCGTGAGTAAAAGAAAAAAGTTACAGCCCCGCTGAAAATTTTTTAGCCTGCCGCAAAGTTACTTATCGGCAATGGCCTTTACTATATCTACCGTTACAGAGCTGGCGCCTTTTACGTGGCCTGTCTTTATTTTAAATTCGTTGGTCTCCCCAGGCGATACCGGGGCCGAAAGCGTTTCTTTCTCCTTTTCTATCACTGTGCCTTCCTTATCGAGGAAGGTAATGCTTATCTGCACATCCTTATAGGTGGTCAGCGTAGCTTTGTTAATTACTTCCCCTTTTACAACTGTTTGATTTACAAGGTTGCCGCGGTGAAACGCCGACACTTTGAGAAACTTAAGCGGGCTATCCCGCTCGATCTCTTCAAGCGAGGCTTTCTTCTCTTCGTATTGCGCCGGCGGGCGCTGGTTGTTAGCCGATTCGCAAGATTGCAGCAGTATCGCTACCAATAAAAGGGTAAGTACGGGACGCATAAATATAATTTTCGCTCAAACATAAAAAACATTCCTGAAAGTAACAGGCTATATGCTAAAGCAGGCAGGCATATAAATAGCAACAAAAAAATGATGCATAAAATGTGATTATTTTTATTTTGTTCTTAAATTGTATCAACAAAAAAATCATTGACGCTCACTAAACACTAACCAATGGCAACTTCAAAAAAAGCACCGGCAAAAAAAACCGTGGCAAAAAAAGCGACAGTAAAAAAGAGTGTTCCGAAAAAAGCAGCGCCTGCTAAAAAGGCTTTGGCAAAAAAAGCAGCTCCCGCTAAAAAAGCAGCTCCTGCAAAGAAAGCCGCACCCAAAAAGGCTGTGAAGAAAACAGCACCCAAAAAAGCCGCACCCGCTAAAAAAGCGACTACTAAAAAGCCGGCACCTGCTAAAAAGGCCGTAGCAAAAAAAGCCGTTGCTAAAAGTGCTACTCCTAAAAAAGCTCCCCAAAAAGCAGTTGCCAAAAAGAGCGCTCCTAAAAAAACGGCTGGCAAACCTCCGCAGGAGACCGGCGCCAACACCAATGTTACCACGACTGACCCTGCAACGGTAAACCCAAATTTGCAGGAAAATGCAAAGGATATGAATTCGGATCAGACACCTGGCACTCAGTCATCGCAGGATAATCTCAATTAGAAAGAGCATAATAATATGTAAAGGCTCCCGCGCTCCGGGAGCCTTTCTTATTTGGAAAGAATTGCAGCAAGCTCATCGAGCAGAGGCTCTTGCCCCGGTATCATCTTCTCACGTGCAGTGACTATGTCAAACCATTCAGCCCGGTCCACTTCTTCAAACTGCTGTATCTTTCCCGACCTTGGCGGCCACTCCATCGGGAAAAGATTTGACTTGATGACCGACACATCCAGATCGGCCTCTATAGCCCATGCTATCACTATCTTGCCACTCTTCTGCTTTACCGGTGTTAGGGAAATAAAAGTGCCATCAACTGCCAGGCCGGTCTCTTCAGTAAACTCCCTGCGCGCGGCAGCAAGCGGCTCCTCGTTATCGTCGTACTCGCCCTTGGGAACCGACCACACACCTGCATCCTTCTTTTTAAAAAAAGGCCCGCCCGGGTGCACCAGCAATACTTCAAGGCCCCCGCTCGTTTGACGGTATACAAGCAGGCCTGCACTTTTCTTTGGCATACTTTAAAGATAGTAAGTTGGCAGCAGCGGTGGAACAATTTTGTTACTACGGTGATAATCAAGTCCATTTCAATACCGCAACTATGAACACACTTGTTACCATATTCGGAGAAGGAGAAGACCTCAATACGCTCAACATGTGCTGCCGCGCAGTTGTGGTATTTATATTAGCGCTCCTAATGATACGCATATCCGGGAGGCGCTCTTTTGGCATTGGCACCGCTGTAGATAATATTATAGTGGTTTTGTTCGGCGCGGTGCTGAGCCGGGCGGTTACCGGCACTTCACCTTTTATACCCACCGTTGCTGCCTCCCTGGTCATAGTCATTCTGCACCGCCTTATGGCGTGGCGTATTGTGCACAGCGCCAGGCTCGGCAAGCTGGTAGAAGGCAATAAAATACTGCTGTTCGAGAATGGTAAAATGATAACGGACAACATGAAAAGAGGCCTTGTGTGCGAAGAGGATATAATGCAGGCAATAAGGGAAACTACAGGTTCTGAACAGATAGACGGCATAAGCAAGATATACATAGAACGCAATGGAGAGATCAGCGTTGTAAAGAATGATGGGGTACAAATTGCTGCACACCGCAACACTGCGCCTTAGTAGTACAAGGCCGAGTATTAGCTACTTTTATGCAAGTTATTCCGGCCCGCCCTGGTATAACCCGGGCCTCATAGCATTTGGAGGCCGGGGCAGGCTGCGATTATTCTATTGCTGATCCAGAAAAACATTTCCGCATGCAGGGCAAAGCAAAGACACCCACGAAGAAAATGCAAAACGTAGATTTTGCTACCGTAGATGAATTTCTTGATTTTCTGACAGGGGATGAGCTGAAGATGGTAGAGCTCCTTCGGAAGATCATTCTTTCGTGCATGCCTGAGTGCAATGAGCACCTGGCATACAACGTACCGTTCTACCGCATTCATAAAAATATCTGCTTTATATGGCCGGGCTCGGTGACATGGGGCACCAGCAGCAGGGAGGGCGTCCGTTTGGGATTTACCAATGGCTATCTTATGGAGGACGAGGCTGGCTATCTCGACAAGGGCGAAAGAAAACACGTATACTGGAAAGACTTCCGCCATGCTAAAGAGATCGATGCGGAGCTGTTACGTAGTTACTTACTGGAAGCAATATTTATAGACCAGGAATTACGCAAAGCGGTAAACGCAATGCCCAATAAGAAGGGCCAACCGAAGAGCAAATAATTTGTTAAAGCGTGTACTTTCTTTAACGGTTTGGCACAGATATTGCTCAAACGAAAAGCATAATCAAACTTTTAAAGAATAACAGATCATGAAAAAAGTATTACTCTCTGCAATTGTATCCCTCTCATCATTCGCGCTGTATGCGCAGCCTACGCTCAACGCTGCAAACCTTTCGCCACGGGCTGGTGACATT
This sequence comes from Bacteroidota bacterium, assembly GCA_040386555.1. Lineage (GTDB taxonomy): Bacteria > Bacteroidota > Bacteroidia > Chitinophagales > Chitinophagaceae > Nemorincola. Next base: position 21,248 of record JAZKFF010000013.1, on the reverse strand, counting down.
TTCTACGGCCATACTTTTGATACCACAGGCATTACCGCAGGGGCAGCAGGCGCGGCCATAACGTGGGATTTCGACACACTCACTCAAATAAGCATCGACACCTCGGCTTACGTTACCTGCGCCTCAACACCTTACTGCGATTCATTCCCTGGCGCTAACATAGCCATAAACAATGGTGACAGCTATGCATATGGCATCACTTCTGCATCCAAAGTGCAGTTGATAGGAGCATATGCCATGGGCACTAAAGTGCAGTTTACAGGCGGACTCGATGTTATGTACTACCCGCTTAACTACCATAGCACACACGTAGATACGCACCACCAGGAGGTTTCCGGCTTCCCGTTGTTCAATACGACTATCGATAGCTTCCATGCAGACGCGTACGGCACACTGAAGCTGCCTTCAGGCACCTATACCAATGTGCTTCGTGTACACCAGGTTACCATCAGCAGAGACAGCATTAACTTTGGCGTACCATCGGTAGAAACGAACCGCTCAGAAACATATAACTGGTATGCTGCCGGCTTCCGCAGCCCGCTGCTCACCCTTACTTACGATACAGCCGCCGGCGTCAGCTATCTGAGTGATGCCCGCTACTATACCAAGAACAGCCCGGTGAGCGTCCTTAACACCAGCGCTGCACAGCTGCAGGTATACCCTAACCCTGCCTCAGGCAGCATACACATTGCATTTGGCAGCAGCGACAAGCCAACTGCAATAGTGATCACCGATATTATGGGCCGCGAAGCAGGCAGGATAGCAGCTGAGCAGATCGGCAACCGCACAGACGTTACTTACGATGTATCAGGCCTTGCTAACGGCATGTACATTATACATATGCAAACGGCCAACGGCAGCGCATCGCGCAAGTTTACTGTTGCTAAATAAGTACCGGTAACTAGAATTTACACATACGGTGTCCCCTGCCCTGGCAGCGGACACCGTTTTCACATTTAGCATTAATGGAAATATGGTTATTTTTGTCTCAAACGGCGCAGCTTGAAAATATACACTGAAGGACTTGTAAAACAATACGGTAAGCGAACTGTCGTTAACAACGTATCGTTTGATGTGAACCAGGGCGAGATCGTAGGATTGCTGGGGCCTAACGGTGCAGGCAAGACCACATCGTTCTACATGGTGGTGGGCCTGGTAAAGCCTGATACCGGCAATGTATACCTGGACGACCAGAACATTACCAAGCTGCCTATGTACAAGCGTGCGCAGATGGGCATTGGCTACCTGCCCCAGGAGGCGTCTATATTTCGTAAGCTATCGGTAGAGAGCAATATTGCGGCTGTGCTTGAAATGACAAAGTCATCGCGCACGGAGCAGAAGAGAAAGCTGGAAGAGCTGCTGGAAGAATTCCGCCTCACACATGTGCGCAAGAGCAATGGCGATGTGCTCAGCGGCGGCGAAAGGCGCCGTACCGAGATAGCCCGTGCGCTTGCCGTTAATCCCAAATTCATACTGCTCGATGAACCGTTTGCCGGTATCGACCCTATTGCGGTAGAAGATATCCAAAGCATAGTAGCTACACTGAAGTATAAGAACATCGGCATACTGATCACCGATCACAACGTACAGGAGACGCTGTCGATCACAGACCGAGCCTACCTGCTGTTTGAAGGGAGGATACTCAAGGCCGGCTCTGCCGAAGAGCTGGCGGAAGATGAGCAGGTAAGAAAAGTATACCTGGGACAAAATTTCGTACTCCGGAGAAAAGACTATCTTAAAGAAGCCGCAAAAACCGTGGCATCACAAAATCAATAGTCTGCCGGTATTATCAACTAATTAAACTGCCTGCAAGGGCCATTCATATTATGAGCATTATCAGTCCTGCATTCAAGGGTTTCATCAAGCTGCGGCAGAGCGCTATAGATAATTTTACGCACAACCCTATAGATACACAGCAGCAGGTATTTAACGAACTGGTTGGCTCAGCCCAGTTTACTGAATACGGCAAGAAATATAACTTCGAGCATATAGATAGCATAACCGAGTTTCAAAAAGCTGTGCCTGTAAACGACTATGATACGCTAAAGCCCTATATACAACGCATATTAGAAGGCACCCAGAATGTACTGTGGCCTTCGCCCATCACATGGTTTGCCAAGTCGAGCGGCACCACGAGTGATAAAAGTAAGTTCATCCCGGTAAGTAAGGAGTCGCTCGACGATACGCATTTCCGTGGCAGCAGGGATGTGCTCGCCTTGTTCTTAAGAGAATACCCGCAGTCCAACATAACATCGGGTAAATGCCTGGTACTGGGCGGCAGCCACCAGGTAAACCAGCTCAGCGGCGCATCATTCTTTGGCGACCTTTCTGCCGTGATGCTGCAGAATATGCCACTCGCCGGCCAGCTGTTCAGCCTGCCTGAATTATCTATTGCACTCATGGCCGAGTGGGAAGAGAAGATAGAGCGCATGGCCCACAGCACCATCAAAGAAAATGTGACCTACATAGCCGGTGTGCCCACATGGACCATCGTGCTCATAAAACGGATATTTGAGATAACAGGCACTAACAACCTGCTGGATATATGGCCTAACCTGGAGCTGTATATACATGGGGGTGTCAACTTTACTCCCTATCGCCGCCAGTTCGAGCAATTCATCCCATCGCCCAACATGCACTACAGGGAAACCTACAATGCATCAGAAGGGTTCTTTGCCGGCCAAGACCGTGCTGATGAGGAGGGCATGCTGCTATTCCTCAACCACGGCATATTCTACGAGTTCATGCCTACAGAAGAGTATGGCAAGGAGCACCCTGCTACGCTTACGCTCAAGGAAGTGGAGCTATATAAGAACTACGCTATTATCATAAGCACCAATGGCGGGCTGTGGCGGTACATTGTTGGCGATACCGTGCAGTTCACGTCGATAGATCCCTTCCGTATTAAAGTAACAGGGAGGCTCAAGCATTTTATCAATGCATTTGGCGAAGAGCTGATAGTAGACAATGCCGACAATGCCATAGCTATTGCCTGCGCCGAAACCGGGGCGATAGTGGTTGACTATTCGGCCGCGCCTGTGTATATGACCGGTGATGCCAACGGCGCACATGAATGGGTCATCGAGTTCGAGCGGCTGCCCGTGCCATTGGAGCGCTTCGTCACGCTGCTCGACAAGTCTTTGCAGGCTATCAATTCCGACTATGAGGCGAAGCGGCATAAGGACATAGCCCTGCGGATGCCCGTAGTACACGAAATGCCAAAAGACGGCTTTAAGCGCTGGCTGAAAGACAAGGGCAAGCTGGGAGGCCAGCACAAGGTGCCGCGCCTGAGCAATGAGCGCAAGTACCTGGAAGAGATGCTTACCTACGTATACAGCAATTAGCGCCCCGGCACTCTAATTCAGGCACCCGGTGAGCACAAGCTGTGCGCATGTACGGGCTGCGCTCTTTTTTATCATATTTCTCCGGTGGGTGTCCACTGTATGCTTACTCAGAAACAATCTGCTCGCTATTTCCTTTGAGCTCAATCCTTCGGAGATGCAATTGAGTATCTCCATTTCCCGCCCGCTGAGGGGCCGCTGTGGTGTGTGTGCAATATTCATATTCCAGTAGTTTTTAAGGCAAAACAAAATTGCGACACATTACAACGCTAAACAACGTGAAAAAACACGTAGCGGGGAGGGTAGTTTTCACGTATGCGGATTGGCTTTCAATGCAGTATCGCACCCGCATAGCCAAAGGCACGTTTTTTTTGACACCTACCTTGGCTAAAATAATGGGATATGCGTGCGATATGGTCTGGCTCTATAGGTTTTGGATTGGTGAATATACCGGTAAGGTTGTTTAGTGCTACACAAGACAGCAACCTGGACCTGGATATGCTGGATAAGAACGGGCACGCCAACATACGCTATGCCCGTATCAACAGCGATACGGGTAAGGAAGTGCCATGGGCCAATATTGTAAAAGGCTACAAGTACAACGGAGAATACGTGGTACTCGGCAATGAGGACTTTGAAAAGGTAAGCCCTAAGAAAAGTAAGATGATAGACATCAGCGAGTTTGTGAAGCTGGAGGATATAGACACTACCTACTACGAAACACCCTACTACCTGGAGCCGAATAAAGGCGGCGAGAAAGCATATGTGCTGCTGCGCGAAGCGCTGAAAAAGAGCGGCAAAGTAGCCATAGGGGAATATATTATGCGCACCAAGGAAAACCTGTGCCTGCTGAAGCCTGAAGGCGATATGCTGCTGCTGCTGAAGATCCGCTTCCCCGAAGAGATACGCGACTATAGTGACCTGAATATACCCAAGGACATCACTATAAAACCCGCTGAGCTCAAGATGGCAGAAGCGCTGATAGCCCAGCTTACACCAAAGCGTTTTACCCTTGGTAAGTATAAAGACACTTACGATGAGGAGCTGATGAAGATAATAGAAGCAAAAGCAAAGGGCAAAAAGGTAGCTGCTCCTAAATTCAAGTTAGTACATAATAAGAGCAAAGACCTTATGGATCAGCTCAAGGCCAGCCTTGAAGGCGGCAAAACCCATCGCAAAGCATCTTAACTGTTCATATAGCATATGACACTCACAAAGTATAAGCAGAAGCGAAAATTTGACGACACTCCCGAGCCGGAAGGGAAAGTAGAAAAGGACAAGGGCAAGCTGATATTCGTGGTGCAGCGGCACCATGCCAGCCACCTGCATTATGACTTCAGGCTGGAGCTCAATGGCACGCTCAAAAGCTGGGCTGTGCCTAAAGGCCCCTCGCTGAACCCTAAAGACAAGCGGCTGGCTATGATGGTGGAAGATCATCCTATAGCCTATGCCACCTTCGAGGGCGACATACCGGAGGGCAACTATGGCGCCGGCCATGTAGATGTGTGGGACCATGGCACATATGAGCCTATCAATGAAGATGGCGAGCTTATAACTACGGCAGAATTTAACAAAGCACTGCATGCCGGAAACCTTAAATTCCGCATGAAGGGCAAGAAGATAAAAGGCGACTTTGCACTCGTGAATATGAAGAAGGACGAGAAGACGTGGCTGCTTATAAAGCACCGCGACAAGTATGCCACCGATGAAGAATATAACAGCGAGGACTACGCAAAGAAGAGCTCGCTCGCGTACACCGCTGAGCGCAACAAAGGCAAAGTGGTAAAAAAAAAGTGAAGCCAGTACTCCTCCCGCAGCAAGACGTTACAGAACCCACCTCGCAGCCTAAATCTTACAAACAACAATATCACGGCAGCAGCAACCCCAAATTCTCCAGCTACATAAAACCCATGCTGGCTAAGTTGCATGAAGGCGCCTTCGACTCCCCAGACTGGATCTACGAAATTAAATGGGACGGCTACCGCGCCATAGCCGAGGTGAATAAAAAAGACTTGCGGCTATACTCGCGCAATGGCTTGTCGTTTAAAACCGACTACCCCGGCGTATACGAAGAGCTTAAAAAAATAAAGAAAGACGTGGTGCTCGATGGGGAGATCGTAGCGCTGAATGAAAAGGGCCATGCCCACTTCCAGCTGTTGCAAAACTACAAGCAGGACAACAGCGTACCGCTTTGCTACTACGTTTTTGACTGCCTTGCTGTGAATGGAAAATCTATAGCAGATAAGCCGCTGCTCGAAAGAAAAGAAATACTAAAGCAGCTGCTGCCCGCAAGCGACATTGTAGTCTACTGCGACCATATAGCAGAGCGGGGCAAAGATTTTTTTGCGGTGATGCAGCAACAAGGCCTTGAGGGCATGATAGCCAAGCGCGCCGATAGCGTATACGCTGAAGGCGCACGCACCAACGACTGGCTCAAAGTAAAACATGTGCTTACAGAAGAAGCCGTGATAGCTGGCTACACCGAGCCACGCGGTGGCAGAAAAAACTTTGGCGCACTGGTGCTTGGTGTATACGAAGGCAAAAAATTTACCTACATCGGCCATACCGGCACCGGCTTCAACGACAAGACGCTAAAGGATGTCTATGCAAAAATGCAGCCGCTCATAACCGATGAGAGCCCCTTCAGCACGAAGGTGCCCTTGAATGGCAAAGTTACCTGGGTGAAGCCTGAGCTGGTCTGCAACCTCAAGTATTCAGAGATTACGGAGTCGGGCACCCGGCGGCATCCTGTATTCACAGGACTGCGAATAGACAAGGCCGCAAAAGAGGTACATGAGGAATTTAAAACGCCACGCCCTGCAGCAAAAAAGGAATCAAAGTCAGCAACTAAAGAAGACAACACTACCGATATGGCTGTTACAAAAAGCATAGGCACTAAGAAAGTGGCCTTCACCAATCTTGAAAAGGTATACTGGCCCGAGGAAGGCTACACCAAGGGCGATGTAATAGAATATTACAACACCATCTACCCGCACATCATCAAGTATATGAAAGACAGGCCGGAGTCGCTCTACCGCACGCCAAACGGTATAAAGGAAGGGGGCTTCTTCCAGAAGGATGCCGGGCTTGCAGCGCCTGACTGGGTGAAGTTCGTGCCGCTCTACTCTGAGAGTGCCGACAAGGACGTGAACTACATTATCTGCAACGACAAGCCTACATTGCTCTACCTCGCCAATCTGGGCTGCATAGAGATGAACCCGTGGAACTCCAGGCTCAAAGACCTCGATAAGCCCGACTACCTTGTGCTCGATCTTGATCCCTCTGAGAAAAATACATTTGCCCAGGTAGTAGATACTGCAAACGTCATCAAGGAGATACTGGACAAGGCGGGCGCTGCATCATTCCCTAAAACATCGGGTGCTACAGGCATACACATCTACGTGCCGCTCGGCGCAAAATACACTTACGACCAGGCAAAAGAATTTGCGCACATGGTGGCCATGATAGCTCAGGAGCAATTGCCTGAGTTCACCAGCCTGGAGCGCTCACTAGCCAAGCGGGGAAAAGATAACATCTACCTCGACTACCTGCAAAACCGCCGCGGGCAAACACTGTCGTGCGCATACAGCCTGCGCCCAAAGCCCGGCGCAACTGTAAGCACACCGCTGGAATGGAAGGAAGTAAAGAGCACGCTGCACCCCACCGACTTTACCTTTAAGAACATCATGAAAAGAATAGAGAAGAAAGGCGACCTGTTTGCAGGCGCGTTGCTTAAAGGAATCGATATGATCAAGTGTATCAAAAAGCTCTCAGAGTAGCATCAGAGCAGCAGCACAGACAGGCCATAGTCTGCGCACAATATCAGTATGCAGCTCACGATCACAGACGTGGTCGATGCCTTACCTATTTCCAGTGCCCCACCTTCTACATAGTAGCCGAAGTATGCGGGGATAACAGAAATAATGAAAGAGAACACCGCGGATTTTACCATTGCAAAGATGATATTGAAGGGCCTGAAGTCGTCGGTGAGCCCTGTCATAAACTGCTGCCGCGTAATAATACCCGAGAGCGTGCCAGCCAGGTAACCACCCCAAATGCTCACACCAATAGAGATAATGATAAGCGCCGGTATCATAATTACAGCCGCTATAAGCTTAGGCATTACCAGGTATGTCTTGGTGTTTATACCCATTATCTCCAGCGCATCTATCTGCTCACTCACGCGCATGTTACCGAGCTCAGAGGCTATCTTGGAACCCACCACACCTGCCAGCACAATGCACACAACCGTGGGTGATAATTCCAGTATGGTAGAATCACGCACAATAACGGCAACAATAGTTTTAGGGAGCCACGAGCTTACCAGCTGGTAAGAGGTCTGTATGGCAAGCACCATACCGAGGAAGGCTGAGATGATCAATACGATGGGCAGTGAGCGGATACCTATATCATTGCACTGCGCCATGAATTCTATCCAGTAGACCCTTGTATTTTCCGGCTTGCTGAAACCGCCCTTTATCATCAGTACGATCTTGCCTACATGCGCGAAAAATTGTTTCATAGCGGGTACAAATGTAGGTAAATCAGGACACACACTCGTGTTACCCAAAATTGGCCCCTACTTAAAAGGATTCAAAATGGTTAAACTGTTTACCTTAAGGCCGTGCTGCATATCTTCAGAGTATAAAATAGCGCAATTTGATTCCAGGGCTGCTGCTACAATTATGGAATCAAATATCTGAAAGTCATACTTTCGGATCAACGAAGCAGCAGTAATTAATGTGCTCCACGAAACCGAATTGATCTGGCAGTCTTTGAGAAGATCTGCGCAATAGGCAACCATATCGGCCTTAGGCATATCTAATTGCCTGCGGGCCACGTTGATAAATTCCGATATGACCTGCGTCGAAATTTGCGGATTATCGGAAAGGATATTCTTGGCAATATCCCGCTTTCTTTTGTCAGACTTATCATGCAAATACAATAGTATGTTGCTATCAGTAGCGATGTGGTCAACCGTCATAATTATTGGCTTCGTTGCGATTGAACTTAAAATTGCTCAGGTCCACTAATTTATCTTTAGTAAGGTTTTCAATCCGTTCAAGCCGCAACATTTTATCGCCGTTCACACTCATCGGGCCGTCATTTGTTTGCTCTTTAAGCTCAAATGCGATTATTTCTACCGTCTTACCAACCATTTCCCTTGGGAAGTGCAAAGTGAACGAAGACTCTAATGGCGTAATGATTTGACGAAGCATGGTAATGTAAAATTACGAAATGTTTCCCAACAATGATTAAAGGTCTCCTATTCAACCACTTTACATTACAAAAGCCTCGCGGGGCGAGGCTTTTGTAAATTAGTTTCGAAAGAAATCGCCTAAGCCATTTTCTTCAGCTCTTCCACGCGGGTCTCATGGTCCACTTCCTGCTTCAGCTTATTCTGCTTGTCCATATCCACAAGAACAGGCGCTGCCACAAAAATTGAAGAGTAAGTACCTGTGAACACACCTATCAGCATCGCGAATGCGAAACCACGGGTAGCCTCACCACCGAAGATGAACAGGATAAGGACAGTGAGGAATACAGTGAGCGATGACATTACCGTACGGCTCAGTGTATCATTGATAGCGCGGTTGATGACGCTCTCCCTGCTCTCGTCCGGGTTTTTACGGAAGTACTCACGGATACGGTCAAACACGATAACAGTATCATTCATTGAGAAGCCTATCACCGTCAGTATCGCAGCAATGAAATGCTGATCAATTTCCAGTGCGAATGGCACCCTGCCACGGAGGAAGGAGAATACCGCAAGCGTTACGCAAACATCATGCAGCAGCGCCACCATTGTACCCAGCGAATACTGCCACTTACGGAAGCGGAGGAGGATGTATATAAATATCGCAACCAGCGAAAGTATAGTAGCCTTTATTGCGCCGTTTCTCAGGTCGTCAGATATTGTAGGCAGCACCGTTTGTGAGCTTTGGATGTATTTGCTCTTCAGCTCTTCTACAGTGGTTGTTGCCGGCACCAGGTTCTCCTTAGTAAGCCCTTCGTGCAGCTTGCCCAGTACCTTCTGCTCCACGCCTTGTCCTGGCTCAGTGATCAGGTAAGAGGTAGTGATGTTCAGCTGGTTGTTGGTACCTATCGTCTTCACGATCGGGTACTCGCCAAAGTAGCTCTTAAGCTTTGCACGTATATCTTCAGTCGAGTATTTCTTGTCGAACTTCACAGTGTAGCTACGGCCACCTTTGAACTCCACACCTTCATCAAAGCCGTTGAAAAACGAACCAACACCTGCCAGCAGCACTATAATGCTCACTATGTACGCATACTTACGGAAGGCTACAAACTTGAAGTTAGCCTTGTGGAATATCGACTTCGATAGGCCAGTGAAGTATTTGAAGTGACGCTCACGCTTAGTGTAGATATCAGTGATCAGGCGCGATACGAGGATACCGCAGAACAGTGATAAAAGGATACCCAGTATCTGCGTAGTAGCAAAGCCACGCACAGGGCCAAGGCCGAAGATGAACAGGATGACCGCTGTGATAAGTACCGTAACGTGACCGTCAAGCACAGGCGCATACGAGCGCTTGTAACCATCAGATATGGCCTGCTGGTAACTCTTGCCCAGCGCCAGCTCCTCTTTGATACGCTCAAATATGATAACGTTGGTATCCACCGCCATACCTACTGTAAGTACAAGGCCGGCAATACCCGCCATGGTAAGTGTAGCATGCAGTGCAGAAAGCACGCCTACTGTGAACACAAGGTTCAGTATCAGCGATATGTTAGCTATAAGGCCGCCTGTATTGTAATACACCAGCATCAGCACGAAGATCACTATGAACGAAAGTGCCAGTGACATCATACCCTTATTGATGTTCTCGATACCGAGCGTTGGTCCTACTACCTGCTCCTGCACAATGTGTGCCGGCGCCGGCAGCTTACCAGACTTTAGGATGTTCGCAAGGTCCTGCGCGCGCTCTACTGTGAAGCCACCTGATATTTCTGTAGTTCCTGTAGATATTTCACCTTGCACGCGTGGAGCAGAATAAACTTTGTCATCCAGTACCACTGCTACATAGCCGCCTACATTCTTGCCGGTCATGTCTTTCCATATGCGTGCACCGGTCAGGTCCATTTCCATACTCACGTTTGGCTGGCCATCAAGCGGACTGTAGTCAGAGCGGGCGTTGGTGATATGGTCACCTTCAAGCCGCGACATGCCACCCGGTGCCAGCTTCACAGCATACAGCGAAAGTGGTGCTTTAGGGTCGTGCGCTTTCTTCTCATCCTGTGCGCCATAAAGGAAGCGTACGTTAGAGGGGAATTTAGCTTTCACTACATCGAGCGCCAGGTACCTGTTCACTTTAGCAGTATCTTTTTTCAGCACCAGGCCTACTTCAGATATCGCGAAGAAACCATCTTCCTGTGTTGCGTTCAGTCCTACTACTGCAAGCAGCGGGTTCTTCTTTGCGAATTGTTTTTCCTGCGAGGTATCAGCGTCTGCAGCAGCAGCGGTTTTATTTGTTTCAGTTTTACCGGCTACGAGGTCGTTTAGGCTCGCTGTATCGGCGCCGGCTGTTTTGCCGCCAGTGGTGTCAGCACCGGCTATAGCAGCAGTATCCGTAGTGGTCGGAGCATCGGTTGTGCCGGAAAAGTGGGCAGCAAGTGCGTCGTTAGCCTGCACCAGCATTGGTCCTATCTCCTGGTTAGAATATACTTCGAAGAACTGGAGCTTAGCAGTTGCCTGCAGGTAGCTGCGCACACGCTCAGGGTTGTGTACACCGGCAAGCTCCACAGTAATGATACCTTTCTTCTCATCAAGGTTCACGTTAGGGTTTGCTACGCCAAATTTATCTATACGCGTCTGCAGTACGTGGTAGGTACGCTGCACCGCATCCTTAGCTTCTTTGTTGATCTTAGCTACGACTTCTTTATTGCTGGAGTTAAGCGTTATCTCTTTTTCTGAGGGCTTCGTAAAAAGGTAAGCGATCTTCTGGTTAGGATTCTGCTGCTCAAACATCTGGCCGAAAAGCTCTACGAAGTTCGCATCGCTGTTAGCCTTTGCTTTATTAGCTGCGTTTATAGCGTTGTTGAGGGCTACATCACGTGGATTGTTCGACATAGAGCGTACGAGATCGTCGAGGCTCACCTCCAGTGTCACGTTCATACCCCCTTGCAGATCAAGGCCCAGGCTCAGCTCCTCTCCCTTAGCGGCCTGGTAGGTATATTTCTTCAGCACCGGAACGCTGAATATCACCTCTCCCTGCATACTATCCGATATTACCTGGAAGTGCCTGTCTTGTAGTTTTATCAACTCATCTCCCTGGGCAGTAGGGTTCTCTGCCTTGGCGGCGCGCTCGGCTTGCGCCCGCATTTTTTTCTCTTCATTGCGAACAATGAGGGTTAAAGAAAGCTGGTACAGCGATATCAGAATCAGCGCGGCAGTAAAAAACTTCACCAAACCTTTTAAATGCATAGGTCGTCGTTAAAATTATCTTATAATATTTGTAAAATGGGTGGCAAAGATAGCATTTAATATAAAAAAATAAAGCGCTGTGGAAACTTTCTATATTTTAACCTCAAACCGGCCTCCAAAAAACATCATTTTTCCTTTTTAGTGCTATGTATCAAATCAAAATATATTTTTAAACGCCGCTATTTGAATATGCACATCTCTGCGTTATACTGCGCCCTGACGGTCGCTCAACTGTTAACCGGCAACAGCAACATATGCTATTTTTATTTTATTCTTAGTAAGTATGCGCTATTAGTTAATAGGTGAAAAATAGTTGCGGAAATTGTTTTGCATTATAATCGAATAAGTTATTTTTACGCAAACTATCTGCTTTTCTGAAAAGAAACGGTGGTAAAATTTTGAAATATATGATACGTAAATTTACCCTTTTAATACTCCTGTTTATTGGTTTTCAAAGTGTGGTTAAGGCCCAGACCGAGGATTCGGTATTTATCTCCCTGCCATTTGGCACCGATACTACCTGCCCCGGCGATCAGCTTACTTTTACCGCCATACACACCAACCCCACTATGACGGTAGTATACCAGTGGTATCACAACAACGTATTCACGGGTGTCACCCTCGATACTTTTTATACTACAGCCCCTGTTGATGGCGATAGTGTGTATGCCAGGATATTCTTTACAAATAGCTTAGGCTTTCCCGATAGCGCCCAATCCAACACGATTATCGTTCACCGCAGCAGCGCTATACCTCCACGAGTACTGGCATCGCTTATCATAGGCAGCAATCCCGATTGTCCCGGCCACCCGCTTACATTCGAGGCATACCCTATCAATGGCGGCCCCGGCCCTATCTACCAGTGGCTCATCAACGGCGTGCCGCAGATAGGCTCAGACAGCCTCACATTTACCCGCATCTTCAGCGCCAACGATACAGTTTCTGTAAGGATGATATCCAATTCGCCCTGCCGCACGTTCGACACAGCTTATTCAGACGGTATCCGCGTCATTCACGATTCACTGACTGCGGGCATCACTATAAGCGTTACAGACAATCCTATATGCCTTGGCAATGCGGACACATTCACTGCTGTTGTAACTAACGCAGGCCTCGGCTGGACGATCTCCTGGTATGTAGACACCACCTTTATCCCCGGCGCCGTAGGCCCCGTGTACATTACAGACAGCCTGTACAATGATGCGCACGTATACGCCATACTGCACGCCCCTGATCCCTGCGTTATCAACGATACTACGATATCTAATGTCATCATCATGTCCGTGCTGCCGCTTACTACGCCCATGATCACGGTGACTATGATACAAGGCTCTAACCCCGGCTGCCTCGATTCTACGGTAACCTTCAGGGCCACCGTTTCCGGCTTTGGCACCGGCGCCACGTCTAACTGGTATATCAATGGTGTTCCCGTTGCTACAGACACTAATGTGTTCCGCTCCACCTTTGCTGATGGCGACCTGCTTACGTTCCGCATGAGGGTAACTGACGGCAACTGCTACAGCGCAGATTCTATCACCACTCCTGATATACTTATGGAGCGCGACAGCACGCCCGTAGCCCCGCTTGTATCGCTTATAGGCAACCTGCTGGTAGCTAATACTGCTGGCACTTATATCTGGTATTTTAACGGCTCTGTTATCCCCGGCGCATCGGGCCAGACGTTCCACCCTAACAGTCTCGGGTTCTACCAGGCTATCCGCACAGATGGCGACTGCCCTTCGGCACCTTCAAATACTATTTACATTTCCCTGCTCGACATTAACGATGTAAGCAGCAGCGACATAAAAGTGTATCCTAACCCCACAAGCGGGATGGTGAACATTGACCTTGCCGGTAGCACCGGTGGTGTAAAGATGGATGTATACAGCATACTTGGCCAGGGCATACTGCACCACGAAATAACAGGTGCGCACCACGAGGCCGACCTTTCGCACCTACCGGCGGGCAACTACTTCATAGTGCTGCGCGATGGTGCAGGCAATGCAGCTACATTTAAAGTACAGCTGGCTAAATAAAAAAAATAAGAGGAAAAGAATATCAGGAAGCGGCAGAATTGCCGCTTTTTGAATTTATGCCTGCACTGGTGTCGTAAAACGATTTCGCCGTATCAAGGCAGTCCCTATAGGTCACCGGCTTTACTACATAAGACATTGCCCCTATTTTCAGGCATTCCTGCATCTCTATAGTATTCACCGATGTAGAAAAAATAATGACTGGTATGTGCTTGTAGCGGGGGTTGTTCTTCAGCGCCTTCAATGTCTGGGTACCGTTCATGCGTGGCATGTTCAGGTCCAGCACCACCAGGGTGGGCAAAAATTCATCGGCGATAATATCATCGAGGTAGGTCAGCACTTTTTCACCATTCTCTACAAAGTGTATCCAATGGGTCAGTTCCATCTCAGAAAAACTCTCTGCCATTATCATGCGATCTTCCGGATCGTCATCGGCAAGCAGAATTTTGGCAGCGTCCATCATGGGGGTGGTAAGGCGTTAATTAGCCAAAGTAACTAAAGAATGTATTCCCGTCCAAACACCTTATCAGAAACCTCGGAAATAATATTATTTGCAAATCTCCTTGCGTCCCGCTCATCCGCCGCCTTTACAATAGCAAATATCATCTGCCCCCTGTCCTGCTCGTAGTAGCAATTTCCCTCCAGTGCTACCGTGTTACTCACTACCTGGCAGGCAATGATCTCGTTTTTCGCGAAAATAATTTTATAAATGTTCATATCCACCCCTCTTTCCAAACCAAATCTAATGAATGGAGCAATAAAAAATTCGTGCTACGACACATAAATTTCAGCACTAATTACTTTGTGCTAATATTCAGCGCATAACCGCACTCCGCCTCGCTTGCGGGAATACATACGGGTAAAAAAAGTCGCAGTTTTTGTAATATTTATTGCGCTGCAATATCGCCGCAGGCCATGGAGCCTACCCACGAGTGCAGCGAAGCGTGCAGCAGGTCGCATTTGTCTTCATACGTAGCTAACACAAGCACATCAAACAGCAACCCTTTGTATTCGTGCGTCAGCGCAAGCACAGGGTCGTTGAGCAGGTGGTAGTAAACAATAAATTTTTGCTTGTTCAGCTCATCAAAGGGCACTACGGCCACGCATTCTATCGCAGCATTGTTGCTGCAACTATATGGTTCGCCGGTCAAGTGCTGGAAATCAGCACATAACTGTGCTGCTTCCGCATGGGTATACGGGGGTCGTTTCATAAGGAGAGTGATTTAGCTACAAAATAAAATTTTGTTGCCTATTTAACCCTATGATAGTTATACAATAACTTTAAATTAACGATTGCTATTCGCTGAACCCGGCGAAAGCATACCCGCCCGGCAGCGGATAGCCGAGCTCATCCATTATATTCTCCAGGTCGCGCTCCTCTTCCGGATGATACTTCCTGTCGAGGTTCATACCGTTCACACGGCCCCACACCTGCCACTTTACGGCCGTAAGCGGGTTCTTGAATTCCTGCAGTATCTTGTAGAGGTTCATATTCGTCTGCCGCGATATCAATTTTACCAGCAACACCCCCTGCGTCACGTTCAGGCTCTTCACCTTGTCTTCAAACTGGCTGCGCATCTGGTCTTCCTTCGCATTCACAAAGTCCTTCCGTTCCCGCCTCGATACTCCGGGCTCGTTTACCTTGGCATCTATCTCCTTAAAAGTTTTCGTGGCTGCATCCAGGTAAGGCAATATGGTAGTTACATAAAACTTCATCTGGTTGTATCTATACCGGTCAGTGTCATTTTTAAAGCGAGCGGTCACTTTTATCTCTTTCAGGTTCACATGGTATTGAGCCGAGTCGTCTGCAGAGTTGGTAGCCTGGGCACCCACAGTAAGCGACATAGATACCAGGGCCGATAATAATAAAAACGCTTTCATCTTTCTTTGTTTTTCCTCTCTTACCTAAGCAAGATACGTACCAAACTATATTTTATACCCCAAACACGGCCCCCTGCAGGGAGCGGAACCTTTTTAAAATTTTTTTAACAGTCTATGACATTGTATAATCGCAAAATGTTGTACTTTTATACCGGGTATATTTTTCATAAGGTGTGGTAAGGTTTCGACTTCGGTTGAAGCCTTACTTTTTTTATGCCATTGCTAATTTTCTCCGCGTACCTTTAAGTTTTCATTTTTATCTCAAACAATAGTATTTTAGCGGAGTACTTTAATCAGTTGAATGGAATACGAAATAAAACATTCAGGCAAATACAAATATGTGGAAGAGGGTGCCGGCGATCCGCTGGTGCTGCTCCATGGCCTCTTTGGCGCACTTAGTAATTTTAAAGACCTTGTAGACCACTTCAGCAAAACGCATACGGTAATTATTCCGCTGCTGCCACTTTACGAGCTTACCCTCATAGAAACTACGGTTTCAGGGCTCGCCCGTTTTGTACAAAAGTTTCTCGATCACCGCAAGATCAGCAATGTACACCTGCTCGGCAACTCGCTCGGTGGCCACGTGGGGCTGGTATATGCGCTCAAAAACCAGGCTAAAGTCAGGACCATTACACTTACAGGCAGCTCAGGGCTTTTTGAGAATGGCATGGGCGAGACCTATCCTAAGCGTGGTGACTACGAATATATACGGAAGAAAACAGAGCTTACCTTTTATGACCCAACCGTTGCTACCAAAGACCTGGTAGACGAGGTGTTCAGCATTGTGAACAACAGGCTTAAAGCACTGAAGATTATTGCGTTGGCACGCTCTGCCATCAAGCACAACCTGGGCGATGAGCTGCAGGATATAAAAGTGCCGGTATGCCTCATATGGGGCCGCAACGATACGATAACCCCGCCGCTGGTGGCCGAAGAATTCAGGAAGCTGCTGCCACAGGCAGAACTGCACTGGATAGACAAATGCGGCCATGCACCTATGATGGAAGTGCCGGTAGAATTCAACGGCATACTCTCAGCCTTCCTGCAGCAGCACAAAGGCTGATATTGTAAAATGGGCGCCATTTTATAATATGTAAATACGCTTAACTTTCTTTGGTGCGCGTTTTGTAGATACCTTTACAGAAGAACAATGACATGAGCACTGAACACCTTATATCACTTTCAATACCAACACTAACACCGGAAGATACTGGCACCCATGCATTGGATCTGATGGATGAACATAAAATAACAGAATTGCCTGTAGTGAGCAATGATGCATACCTGGCGCTGATAAAAGAAAGCGACCTCATGGACTGGAATACTCCGGGTAATGCATTGTCCACTGCCCCTTTCCTGAATTATAAGCCCGCCATACCTGCGAGCGCCCACCCCTTTGAGGTTGTGCGCATTATGAGCCAGCTGGAGCTGAATGTGCTACCGGTTGTGGGCGATGAGCAGAAATACCTGGGCTGTGTTACCAAAGACACTTTACTGAAGCATACCGCAGAGTATACGGGCATCAACAATCCCGGCGGCATTATAGTGCTGGAGGTGGCCCCGCGCAACTATACGCTCTACGAGATAGCGCGCATATGCGAGAACGAAGATGTGAGCATCGTCAACGTGCAGGTATACACTACAGAAGACGGTATGCTGGAAGTGACGCTGAAGCTCAACCGTACCGGGCTCAGCGCAGTAGTATCCTCCTTTGAGCGCCACAGCTATGTAGTGCAGGCTGTGTATGGCGAAGAACAAAACAGGGAGGATATCACTAACAAGTACAACCTGCTGATGAACTACATCAATATGTGATGAGCCGATAATGATAGCAATAGATAACGTACTCCTTAGCGATGAGATAGTGGAAGAGCATTTTGTGTGTGACCTCACCAAGTGCAAGGGCGGCTGCTGTGTAGATGGCGACTGCGGCGCTCCGCTCACAGAAGAGGAAACGCGCATCATTGCAGACATCTACCCTACCATAAAGCCCTACCTTGCGGCTGAATACATACCTGAGATAGAGCGCCAGGGCACACACACTACCGATAGTGAGCATGGCCTGGTAACACCTACCGTAAACGGCGGCATTTGCGTGTATGGCTACACCGATGAGCTGGGAACGGTAAAGTGCGGCATAGAGAAAGCCTGGAAAGAAGGTAAGGTCAGTTTCCGTAAGCCTATATCGTGCCACTTATTCCCTATCCGCATCACAGAGTATCCCGGTTATGAGGCCGCAAATTATGAGCCCCGCACATCGTTGTGCAGGCCGGCATGCAAGCTCGGTAATAAGCTGAAGGTGCCGGTATACGTTTTCCTGAAAGATGCTATCGTACGCAAATATGGCGATGAGTTTTATGGCGCGCTCGATGCCGTTGCCAAAAAAATGAGGACCTACCGCTAGAAAACAGTAGGGGGAAGATAACCGCAGTTACCTTCCCCCTACCTGAAATACCTTGGTTGCGTTATGGTGTCAGCGTTATAGTTCCCACATTACTGATAGTACCATAGCTTACATTTACATTCATAGACACGCTTGAATACAGGGAGATACCCGGCGTAAACAGCACCTGGTAAGTGCCTGTCGGTAGCCCGCTTATCAGGAAGTAGCCATCCGCTGCAGCCGGTATAGCTGCAGCGGTATCCGTACCGTTAACTGCATATACCGTAGTAAATGCTGCTGCCGGCAATACACGGCCCTCTATCTTACCGTTGGTAAGCGAGCTGTAGGCACGCATTACCGGTTTCAGCTTATAATTGCCGCCGCCTGTAACTACGATTGATTTGGCCGCATCAAAGTCTATCCATATGTCATACGAGCCATTGGCCGCAAAGGTCTGGTTCAGGTTCAGCTTCACGCCGCTCTCCTGTGCTGATGGTGTGTTGAGCGAATGCGATACGCCGTCCACTACTATAGAGTTGTTGCTGCCCAGTATCAGCCTTATCTGGTTCACAGTGCCTGCCGGTATGCTGTTGCGTGCCAGCAGCGTATCCAGCCCGTTCCTGAAGTTCAGGATGTTGTATACTCCCGGGCGGTAAGGTGTCAGCATTACTTCGCTGGATCCGCTCATGGTAAGCCCTATCTGCTGGATATCCAGGTATACTGCATCATAATCCGCAGGACCGTCTGTAAGGTGCACAGACATCTGCGCTGAGCCGGAACTGCTTTCGTTCTTTTTGCAGGCCACAAAGCCGGTGAGCACAATACACAGCAATGCCGCTACAAATACGTTCGTTTTTTTCATCTTTTTTGTTTGATTTCTCTAACTCAACCAAAACCATACCACTGAGTATATAGAAAAAGTTAAAAGGCTGCAACATCTAAGAATATATAACTAACTATTGTACATTCAATGTAAAATAACCATGAATATCTTACTAAAACTATCCCAATGAAAATCTTACTTGACACAAACATTATAATTCACCGGGAGGCAGGAAAAGGCATTAACCCAGACATTGGCATCCTATTCCGTTGGATTGACAAACTCAAAGCAACCAAGTGCGTTCACCCGCTTACCATTGCAGAATTGCAGAGGAACGTAGACCAAAGCACGGTAACAACAATGGATATTAAGGTTGCCAATTATTTTACCCTTAAAACGCAGGCCCCATTCGAAGGTGAAATCAAACGGATCAGTGACTTGGTCGACAAAAACGAGAATGACGTAGGTGATTCAAAAATTCTGGCTGAAGTTTACGCCGGACGTGTGAATTACCTGATATCAGAGGATAAAAAAATACATTACAAAGCAAAGCTCTTAATGATATCCGAAAAGGTTTTCAAGATTGATACATTTTTGGAAAAAGTAACGGCAGAAAATCCTGAGCTTGTCGATTACAAAGTATTATCAGTAAAAAAGCAGTTTTTTGGTGAGGTGGATTTAAAAGATAGTTTCTTTGACAGCTTCAGAGAAGATTATTTAGGGTTTGATAAGTGGTTCAATATTAAGTCGGATGAAATTTCCTATGTCTGTTATCAAAACGATGTGCTATCGGCTTTCTTGTTTCTTAAAGTTGAGGATGAAAATGAAAACTACTCAGATATTAATCCAGCGTTTACCCGAAAGCGCCGGTTGAAAATAGGCACATTCAAGGTTACTGGCAATGGATACAAGATTGGAGAACGATTCCTTAAAATTATTTTTGATAACGCTCTAAAGCAAAAGGTAAACGAAATTTATGTAACAATTTTTGACAAAACTGCTGAGCATCAACGACTCATCGCACTACTTGAAGAATGGGGTTTCAGATATCATGGGACGAAATCTACACCAACGGGTAATGAGAAAGTATTTGTCAGAGAATTCGATAGACAAGCTAAGGTAGATGTTCAGAACCCTAAGCTGACCTATCCTTTTATCTCGAAAGACAGAGAAGTATATATTGTGCCGATATATGCAGAATATCACACTGAGTTATTTCCAGATTCGATACTTAACACTGAATCTCCAAAAGATTTTGTTGAGAATGAACCACACAGGAATGCACTAAGTAAGATTTATATTTCCCGATCTATCGAAAGGAATTTGAAAAGTGGTGATATTATAGTCTTCTATAGAACTGGAGGAATATATCAGGGAGTCGCTACAACTATTGGTGTAGTAGAATCAGTAATAACCGAGATCAAAGATGAGGATCATTTCTTAGCGTTATGCCGCAAGCGGAGTGTATTCAGTGACGATGGGCTGAGGAGCCATTGGAACTACCAAAAAACAAATAGGCCCTTTATCGTTAACTTTGTATACGTTGCATCATACCCTAAAAGGCCAAATTTAAAATGGTTAATTGAAAATGGTATTATTGCATCAGTAACAGATGTCCCTCGAGGGTTTCGTAAGATTACACGAGAGGATTTCGATAGAATAGCTAAATACGCTTACGGATTATGAGGGTACTATTGTCAATTAAACCAGAGTATGCTTTCAAAATATTTGAAGGCACAAAAAAATTTGAGTTTCGAAAGATTATTTTTAAAAAAGCGGGGATAAAGACTGTTGTTGTCTACGCCTCATCGCCAGTTCAGCAGGTAATCGGAGAGTTTGAAATAGACGATATTTTTAGTTCAGAACCAAAACTACTATGGGAAGAAACGAAAGAATTTTCCGGCATCTCTAAAGACTTCTTTTTTAAATACTTTGCCGAGAAAAGTATAGCCCACGCGATAAAAATAAAAAGTACCAAAAAATACAGAAAGCCATTGTGTATAAAGGAGGATTTCAAAGCCTTTCCACCACAGTCATACATTTACATAACCTAAAAACGCGATCATAAACCGCAGACCACATCTTGACTATTCTCAGCCATCGGAAAGCAGAGCAAGTATTAAAACAAAAAGCGGCCAGGGCCGCTTTAATTATCTAAATCCAATATAATTGTTTAATTCACCTCAGCCTCCAGCTCAGGTGCGTTTGCAGGCACCTCATCGGCAGTAGGGCCATACATGCCCGGCAATGGCACATCGAGCAGGCGCAGGTATACACTCAGCTGCCCGCGGTGGTGAATGAAATGATTGAATGCAAATGTGCGCAGCACAGCACTCTTAGG
>JAZKFF010000012.1:84996-268761 GCA_040386555.1 Bacteroidota bacterium | reverse complement strand
ATATTTAAATATGCTGCAAAAATAATCAAACGAAGGGCAAAAGTAATGTTTAACCGCAGAGCCGCAAAGACGCCGGGGTAAATTATATGCACATGGCTGCCAAACTCCCGCTGACGCCCGCCATAACACTCCTGCCTTGCATTGCGCCAAAAACATTTGCTGGAATCTCTAACCCATCTCACTTTGCGGTTTCCAGTTCTGTTAGCGAGCATTAGTGGCCGTGGGTTGATGTGCTGAGAGGCCTCGCCCTAAAAGCAGATATTTCAAGGGATAGCTAGTATTTCAAAAACATCAGGTAGTTCGGGTTGGAATGGTTCTCGGTGAGCTTGAAATGGTGACTGCCAATAATTTCAAATCCGCTTCGCTCGTAGAATTTTACGGCGCGTGTGTTGCCGGTCCATACAAAGAGCCACATGCCGGCCTGGCTGTTGGTATTCGATAGGCCAATATTGAATTGCAGCAATTCGCGGCCCAGCTTCTTATCATAAAATTCCTGCAGCAGGTACAGGCGCTCCATTTTTGTAACGTTATGCAGGGCTATGTTTGGATGCCCTGAGTTCAATATGATCTTTGAATAGCCGGCGGGCTTGCTATTGTAGGTAATAATGTGGTAGTTGTTGGCCGGATCGCTAAGGTCATCACTGATGGCTTCCTGTGTGTATGTTTTGGCTACATACTCATCTATGTCGTGCTGTGCCGCGCTGCGGCCATGCGATTCTATGAAGGATTGTCTGCCGATCGCGGTGAGCACGTCACTATCTTTTGCAGTAGCTTTATGAATGGTGATCATTAAGATTATTGTGGACAAGTAGAGCGTATGTCTTAATCGCTGATTTTGCGATTAAGACAGCATGTGAGACGGTGTTTTTTGAACTACTGTTACTGCAAGCTGGTTGTGATACCTATTTTTTTTGCATCATTCCAGTCGCTGTTAAGGTTGTTAAATAATGTTTGCTTATTTTTTCCAAGTAATCGGAGAAAGAGTCAATGTGAACAATATCAACCCAAGAATCTGTGTATCCCTGGATGGTCTTTTGTATTAGTCTAAAATATGGCAACTGTTTAATTGTTCCTGCGGCTTCCCAAATAAAGGAATCAACCACTAATACTTTGTGTAAACTAGCATAATTCAGGAGTTGGTAGGGATAAAATAAACTCTTTAGAGCCCTTTTATAATTCACTTTATAGGTGGAAATGTAATCAATAGTTGATAGCAAATCAGATTCTATCGAATGCCACACACTGTTTTCATAGCCGACGGCAGCCCCGGTAAGGGCTAGGCAAGACTTCCAAATAACTGAACTGTCAAGCTCTTTTGTTGTTCCTAAATTTGTTTCGCGAAAAGATGAGTAACAACTAATGTCGTTAAAGGGTTGTGGCCGATGGTCTATAAAAAGTGATGCATCGCCTGGAAAACACCATTTATTTAATAAGTCTATTATGGCTGCCTTTTCGTTAGGGGGAAGACTTGACTTGTTTAGTATATTTAGCAGCCTAACGTTCCTGTTGTATGAGTCATAGCCAAACCAAACATTATCATTTCCACAGGAATATTCGGCGACGGCGCCATCAGTTAAAATATGGTAATTTGAGAGACTTTTACACTCGATAAGAAGAGTTATATTTAATTTTAATTCGTGATTTTTGTAAATTTTTTTTTCAAAGTGCCAGCGGCTAACTATATCTATTTCCCGCAATTTTCCCGAATTAGGATCGGCAAAATAAGCTGACCGGATTGTATTCCAATTATTCTCTTCAGTTATTTTTTGCACCCGTCTCTCCGCTTTAAACGACAAATACGCTTCAGATTTTTGGAGTTTTTCGACAATTTCTGCGTTCATGATTGTTGTAAGTTGAGTGGTAATATTACAACTACTTGCTAAAACGGCGTATCCCTAAAATCTCTCCGGCGCATGAGCTTGAGGTCTTGCAGGATGGTGGCCTTTACGTTGAGGGTGAAGCTGAAGCTTTTGCGGGGGCCGAAGGGTACTGTTTGCAGGTGCATGGCCCAGCAGTGGAGGTCGCGGTATATGTCGATAGATGTAAGGGTAAGCTCTTTGTAGTCGAAGTTGTAGCCGCTGCTTACGTGCAGCTTCCAGCGCTCTGTAACTTGCAGCTCACCATCGAAGGTCAGGGTTTGATTAACTACAAGGGTATCCCTGCGGGAGAAGGTAGAATATTGCTTGACAGCAGAGAGGGAGTAATTGATGTTGAAGCTCCACGGTATGTTGAAATCGACGTAGTCGTTGTAGCCGGCATTGCGCATGATGCGTACATACTCCTGGCTGTTGGTAGGGCTGCCGGCGCCACCTTTAGGCTTCGAATGAAAGTTGGCCCCGAGAGAAAGATTGCCGCCGGTAAACCGTGCGATACCCTGGTTGAGCGAGGCAAGCGTCTGTGGGGTACGGCGCCCCTCTGCGTAGTTGAACTTATAGGGATCGAAACTGGCAGCTGCGCTCACGTTTATGATCTCCAGCACATTTGTACGGAAGTTGGCACCTATTATAGCCCACTGGAAAGAATCTACAGCAGGGTTGTAGGAGGTGCCCAGGCCAAGACCATCGATAAGCGTGATGTTCTTATAGCCGCTCACTGTGTCTTTGTCTGAGCGAACCTTTATTTGCAGGTTGTTGTTGATGCCCATGTTAATAAGGCCTGCTTTGCCAAGAGGCGGCGTGCCTACGATGGAAGTAGCGTAGGGCGACTCATAATAAAGCGTGCGCGTGGTATCGAGGGTGGTGCGGTAGTAATAGTTGAATGGTGCCGCAGAAAAATCGGGGTGGTAGGTGAAGCCGGCTGATGGCGTAAGCACATGGCGGATACCCCGCAGCTTACCGTGCTTAAAGAGCTTCATGCCATAGATACGGGTAGAAAAGTTGACACCGGTATTAAAGTCGCGGGCACTGTAGAAGCCATATGTCTGCGTGGTGTCTATATCATTTTGTATCAGGTCATACTCGCGGAATATCCTATTAGAGTACCAATATTCATTATAGTTGGCACTGAACGACATGTTGACATAGCGGAGCACCGTGTATGAGGCGCTTATAGGCACAGTATGCCGCGCGCCCATCTGGAAATCACGTAGGGACATATCCGCCAGGTTGAAGGAGGTATCATAAAAGCTAGTCTTGTTGAGCGCTTCCACGTTGTAGCTGGCAGTTATCTTATCGTACCAGTGCGTGCCTATAGCATTTTTGCGCTGAAAGGGGTTGAACTGGGTAACGTGGAAGTTAATATCAGGGAGGGTCACATTAACCTGCTTTGTCTGCGTATTCTGGTTGTGCAGGGCGCTTATCGTAAGGCCAAAGGGTGAGCCTTCCCAGTTTTTAGAATAGCTTATGTTAGACTGGTATTGGTTCTGCAATATCTGGTTGGCATCATAGCTGTTGTTAAAGTAGAAGCTGCTGGTGCCCGCCTGCACCGAGGCATTGAAGCTCTGGCCGGGCACAGACTTGCCGTCAGACTGGTGGCGCCAGTTGACCATCACATCTTTCTTCACGCCGCCGCCGGGTTCGTAGTCCTCACCGGTTTTGTTGTAAGCATAAGACGTGCTGAACAGCCCGCGGTAGCGATAGATGGTGCTATATGCGCTCACCGCGCTCACTGCATAGCTGCCCCGTGTAAATACATTTGCCTGCGCCAGCACATCTACATGGTCATTCACATAAAAGTAGTAGCCGCCATTGAGCAGGCCCAAGCCGCGCTGCTGCTCTAGCGTATAGGTAGGCATTACAAAGCCCGACTTTTGCCTGTTGGTGACAGGGAACAGCCCGAAGGGCAGGAAGAGGGGAGTGGGTACGCCCTCGATGCACAGATTGGCGGGGCCCGATACGATGACCTTGCCGGGTATCACCTTTATACGATATGCTCTTATGCCGAAGTGCGGCGTATCGAGCGCGCAGGTGGTGTAGATGCTGTTAGCGCCGTATATGGATGCATCGGGGTTACGCTTCACCTGCTCACTCATTACATATCCTTCGCCGTACTGGCTATGCACGTTGCGTACGATGGCCCGCTTGCTCTTGAAATTGTACTGCATAGAGTCGTAGGTGAATTTCTCCTTGCCCTGGGTGAATGTCTGCTTCTCATCGCCGGTGTCTTTCTTCAGGCTGTATGGCGCTGCTGTAACTACACTAGACGACTGATCGAAGGTGACCTGCCCTGCATTGAGCTGGAGGTCTTCATAGTTTACCTGCGCCTTGCCGTAGAGGTAGAAGAGCTTGTTCTTCATATCAAGCACAGCTGAGTCGCGTGCCTTTGTTTTTACTACAGATGGCAGTGCGTCCTTTGATATTTTGATGCCCAGCGAATCTTCGAGCGCGCTGCGCTTTGAGCTGTCTGCCCGTGATAGCTTTTTGTTTTTAAGAGAATCGCTCACCGGGCTGCCATTGGCAATGCGCACGGTGTCGGCGCTTGCGGCTGCTGTATCTGCAACGTTAGTTGGCCTGTCTGTACGAACAGTTTGTGAATATCCGGTATTTGTTATAGAGAATATAAAAATGGTAGCTATGCAGGCTGTAAAGCAATACAATGATGAAAAAAATGAAATAAATTTACAGCGGAGGTACATGAGCACCGCAAAATTAGTTATTAGGTCCTCCGGTTGCTCAATTTTGCTGAATTTAACTTTTTGTCTCACACATTATGCGTATATTATTGATATTGCTGTTATCAGCCGCTCCATTTATTGTTGAGGCTGAAGCGAAGAAGATAACCAAGATAGTTATTGATGCCGGGCACGGGGGAAAGGATAATGGTGCCAGGGGGGCGGTATCGAACGAGAAGGACCTGACGCTGGCCGTATCCATGAGGGTGGGCAAGATAGTAACTGACAGCTTCAGGAATATGCAGGTGATCTATACCCGCACTGTAGATGACTACCCATCGCTGGTGACAAGGCACGAAGTAGCTAACCAGGCCAAGGCAGACCTGTTCATATCCATACATGTGAACTCTACGGCTTATACCTACACCAAGGTGCTGCAAGGGTATAAGACCGTAAAGAAGAAAGGTGGCAAGAAAGTAAAGACCCCCATATATAAGACCATTCGCCACCACGAAACTAAGCGCAAGGGCACAGAGACCTATGTGCTGGGGCTGCACCGCAACTCTCAAAAGGAAGATGCGATAGGCGAGTATGGAGATAACGTTTCTGATGAGCCGGGCCTGCTTAACATGAATGATCCGCAGACTGAGATAATAGTGGCGCAGTACTCGCAGGCGTTCCTGAGCAAGAGTGTGGTGCTGGGTACCAAGATACAGGAGCAGTTCTCAGCACAGGGCCGTGCTGACCTGGGCGTAAAGCAAAAGGGCCTTGAAGTGCTTGCAGGCAGCGCTATGCCGGGCGTGCTGGTGGAGATAGGATTTATTAATAACATAGACGAGGAGGCCTACCTGAACTCCGAGCATGGCCAGAACGAAGTAGCTATGGCGATATATCGCGGCATAAAAGCTTATAAGGCCGATATGGAGCGCTAGGAATAACCGGGAGTTAATAGCCGGTTTTCGATTAATAATAGTGACTGTAGCAGCTGGTGGTTAAAGAGATGGAATAAAAAAATATTTCTACTTTTATACCTTATAATGGCAGGTTTGGAATATATTTAACCCTGAAATAACGCGTAATGCGCCATTGGCAATGGCCGGGTGTATTGGGTGTATTTTAATTATTTAATATCTTTAGTACCTTAAACAATTTTAATACTGATGAAGATCCGTTTTAAAACAATACTGATATCGGCGCTGTCTACATTGTCTGTGTTCACTGCTGTGATGGTAATATCCGCATCGTGCAACAGGGACAAGTGTAAGGCTATCGTCTGCGCATACGGCGGGGTTTGCAACGGCGGCAAGTGTACCTGCCTGCTGGGCTACGAGGGCAGCAACTGCGAAACTATATCGAGGAACAAGTTCCTGGGCAACTGGCAGGTGTTTGAGAAAGGCACTATAACCAATGCGGCGCAGTACCCTATTACAATCGAGGCATCAGCTTTCTCGTCT
Source organism: Bacteroidota bacterium (assembly GCA_040386555.1). Classification (GTDB taxonomy): domain Bacteria; phylum Bacteroidota; class Bacteroidia; order Chitinophagales; family Chitinophagaceae; genus Nemorincola. The sequence goes on along the minus strand of JAZKFF010000012.1, from coordinate 262,758 downwards.
GACCCTATAACAGATGTAGTGATCAAGAATTTTTACAATTACTTCCGCACGCCTATTAAAGGCTCTGTGGTAGGCGATACCCTATATATACCTAACCAGCAGTACGAAGGAAAAGTGCTGCACGGCGTGGGCTATATCTATACCAGCGTCACCTACGGCCAGTATGGCGGCATCACCATGCGCTACGAGATCATCGATACTGCTACGCAGCGTGTTAATAGCTTTGGTGTGAATGAAGACATCAACCACAGCAGGCCATCTGAGTGGAACAAATAATGATACTGATAAAGCCTCGCGAGAGGCTTTTTTTATAGAGCAGAAATAAACCGCTTATCATGGCCGGCAAACTCAAGATTTACCTGTCCTCCGTTTTTCTCTGTGGCGCCTTATTTATTGCCGGGTGCAATAAAGGAGACGATACCACATCTACCAAGGTGAAATGTGTAACCTGCGCCAATGGCGGATCGTGTATAGATGACACCTGCAGGTGCCTCAATGGCTGGGAGGGCAGCGGTTGCCTGACGCAGACACGCACTAAGATGGTGGGCACATGGACTGTGGCGGAAGACGGGAGTAACTCGGCGGCTGAGTCTTACTCAATGTTTATCCAAACCACGTCTGCCACTCAAATAGATCAGATCAGCTTCAGCCATATACACAGCATTTTCTCTGTGGTAGCGATAGTTACCAAAGACAGTGTGATCATTCCGAGCCAGACAAAATCAGGACAGAAAATAGAAGGCAGTGGTTATTACCGTGCTAACGGAGCAAGCGGGGATGCTACCATCATTATGCGCTATGCGGTTACCAATACCAGCACGGGCGTGGTAAATGATTTCGGCTATTTTTCACCTTCGTCAGGGTCGAGTGTATGGACGCGCTAACCAGCTAAAATCCGTTCCTGTACCGTTACCGAATTATCAACTTATCCGCTAACTTTGTAAGCATGTCGGCGCATAAGATCACTATTGCTATTGATGGGTATTCCTCGTGCGGCAAGAGCACACTTGCCAAAGAACTGGCCGCCCTGCTGCACTATAACTACGTAGACAGTGGTGCCATGTACCGGGCTATAACGCTGTATTGCCTGCGGCACGGGGTCAACTATTCTGACCCGCAGCGTGTAAATGAGGCACTCGCCGACATTCATCTTTCTTTTGCGGTGAACCCTGTGACCAAGTGCTCAGACATCCATCTTAACGATGAGGATGTGGCACCCTACATCCGCGATATGATCATCTCAGAGAAGGTGAGCGAGGTGGCGGCAATAAAGGAAGTGCGCAAATTTGCGGTAGCCCAGCAAAAGAAGATGGGCAGGAAGAAAGGCATAATAATGGACGGCAGGGATATAGGCACTGCCGTGTTCCCTAATGCGGAGCTGAAGATCTTTATGACCGCTGATCCGGAGGTACGGGTAATGCGCCGGTTTAAGGAGATGTATGCGGTGAACCCAAACGTAACTATAGACGAGGTGCGGCACAACCTGGAGCTGCGCGACTATATTGACAGCACCAGGGAGGAAAGCCCCCTGCACCAGGCCAACGATGCCATACTGCTGGACAATAGTGCCCTTAGCAGGGAAGAACAATTGGAGATAGTGCTGGAGTGGGTGAAGGACCGGGCTACGAACATTGTGGGGGCCTCTAACGCTTAATGGCGCGCCTGCCAAAGCAAACACGCCATTAACTATATATGCTACCAGCCGCTAAAGCGACCTTAGCCAACTTACCACTTCATCGCGGGTTTTGCCGAGCTTGGTCTGCATGCGTCCCAGCAGCTCGTCATCTTTACCCTCTTCATATTCGAGCTCATCATCTGTAAAGTCACCATGGGCTTGTTTTACTTTGCCCTTGAGCTCATTCCATTTACCTTTCAATTCTAACCTGTCCATAACAGTTTATTTTGTTACCTGTGGAGTTAAAAACTTCGTGCCTGCAAGCGTATGTATATCAATGAATTACTGTATGCGGCTTTATAGTAGCAACATTAACTTACCTTTGCAGCCTATTCATAGATTTTCATGCACACACGTATATTGCTGGCGGGGCTGTTCGCCATACTGCTGGGCTCGTGCGCCAAAACGCGCATAAAAGACCACAAAGAATGGGAAAAGTACTTCGCAGAGAACGGGATTAAGAACGCCTGCTTCATACTGCGCGATAATAATCACGAGTCGATACACTACTACAATAAAGAACGGTGCATTCAGCGGTTTATGCCAGCTTCTACCTTTAAGGTATTCAACTCGCTGGTAGCACTGGAAACGGCTGTAGCCCCTGACGACCAGCTGGTAATAAAATGGGACGGCGTGGTGCGGGAGCGGGCAGAGGTGAACCGTGACATGAACATGCGCGAGGCCTTTAAGCTCAGCAACCTGGGCTACTACCAGGAGATAGCAAGGCGCATAGGCCCTGCAAGAATGCAGCACTACCTGGATACGGTGAAGTATGGCAACACCACCATGGGCGGAAAAATAGACGACTTTTGGCTGAACAATACGCTGCAGATATCGGCAGATGAGCAGACAGGCTTCCTGAAGCGGATGTACTTTGCAGAGCTGCCGTTTGCGGAGCGTAGCCAGCGCATAGTGAAGACGATGATGCTGCAGGAGCAGACGCCCGGGTACAACCTGTATTACAAGACCGGCACCGGCCCGGTGGGAGACAAATATATCTACTGGGTGGTGGGCTTTGCTGAGCGCATACAGCACGTAAAGGAGCCAAAGGAATCGCTCAACAAAAGTGATGAGCGCAACTATCCCTACTTCTTCGCTATGAACTTTGAGCTGCCAAAATCTGATACATCAAAGGACTGGTTCAAGGTGCGGATAGAAATTGTGCATAAGCTCCTCAATGAATACGGGGCAATAAGAGATGCCAAATAGCAAAAAGAAAGAAAGCAAAAGGCAGCGGTTCAAAGCCGCTGCCTTTTGCATTGATAGGGGAGGTGTTTATTTTTGAATGGAGATGCGCAGCACTTTTTTCTCTCCGTTGTTATTTCCAAGTTCTACAAGGTACAGGCCGGGTGCTACCGGGGTAAGATCGAGGCTACCCTGGCCGCCCGCAAGCGAGAGGTTGGTGTTGTATACTGTTTGCCCCAGGTAGTTCACCACTCGTGCAGCCACTTCCTTATCGCCGGCATTTGCCTGCCTGATGGTGAACGCACCTGTGCTAGGGTTAGGGTATGCGTTGTATTCACCCGCGTCTGCCAGTACGTTATCGTCGTCGGTTGCATTACCGGCTGTTTTGGCGCCATCGCACTTGTTCACATCTATCGCCAGTGTAGCGGAGCATTGGTCAAAGCCATAGAGGCGGTATGAAATGGTCACATTGCCTTCTTTGGTAGCGTTCAGTGTGCCTGAGCTGATACCGATGTTGGCAACAGTATTGTTATTGCCAAACCACTGTCCGCCTGCTATACTGCCCAGGTACGTAACTGATGTGCCTTTGCATATGGTTGCAGGGCCTGTGATGGTAGGCAGAGGGGTAACGGTAAGCGCATAAGTAGAGACGCAACCGTTTACGGCGGTAAATGATATTATTGCTGAGCCTACGCTGTTAGCTGTTACCTTGCCGGGGATAGATGTTGATACAGCGATTACGCTTCCATTACTACTCGTCCACGTGCCGTCGCCGCCCATAGGGGAATTGAGCTGCAGCTGGTTGCTGAGGCACATATTGTGCAGTGCTGGAGTAATTACCGGAGATGTTTCTACAGGGTAGTTATAGTTGTTCACAGTTACCTGCTTTGTGGCGTGGCAACCCGTAGTGCCCATATATGTTATAAGCGCAGTGCCCGTTTCTACACCATATACGATGCCTGAGGCAGCATCTACAGTAGCAGTCGCATTATTTGATGACGACCATGTGCCGCCGGCAGTAGCGCAGGCAAGCGTTGTTGTCAGGTTTTTGCAGATCTGGTTAGGGCCTGTGAGCGCAGCTACAGCATTAACTGTGAGCGTTGCCATGCTCTTACACCCAGTAGCAAGCGTGTAAGTAATATAGGCAGTGCCGCCAGCTACGCCCGTAGCCACGCCATCGCTGTTAACTGTAGCAATGGTGCCCTGGGCACAGCCCCATGTACCACCGGCAGATGTGCAGCTTATTGTTGTAGACTGTCCGGCACATACAGGCGCGGTGCATGAAACGGTGGGTGAAGGATTTACTGTAACTGTTCTCGTTGCAGCGCAGCCAGAGGCGGCCACATAAGACACAGTAGCATTGCCGGAAGCAAGGGCTGTTATAATGCCCGCGCCAGCCACTGTTACAATGCCTGTGCCGTCGCATGCCCATGTGCCGCCAGATACTGATGCAGTAAGCGTAGTAACCTTGCCCTGGCAAACAGTAGCGGTGCCGGAAATAGTTGGCGTGCCGTTGACTGTAAGCACTGCGGTAGCTGTGCAGCCGGTGGGTGCGGTATAGGTAATGCGGGCGGTGCCTGCAGCAACTCCGGTGACTGTACCAAGAACTGTATCGAGTGATGCCACGCTATAGCTGTTACAGCTCCATGCCCCGCCTGTAGCTGAGCAGCCGATAGTTGTGGTTTCACCTGTACATACTGCGGGTGTGCTAACTGAAGGTGCGGCTATAATTGTTATGGTTTTTGAAGATGCGCAGCCTGATGCTACAAAGCTTATAAGGGCTGAGCCAGCGCTTATGCCAGTTACTTCTCCTTCGCCATTTACTGTAGCTACTGCTGTATTGCTGCTGCTCCAGTTGCTGCCACTTAGAGAGCTGCTCAGCGATATGGTGCCTGCCTGGCATACAGAGTCTGTGCCGGTAACCACTGGGAGCGCCTTTACGGTAACTGATTTTGTTTTGATGCATCCCGCAGGGGCAGTGAAAGTAACTATAGTAGTGCCGGTAGCAATTCCTGTAAGGACTCCTGTAGCCGCGTTGATAGTAGCCAGGCTGCTATCAGCCGACCATGTGCCTCCGCTTATGGTATTGGTAAGGGTAATGGCATCGCCATTGCATACTGAGGATGGACCAGATATCGATGATGGCTTAGCACCCACTGTGAAGGCCATTGTGGCACGGCACGCTCCCAGTTGGTAAGAGATAGTAGCTGTGCCTGCATTCTTGCCGTCTACCTTGCCGTCATCATGTATGTCGGCCACATCGTTATTGCTGGAGCTCCATGAGCCACCTGCTGGTGTGCCTGTAAGGAATACCTCGTCATCTTTACATACCTGGGCCGCACCGGCGATGGCAGGAGTAGCATTTACCGATATCGCCTTTGTTTTAAAACAACCTTCCTCTGTTGTGTAGCTCACAACTATATTACCTGCTGCAATACCAACCAGAACGCCAGTAGCATTGATGGTTGCTTTTGTTGTATCGGCAGACACCCATGTACCACCACTAAGCGTGTTAGTTAGTGTTATCGCAGCACCGGCGCAGATTGATGAGGAACCTGATATATTTGAAGGCGTAGCGTTAATAGTGACAGCTGCTGTTGCAGTGCAGCCACCTGCGAGCTGGTAAGTTATAGTTGCTGTGCCTGCACCTGTGCCGGTAACTGCGCCTGCTGAGCTAACCGTAGCTATTGCAGTATTGCTGCTGCTCCATGTGCCGCCTGATATTGTTGTACTTAATGTCGTTGTTTGGTCATCGCATATTGGTGATGTGCCACCTGATATAGAAGGCAGCGCGTTTACTGTGATCTGTTTTGTGCCAATGCATCCCGGAGTTGCAGTGTAAGTAACAGTTGCGGTCCCTGCTGTTACAGCGGTGACTACGCCCGTCGACGCTGCAATGGTTGCAACGCTGGCATTTGAAGATGCCCATGTGCCGCCCGATACAGCGTTGGTTAGCGTGCCGGTGCTGCCAAGGCAAATGCCAGTTGCACCTGATATAGCAGCCGGCTGTGCATTTACAGTTACTACTGCTGTAGCTGCGCAGCTACCTATGCGATAGGATACGGTAGCCGTACCCGCTGCAACGCCGGTAGCAACGCCTGTGGTAGTATTTATGGTAGCTACCGATGTGTTGCTGCTGCTCCATGTGCCGCCATCGGTAGTGTTATCAAGAGTTGTGGCCGCGCCCGTGCATATGGTGCGTGTGCCGGTTATTGCGGGTAAGGAGGTATTTACAGACACTACCGTTGTTGCAAAGCAGCCGGTGCCGCGTGTGTAAGTGATGCGTGCGGTACCTGAGGCTACGCCGGACACTACGCCTGCGCTGGTTATTGTGGCAACGCCTGTATTGCTGCTGCTCCATGTGCCGCCGCTCAATGAATTGCTCAGTGTGCTTGTAGCAGGTGTGCATACGCTGAGTGTGCCTGCTATAGACGGTATTGCCATTACAGTAACGGTCTTTACATTGACCATCGATGCGTTAATGGTGTAAGTGATGTTAGCAACACCAGCAGAAACGCCCGTAACAATACCCGATGTGGTATTTACAGTAGCTACCGAAGTGTTATTGCTGCTCCATGTGCCGCCGGCTACTCCGCAGCTGAGTGTTGTTTGCGAGCATACATATATTGAAGCGGTGCCGCTGATAGCGGTCACTGTGCGTGGTATTGTGCTGATCCGGTAAGTGTTGGTATTGTTGCCGGGCTTGCAAAAGGTAAGATTGAACGGGCCATAGCCTGAAATGCTGATAGGTGAGGCAATAGGTAATGGTGTGCTGCAGCCTACCTGGTAATACATGGAGCCCGATGGTGTGGCGCCTGATATAACTTCAAGCTTTATCATAGCAGCGCCGGTATCCACAAGCACCTGGAATGATGTGCAGCGGTCGGGGTGCGAGGAGGTGCAGCAATTGCCCACCCTTGAGTGATTAGGAGATGTCCACACTCCCGATGAATTGCCGCGAAGGTCAACTGAGAAGAATGGAACATTGGTGCCGCAGCCGGGAACCTGTGCGCTGGCCCGCTCGACATGATTGAAAACTAAGAATAATGTGGTAAGGAGTAAAAAAGTACGTGTCATAGTGTTTTGGTTTGGGGGGTTAAATAATGTTTTGCTTATTCACTTTTTCAATCTCACGAAAACATAACTTGCCCGGCACTCCGTGTGGGAGTGGATGTCAGCCACAATAAAAAATGAGTGGGGAGTGCCGGTGCTCAGGCTCTAGTTGTACGAAGGAATGGAGGAGAATATAGCTTGGTTCATCTGTTGTTCTTTTGGTTCACAATTTCTTTTCTCGATCATAGAAAAGTAAAAAGTGTGCCTCATAGGGAAACGTTAATGTTAAAATAAAGGGGCCGGTGATTGTTAACACTTTAGCCGCACACGGCTTTAACAATTTGTGTCGAAAAGTGTGGATGTGCTTTGGTTGCCATGCTTCGGATCCCGCCAGCGGCGCGCATTTAATTGATTTTGCAAATATGTGGAATGCCTTATACGCAAAGAGCGACGGCCCACCGGGCCGCCGCTCTTCAATTTATTGCTTTACTATTTTTCTACTGCTATGCGCACTACGTCTTTTTTACCTTGCTCGCCTTCTATCTCTACAAGGTATATGCCTTGCGGAACTGAACCAAGCCTCAGGTTGCCGGTACCGTTGTTGAATACCATACTGCCGGCATATACTGTCTGTCCCATGTAGTTTACCACTTTCATAGATACATTGCTGTTGCCTGAAACGTTCTGCTTGATGACGATATTGCCATCGCTTGGGTTAGGGTATACGGTATAGCCTTTTGCTTCTTCTGTTAGGCTGAATGGCTGGTTGTTGTCAAGAGCGGCAACATCTTCTCCGCGGCCCATTTTACCTGTTGTGCAGTTAGTAACTGTTATAGGCTGTGATACAGCGCATTTGTCATAGCCATACATCCGGTAGTAGATAATTGCGTTACCAAAATTTGCTCCTCTAACTACTCCGTTAATGATACCTGCGTTTGCTGATGAAGGATTGCTGCTGAACCACTGGCCGCCGGCTGGTGAGCCGCTCATAGTAGTGGTGGTGCCTTTGCATACGGTGGGCGCGCCGGTCATAGTAGGCATCGCATTCACAGTGAGTGGGTAAGTAGCGAAGCAGCCGTTTGCGATTGTGTAGCTGATAGTGGCTGTGCCCATGGCTACAGTAGAAGCCTGGCCTGCGGCGGTGCCACCTTCTCCGTTCGTGATGGTAACTACACCGGTGTTGCTTGATGACCACACACCGTGTCCACCCGTACCAAGGTAGGTAGTAAGCTGTATGTTCTTATTGCCGATACATATATTGTGCAGTGCAGGAGTGTATTTTGGTGATGTTTCCAGTGATGGTGCGCCTTGGTTTACATTGAGGGCCCTGGTTACAGAGCAGTTTGCATTGAGCGCGTAAGTTACGGTTGCCGTGCCAGCGCTTAATCCGCTCATGATGCCTGAAGCCGAGTCGATAGAAGCGTAAGAAGCAGGAGAGCAGCTCCACTTGCCACCGGCCACTGAGTTGCTAAGTGTAATAGCAGAGCCTGTGCATACTTGTGCCGTGCCGCTTATAGCAGGTGGGGCAGCCATCACGGTAAAAGGCATGTTGCGGTTGCAGCTGCCCGGCATAGTATACGTAATGTTCACGGTACCTGAGGATACACCCGATACTACACCGCTCAATGGGTTGACGTCCGCAACAGCATCGTTGCTGCAGCTCCATACCCCGCCTGATACAGCGTTAGATAGTGTAACCTGCGCAGTAGAGCAAAGGGAATTATTACCCACAATAGCAGCCGGTGAAGGATTTACCGAAACAACCGTGCTCACCATACACGAGCCCGTGCGGTAAGTGATAGCTGCCGTGCCGGCCGATACGCCTGTTACCGCACCACTTGCTGAGTTTACTGCTGCAATAGCCGCATCGCTGCTCAGCCATTCGCCGCCCGCCACGCTGTTGCTCAGCATAGCGGTAGCGCCGCTGCATACTGTAGCTGGGCCGCATATATGCTCAGGTGCTGCTAATACTGCCATTGGGCGGGTCTCTATGGAGCCGCCCAGGTTATAAGATACTGTAAGATTGCCGGTAGAAAGTCCCGTGATAACACCTGATATGGGGTCTATCACTGCCACGCCTGTGTTGCTGCTGACCCAGCGGCCACCCGCGTTTGCTGCCGTGAGTGTGGCAGACGAGCCGATGCAGATAGAGCTTGTGCCCTGTGCAATTGTATTAGTCGCCGCAGCGAATATCAATAATGTAATGCTTAAGAAGAGTTTTAGTTTTTTCATGACTTTGATTTTTATGAGGGTTAAGATTTCGAGGTTATTCGTTCCTTCCGGGCAATAGTATTCCCTGTGCCGTTAAGACATGTTTATCGGGAGATTGCTTTGGAAAAGGCCGGGAACAGGATGTTCCGCGGGGCTTATACTTTAAAGGAAGGGAGAGAATAAAGTCGGGTTCATTTGTTTGGGTTTTATTGGTTAAAATCTTTTTACTGAAAAGGATAAAGAAAAAAGCATGCCTTTATACTCATTGTTAAAGTTAAAAGCACTAGGCATTGATCCTAAGGTGTTTACGGGTCACTGAGCCTTAACTTTTTTAAGGATAGGACGCTAACAAGCTGGTTTCCGTGTGATAATTATGTAATAAAGTGAGGTAGAGGGATGTGGGATGCCCGGTATTATAACCAATCAGAAAAAAAAGTTACTTTAGCCGCAAATCGGTATTTGAAATGAGATCACTTATTGCAGCCATTTTTGCAACCGTATGTACGCTCCCTGCTATGGCCCAGCGCGGCGCAGCGCCCAGCCTTGCAGGCACTTATGCGGTACCATCGCCCTGTATAGACTGTGACAGCACGGTAACCACGCTGAAGCTGGAGTGCGGAGCAGACTGCAGCAAGGGTAGCTATACGCTCACCGAAGTGGGCTATGATGAAGGATTTAAAAATATTAAAAGCAAGCACCGGGGCCACTGGTATGTGCTGGCAAACAGTGGTGCAGCAAAGGATGAGCCTGTGAAAGTAATAGTGCTGGATATCCTCGGCTGTAAAGAATCCTATCCCCTGTTCCTGGTGCAGGACAATGGCAACCTGCTGGAGATAAGGCAGACCAACCCCGGCCGCTTCCCGCTGTGCGTAGTAAAGGAAAATGGTGAGCTATATGTATCCAAGAAGGGCAACCACAGGGTATCCATAAGAAAAGGGACTACCTATAAAGATAATCCCTACTACCACGTTTATACAAAAAGGAAGTAGCGCCTAACCTTCGCGCTGCTCCTTCCATTCATTCCTGTGTTTTCTCAATGGGTGATCCTTTGACTTATTAAAGATCATAGGCCCGTTCTCGCGGCCGGCCCGGCGAGCCCGCTGCTCGTCTTCCGGCAGGGTGTGCTCCTCCTTACATTCGGCGCTGCAGCATCCATCGTATTTAGCCGCGCATTCTTCGCACTGGATGAATAAGAGATGGCAGCCATCGTTCTTGCAGTTGGTGTGCGTATCGCATGGCGTGCCACAGATATGGCACTCAGCCAGTATATCTTCAGTAATGCGCTCGCCCAGGCGCTCATCAAATACAAAGTTCTTTCCTTTGAATTTTAAAGGCAGGCCATCTTCCTTAGCCTTGCGGGCATACTCTATAATGCCCCCCTCTACGTGAAACACATTGGTAAAGCCATTGTGCAGCATATAGGCGCTGGCCTTTTCGCAGCGTATGCCACCTGTGCAGTACATTATTATATTCTGGTCCTTCTTGTCTTTGAGCATATCTACTGCCATAGGCAGCTGCTCCCTAAATGTGTCAGAGGGGATCTCAATGGCGTTTTCAAAGTGGCCAACCTCATACTCGTAATGGTTGCGCATGTCTACGATCACAGTATCAGGCTGCGCAGAAAGCTCATTGTATTCCTTTGCTTTCAGGTATTTGCCGGTTTTAGATGGGTCGAAGGCTGGGTCGTCTATACCATCAGCCACGATTTTAGGGCGCACCTTCATCCGCAGCACCCAAAATGATTTTCCGTCATCGTCAATAGCCACATTCAGCCTTACGCCGTCGAGTGCCGGATCTGAGCTGTACAAAGCATCCTTGAAAGCGTCATAATTACTTTCCGGCAAGCTTACCTGGCCATTGATACCCTCGGCAGCAATGTATACACGCCCGAAGACTTTAAGCTCGTTGAATTTCAGGTAAAGACCGTTGCGGTACGCAGCGGTATCTGCTATATGGAAATACTTGTAAAAGGATACTGTCTTACGCGGCTCAGTTTCGGCCAGCATAAGCTGTTTCAGTTCCTCATTGTTTACGCGGTTGTGTAGCACTGGCATGGTGAACCTTCCTGTTTTTATGAGGCTGCAAAGGTACGGATTTTTCGTGCAAGGCTAGTCGTTGGCACAGTATAGATAACTGGTTTTACTTGTTTGTGTTACGGTGATAGCAACGTTATATATTAGTAAGAGAAGCGAGGCTTTTGGAGTATTTATAGGGCCACCCCCGGATTTTTTTTACCTTTGGCGCTCATAATCCGTAGCTATACTCATTGCGGGAAGCATACATGAATAAAAAACACACTGTATTTATTGTTGTCGCTTCTATAGTATATGTAGCTTACCACCTGCTTACGCTCACATACTCTCCGCTGCCGTGGTTCGATGAGGTGTCCTTTGCGGGAATAACGGAATCATACATAAAAAATAATAATTTTTTTGAGGCGACCCGCCAGCTCAGCTGGGATGGGGAAAAGCTGATGTACGGCCCGGTCTATTTTGCTTTGCAGGCAGCCGTAGTGAAGACGTTAGGCTTTAGCATGTTTACCTTCAGGGTAAGTGGGTTCCTGTTCGGGCTGGTGAACCTGTATCTTATCTACAGGATTTGCAGGCACCTGCAGTTCAAAACAATTGCTACCGTGCTGACTGTTACCATCGTAGCGCTCGACCCAATGTATAACCAGTTCCTGCACAATGGCCGGATGGATATGCTCACCTTGTTCTTCTTCCTCGGTTCGTACCTTATATTTGTGAAGGCTGACTACAACAGACCTTCTTACCTGTTATACGGCATAGTTACCGGCGCACTGCTGGGCGCGGCAATGCTCACCAATCCCCGCATCAGCTTTACCTTCCTGTTCTATGTTGGATACTTTTTTTATGAGTTCATCGGTAAGAAGGGCACTGTAGGGAAAGTATTGCTGAAGTATGTGGCGCTGGGTGCCACTTTCCTTTCCCTCTATGCCTGGTGGATATACGGCAAGTTTGGCAGCCTGGAGAACTTTGTCGCCGTGAACTACACCAATTCAAAGCTGATGCGGGAGCATATAGGCTTTTCGCTGGATGGGTGGAAGCTGAACCAGAGTGTGCTCTTCTATGCCTACGCTGTATTTGCGGCAGTATTGTTATTTAAAAGAAGGAAAGAGGGCAAAAACGCTGAGCTGCTGTTGCTGACGCTGCCGGTAATTGTGGGTTTTAATCTGTTAATTAGCGGTGCGGTCACGGGTAGGTATTATGCGCTCATTGCGCCGTTCACAACATTGCTGTACATAGGCGGTACGGTGAATATTTTTGAAAGCAGGGGATACAAGTGGGTCGGCTTTGCTGTGGTAGGCGTGTTTGCCGCTCTATTTGCGGTGAAAGCAATGGTGATAGCGGCCTCGCTCGATAGCAGGGATAAGGACTATTACAGCAGGCAGCTGGCAGCGGTGATACCTAAGGGCGCAACGGCGGTCGCAGATTTCCCGTACTACTACATGTTGCGCCAAAACGATAATGAGTACCAATGCCTGGAGGAGAACGGGGTGTTCCCGCAAAAAATAAAGTTCCTTAGAGAAAAGAAGTACGACTTCGTGGTGATGAGCACACGCAATGTAGACACCTCGCTGTACCGTAGCGACTTTTTGAAGGACTATGAATTCGTTGCCCATGTTGTAAATAATAAACAACCCAATGGATTTGCGAAGGCGGTGAAGAAGCTGCCTTACAGGATACACGACAGCTATGATTGCTACGTGTACAGGCGTATACTGGGTAGTGGGCATGGGGATAGTTTAAACGTAAAATAGAGTGGACAAAGGAACAGCCAAAATAGCAGTGACCTACTTCTACCGCGAGCCGCGGAAGACTGGTGTGTCTATTGAGGGTATATTCAGATCAGTGCGGGATTGCCTGAAGGGCAGGGTGGACATAACAGAATTTTACTGCGACACCAAGTTATCAAGGATACAAAATACACGTGGCGCTGGTAAGCACGCAGGTGCCATAAACCACATAACCGGCGATGTGAACTTTTTGGCGCTGGCGATGAGGGGTAAGAAGAATATACTAACTATTCACGACCTGGGCCACTATGATACGCTAAGGAAGAGGGGGTATTTACAGTTCCTTGTGTACAAGTTGTTCTGGTTCAAATTTCCGCTAAGGAATATCGATATCGTGACTGTAGTATCTGAGTTTACCAAAGGTAAGCTGATGGAATACTTCAATTTTCCCGAGGCGCGTATAAGGGTGATACCAGACCCGGTGAAGCCGGTGTTTAAAAACAGCCCCAAGGAAAAGCTGACTGACAAGCCCGTAGTGCTGATGATGGGCACCGGCAAGCATAAGAACCTGGATGGCCTCATTGAAGCTGCAAAGAGCGGCAACTTGCACCTGGACATAATAGGGTGGCCTGCACCTGAGGAGCTGGAGAAGATGAAGACCTATGGTATATCGTATACTGTTTACAACGGGCTAAGCGATGACGAAGTTTATGCACGTTACATGGCTTGCGATGTTATGTACAATGCCTCTTTCTACGAAGGGTTTGGTATGCCCATCATAGAGGCGCAGTCTGTAGGCAGGCCGGTGGTCACCAGCAATATGGGCGCAATGAAAGAAGTGGCAGGTAACACTGCAATGCTCGTTGATCCGCATAGCCCGGCAGAGATACGTGAGGCGATAATGCAGCTGGTAAACAGCCGCGATCTATACGATAAGATGGTAGCTTTGGGCAGGGAAAATATAAAGCCTTACCAATACACAGATATAGCAGAGCAGTACCTGCAGGTATATAAAGAACTGGCCGCAAAATGAAGACCGTAAAAAATATAGTGTACTTATACTCAGAGGTAATGCCATATGCCATTGCAGTAATGCGGGCGCTGGTAGAGCACTTTGGCGTGCAGGTAGACTGTGTGTATTGGGATGAGAAGAAGCGTACGCCTTTTGTGCCGCAGGATGAAGACGGAATATATTTTCATAAGCGCTCTGCATTTGATAGTACTACGCTAAGGAAATTCATTGATGAGCGAGCGCCATCGGCCATGTACATCTCCGGGAGAATGGATAAGCTATACCTGGAGATGGCGCTGCACTTTAAGCTGAAGTGTAAGATTGTGACCGGTAGCGATAACCAGTGGGTGGGCAGTGCGAAGCAAAAGGTGGCAACCGTGCTTAGCTCGGTGCTGTACAAAAAATACTTCGAGTACTTCTGGGTGCCGGGCCCGAGGCAATATGAGTTTGCGCGGCGGATGGGGTACAGTAATGACAAGATCATACGAAACCTGTTGACGGCGGACAGCCGGATTTTTAATAACGCATACAACGACAACCTGCCGCTGAAAAAAAACAGCTACCCGCATAACCTCGTGTATGCCGGCCGCTTCGCAAAGACCAAGGGCCTCGACATTCTTACCGATGCGTTTATAGCGGCTAAGCAGGAAACGGCAAACGACTGGAAGCTGACAGTTATCGGCTCCGGTGAGATGGCAATTGCTGAGCACCCGTCAATAGTAAAAAGAGATTTTATGAGCAGTGAACAGCTTGCTGCCGATAGCCGCAACTGGGGGGGCTTCTGCCTGCCCAGCGCGTGGGAGCCATGGGGCGTGGTGATACATGAGTTTACTATGGCAGGGTTGCCCATGTTGTGCTCTACTGGCGTAGGCGCGGCCGATGGGCTGGTGGTCAGTGGGTATAATGGTTATGTTTTCGAAACAGGAAGCGTGGCTGCATTAAGGAATGCTATAGTAAACCTGGTGAGCAAAAGCGATGCTGAGCTGCTGCAAATGGGAGAGCGCGGACATGAACTATCAAAAATGCAAAGCCCTACAATAGCCGCCTACAGCCTTATGAGCATACTTCAATAAAAGCAACCAATGGTACTGATAGATGCACTGTTTATAAACAAGGGAGGAGGAGCGGTACTATTGCAATACCTCATTGAAACCATATTGGCTCACCCTAAAAAAGACAATTTCTTTTTCCTGCTCGACCCGCGGTTTGAGAAGCCTGCCGGCCTTACTGAGCGCTTTGTGGTTATACCGAACAAGGTAAGCGAGCGCGTAAAGTTTTATAAGCAGCGCAAGGGAGATTTTACTAAGGTTTTCTGCTTTGCCAATACACCGCCACCGGTAAAGCTGCAGGTGCCTGTATACACCTACATGCACAACCAAAAGCTACTGGAGGCGCCGAGGCAAAAGTTTAAGAAGATGTTTTGGTCGCAGTACATCAAGTACCTTTTTATAAAATACTACAACCGCAATACCGACTACTATATAGTGCAGACACCGCACATGGTGGCAGAAACTGTCGGCGTAGGACTGAAGGATAAGGCACATGTGCTTACCATCCCCTTTTACGACAGTCGGAAGTACGCAGGTGGCGGTAAGCCCTTCGCCGAACGGCCTAAGGATGAGTTTGTTTTTATCAGCAATCCATCGCCGCAGAAGAATTATCCTTCTCTTCTCGATGCATGGGAATACTTACTCGAGCAAGGCCACACCCCTAAGCTGCATGTAACCATCGATGAGACAGGCCCGCAACTACTGGAGCGTATACAAGCACTCAATGCTAAAGGCGCGCGAATAGTGAACCACGCCTACCTCGACCCGCGCGAATTATACTTCAATTGCGCCTACCTCATCTTTCCTTCGATAATGGAGAGCTTTGGCCTGCCCCTTATTGAGGCCGCCGACAGCGGAATGAAAATACTGGCCTCAGAGCTGCCTTACGTGCATGATGTAGTCGTTCCCAGCCTGACCTTTCAGCCATATGACAAGGTGTCTATAGCCAACGCCGTATTAAAGTCGATGAAAGAAGACCTGCCGTTTCCGGGTGTGGTAACAAGGAATGAGGTGGGGAAGTTGGTGGAACTGCTGATTACTTAAAATTCACGTTTTGTGAATTTGTCTTAAAAATCGTAAATTGTAGTTGGGCAAAGTCCAATTGCAATATGGAAACGCTTAAGTATAAAGTGATCACCACAGAGAAGCAGTACGATGAATACTGCGAAGTATTAGAGGGCCTTGTTTTTTCAAAGCTGAAGAGTAAGAATATTAAGGATGAAATAGCCTTACTTACTTTGTTGATAGAAAAGTGGGATGAGCAACACAATGTCTTTGACGAACTGGATCCCGTACAACTACTTAAGTCCTTTATGAAAGACCACCAGCTTAAGGCAGTTGACTTGTCTCAACAACTTACAGTGAGTCCTGGGCTGGTTTCCGATATTCTGAATTACAAAAAAGGATTTTCGAAGGATATGATAAGGCGGCTTGCTGCTCTCTTTAAGGTTTCGCAGGAGGCATTTAACCGGCCATATAAGCTTAAGCTGGCAATTAATGCCCAGTTGAAAAATGCAAGCGTAATGAACACCAGGAAAAATCTTAATGCAGCGTGACGTTGTGGACCTATTAACAACGTCACATATATTCTCACAAACAGTTATCTTTGATTGGTAAAAACTGCATAGTATGTTGATAGAAAGAGCGGAGAATAACCAAATTACAATAACGGTATCGTCTTCGGTTGATAGCTTTGGGCTACAGCGTGCTATCGACTATCTAAAATATCTTGAGGCCACCGCTAAAACCAAGGCCAAACAAAAAGACGCGGATAAGCTCGCCAACGAGGTCACCACTGCATGGTGGGCGAAAAATCGGAAAAGGTTTATTAAGTGAAGATAATTGTCGATGCTAACATCGTGTTTAGCGCTATACTAAACACAAATGGCAAAATCGCCGATCTTCTGATCAATTCTGGTAAGACGTTTGATTTTGTCGCACCGAATTTTTTGAGATATGAGATTCAAAAGCATTATCCACGTCTTACAAAAATTTCAGGATTGCCGAGGGCTAAGATAATAGAGGCAGAACTGCATGTTTGCAAATACATTAATTTTCTTTCAGAAGAACAGATAAAAGCACCGCACTGGGCTTTTGCCGAGAAGCTTGTTGCTGATGTAGACCCTGATGATGTAGTGTATATCGCATATACAAAGCAATTCCGGTGTAAGCTTTGGTCAGGAGATAAAGCGCTAATGAAAGGGCTGCTGCAAAAGGGCTTTTCGAATTTTCTGACGACCGATGAAATGTATAATCTACGTCAATCATTGATCTAGGAGCAAAATCGCGTTACTTTCCCCAAACCCACCGATAATAGTTACCTTTGCATACTGAAAAAAGCATATAACAGGAGTTTCTTTATATTTCCTGCGGCTTTTATCTTTAAGCATAGATACTTTGAAGCAAATAATTCAATCTTTTAAGACGGGCGAAACAGTGTTGGAGGAAGTGCCGGCCCCTAAAGTAAGGCGCGGCTGTGTGCTCATAAAGACCACCCGCACGCTGGTGTCGCTGGGCACTGAGCGGATGTTGGTGGAGTTTGGCAGAGCCAATATGCTGCAAAAGGCCCGCCAGCAGCCCGATAAGGTAAAGCAGGTACTTAGCAAAATAAAGACTGACGGACTGAAACCCACACTGCAGGCCGTTTTCAATAAGCTGGGGCAGCCATTGCCACTTGGCTATTGCAATGTAGGCCGTGTGATAGCAACAGGCGATGGTGTAACGGACTATTCTATAGGCGACCGCGTAGCTTCGAATGGGCAGCATGCCGAGTATGTGTGTATACCTAAAAATCTGGTAGCACATATACCCGACAATGTTACTGACGAAGAAGCAGCTTTTACGGTGATAGGATCCATAGGGCTACAGGGCCTGCGCCTCAGCGCTCCCCAATTAGGTGAAACAATAGTAGTCGTAGGCTTGGGCCTCATAGGCCTGATAACCGCCGAACTGCTGGTGGCCAATGGCTGCCGGGTAGTAGGTATAGACCTCGATGCTAATAAGGTAGCCATTGCGAAGCAAAAAGGTGTGTTAGCCATCAACCCCGCCGAGGGTACAGATCCTGTTAAGTATGTTACAGAGCTCACCGGCAATGCTGGTGCAGATGGTGTCATAATTACAGCATCCGCAAAAACAGATGAGATCATATCGCAGGCGGCTAAAATGAGCCGCAAGCGTGGCCGCATCATATTGGTGGGCGTCATAGGACTCAATATAAGCCGGGCAGATTTTTATGAGAAGGAACTCACCTTCCAGGTGTCGTGCTCCTACGGCCCGGGCCGGTACGATGATAATTACGAGAAGGCCGGTATAGACTATCCGCTGCCCTTCGTCCGCTGGACAGAGCAGCGCAACTTCGAGGCCGTGCTGCAAATGATCAGCATGCGGCGGCTCGATGTGGCATCACTAATAACCGAGCGCATACCACTCGATAATTACAATAAGATATATTCCAACATAGGCAACAAAGATTCCATTGCCTCGATACTCGAATACCCCGAGGAAAGCAATGCATCTAATACGGTAACGGTAACAGATGGCACATTTGCTGCCGGCAAAGGCGGCATTGGCATAGTAGGTGCTGGCAACTTCACCAGCATGACCATGCTACCAATACTTGCAGAAATAGGTGCACCACTGCACTCTATAGCAAGCGCGGCAGGCGTTACGGGCACCGCATTGGCAAAGAAATACAAAATAGGCAAGAGCACTACCGACTATAAGAGCATGCTCACTGATGCTGCTATAGACCTCGTAGTTATTACTACAAGGCACAATGAGCATGCGCGTATGGTGGTGGAGAGCCTGAATGCCGGCAAGCACGTATTCGTAGAAAAACCACTTGCGTTAAGCAAGGATGAGCTCAATGATATAGTGCAGGCATACAGCGGTAACACTACGCTGACGGTGGGCTTCAACCGCCGCTTCTCGCCACATATGGTCAAGGTGAAAAAGCTGGTGGGCGATTCGCAGATGAATGTTATCGCTACCATGAACGCCGGCAACATACCTCCTAGTTCATGGGTACACGACCTCAAGGTTGGCGGCGGCCGTATAGTTGGCGAGGCTTGCCACTACATGGACCTCATTACCTTCCTTACCGGCAGTAAGATAAAAGCAGTATGCATGAACGCCATGGGCACCAACCCGCAGGGTAATACAGATAATGCATCTATACTGTTGCAATACGAGAACGGCAGCACAGGTGTTATCAACTATTTTGCCAATGGCTCAAAGACCTATTCAAAAGAGCGCATTGAGGTCTATTCGCAGGAGCGAACTATAATTACCGATAATTTCCGCCTCACGGAGGGATATGGAACAAAGGGTTTCTCGAAGCTGAAAACAAATGTAGACAAAGGCCACGCCGCGCAGTTCAAGTTGCTGGTGGATAGGGTAAAGCACGGCGGTGCTGCACTGATACCATTTGAAGAGATCGTAAACACAACCCTGGCCAGCTTTGCAGCAATAGAAAGCCTTATGAGAAAGGAATGGGTGGCCATTAATGAATTGTAGAATTTTATGTTAGTAGATATCATAGCAGGTGCCCGGCCAAACTTTATTAAGATAGCCCCGATCATTGAAGCCATTACTGCAAAGGCAAGTGAAGGTGTAGACATAGCCTACCGGCTGGTGCATACCGGCCAGCACTATGATAAAAAAATGAGCGGCGATTTCTTTGAGCAGCTGGGTATACCAGAGCCCCACCACAATCTTGAGGCAGGCTCAGGCACACAGGCAGAGCAGGCCGCAAAAATAATGGTAGGGTACGAGCGACTTCTGCTCGATAAGCCATGCGATCTCTGCATAGTTGTGGGTGATGTCACGTCTACCATGGCCTGCTCCATTGCAGCCAAGAAGATAAACAACACTAAGGTAGCCCACGTGGAAGGCGGCATCCGCAGCGGAGATTGGACCATGCCCGAGGAAATAAACCGCATTGTCACAGACTCTATAAGCGACTACTTTTTCACCACATCTGAAGTAGCCAATAATAACCTCCGCAAGACCGGCGTGGGCGACGATCGTATATTCTTTGTGGGTAACACCATGATTGATACCCTCTACAAGCAGATGCCGAATTTTAAGCGCCCTGAGATATGGGAGCAGTATAGTCTTAAAGAGGGCGGCTATATAGTAATGACCCTCCACCGGCCCGCTAACGTAGATGAGCCTGCAAAGCTGCAAGAGCTGATCAGCGAGATAGTCAACTCATCTAATGGCATGCCATTGATATTCCCGGTGCACCCGCGCACTGCAAAAATGTTGCAAGCCACCGGTATCTCCGCCCCTAATCTACACACTGTTGGCCCCCTTGGCTACCTCGAATTCAACTACCTGGTAAAGCATGCGAAGGCTGTAATTACAGACTCCGGTGGTATCACCGAAGAGACAACTGTAATGGGTATCCCCTGCATGACCCTCCGCGACAGCACCGAGCGCCCGGAGACCTGCACAGTAGGCACCAATGAGTTGCTGGGTACTGATCCTAAAGCGATTGCTCCAGCATTTAAAACGCTGTTCTCAGGTGAGTGGAAGAAGGGTGCGATTCCGGAGTTGTGGGATGGCAAGACTGCGGGGAGAATCGTGGGTCATATTTGCAAGCTGTTTAATCTAGCGCATACCTGATGATAGGCAAAATAAAGAAAGTAGCAAACCTCGCGACGAACATGGGCCTGCGCTATGTGGCATTTCGTGCGCAGCACGAGGTGCTGAAACGATCGGGCTTACTAAAGAAAAAATTCCCTGCAGCTCCGGTGTTCAAAACCTACACCACACTTGCCGAATGGAAGCAACAGCCAGCAAAATTCTTCTTCGAGAGCAGGCAATCCCTCGCCATTCGCAAAGATCCGCAGCCGGAATTGAAGGCCTGGTTTGAAGACATAAAGAATGGAAAGCTACTGTTGTTCAATAGTCTCCTTGTGGACCTCGGCACAAACTACGACTGGGTCACCAACCCCGACTCAGGCTTTCGGTACAATGCCAGCAAACACTGGACGGAAATACCAGACTATTCCAAAACTGCCGGTGATATAAAGTTTGTTTGGGAGAAGTCACGCTTCTCCTATCTCTATGATATTATTCGTTACGATTATCACTTCGACCATGATTGCGCAGCGTTTGTTTTTAGCGACATCGGCTCGTGGATAAAGGCTAACCCGGTGAACTGCGGACCTAACTACCGTTGCAGCCAGGAAATGTCATTGCGCGTGCTTAACTGGACCTTCGCCCTCCATTATTACCGGGATAGCCCCGCGCTTACTGAAGAGATCTTTGGGCAGATGCAGTATGTGATATACTGGCACCTGCATCATATTTACAACAACATTGATTTCTCGCGCATAGCAGTGCGCAACAATCATGCTATTACAGAAACGCTAACGCTGTATCTCGGTGGCATATTCTACCCATCTATGCCCGGTGCCGCCATGTGGAGGAAGGAAGGTAAGGCCTGGTTCGAGGAAGAGATAGCCTACCAGGTGTATACCGATGGCACCTTCCTGCAGTTCTCTATGAATTATCACCGCATAGTGGTGCAGTTGCTTACCTGGGGCGTAATACTCGCCGAGGCGAATGGCGAGAGTTTTGGCAAGGCTGTTTACGACCGTGCTTTAAAGTCCGTGCAATTCCTGCGCACTTGCATGGTAGAGGAAACTGGCTGGCTGCCTAATTATGGAGCCAATGACGGAGCATTGTTCTTCAAATTGAGTAATAACCACTACCGCGACTACCGGCCGCAGCTGCAGGCGCTGGCAACTGCATTGGGCATGGGCCTGGGAATTGATGAGGACTGCGAAGACCAGGCATGGTATGGGCCTACCCGTCGCGAGGCTACGGGCAATTGGAGCCCCGCCAATGGTATGCATTGGTTTGCAAAAGGGGGGTATTATATCATCCGGGAGCCACATACACTGACCTTCATTAAATGCGGCAGCTACAAAGACCGGCCTTCGCATGCAGATAATCTACACATCGACATTTGGTATAGGGGCGAGAATATACTGCTGGATGCAGGTAGCTATAAGTACAATACCGATGCGGATACCATGCGCTACTTTAGCGGCACTGCCTCGCACAATACGGTGATGCTCGATGATAAGGACCAGATGCTGAAGGGTGGGCGATTTATATGGTACTACTGGACACAATCTGAAGCTGCAAGACTAACTGACGAGGGAGATAAATTCGTTTTTAATGGCGCTGTCAATGCCTTCGCCTACATTAGTAAGGGTATTCTTCACAAGAGGTCAATCATAAAGAAAAAAGGAGTGCCGGTATGGGAGATAAGGGACGAGGTAACGAATGCACCTGCGCCATCGGTCATACGCCAGCTCTGGCATCTACCGGAAGGGCTGACGAGCAAGGTTTCTATTACCGCTAACGACAATAAAGGCAGTTTGCTGTCGCCTGTGATACAGGCCGGCTGGCAATCTTCTTTATACGGGCAAAAGGAACAGACGAAAGAATTGTATTTTAGCAGCGCTGATAAGGTGATAATTACGGTTGTCAAGGTTGACTAAACTAACGCAGAATGAAAATTTTACTTGAGGTTGAAGATAGCAAGGCTAAGTTTATTCTGCACCTATTGAGCCACTTTGATTTTGTATCAGTCTCGCCGGGTGACCACCGTAGCAGAGTATTCATGGAGCTGAAGGAAGCCGTAGATAAATATGGCCTTGGTAAAGGAAGGTAAGTTGACACCTCCCCCCGCGCAAGAGCTGCTTAAGGAATTATAATAGTGCTAGGTTAAGATTTTACAAGCGATAATGAACATACTCCTCATTCACCAGTACTTTTTAGAAGAAGATGATCCCGGCGGTTCGCGGTGGAATGAGTTTACCCGTGTGTGGACCGATGAAGGCCATACTGTAACGGTGCTGGCAGGGATGATGCACTACAACGGCAGCGAGAAGAAAGCCGAATACAAAGGCAAATACTTTGTAAAGAAGCAACAAGGTAACGTCACTGTGTGGCGCTGCCATGTATCCGAGTCTTACAACAAGCATTTCATCGGCCGCCTGTGGGGCTACTTTTCTTTTATGTTCTCTTCATTCTATGCTGGGTTGTTCAAGGCAAAAGGAAAGTTCGATGTGGTCATTGTTACTTCTCCGCCGCTATTCGTAGGCGGCAGCGGCTACCTCGTATCCCGGTTCCGCCGTATGCCTTTTGTATTCGAGGTGCGCGACCTGTGGCCTGAGTCGGCCATTGATACCGGCGTGCTTACAAATAAGCTTATCATTAAACTGGCATACTGGGTTGAGGCGTTTATTTACAAGCGTGCACGCCTTATCAACGTATTGACTCCAGCATTTTACAACGCGCTACGCGATAAAAAGGGCATACCGGAGCGGAAGCTGATACAGATATCTAACGCCTCAGACTTCAGCCTTTCTGAAAAGCTGCTGCATACCTTCGACCGCGAGGCTTTCCGCAGAGAGCATCAGCTTGATGGGCATTTTGTTATCACCTACGTAGGCGCACACGGTGTTGCCAATCACCTGGAGCAGGTGCTCGATGCAGGTGAGGCGCTGAAGGACACCAATGTGCTGTTCCTGCTCATAGGGCAGGGTATGGAGAAGGAAAGGATCAGAAAGCTTGCTGATGACCGAAAAGTAGCCAACGTGCGCTTTCTCGATTCTGTTCCTAAGGCAGAGGTGTTCCGGTATATACTTGCTTCTGAGATGGGTGCTTCTATACTCAAGCGGGTAGATACGTTCAAGACGGTATACTCCAACAAAACCTTTGACTACATGTCGTGCAAGCGGCCCATACTGATGGCCATCGATGGCGTGTCTCGCGAACTGGTAGAGCAGGCCGGGGCAGGCAGCTATGTAGAGCCTGAGAATGCGGCAGAGTACAGCCGGGTGATACGCGGCTATCTTAGCCATCCGCAGCGATTGACTACGGAAGGGGAGAGCGGCTACAGGTTCGCAAAAGCCAACTTTGACCGCGAAGTGCTGGCAAAAAAATATTTAGCACATATTGAGTCCATATTGAAAAGGAAGTAATGAGCAGCAAGGCCAATTCTGTATATGCCCGTTTTATAAAGCCACTGATCGACACACTGGTTGCCCTTATTATTTTTACCGTGTTATCCCCCGTGTTTTTAGTGGTTGTTATCCTGCTTACTATTGCCAACAGGGGCAAGCCGTTCTTCTTCCAGTCCAGGCCGGGGCGGCACGAGCGTACATTTAAGGTCATCAAATTCAAGACCATGAACGACCGCCGTGACAGGGAAGGTCACTTCCTGCCCGATGCCGACCGCCTCACGGGCATAGGCAAGTTCATACGCAAGACCTCGCTCGATGAGCTGCCCCAAATGCTTAATGTGCTGAAAGGCGATATGAGCCTTATAGGGCCACGGCCGCTGCTTGTAGAGTATTTGCCGTTATATAGTGGTGAGCAAAAGCGCCGGCACCATGTGCGGCCCGGCATCACCGGCTGGGCACAGGTCAATGGCCGTAATACCATTAGCTGGAGGCAAAAATTCGAATACGATGTCTGGTATGTTGATAATGTGAGCTTCGCCCTCGACTTCCGCATATTCTTTATGACGGTCCGAAACATTGTTAAGTCAGAAGGCATAAGCTCCGAAACCTCTGCTACA
Source organism: Bacteroidota bacterium (assembly GCA_040386555.1). Taxonomy (GTDB): domain Bacteria; phylum Bacteroidota; class Bacteroidia; order Chitinophagales; family Chitinophagaceae; genus Nemorincola. Next base: position 238,209 of record JAZKFF010000012.1, on the reverse strand, counting down.
ATGGAAAAATTTACCGGAAAATAAGCCTCTATTTTACATGTTTGTGACTATGTAGGTAATAGATATGAAACCTTATTAATAATTGACTTTTTCGGCTAACAACATTTTCGTACCTTTGCACCCGTTAATAATAAAAAATACTTCCTGAAATGGCATTTGATATTGATCTGATCAAAAAACTTTACGAACAATTACCGGGTAAGGTAGCTATGGCGCGCAAACTGTTGGGCCGCCCGCTTACTCTTGGCGAAAAAGTACTTTACTCGCACACTTACGAGGCCCCTCTTAAGGCATACGAACGTGGCCGCGATTATGTCAACTTCGCGCCAGACCGCGTGGCCATGCAGGATGCAACAGCCCAGATGGCGTTGCTGCAGTTCAGCACATGTGGCCGCGATAAAGTAGCCGTGCCCAGCACCGTACACTGTGATCACCTGATACAGGCCAAAACAGGCGCTAAGGAAGACCTTGCTACAGCGCTCGATGTAAACAGAGAGGTTTATGATTTCCTTGCTTCAATATCTAATAAATACGGTATCGGCTTCTGGAAAGCAGGTGCAGGTATTATACACCAGGTGGTGCTGGAGAACTATGCGTTCCCCGGTGGTATGATGATAGGTACCGACAGCCATACGCCAAACGCGGGCGGCCTCGGCATGATAGCCATAGGCGTAGGCGGTGCCGATGCGGTAGACGTGATGGCAGGCCTGGCATGGGAGCTGAAGATGCCTAAACTGATAGGCGTGAAGCTTACCGGCAAAATGAATGGCTGGACATCAGCAAAAGATATTATCCTCAAAGTAGCAGGTATCCTTACCGTAAAAGGCGGCACCGGTGCTATTGTGGAATACTTTGGCGAGGGCGCTGAAAGCCTGAGCTGCACAGGTAAAGCTACTATCTGCAACATGGGTGCAGAGATAGGCGCTACCTGCTCTATGTTTGCTTACGATGAGAAAATGGGCGACTACCTGCGCAGCACAAACCGCGAGCACGTGGCTCAGCTGGCCCATGGCGTAGCTAAAGACCTCCGCTCTGATACGGAAGTATATGACAACCCGGAAGCATTCTACGACCAGCTTATCGAGATCAACCTCGATCGCCTGGAGCCATATGTAAACGGTCCGTTCACTCCTGACCTGGCTACACCAATAAGCAAGATGGCTGCTGCGCTTAAAGAGCACAACTGGCCTGAGGATATCGAAGTGGCATTGATAGGCTCATGCACTAACTCTTCTTACGAAGACATTTCCCGCTCTGCATTTATAGCTCAGAACGCTATGGAGAAAGGCCTGACGGCTAAGAGCGAGTTCACCATTACCCCGGGCTCGGAGATGGTGCGCTTCACCATAGAGCGCGATGGTATGCTTGCGACGTTCGACAAACTGGGCGGTGTGGTGCTGGCTAACGCCTGCGGACCATGCATAGGCCAGTGGGCACGTCATATAGACGATCCTAATCGCAAGAATACCATTATCACTTCTTTCAACAGGAACTTTGCAAAGCGTAATGATGGCTTGTCTGCTACGCACGCATTCGTTGCTTCGCCTGAGATAGTTACAGCGCTTGCTATTGCAGGTAAGCTGTCTTTCAACCCGCTGAAGGATAAATTAACGAATGCTAACGGTGAAGAGGTAATGCTCGATGAGCCGCAGGGCTACGAGCTGCCACCGCTGGGCTTCGACGTTAAAGATGCTGGCTACACAGCGCCCGCTATCGATGGCTCTCGCGTGGAGGTTATTGTAGACCCCGCAAGCGACAGGCTGCAGCTGCTGGCTCCATTCTCTGAGTGGGATGGCCAGAACATGACCGGCCTGAAACTGCTTATCAAGGCATTTGGCAAGTGTACTACCGATCATATCTCTATGGCTGGCCCATGGCTCACATACCGTGGTCACCTCGACAATATATCTAACAACATGCTGATAGGCGCTATAAACGCTTACAACATGGAAACAAATACTGTAAAGAACCAGCTCACCGGCGAATACGGAGCGGTGCCTGCAGTGCAGCGCCATTATAAGGCTCAGAACATGGGCAGCATAGTGGTAGGCGATGAGAACTATGGCGAAGGCAGCAGCCGTGAGCACGCCGCTATGGAGCCACGCCACCTCGGGGTTCGCGCTATACTGGTAAAGAGCTTTGCCCGTATCCACGAAACTAACCTGAAGAAGCAAGGTATGCTTGCCATCACCTTTGTTGACAAGGCCGACTACGAGAAGATACAGGAAGATGATATTATAGACATCATTGGCCTCACTACTTTCACACCGGGCATACAGCTTACAGTAGCGTTGCATCACAAAGATGGCACTAGCGAAGAATTCTCAGTAAACCATACTTACAATGAGCAGCAGATCGAGTGGTTCAAAGCCGGCGGCGCACTCAACGTTATCCGTAGGGAGATGATCACAAGAGAAGGTGTTCCTGCTTAATTTTTAGAAGACAATTGTATAAATGAGGTCACCCATCCCCTGCGGATGGGTGATCTGTTTTAACCTGCTGCCGATCGTTAAATTTCCCGCACGATTATTGCAGGGGTTTTATATACCGGCTTAGTTGCTTAAATTTGCAATACCCCATATGCGCAAACTGTATAACATAAAGGACTTCATAGAGTGGAAAGCATTCGGCGTATGCTCTGCTATCGGGGAGCGTATGGGGGTTGCTACATCGCGTATCAGGCTGTGGTTTATTTACATTTCGTTCCTTACCATGGGCTCACCGGTCATCGTATACATGGTGCTCGCTTTTTGGATGAATATGAAGCAGTACATACTGCTGCGCCGCCGCAACCCGCTGAGGTGGCTATAGATCACTGTTTCCGCATGGTAATGTCGTAAGATACCTCCATTGGCTGCTGGCGCTTATCGAGCGGTTGCAGGTTACCATCCTTCTTTATATAGTAGTAGCTTGCTTTGTTAGTTTCCTTATCCAGCGCCAGCACCAGGTCGCCGCTGCGCCTTTCTATTACTACCCATTTCCCCGTTTTGTTGTTTATGGTGTTGCCATACGCTCCATTAATATACATATCAGTGAGCGCATAGTCGCCCGCCGCACAGTCTGGCCCGCAGGCCAGTTTCAGCGTGCTATGCATGCCCCGGCAATCGGCACAGGGAAACTTGCCTCTATACATACCTGGGAGCGCCGAAAGCCTTACCGCAGCCGGCTGCGCGCCAGCCATATATGTGCCTGCAAGCAGGATTAAGAATATTGCAGTTCTCATAGATCGATCATTGTAGCCGGTATAAATATAGCGACAAAGAAAACAAGTTCCCGTGAATCCGCTATAGGACAGGGCAGGTGATTTTAGGTTTTATTTATCGGATAATTTTTTAGCCACCCCCTTTTATTGAAAACCATAATGTTATTTTTACACCTCAATCACAACCATTTATGAAATTGGGCAAACTTGTCAAACGCGTCTTCATTACTATTGGCGTTATTCTGGGCCTCCTTATTCTTGCCGCTGTCATCATCCCGGTTTTTTTCAAAGACAAAATAATGGCCGTGGTGAAAACCCAGCTCAACGAGCAGCTCAACGCCACTACTGATTTCAAAGACGTAGACATTTCACTGATCCGCAGCTTCCCACGCCTTTCGGTAAGTATAGAGGGGCTTAGCGTGGTAGGCAAGGAAACCTTCAAAGGTGATACGCTCATAGCCGCTAAAAGCATAGACGTGGCGCTCGACCTGATGAAGGCTATAAATGGCAACTACGATATCCTGAATATCGCGTTGGTATCGCCACGCATACATGCAATAGTACATGCCGATGGCAAAGCCAACTGGGACATTACAAAGCCCACGCCGCCCTCAGCGCCAACCACTGAGGAGAGCAAGCCTTTTGAGTTGAAGCTGCGCAAATACTCCGTAGAGAACGGCTACATAGAGTACAACGATATGCAGGGCAAGATGCATACCCTCATCGAGAACCTTAACCACAAGGGCTCAGGCGATTTCACAAGTGACAACTTCACCCTGGCTACTAACACTACGGCTGATGCCATCACATTCATATACGGTGGTGTGCCTTACCTGCACAAAGTAAAGACTGCTATAGACCTCGATCTGAACATTGACAACAAGGCCAGCAAGTATTCATTCAATACAGAAAAGATACAGCTCAATGGCCTGAAGCTATCCACCAAAGGCTTTGTACAAATGCCCGACACTACCAACATGATAATGGACATTGCATTCAGCACGCCTTCCAATGATTTTAAGGATATCCTGTCGCTTGTGCCCGGTGTCTACCAGTCTAACTTTAAAGACATAAAAACTACCGGCAAGGCCACGCTCAATGGCTTCGTGAAGGGTAAGTACAATGCTACGCAGATACCTGCCTACCAGTTCAACCTGGGCATACAGGATGGCTCATTCCAGTATCCTTCGCTACCTTCAAAAGTATCGGACATACAAATAAAGCTTGCAGTAAATAATCCAGATGGGGTCACCGACCACACTGTGGTGAACCTGGAGCGCGGGCACATTAACTTTGGCGGCGAGCCGTTCGACTTCCGCCTGCTGCTGAAAACCCCTATCTCTAACCAATGGATAGATGCTGCAGCCAAGGGCCGCATAGACCTGTCGAAAATGCAGCAGTTCATGCAACTGGAGGCAGGTACTAAAATGGCTGGGGTGATCAATGCAGACGTAAAAGTAAAAGGCTCCATTGCCGATGCGCAGAAGCAGCAGTTCGACAAGCTCGACGCGCAGGGAACTATCACCATTGCCAACCTTACTTATGCCTCTAAGGATTATCCTGATGGTGTAAACCTCTACAGCCTGCTGCTCACATTCAATCCTAAGAATGTTACTGCATCTAACCTCAAGGGCAAGTATATGGGCACATTGTTCGCAGCTGATGGTAGCATAGATAACCTGCTCGGCTACTACTTCCACAACGAGTCACTGAAGGGTGTTTTCCGCTTCTCAGCAGATAATGTGGATTGCAACAAACTGATGGGCACGCCTACAGCGCCACCTGCTACCGCTGAGGGAAAGCCTGCTACCCCGGCCACTACCGATCCCTTCATAGTGCCTGCCAACCTCGATATAGAGCTGCATGCAACTGTAGGAACTATCAAGTACGACAACCTGCTGATCTCCGGTGCATCGGGCAGCGTGGTTGTGCGCAACGAAGTGGTAAATGTGAAGGACCTCGGCGGCAAAGCGCTCGATGGGCTTATAAAAGTAAATGGCTACTATTCTACTAAGGTCGATAAGAAGAACCCCGATATCGCGTTCGACTATACGCTTACCAATGTAGACGTGCAAAAGACATTAGCTGCATTCCCTAGCGCTTTGAAGATGATGCCTGCAGCCAAGTACGTATCGGGCAAGGTAAGCTCGCAGCTGAGCGTGGCCGGCAAGATGGGCGGGGACATGAGCCCTATGCTCAATACGCTAACTGGTAAGGGTGACCTGTCGCTGCTCAGCGGCATACTCAGCAACTTCCCTGTTACCGATAAGCTGGCAGATGCCCTGCACCTTACACAATTCAAAAGCATTCCTGTAAAGGACCTCAAGCTGTTCTTCACCTTTGAGAACGGCAGGGTAATAGTGGCGCCATTCAAGCAAAAGATAGGCGAGATAGAAGCTGAGGTTGCAGGTAGCCACGGTTTTGACCAGACCATGAAGTATGGCGCCAACTTCGTAGTACCGCGCTCACTGATGGGCGGCCAGGCTAATACCATGGTCAACAATCTCGTAAGTCAGGCAGCGGGCAAGGGTATACCAATAACCTTGGGCGAAAAGGTGAATCTGGCGGTGAATATCACCGGTACCGTAACAAATCCTAAAGTAGAGACCAACCTCAAAAACGTAGCCGGCAATGCCGTAGCCAGCGTGAAAGAAGAAATAAAGAAGGAAGTAGAGCGCCGCGTAGACAGCGTAAAAACTGTGGTTAAAGACACCGTGAAAGCAGTGGCTACCCAGGCAGTCAACGACGCCAAGGAAGAGCTGAAAAAGCAAATATCCGGCGAGAGCACCAAGAAGCCTGAAGACGTAGCCAAAGACGCAGCTAAGAAGGCCGAGGAAGGATTGAAGGGCTTGTTTAAGAAGAGGAAGTAACTTGCTTAATACTGATGATAATGAGGAGGAGGCCGATAGCGCCTCCTTTTTCTGTTATAGTTGGAGCTACCTCACCTTCATCTTTATATCCGCCACATCACGCGTAGCGCACTCGGGGCAGGTGGCCTTTATGTTGGTGAATAGGAGCTCGGTGCCTGCGGGTGCATTGTTGATCTCGGCGAGTACTTCTTTTGATAAGAATGCACTGTTCACTGTGAGTATCGTTGCGCCCTTGGGGGTAGTTATTTTAAAGGTGTACTGCTTTATCTTATACGGGTAGCTATATAGCGACTTTGGAAAACTTGCCTTTAGCGTCATCTGGCTTAGGATATCCTTCTTTGTGGCTTCAGGGCCTGCCAGGGTGCCTATGCGGGCCTCAAGCATTGGCAGGTTGTCGCTGTAGCAGTTGATGGTCTTTATGGTCTTGCGCGTCTTGTTATCCACTACGGCCAGGCGCATGGGCTTGCCGGCCTGTGGGTAGGGCATCGCCAGTACAGTCATCGTATCGCCCTTTATCTCGGGGGTGCCTATGCGTAGCGTTTTATCCAGGCTTTTCAGCGTCACGTCTGCCGGCTTGAAGTTGGCGCCGTATAGGTGTATCTCGTTATTGGCGGTGGTGAAGAGCAGCATAGTATCCTTGCTGGAGCACCATTTGTTCCAGGCGTGTATGCCATCCTGAGCGGCGGCGCTAAGTCCAAGGCAAACTGCTGCTAAAAAAAGTACCGGTCGTTTCATCTCTCTATATTTATTGGTTCGTGCACATCTGCTGAAAACTACTGGCATTCAAGTAATAAGGTAGCCATCAAATTACGCATTAACCGTTAATTCTCCTAACGGTTAATGGCAATTTAATATGTAATGCACAACAAAACAGGGGCAAAATGCCCCTGCTATAACCTTATGATGTGTAGGTACTTTATGCAAAGAAATATTGGCCGGCATCCACCAGCTTCACAGATATACGGCGGCGTGCATCCTTGGTGTTGAAGCTGGCTGTCTTGGTGAAGCGCTTCACGCCCAGCAGCATCATGCGCTGCTCGTCGCCATCGGCAAATGCGTTGATAGCATTTTTGGCAGCATGGTTTATCCGGTCGGCAGCATCGCTGATGAAGGTGCGGGCGATGTCGGCTGTAAGGCTTGCATGCTCGTGCCCTGCCTTTTCCATCTTAAGCGCTCTTAGTAATATGCACTCAGCCTGGAAGGTGTCTATAGCCATATCAGCAAGGTACATCAGCACTTCCTGCTCGTGCTCCAGCTGCATCATCAGCTTTTGGGCGGCAGCACCGGCGCACATCAGTATCGCTTTTTTGAAATTAGCTATCACCTTCAGCTCTGCTGCAAATGGAGTTTCATCGGTGTCAAAGTCAGGTATGCTCATTAGCTCCTTCTGCACAGCCATGGCAGGCCCCATTATATTGATGCGGCCCTTCATAGCGCGCTTCAGGTACATATCCATCGTCAGCAGCCTGTTTATCTCATTGGTGCCTTCAAATATGCGGTTGATGCGGCTGTCGCGGTATGCGCGCGATATGTTGTACTCGTCTGAGAAGCCGTTGCCGCCATGTATCTGCACACCCTCATCTACCACGAAGTCGAGGTTCTCAGAACCCAGCACTTTAAGCATGGCACACTCTATGGCATACTCCTCGGCCGCGCCCAGCAGCGGATCGGGTTTGCCCGCATCTTTCAGCTCATTCTCTTTTATGTCTATCCACTGTGCAGTACGGTACAGCGCCGTTTCTGATGCAAAGATCCGTATGGCCATCTCGGCCAGCTTGTGCTGTATAGCGCCGAAGTTAGCGATCGGCGTTTTGAACTGCTCGCGCGTCTTAGCGTATTGTATCGATGTTTTGAGCGCCAGCTTGGCGCCGCCTGTGGCCGCCGCGCAGAGTTTCAGGCGGCCTATATTGAGTATGTTGAAGGCTATAATGTGGCCCTTGCCTATCTCGCCCAGCAGGTTCTCTTTTGGTATAGCACAGTTCTCAAAGAACAGCTGGCGCGTGCTGCTGCCCCTTATGCCCATCTTGTGCTCTTCTGCGCCAAAGGTGAGGCCGGGAGTATTGCGCTCTACAATGAAGGCGCTGAACTGCCCGTCGAGCTTAGCGAATACTGTGAACACATCTGCGAAGCCCGCATTAGTTATCCATATCTTCTGCCCGTTGAGGATGTAGCTTTTGCCATCGTCGCTGAGCGTAGCAGTTGTTTTAGCTGCAAGGGCATCCGAGCCTGAGCCCGGCTCTGTAAGCGCGTATGCGCCCTTCATCTCTCCTGTGGCTAGCTTGGGTATATACTTTTGCTTCTGCTCATCAGTGCCGAAGTACAGTATAGGCAGTGTGCCTATGCCATTGTGCGCGGCCATTGCCACGGCAAATGAGTGGCCACCGCCCAGGCATTCGTTCACCAGTGTAGCGGTCACGAAGTCTTTACCTAGTCCGCCATACTCCTCTGGAAATGCGGCGCCCAGCAGCCCCAGCTCTCCCGCTTTATCGAGCAGCGAGGGCATAAGGCCTTCCTTGTGCTGGTCGAGCTCATTGAGGTGCGGCAACACTTCCTTTGTCAGGAATTCGTCGCACATCTGGACGATCATGTGCTGCTCGTCGGTAAAGTCCTCGGGGGTGTAGATCTGGTTGGGGTCGGCAGGGTTGATAAGAAATCCACCACCCTGGATGGCTGTTGAAAGCAGTTGCGTTTCCATGAGATAATTTTATTAAAGCTAAGAAAATTAAGTAAAGGCAGCGAGCCCTTTGAATGTTTACACCAAAAGCACGCCACCAACCGTGTAACCGGGCGTGTATCAGCGATATACAACCGTAGCTACTTGGTAACCGCCGCCTGCAATGCCAGAGCACCATTGTATTTTCCAGGTCATAAGCAGTCGGAATATGCAAGATGCCTTATTTTTGCAGCAATTTAATGTTATGGTAACCAAGGTGTTAGGTACGGCGGTGGCAGTAGTATTCATGTGTTGTATAGCAACAGCCGGCAATGGACAAACTTTTTTGAGATCGGCCAGGGATAGTGTGCGCGCCAAGTACAACCGGCTCCCCCCTGCCGACTCCCTGCTTAGCAGGGGCAAGCGCAGCCTCAGGCGCCAGGAGCGTGTAGTGACTGAAGAACGGCCGGCAGCGCCTGCGGCAACCGACACTGCCGCCCGCAAGCCCATAGATGCTGTGATACTGCCGTTGCGCACGGGCTGGGCCGATGGCAGGGTATGGGAATTTTCCAACGCATACACCATACGCAAGAACGAGTGGCGGCTGAACCTGCTTGGCCCCAGCTCCTTTGGCATTACTGACAAGCTGGAAGTAAAGAGCTATTTGCTTGCCGTAGTGACCCCCAATGTGTCGTTCAAGTATCGCTTTCTCGACCGCAAGCCGTTCTCTGCCGCCTTAGAGGCCGGTGGCGCTGCGGGTGGGCTGCCCGTTGCTGCCGCAGCCGGTATCATACTGAAAGGTGGTGGCATTGCCGGTGGCACTGCGGGCATTATCACCTTTACAGACGTTTTTATGAAGGTGTATGCAGGCTGGCAGCCTACGCACAACCTTACGCTATCTGTGCGGGCAGGTATATCGCATATCAGGGCCAGCTACAAAGGGTTTGGTGGCTTCGCTGCTATCGGCGGCAATGGCGGCGCCATAGGCTTTTTTCCTTTTTCTGCAAACCTCATAAGGGCCAACTGGGCCATGGCCGGCTTCGAGGCCGACTATGTGCTGAATGCGCGTAATGCCATTGTATTGCGCAGCAGTGTGGGCAGGCTGTACACTACCCGCATCGCCGACTTGAAGACAGACACCTCATCGGCCGATTATCTTGCGTTCCCCTCTATCTCGTGGAACCATGGCTGGAAACACCTGCACCTTTCGGCCGGTGTCTATGCCATCATCGACCCACCTTCATTCGACCTGGTGCGCCGCAGCGAACTGCCCGTTTCGCCGTTTGTAAACGTGTACTGGGTGCTGAATAACGGCAGGAGGTGGCATTAGTGCTTACGCAGCCATTTCTTTAATAGCCTTTACCAGCACATCAAGCTCGCCCGTGGTGGTGTAGCTATTTGGCGTTATGCGGCAGCCCTGCACATCGGGCTTATCAATAGCTACTGTGTAGATGTTGTACTTCTTTAGCAGCGTTGCGGCCATATCGGCGGGCTTTATTCCTTTTATTCCTACGTTGGCTATAGCACATGCGCGCTGTGGGTCGGCAGGGGTGAAGAGTGCCACGTTTGGTAAAGGGCGCACCTTGCTGGTCCAGTAAGTTTGCAGGTAGCGCAGGCGCTCCTCTTTACGGGCAATGCCTACCTTTTGATAGTAGGCTATGGCATCGGTTATGGTAAGGTCGGTAGCCACGGGGTGGGTGCCTGTATGGTTGAGCCTTAGTATGTCATTGTCGTCTTTGACCGCCTCGGCAAACAGTGGCCATATTTTGGTGCAGTGCTCCTTCTTTACATACAGCATGCCCGCGCCCAGCGGCACGCTCAGCCACTTGTGCAGGCTACAGCCATAGTAGTCGCAGTTGAGGTCCGATATCCTGAAGCTGATATGCGCAAATGCGTGCGCGCCATCCACCATCACAGGTACACCCTTAGCGTGGGCCATATCGCAGATCTTCCGCACAGGCAATATCTGCCCGGTAATGTTGATCATATGGCACACCATCAGCAGCTTCGTTTTCGGTGTTATGGCATTTGCGTATATGGCTACAATTTCCTCATCGCTCTGCGGGTGCAGCGGCACTGTAACTATCTTATTTACCACCCCGTGCCGCTTAGCTACCTGGGCAAACATATCGAGCATAGCACCATAGTCGTGCGTGGCCATTACTGCCTCGTCGCCCGGTTGCCAGTTGGTGCCGGCAATTACCATATCGAGCGACTCAGTTGTATTGCGCGTAACTATCAAATCTTCCGCCGCGCACCCTGCAAGCTCCGCCAGTTTTTTTGCAGCGGCAGCCTTATTGTCAAACTGTACTGTGCGCATATAGTAAGCACCCTGCGCATTTACCTCGCGTATGTGCCCGATATACTTATCCAGTATCTCCTGCGGCTGTATGCAGTAGTAGCCATTCTCCAGGTTTATGAACTCCGGCAGCTTGTAGCCCCGGCGCACAGCAACCCAAAAATCCTCATTGTCGGCCATAGGCAAGCTCTCGAAAGCATCGGCGGGTTTACCCAGTGCGGTGAGGCCCGTAAGTGCGCCAAGGGTAAGCATCGAAGTGTTTTTGAGGAAGGTGCGTTTGTTCATTTTTGTCGGTTTTATCACAAAGTGATGATGTTATTCTCCATTTGAACTTTCGTCCAAACAACCACCATCGCCTTCGTTTATGCAGTCAATCCCTTTCAAGTTTTCTATCCGAATAATTTTCTCACGACTTATATCAGCCTTCCAAGCTTTTATCACGCGATTAAAAAAAGTCTTTTCGATATCAATATAAACAATAGCAATTATTTCCGATTTTTCAACAGTGTCCTGTCTGCAAACACCATACAATATCTCTAAACTATCATTTAATGTGTTGATACTAATTGTATCCAGAATTTTATAGTCGAGCTTGGGAGAATCTTTGCGACGAATTATCCGTTCAAAGATTAGCACATCGTTTTTGCCCTTTCTAATGTGAGTTACTGCATAATTATGATTGCCCGAATCGTCTTCAGAGCCGATTACCATTCCTCCGAGAAATTCATAATCGCGAAAAGCTTGTATGGTCTTAATATCTCTATAAATAGTACCGTGAAGCGGATTACTGTTTTTTTTCGATTGACAGCTTGAAAAGGAAAGCAGAAGTGTTAGAGTTAAAGCGGTAAATTTTTTCATTTAACTTACTTAAATCCATCAAAAATATATTCTATCACTAGTTGTTCAAAATGCAAACAACTTTCATCACAATTCTGTTGTATTGCGGGTACTATCAAATCTTCTGCCGCACACCTGCAAACTGCCGGAGTGAGCAGGGAGGTGTTTTTGAGGAAGGTGCGTTTGTTCATTTGTATTATTTCGTTTGAAGGTATTTCCTGTACATATTGAGATACTGGTTATTAAATTCGACAAGAGTAATATCACTATACTCGATTTTATCAAAAGGTTCTACCAGGTAGCCGTAACCACTAACGAAGTGAATAACCACCCTGTTCTGTTCAATACGTTTGATAGCGCCAACAGTTACATACTTTATGTCGTCTTTAATTAGCGCCTCGCCTTTAACCATCACAAAACTTTCGCTTTTCTTGATAGAATTAAAAACAGAGGCCCAGCTCGCCAGGTCTACCGTACTTATCAGTCCCACATTTTCTTTTTGCCCTTCCCAGCCAAGAATTTTATCCCGAAACTTATCACTACGATCAAATCTTATCTTACTGATTGTAGACATCGGGATACCAGATAGCCGTTTAATCGCAAATCAACCACCTCATGTAATAACACAAACTCTGTAGAATAATAAAGAACAAATCCGCACGAGGAGCCGTTGAAGTTGTCTTTCGTTCTTTTCAACTCAATGCAATGTTTATTGCTTTGGTGATACGCTAATTTTTCCGGTAGGGTCATGGCGTGGTTGTTCAATTAAAGCAATTTACTTTTGATCACTTTTTATTGATCGCTTCGTTCTTGTATTGTTCCAGATATTCAAAAAATATCAGTAATGCTTTAGCCTCATCGCCGTTGGCTTCCTCGAGAAAAGGTGTTCGCCAGGAGCCTCCATTTTCAAGGTTTTTCTTTTTATAAAACCATTCTATAAAACTATCATCACTGAAGAATTCGTCTTCCTTTTCTTGAGAGTTTCGTGCTGCATAGAACCCCGTGCTATAACCTGAAATGAAGTCTGCCAGATTTGAAATTCGCGCTTGACCAAAAAATAGTAGGGGGCGCTCTCGCATCGCACCGAGTATGATGTCTGTTAGTGACGTAGGTAATTTTGTTCCATTCATAATTGTTTCTTTTCAGGTTTGGATAACCCAGCTATTGAATGGCACCACAGCCCAATGTTTATTCAAAATGTAGAACTTGCCACTGCGAACAAAAAAGCCCTTCGGGCTTATTTTATTCATCATCGTCTTCGGATGCCTGTGCACTATTCTCTTTATCCAGTTTCTTTTGCCATTTTTCGGCTGCTTTTTTGCCGGCGGCAGATTGCCTGTATTCTTTCAGTTTTTCGTCCAGCATGCTTAATGCCGATGTGTAATCGTCGTCCGTTAAGCCCTCGCTGTTAGCCTTTTTGAAAAACTTCTTATCGTAAGTACTTAATATCAGGCTGCCAATTTTATTGAACATCGGGTGGTCAATATCATCTTCGTCTTCTTTTAATATAGTTTTAGCCATAGCCTCTATCTTAGTGACAAAAGCACGCTCGTTTTTATGTTGGTCAGATCCGGTAGCCATATTCGTTCATTTATGACTAAGGTAAGAATTTTTCTCAGTGGTTTATAACCTACGGTTTTTGGTTAGCGGCTTTTTCATTCGCATCCATTCTGCAACAGAGGCCATTTAAGGTTTCAATCTGAAACCTTAAATGATTATCCATGGTTGTCCAATCACTTGCTCGCGCGATATGCTCAAAAAACCCTCAAACCCTTGCCAGTCCTGCAAAGAAATTTTTACCATAAACAGCTAGCTGTTTATCATGTAGCAGAAAACGTACTGCCATGTTTATTTGTTTTTGTAACCTCATCTTTTCTTGGCAATTTGCGCAACGTAAACTTGTAATTGGGTTCTTTGTGCGGGTCTAAACGACTAAAAAGTAAGCAAGGATTGCCGCAGCCAATTTTCAAGTCGGAACCGGAAATGTCAAGGATGGCGTGGTGCAATTAGCTGATTATCAGCAATTAATGAAAAGGAGTGGCTGGTAGTGACCAGAAAAAACCGGAAGCAAATCGGAAACGGAGGATGCGCTTATCTCGGCATGTAGGGGTGGCCCTTGTGGCCGCCCTCACGCGGTGGTAACCAGACGCAGGGAAAACGGAATAGAGGTCAGTAAAACTTTCACATCGGAAACCGGAAAAAGAAGGTTTATTTTTTTCGCAATTATTTGATTATCAATACGATAAGAGAAATCCGTAGATTGCGATCGTCGGAAAAAACCGGAAGCAAATCGGAAATCGCATCCGGTACCCCAAAATTGAATTTGTCTTACCTTTAAACTATCATGGCTGATCACGAAGACGACAACAGCAATAACAAGATCAACGAGCCGCAGAGTAGTTACGGCGCATTTCACGGGAAGCGCATAAGTATCTTCACGTCTTTTGAAGATGCGGCGAGGGCTGAGGCATTGGTAGCGGCTCAACAGTCGCCGATTGAGCGCCTCAGGGAAACGGTGGAATTGATATTGCGGGTGTATGGCGTGACGCGGGAAGAATTGAATAATAGGAAAAAGAGTAACCGCATAACGATCCTTCAGTAAAAATGAACTTGTTTATTGACGCTCATCAGCGACTGATCCGGAAATTATTGGAAGCAAAAGTGGATTTTATTGTAATCGGGGGCTATTCGGTTATTTATCATGGCTATAAGCGCACCACGGGCGACATTGACATTTGGCTAAGTCCAGATAATGAAAATAAGCTGAGGCTTTTACCGGTGTTGAGATATTTTGATTTTAATGAGGAAGATATCGATATAGTATCACAGTTTGATTTTACACAACATCATGTGTTTAGTATTGGGGAACAACCAGAAAAAGCTGATTTTCTCACTTATATAAATCAAGTAAAGTATGCCGAGGCTGACCAGCAGAAGATCGTCGCCGAGGTAGATGGGTTGCAAATACCCTTTCTCCACCTAAATCACCTTGTCTTATCTAAGTTCAACACAGGCCGGGCCAAGGATAAGGCGGATATTGATGAACTACAAAAAATTCAGAATGCGAAACCGTAAAAGGCCTTCAGGCGAAAGTGCACTATCTCCGGCGCTACCAGGAAAGCTGCTAACTATTACCTCATTTAAAAAATGGATCACGGATGCTAAGCAGCAGCCGACGTATTCCATACATGAGGCGAAGGCTCTATGGGGGGTAAATGGAAAGTCTTTCGCCGATTATGAAGCCATCGCTGGCTGGAATTGAATTGCAATCGTCGCCACAATCGACATGATCACCGAAAAAACCAATACGATTCGATGTATCCATTTGTTTATAGAGTGTTTTTCTATCGAGAATGCCAACGCAATAGACATGAAAGCTAAGAACAAAACGGTTATATAAAATGTTACGCCCGTTAGTCGCTCAAGCGCGAGTTGCGATTTGTTGTACTCATAAGGGTCAGCAGATTGGATGAAAATGAGCGAGAAAAGTTTCGCGCGGAAGTGTAGCAAAAAGACGAAATAAAGGCCAACAACAATGATTGTGTCGTAGTATATCCTGGCAAATAATTTCGTCATGCAGTTGGAGTTACGCCGCAATAACGGGGTGATCAAAACGGTCGCTGATGTAGCGCAATGCGGCAACTATATCTTCATGCTCAAGGTCGGGGAGCTCTTCAAGTATCTGCTCCTGGTTAAGGCCGGATGCCAACAGGTCAATTATATCGATAACACGGATACGCTTGCCGCGTATGCATGGGGGGCCACCGCATTGCTCCGGGTCTACTGTTATTCGGCTTTCGAGGTGCTTAGTTGCCATCCGGTTGCTTTCTATCACAAATATAAGAATAAAACTACGTGGGGCTTACCTTATGCCCAAAAACGAAAACTCCCCGCAGAGCAGGGAGTTTCCTATCAAGACAACTTACACTATTCCTCAATCACACATTTCATATTGTCCAGTACTTTGCACCAGTTCTCTTCACTGTGTTTCAGATCTTTTTCATCATCAAGGTTGTCTTGCGATAGTGTCAGTATCGTATGTTGATCATCTCCGCTTAGGGCGTAGACTACGTTGTTGTAATTTTCTGTCCTGTCTTCGTTTACAACAGCAGGATTTGTGAGCGGATCCCATACTTTGGCTACCGGTGCTTTAAGCTTTATAGACATTGCCGCTTGTAAATTGTTTGCCATTGTATGCTGCTTTTCGATCGCTACACTTTGCTTCTCTTCTAAAAACAACTGTGCCAGCCTGCGGTACTCCACAAAAAGTGGCATTAAAATTGCGCGCCGTATTACTGTTATTCCCTGATCTTCAAAACCTTCCTATTTATGAGCAAAGCCAGACGCACCTTTTTTGCGGGTACTATTGTATCAACGCTTTCCCTTTTTGTTGTATTGCTGGTGCTTACGGGGTGCCCCAAGCCACACCCCAACCCCATCTACGGTACTGTGACGGCTAAGGTAGACGGGCAGCAGTATAATGGTGTCATCAACTCTACCGGTGAGGAAGAGACCCACGGCATACGTACATTTTTCTTCATGAGCAATTCTGATAAGCACAGGTACATCAGCATCTCGATCAAGAATTATCACGGTGCAGGTACTTATGCTGCAGGCCCCAATGCGCCGCAGCTGCCGGGCGGCTATGCTGAGCCTATGTACAACGATAGCACCGATACGTACTTTGCAGATAAAGGCGCTGTAATAGTGACCTCGGCTAACGCTAAGGACGTACAAGGCACATTTCATTTTATCACCAGCAATGGCACCAATATCTCCGACGGCAGCTTTGTCATCACTATGCCGTGATCACTGTGAGTTAATGGTGGTGCTCGTGGCAGGTATATTTTCGTTTTTGCACAAGGAATAAATTGCTACTTTTGCAAAAAATCTAAAAAACCCGGATGCGTAACTGGTGGTGGAAGATCGTCTCTATCTTGTTGGTAGGGTATACTGTGGTCGGCGGTCTGCTTATGCCTGTTCCCCGGCTCGATATACTTAACGAGACCATCCGCAACCTCTACTTCCATGTACCCATGTGGTTTACTATGCTTGTGCTCTTTGGGGCGGCGGCAGTGTATTCGGTAAAGTTCCTGCGCAGCGGCGATCTTAAGGACGATGTGTTTGCCGTGCAGCTGACCAATACTGGTATCTTCTTCAGCATATTGGGCATGCTCACCGGCATGGAGTGGGCGCAGTATACCTGGGGCGCAGCATGGAGCAACGACCCCAAGCAATTGGGCACAGCCATGGCCATGCTCATCTACTTTGCATACAGCATACTGCGCAGCGGCCTCAAAGACGAGGAGAAGCGCGCCAAGATAGGCGCCGTATATAATGTTTTCGCGTTTGCCATGCTTATCCCCCTTATATTCATACTGCCGAGGATGGTGGATTCACTGCATCCCGGCAATGGCGGCAACCCTGCCTTCAAGCAATATGACCTTGATGCAGGTATGCGCCTTGTGTTTTGGCCGGCAGTGGCAGGGTGGATAATGCTGGGCACATGGATAGCCACGCTGAAGGTAAGGCTGGGGCTGGTGCGCCATAACAGGGAAAATGTATTTTAAAAACAGGAGTGTAAATTCAATAGCATGCTAAGGCGGTCGCTGATAACAATATTATTATTATTAATAACTGCCACCTATTCAAGTGCGCAAACCGAGATGGCTGATGTAATGCGGTCGAACGGTAAAATATACGTTGTGGTTGTGGTATTAGCCACTATCTTTGCGGGGATTTTTGCGTACCTTATATATCTTGATCGCAAGATCACCCGGTTAGAAAAAGACAAGAAATAAACATTCATTTAATCATTAATTCTTAAAACAATTTATGGTGGATACATCAGCTGCCAAGCCAGCAACAACGCCAGCTCATTACAGCTTCTTCCAGGGTGTGGAGCGCAACTTTGATAAAGCTGCCAAGTACACACGTTTTGAATCAGGTATACTGGAGCAGATAAAGACGTGCAATTCTGTATACCAAATGAAGTTCCCGGTGCGTATAGGAGACGGCATAGAAGTTATCGAAGCATACCGTGTGCAGCACTCTCATCACAAGTTGCCATGCAAGGGCGGTATCCGCTACAGCATGGATGTGAACCAGGATGAGGTGATGGCTCTTGCCGCGCTGATGACTTACAAATGCGCTATCGTTAACGTGCCATTTGGCGGCGCTAAAGGCGGTATCAAGATCAATCCTAAGAAATACACAGCTTTTGAGCTGGAGAAAATAACACGCCGCTATGCTAGCGAGCTGGTGAAGAAAAACTTCATAGGCCCCGGCATCGATGTACCTGCACCCGACTACGGCACAGGCGCACGCGAAATGAGCTGGATAGTGGACACTTACGCTTCGCTGAAGCCGGGTGAGGTAGATGCGCTGGCTTGTATCACCGGTAAGCCGGTAACGCAGGGCGGCGTACGCGGCCGTACAGAGGCTACAGGCCTGGGCGTATACTACGGTATCCGCGAGGTATGTAATACTGCCGAAGATATGAAGCGCATTGGCCTACCTGTAGGCATAGAAGGCAAGCGCGTAATAGTGCAGGGCCTTGGCAACGTGGGTTACCATGCAGCTAAGTTCTTCTACGACAATGGCGCTATAATTGTAGGCCTGGCCGAGTATGAAGGCGGCATCTACAGCGAAAAAGGTATAGACCTGTACAAGTTGGTAGAGCACCGCAAGGCTACAGGCTCACTGCTCAACTTCCCAGGGGCTACTGATATGAAGGACAGCTCAGCTACGCTGGAGCAGCCATGTGATATACTGATACCTGCCGCACTGGAGAACGTGATCAACGGCAGCAATGCAGCACGCATACAGGCTAAGATAATAGGCGAAGGGGCTAACGGCCCGCTGACACCAGAGGCTGATGAGATACTGAACAAAAAGGGCGCTATCGTAGTTCCTGACATGTACCTGAATGCGGGTGGTGTTACGGTATCTTACTTCGAGTGGCTGAAGAACCTGAGCCACGTACGCTTTGGCCGTATGGATAAGCGCTTCAGCGAAAACCAGAATAGCTCTATACTGACGGCAGTGGAAACGCTGACCGGTAAAAAGGTAACAGACGTGGAGCGCTCGCAGCTGCTACACGGCCCTGATGAGGTGGACCTGGTATACTCAGGCCTTGAAGATACTATGATCGGTTCTTACCACGAGATCCGCGAAGCACTTATGAGCCTCGATGGCAGTGTGGATATGCGTACCGCAGCCTTTACTGTTGCTATCAACAAGGTGGGTGTGTCTTACGAAGAGCTGGGTATATTCCCATAGTCAGTTTGCAGTGGGCAGTTTGCAGTCAGCAGCCGGCCACTTATTAAATACTTTCGTTAAGGCTGCTTCGGCAGCCTTAACTGCTTTTATGCCATGCCGGAAAATGTAATGGGCATTTTTACATGCATAATGGCTGTGTTTTTACTTTCCCTTTAGCCTTTGAATAACTGCCTCAATAAGTATCTTTGCCGGTAACACACAACTTATGATCGTTTACGGGGCCAGCGGCCATGGCAAGGTGGTGATAGAGATACTGGAGAGCATGGAAGAGCCGAACATAGAGATATGGGACGATGCTGCCAAGCCCGATATTTGGGAATATCCTGTAAAGCAGCCACTGCCGCCCGATATTGCGATAGCTGACCTTATGGTTATAAGCATAGGCGTGAACGCGACACGGAGGAAGGTGGCGGAGCGGTTTGCGGGAAATGCGAAATTTGGGACGGCTATACATGCCACGGCGCACCTATCAAAGCGGGCGGCGGTAGGCGATGGGACAGTGATAATGGCGAACGCTACGGTGAATGCGGATACGCGCATTGGGAGGCATTGCATCGTTAATACCAGTGCATCTATAGATCACGACTGTGTGCTGGGCGACTATGCACATGTGTCGCCCAATGCTACGCTGAGCGGCGATGTGCATGTGGGCGAAGGCACGCATGTGGGCGCAGGAGCATCTGTGATACAGGGAGTAAGAATAGGTAAGTGGTGCACCATAGGCGCGGGGGGCGTGGTAATAAAAGATATACCCGACTACGCTACAGCTGTGGGCAACCCGGCAAGGATCATTAAAATAAAAGAACCTTCATAAATGAAACCGAAGATATGGCTGTCGTCGCCACATATGGGCGGCACGGAGGAGCAGTTTGTAAAAGAGGCTTTTGAGACCAACTGGATAGCACCACTGGGCCCTAATGTGAATGGCTTTGAGCAAGACCTGGAGCTATTTATGGATCATGGCTGCCATGTAGCAGCGCTCAGCTCAGGCACAGCAGGGCTGCACCTGGGGCTGGTGTTGCTGAGGGTGAAGGCTGGGGACGAGGTGATATGCCAGAGTATGACCTTCTCTGCAACTGCGAACCCCATAACGTATATAGGCGCCACGCCTGTATTTGTAGATAGTGAAACGGACACCTGGAACATGTCGCCGGTATTCTTGAGGGAAGCTATAAAGGACAGAATAGCAAAGGGGAAAAAGCCGAAGGCAATAATACCCGTGCACCTGTATGGCATGCCGGCAAATATGCCGGAAATAATTGCTGTGGCTCAAGAGTACGGTATACCTGTGCTCGAGGATGCAGCAGAAGCATTAGGCTCATCTATAGAAGGGCGGCGGTGCGGCACCTTTGGCGACATGGCCGTGCTGTCGTTCAATGGCAATAAGATAATAACCACATCTGGCGGCGGCGCGCTGGTGTCTCATAGTGCGGGGGTGATCAGTGATGCCCGCTTCCTGGCTACACAGGCGCGCGATGAGGCGCCACATTATCAACACTCACGCATAGGTTATAACTACCGCATGAGCAACCTGTGCGCCGGTGTAGGCCGCGGGCAAATGGAAGTGCTGGCAGATAGAGTAAAACAACGCCGGGGTATTTACGATCAATACTATGCTCATCTGAGTGGCAAGCGGGGTGTGAGCTTTTTGGAAGAACCGACAGGCTACTTCAGTAACAGGTGGCTAACCACGGTGCTGATAAACCCCGATGAAGCAGGAGTGACGCGAGAGGATGTGCGGCTGGCAATGGAAAAAGAAAATATAGAATCGAGGCCACTGTGGAAACCTATGCATATGCAGCCAGTTTTTGAGGGTGCACCGTTTTATGGTGATGGCGTATCTGAACGGCTATTTAATGACGGTCTTTGCCTGCCATCGGGGTCTAACCTGACAAGTGCAGACATGGAGCGGGTGATGGGCGTAATGGACAGCGTTCTGAAATGATCTTAATACACTTACAACATTCATGAGCGCTACAACAGGGCAGCAGGACAGGTTTCATTTTCTCGATGGGATAAGGGGAATTGCTGCTGTAATGATCGTAGTGCATCATGCTTTCAGCTCTAATGTGGCTGCATTCTTCAGGAGTATACACCTGCCGCTGGCCGGGTATTATTTCCAGAATACTACGGGCTCCGGCGTTGATCTTTTCTTTGTGCTAAGCGGCGTTGTTTTACTCCGCCCCTACCTGCGCAGGATGCGAAAAATGAACATAGGCGACTATTTCTGGCGCAGGCTAAAGAGAATATATCCACCATACTTCGTGGCGCTTGTCTTTGGTGCTATCGTGGTGTGGTTCAATAGTGCTTATCCCACCTGGTACAATGAGAAGGGCATGAATGTGCAATTCACCTGGCTGGAAACGCTGAAGGAAGCGGGCATGTTCAGCACTACCGAGCAATACTACAACCTGGCATGGTGGAGCCTGCAGATAGAGATATTATTTTATGTGCTGGCACCGTTCATCGTTCTCATCTTTCCCGCAGAGCTAAGCAACAGGAAGCTTGTTGTTGCTATCATTATCACTATCGCATCTACAGTAGGGCTACAGCTATTATTTACGGCCTATTTCCCGCACCTCTACGTGGCGAAGACGGATGGGTTTATGGGTACGATACCTATCCCGATAGTGAAGCAAACCATATGGCGGTTTATCGATTACCCGGTGTGTTTCCTCCTGGGGGTATTGCTTGCTGCAAAAGACTTTAATAAGACTGCAGGCTGGCTGCTCACTATAGCCGGTGCGCTGATCATTATATTGTCCCCGTTGTATTGGTTCATTATACAGGCGGGCTATGGATTGCTTTATGGTGGCATCCTTATCCTTGTTTTCAATTCGCCACTGTTGCAGCGCAAGCTGAGCGGGCCTATGATGATATGGCTGGGGGAGCGGTCTTACTCGTTATTCCTTATCCATTCATCAGTTTTTTACCTGGTCAATAATTTGGTGTCGCGCGTCACTCCGGATAGGGGAGCGATGTATGCTATATTGACGCGGGGCATAGGTATACCGTTGGGGTTGTTTGCAGCGATGTTGTTGTTTTGGTATGTGGAGCGCAGGCAGGCGCGGGGGCTGCTGACGGGTCATTTGTTTTGGCCGTGGCAGGTGAATAAGTTAAAGGGTTAAGGGTTAAAGGGGTAAAGGGTTAAAAAGTTAAATAGTTGAAGGGTTGGATAGTTGAATAGTTGCTGTAGGATTGAATGGTGGAGCGAGGGGTCAATTTGTTGTTTTAATTTTGTTATCTAAATAGAGGTTTTATGCAACAGGCATGGCAAGAGGCTGTAGAGGCCGCATTTGCAAACAGGGAATTACTGAAGGATGAGCAATATAGCACCTCAGTGCGCGAGGTAATAGAGGAAGTAGATAAAGGCAGGCTGCGCGTGGCATCGCCGGGCGAGGATGGCTGGCAGGTAAATGAGTGGGTGAAGAAGGCGATACTGCTCTACTTTGGCATACAGCCAATGCAGACATGGCACCTGGAGCCTTTTGAGTTCTATGATAAAATGTTGCTGAAGAAGGACTATGCCTCGCTGGGCGTGCGCGCAGTGCCGCATGCTGTGGCGCGGTATGGTGCGTATGTGGCGCGCAATGTGGTGCTGATGCCATCTTACGTGAACATAGGCGCTTATGTGGATGAAGGAACTATGGTGGATACATGGGCTACTGTGGGCTCATGCGCGCAGATAGGCAAGGGCGTGCACCTGAGTGGCGGCGTAGGTATAGGCGGCGTGCTGGAGCCGCTGCAGGCCTCACCGGTAATTATAGAAGATGGGTGCTTTATAGGGTCGCGGTGCATAGTGGTGGAGGGTGTGATTGTAGAGAAGGAAGCGGTGCTGGGTGCTAATGTAGTGCTGACACAATCGACCAAGATAATAGATGTGAGTGGTGCTGAGCCGGTAGAGTACAAGGGCAGGGTGCCTGCACGCAGCGTGGTGATACCTGGCAGCTATACTAAGAAATTCCCGGCGGGTGAGTATAATGTAAGCTGTGCGCTAATAATAGGCCAGCGCAAGCCTTCTACTGATCTGAAGACGAGCCTGAATGATGCGCTGCGAGACTTCAATGTGGCTGTTTAAAATTCCAGGGGTTAAATTCCAAATTCCACGTTCAAAAATTCCAAATTCCAAATTCCAGGATTACAAAAGAAATTCCAGTAACCAATCCCAATTCCCAATTCCAGATACCTAATTCCCAATGCGCCTGCTGCTAAATATAGACTGGAGCTTTTTCGACAAGGAGTACTTGCACGAGAAGGTATCGGCGTATGTGTGGTTTGCGGGTATAATACTAGCTACGCTGCTGCTTAAAAAACCGCTGGCCAACCTGCTGATGCGGGTTAGCAGCAACCTGGCAGCGCGCTATAGCTACATGCGGCATAAGGAAACGATGGGGCCGATGTTGTTCAAGCCCATTGAGCGGCTGCTACAGATCATTCTCTACTTTATTGCTGTTAACCAGCTTTCAAACATACTGGATGAAGTGACGCTGAAGCGTTTTATGGGTAAGAAGGGCAAAATGGACATTACTCTCGATGATGTATCGAACCACGTATTCCTGCTGCTGTTTATCATTTGTCTTACGCAGGTGGTGTCGCGGTTCATCGATTTTGTGTACTACCTGCGGATGGGCAAGGCGGAGAGCGAGAACAATAACTCACGGCAACAGCTGCTGCCACTGATAAAGGAGGTGTCGAAGCTGGTGCTGTGGATCATCAGTGGCTTCTGGATACTGGGCAGCGTATGCCATGTGAACATACCTGCGCTGATAACCGGCCTGGGTATTGGTGGTGTGGCTATAGCGCTGGCGGGAAAGGAGACGGTGGAGAATTTTTTCGCTGCCTTCACTATACTTTCAGATAAGCCCTTTGTTACCGGCGATATTATAAAGCTGGGCGAAACTGAGGGAATGGTAGAGCGCATAGGCTTCCGCAGCACCAGGCTGCGAAATACGGATGGCTCGGCCTATATAGTGCCTAATCAAAACCTGGTAAGCCAAAACCTGGTGAACCTTTCGATGCGTAGCAACCGCATAATGAAAGTGCCGGTGAATATCCGCTACGGCATTTCGCATGAAGCGCTCACGGCGCTTATGGAAAAGATAAAAGCCGCGCTGGGTAGCTTGCCGTATATACAGCAGCCGGTAGATATAGCGGTAGAGTCGTTTGATAAAGATACCTTTCAGCTGGTGGTGTCTTACCAGCTGCCTTATCCGCTGGCTGATGATGTAAAGCTGCCTGCTGTAAAGCGAGAAGTGAATATAAGGGTGTACGAGATCGCCAGCGCCAATGCATCGCTCGGCACTGCACCCGCTGCTACCCCTTAGTTATTTTACGGACCGCCCCTTCCACTTATAGCCGCCAGCGAAGCCCAGCAAGCCGGCTATGACGATGTAGATAATATGCAGGGGCTGCAATACCACGAAGTATCGCAGCAGCCATTCCTTTCTGAAAAAGCGAAATGCCGGGACCAGGAAAATGAGCTCTGCGGCTACCTTTACCGAGCACATCAATGCGGCAGCTAAAACCCAATGGATATCGAATAGCGCCATAACGGCTGCATAGAGCAGGAGGCAGTTGAAAAGGTAAACAAGTATGAGGATAGCCGTAAGCTTACCATCGTTGTACTTGCCCGACTTGGAGGCCCAGCGGATACGCTGCTGCAAAAAGCTGCGCCACGTGGGCTGGGGAAGGGTACGTACTATAGCCGGGGAAGCCCGGAGGTATGCTATCCGGCCGGGGAAGGCTTTATTCATCTTCATCATCAGCAGGTAGTCGTCGCCGGAGGCCAGCTTATCTATACCATCATAGCCATTGACCTGCAGGTATGCCGCTTTGGTAAAGGCGAGGTTAGCGCCATTGCTCATATTGCCCATCTTCATGGCGTGAGCGGCGGCGGTGATGCCCTGCATGCCCGTGAAGTCGATGGCCTGGAATATCTGCACCAATGAGTTGTTGGCCGAGAAAGCGACCGGCGCCACGATCATCACGGGATTTTCGAGCTCATATTTGGCGGCGATATGTAGCAGCCAGGTATTAGGGGCTGTGCAGTCTGCATCGGTGGTTATTATCAGCTCGCCCTTGCTGGCTGCTATGCCGGCGGCCAGGGCGGCTTTTTTGTAGGAGTTTATGTTTTTTGAGGCCAGCTCATGTGCCAGTGACAGGCACCGTATGTGCAGCTGGTTGTATGCCGCAACTATCGCGGCTGTATTATCATCAGAGTGATCGTCAACTACTATTATCTCTAGCAGATCTGCAGGATACTTTTGTGCGAGTATAGCATCTATACAGTTACCGATGTTAGCCTCTTCGTTGCGGGCGGGTATAATGATAGTGATAAACGTGCGTGGGGTGTAGGGAGCAGGTACCACAAAGCCGGGCTGGCGCTGCCAGCCGCGGGCATAGAGTGCCATCAGCAGGCCGTAGCCAACCGTGAGTATAAGGCATAAAACGAATATCGGCGTCATTTATAAAAGGTGTGCGGCGATGCCGGCCGCGTTATCGCTGTCAAATACCCGGTGGCCTTTTTGCAGCACATGCACCTGTACGGTTGCCAGGCCTTTGCCAAAGCTGTGTGCAAGCCCGGGGGGTATTATCTTGTCGTAAGCGCCCATAAATATAGCTACGGGGAGGCTATGTTTCCGTATTGCCTTTTGTACCCGGCCTGAGGGGGCAATAAGGTCGCTCATGGCGGGCCATACCCGGAGGAGGAAATTGCGTGTGTACTCAGACTGGAGGTATTGCATAGCGAAACGGTGGCGCGAGGCGTCGATGCGCTTTTTGTCCCGGAGCCAGTCGATGACTTTGAAATACCTTTCGGGGTGAGTGAGGAAGTGCCGGAACATCTTTTTGCCCAGGATGGTGCGGGTAAGGAAATGATAATAGAAGTTTGGTGTAAGGCCATCGGGGGCTATCAGCACTACCTTATCTACGCTTTCGGGGGATAGGGCAATTATATTGAGGCACACCCGGCCGCCCATGCTATAGCCCATGAGTGCTACTTTGCTGATCGAAAACTCATGCTTTATTTTTTGAATGAGAGTGAGCAGGTCGTTTTTTGTGAGCAAAGTATCATCGGGCCACCTGCTACGGCCATGGTGCGGCAGATCGAAAGACAGGATGGTGTATTCTTTGCCGAGGTGCTTTTCGAATATGTAAAATATTGCTGCGTCATTAGCGTACCCGTGGAAGGCCAGTAACAGGTGGGGGCCGCTACCCAGCTGCAGGTAATGCAGTTGCTGGCTGCCAGCCTGTATATACTTTGATAACGCCATGGGTGCGCAAAGTTCACTAATTCCCACTTAGTATTTC
Source organism: Bacteroidota bacterium (assembly GCA_040386555.1). Taxonomy (GTDB): domain Bacteria; phylum Bacteroidota; class Bacteroidia; order Chitinophagales; family Chitinophagaceae; genus Nemorincola. The sequence goes on along the minus strand of JAZKFF010000012.1, from coordinate 211,759 downwards.
CAATAATTGCCCAGTTGACGTGTTGTGTATTTTCTTCATGTAATTCAGTGATGTTTCGTTAACGAATGAACAACAAGTAATTGTCATTATTTGATAAAAAAATATCTAGTTTTATCCAGCTCGTTAACTTTTAAGAAAAAGTTAACAGTTGTCCTATTGTGCAAAAATTGATCTTATGAAGAAGAAACTCCTCCTTTTCCCGCTGGTAGCCGTGTTATTGTATGTCGTGTTGTCGAGCAACAACAGTGGCCCCGGTTCTACCTCAGGTGTGAATGCTACCACGGCAGGGTGCTCTTGCCATAATGCTGCAGCGACATCTACCACTAACGTAAGCATTCAGCTTTTATCCGGCGCCACACCGGTTGCCAGTTATTTTGCGGGTGGCAGTTATACAGTAAGGCTTACCGGTGTGCAAACGGGCGGGTCTCTCACTCTGCCTCGTTTTGGATTCCAGGTTTCATCAACAAATACCGGGGGTACCACTGCCGGTACCCTCACAGCGCCCACCGGCACGCATACAGTTACCCTGTCCGGCGTCACAATTGTAGAGCACAACACTTCCATAGCTGCCACCACTGGTTCTGGTGGCTCGGGCACTACCTACGTTATAGACATCCCCTGGACCGCACCCTCGGCAGGCACAGGCAATGTCACCTTTCGTGGCGTTATCAATGCTGTTAACAACAACGGCGCCAACGATGCCGGCGACAAATGGAATAGCATAGACTTTACGATCAGTGAAACTTCGTCAACCACAGCTCCAACAATTACAGCGTTAAGCACTTTATCGGGCAACCCCGGGTCATCTGTTACTATAACGGGCACGGGTTTTAATACTACGGCGGCGAATAACGTGGTGTATTTTGGGGCTACAAAGGCTACTGTGTCGAGTGCGAGTGCTACTTCGCTGGGGGTAACGGTGCCGGACGGGGCGACTCACCAGCCAGTGTCAGTTCTGAATACGGTTTCATCATTAGGCGCGTACGCTAAATACCCTTTCCTTCCAACATTCAACAATGCCGGCTACATCGCAAGTACACTCAATTTCGACAACAAAGTTGACTTCGCTGCGAGCAGCAATGCTTATTGCCTTGCAATTGCAGATCTTGATAATGATGGCAAGTCAGAGATGTTAGTAGGGCAATTTTCTGGTGGGAACCTTGCTGTATATCGGAACATAAGCTCAAGCGGTTCTATCACCGCAGCCTCCTTTGCAACTAAAGTGGATCTTACGGTCGGCACTGGCATTACGTCAATTGCGGTAGGTGATATTGACGGCGACGGTAAACCGGATATAGTAATTACCAGGTCTACGGTTGCTACGGTCTCCGTATTCAGGAACATATCTACAACAGGGTCTATTACAACAGGATCCTTTGCTACTAAAGTAGATTTCACGACAAACAGCTCTCCCAGGAATGTGGCAATTGATGACGTTGATCTCGATGGCAAACCAGACCTGGTAATTGGTTATTCATCATCAGATGCAGTATCCGTGCTGCGCAATACAGCTACTGCGGGAACGATCACTACAGGCTCTTTCGCAACGAAGGTCGATCTTACCGCAGGAACGGCCCCCTATGACGTAGCGACGGGAGATATGGATGGGGATGGCAAGCCGGATATCGTTGCAGTGAACCAGGCATCTAATACTGTATCAGTATTCCGCAATACAGCTACGTCCGGAACCATCTCAAGTGGGTCATTTGCCACTAAGATTGATTTTACCACTGGCACGTCGCCCCAGGGTGTATCTATTAAAGACATCGATGGGGATGGAAAACTTGATATCGTAGTGGCGAATTATAGTTCAGGCAGTATATCTGTTTTTAGAAACACTGCTACCAGCGGCTCAATAACTACCGGCTCATTCTCTGCAAAAGTAGATTTTACTGTTGGCACTAATCCCTATGTTGTCGCAGCAGGAGACCTTGATGGAGATGGAAAACCGGATATCGCAGTGACTAACTATGGTTCGGCAACTATTTCGCTGCTTCATAATACAAGTGCAAGCGGCTCAATTACAACTTCCTCGTTTGCTACGAAAATAGATTTTGTTGCGAACGCAAATCCTCATGGTATAGTTGTCGGCGACTTGGATGGCGATAATAAGCCAGACATTGCGTTTTCCAACGGGATAAGCAGTGGAAGTACGGTTTCTGTTCTTAGAAACAATCCGCTTATTTCGGCCCCTATAATAACATCTGTTTCGCCAATACTCGCGAGTCCGGGTGCCTCAGTCACGATAACCGGCTCAAATTTTAACACTACTGCTGCAAACAACATTGTGTATTTTGGTGCAACCAAAGCAACGGTATCGGCTGCAAGTGGCACGACATTGAATGTCTCCGTGCCTTCTGGTTCAACATTTTCACCGGTTACTGTGCACAATAGCGCATTGAGCTTAGCTGCTTCGTCGCAATATCCTTTTTTGCCTACCTATAACTCAAGCTCATACCTTACCAATTTCACGAATTTTAATTCCAAGGTAGATTTTACAAGTAAGGTTAATGGCACAGGCGTTGCGATCGCCGACATTGATGGAGATGGGAAGGCCGATATGATAGTGAGCCACGCGGCAAATGATACAATAATGGTTTATCGCAATACCAGCACAAGTGGCGTGATGAATAGTAGCTCCTTTGCAACCCCTGTAAGTTTTGTTACCCCTGGTGACCCTTCTGGCATCGCAATTGTAGACATAGATATGGATGGGAAGCCGGATATGGTAGTCGCAAATGCGGGCTTTGCCGGGATATCGATTTTCAGGAATATTGCTACTCCCGGTGCTATTACCACGGCGTCGTTTGCCTCGAGAGTGGATTTTGCCGCCAGTGGAGGCACAAGCTATATTGCGGTAAGGGATGTAGATATGGATGGTAAGCCAGATATTGTAGCCACCAACGACATCGCTTCTGTTTCTGTATGGAGGAATGTAACGGCCACCGGCCTGATAAATACCGGATCGTTAGCGCCAAGGGTTGATTTTTCACTTCCTGCGGTTTCTTCGGGACTTGCTGTTGCGGATATAGACGGCGATGGAAAACCTGAGATAATTAGTTCGAATGTTAATCATACGTTTTCTGTACTGCAAAATACTGCAGCGCTCGGGTCTATAAACTCTGTTTCTTTTTCCAGCCCTGTTAATTTTTCAACAGGTAGCCCGGTACAGCCACGGCAGCTTGCAGTAGCTGATATAGATGGAGACAATAAACTTGACGTAGCGGTAATCTTAAGTTTCACGGATGCGGTTGCAGTCTTCCGTAATACATCCAGTACGGGCGTCATTAACAGCAGCACGTTTAGTGCGAAGGTTGATTTCGGCGTTGGATTCAACCCAAGCCGTATAGCAATTGGAGATATCAACGGAGATAGTAAACCAGATATTGCAGTTAGCAACTTTAGCGATAACACACTTTCCATTCTGCGCAATACAGCAACCAGCGGAACTATCGACGTTACGTCTTTTGCTGTTAACGATGACTACAATGTAGGGAGTAGCCCGAGAGGCATCGCGATAGGAGACCTTGACGGAGATGCTATACCAGATATTCTTGTTGCAAATTCAGGATCATCGTTCATATCTGTGCTTCGTAACTCACCTATTACTTCTCTGACGTCACCACCCACTATTACCTCAGTAACGCCATTAACAGCTAATCCTGCTTCGACGATAACTATTACAGGAACGAACTTCAATACGACCGCTGCAAATAACATTGTCTATATGGGTGCAAGGAAGGCGACAGTATCCTCGGCCAGCACAACTGCGCTAAATGTAACGATGCCGGCCGGGGCCAGTTTTTCACCGGTAGTAGTACATAATACAGGGTCGGCTCTCTCTGTGTATTCACAATATCCTTTCCTGCCTAAATATAATAACGCCGCTTACCGGAATGATACGGTAGTTTTTGCTGTCCCTGCAAACTTTGCTGCACTGTCGGGTCCCTATGCCTCATGTATAGCAGACATAGATGGAGACGGTAAACCGGATATCATTGTTTCAAACCTTCTCTCCGATACGATATCGATCTATCGCAATGTTAGCACTTCCGGTTCGCTTACAACTGCTTCTTTTGCAGCAAAAGTAGACTTTGTAACACCTAATGCCCCATGGAAAATCGTTGTAGGTGATCTGGATATGGACGGCAAAGCGGATATTTGTGTTGCGCACGGTACAGGTCTATCCGTATTTCGCAATACCGCCTCACCGGGTAGTATAACTTCGTCTTCGCTGGCCGCACCGGTAAGTTTTAACATCAGCCTGGGCTCGTCAAGGGCAGTTGCGATATCTGATATCGATGGCGATGGCAAGCCTGAATTAACCGTTACGAACTCAGGTACGCAAAAAGTAACTGTCTTTCGTAATTTGTCTACACCTGGAACTATATCCAATAGCTCTTTCGGAGCACGGGTTGAGTTTTCGGTTCATACAGCACCCTCATCAGTTAGTTTCACGGATATAGATGGCGATGGTAAGGGTGATATGGTGGTATGCAGCGGGTCTCATAATTCGGTTTCCGTTTTAAGGAATATAGCCACGCAGGGGGGTGTCAACCGTGCATCATTTACTACGGAAGTTAATTTTTCTACGGGGCCTGTTGGCGGTCCTGTACATCATGAGTTAGCGGATTTTGATGGTGATGGCAAAGTAGACATTGCTGTGGCTACGCCAGGGGGCGGCAAAATTTCAATTTTCAGGAATACATCATCAACTGGTTCTATTACCACAAGTTCTTTTGCCGCAAGAGTAAATTTTGTTTGCGGTGGGAATGATCTGGCCGTAAGTGATTTCAACGGGGACGGAAAGCCGGATATAGCTGTAAGTAATGGTGATTCCGGTACTGTTTCTATCTTTAGAAATATAGCAATTAGCGGCATAATTGACTCTACGTCATTTGCGACGAAAATAAATATTGGAGTGACTTCGAACTCCATCGAGGTTAATACTGCCGACTTGGATGGTGACGGCATTCCGGATTTATCGGTAGCTCATCAGAATAATACATTATCCATCTACAGGAATACCCCAATGGCTGCGACCATGTCCGCCATCACCGGTACGCTTACGGTGTGCGTAGGCAGCAATACTACACTCAGTAATACTACATCTGGCGGTACATGGAGCTCAGCAAATGCATCGGTGGCCGTGGTAGGGTCATCATCGGGCATTGTTACTGGCATCGCAGCCGGCACTGCGATGATAAGCTATTCGGCAGGCGCCAGCAGTGTTACTGCTGTTGTTACAGTCAATGCACTTCCTTCGGCCATTGGCGGCACACTCGCCGTCTGCCCGGGGAACACAACATCAGTGACCAGTACACCGTCCGGCGGCGTATGGTCGAGCGCGAGCACTGCTGTTGCTTCAGTAGGCAGCGCTACCGGCGTAGTCATGGGAGTTTCGGCAGGAACGACCAATATGACGTATACATTGTCTACCGGCTGCCGGGTGACGGGAGTTGTAACAGTGCATGTGAACCCGGCCGCAATAACAGGTACATTCACCCTTACTACTACTGTTAATACTACCTTGTCGAGCGCGACAACCGGCGGGGCATGGAGTAGCAGCAATACCTCTGTAGCAACAGTAAACACGTCGGGAATTGTTACCGGCGTAGCTGCAGGCACGGCTACGATTTCTTACACGCTGGGCACCGGTTGCCGGGCAACGGCAGTAGTGACGGTGAGCTCCGCCTCCGGGTCAGCAGCCAGCTTCAGTGCAGGATTCAGCCTTACTCCCGGCAGCAATCCGCACCAGGTAGCTATAGGCGATATTGATGGCGACGGTAAGCCCGATATTGCAGTTGCCAACATTGGCAGCAATACGGTTTCCGTTTATCGTAACATCAGCACCGGAGGTACTTTGACTTCAGGCTCTTTTGCCACAAAGGTTGATTTCAGCACCGGCAGCAGCCCTGCCTATGTAGCAATATCAGATATCGATGGCGACACTAAGCCGGATATGCTGGTAACAAACTTTGCTTCTAATACCATTTCCATATACCGCAACACGGCTACCAGCGGTGCCATAACTACAGGTTCATTTGCTGCATCTGTAAGCTTTAGCACACCTTCAGGTCCACGCTGGATACAGGTAGCAGACTTCGATGGCGATACTAAGCCGGATGTTGCTATCTGTAGTTACTACGGTGATAATGTTTCTGTGTTCAGGAATACGGCGACTGTGGGCTCTGTAACCACAGGCTCGCTAGCCTCTCGTGTCGACTTTGCGGTAGGCACAACGCCGTATGCAATTTCAGCAGCAGATTTTGATGGCGATGGCAAGGCAGACATAGCCGCAGCAAATGCCGGGTCTAACAACATTTCTGTACTGAGGAACGTTGCCACATCGGGGTCTATTACTACCGGTTCCTTCGCTTCACCGGTCAGCTTTGCTACAGCGGCTACGCCTTATGCAGTTTCTTCCGGTGATATAGATGGTGATGGCAAGCCGGAACTTGTATCTTCAAATAATGGCGCAGGTAGCATATCCGTTTTAAGGAATACTGCGACATCCGGCGTTATCAATACCGGTTCATTTGCGGCTAAGGTCGATTTCACAACACCAGGCTCACCGGGGTCAAATGTGCTGACAGACGCCAATGGTGATGGCAAGCTGGATATCGCTGTTACAAATTACGGCGGGGCATCAGTTTCTGTTTTCCGCAATACCGCGTCATACGGAGTAATTAGCAGTGGGTCGCTGGCGTCGCCGGTCACTTCTGTTACCGGCAGTGGCCCGCTGCATGTGGCAGCAGGTGACCTGAATGCAGATGCTATGCCCGATCTTGTGACTGCCAACTATACGGCAGGCACTATTACTATACTGCAGAACTCAGTCGCTGCAGCGCCACCCACCATCACGTCCGTATCACCTAACCTCGCCAATCCCGGTGCATCTATTACCATAACGGGTACTAACTTCAATACTACTGCTGCTAACAATGTTGTGCACTTTGGTGCTACACGGGCAACTGTGGGTAGCGCAAGTGCGACCTCCCTTGCTGTTACGGTGCCTAGTGGTGCTACGTACATGCCGGTGAGTGTAAACAATACAGGCATAAATCTCATCGCTTATGCCCCTTCGCCTTTCCTTCCTAAATATGACAATAGCGCATATGCCGCTGGCTCAGTGAACTTCCTGGGTAAGATCGATTTCACAGCAGGAACAAATGCCTACAGTGTAGCGTTAGGCGACGTTGACGGTGATGGCAAGGCTGACATGGTAGTTGCAAGCAGTTGGCTTCACAAAATATCAGTGTATCGCAATACCAGCACTACAGGTGTGATCAGCGCTTCGTCTTTTGGTTCGCCGACTGACTTCACCACGGGCAATGGCCCCAACAAAGTATTGATCGCTGATGTGGATCTCGATGGCAAACAAGATATATTAACGTCGAACGGTGGCAGCGCCTCTGTATCTGTTTTCCGTAACATCGCTGCTACAGGCTCCATCACTACAGCCTCGCTTGCTACACGCGTCGATTTCACCACGTTCACAACGCCTACATCGCTTGCAATAGCCGATATCGATGCCGACGGCAAGCCTGAGCTGATGACCTCAAGCAATTCAAGTATGCTTTCGGTGCTTCGCAATACCAGTGCGGCAGGCGCCATAAATTCGGGCTCGTTTGCCACTAATGTAGACTTCGCAACGGGCACTACCGCATTCGGTATTGCCGCCGGCGATATAGACGGTGATGGCAAGCCTGATGTAGTGACTGCCAACTACAATGCGCAAACAATTTCTGTGTTCCGCAATACGAGCACTGCCGGTGCAATAACCACCGCTTCTTTGGCGGCCAAGGTGGATATATCGACCGGGGCCGACAGCTATCCTATTGGCGTGGCCATGGGTGACCTTGACGGAGATAATAAAATGGACGTGGCGGTAACGACAAACAACAATGCGCTTGCAGTGCTGCGCAACACAGCTACTACCGGCGCTATCACTACCGGCTCCTTTGCCGCAGGGGTAACGTTTGCTACAGGCACGGGTACGCGCGGTATTGCTATCGGTGATATAGATGGCGACGGCAAGGCTGACCTTGTGACGGCTAACTCAACAGGAAATTCGATCTCAGTGCTGCGCAACACTGCAACGAGCGGGGCCATCACTTCCGCATCATTTGCTGCGAAAGCTGACTTTGCTACGGCCGCAGGTCCTTATAGTGTGACGATAGGTGATATTGATGGTGACGGAGAGCCTGAAGTTGCAGTGCCCAACTATACCGCAGGCTCTGTTTCGATACTCTCTGCCAGCCCATTCACCTCTACTACAGGTACTATGACGGTATGTGTGGGCAGCACTACGACGCTGGCCAACGCAACCTCCGGCGGCACATGGAGCAGTGGCACTACAGCTGTTGCTACAGTAGGCGCCACTACAGGGGTGGTTACCGGCATAGGTGCGGGCACAGCTACTATTAGTTACATTACGAGCGTTGGTACCAGTACAGCTGTAGTAACAGTAAACCCGTTGCCAGCGGCAATATCGGGCACGCTGACGGTTTGCCAGGGCATATCTGCTACTTTGACCAATGCCACATCGGGCGGGTCGTGGAGCAGCAGCGCTTCATCGACCGCGACTGTGGGCCTTACGTCGGGCATCCTTACGGGGGTAACCGCAGGTACCGCCACCATATCATATACAGTGGCAGCAACGGGGTGCAGGAGCTTTGCAACTGCGACTGTGCTTGCATTGCCAACACTATACACCGTTACCGGCGGCGGCAGCTACTGCTCAGGCGGAACGGGTGTGGTTGTAGGATTGTCGGGCTCTAATACGGGCACTACGTACCAGCTTTATAATGGCGCCTCGGTTGTAGGTACATCTGTTGCAGGTACAAGCTCATCTATTAATTTTGGCCTGCAGACTGCCCCAGGGGTATACTCTGTTGGCGCAACAAGCTCCTTCTCATGCACCCGCGCCATGAGCGGCAGTGCTACGATAACGGTAAATTCTTTGCCGGCAACAGTATCCGGTTCCTCATTTGTTTGCACCGGCTCTGCAACTACGCTTAGTAACTCCACCTCAGGTGGCGCGTGGACAAGCAGCAATACAGCGGTTGCCACGATAACATCGGGTGGCGTAGTGATGGGCGTATCAGGCGGAACAGTGACCATAAGCTATACGCTGGGCACAGGCTGCTCTGCAACCAAAGTAGTTACTGTAGGGGCATTGCCATCGGTGACTGCGATAATCGGTGCTTCGTCAGTTTGTGCAGGCTTTTCAATTACACTGACTGATACTACAGCTGGCGGCTCGTGGACGAGCGGCGCCTCTGCAATTGCTACAGTAAATACTTCTGGCGTAGTAACCGGCCTAGCTGGCGGTACTGCAACAATATCTTATACCGTTACCGGAAGCTGCGGCAGTGCCAGCGCTACCAAAGTAGTGACGGTTAATGCGGTACCCACTGTGGCGGCCATCAGCGGTGCGTCTACGGTTTGTACCGGATCATCGATCTCGCTGAGCAATACTACATCAGGTGGATCATGGAGCAGCAGTGATACGGCAGTTTTCGTGTCGGGTGCAGGTGTGGTTACCGGGCTTAGTGCAGGCGCGGCTACAGTATCATATACTGTAACTAATAGCTGCGGAAGCACGAGTGTGACAAAGGTGGTGACGGTGAATGCTGTTGCTAGTGCAGGTACTATTACGGGGGCTGCCACGGTAAATGTTGGGGCTACAATGACATTGGCAAATGCAGTGTCAGGTGGTGCGTGGAGTACAAGCAGCCCTTCAATAGCGACAATAAGTTCTGGTGTGGTTTTCGGCGTGGCATTGGGGTCGGCAACTATAAGCTATACTGTTACAGGTGCTTGCGGTACTTCTGTGGCAACAAAATCTGTTACGGTAGCCAGTCCATGCGGAAACGTTATAACTACTATTGCTGGCAATGGTACCGGTGGATTTTTTGGGGATGCTGGTCCAGCTACAGCCGCAGGCATTAGTGTACCGCAAGGAATTGTTTTTGATGGACCCGGAAATTTATATTTTGCTGATTGGGGTAATCACCGCATACGCAAAATAGATTTGGCAGGCAATATAACTACTATTGCAGGCAATGGAGCTTCAACCTATAGCGGAGATGGTGGCCCTGCTACGGCTGCTTCCTTCAACTTCCCTACAGGACTAGCAATTGATACCGTTGGAAATCTATATTTTACAGATCCGGGACACCACGTTGTAAGGAAAATAAATACATCTGGTATCATTTCAACAATTGCTGGTACTGGAGTTGCTGGATATAGTGGGGATGGCGGCCCTGCTACCGCAGCCCAGTTAAATACAGCCTACTATTTAGTTATAGACAACTCTGGTAACTTGATCATTGCGGATAACCTAAATAATCGGGTTAGAAAAATTAATGCATCTGGTATTATTACTACAATCGCAGGCACAGGGGCTTCATCATTTAGTGGTGATGGCGGGCCTGCTATTTCGGCAACCTTTTCAAAGCCAAGTGGAGTTGGAATTGATGCAATAGGGAATATTTATGTTTGCGACTTCGACAATTATCGCGTTAGGAAGATAAATACCAGCGGGAATATAAGTACAATTGCAGGTACCGGGAGTTCAGGCTTTAGCGGGGATGGTGGCCCCGCAACTTCGGCAAACTTGCGCCCGAACAATGTATTTGCGGATGCGATAGGAAATGTCTTTATAACTGATCAGTTCGCTAGTAGGGTTCGTGTTATTAACTCATCAGGTATAATTAACACATTTGCTGGTACTGGTACTGCAGGTTTTAGCGGGGATGGCGGACCGGCAACTGCGGCTAATATCGATGGTCCATGGCTTATGACAAGGGATAATTTGGGAAACTATTACATATCCGACCAGAATAATAATCGGATTCGCAAAATAAGCCCATCTGGGCTACCGACAGTTGCACCCATCGGCGGTTCTTCTACTGTATGCGTCGGTTCTTCGGTTGCGTTATCTGACACTACGTCTGGCGGATCCTGGACGAGCAGCGCACCCACTATCGCAACTGTAAATACCTCGGGTGTTATCAACGGAGTCGCACCGGGTATTGTAACTATATCTTACACTGTCAGCAATAGCTGCGGCAGCACAACAGTTACAAAGGTTGTAACGGTGACTTCTTCCCCTTCAGTAGCTGCTATCAGTGGTGCATCTTCGGTATGCGCGGGCTCATCGATAACACTGTCTGATACAACAGCGGGTGGCTCGTGGACGAGCAGTGCGCCTACGTTCGCCTCTGTAAGCAGCGCGGGTGTTGTTATGGGTTTGAATTCAGGGACTGTAACTATATCATATACGGTTGCTAATAGTTGCGGTAATACGTCTGTGACGAAAATCATAACCATTAACCCGCTGCCTAATGCGGGGTCTATATCGGGCACGGCAAGCGTTTGCGCAGGCGCGGCCACTACATTATCTAATACTGTTTCAGGCGGATCGTGGATAAGCGGCAACACTGCGGTGGCGACAATAACTTCAGCAGGTATTGTGAATGGCGTTGCAGCAGGTACAGCAACAATATCATACATGGTAGCTAACACCTGCGGCACGGCTATGAGCACCCGTATCGTAACGGTCAATCCATTGCCAACGGTTGCCGGTATCACCGGTGCATCAACGGTTTGTGCAGGGTCTTCGATAACATTGGCTGATGCAACAACCGGTGGCTCGTGGACAAGCAGCACAACAGCCATAGCGACTGTGAGCTCAGCCGGCGTGGTGAATGGTGTATCGGCAGGAATGGCAACGATCTCTTATACAGTATCGAATGCATGTGGCAGCGTAACGGCTACCAGTGTTGTTACAGTTAATGCTTTGCCCGCTGCGGGCACCATTACGGGCGCATCATCGGTATGTGCAGGCGCTGCGACCAGCTTATCAAATACGGTTTCCGGCGGCACGTGGAGCAGCGGCAGCACTTCGGTGGCTACTGTTACTGCCAGCGGCTTAGTAAGCGGTGTGTCGGGTGGTGTGGCCGTTATAACTTATACGGTTGTGAATGGGTGCGGCACAGCAAATGCAACCAAGTCAATTACAGTTAACCCGCTACCTGCGGTTTCGGCGATATCAGGTGCTTCATCGGTATGTACCGGTGTGTCGACATCAATGACCAATGCAACTACAGGCGGTATGTGGACAAGCAGCGCGCCATCTATAGCCACAGTTACAACATCGGGGCTGGTGAATGGCGTAGCGGCAGGTATCACTACTATATCTTACTCAGTGACTAATAGCTGCGGAAGCACGACAGTGACCCGCACGGTTACCGTGAACGCATCGCCAAATGCCGGTACGATCACAGGGTCTGCGGCTGTGAATACCGGAGCAACGATGACACTTACTACCACGGGCACAAGTGGCTCATGGACAGCGAGCAATACAAATGCTTCTGTTTCATCGGCCGGTGTGGTTACGGGTCTTACGGTGGGTACTGTTACCATATCTTATACAGCAACCAATACATGCGGCACAGCAATGGCTACTAAAATGGTGACAGTTACCACTACAGCGCCAATAATGGGTACGCTTGGTATCTGCATAGGCGGCAGCAGCTCGCTCAGCCACTCTATTACAGGCGGCACCTGGAGCAGCACCAATTCTTCAGTTGCCACGATAGGCGCCACAACGGGTGTAGTTACACCTGTGGCTGCGGGCACTACTACGATCAGCTACAGCCATTCAGGCGGGGTAACGACTGCGGTTGTTACCGTGAGCCCGTTACCGGCATCAATATCAGGTATCTTATCTGTTTGTGTTGGGTCTGCAACCACTCTGTCTGATGGTACATCGGGCGGTACATGGAGCAGTGCAGATGTAAGCGTGGCTGCGATCAGCGGCACGGGTATCGTTACCGGTGTTGCGGCGGGCACAGTAGTAGTGAGCTATACACTGCCTACAGGTTGTGCGGCTACGCGGACCGTAACGGTCAATACTGCACCTTCAGCAATAAGCGGACCTACAACTGTATGCATAGGTGCGCCGGGTACACTGGCCAGCAGCCCTACGGGTGGCACATGGATCAGCAGTGTGGCTACCGTAGCGTCTGTAAGCTCGGCGGGTGTAGTTACCGGCATGACACAGGGAACATCTAACATTACCTATACGCTGGCTAACGGCTGCCGTGTGAACAGGCCAGTAACTGTTAATGCAACCCCTACGGTGCCTGCAATATCAGGCTCATCGAGCGTGAATGTGGGCAGTACGATCACCTTATCTAATACTACCACAGGCGGTGCATGGACGGTTAGCAACTCAAATGCTACCATCTCCGGGTCGGGTGTGGTATCAGGCGTGGGGGCAGGTACTGTTACGGTTAGTTACACTGTAACTAATGTGTGCGGTACTGCACAGGCTACAAAAATTGTTACCGTAAATGCAGTACCTATCTCAGGTACGGCTACGGTGTGTGCAGGCAGCGCGACCACACTTACCTTCCCGGTATCGGGGGGCAGCTGGACGAGCGGTAATACAGCAGTTGCTGTTGTGGGGTCTTCGAATGGCGTGGTGACCGGCGTATCGGTAGGCACTTCAATGATCAGCTACACTTATTCCGGCGGCACTGTTACCCGTATTGTTACGGTAAATGCAGCTCCGAGTGTAGGTGCTATCTCAGGTGCTTCAATGATCTGTACGGGTACTACTACTCCACTTACAAACCCAACGACCAGTGGTATGTGGACAAGCAGCGCCACCTCGATAGCGGGCGTTAATTCTGTCTCGGGTGTTGTTACAGGTAACTCGGCGGGCGTGGCTACCATTACTTATGCTATATCCAATAGCTGCGGTACTGCAAATGCGATCAAGCCGGTAACAGTCAATGCATCTCCTTCTGCGGGTACTATTTCAGGCATAGCTGCAATATGCACGGGCGCTACATCGACACTCGCCAGCACGGTGAGCGGCGGTACGTGGACGAGCAGTAATACTGCAGTGGCTACTATCGGTACTTCTATTAATATAGTATCGGGTATCTCAGCAGGCACTGCAACTATATCTTATATAGTTACCAACGGCTGTGGCACAGCTACGGCAACCCGCGTGGTTACCGTAAGCGGTGCGCCTGCAGCAGGTACTATAACAGGTACGCCATCAGTATGTATAGGTTCCACGCGCACCCTGGCAAATACTGTGACCGGCGGTGTATGGAGCAGCAGCGATGGCTCGCTGGCTACGGTGGGGGCTGCCAATGGGGTGGTATCCGGCGTTAGTGCGGGTATAGTTACCATCAGCTATGCTGTAAGCAGCGCATGTGGCACGTCTTTCGCCACAAGGGTGGTGACAGTAAACAGCGCACCGGCGGTAACACCGATCACAGGCACGACCATGCTGTGTACCAGCGGCACTACTACGCTCAGCAATGCTACCACAGGCGGCACCTGGAGCAGCGCTACGACCTCAGTGGCTACTATATCTTCAACTACAGGTGTGGTTACCGGCGTTTCTGCAGGTACTGCGCTTATATCTTATGCAGTTAACACGGTATGCGGCATATCAGTGAGCACTACGACAGTTACCGTTAATGCTACGAGTGCGGTCACAATATCGGGTTCCTCTACTGTGTGCGTAGGCGCATCAGTCGTTCTTACTCCATCTGTGGCAGGTGGCACCTGGACAAGCGCCAGCACTGGTATTGCTACGGTTGACTCCTTTAGCGGGTCGGTTACCGGCATAGGCCCCGGTGTAGCTGTTATCTCCTATGCCTCTATGGGCACATGCGGTGTGGTATACGCTACAAAAATGATCACGGTCAATACTGTGCCGTCGCCGGGCACCATTACCGGTACTGCAACGGTTTGTGCAGGCTCTTCTACCAGCCTCGCAGCTACTGTTTCCGGTGGCATGTGGGTATCGGGTGCAACGGGTATAGCAGTTGTAGGGTCTGCAACGGGTATTGTTACAGGTGTATCGGGCGGCATGGCTGCGATCAGCTACCTGGTCAGCAATGCCTGCGGTACCTCTGCCGCAGTGCGTACGGTGACGGTGAACTCGGCACCGGGAGCAGGTGCCATTACGGGGGCGCTCGCTGTGTGCTCAGGCAGCACTACATCGCTCAGCAACAGTGCCACAGGCGGCACATGGAGCAGCAGCAATACCAGCATAGCTACTATATCTGCTTCTACCGGCGTTGTCAGCGCAGTAGCGGCGGGTACTGCAACAATATCCTATGTACGTGCTAACTCGTGTGGCACTGCAATAGCGCTTGCTACAGTAACGGTGGAGCTTACGCCGTCGGCGGGTACACTATCAGGCGCGCCGGTGGTGTGCGTGGGTGCAAGCACTACGCTTAGCAGCACAGTAAGTGGTGGCGCATGGTGGTCTTCTGATACAGCAAAGGCATCGGTAGGTGCGGCTACGGGTATCGTTACCGGCATGGCCACAGGTACGGTGCTTATTACATATAACGTTACCAATAGCTGCGGCACAGCAATTGCCACAACAGCAATGACAGTAAATGCAACCCCGGTTGCAAGCACTATCAGTGGCGCTACTAATGTTTGCCTTGGGTCATCAGTTACACTCAGCAATGCAACTGCGGGTGGCTCGTGGAGCAGCAGCGATGCAGCGGTTGCTACTATAGGGGCATCATCAGGCGTGGTAAATGGGCTTACATCGGGCACAGCAATTATTACTTATACAGTTTCCAATACATGCGGCTCAGATGCGGCAATGGTGACCGTCACTGTCAATGCATCTCCATCTGCGGGCACTATCAGCGGTGCAGGTGCGTTGTGTATCGGGTCTGCGCTTACTGTCAGCAATTCTGTAGGCGGCGGCGCATGGAGCAGCAGCAATACAGCTGTGGCTACTATTAATACCTCAGGTGTAGTTACTGCTATAACAGCAGGAGTTACTACTATCTCTTACACGGTAACGAGCAGCTGCGGCACTGCGACAGCGGTAGCGGCAGTGACGGTGAATCCATCGCCGGATGCAGGAACCATTACAGGGCCTTCCTTCGTGAATCTTGGCGCTACTATTACATTGGCTACATCGGGCACGGGTGGTACATGGAGCATGAGCAACGCCAATGCAACAATTGATGCAGGAGGCGTGGTGACAGGTGCGGCGTTCGGCACTGATACTGCTTACTATACAGTGATGAACAGCTGCGGAACAGATATGGCCTCAAAAGAGGTAGTTGTCGGGTTCCTCATCGATCCTATCACGGGCACACTCAACATATGCTCAGGTGGCACTACAACACTCAGCAGCAGCACACCGGGCGGCACGTGGAGCAGCAATGCACCAGCAGTCGCCGTTATCGACTCAATGACGGGTGTAGTGACGGGCGTGTTTAGCGGCACGGCAATTATCAGCTACTCGGTCTCAGGTTTCTCCGCTACGGCCATTCTTACTGTTAACGCGTCGCCTTCTGCAATTACCGGGACAATGGTGATATGTGAAGGCGCGGTAACCACACTGCACAATGTGATGGGCGGCGGCGCATGGACCAGCAGTGATATCAGCATTGCAACAGTTGGCTCTAACAACGGTGCTGTAACAGGCGTTTCGGGCGGGGTTGCGGATATTAGCTACACATTGTCTACGGGCTGTTATTCTATTGCTTCATTTACGGTTAACTCACTGCCACCGGCTATTACCGGACCTACGGGCATATGTATCGGCCTTACGGCTACATTATCTAATACCGCAACGGGCGGCACATGGACCAGCTCTAACCCTGCTATAGCCAGCATAGGCTCCGGTACAGGTATCGCATCGGGCATGGCGGCGGGTATGAGTAATATTACCTACACGGCAGCTACAGGTTGTCGCCGGAGTATAACAGTAACAGTTACGCCACTTCCGGCTACCATAACCGGTCCGTCCTCTGTTTGCGAAGGCTCATCAATAACATTGTCTACAACATCCACAGGTGGTACATGGAGCAGCGGTGATATGGCTGTAGCTACTGTAGGCACAAATGGTATTGTTACCGGCACAGGCGCGGGCACTGCAACTATCACCTATGCATTTGGCGCAGGTTGTGCACGTACAGCGGTTGTGTCTGTAAACCCACTGCCAGATGCTATTACCGGCATCAGCAGTGTATGCATAGGACTTACCACTACACTAGCCAGCAGCACTACGGGGGGTACATGGAGCACCAGCGCATCATCGATAGCTAACGTGGTTCCTACTACGGGCGTTGTCACCGGTGTAGCAGCCGGTACGGCACGTATCAGCTATACACTGGGCACAGGTTGCCGTGTATTCACAATCGTAACTACAAGTGCATTACCGCCAAACATTTCCGGGGTATTGAAGGTATGCCAGGGTGCTACTACCTCGCTTAGCAACTCAGCGGCGGGCGGCACCTGGAGCAGCGGCAGCGTGTTCATAGCAAGCGTAGGCATGACTACAGGCGTTGTAAACGGCAACTCACCGGGCACTGCTGTTATCAGCTACACTATAGGCACCGGCTGCTTCAAGACAGCGGTGGTAACTGTAAACCCACTGCCGATGCCAATCACAGGCACTACCACTGTTTGCGTTGGCGGTACTACAACACTCAGTAATGCTACACCGGGTGTGTCGTGGACAAGCAGCGCGTCATCGATCGCGGCTATTAATTCATCAACGGGTGTTGTAACCGGCATGTCGGCGGGTGCTGCTACCATTACCTACACATTGGGTACCGGCTGCTATATTACTACAGCTGTGAGCGTAAGCCCGATACCGGCAACGGTAGGCGGCACGCGCACGGTATGTATAGGCCAGGTGACAACGCTTACTAACACTATGAGCGGCGGCACCTGGACCAGCGGCAATGTAACTATTGCGGCTATAGACCCTACAACAGGCATCGTTAGCGGAGCTTCGGCAGGTATTGTGCCTATCACTTACACAGTGCCAGGCGGCTGCTTTAAAACGACTACCGTTACCGTAAATGCACTGCCAATGGCGCACCTGGGCTACCCGATGACCTGTGTGGGCACGACTACCACCCTCACCGGCGGCAGCGGCGGCTACTGGAGCAGTGGCAGCCCATCGATAGCTACGGTTGGCATCAGCACCGGTGTTGTGACGGGTGTAGCTGCTGGTACGGTGGGTATCACCTACATGTTCGCGTCTACGGGTTGTACAAGGTCTTCGGTTGTTACCGTTAACCCGGTTCCGCCTTCCATATCAGGTACAGCAACGGTTTGCCCGGGCCTTACTACTACGCTCGCAAACGGCCTTGCAGGCGGCACATGGAGCTCCAGCAATGCTGCGGGCGCTACTATAGGCTCGGCTACCGGTATTGTAACAGGTGTGAATGCAGGCACGGTGCTGATCTCTTATTCGTTTGGCGCTAATTGCCGCACTACGCGTGTGCTGAGCATCAACCCGCTGCCGGCGGCAATTTCAGGCCCGGTGAGCATGTGTAATACTATGACGGCAAACCTCGTGGATGCCACACCGGGCGGCACCTGGAGCAGCAGCAACACTGCCGCTGCAACAATAGGGTCTGCCTCCGGTGTCGTTTATGGCGTTGCCGCGGGCTCAGCTACGCTCACCTATACACTGCCATCGACAGGGTGCTATGTGACCGCGCCGATGACTGTTGTAGGTTGTGTGAAGCCGGGTAGCCCGTCAGTGTCGCCTTTCACAGGCATCAGGCTGTTCCCTAACCCAACATCGGGCTCTATAACAGTAGAAGCCGATGATGCGGGTACGCTGCATGTGTACACTATAGATGGCAAGGAAGTGACGAAGTATGACCTGCTGCTAGGCAGCACGCTGATAACGCTGCCTAAGGAGCTGGCGGCAGGCGTGTATATGTGCCGTTATAACGGTAACAATGGTGGTACCATGATCATCAGGCTTGTGTTTGAGCCATAACAGAACAATAAGTTTTTTCCAATGCAGGGGCGTACTTCGGTGCGCCCCTTGTATTTTGGGGCAGGCGCAAAAAAAAAACAGCCCGCACTTATGGTGCGGGCCGGTATGTATACTATCAGTAAATTAAATGTGCAGCTTAAAGTATTCAAGTGTACGTTTGAGGCCCTCGTGCCGGTCTATCTTAGGTTCCCAGCCCAGCAGCTCTTTAGCCTTGGTAATATTGGGCTTACGCTGCTTAGGGTCATCCTGCGGCAGTGCTTCGTAAACGATCTTTGACTTAGAGCCTGTGAGCGCCAGCACTTCCTCAGCAAACTGGAGCAGGGTGATCTCAGAAGGGTTGCCAATGTTCACGGGCCTTGGATAGTCGGACAACAGCAGGCGGTAGATGCCGTCTACCAGGTCATCAACGTAGCAGAAGGAGCGTGTTTGCGAACCATCGCCATATACAGTGATATCCTCGCCCCGCAGTGCCTGGCTCATAAATGTAGGCAGTGCACGGCCGTCATCGAGGCGCATACGCGGCCCGTAGGTATTGAATATGCGTATGATGCGGGTTTCCAGCTGGTGGAAAGTATGATACGCCATGGTGATGCTCTCCATGAAGCGCTTGGCCTCATCGTATACGCCGCGCGGGCCTACCGGGTTTACATTGCCCCAATATTCTTCCGTCTGCGGATGTATCAGCGGATCGCCATAGACCTCAGATGTAGATGCGACCAATATGCGCGAGCCCTTAGCCTTTGCAAGGCCCAGCAGGTTGTGGGTACCCAACGCGCCTACCTTCAGCGTCTGTATCGGCATCTTGAGGTAGTCGATAGGGCTGGCAGGCGATGCAAAGTGCAGGATGTAGTCGATGTTGCCCGGTACGTGTACGAACTTAGTAACATCGTGATGATAAAACACGAACTCCTTTCTTGGGAAAAGATGCTCAATGTTTTTGATGTTGCCAGTAAGCAGGTTGTCCATGCCTATGACCTCGTAGCCCTCAGCAAGGAACCGGTCGCAAAGGTGCGAGCCGAGGAAGCCGGCTGCACCGGTAATCAGTATTCTTTTTGCCATTATTAAATTTGAGTGTGTGCTAATTGTTACATTGTTGTGGTTTGCCCGGTCTAGTCGAGTACTCCTCTTTCGCGTATCGCAGTGTCCATTACCATGTTCAGCTTATCGTGCACATGAGCATGCACCACCTTGCGGCCTATGCTCTCATAGTAGAACGGCAGATCCTGCATTTTGTCCTGTGAATATACGTTGCGGCCATCGAATATGGCGGGGTGCTTCATTATGTTGTAGATCTTGTCGAAGTCCGGGTTGCGGAACTCGCTCCACTCAGTCACGAGTATAAGCGCGCTTGCTTCGGCCAGCACTCCGTACTGGTCCTTTGCATACTGTATTTTATCGCCCAGTAGCTGCTCCACGTTTTTCATAGCTTCGGGGTCAAATACGCTTACTTCAGCGCCGGCTGCCAGCAGCTCTTTTATCAGCTCTATGGCCGGGGCATCGCGTATATCATCGGTCTCAGGCTTGAAGGCCAGGCCCCATATGCCAAACTTATGGCCGCTGAGGTCGCTGCCGAAGTAGTTCTTTATTTTTCTGCCCAGTACTTGTTTCTGCCGGTCGTTTACCTCCATTACCGTTTTCACCAGCTGGAAGTCGTAATCCATTTCAAGGGCAGTATGTGCGAGCGCCTTTACATCTTTAGGGAAGCAGCTGCCGCCGTAGCCTATACCGGGGAACAGGAAGCGCTTGCCTATGCGGCTGTCGGCGCCCATGCCTATGCGCACGGAGTCTACGTTAGCACCGGTTTTCTCACAAAGATTTGCCATCTCGTTCATGAACGAGATGCGCATAGCCAGGTAGCTGTTAGCGGCATACTTGGTCATTTCAGAGGAGCGCTCGTCCATGAAGTATATGGGGTTGCCCTGGCGCACGTATGGCTGGTACAGCTCGTCCATTACCTTCCTGGCTTTTTCGCTGGAAGTGCCGATGACTACACGGTCGGGCTTCAGGAAATCATCTACTGCAACGCCCTCCCTGAGGAACTCAGGATTGGACACTACATCGAAAAGCTCTGTACTGAGATGCTGGGCAAGCACTGCGCTTACCTTTTCTGCGGTGCCTACGGGTACCGTGCTTTTATTTACAATGACGGTATAATTGGTAATCAATTTCCCCAATGCCTCAGCCACGTTAATCACATACTGGAGGTCGGCGCTGCCATCTTTGCCGGGTGGGGTAGGGAGGGCGAGGAAAATAGCACGGGCATCCTTTATGCCTTCAGCCATCGAAGTGGTGAATTGCAATCTGTTATCCCTGATGTTCCTTTCCAGCAATATATCCAGCCCGGGCTCGTAAATAGGTGAGTTTCCTTGCTTGAGGCTTTCAATTTTCTTTGCATCTATGTCTATGCAGGTAACATGATTACCTGTTTCTGCAAAGCAGGTCCCTGTGACCAAGCCTACATACCCCGTCCCGATGATCGCTAGTTTCATGACTGTCTGTTAAATTAGTTTGCAAAAGTAAATATTATTTCCATGCCATCTTTTTTGGGAGCACGAAATAAAGACTATATTTAAATAATATAATTTTTTATTTTTGTTGTGTATGGGGTACTTTGAAATGTTTTTACTGCCAATGATCGTACTGCTAGGGCTTGGGTGGTTAGTATCCCGATTGTTCGAAAAATATCGTCTTTTCTGGATGTTTGTTTCTGCAAATGTTCTACTGACGCTTATAATGCTTGGCAGTTGTGTCGCGGACACAATATGGGGATACCGATTCGATGGTATAATGCATTTTTTTGGATACCTAGCTTTTGCGGGAATTATTTTCTTTGGCCTGCCGTTTATCATTACAATCCTGTCTCCATTCTTTTACATCGTTTACTGGCGGAAAATGAGAGTACTGAAACAGGATGATAAACCCGTTGCAGAATTACCTCAGGAAAGTTCTTAGGTCTTTCAAGACATCATTGCTTATTGTATGGCCCATGCCGTTGTAGGTATGGAAGTCGGGCTTCAATCCCATGCTTTGCAAAAAGGTTACTGCCTCTTTGGCTTCGGTATAGGGTATCATGTTGTCTTGCGTGCCATGGGCGACGAATATTTTAAGTTGCTGCATAGCTGGTGTCGGCTTTACCCGGCTTTTCCATCCCGTATATATTTTGCCGCTGAGCGCGCCTATGCCGTGTACCTTACCGGGTTCGGCTAATGCCGTTACGTAACTCATCACCGCTCCCTGGCTGAATCCCATAACGTACACGTTCCTGGCGTCGGCGCCATATTTACGCACCACCTCATCGATAAACCGGCTCACCTGCTGCCTGCTCTTTTCAATGTCGGTAAGGCTGCCCGACCGTTTGCCGTTCTCCACGGTGAGCGCATACCACTGGTACCCGCTCTCAGGCTGGCGGCTGTATGGCGCCCGCACTGAGATGACAAGGAAGTTGGCTGGCAGGTGATCTTTGAGGCCATACAGATCTTCCTCATTGCTGCCGTAGCCGTGCATGAGTATAATGACCGGTGGTTTATTTTTGGACGGTGCGGGGGTGCTCACCAGGTACTTTAAGCTCAGGTCTTGCTGTAATTTTCCCTGCCCGAAGGCCGCCACACATATGACTACCAAGGCAACTAACAGCGCTAATTTTTTCATGTAGTGAAAATACTACTTTCCGAGCAAAGCCTCCACGCGCTGTTGGTGATGCATTTGAAGATAGCTTCTATACCGGGTGTTTGATTATACCGTGCTGGTAATCAATGCGAATTCGGTTTTTGGGACGAGAGCTGGTAAACGGGGGGACCAGGGATAGTGGGCTGAGGCACAATTTTGTAGACCCATTTTAGACCTGTACATAAATCAGCACTACAATGAAATTGAAAATTACTTATTGCTTTATTTTATTGGCCATCTTAGCATTATCTCCTGCTACTGTTTATCGTGCGTCTGGCCAGGCAACGGTGGTAGATTCGGCAACCCGTATAAATGCCGGTACTAAAGAGGAGCCAAAGCTGTATCATGTAAATAACCTTGTAAGCGGCATCTTCTGCGTTGTGGCTACAGCAGCTGATATATACGCGATACCTAAAATAATAAAGGCAAAAAAGAACTTTACGGATAAAGAACTGGACGGGCTGGACCCCACTATATTTAATGATGTAGACAGGTGGGCACTCCGCCAGGACCTCTCTAAACGTGATATGAATTACAAGGCATCGGACTACCTGCTGCCCGCTTTGATCGTTACTCCAAGCCTTCTAATGGCTGATAAAAAGATCAAAAAAGACTGGGTGAACCTGCTGATTATGTATTACGAGGTGCATGCCGTAACATTCAGCATCTACAATTTTAGTTTTTTTGGCCCGGCTTTTCAGAATAAGGCACGCCCGGTTGCCTACTACACCGAACTGGGGTACGATGGCCGCAGGGGTGGCAACAACCGTAATTCCATGTATAGCGGGCATACTGCCACAGCTATAGCATCTACCTTTTACATGGCGAAAATTTATTGCGATTACCACCCCGAGATCGGCCGCAAGAAATACCTGCTATATGGCCTGGCTACCGTGCCTGCCATTGTGGAGGGCTACCTGCGCGTGAAAGCGCTGGCGCACTTCCCATCAGATGGTATGATAGGGCTTGTAGTAGGCGCGGCATGCGGCATAGCCGTACCGGCTCTGCACAGGTATCGCACGCACAGTAATTTGTCGCTGGGGCTCACTGCTACGCCCGCCGGGCCGGGGTTTTGCCTGGAATGGCATCCGAAATAGCACCGCAGCTTTCTTTTATTAATGCGCACCGCACACCGCGGATGCGCATTTTTATTTCAGTGAGTTAGCGGCAGGTATTAATAAATATTGTTTATCTTTAAACTTACCTTGTAATGCTCAGTCTTAGTGTTACACCACAAAAATAAAACAAACCATGCGCAATTCCCGCCTTTACCTCGTACTTGGCACTGCCGCCATTACGATGTCTGTATTCCTGTTTACGGCATCGTGCAAAAAGAACAAGAACAATGCTACCACTGAAGATACCGGTTATGCTTCGGATCATGCGCTTGCAGAAAAGAACTTTGACGATGCGGAGTCGGTTGCTGATGTAGCGGCCCATGCGTCCTCGGGATCTTCGATCTATCGCACTACTGCTACCACTGCGGGGCCTTGCGCAATGGTAACAAAAGCAGGCTCTACGATAACTGTAGATTTTGGTACGGTAAACTGCACCTGCACCGATGGCCGCACGCGCCGTGGTAAGATCATCATCAACCATACTGGCTCTTATTTCGACAGCGGCTCTGTGCGCACTATAACATTCGATAACTACTACCAAAATGATAATCGCATAGAAGGCACTAAAACGGTTACCCATATGGGGCTCAACTCTGCTGGCAAGCCGTATTATAACATTACCCTTGCCGGTGGCAAAATAACCCGCTCTACGGGGGCTACCATAGAAAGCTCGTGGGCGCGCACCCGCACCTGGACAAACGGCTCCGGTACTCCGTTTCTCTGGAGCGATGATGAGTACAGCATAACCGGTGGCGGCTCTATAACGCGTACCTCTGCAGCGGGTGTAGTAACTACGGGCACTGTCGCCATCACGTCGCCACTAATTGTTAAGGCAGGGTGCAGGTGGATAGAGGCCGGTACTGTATCCTATACTTTTGCTGGAGGTACCCGCACACTTAATTACGGAACCACGGCTACCTGCGATGACCAGGCCGTGCTGACCACAGCTGCGGGCACTACCACTACCATAACGCTGCCATAGTCATAAGTATTTATTATAATATAAAAGGCGGATATTTTCCGCCTTTTATATTTTATATAGTCCCGGCTATGCAAGATTTAACACTATTCGTATATTAGCATCGAATTTTTGATCCGGAAAAGCTAAAAAGCGGACTTCAACCAAATTTATCCATTTATGTATTGCAACCTGAATTTCAAAAAAGCAGCCTTCATTGCGGTTATCGCCTCGTCACTGTTCACAGCATGTCGCCGTGACACAAGCCCTTTAAGTACAGACGACAATGGTGGCTATGCTTCCGACGGTTCAAGGATGGAATGGGTAACGGACGATGTGATATCGATAGCAGACGCAGCCGGTGCAACGTATAACAGTGCCTACATAGGCGCTACTACAAGTGTGACGGTTGCAACCGATACGATCAGCTCTCCACGTACACTAACCATCCGTTTTGGCGATGAAGATGTAACGTGCTTTGACGGGCGTGTGCGCCGCGGCACCATTGTGGTTTCCTATACCGGCAAGTATTCAGATTCTGCCAAGGTACACACCATTTCGTTCTTCAACTACCACGTGAATACACACCAGGTAATGGGCACCATTAAGACGGTGCGCGTTGACACTACTGTAGCTGGTAACTGGTACTACAAGGTGCAGGTGAACGATTCACTGGATATGAACCCTGACCCGAAGATGAGCGAATACCTGGTATGGAACGGCAATCTTGTGCGTAAGTGGGTTGCGGGCTTTGGAACAGGGGTTTCGGGCCTGGCAGGCTCGGGCGACCGTAATGATGATGTATTCTCTATATCGGGCATTGCCACACTTACGCGGCAGAATGGCAAAAAATTCAGCTTCGGGATATCTACCCCTATACAGATAGCACTGGGTTGCGACTATGCGCGCTCGGGCGTTGTAAATATAGGGGGTTATGAAGGAACGCGTGTGCTCAGCTATGGGGCGGGCGCGTGCGATAACACAGCACAGATAACAGTAGGGCCTACACCTTACCAGATAACGCTGACCAAGTAATTTACAGGCTCTCCAGTATAATAACACAGGCTTTGCGAATCTCCTCCTCAGTAATCGTGAGGGGAGGGGCCAGCCGTATGCACTGCGGGGCAAACAAGAACCAATCTGAGAATAATCCTTTTTCGAGGCAGCGTTGCAGGGTTGTGGCTACATGCTCCGCACTAGCCAGCTCTACAGCCATTAGCAGGCCTTTGCTGCGTACTTCCTTTATTTCGGGGTGCACCAGTAAGGAGTGAAATAACTGTTCTTTAGCGGGTACACCTGCTACCATCTGCTCATCGATCAGCGCATGCATACCAGCCATGCCTGCTGCGCAGCACAACGGGTGCCCGCCAAACGTGGTGATATGGCCCAGCACGGGGTCGGCCGTAAGTGTTTGCATCAGCTCCCAAGAGGAAACAAATGCCCCCAGTGGCATGCCTCCACCCAGAGCCTTGCCTAGCAGCACTATGTCGGGCGTGATGTTGTAATGCTCAAAACCCCACAGCTTGCCGGTGCGGCCAAAGCCACATTGTATCTCGTCCATTACGAGCAATGTGCCGGTGGCGGTGCATTTTGCGCGGAGGGCACTAAGCCACTCAGCATGGGGGCTTATAACGCCTGCTTCTCCCTGTATGGTCTCTATGACCACGCATGCGGTGTTGCTATCTATGGCATCTATAAGTGCCGGGGAGTTGTAGTCGTAATGCCATACCCCCGGCATCAGCGGCCTGAAGGCGTTTCGCCAGTATTCATCGCCCATCAGCGCAAGTGCCCCAAGTGTGTTGCCGTGATAGCTATGGTTACAGCATATGATATCTGTGCGGCCTGTGACGCGGCGGGCAAGCTTTATAGCGCCCTCGGTGGCCTCAGCACCTGAGTTTGTAAAGTATACGCATTGCAGATTGGCCGGCAGATATTTGGCAAGGAGCGCGGCATACTGCACCTGCGGGCTTTGCACCAGCTCGCCATATACCATCACGTGGAGGTATGCATCGGCCTGCTGCTTTATAGCCGCCACCACTGCCGGGTGCCTGTGGCCTATGTTGCACACGCTTATGCCGCCAATGAGGTCGAGGTATGCCTGCCCATCAGCGCTGTACAGGTAATTGCCTTCGGCAGATATTATTTCAAGGCCTACCGGGGCGGGCGACGTCTGGGCTATGTGCTGTTGGAAAAGCTGGCGGGTATTCATATTAGTCGTAAGTCTTTTGAGTCGTAAGTCGTAAGTTGCAAGTCGTAAGTCTGCGACTCAGAAACGCCTTAGAGTTGCGGAGTTATGGCAAATCTAGCAATGACTTATAGATATTAAGGTTCTCATCGTCGAAGCAGACGAATATAATATCGGTGATGGCATCTGGATTTTTCCTGTTGAAATCGCTTACGGCCCTCAAGGCGGTTGCTGCCGCCAGCTGTTTCGGAAAGCCATAGATACCTGTGCTGATTCCGGGGAATGCAATGGTGCGCATGCCATTATTCATAGCTACAGTAAGGCTGTTGTAGTAGGCGTTGTACAGTAGCTGTTGCTCATTGTTGCTGCCACCATGCCATACCGGGCCGGCAGTGTGTATCACATGCTTTGCGGGGAGGTTGTATCCACGGGTAATTTTAGCCTCGCCGGTTTTGCAGCCTTTCAGGGTGCGGCATTCATCGAGCAGCTGCGGGCCTGCGGCGCGGTGTATGGCGCCATTTACACCACCGCCGCCTAGCAGAGATGTGTTAGCTGCGTTGACGATAGCATTGACCGACTGCGTGGTGATATCGCCCTTGATAACTGTGATGTTAGTCATTAGCTACCGGTTTTAGATTTAGCTCTGCTGCTTTTTGCAGCAGTAATGCGTAGGCAGCATCGTAAGTATTGGTAATGATACCATCGAGTATGGCCTCCCGAATTGCCGTTTTTAGCACGCCCACCTCCCGCGAGGGGGTAAGGCCGAATAGCTTCATAATATCATCGCCTGTTATCGGTGGCTGCCAGTTGCGGATGCGGTCGCTCTCCTCTACTTCCTTAAGCCGTTCTTTTACCAGCTCAAAGTTCTCGAGATAGCGCTTTACCTTTTGTTTGTTCTTAGAAGTGATGTCGCTCTCGCACAGTATCATCAGGTCTTCGAGGTCATCGCCGGCATCAAACAGGAGGCGGCGCATGGCAGAGTCGGTTATATCTTCCTTAGTGAGGCTTATGGGGCGCAGGTGCAGGGCCACCAGCTTAGCCACATACTTCATCTTTTCATTCTGCGGCAGCTTCAGTTGCTTGAAGATGCGCGGCGTCATGCGCTCGCCCACTACCTCGTGCCCGTGAAATGTCCAGCCGTGGCCTTCCTCGAACCGCTTGGTGGCGGGCTTGCCAATATCGTGCAGCAGGGCAGCCCAGCGCAGCCACAGGTCGCTGCTTTTGGCAGCGGTGTTATCTATTACCTGCAGCGTATGGTAGAAGTTGTCTTTGTGTCCTTTGCCCTCTACTATCTCCACGCCGCTCAGCTCCACCATCTGCGGGAAGAACTCTTTGAGCAGGCTGGTGCGGTATAGCAGGTCGAGCCCTATGGAGGGTTTTGCCGCTGACATTATCTTGTTAAGCTCATCGGTAATGCGCTCCTGCGATACGATGCGGATACGCTCCTTGTTGCGGGCGATGGCGTCCAGTACCGGGTCTACTATAGTGAACCCGAGCTGTGTAGAGAAGCGTATAGCCCTCATCATGCGCAGCGGGTCGTCAGAAAATGTGATGTCGGGGTCGAGTGGGGTGCGGATTATTCCTGCTTCAAGGTCGGCAGTGCCGTTGAATGGGTCTACCATGCTGCCATAGTCGGCAGTGTTGAGGCTTATGGCAAGGGCATTGATCGTAAAGTCGCGGCGCAGCTGGTCATCTTCGATAGAGCCGGGTGTCACCTGCGGCTTGCGCGAATCGCTGCTGTACGACTCCTTGCGAGCCCCCACAAATTCGAGGTCAAGGCCATGCAGGTTGAATTGTGCAGTGCCAAAGGTTTTGAAGAAATTAACTTGCGGCTTGTGCTTAAAAGTGTTAGCCACATTGCGCGCCAGCTCTATGCCATCGCCCGTACATACGATATCTATATCCTTGGTAGGGCGGCCCAGCAGCTTATCGCGCACAAAGCCGCCTATAAGATAGCAGCTAACATTCATTGTCTCTGCTACCTTGCCTATCCGTTCAAATAGTTTTAATTCATCGGGTGTACACGTAATATCCATATTCCGGTGGGCAAAGCTATGTTGATTGGTTGAGAAGTTGAATAGTGAGTTTATTGAAGGGTTGAGGGGGTGAGTTGTTGAATTATGGATATTTTATCCTCTCAGTACAGTAATATTTCCATCATCATCCATCCGTATCAACCGGGAGGGCGGGGTGATCGTGATATCTCCCTGCCTGTATTGCACCATGTGGCCTACTGCGGCCTTCACCTCGCCAGCTATCTCTGCAAATATTTTTGGTGTGGGCTCGCCGCTAAGGTTGGCTGATGTAGAAACTATAGGCTGCCTGAAGCGCTTGATAAGCGCTTTGCAGAACGGGTCGGTAGTAACCCTTATTGCTATGCTACCGTCTTTATTGACCACATTGTCGGGAAAGCCGAGGGCATTGTCGTAGATAACTGTAGTTGGCCGCTCAAAAGCTTCTACTATTGCTATAATGTCGGGATGTGGAGCGGCCACGTATTGCAGTATGTCGCGCGCATCAGCCAGCAGCACTATCATGCTTTTTTCCTTTGGGCGCTGCTTTATGGCAAACAGTTTTTCTACAGCTGCAGCGTTAAGGGCATCGCAGCCCAGGCCCCAAACAGTATCGGTAGGGTAGAGTATAGTGCCGCCGCTTTGCAGAGCCTGCATGCAGGCTTTTATATCGTTTTCGAAGTCCACCATAGCAACTGGTCGTTTGTTATGTCGTTAGCACACCTAAAGTGGCCTTGTGGGCATGCCTTATGGCCATGCAGGCCACATGGGCGGCAGTATAGTGTTTCGGCGATCTCCACCACACGTGCGTTGGGGTGGAGCGGGCCAAAGCCAAAGGCGGGCACAGTGGAGCAGAAAACTGCCGTGACGGGCGCATCCATAGCAGATGCGAAATGCAGAGGCGCAGAGTCGTTGCTGTAGTTCATAACCGCTCCTTTCATTAGTGCTGCCGACTGCAAGTAGCTGAGCATACCGCCCAGGTTATGCACATCTTTGTGCAGTGTACCAGCTGTTATTGTGTCGCCGAGGGGTTTGTCGCCTGGGCCTCCCAGCAGGTATACGGTATACTGCTGCGGTAGCTGGTTGATGAGCTCTATCCACTTATGTGCAGGGAATTGCTTGGTAAACCATACTGAAGACGGGGCAATACATATATATTGCCCGGCCTGGTATTGCTGCACGGCTTCTATGTCGGCAGCTGACGGGTATAGCCGGGGCAGGCAGGGTGTAGTATCCGTAATATCTGCAATAAGCTCCTGGTTCCGGGTAATCTCGTGTACAGGGTTTGGCATGTAGGGCTTAGACAGTACGTGCGCGACCTTTTTATTATACGAAAATGAAAAAGGATTTTTGTCGAATCCTGCCGTATGCCCAGCTCTCGAAAGGAATGTAATAAAACCCGATGTTGTAAATCTATGGATATTTACTATGTGCGTGTAGTGCTCGCGCCTTACCTGCATGGCAATGCGCAGAAGGTTGCGTTTTTTGTGTTTCCCCTTGTTCCATACTATCACCTCGGTTATATACGGGTGTCCCAGCAGCAAACTCTCGTTGCCTTTGCGCAGGAGGAAGTCGATGCGGGCATCCGGGAAATGGAGATGCAGCTTTTCGACAATAGCGGTTGCAAGTACTACGTCGCCGGTGAAGGCGGTCTGTATGACCAGGAATTTATGCATCGGGGTGCAAAACTACGATTGTAAAGGTTTTTGGAAGGTTTTAACAACAAAAAATATGTGTTTTTAAGAATTTGGTCTTAAATTTGTTTCTCATAAGTCTATAAACAATAAAAAATTACAAAGATGAGAAAGGTTATTCTTTCATTGGGGTTGTTATTGTTATCTGGCGGCTTGTTAACGGCGCAGGATAAGGTAAAGATCAAGAAGAAGTCGAAGGAAACAGTGGCGCATTCAGATGCTTCACCGGGCAGTTTCTCGATAGGAGCGCCTGCGACACCATCATTGCCGGCCCAGCCTGATGCCGTAAACCCGGATGATATGGCATTTACCGATATGGTGTATGATTTCGGCACGATACCGGAAGGACCGGATGGTACGTGTGAATTTACCTTCAGGAATAATGGTAAGTCGCCTATCGTTATCCAGAAAGCACAACCATCATGCGGTTGCACGGTGCCACAGTTTTCCAGTGAGCCTGTACTGCCAGGGCAAACAGGTAAGATAAGCGTGGCTTATCACACCAAGGGCAAGCCAAGCGCATTTACCAAGACCATCAATGTAACATCTAATGCGGGCAATAAGGTGCTGACCATAAAAGGGAATGTTGAAAAAGCCCCAACCGGATCGGTACCTGAGAACGTCTCTATGATGAAAACCAACTAAACAATTAAACAAACGATAAACAAAAAATCAAACAAAGCTTTATGAAAAGAGTATTCATTACGCTATTCTGCCTTTCACTTAGTGCAGCAGCAGCAAACGCACAAACTCCTGCAACTACACCTGCTACACCTACCCCGGTGGGTAACCCGCAGATAGCTCCTCCTCCACCCCCACCGCCTGCTCCGAAAGCGGATCCTAATGCAGGTGAGTTCAAGTTCAAAGAGGAAACACATGACTACGGTGAAGTAATGGAAGGCCCGCTGGCTGAAGTTGATTTTGAGTTCAAGAATGTAGGTAAGAAGCCTATCGTTATTAACGAAGCGCATGGTTCATGCGGCTGCACGGTGCCAAAATGGCCACAGGAGCCTATCATGCCCGGCAAGAAAGGCATCATCCATGTAGCTTATACTACGCAGGGCCGCCAAGGACCGATCAGCAAAGACATCACGATCAACTCTAACGCAAAGCAGTCGCCAATGGTATTGCATATCAAAGGCAATGTGAAGCCTAAGCCGGTTGAAGCTACACCAGCTACTACTACACCAGCAGGCAAGTAATTGCCAGTATTTATAACAAACTTAAAATAGTTGGCCCCGGCCAACTATTTTAAAATAGAGCAGCTTTAAACCGAATATTATGAAAAAATTAGCATTAGCCTTATCCTTTGTCCTGCTCGGTGCGGGAGTACAGGCAACTGCGCAGCAAAAAGCTGGCGCACAGTTTAAGTTCACTGAAGAAGTGCATGATTTTGGCGTGGTGAAGCGTGGCCCGATAGCCGACCATACTTTCGAATTTACCAATACCGGTACGGAGCCGCTGATCATTATGAATGTGACTCCATCGTGCGGATGCACGGATGTGACGTGGCCCAAGGAGCCGGTATATCCCGGCAAGAAAGGCACGATACACCTGGGCCTGAAAACCGTGGAGCAGCACGGCGTTTTCAATAAAGAAGTATACATACAGTCGAATGCGCCTGCACCGGGTGGTGCCAAGCGCTATACCCTTTACATTAAGGGCAATGCGGTAGGTGACGATCCGAAATAACTTTTACAGTAATTGATTTATAAGGGCCGCAAATGCGGCCCTTGTTATTTGAGGCAGGCCCCGGTATGTGCTTTATGTTTTCCCGATTAGGATTACCTTTGCGCCCATGCCAGTAATATCCAGCCGCGGCGCACAAATGCCGCCTTCGCCCATAAGAAAATTAGTGCCCTTTGCTGATGCAGCAAAAAAGAGAGGCACCAAAGTTTACCACCTCAACATAGGCCAGCCGGACATAGAAACGCCGGCACAGATACTGGATGCTGTGCGCAACACAGATATGAAGGTGCTGGAGTATAGCCCGAGCCCGGGTTTTGAAAGCTACCGCAAAAAACTTGCAGAATACTATAAGCGCAACGACATAGACGTGTCGCCCAGCCATATCATAGTAACAACGGGCGGCTCTGAGGCTATCTCATTCGCTATAATGAGCTGTATGGATCCGGGAGATGAGATCATCATCCCTGAGCCGTTCTATGCGAATTACAACGGTTTTTCTACGAGCGCAGGTGTAAAGGTGGTGCCGATACCTTCGGGCATTGAAACTGGCTTCGCGTTGCCGCCGATAGAAGACTTTGAGAAAGCTGTGACGCCACGCACCAAGGCGATAATGATCTGTAACCCTAACAATCCTACGGGTTATTTGTACAGTGCTGAGGAGCTGAATGTACTGAAGGAAATATGCCTGAAGCACGACCTGTTCTTGTTTAGCGATGAGGCGTACCGTGAGTTTTGCTACGATGGCAGGAAGCATATTTCTGCTTTGTCGCTGCCGGGCCTTGAGAATAACGCCATACTGCTAGATACTATATCGAAGCGCTACAGCGCGTGCGGTGGCCGTATAGGTGCATTTGTGACCCGCAACCAGGCTGTGCTGGATGCTGCTATGAAGTTTGCCCAGGCAAGGCTGAGCCCGCCCACCTTTGCCCAGATACTGGGGGAGGCAGCAGTGGACCTGCCGGATGATTATTTTAACGAAGTACATGCGGAATATACCTCGCGCCGCGACCTGCTGGTAAAGCGTCTTAGCGCAATGCAGGGAGTTACCTGCCCAACACCGGGCGGGGCATTCTATGCAATCGCCCAGTTGCCGGTAGCCGACAGCGAGAAATTCTGCCAATGGCTGCTGGAATCATTCTCGCACAATGGTGCTACTGTGATGATGGCCCCGGCTGCAGGCTTCTATGCCACCAAGGGACAAGGGAAGAGCGAGGTGCGGCTTGCCTACGTACTGAACAACGATGACATTAATGGCGCCATGGATTGCCTGGAAGAGGCGCTGAAGCAGTACAAGGACTAGTGTTAAGTCGAAAAGGAAAAGCAATACCCAAAAGTGCGAAACGCGCATACGGGCTGAGAAAATACCTGTAAGACAAAATAAGATCGGTAACACCAGCAAATCTGTTTAAATTTGTTTGCATCAAAACAGCAAAGAGCCCCGGTTTTCGGGGCTCTTGCTATTTGTGGTAAGGCCAATTGTTATTTTATAACTACGAGCTTCTGGGTTTGTATTGCACCGTTGTTATTCAGTGTTACAAAGTACACTCCAGGGGCGAGCTGGTTAATGTCTGTAGTTATCGTTTGGGTGCCTTTGGTCAGTGCGATCACTTTTGAGAGCTGCACTTTACCGGCAATGTCAAAAACCGTGAGCGAGGCGTTATTGTCCTTTTCGCTGTTGATGATGGCATTGAAGGTATTGTTGGCAGGGTTCGGATACACTGTTAAGGCACTATGGGGAGGCACGTTTGGTCCGCCTGCGACACCATTTACTTCTACCAATGTATTGAGCGTGCTGTTTGTAATAATAGGGGCATTATAGTCGAAATAGATGGCTGCGCTGTTCTCAAACCTTGTGCCGGGTGGAAGGCCTGGTTTGGTTTTGATTGTAAAAGTGAACATGCCGTTGCTGCGAAGATCATCAAAAGACTGAGGGGGCAGGTGGATATTCTCGAAGGAGAACTTTGCTATTTTGTATGGCCCGCTCTCTGTGAGTGTCACCTGGCAAGGTGCTGATTGGTAGACAGGTTTCAGCGTAGTCCAGTCGAGGTCCTCTTCAATAGTATCAAGCACTATAATATTTTGGGCATACCATGAGCCGGTGTTTTGAAAATGCACCATGTATTCTAAAACAGAATCGCTATACTGGATAATGCCAAATGGCCCGCTGCCTTTGGGATTTACTTCTTTGAAATTAGGGTCGTAGGAAGCTACCACTGTTGTAGTAAAGTAGTTGACATTATTCGCCGGTGAATAATCAGTAAGCCATGTACTCATGGGTGCCTGGTGTGCTGCGGAGTCCTTAAATACCACCACGGTGCCTAGCGGAACGTATGTAGGCACATTGTAGTTCATAATGAATGTTTGTGTGCTGCCAGGAGTTAGCGCAGGGAACGTACCTGGTGTGTTATAGTAGAACGAGCTGCCAGTGAAGATGCCGGCAGGAACGAAGGAAGGTGCAAGCAACTGGCCATCTGGTTTATAGCCGGCAAAAACTGCAGGTTCAGCAACTGTGCCATCGTTGCTTACTACAGATACTGTGTTATACATATTGCCCGGTACTGCGAAGGTGTAATCCCAGGTGCTGATATGCACATCATGGATCGGGTTTATACTATTAGCAAAGTTTACCGGTAGCACACATCCGCTAGCGGCAACCGCTGTCACAGGTATATTATTGAGCTGGCATGCGGCAAGCGGATAAAAGGTCTGTACCGTTTGTGTTATTATATAGGAACCTGAGGGCACTTTAAATGAATAGTGGCCGCTGGCATCAGTATAGGTATACCCCCTTCCTGAGCATCGGATTTGCACATTATTTATCCCCGGCTCGCCCGCATCCTGCATGCAGTTTCCATTCACATCGTGATACACTATTCCTTCAATAGTGCAGTAGCAGCTTGTTGTTGCATGGTTGTAGTCGAGATGCGTAAAGCGCGCCACGTGACAACCGATGGCATCAGTGATGCCTACCCAATAGTCACCTGTCAACTTGCCTGATATGGTGCTGGTACTTCCTCCGCCTGTCCAGGAAAAAGTATATGGTGGTGTGCCCCCGAACGGCACGGCTGTAAGGCTGCCATCTGCTGTGAATATACACGATGCAGGAGTTGTGGCAACAACCGCGTCAACGGGAGAATGCGAATATAAATAAATGTTGCGTGAAGCTTTGCACCCGGCATTATCAGTAACACTGACCGTATACAGCCCGGCCGGCACGCTGGCAAGGGAGGCAGTAGTGGCGCCTGTGCTCCATAGGTACGTGTAGGGGGTAGCACCGCCCGATGGGGTAAGGTTGATAGCCCCGTTAGATAATGTGCACGTGGGCGCCGTAGCGATGTAAGGAATTGCAATAACATTTACCGGCGGCACCGTAACGGTGCCGGTGCGGATGCAACCTACGGCATCCGTTACTTTGAATGCATAAGAACCAGGAGGTAGAGAAGTAGCCGTTAGCCCAAATTGCAGTGGCGAGGTAAGCCACTCTATGGTATATGGCGCAGTGCCGCCTAACACCGTCAGGGTTGCAGTACCTGTTGGTGTGGTGCAGGAGCTTGGGGTGGAAGTAAAAGTAACCATAACAGGTGTAGTGGCGGATATGTAGCTACTCGAGCTTCCGGTACATCCATTCACATCGGTCACAGTAATGCCGTAACTGCCGGGCGCAAGGCCGCTTTGCGATGCTGTAATGGCACCGTTGCTCCAGAGAAATGTATATGGCGGTACGCCCCCGGTAGGGAAGACTGCGATAGCACCATCGAGCGCAGTGCAGGTGGCAGGAGTAGCCGTAGTAGGGGTATTAACAATAACGGTCTGGTTAACCATAGCAAAATGGGCGTAGCCCATGGTAGATGACCCGAGGGGCACGCCGGAAACGCAGCCAAGGGCATCTGTAGCTGTGACGCCGTAGTAACCCGCTGAGAGGCCGCTAATAGTAGCAGTTGATGCGCCGGTGGACCATTCATAACTTACCGGCGAAACTGCGGTGCCCGATGCAACAGCTATGCTTGCAGTACCGTCAGTGCAGTTGGCATCAGTGGATGTGACCGTAACGCCAAAGGGAGCCGTGTACCCTATTGTGTCATATCCAGAGGATTCCCGGGTGTCATATTTACAACCGGCGGCGTCTGTTATCTCCACACAATATGAGCCCGGAAGGGCAAAAAGGGGGTTAGTGGTGCCCACGCTTGCAGATAATGGCAGTTTATACCATTCGTAGGTGTATGGCGGGGTGCCGGCACCCACCGCAACGCCGATAGAACCGAGCGCAGGGCATACAGACGAAGTAGCGGTGATTGTAAACGTAAATGGAGGCGCACCGGCAAAATAGTTGTATACGTCGTCCGTTGCACTTGTAACTGTCAGGCCAATAGGTGCACCGGAATAGGCTGTTAATAGGTCGGTAGTTCCTGTGCCGGTATGTATGACAGGGCCACCAAGCACATGCCATATGAAAGTAAGGGGTGGAGTCATGCCGGTCACTGTTGCGGATAATACACCATCATGGTTGCAGGGTGTAGTGATGAGCGAGAATGAAATGCTCTGGGCCTGGCTCGCAACTGATAGCATGAGGGCAATAAAAAGCAGGGTAATCTTTTTCATTTTAGGTAGATTTTTGTAGGTGAATATTAAAAACTTTTTAAGGTCAACAAACGTGCCACATTATATTTTTCTTAACACTTATGTTGGATAACACCTGAACAGGGGACGCCCGTTACTAATGCATTTCAACTGAAAGCTTTCAACAGCACTTGAATAGTAACTAATGCTTAAATAAAAAAAAGACAAGACAGAGGAAAATTAATGGTGCTACGGGACCATTTCATCCAAAAACAAAAAAAAACAGCCTGCGAGCAGGCTGTTCAATCAATAGTTGCATTAAGGTAATTTATTTAATGATCACCAGTTTTTGAGTTTGGATAGTGCCATTATTATTCAGCGTTACAAAGTAAACACCCGGAGCCAGGGAGCTAACATCGGAGCCAATGTTCTGGCGACCGATCTGCAGGCTAACAACTTTGCTTATTATCGTCTTACCCGTTACATCGCTGATAGCCATATCGGCATTGCCTGCACGCTGGCTAACTACCACTGCGGTGAATGAGCTTACCGCAGGGTTAGGATAGACTGTAAATGTATTCGCCGCACTGATCTCCGTAGTAGTTACGTTATTGACAACGGCGGTGCCGATGGTATTGACCGTGCTGTTAGTAACGATAGGCTCATTGTAATCGAAGTAGATCGACGCCTTGTTGCGGAACTGTGTGCCTGCAGCAAGGCCGGGTTTAGTTTCAACCGTGTAGGTAAATGCCCCCTGGCTGCGCGCATCGTCCATAGACTGAGGAGTCAGGTAAATGTTGTTGAATGTAAACGTAGCGATCTTGTATGCTCCCGCCTGCTTCAATGTTACCTGGCAGGGTGCCGACATATATACCGGCCGCATTGTGGTCCAGTCGAGATTATTGTCGAGCGTATCTACAACTATAACGTTTTGCGCATACCAGTTTCCGAGGTTCTGGAAGTGAACCATATACTCTATAACTGAGTCGTTAGGCGAGATAAGGCCGTTAGTGCCGGTGCCACGGGGGCTTACCTGCTTGAAGTTAGGATCGAACGAGCCATAGATAGTTGTAGAAAAGTTGCTAACGTTATTA
The DNA here is from genome assembly GCA_040386555.1 of Bacteroidota bacterium. GTDB lineage: Bacteria > Bacteroidota > Bacteroidia > Chitinophagales > Chitinophagaceae > Nemorincola. Next base: position 173,966 of record JAZKFF010000012.1, on the reverse strand, counting down.
GCCGGTGTGTTATCAGACAGCCAGTTGCTAACGGGCGCAATGTATGCAGCAGTATCTTTAAAGTTAACTGTAGATCCTATAGCAATATTACCCGGAACATTATAGCTCATGTAATAAGCTTTGGTAGCACCCGGCACAATCGATGCAAAGTTAGCAACGGTATTGTACCAGTAAGAAGATCCGGTGAATATGCCTTCGGGGGTGAAAGACGGCGCAAACAGCTGCCCATCGGGTTTATAGCTTACTGCTACAGAGTCCTCAACTACGTTCCCTTCGTTTGTTATAAAAGTAACCTGGTGATATATATTTCCACGCACTGCGCGGGAATAGTCCCATGTGCTGATGTGTATGTCGTGTATTGTAGAAGATGTGTTAGCGAAATTCACCGTATTCACACAGCCTGTGCCTGCAGTAGTGGCTATAAGTACACCATTTGCCTGGCAGGTTGCTAATGAAGCCCACGAGGGTAAAGTTTCTGTAATGGTATATGTGCCCGATGGCACTTTGAACGAATAAGCGCCGTTGGCATCTGTATAAGTGTAGCCAATGCCGCTGCAGTGTACCTGCACATTAGCCATACCGCGGTCTCCTGCGTCTTGTGTGCAATTGTTATTTGTGTCGCGGTAGATGGTGCCGGTGACGGTGCAATAGCACGCATCGTTAGCTGCATCATAGCTAACGTATGAGTAGCCGCGAACGGTGCAGCCCGATACGTCAGTTACATTTACCCAGTAAGGGCCATAGGGCAGCCCTACGAGCGAAGCTGATGAGCTGCCCGAGCTCCAGCCATAAGCATATGGCCCTGAGCCACCGGCAGGGGTGGCTATGATAGCGCCGTCATTCGACAGTATGCACGATGCAGGTGTAGAAACAAGCCCTAATGATACTGGCGAGTTAGCGGGGATCGTGTAGGCTGCAGTTTTTTTGCAACCTGCATTGTCGGTGACAGTAACGCTGTAGGTGCCCGGAGCTATGCCAGCTATGGAAGGTGCAGTAGCGCCGGTGCTCCAAGAGTACGTATAGGGTGCTACACCGCCTGTAGGGGTTACGGTTGCTGAACCCGTGGCTGATAAGCATGTAGCGCTTGTGGCCGAAAAGCCAGTAGTGATGTTGCTCACCTGCGGAACCGTAACACTGCCGGTACGTGTGCAGCCCGCTGCATCGGTGACCTTATAAGAATAGGTGCCTGCCGAAAGCAGCGTAGCAGTAGCGGTGGCGTGCGCAGGGGTAGTATACCATAGAACACTGTAAGGTGGAGTGCCGCCGGAGATAGTCAATGTAGCATTGCCTGTAGGCGATGTGCAAAGGCTTGGCGAGGCAGATGCGAAAACTGTTATTGGTGAGGGGGTAGATACTGTTGAGTTGCCTGTGCCTGTGCAGCCGTTTGCATCAGTGACTAAGACCTGGTAAAAGGCGGCAGGTAAACCTGTTTGCGATTGGGTAGTGCTGCCGTTGCTCCAGCGGAAGCTGTAAGGTGCTACGCCGCCCGATGGAATGGCTATGACACTGCCATCGTTGCCGGCGCAGGTGGCAGGTGTGCCGGTAACCGGTACGCTTATCGGGTAAGCCTGGGGTACAGTGACCATATCGGTAAAGCCCATTGTGGCTGTGCTGGCTGGCAAGCCTGATATGCAGCCGAGCGCATCTGTAACTGTTACGGCATACTGGCCTGCGGTAAGACCTGTGATAGTTTGGCTGGTAGCGCCGTTAGACCAGCGGTAGCTAACAGGCAGCGTGGCCGCTGATGATGCCGTTACAGATGCCGTACCATTGGTGCAGCCAGCCGGAGTAGCGGAGAGTGTAATACTAAATGGACTGATGTAGCCCACAAAGCCCGCGTCTGGGGCTGCCTTAGATCCGTATTTGCAGCCTGCGGCGTCTGTTATGGTAACACCATAGTCGCCGGTAGGCAGGGATATAGGATTTCCAGTGCCGATGTTTGCATTAGATGGCTTTTTGAACCACTGATAGCTGTAGGGAGGCACACCGCCACTTACAGTGGCCATGAGCCCGCCCGGAGAAGGGCATGCAGCCGTAGTAGACAGTATGGTGTATGTAAATGGCGGGGCACCTGCGTAAGCACCAAAGGCAGAGCCGCTGGCACTCGCGGCAGTAACCGTTACAGGGCCGCCTGAGTAACCCGTTAGCGCATCAGACGAACCGGTAACTGTATGCGTGATGGTCACGGGCATGCTGCCGGAGGTTTGCCAGCTTATAGTCAGCGGTGGGGTAAGGCCGGTAACGTTTACACCCAGTATGCCATCATTGTTGCATGGGGCATCTATGAGGGAGAATGTCAGTGTTTGCGCGCCTGCGGAGGCAGCGCCAATTACCAATGCCAATGTCAGCAGCCTGCTTATTATTGTAGATCTGGTTATCATCTTAAGTGATGCATTTTTTGAATTACAAAAAGCTCACACCGCTCCGGGGGTAAGAGGCCGGAAACCGTGCAAACGGAATAATAGTTTATTAGGCGTAAATATAATCAAAAATAAGTGCTGCATATGCGGTGGAGCAGTAAATACAGCAAAATTGGAGCAGGTGCGCGGCGATTAACTATTGGGAATATTATTGAATTGCACATCAGTGGTACGGTTTTGCTGCATTGATTGGGTTGTGCTTCGATAATTACACTGTTTAAACAAATTGAAAATATGAGTCAATCATACCCCGTTGATGCATTACCCTCAAAGTCCCGAGAAGTATTAAAAGAGCAGGCGATACGTGCAGAGAAAGATGGGAAAATGACTAAAGCCCAGCTAAGCCTTATTCAAGAGCACAAATGGTTCAAAATATTTATTCCTACAGCGTATGGCGGACTACAGATGGCGTTGCCAGAATCTTTAGCGTTGCTTGAATCGCTGGCAGCAGCCGATGGAAGCCTTTCGTGGCTAATAACCATGTGCTCGCTTGCAGGCTGGCATGCTGCATTCGTGGAACCAGAAACGGCTAATGAATTGTTTGCCCCCGAGATCGTAAGCATCTGCGGCAATGATAACGCAACATGCATGGCTGAAAAAGGTGCGAATGGCTACACTGTAAATGGCGTGTGGCAATACACGTGCGGTGCGGCAGAGGCTACGGCCTTTATTGCTAAATGCTCAGATGGCCGCCACGCAGGTACCACCCAAAGCCCAAATGCCGACCTGGCGTTTGCATTGTTGAAACAAGAATTTACTGTAGCGGCAAAGTGGAATGCAATAGGACTTGTAGCTACGGGTAGCTACGACCTGGAAGCCAACGATATTAAAGTACCTGATGGAAGAACTTTCAAAGTAAATAGTGAGTACGCAAAGGTAAAAGGGGCACTCTACCAATTTCCCTACGCACAGATAGCGGAGGCGGCAACGGCAGTAAATGTTGCAGGTATGGCGCAGCATTTCACTGAGCTGGCCCGCACCATATTTGCTGAAATTACCAATCAGGATGGGATGTTGCTGACTGACGACCTTAACGTGCAGGAAACCCTAAGGAAACAAACACAGAAGTTTACCGATGCACGCACTAAGCTATATTATGCAGTAGAGCTATCGTGGCAGGCTGCGGTGAATGGCCAGCGTATAAAGCCGGCGATATTGTACAAGGTTAGCTCTGCGGCGGCAGAACTTACCAGGAGGTCGCGGGAATGCGTGAACGCACTTTTCCCTTACTGTGGTATGATGGCTGCTGATAAAACAACGGCAATAAACCGCGTGTGGCGCGATATGCATACCGCCGGTCAATACAGGATACCTGCAGATGGGTTGGGCCAGGAATGATAAAGTATCCCTAAAATAATTGGCTACGCTTTTGGCATTCATTTTGTTGTGTTAGTTTAGGAATAAAGAACACAGCTATGGCGCTAAGTGAAACATGGTTCATGGAAGGGTATATTGATTTTGAGCTGCAGAAGTACAAGCTGCTGGCCTACCTGGATGATGTACGGCAAAGCTTTAACGAAACGAAGCTGTATCCCAAGCTATCTGATATTGTAGCGCACTATAATAACCTGGTCGCTTTCCGGAATAATAAGCGATTCATACAAGACCAGTTTCCGCGCCGGCTCGACAAGCTGGATGTGGAGCGGCTGGAGCTGGTATATGAGCGCATGCTTGCCGATAACGAGGTGATGAGTGAACTGGAGGATATAACACAGTTTGCTATCGCCGCCATGAAGAATACCATAGACGAGGGTGCCGAGATATATGATTTTGTGGAAAAGCAATTGCTTATAGAGCCTGTGGGCATCATTCCCCTATACAAAAATGAGGGTTATGTGTTCCTCCGCTACGGCAAGTTGTCTGAGGTGCGGGTGTACTCCTACAATGTGACCATATTTGAGCACAAGGATGCGCGCTACAAAGGCATAAAGATGCAGTATATGGACTGCCGGGAGAAAAACCTGGCAAATACCTATGAGCAGATAAAGCTCGATGTGATCCGCTCTTACCGCACGTTGCCCAATCCTGCTGTGTACAAGGTAGAGTTTCCGCTTGATGTGCCCTTTGATGAAACACTGCTACCTATTACCAAGCGTGTGCTGGTGCGGCATATAGAGCCGGCGAGTTAGTCAAGTGAAAAGGAGAAAGTCGAAAGCGATAAATATCGCGATGTGAGTATCTACCACATTTTACCCTATAGACCATCTAAAACTTCCTGGATGGTTTTTAACTTTCCCTTTCCCTTTTTATGTTGATTTACTTGTTCGATTGATTTGTCCAGATCAGAGAGAATCTTTTTCTCTTTCGCGCTCAGTTTTTTCTGAGGCTCTGTAACCTCAACGAATTCCAAATGCTTCAGCAGCTCTTTTAAAAAAGAAAGTTTGCTTTTGTCTTTAACTCTAAGAATTAACTGCTCCATACCTGCAATTTCGTTGACGCAAAAATAAGGACAGTATTATTTATTTTTTCGCCACCTCCTTATACTCCAGCCGCACTTCATTATCATCTGTTTTCCTGTCTATAAGTAATAGCCTTGGGTCTATTACCACCTTGTATGGTTTTTCAGTAACGGGTATCGTCAGCTTTGTAATACCGCTGGCCAGTTTATACCGGCTGATCACCATGGGCGTATTCTTGTTTTTGTATATGCCCACTTCTATATAATTGGCCGACTTAGAAAGTGTTTCCTTACCTGCTGAATCCGCATAGTATTTTTTCGACTCCAGCGTCACGTTCACATTATAGCCGGTGGCGGTTTTTGTAGTAGTTGCTGCCGTTGCTTTGTTATCGTATATCACCATGCGCTCAAAGCCATCGGTGATAAAGTATTGCAGTGAGTCGGGCGTGGACTTGCGTATGGAAGCGACAAAGTCAAGGGCTGTAGGGTAGGGAGGCCCCTGGAATTTGTATTGCTCCACGAAGCGCCTGATAGCATGGTTGAGGCTATCCTCACCCAGGTACTTGCTAAGTGCGTGCATGAATATACCGCCCTTTTGATAGAGTATATAACTCTGTCCTGCATCAGCATAGGCCAGTGGTTTTTCTTTTTCAGATTCGTTCGACCGGGATGTCATGTACTTGTCCAGCTCTATCTTCAGGAACTTCCGCAGGCGTTCTTCGCCATATTCTTTCTCCAGCACCATTATAGCGCCGTATTGTGCCAGCGACTCAGATAGCATGTTCGACCCCTCCACATCTGCGCCTATTACCTGGTGCGCAAACCACTGGTGCGCTACTTCGTGCGCCGTCACGTAGAATGGATAGTCAACATTATCCTTACTGCTGTCATCTACATTGGCTATAAAGCCAAGCCCTTCTGAGAAAGGTATAGTATTTGGGAAAGACTGGGCGAACGTGGCATATCTCGGGAACTCCAGTATGCGCACCTGCTTATGCTGGTAGGGCGAGAACGATTCAGTATAGTATTGCAGTGACTTCTTCATGCCCCTGAACATCCTGTCGAGATCATATTCGTGTCCTTTATGATAGTATATTTCCAGGTTGATGCCATTCCACTTTTCTTTTTTGATCGTATACCGGGCAGAAAGGAATGAATAGAAATTGATGATCTTGCTATCCATCTTATAGTGAAAGTAGCGCCTTCCTTTTTCTGCCCACTCCCGCTGCAGGTAGCCGGGTGCTACTGCCACCTGGTCGGGCACGGTGCTTATGGTAGCTTCGAAGTCTATAAAGTCAGCGTCTGTAACAAACAGGTTGCGGCTGTATGCGCTGGTGTCGGTTATGGCATTTGCCGTAGCGCGATAGCCGAGGCCGTGCTTCTTACGGTCGTCATTGCCCGAGAGCTCTCCCTGTGTAGTGTAGCCGATAGATGGCAGGAAGGCCTGGTTGTTGATAAATGTGCCGTTATATACTGGCGTGCCCAGTGTAGCGAAGTTGTGGGAAAACCCTTTGGCGGCGGAAACAACGAAAAAGCTCATCATTGTTGAATCGCCCGGAGCCAGCGGCTGGGCAAGCTTGTAGATGCGATACGGAATTTCTTTGCCGCTATGTACCAGCTGCGACGGAGTAGTGAAGGTTACGGCGCCAAGTTGTATTTCCGGCTGTATAAGCACGTGTATCGAATCAATAGGGTAGGCAGTTTTGTTTTTGAGCGTATAGGCACCTGTAGCTTTAAGGCTGCGCGTATAAGGATATAAGTCGACGTTTAGCTTCACGGCCGTGATCTTCGGCTGTGGCGCATCCTCATAGCGCTTATAGGTTTTCTCGTAGGTGGCCTGCAGCTCTTCTTCCTGGAAGTCGGTCCTGAACCGGTTTTGCACATTGGTATTGTAGTAGATAAAGCCGCCGCACACAATGAACACCAGCAGGCCGCATACCACCACCAGCCAGGAGGTGCGATTGTCCTTTGTTTTAGCATGGGCCAGCCTCAGCCTTAGCTGGTTCTCCGTGCCACGTGCCCATAGCAGGCTCGATAGTGCTGCCAGCATCAGCGCGAAGGCGCTCCAGTAGAGCTTGAACATAAAGTAGCCGTATGTAGCATGGCCAAATTCATTCATTGCCGAATAGCGAAGACCGGGATCGGAAGAGAAGATGAAGAGGTTGTGCTTGAGCACCAGCAATGCAAAGGTGCTATTCCAGAAGTAGAATAATGCGGTGATGAAAAAGCCTACGAATTTATTACTTACCAGTGTCTGTACGAAAATTGCCAGCACAGCAAGCTGCCACAAGTCTATAAGCTTAAAACCGAAGAGGTACTTAATGTAAAGCAGTATCTCAAAATTGGTATAGCCTTTGAACAGCTGCACAATAATGCCGCAAACCATTATCACCGATAGCAGTATCGCCTGCATGAACATAAGGCCCGTAAGCTTGCTTACATAAAACACCCAATTGGGCACCGGCAATGCATCTACTATATTGCTCATCCTGAATTCGCGGGCGCGCCATACCAGCTCACCGGAGAACATGATGGTGAGTATCACGATGAACAACTGGAATACGCCTCCGAAATATTCAACCACCTCGTATGTAACCGGTAGCGTGCTGGTCTCATATATCTTGCCTATCTGGAAGGATACCACAAAGAGCAGCAGCATGCCAAACAATATGATGATGCGGAAATAGGTATTCCTCAGCAGGGTGCGGCATTCATTTACCGACAGGCCCCACAGGTTTTTGAGATAGCTGCTGTTAGTGAATGAACGATGTACAGCAGGTAGGTCGTTTTGCCGGAGAAAGGAGGGGACGAATGTGAGCTTTGAGCTGTCCGATACCTTTAGTTTTTTAACGAAGAGGCGCCGGGGTGTAGCCGTAAAGGAAAAATAGGAATATCCTATTGCCCACACAGCGCACGCCACTCCCAGCCATATGAGCCTGTTTACAAGGAAGAGCCCACGCATGGGCAGCAGCAGGTGGTTTTTGTCGTAAGTGGACCAATACCTGCTTATAGACCTTTTAGCAAAATTGCCTGCAGGGTCTACCATTGCAGCTATTGTCTGCTGGTCGAGCGAGCTGAATATGGAATTGGAAACGCCTGTGGCCACAAAGAAGATGATCAGGGAAAGCCAGATAACAAAAATGTCTCGGGCTATAAGGCTCACTGCAAAGAATATAGCACCGTCTATGAGGGCATTAGGAATAATGGTTTGCCAATAGCTGCTTATATAGGGCGCAATAGAGAATGCGCCGATGCGGGAAGCATTGACCCAAGGGCTCGCATAACCCGCCATCAGCCCGAATGCCGGTGCGCTAAAGAGCAGCAGGGTTACAAACATGGAGGCGGAAAAGCGGCCGAACAGGTAGTCGAACTTAGATACCGGTGTCGTAAAGATCATGGTATAAGTGTTCGACTTGAAATCTTTAAGCACGGCGCTGCCTACTATTGCCACCAGTATAATACGGCCAATATAGCTGTTGATAGCCCCGAAGAAAGCATCTATGACCAATGGGGCATTGGCCAGTATCTTTTCTCCGCCTGTGTTGAATTGTGCCTCAGGAAACGCGCCGCCGGCAAGCAGTGCCACGAAAAACGTCACGGCAAAAAGTACTGCGAAGTAGACATAAGTAGAGATCGACCGGAACAGCCTTCGCAATTCGAAGAAAAATATTGAACTAAACATGTTATGGGTAGTAGCGTGAATTATGCAATATTTGCGAAATAGATATCCTCGAGCGTAGCCTTCTCAGCCTTAAATCCATTACCGGGATCATTGTCGCTCTGTATATATACCATCATAGAACCTGCGGATAGCTTTGCAAGTACCAGCTTATATTGAGCCTGGTATTGAGCTACCTCATCCTTACGCACCCGCTTGCTCCATATTTTATTTTCCATGGTGAGGATAAGGTCATCGGGATTGCCGCGCTGCACTACTTTGCCGCCGGCTATTATGGCCATGTCCTTGCAGAGCTCACTTACATCATCTACTATGTGGGTAGAAAGTATAATGACGATATTCTCCCCTATCTCGCTCAGCAGGTTGTTGAAGCGCAGGCGCTCTGCGGGGTCTAACCCGGCTGTAGGCTCATCTACTATTATAAGCTGGGGGTTGCCTATAAGCGCCTGGGCTATGCCAAACCGCTGCTTCATGCCGCCTGAGTAGCCGCCCAGCGACTTATTGCGGTGGTTGTACAGGTTCACCTGCTCCAGCAATGCCTTTACAAGTTCCTTTCTTTCCTTGTCGTTAGCTATGCCCTTGAGCCTTGCTATGTAATGCAGCATCTCCTCGGCCGATACCTTTGGGTACACGCCAAACTCCTGCGGCAGGTAGCCCAGCACTTTTCTCAGCTCCTGCTTTTGCGTGGCCACATTTATTTCGCCAAACATGATTGTGCCGCTATCGGCATCCTGCAGTGTAGCTATAGTGCGCATAAGGGTCGACTTGCCTGCGCCATTAGGCCCCAGCAGCCCGAACATGCCATTTGAGATATCAAGAGAAACATCCTGCAGCGCCTTTACGCCATTAGGATAGGTCTTTGAAAGATTAGAGATACGTAACATTTGTAGTGCTTGATAATAGTATATCGTTAAAGTAATACTTTTGTTACAGCTATCTCATAAAATAATTTCAGCCTGTTCCCCCAAATGGTAAACCGTAAGCAAGCACTTATAGACGAGCAAACCTCACCACTGCAGCGCATAATGTGGATATACAATGTAGACGAGCCGGAAAGGAGGACCTTTGAGAATAATATCTGCGCCTTTCACATAGGCAATGGCTACTTCCTGAGCGTGGCGCACAACCTGCGCATACAAGCCGGTTATTTCCGCTCCATACACGAGGAGCTCTTCAAGCGGGAGATATACCCCAAGCTCGATGGCTCACAAAACCGATTCCTGGAGCAATGCTACTTTACCGATGACTATTCGCGTAAGCGCTACCTGTCTAATACCGACCCTGCCAATCTCCAGAACATCGCCAATATCCTAAAGCAAAAGCGCTTTGATACACGGTGGGTATCGCTGGCGCAGAAGAATATTTGCAACCCATACCTTGTATTGCAGTTTAAGAACAACCTGTTTTACAATGATGCCAACCTCACCCGCCAGTTCGATGGCGGCATGCAGCTGTACGATAACGATGCCCGCAAGCACACATTTCTTATTGAAGTAGAATTAGTGGAGGCATTCTATAGTGCGGACATTGCCTTGTACAAAATAGTCAATGCATCGCCGGAGGTCATCAACAAAATACCCGCTGTGGAAATAGATTATCACTTTCTCGATGAGGCGGTGGATAATTTCTATTGCCTGCAAAGCTCGCCCAACGGCCCCGCCGGCCGCCTGCTCAATGAGGCGCGTATAGAGGGCATGCTTGACCACTTCGGTATTTTTAACGACGATGTAGAGGGCAACTACCTTTTCGAAGGCTACCGGTATCTTATCAAGGGCTATTTCAGGTTTGGCTCATCGGGCGCGCCATATCTGTATTACGATATCAATACGGGTAAGTATATAGCTAACGCCGTACAGAGCGAGGCCAGTGGTATACAGCTATCTATCAAGAACGACAGGGATGGGAATTTTCAGTATATCAATGCCATCGCATCGCCGCTATACATCATTAAGGATGCGCTGCAAAAGCATTTGGGAACGTGATGTTTATTTAAGCGTATCTACAGCCGGCAGCAGCAACCATTCTTTGTAGCTGTTGCGTATCCACATATTCAGCTCCAGCTCAGATGCCAGGCGTGCGTAGTTATAAGGCATGGGGTGGGTATTCATAAAGAGGCCCACGCTGTCACCTTCCAGGTGCGTTATGCGGGTCACGAGGTCTGCCGTATATCGAGAATCCACAAACTTCTCTTTCTCGCCCGCGGCGAATACCTTTTGAAATTCGTAGGTGCGCTTTGCTTTTTTGGAGAATAACTCTGCCAGTGCAGACGCAGGGCTCATAAAGGCCGAGGGTGCAGTGCGCTGCAGCGGTAATTTATAAGTCTGCGCACGCTCTATAGAGTCTACCTGGTATTTGGTCAGGTGCCCGGGCCGCACCTTGAACTCCTGCAGCCTATACTCCGTAGGTTCCATGGTTATATTCTGTGTAGCAATGATGACCGATAGCGGCTTAACCTTCTCTACAGCCTTATAGCCAATGTAGGTAAATGCTACCATCTCGCCCGTTTGAGCGGTGATAGTATAAAATCCTCTTTCGTCTGTGCTGCTGACTATGTGCGTCTTCGTGTTTACCACCGTTACCGGGAACAGTGCCTTTCCTGTACGCGCATCAGTAACAACACCCTGCATGGTTTGCGACCATGCAGGAGTGGTTGACAGCAGTAATACAAATAGTGTAAAATATCTCAAGTAAGTAGCGTGTGCAGTAAAACTATAGCCCTATCGCAACACTGCAACTCCCGGAAATGTAATTTGGCAATACTTTAAGAACATTAAGATACCCACTCTATCTTATAATCCTTGCCGTTAAAGTTGAATTGATCGCCCACCTTTAGCCCGCTAAGCTGGGTGCCTATTGGTGCCGCGGGTGAAATTGAGTAATAGGTGCTCCCGTCCACGTTCAGCTTGCCTGCGCCTATTGCCAGGTAGTAGTTACCGTTACTCGTTTTTACTACCGATCCAGGCTGTATGGTGTCGCTGGTAATATCAAAAGGTATTTTTTCAAGCGCCTCTTTTAGCTTGTTTACCTCACCAAGGCGTGTTAAGTTCAGATCTATCTCCTGCTGCATTACTTCGCGGCCGGTCTCAAATTTATCACCCGCGCTGCTTTTGGATTCCTCGTTGGCTGCTTCCTGCGCTTCAGAGATAGCGGTTCTTATCTCGGCTTCATGTGAGCGGATGTATTCCCGGCACTGCACGTATAGTTGTTGCTTAAGGTTCGACATTCAAACTGTGTTTATTTTTTAGCGCGCTAAAAATATTATACCATCTTGGTTTTTCCGTATAAATGCTAAAGAAATGTGAAAGCTGGCATAGATGTTGCGTTACAGTTTTTGTTGCAGCCCTTATCAAACCCTATCCCTGCTATCACTGTTACAAACAATTTGGTGAGTCCTTCCTTAGCTGGCCGGGCTCACCTTGCCCATTGTTACTCTTCAATAAAGTTCATATCCTTCCCGAAGGTTTCCTCGGTCATTATCACGGCAGTAACACTTATAGCCATCACCACTACGCCGGTTATTGCGGCCGCATTTATATAGCCTGCTAAGGGTTTCAGTGCGTTGAAGAGCATGATTATCAGCGGTAGCGATCCGCGCACCATATTAGGTACTGTGGTAGCCGCAGTAGCCCTTAGGTTGGTGCCAAAATGCTCAGCCGCCATGGTCACAAACAACGCCCAGAAACCTGTGGCAAAGCCCATAAGCGCGCATATGGCATACATGCCCCTGGCCGATCCATCGTGCTGGTAGAAGTAAAGTACTATGCTAAAGCCGGTGAGCGCATAGAAAAGGTACAGGGCCTTCTTCCGGCTCTTCAGCCAGTTGCTTAGGAACCCTATAAGCAAGTCCCCTATAGAGATACCCACATAAGCAAGCATTATGGCCTTCCCGGAATCTACCGGCTCCTTTATATTAAAGTGCTCTGCAAATTCTTTTGAAAAAGTAATAAGCACCCCTATCACGTACCACGTAGGCAGGCCTACCAATATTGCCGTCAGGTATTTCTTAAACCGCTTGCCGTTATTGAAGAACATCAGGAAGTTGCCCTTCTGCACGTTACTATGCTGTATGGTCTTATACATACCCGACTCAAACACACCTATACGCAGCAGCAGCAGGCACAGCCCCAGCCCGCCACCTACAAAGTAGCAGATGCGCCAGTCGTATGATGTGGCAACAATATGCCTTGCCCAGTTGGCTACAGATGCATTGCTGCTTGCCTGCAGCCAGTCGAATGAATGGGCTACAAAGTAGGCTGCCACCGCGCCTGTGAGTCCTATGCCCGCAACTATAGAAGTTGCCTTGCCTCGCTTTTCTTTTGATATTAATTCTGTCACCAGCGTTATGCCCGCTCCCAGCTCTCCCGCCAGCCCTATACCGGCTATAAAGCGCGCAAGGGCATATTGGTTTACGGTCTGCACAAATCCGTTGGCAATGTTGGCAAGGGAGTACAGCAGTATGGAGCCAAATAGCACACTGAGCCGGCCCTTTTTATCGCCCAGTATGCCCCAGAGTATGCCACCCAGCAGCAGGCCAAACATCTGTATGCTGATGATGAATTTTCCCTCGGTGTCGCATAGCGCGTCGCTGAGGCCAATGCCCTTGAGGCTTTTTACCCTTATAATGCTGAAAAGAAGGAGGTCGTATATGTCTACAAAATAACCGAGCGCGGCTACGATCACCGGTATGCTCAGCAAGCCGAGCTGCTTATTCTGTTGCATAAATCTATGGATTGTTGGTGCCGCTTGTTTCCGGTTTTTTCTTTCCCAGGAACATTTTCAGCAGCACCGGGCCCGTAGTAATGACAATGATAATGATTACTATTTTCTCCAGGTTATGCTGCACCCATACATTCTTGCCCAGCAGGAAGCCCGTGATCGTCATACTTGCTACCCATGCAAAGGAGCCTACAATATTAAAGAACATGAATTTTTTGTAATTCATATCCACCATTCCGCCCACAATTGGGGCAAAGGTGCGTACGATAGGCAGGAACCGGGCAAGCAATATGGCCATGCCGCCTTTTTTCTCATAAAAGTCGTGGGCCTGTATCAGGTGCTTTTTCTTGAACAGCATGGTGTCCTTTCGCTTCATAAGCATATGCCCCGATTTGTTGCCAAACCAGTAGCCCACTATATTGCCCAGTATCCCCGCTGCAGTCATCAGCACAATCCAGTAAAGCAGGTTAGCAACCGGGGAGGCGAACGGTGTGTCACTTTTCGATATGATCATGCCGCTTACAAACAGCAGCGAGTCGCCCGGCAGAAAGAAGCCAACAAATAAGCCGGTCTCGGCAAACAAGATGAATAATACTATATATAATCCGCCGTGTGCATTTATCCACTCAGCGTCAGTAAGGTTTTTAAATAGATCAAGTAGTGTGTGCATAATATTTCCTTGGAAGGGTGAAAGTAAAAAAAATCCCGTTAACAACGTACCTGGTGGCTCATATATGATGCGGCCCGGTCATTAACAGCCCATTTTTCTGAAAATTTTAAGTTTTGCAGGATTGCATTATACTGCTGGGAACGGTTATTTTTGCGGTTATTAAAACTTAAAATATGCCGGGTTACGAATTGTTTGGCGCACAGGAGCGCAAGGAAGTCAATGAGGTCCTTGAAACGGGCATACTCATGCGCTACGGTTTTGATGGCATGCGCAACGGCGTGTGGAAGGCAAAAGAGCTGGAGCAGGAGATATGCAAAACATTCGGTGCGGGCCATGCACAGTTGCTGAGCAGCGGCACTGCTGCGCTTACCACTGCTATGGCGGCTATGGGCATTGGCGCAGGCGACGAGGTCATCATGCCCACCTTTACGTTCGTAGCCAGCTTTGAGGCAGTACTATCCGTGGGCGCTATACCCGTTCCTGTAGATATAGACGAAACGCTGACGCTGGACCCTGAAGCGGTTGAAGCTGCTATAACACCACGCACAAAGGCGGTAATGCCGGTGCATATGTGTGGCAGCATGGCGCAGATGGATGAGCTTAAAGCCATATGCGAAAAGCACAAGCTGCTGCTGCTCGAAGATGCCTGCCAGGCGATAGGTGCCAGCTACAAAGGCAAAAAAGTGGGCACTATAGGGCATGCAGGTACTTTTTCTTTTGATTTCGTGAAGATCATTACCTGCGCCGAGGGCGGGGCAGTAATTACCAATGATGAAAATATTTATCGCAAGTGCGACCAGTATAGCGACCACGGGCACGACCATATGGGTAAAGATCGCGGAGCCGACTTGCATCCTTACCTCGGGTATAACTTCCGTATCTCTGAGCTGCACGCGGCAGTAGGGCTGGCGCAGGTGCGCCGCTTAAATGAATTTCTTACACTACAGTTACGTAATCATGCTATAATAAAGAATACGCTTGCTAAGATCGAGGGCATCACCTTCAGGGTGATACCCGATCCATCGGGCGATACAGGGTCCTTCGTGTCGTTCTTTCTGCCAACAGAGGATATGGCCCGCGAGGCCATCGCCGGATTTGTGGCGGCGGGGATAGCAGGCAATTTTTACTGGTACGACAACAACTGGCACTACATACGCAAGTGGCAGCATCTGCAGAGCGGCAGCTGGATGCACCGGTTCCATGAAGAGCAAAAGAAGCAGGTGATGCACTATACCAACCATGCATTCCCGCAAAGCGATGCCATAATGGGCCGCTGCATATCCTCTTCAATCAGCCTTATGTGGACGGAAGAGCAGGCGCAGGAGCGTGCAGATAAAATGGCTGAGGTGCTGAAGACGGTTATAGCAAACAGTATGGCGTATGAGGGAAAAAAGTAATTAAGGTAAAAGGGTTAAATAGTTGAATGGTTGATTTGTTGAGGAGGAAGAGATGTGAAGACTACATGCGCCATTTCGCAGACTTACGACATATGATTTACGACTAAAATAGGGGCCAAAATGAGGGCACTTACGACTTATGACTTACTACTAAAATAGGTGCCAGAATTAGGGCACTTACGACTTACGACTAAAAGACTTACGACTTTAATGACCACCGCCGAGATACTTAAAAAGGTACGCCGAATTGAAATTAAAACCCGCGGATTGAGCAATCATATCTTCGCGGGTGAGTATCATTCTACGTTCAAGGGCCGGGGTATGTCATTCAGCGAGGTGCGGGAGTATACGCCCGGCGACGACGTAAAATTTATCGACTGGAACGTTACGGCGCGCTTCTCTCATCCTTTCGTTAAGGTATTTGAAGAGGAGCGGGAATTGATAGTGATGCTGATGGTAGATATCAGCAGCAGCTCGCTGTTTGGTACGCAGAAAATGCTGAAGCGCGACCTGATAACCGAGCTGGGCGCTGTATTGTCGTTCTCGGCCACCACCAATAATGATAAGGTAGGGGTGATATTCTTCAGCGATAAGGTGGAGCAGTATATACCACCAAAGAAGGGCAAGAGCCACATCCTGCGCATCATACGGGAGTTGGTGGCGCTGGAGCCTAAGCACACTGGCGCTACCGATGTGAGGGTGGCGCTGGAGTTTCTGAATAATGTGATGAAGAAGCGCTCTATAACCTTCCTGCTTAGCGACTTCGTAAGTAACCCTTACGACCAGGCGCTACAGCTGGCAGCGCGCAAGCACGACCTCGTAGGTATTCACATCTACGATAAGTACGACAAAGACCTGCCATCGGCGGGCCTTGTGCAGGTAATGGATTCTGAGACCAGGAATTTGTTTTGGGTAGATACAGATAGCCATGCGGTACAAACACAGTACCGGGCGGCATTTGAAGAAAAGAATAAGTACTGCATTATGTCCTTCCGCAAGAGCGGGGCCTCGCTGCTGCATATCCGCACAGATGAGGATTACGTGAAGGCACTGCAGGTGTATTTTAAAGGACGATAGTTAGGAGTTTGCTGATCAATAAAATGAACCTATTTAACAGAGTCAAAAGAAAGTTACTCAGCAGCAGCGCACGTGCGATCGTTACAGTCGTTGTTACGTGCCTGAGCTTCTGTGCCGTAGCGCAGGACGCCGCGCTAAAAGCGCGAATCACCACCCGCATGGATCCGCGCCGTATTACGGTAGGCGATCACGCACGGCTGTTCCTGGAAGTGCCCGCAGCGCCTGCAGGCTATACGCTGCACTGGGCGCAGATCCCCGATAGCTTCAATAGCCTTGAGGTTGTGGAAAGAGGTAAAATAGATACCCTAAAGCAAGGTGCGCAAATCCTATATAAACAACGGGTAGTGCTTACCGGCTTTGATTCCGGTGTCTTTACCGTGCCGGCATTTGCTTTCATCTATAGTCCGGCTGAGGGCGACCATACAATTTCCGTTTATTCTGACTCGTTCCAGGTGCTGGTGCAAACAGTAGCAGTGGACACTACCAAAGCCTTTAAACCCATTAAGGGTCTCATGGCTGTTAAAAGCTCCTGGCTCGATTACCTGTGGCTCATCATCGGTGCCCTTGTATTTGTTGCCCTGGGCATATTCGTGGCGTGGTACTTTATCAAAAATAAAAAGGCGGCCGTGCCAAAGCCAACCGGCCCGGTTGAGACTTTGCAGGAGCGCACGCTGCGCCTGCTGGGTGAGCTCGATGCCCGCCAGCTATGGCAAAAGAAGCAGGTAAAAGAGTATTACATCGTGCTCACTGATATTATACGCACCTATATTGAGCAGCGCTTCCACACGCCTGCCATGGAGCTTACTACAGATGAGCTGCTGTATAAAGTGCAATACCATCGCGAGCTGCAGCCGTATCATAGTATACTTGCCACAATACTTTCAACGGCAGACCTGGCAAAATTTGCAAAGGCTGAGCCGTTGCCGCAGGAGCATATGGACGCAATGGATAAGGCTAAGGAGTTTGTGGCCTCATCAAAGCCGGCAGAGGCAGTGCCGCCAACTGAAACCCCCAACGCATAGACATGAAAGAGCTACTGGACTGGAAACATATCACTTTTGCACATCCGGCATTCTTTGCTTTATTGCTGTTTATACCGTTTATGATATGGTGGCATCTGAAGGGCAAAAAAAATGACAGCCCCTCGCTGAGGCTTACTACGCTGGGCGGAATAAACCCTGCCGCTTCCGGTGGCAAGGCGCGCTACCGGCCTGTTCTTTTTGTATTGCGTATACTTGCCTTGGTGTCCCTCATTGTAGCGCTCGCAAGGCCGCAGTCGAGCAATACCACCGAGAATATCGACTCAGAGGGTATTGATATGGTGGTGAGTATGGATGTGTCGGGCAGTATGCTGGCAGAGGATTTTAAGCCCAACCGGATTGAGGCCGCAAAAGCAGTTGCACTCAAATTTGTAGATCAGCGACCCGGCGACCGCATGGGCCTGGTGATATTTTCGGGCGAGAGCTTTACCATGTGCCCCATCACAGTAGATCACAATGTGCTGAAGGAGCAAATAGCCCAGATAAGGAATGGGATGGTATCTGACGGTACCTCTATAGGCATGGGGCTGGCTACGGCTGTAGACCGGTTGCGCTATGCCAAAGGCAAGAGCAAGGTAATAATACTGATGACTGACGGCGTCAATAACATGGGCCTTATAGATCCGCTCACCGCATTAGAGTTGGCCAAAGCATTTAAGATAAGGATATATACGATCGGTATTGGCACTATGGGCCAGGCTCTGATGCCCGTTAAGACCCCCTTTGGCATACAAAAGCAAATGGTGCCGGTGGAGATAGATGAGCGCCTGATGCGCAAAATGGCTGTCGAAACAGGCGGGCAATATTTCAGGGCTACCGGCAACCGGGCCCTGGAGGCAGTGTACAATGATATTGACAAGCTCGAGAAGACGAAAGTGGATATTACGTCATATAAGCACTATGCGGAGCTTTTCTTTCCTTTTGCCATGCTGGCGGTCCTGCTCGTGGCATTGGAAATGATACTTAGATACTCCGTTTTCAGAACGATAACCTAGGGTGGAGCACCATCACTTTTCCTCAGGCAGCACCCCTTTTTGCCGCTCTACCTCAGTACGTTTAATATTCAATTAATAATTGATGCTTGGCTGGTTGTTTCACAAAAAAAACCATGTCATTTTTTGATTAAGTTTCTGCTTTGTCGTAAGTTTATAGAAATTTCACAAAAATTTTACATTGTGGCTCCGGCTGCATTGTTCGCATATGCGTAAAAGAGCAAACCGCAATAATTTTATAAAAAAAGGTGTCATGAGAAAAAGCTACTTCTTCATTTGTTTTCTGGCCATTACCCTGTTGTCTGTTCTCCGGTCCTATTCGCAGATAAGTGTTACTGCCACAGCCGGTGTAATGGGCCCCACACCCTATACTACGCTGAATGGTGCAGTGAATGCCATCAACGCGGGCACGCACCAGGGGGCTGTCACCGTTAGTGTTACAGCCAATACCACTGAGTTTGTGCAGTCGATACTTAATAGTAGCGGCACCGGTGGTGCAAGCTATACTTCTATCCTCATAAAGCCGGCAGCCGCTGCCACGCCTACAATATCGGGCAATATCACTCCGGCCATCCTCCAGATGCGCGGGTCCGACAATGTTACCATTGACGGATCGAACACGGCGGGGGGAACAACACGTGACCTGACAATGAGGAACAACAGCGCTACTGCTACGGAAACTGTGATCTGGATATCCAGTGCTACCGCTGCAGATGGCGCAACGAACAATACTATAAAGAACTGTAATTTCCAGGGATTCTCAGCAGGTACAACTGTTTCAGGGATACTGACCGGGAACACCGGTGCGATAGGTGCAGCTGCGATAGCGGCCAACAGCAACAATACTATCCAGAACAACGGCTTTACCAATGTGCAGAATGGTATCTACCTTTTTGGGTACGCAACAGCGCCATATGATGCAAACTGGACCATCACTGATAATAATTTTACCACCATGGGTTTCAGGGGTATGATCCTTCAGAACTGCAGCAACTTCAACATCTCTAATAACATCATTAGCGGCGTTGTAGCTAACACTGCCAGTACTCCTACAGGTATAATGATATATGGAGGCATGGCAGGAGGTAACATCTCCAGGAATGTGATCAGCGGCGTAAATAACACAGCTGCAACTTTTGGCTGCAATGGTATCTGGTTGTCTTCAAGCTCCGCAGCATCGGGTATCAATGTGTTCAATAACATTATCTACAATGTCTGGTCAACAAGCGGTTTTGCGGGGAGCATGGCGTTCAATTCTAACGGCTATGGTATCATTTTGTCTCCGCTGCTGGGTGCCGGTGGTGGTTATAATATCTACTTCAATACAATAAATCTGATAACACCACAGGCCGCCGGGTTTGGTACTGCAGCCATTAACCTGGAAGCCGGCCTCACCGCAGGCGGTGTAAACCTGCGCGATAATATACTCGTAAACAGCCAGGCCGGGGGCGCCACTACGCGTACAGCTATCTACAGTAGTTCACCCAGCACAGTGTTCTCCGCGATCAACTATAACGATTACTATGCATCTTCAGGAGTGCTCGGTAATATCGGAGGTGTCAACCGTACCACCATCGCCCAGGTACAGCTTGGTTTTGGCGGCAACCTTAATTCTATAACATTGAACCCTGTATTCGTCTCCGGAACAGATATGCACTTGCAGAATGTCGCGGCTAACTATCCACTGCAAACGGGCCAGTTCATAGCTTCTGTTACTACAGATATCGATGGCGCTACCAGGAACCCAACAATACCAACAATGGGTGCCGATGAGCTTCCCTCTGATATTGTAAACTATACTACACTGGCTAATACCTGCTCAACAGCCGACGTAACGCTGAATCCTGTTACGATCACTTCAGGGGTTGGTGTAAACACTACCGGTGGCCTTATGCCACAAATTTATTTCCGCAAGGGTGCAGGGCCTTGGTTCCACACTACTGGTACCCTGCTCAGCGGCACCGCCACAAGCGGCACATGGTCATTCGTTATCTCGCCTGCAACAATGGGCGGCGTGGCCGGTGGCGATGTGATCCAGTACTACGTTATAGCGCAAACAACGACCGGATCGATTTTTGCAAATCCAACTACCGGGCTTGTTGCCACAGACGTAAATACCGTAACAACGCATCCTACCACTCCTAACTCCTATACGGTGCAGGCTGTTTCCCTTTCGGGCCTTGCCACCGCAGCTACTGTGTGCTACAACCCTGCCGCAGCATCTTCAGCTTCATTTGCTTATACCGGTTCGTTGGGCACGCCAAACCAGTACACACTAACGTGGTCGCCCGCCGGGCCTACCAATGTTACAACATTCTCTGCGCTCGCAAGCCCTATATCAGTTAGCATTCCGGCAGGTACTGCTGCGAATACCTATACGGGTACTTTAACGATAAGGAACTCGACTACACTATGTACAAATACATACACACTGACGCTGACCATTAATCCACCGCCTTCGGCTATCACCGGTTCACTGGGTACTTGCCAGGGCGCTACAACTACAGTTTCTACAGCTAGCTCAGGCGGCGGCTGGACAATATCGCCCACCACAACTGCTACCGTTGGCGCAGGTTCAGGTATTGTTACCGGAGTTGCTGCAGGTACAGCAACGGTTACCTATACCTTTGCATCCACAGGCTGCTATACTACTGCGGTAGTTACAGTATATGCTCCGCCGGCACCCATTGCAGGTGCATCTGTAGTGTGCGTTGGCGCTACCACTACATTCACTAACCCATCTTCAGGGGGCACATGGAGCTCAGCAAGTGGCGGCATAGCTACTGTGGGGGTATCTTCGGGTATTGTTACCGGTGCGGGAGCAGGTGTCACCACAATTTCTTACACACTGGCCTCGTGTCCTGCGGTTACAAAGTCGATCACGGTTAACCCGGTTCCGGCTGCAATTGCAGGCCCGCTGGGTATGTGCATCGGCTTTACCACTACACTTACCAATGCTACATCTGGCGGCACATGGAGCAGCGCATTCCCTGCTATAGCTACCATCAACTCTTCGGGTGTTGCTACAGGCGTTACTGCCGGTACATCAACAATAACTTATCAGCTTACCTCAACCAGTTGCTACGCAACAGCCGTGGCTTCTGTTTACCCGATCCCCGGTCCTATTACCGGCGATACCGCGGTATGTATAGGTGCAACTGCAGCACTTGGTAACACTGCTACAGGTGGCACATGGACAAGCAGCGTACCGGGCATTGCTACAGTAGGCTTTACCTCAGGCGTGGTTAGCGGTGTTTCATATGGCACTACCACAATCACCTATGCGCTGGGTTCTTGCCTGGTGACACGTGGCATGAGGGTAAGTACGGCCCCTACGGCTATCACAGGTCCTTCTATAGTATGCACAGGCAGAACGATAACACTCAATGAGTCTGTGACCACAGGCTCCTGGAGCAGCTCAGATACAACTGCAACTGTAAACAGCGTTGGCGTTGTTACCGGTATGTATCCGGGTACTACGAACATCACTTATTCTACACTCGGCTGTACACCGGCTACCAAGCAGGTAACTATAAATATGTCGCCTGCAAATATCACTGGTATTACCAACGTTTGTTCAGGCACATCAACAACACTCAGCAATACAACACCAGGCGGCACATGGAGCAGCAGTAATCCGATGGTTCCTGTATCGCCAACAGGTGTGGTAACGGGCTTATCCGTTGGCATCACCACGGTGATCACTTATGCGCTGCCTAACGGTTGCATCACTACCGCCCCGATTGTGGTTGATGCTTCTCCGCTGCCTATAGCAGGTCCGGACAGCGTTTGCCAGGGTGCCTCAGTTACGCTCACCAATACAGTGCCCGGCGGCAACTGGAGCAGCAGCGATGGCACTATTGCTACTGCAATAGCTACAACAGGCCAGATCATCGGGGCAAGCCCGGGTATTGTTACCATCTCTTACACGCTGGTATCGGGTTGTTATGTAACTAAGCCATTCAAGGTGCGGACTCCGCTGCCAGCTTCTGTATCTATTACAAGGTTCCCTGCCACTGATCCTATCTGTGCCGGCACTCCTGTGATGTTCGTTGCAAATGCCGTTAATGGCGGACCTAACCCAGGGTTTGTGTGGCAGAAATTCACAGTAGATACAGCAATAGGTGATACGTTCACTTATGTGCCCACTCATGGTGACTTCATAACCCTATGGATGACCGTAGACAGCATTTGCGCTGCGCCTAATCCATCTACAGACAACCTGTACATCAATGTATATCCTGCAGGAGTGACACCATCGGTAACTATCACCACCACTACTGCACCCCTTGACCTTGTATATCTTGGCCAGGTGTTCACCTTTTATTCCAATGTCACTTATGGTGGTGCCGCCCCCACGTTCCAATGGTATGTAAACGATGTGCCCGTGCCAGGTGCTACTAGTTCATCATATAGTATGCCTATCTACCGGTCGGTACTGGTATACTGCAGGGTTACGGGTAATCCGCCTTGCGCAACGGGTACTACCGGCCAAAGCAATACCATTATCATTCACAGTTCTCTTGGTGTGAACGCTACTGCGGTAGGAACCTCTGAATTCTCCTTGTTCCCTAACCCGAATACAGGGGCATTTACGCTCAATGGTACTATAACAGGTGGGTCTGATCAGGCTCTGGCAATAGAAGTAACTAATATGCTTGGCCAGGTGATATACCGTGGCAGCGCGGTGCCACAGGGTGGTGCTGTGAGCCAGCAGGTGGCCCTTGGCAGCGACCTTGCCCCAGGCTCGTACATCATGCGTGTGAGCTCAGAAGGCGTTAATGAAGTGTTCCACTTCGTAGTAAGCAAGTAATAGTAAGCACAAATACACAGCGGCTGGAGCACAAACTTCAGCCGCTTTTTTGTTCGGGAATTCTGCGCGGAAGTTTGTTTCCGGGAATTATTTTTCTATTTTTACTTCAAAGCAAAGTTTACAGTTAAATCATTTTAGATGAAAAAGAAACTTTTACTATTAACCCTTATGGTTGGATCTTATGTAGGCTTCAACAGCTTCATCGATGGCTCTGCCGGCAACGGCTACGACCATACCGGGGCCGAGACCAGCATGGGCAACAGTGCAGGCTGTGGCTCGTCGGGTTCGTCGTGTCACAACGGCTCGGCCAGTCCCGCTATTGACCTCGAGATTAAGGTGGACTCCATAGGACTATATAAGACAACCTATGTAGCAGGCAAGACGTACAAGATCACGGTTAGAGCAGTCAATCAGGCGCACTTCGGCCTGAAAAAATTTGGTTTCCAGGCAGGAGTAATAAAAGACTCGTTTTCCTCACCGGTGCCCGTTAATGCGGGTATCATACAAACTTCAAACCTCGACACAGGCGTCAGCTACTATGCCGGATCGGCCAACTACAGGGTAAATCTTGTAGAGGCTTATACGCCATTGCGTGCGATACTGGACACGAACGGAGGCCCGGGTGCAGTATACGAAAGCTACTTCTACTGGACTGCCCCGGTTGCTAAAACAGGTAAGGTGTCTATATGGGTAGCACTGGCCGCGGTCAACAACAACAATGTACAGGATGCAGGCGATCAGTGGACCACAAAACATATAGTACTGCAGGAAAATCGTGATAACACTGCAGTTAACGACTTAAGCTCATCGCTGCATGTGAGCGCCTATCCCAACCCCGTTGCAAGCCAGCTGAATATACTCTTCAGCAATGTTGCAGCAGGTAGCTACAATGTAGGTATCCACGACCTTACCGGTAAAGTGATCTCAACGGACGTTGCGAACGTAAGTGGTGCCAGCGCTACGTATGCTTTAGACGCGGCCACGTGGGCACCGGGTGTATACATAGCTGTTATTGAAAAGGACGGAGCAAGGCAGTCAATACAGGTAATAAAAAATTAAAAAGCGCATTAATATTTCAGAAAGAGCGGAGCGGTTGCTTCGCTCTTTTTAGTTTTGTATCACCACAATTGTTTTGCTGATGACACCCCACGAGGTTATCGCCTTCACCAGATATACGCCCTCCGGTTCTGCGGCGATACGTGTGGGAGCATTGCTCCATGCGTCTGTCTGGGCAACGATCCTGCCATCCATAGCGACCACTAACACCCGCATCATTTCGGTCACAGGTGTCGATACCTCTACTGTGAAATTTTTGGATGAAGGATTAGGGTAAAGCGCCATACCCGGCAACCTGGTGTTTCCGGTATTCACTTCGGTAGGCACGGTAAGAAACCGTATCCTATTGTTCGCATAGTCCGCAATGAACACACTGCCGTTATTTCGTACCGCCACACCATACGGGTTGTTTAGCTGCGCATCAGCGGGCCCGCCACCATCGCCGCTATAGCCCGGTGTGCCATTGCCCGCTATTGTAGTGATGATGCCTGTGCTGCTTACTTTGCGAATGCGGGCATTCCACCCATCAGCTATAAAGAGGTTGCGTGCGGTGTCCACAGCTACACCTATAGGCTTGTGGAGCGCGGCAGCAGTAGCTGCACCGCCATCTCCCGAGTATCCAGCTGCACCATTACCGGCAACGGTTGTTATGATACCGGTGACACTTATTTTTCTTATCCTGTTATTGTCCACATCGGCTATGTAAATGTTGCCTCCTGCATCTATGGCTATGTTATAAGGGCCATATAGCTGTGCCGAAACAGCGGGTCCGCCATCACCGCTAAATCCCGCTACTCCCGTACCGGCGATAGTGGAGATAGTCCCACTGCCATCGATCTTTCTCACACGCTGGCTACCGGCATCGGCTATGTATACGTTCCCGCCGCCGTCCACCCCTACACCACGTGGAGCGTTTATTGCCGCTGCAATAGCAGGTCTGCCATCGCCGCTGTATCCGGCAGTACCATTACCAGCAATTGTAGAGATGATGCCTGCACTGTTTACCTTCCGTATCCTGTTGTTCGATTTGTCTGCGATGTAGATATTGCCCCCGGCGTCTACCGCCACGCCGGTGATATTAAAGAGTTGCGCGGCAGTTGCCGGCCCTCCATCGCCGGCATATCCCCCCGTGCCATTACCTGCTACTGTTGTGATAATGCCGCCGGCGTTTATTTTGCGTACACAGTTGTTAAGCCTGTCCGCTATATACACATCCATAGCATCAGCCGCTATCCCAAACGGGCCATTGAGCTGAGCCAGCGTGGCGGTGCCGCCGTCGCCGCTATACCCGGCAGTGCCGTTGCCTGCCAGTGTATGTATTATTTGCCCGCTTACACTGAGCGATAGCATAGCCGCAAAGGGCAAGAGTAAAAGTGTCTTGATCATAAGGGACTATAGAACGCGTTATAAGGTGCGTTATTGCATGTAAAGCTAAGTGCCCGGCATGGCAAGGCGTGAAGCTAATCGTCTTTCCGCGGCATTAGTTTGTGTTGATTTACCGTTAATTCACATTACTTACTACTTTTGGGCACAATTGGTTTGTAGTGTCAGATAAGCTCATCATGTTTCAAAATCGCCTGCTGAAGGTGCACAAGCACTTCAGCAAGCTGGCCCGCCGCCAGGAGATCGCCTGTTATCGTTTTTACGATCACGATCTGCCGGAGTTTCCATTTGCTATAGATTGGTACAATGGCGTAGTACACGCGGCGGAGTATAAGCGCCGCCACGGCATGGAGGACGAAGAGCACGAGGCGTGGCTACAGGGTTGCAGGCAGGTAATTGCCGATGTGCTGCAGATACCAATTGAGAATATTTACATGAAAGTGCGCCAGCGCAAAGCGGGTCGGCAGGGGCAGTACGAGAAATTTGGCGAAGAAAAGGTAGAGCGCATAGTACCCGAGGGAGGCCTCAATTTCATTATCAATCTTACCGACTATCTCGATACGGGGCTATTTCTCGATCACCGCATTACCCGTGGTATGGTACGCGACGAATCAAAGGGCAAGAACGTCCTCAACCTCTTTTGCTACACGGGCTCATTCAGCGTGTATGCTGCCCATGGCGGCGCCCGCAGTGTAACGTCTGTTGACCTTTCGAAGACCTACATCAACTGGGCTAAGCGTAACCTGCAATACAACAAGTTGTACAACGAAGATAAGCACGACCTTATACATGGCGACGTGATAGAGTGGCTCGACTATATGCCTGCCGATACCTACGATATAATTGTTTGCGACCCACCCACATTCTCTAACAGCAAGCGCATGGAAGATAACTTCGATGTGCAGCGCGACCATGTGTTCCTGCTCAAAAAGTTATTGAAAGGCTGCACCGAGACCGGCAAGATTTACTTCAGCAATAATTACCGCGACTTCCAACTCGACCGCGACAGCATACCTGCGCTAACGGTAAAAGACATCACCGCAGCCACCACTCCGTTCGACTTCCAGGGCAAGCTGCACCGCAAGTGTTATCTAATAGAGAAATAATCCACACCCCTAAAGGGGCTTCCCCATGTTATGCACGCGAGATTTGATGTGATGAATGAGCGCCGCAAAAAGAAACGGCACTATAACTGAGCAAAGCGTCTTCATTTTAAGCGAACGGGTACGCAATAAGGGGAAGCCCCTTTAGGGGTTTGGGGTTGGTTTGTCTACTTCGGAGCATACCCCAGCGCCTTTGCCCTTGCAATATCCTCATTAGCTTTTGCCTGGTTGCCCAGTTGCATATAGCAAGCTCCGCGATTATAGAAAGGCTCGCCGGCCTCCGGCCTTATAAGCGTAGCACGGTCAAAGTCGGCCAGTGCATCTTTCCACCGTTGCTGCTTCATGTATATGTTGCCCCTGTTCATGTACGGTATGTAGGCATCCGGGTTCTGCGCTATGGCTATTGCGTAGTGGGCCAGCGCAGAGTCGGTCTTGCCTGTGATGTAAAAGAAGTTGGCAAAGTTGCTTTGTCCTTCAGGATAATAATCCTTCAGCGACACAGCCTTGCGGAATGCGGCTTCCGACGAGTCGAATTTTTGCTGGATCGCATACACTACGCCCAGCCCCAGGTATACACTTTCATTCTTCGGATCTATCTCCATGCCGCGCAGGTAGGTTTTTTTCGCCGCCTCAATTTGCCCTGTGCTGCGTTGGTATTCTCCTATGCACACTATCGGATTTATGTAGTCTGGCTTACGCTCTACAGATTTTGTGAAGTAGAAGAACGCTGAGTCGCCCAGTGCCTGCCGCTCCTGTGGCGTCTTGGCCGTTTCAAACCGGCTGTAATATTCCTGCCCCAGGTAGAAGTAGCCCACAGGCGATGTAGGGTGCTTCTCTATATTGTCTTTCCACAGGCTCACAGAGTCATACCAGTCTTTGGCGCGGGCATTGCTCAGCCCGCCCAGCACCAGGCAGTATATCACCGTAGCCGCAAGCACTATTTTGCCAGTACCTTGCTTTTCCCTCGACTCAAAATAATTCGATACGAACCATCCCGCTATCAGGAACAGGCCCAGGTAGGGGATGTAGCTATAGCGGTCTGAGAATATTGCCCCACCTACAGGTATAAATTGCAGCAGCAGCAAAAGGTTTACCACGAGAAAAGCAAAGCCGAACATTACTATCTTGTTCTTCCGGCCAAACCACAGTAGTGCTATGCCAAGTGCTAGTATCAGCATGGGATATACGTAATAGACACCAGCCAGCGAACCTTCTTTTATCGGGTAGGGGTAGAAGTTGGTCATGCCCACCGGTACTATCGCTTTCCACAGATAAGTAGTCAGCGCATAGAAGCCCAGCGCAAACCGTTCGATGCCGGTAAAATTCACGTCAAGCGTACCCAGCGCGCCTATATCTGCCTGTGCCTTTATAGAGAGCACGCCAAATAAAATTGACAGGGCAAGGAATGGCACCTTGTCGGCAATCATTATAAGTGTGCCTTTGCTCGTGAGGTTACCATTCTTAAACAGGTCTTTCCATGCCACCGGGCGGTTCTCAAAATAGTCGAGCAACAATAGCACTACCGGCAGCGTCACCCCCACCGATTTTGCCATTAGCGAGAGAGCGAATAGAAGCAGCGTAACAACATACCACATTATTTTCTTTCGCTCGCTGCGCACATAAAACAGGTAAGTGGTCATTGCCAGCACAAAGAAGAAGCCATAGATAAGGTCCTTTCTTCCGGCTACCCACGCCACCGACTCTATGTGCATAGGGTGCAGGCCAAACAGCAACGCAGCCACGGCAGCAGCCACCGTGCGGCGCGTCATTACCTTCACAAAGCCATACACGGCCAGCGTCACCAGCAGGTGAAACAGCACACTGTCGAAGTGGTACAGCCAGGGCTCCAGCCCTACCTTGCCATATTCCCACCAGTAGAGCGCTATGGTCAGCGGGTGATAGTTGCCCATCACCGTAGCAGCAAGTGGGTTGCCAAATGAAAATATTTTCGACAGTCCCTCTGATGTTTGGTTCTTGATAAGGGGGTTGGTGATCACATAGCCCAGGTCGTCCCAGTTAGTGAGCTTATTATCCATGCAAGGCAGTAGGAATAAATAAGTGACCAATGCTATTACCCCGGCAAGTACCATATCGGTATACTTACCCGCAAATCCTTTAGATGAGTCGGTATCGACAGGGACCGCCGCAGCCCGCTGCACCGGTTGTTTAGGTGCAGCCACCGGCCTGCCCGCAGGTTGCTGCTGCGGCCGGTTAGGTGGTGTATTTTGTTTCTTCGCCATTAATCAAATATATTTCAAGCAGTGATTGAACGGTCGCAAGGGTACGCAATAACACCTCCCTCATCCTGAGCTTTCGCCGAAGGATAGGGCCGGGGTTTATCCCTGCCGAATCGCGACCAGCTGAGCCTATATTCACAGCTAAATTGTTAACTGCGAAACACTTGCTCAAGGTTTTAAAGATAAATAAAAAGGGAGGGAAAATGCAAAGGGGAGACGAGTACCTATTTTCAACTAGCAATTGCATAGCATAATTTGCCCCAGCGGGGCTATAGCTTGGTAGCATTCATTGAAAATTGGTTTTGCTCCGTAGGAGCTACCCGGCGAATGCAGAAACGCAACAGTGGTCATTTTAATCAAGTGAGATTGCATAACGCAGTTCTGCTCCGCTAGGAGCTACCGCTCTGTAGCAATGCCAGCCAATTACCGTTATGCTCCGTTAGGAGCTACCCCTTGCATTGTTCCGGGCAAACGCTCTCTTTGCATCGCCCATACATTTTGCAAACTTGCACAGTTCTGCTCCGCTAGTAGCTACCGCTCTGTAGAAATGCCAGCCAATTACCGTTATGCTCTGTAGGGGCTACCTTGCATTGTTCCGGAGCAATTGTCCTTGTCGCATCGCGCATACATTTGCAAACTTGCGCCGTTCTGCTCCGTTAGGAGCTGCCGCTCTGTAGAAATGCCAGCCAATTCACCGTTCTGCTCCGTTAGAAGCTACCCCTTGCATTGTTCCGGGCAAACGCTCTCTTTGCATCGCCCATACATTTGCAGAATTTCCGTAGTTCTGCTCCGTTAGGAGCTACCGCTTGGTAGCACATTGCCACGTTTTATGGGTTTTGCTCCGTAGGAGCTATCCTCACGCTACACCAATAATTCCTCGCTGCTACACGCTCTCCAATAATTTTGTCATTAAATATTTCCAATTAAATTGACAAAATACCCTATCTTAGCCTTGTGAAACACAAGCGCGACTACTTCAGTAACTCAATGGGCACCGACAAGACTCCTCTTGTCATGTATATTGACATGAATAGTTACTTTGCCAGTTGCGAGCAGCAGCGCCATCCTGAGTTGCGCGGCAAGCCGCTCGGAGTGCTCACATACGATAGTCCCAATGCCGCAGTGATAGCAGCCTCTATTGAGGCCAAGCAATTTGGAATTAAATCAGGTATGCGCCTGCGCGATTGCAGGGAATTGTGCCCGCAGATGATAACCACCCCTACGCATCCTGCCTGGTACCGGGAGATACACGTTGTGGTTATGAATATACTGCGCCGGTATTGCGACGATGTGATACCCAAAAGTATTGATGAGGCTGTGGTCAATTTCAGGTCTTATCA
Organism: Bacteroidota bacterium; assembly: GCA_040386555.1. Taxonomy (GTDB): domain Bacteria; phylum Bacteroidota; class Bacteroidia; order Chitinophagales; family Chitinophagaceae; genus Nemorincola. Next base: position 143,645 of record JAZKFF010000012.1, on the reverse strand, counting down.
CCTGGTGTATAACGACCTTACTGATATCGCCCGCAGAGTTAAGGCTGATATCGCCGAAAAATACGATTACCTGAAGTGCTCCATAGGCATAGCGCCTAACTCATTTTTGGCCAAAGTAGGTACTGAGCTGCAGAAGCCCGATGGCCTGGTGGTGATCACAGAAGACAATATAGATGAGAAGCTGGGCACGATGGCGCTTACCGACCTGCCCGGTATAGCCGGCCGCAACGAGCGGCGCCTGAAGATGATTGGGATCAACACACCTGTGCAGATGCGGCATTCTTCGCCCGCCCTGCTGCGTAAGGCGTTTGGCGGCGTAGTGGGCGACTACTGGCACCGCAGGCTCAATTTTGGCGAGGTCGATATGATCAACAGGGGGGAGAACCGCACCATGAGCGCCACCCGCACCATGAGCAGCGCGCAGGCCGGCGATCCGCAGCAGCTGGAGTCGATGCTCATCTCGCTCTGCACGCGCCTGGAGCAGCGCATGGTCACCGGCGGTATGTTTTGCCGCGAGGTGTCTTTTGCTATCCGGTATCGAGATAATACATCGTGGGATACCACCATAAAGCTTGCAGACCCGCTGCAAGACGCTATGGAAATGCGGAGCTATATCAAACAGCGCATGGGCGAATTTGAGCGCACACGCAGCCTGCCGACGTTGTTTACCGGCAAGGTCACTAACCTTACCGTGGCCATACAGTCGTTTGTCAAAGACACGGTATTGCAATACAGCCTGTTCGACAACCGCCTTAAAAAAGACCTGCTGCGCAAAATAGTGTACAAGATCAAGGACGACTACGACCAGAAGAACATTGTTAGAAAAGGCAGTGAGCTCATCAACAAGTACGTGATGAAAGACGCAGTAGGTTTCGGCTCCGTGCGCGACCTTGGCAATGTTCAAGGTAAAATAGTGAACAAGCATTTGCTCGAAGAGGACGAAGCCGCCGGCAAGCCGCGCGAAATAAAGATAAAGCGAAAGCCCCCACCCCCACCGCCAAAAGAAGAGGACGACTACACCTACCACGAAACCCCTGATAGTTATACCGACGTTTTAAGAGCAGACGACTAAGAATAGAAAGATAAAGCAAACAAGTAGTAAGTACAATCCCCGGTGCCCCGCACCACGAACGTGTGGGGCACCTCTTCTAAAAATGAATTAAAGCAGTTATTTACGACACGGGTAAATAAGAGCGGAGATAAACAAGCCGCGCAGCTGAAAAATAAAATGAAGAGTAAAACCGCTGATAGTAGCTGGCAGCCAAGCATATGATGGCGCCTTATTTTGGCGTAGAAGGATGAGCCAAAGCTAAATAGTTGATAAGAAGCTGCCTCAGTAGCTATGCTAAATAGCAGCAAGTGATAGCCAAAATACCAGCGCCACCAAGTTGAATAGAGCAGTGCGTCGCCAGCGTAGAGCTATCTTTTGGGCAGCGCCCGCCCGGATGAACTCCGTTCGGACGGGGAGCGATTGCCCAAAATGCCCTTTTCTTTTTGCTACTTTTTCTTTTTGGCAAAAAAAGAAAAAGTAGGGTAACATGGGCACAAAACATAGTAACGCAGGCGCAAAAAACACAGAGCTATGATAAACCAACTCGCTAACGACAGATACGACAAAGGCAGAGGAGCCCAATACAACCCGAAAAACAGGTTTCTCAAAGGCGAATACGTACAGGAGCACCCTGAAGCAATAGACGATTGGGAAGAAGAAAAACGGCAGACAGAGTATATCATTGATGACAGTAAAACGCTCGTCAACGCCGTCACCAGTCCCGATGTGGGTATGATGTACTCCGCCAATCCATACCAGGGGTGTGAGCATGGCTGCATCTATTGCTATGCGCGCAACTCGCACGAATACTGGGGTTACAGCGCCGGGGTCGACTTCGAAAGCCGTATCGTTGTGAAGAAGAATGCCCCCGCTTTATTGCGCAAGTTTTTCGACAACAAGAACTGGGTGCCCGCTACCATATCGCTTAGCGGCAATACCGATTGCTACCAACCTATAGAGCGGAAAATGCGCATTACCAGGGCGCTGCTGGAGATATGCCTCGAGTATCGAAACCCGGTAGGCATTCTATCTAAGAACGCCCTCGTGCTGCGCGATCTCGACATCATACAGGAACTGGCTAAGCACAACCTGGTACGCGTATTTTCTTCCATCACATCGCTCGATGAAGACCTGCGCCGTGTGCTCGAGCCTCGCACAGCATCATATCGTTCGCGGCTCAAGGTGGTAGAGACAATGGCTAAAGCCGGAGTGCCCACCGGCATTATGAATGCACCGCTGATACCCGGCCTCAACGACATGCACATGCACGATGTACTAAAGGCCTCCAGTGAAGCAGGGGCGCGCTGGGCGGGCTATACAGTAGTGCGGCTCAATGGCGCCATTGGCGGTATATTCAAAGACTGGCTTTACAAGGCATTCCCCGATCGTGCCGATAAAGTGTGGCACCAGATAAGCGAATGCCACGATGGTAAAGTAAACGACAGCCGCTGGGGCAACCGCATAGTAGGAGATGGCAAATTTGCAGAGCTCATAAAAATGCAATTTGATATCTACTGCAAAAAATACAAGCTCAATGAGGATAGGGTAGAGCTCAACACCAAAGACTTCCGCCGACCCGGCAATAACCAGATGACATTGTTTTAAAGCAAGGTGCAGCCTGTATCAGCAAACAGGCCGAATAAGTTTAAAGAATGGACTGTAGGGGTGGGGCTTGCCCCCACCCTCACGCGCAGGGCATTTTTTACGATAACCGATTTTAGTAAATTGCATTAAATTGTGCCTATGACATTAGCTGAGCTTGATCCTAACAAAGTATATTCCTATGCTGACTATCTCAAGTGGAGATTTGAAGAGCGTGTAGAATTGATCAAGGGGCATATTTTCAAAATGAGTCCCGCTCCTAACCGGATGCACCAAAAGATAGCAGGGGAGATATATGGTCAGTTGTGGTCTTTTTTGAAAAATAATAAATGTTCGGTCTACATAGCGCCTTTCGATGTTCGGCTACCGCGGCGGTCTAAGGAAGACAAGGATATTATTACCGTGCTCCAGCCCGATATCTGTGTCATTTGCGATGAATCAAAGCTTGATGACCGTGGCTGCCTTGGCGCGCCCGATATCGTTATTGAGGTACTGTCGCCAGGCAACAACTCCAAGGAATTGCGCAACAAGTACGAGATATATGAGGAGTCAGGCGTTCGTGAATACTGGGTAGTCTCCCCGCAGGACAATACTTTTGTTTGCTACACCCTCATCGATGGCGTATACGACATGTCCCGCGTCATGGCTGCCGGCGATATCATTACATCATCTGTGCTACCGGGTCTCGAAATTGATTTGCAGGAATTGTTTAATAGCGTCAATTCCTAACAACTTCATTATACTTGGTTACTGCCATCTCAAAAAAGATATCCACAATTCGCAAAAACGGAATAGTATTTGTGGCACAAGCAGCAACGATTGATAGTAATGACCCGACATTAGTTTAAACATCAATAGGCCATAAGTGCTGCTGGTTTTAATATTTCATTACCCGGCTGGCATCCGCCGTGTAGCAGGAAAGGATCTTTGGATGCGCCATGCAAAAGCAGGATTGTTTATGGGTTGCACACCACATTGCACACCTGAGCAAAAAGTGCGCAACTTTATAAACGCTGGCTACTGATTATCAATAAGTTAGTCAAAAGTGAAAATCCCTGAGCAATGTGCGCAAGGGATACTGCAACGCCATACCATCGCTCCATTCCCGTTATTCAAAATAAGAAAGTACTTTTGATGTAAATAGATGAAACCAATGAAAACACGCATCCTCGCTACTGTAGCCGCTGCCGGCATTACTGCGCTCACCGCCTGTAACGATAGCAGCACCACTACAGAATCGACAACCACCAAAACCGATACTGTTGCCGCTGCCGCCGCACGGCAGCCGATAGCACTGTCTGCAGTAACGCCATCACCCGAGTTTCCCGGCGCCGCCCTCGGCATAGGTGCAGTAAAGGCAGAAAAGGTGGGCGCAGACTCTGCTAAAGTGACATTCAACTTCAACGTGAAGAACTATGAGCTGAAAATGCAGACGTCTGATAAAGACAATAAGATGTGCAATAACTCAGCCCAGGGTCAGCACATTCACTTCATCCTCGACAACCTACCATACAAAGCGCTATACGAGCCTAAGAACGAAGTGACGCTCGCCGATAATTCCGAGCACTATCTTATGGCATTCCTCTCGCGCTCCTATCACGAGTCTATAAAGAGCAAAGGTGCAGCGCTCGTATATCACTTTAAGATCGATGAGAAAGGCAACCTTAAAAAACTTGAAGACGTAAAGACTCCAATGGTATTCTACAGCCGTCCCAAAGGCGATTACTTCGCTGGCGATACTACCAATGTGCTGCTTGATTATTACATATGGAATTTTGAGCCCGCAGCCGATGGCTACAAGGTAAAGGCAGACATAGCACCGGCTTCAGGTGAGGCCACATCAGTAACCCTCGATAAATGGGAGCCGCGTTTTATCAACAACCTGGGCACAGGCAAGAGTAAAGTAACCCTTACGCTTGTAGACAAGGATGGTAAGCAGGTCGAAGGACCAAACACGAATGTATCACGCGAGTTTAACCTAATGGCACAGGAGGGCGCAAAATAATGGCTGCACGTAGATTCACTAAGAGGTCACTGTTGATGCTGCTGGCGTCGCTGCTATTCCTTGCCGGAGCCATTTTTGTGCTCTTCTTCTGGAACGAATAGAAAGGAAATAAAAACAGCCGGGTTTTCCCGGCTGTTCAACTCTATAGTTTAGTAACGTTATTTTACAAGGTACATTACCTCTTTTATCAGGCGCACAGTGCGCGGCACATCAGGCAGGTATTGTGCCACCAGGTTTGGTGCATAGTGCATGTTCGCATCCGCTGAGCATATACGGCGTATCGGCGCGTCGAGGTAGTCAAATGCTTCCTTCTGTATCCGGTAAGATATCTCTGATGAGATGCTTGCAAACGGCCATTGCTCCTCCACTATCACCAGGCGGTTGGTCTTTTTTACAGACTCTACTATTGTTTGCCAGTCGAGCGGGCGTATGGTGCGCAGGTCTATTACTTCACAGCTGATGTTCTCTTTAGCAAGCTCGTCGGCAGCACCCATTGCCACCTTCATCATCTTGTTGTAAGATACTATGGTCACATCAGTGCCTTCACGCCTTATAGCGGCCTTGCCTATAGGTATCAGGTATTCCTCTTCAGGCACCTCGCCCTGGTCGCCGTATGCCGACTCCGATTCCATGAACACCACCGGATCCTCATCGCGTATCGCCGACTTCAGCAGTCCCTTGGCATCGTATGGGTTGATGGTCGATATCACTTTAAGGCCGGGTACATTGGCATACCAGTTCTCAAACGCCTGCGAGTGCTGTGCGCCCAGCTGCCCCGCACTGCCGTTAGGCCCGCGGAATACGATAGGGCATGTGAACTGCCCGCCGCTCATAGATACCGTCTTGGCAGCATGGTTCACTATCTGGTCTATCGCCAGTTCAGCGAAGTTCCAGGTCATGAACTCTACAATGGGGCGGGTGCCGTTCATAGCTGCGCCCACGCCTATGGCCGCAAAGCCCAGCTCAGCTATCGGCGTGTCTATAACGCGACGTGCGCCAAATTCATCGAGCATGCCCTGGCTTACTTTGTAGGCGCCATTGTACTGGGCCACCTCTTCACCCATAAGGAACACACGCGGATCGCGGCGCATTTCTTCTTCCATTGCTTCTCTCAGTGCCTGACGTAATGCTATAGTACGCATATATGATGTTTTATTGAAGTTGTTCGACTGCTAACTTAAGCAGCAATCGCTATAAGTTCTTTGAAAAAGTGCGTAAAGATAATAATAACAATCGTTTATTTTTCGCCCGGATGGAAGGTAACAATGCTCGAAGCTCCATTATCTATGAATTTCAGCTTCAGTACGGTATCGGCCAGTGTCATTATTTCCATACTCAGCTTTTGCCCTACGGTTTCTTTGCCCAGGTCATCGAGCACTAGTTTATCCCCATCAATGGCCCACTTGGCTGAGTCTATGTTGTCATTGAAGTCGAGCACGGCTACATTGTCTTTCCTGAACCGGAATGCAGTGTTCAGCACAGCGCTGTATTGCATGGTTTTCGCGCTGTCGTATTGGTGCTGCATTTCCAGGCGCAGGCTGTCCATGTTAGCGGTGCCATAGGTAGCTATGTTATCATCCGGGGTGCTGTCTTTGCCCATAGTGTCTATGAAGGCCTGGCTATTCGTAAAGAAGCTATCCATTTGCGGGTTGTCCAGCTTTACAGCATGCCAGGTGCCTACCAGCAATTCACGTTTGCTGCGCTGGCAGGAGAAAAGAAAGATCATAGCTACAGCAAGGCATCCTAATGTTCGTGTCATGGTTTATTGCTTTTTCTTTTCAGTTTCAGGGTTTGGGTCCAGGTAGGTTTTTGCTTCAAGGTCATACAGGTTGTATCCGTTTCCTTGGCGGTTAAGCATATACGCTTTGTGGCCATGCTCAGGTATAGCTATTGTAAAAGCCTGGGGAGGGTAAATATTTTGTTGATAGAGTATTTCGATCTCCATATTCCCCGCATGTAGCACTGGTAATATGCAATGGTTCTTCCCATACCGGGCCGCCATCCTGCCATCTACTTTTACGTAGAATGGGGTCTTTTTATCCCCCTGTATATAGAGGTAAGAAGATTGCTGGCCGATACACAGGCCTGCTGAGGCCATATGAAAGAACGTGATTAAGATGTATTTGCAGACCGGCATCATATATGCTATTCCATTTCGATCAATACTGTGCCTTTTTCTACTGCTGTCCGCTCACTTATTTTTATAGCTTTTACAGTGGCACTTACTGAGGCTTTAAGGATGTTCTCCATCTTCATGGCCTCGAGCACTATCAGGCCGTCTCCTTTATTTACCTGCTGTCCGGGTGTTACCAGTACTTTCAATATCATTCCGGGCATAGGCGCTTTTACCGGCTCAGCTTTTTGGTTTGCCTTCAGGTCCAGGCCCATGTTGGTAAGCAGCAGGTCTATTGGCTCCTTAATGGCGGCTTTGTATAGCTGGCCGTTTACCTTCAGGGTGATCTCTTTGTTCTTCTTATCTATGTTCTCTACGATTGCAGTATAGCTCTTCCCGTTGAGCAAAATGCTGATAAGCCCGTTGGGCTGCTGATTAATATCTATGCCGGCTGCAACATCATTTATTGCAAACTGGTTGTCTGCATTTGTTATAGAATAGGAGTTTTTGTCGTTAACGGTTACCTGCAGCATTAAGATTTGTTTAGAACAGGGGCAAAAGTAAGCTATTACCCGGTTAATGACCAAGCTGCTGCCTACGCAGCAGTTTTGTTGAGCGTAAAGCCGAATGAAGACCCTACGCCCGGCTTGCTCCGCACGTTCACTGTTTGCTCGTGGGCCTCTACAATGTGTTTAACTATGGCCAGCCCCAACCCTGTGCCACCTATAGCCCTGGCCCGGCTGCGGTCGGCGCGGTAGAAACGCTCAAATACGCGGCCAAGGTGCTCCTCAGCAATGCCGGGGCCGTTGTCGGATACTTCTATATATACCTGGCGCTCATCCATCTCGTAGCACCCTGTAGTTACAGAGCCATGGTCGTTACCGTACTTGATCGCATTTTCCACGAGGTTCACCAGCACCTGCTTTATCTTTTGCTTGTCTGCATTTACGAATATAGGCCGTTCGGTACCCTTTTTTATAAGCAGCTGTATGTCTTTTTCTTTAGCCTTTAGCGACAGCTCTTCATACACATCGCGTATCAGCTCCTGCATAGGGAACGACTCTTGTATCAGCGGAATTTTGCCTGATTCCAGTTTCGATATCTGGTCCAGATCGTCCACCAGGCGCACCAGGCGATCCACTCCTTTCGATGCATTCGTAAGGAACCTGCGATTCACCTGCTCATCTTCCAGCGCGCCGCCAATAAGGGTATCTATATATCCCTGTACTGAGAAAATGGGTGTGCGTAGCTCATGGGCCAGGTTCATAAGGAATTCTTTGCGGAATTGCTCATTGGCTTGCAGCACCTCTATCTCATCTCTTCGCTGCATGGCCCATTTCTGCACGTCTTCGCTTACTTCATCTATCGACTTCTGCGGCAATACATTTTCGTAGAAGAACTCTTCTCTTTTTGTTGCTTTCGTTTGGTAAATGAACTTGTAGATCAGCTTTATCTTGCGGTAGATAAAGCGCTGAAGTGTGGTGTAGTATATCCAGTATACAATGAGAAAAGTAGCCGCAAAAATAACAAGCGGCACATACCAGCTCAATTTTAAAAGCAGGCTGAACGAGGCATTAACTACTGCAATAAGCAGCGCCGACCATATGGCCAGCAGGCGTGGAGACAGATTCTTAGTATCCAGTATAGACATGATACTAAGATAAGCTAAATAGAGAGATTATATTTACGGGCTAATGTGGATTATGGCATTTCAAATTTATAGCCTACCCCTTTTACTGTCGTAATAAGGTCTATACCTACCTTCTGGCGTATTTTGCGGATGTGAACGTCTATCGTTCTGTCACCCACAATCACGTCAGTACCCCATACGCGCTGCAGTATCTCATTGCGCAGAAATACACGGCCAGGTTTGGATGCGAGAAGCGACAGTAGTTCGAATTCTTTTTTAGCGAGCAGGATCTCGTCGCCTTTATAAGAAACGGTGAACTTGCTCTTATTGATCTCGAGGTCACCGAATACCTGCTTCTGGTCCTGGTCGTCGTCTTTGCGGAAACGGCGGAGTGCAGAGCCTATACGTGTGGCCAGCAACTCAGGCTTTATCGGCTTGGAAATATAATCATCGGCGCCGGTCTTCAGGCCCTCGATCTCATATTTCTCGTCAGACAATGCAGTAAGGAATATTATGGCTGTATCGTCAAATTCAGACATTTTTCTCAGCTCCTTCAATGTTTCAATGCCGTCTTTATTTGGCATCATCACATCTAGGAGGATGAGATCAGGACGGAACTCTTTAGCCTTCCTGATAGCTTCGACGCCATCCCTGGCGGCGGCTATGAGGTAGCCTTTGTTCTTAAGATTATAACTGATGAACTCAACTATATCCGGTTCATCGTCAACTACCAGTATTTTACCCGGGTAAACTTCCATATGCCCTAAATCGTTGCAAAAGTAGCTTTTACCCCTACAGGAATGAAGGCATTGGCATTATGTAATTGTTAAGTGTAGATAGGGCATACATACGACACCTGGCTAAACAAAAAAGCGTGTCGCTGCTATGGCAACAACACGCTTTTTTGGTACATGTTAATTTATTTCAATGTAACATTCCCGCTACCCACTTTGAAGCCTTCGCTATATATTTCGATAGTGTATACGCCCTTAGGGTAGTCGCCGTTCTGGTTCCAGTCGGCAGTGAGGTTTTTCACCGGCTGATTTTGTGTAAGCGATATGTTTTTCATTAGGCTATAAGATATCTGGTCGCCCTTGCCTGTGGTCATCATTCCGGAGCCGTTGACTGAATTGCTTAGAATGTTAGCATCAGGGCCAAGTATGCGCAGGTATATCTGCTTGGTGCCGCTTTCCGCTATCCTGTTCTCGTCTATGTCGAATGTGATACGCAGCAGGTCAGTCTTTTTAGCTTTCGAAGTATGTTTTTCCTTACCGTTCCTGCGGGTGTGGATAGGCTCCATACGGATATTGGAAGCATGCAGCACTGAGCCTATTTTCTTCAATGCGATGTTCTGTGTTGTAGTTGAGTCTACCGCTTTTACAAGCGCCCTGTTCTTATTGGTAAGTACGGTGTTTTCTTTTTCCAGCTCAGCTATGCGCTCTTCATACATCCTTGTTTTGTCCGTAAGGTTGGTGATCATATCCCTGGCCTCTTTCAGCTCCCGCTGTGTAGCATTCTTGTTGCTGAGGATAGACCTGATCTGTGATTGCAGCTTGGCAATCGCCTCTTTGTCGCCCTGGAGAATGCTATCCATTTTCGCATTCTGCGTTACCAGCTGGTCTATCTTAGCAGAAGCAGCATCAAAGTCGGCCTGTAGCGAAGCGCGGTCCGTTTGCACGGAATCTATTGTATGTTGTTTTTGCTTTATGGCTAAGTCATTGTCTTCAGCCATCTTATTTTTGCTCATGAACAAGTACAAGCAGCCCGCGAGCAGGATAACTATAATAACCCAGTAGATTATAGAATTATTTTTCCTGCCTGCATTGTTTTGCGATGCCGGCTTTGGCGTACTTTGATTAAACTGACTCATAAAATACTTTTTGTTAAGGACTTGTTGCGAATTAAATTCGCCACAAATATAATGTACTACTTTCTATAAATGGAGCACTTAAAGGGGATTTTGTTTATTGACATTGAAACGGTGCCGCTGTTTTCAGATTACGATCAGCTGTCGGAAGGGATGCAATATGAGTGGGGTCGAAAGGCGAAATTTATAAAGCCTTCCGCCGACGGACCTACAGATCCGGCCGGGCTGTTTGAAGAGCGGGCTGGTATATTCTCTGAGTTTGCAAGGGTAGTGTGTATAGGGTTTGGAAGCCTGTATAATCATGAAGGTGGCTGGAAGATGCGGCTGAAATCGCTGGTGAATGATGATGAGAAGCAGCTGCTGACTGATTTTTGCGAAGTCATAGGCAAGTTTACAAAGCACTACAAAGACCTGCGTTTTTGCGGGCACAACATAAAGGAGTTCGACATTCCCTTCCTGTGCCGGCGGATGATCATTAATGGCATGGGGCTGCCGCAATGTATGCAGATAGCAGGGAAAAAGCCTTGGGAAGTGACACACCTGGATACAATGGAGCTATGGCGGTTTGGCGACTATAAGAACTATACACCCCTGTCACTGCTTGCCGAAGTGCTGGGCATCCCCTCGCCCAAGGGTGATATAGACGGGAGCATGGTAGCTAGTGTATACTGGAAGGATAAGGACCTGCAGCGTATAGGCAAGTACTGTGCGGGAGATGTGCTTACCAGCGCCCGTGTATTCCTGAAGTTATCGGGCCTGCACGAGATAGATCCCGAAGCAGTAATAGTTACCGACTAGCAACCGTAAAAGTCCCATTGGCGTATTTTTCTTTATTTTCACGGCTGAGATGAACGCAGATTATAAGAAGCTATTGCAGTCCGTGCAGATGAGGCAATTTGCCCCGTTCTACCTGGTAGATGGGGAGGAGCCGTATTATATAGATAAGATCACAGAAGTTTTTGAGAACAATATACTGAGCGAGGCCGAGCGCGATTTTAACCTGATGGTCATCTATGGCAAAGATGCGGAGTGGGCCGATGTGGTGAACGCCTGCCGCCGCTTCCCCATGTTTGCTGAGAAGCAGGTGGTGATACTAAAAGACGCTGCTCAAATGCGCGGGCTTAATGAGCTCATTGGGTATCTCGAAAAACCCTCGCCCACTACGGTATTCCTGATAGAGCACCGGTTCAAAAAAACCGACGGCCGGGGCAAGCTGGTGAAGGTGGCCAAGGAGAAGGGCATGTACTTTACCTCTGATAAGCTTCGCGATGACAATATACCTAACTGGATACAGGCTTATGGCAATGAGATAAAATTCAAAATAGGAGAGCGCGAAGCGCAGATACTGGCAACCTACCTGGGTAATGACCTCCAAAAGATAGAGAATGAAATAGCGAAAGTCCGTATCAATATTCCGAATGAGACGCAGCTGACAACCGCGGATATCCAGAAGTACATAGGCATAAGCAGGGAGTACAATATCTTTGAGTTTCCGGAGGCGCTGACCAGTGGTGACAGGGATAAGCTTTACCGGATGCTGACCTATTTTCTTGCCAATCCCAAGGCCGCACCGATGCCACTGCTTATAGGTACATTCTACAATCATTTTAACCGGCTGTACCAGGCAAATTTCCTGAAAGGAAAATCAGATAAGGACGCTGCCACTGCGCTGGGCACCTCTCCCTACCGGGTAAAGGATATAATGGCTGCTGCCCAGCAATGGCCGCTGCACCGGGTGGAGCGCTGCATGCTGCTGCTGGCAAAGCACAGCACTATGGCAGTGGGCATAAACAGCAGTATCGATGACAGGGAATTGCTTAAGGAGATGGTAGGGCAGATGCTGGAGTGATAACAATCATATAGAAGTATGCGGTCGTGAATTGGGATTTTCTTCAGTAGTTATTTTGTATATTTGACTGTATGATTGAAAGTATGAAGGGTGTGAGTTTTATAACAGATGAAACGCACCATAAACGTTATGTGCAGTTGGATCTTGAAGAAGTTGCGACTATTAATGATGCTCAATTGGAGGATCTATTGGACGTGATAATAGCGGAAGCACGCAAGAACGACGAGAAGATTACACTTGATGAGCTAGGTCAGCAGTTACGTGACGAGGGGCTCCTATGAAAAAATATCAGGTAATCATCAGCAAGTCTGCGGGCAAAGAACTGCGGCAATTCCCCAGGGAAGTTATCAGCAAAGTTTACCTGAAAATGCAAACGCTGGGAGATAACCCGCGTCCTCAAGGTTGTAAGAAATTAGAAGGTTATAAGGAAGACATGTGGCGTGTGCGCGCAGGAGATTACCGTATTATTTATTCAATAGATGACGTTGTTTGCATAGTTGACATTCGCCATATTGGCAATAGAAAGGATGTCTATGGGTAGGTAGGTATCTCAATGATGTTAATGTATGACCAAAGTCATAGCTAACAGCGTGAAAATTTGTAATTTTGCAGCAAATAAGCGCTGATGCCTCATTATTATTCCCTTGGAAGTATTCCCCGTAAGCGTCATACCCAGTTTCGTAAGCCCGATGGCTCCCTTTACTCGGAGCAATTGTTCAGCACAGAAGGATTTTCATCAAATTCCTCGCTACTTTATCACCTGCATGCCCCCACTAAAATAGTGCGTGCTGAGGAGCCTACTAATGTAGCCCCGGTTGCAGCCACATCGAACATTCTGAAGCATAGGAGCTTTAAGGGGTTTAAGATAGCGCCTGATGCTGACTACCTTAAAAGCCGTAAAACAGTATTGTTCAACAACGATGTGCAGCTGACACTCGCATCACCGACCCAGGGCCTTGCGGAAAACCATTTTTATAAGAATGCCGACACCGACGAGGTGATATTTATTCACGAGGGCAATGGTAAGCTGAAGACCCAATATGGCGAGATACCATTTGGCTATGGCGATTACGTTGTTGTGCCCCGGGGCACCATCTACCAGGTAGAATTTGAGACGGAGAACAACAGGCTATTCATCATAGAATCATTTAGCCCGGTTACTTTTCCTAAGCGTTACCTGAGCCGCTATGGCCAGCTGCTGGAACACTCGCCTGTGTGTGAGCGCGACCTGCGCAAGCCACAGAACCTGCAGACCATAGACCAGCAAGGTGAGTTCCTGGTAAATGTAAAGAAGAAAGGCTTTTTGTACCCGATATGGTACGGCCACCATCCGTTTGATGTGGTAGGCTGGGACGGCTGCGAATACCCTTATGCACTGAGCATACACGACTTTGAGCCGATAACCGGCCGCGTACACCAGCCACCGCCCGTGCACCAGACGTTTGACGCGCATAATTTTGTTATCTGCTCATTTGTGCCACGGCTGTTCGACTATCATCCGCAGGCGATACCTGCACCATATAATCATAGCAACATAGATAGCGATGAAGTGCTGTACTATGTAGACGGCGATTTTATGAGCCGCAAGCATGTGGAGCGTGGCATGATAACCCTGCACCCTGCAGGCATTCCCCATGGGCCGCACCCCGGCACGGTGGAGAAAAGCATTGGCGCGAAGGAAACAAAAGAATTAGCAGTAATGGTGGATACCTTTCACCCCCTGATATTGACCCAGGACGCGCTCGGAATAGAAGATGACCAGTATGTTTACAGCTGGATAGAGTAGGCCCTCCCCCAAAAGAAAAGAGAGCGATTATTTAAAACGACTTAAAAAACTAATAAATGGAAGCACTAACCACAAGCCAGAAGATGAAGCAGGCAAAAGACTTTTTGCCCATCAACGGTACTGACCATATTGAGCTGTATGTAGGCAATGCCAAGCAGTCTGCGCATTTTTATAAAACAGCTTTTGGCTTCCAGACGCTGGCGTATGCCGGGCCCGAGACAGGCGTGAAAGACAGTGCATCGTACGTGCTGCAGCAAGGCAAGATAAGGCTGGTGCTTACTACGCCGCTAAGATCATCAAACCCGATATCTGAGCATATCCGCATTCATGGCGACGGTGTAAAAATACTGGCGCTGTGGGTAGACGACGCCTATAAGGCATATGAAGAAACAGTAAGCCGCGGCGGTAAATCGTACATGGAGCCGAAGACCTTGAAGGATGAGCATGGTGAAGTGCGTATGGCGGGGATATATACCTACGGCGAAACAGTGCACCTGTTTGTAGAGCGCAAAAATTACAATGGTATTTTTCTGCCGGGTTATAAAGCATGGAAGAGCGATTATAACCCATCAGACGTGGGGCTGCTGTATGTAGACCATTGCGTGGGTAATGTGGGCTGGAACCGCATGAATCCCACTATACAATGGTATGAAGATGTAATGGGGTTTGTGAACATACTGTCGTTCGACGACAAGCAGATCAATACCGAATACTCTGCCCTGATGAGCAAGGTAATGAGCAACGGCAATGGTTACGTGAAGTTCCCTATCAATGAGCCGGCTGAGGGTAAGAAGAAGTCGCAGATAGAGGAATACCTGGAGTACTACGAGGGCGAAGGCGTGCAACACATTGCAGTGGCTACTGCCGATATAGTAAGTACGGTACGTGCCCTTAAAGCACGCGGGGTAGAGTTTCTCGATGCGCCGCCAAATGCTTATTACGAAGAGCTCACAAGCAGGGTAGGTAAAATAGATGAAGACATAGCACCCCTGCAGGAGCTGGGTATACTTGTAGACAGCGATGAAGAGGGCTACCTGCTGCAGCTGTTTACCAAGCCAGTCGAAGACCGCCCGACACTGTTTTTTGAGATCATACAGCGCAAAGGAGCGCAAAGCTTTGGCGCAGGTAACTTCAAGGCGCTGTTTGAAGCGATAGAGCGCGAACAAGCTAAACGAGGAAATTTATAATTATTATTTTGTATATCATAGTGAAAAACGCGATCAAACGCGTTTTTTTCATTATATTGAAGTGAGAAATGGCAGGGAAATACTGATTTTTTAATTGCCAGGCAGATTTTTAAAAGAGTTACTAACATTTTCGAACAAGTTGCCGCCTTATATCTTTAGTTGAAATGAGTGTTTGTTTTGATTGAAGACTGTATGTAGGGTATGTAAAAAAATTTATACTTGGCGTTGGCTAAACCTATTAATGCAAGCAGTGTCCCTGTTTCAGAAGTGAGCTCTCCGGAAAATACGGCGCTGCATATACTGATAAAGGATTGCCTTGCCCAGTCACGAACAGCGCAAAAAAAGCTATATGACCTGTATTCTCCGGATGCGTGGGGAACTATAAGGAGATATGTATACAATAATGAGCCGGTAGCGAAGGAAATACTTAATGACTCGTTCTTTAAAATATTCAGAGATCTTCATCAGTATTCCTTCCAGGGATCGTTTGAAGGGTGGATAAGGCGGATAGTGGTGCATACAATCAGTGACCATATGCGCAAGAATGCGAAAGAAAGAGATAACACGCTGTACAAGGAGATACAACCTGAAGATGCGTTCATAAACAGTGAAGGGATTGAGAATTTGTCGCACAAAGAGTTGCTGAACATTATAGAGACGCTGCCCGACGCACAAAGAGACGTTTTTAACCTGTTCGTATTCGAGAACTACTCGCATGCTGAAATAGCTAAAATACTGAACATAAAAAATAATAACTGCCGCTGGCACCTGAATGATGCCAGGAGAAGGCTGAAGGACAAAATAAATGCGCTAATTAAATAGTAAGACTTTGAAAAATTACAAGAAACATATCGACGACTTTTTCAGGGAAAAGTTAGGCCGGTACCGGGAAACTCCTCCACCAGATGTGTGGGAGGGCCTGCAGGGCCAGCTGGATACCCTGAAGCCCCATGTGCCTGCTACAGCGCCTTATCGCTGGCTGCGGCACTTCGGCATGGTATCGCTCATAGCTATACTTGGCGTATCGCTTACCCGCAAGCTCACCAAAGACAATGCAGGGGCAAAGCCAATTGCTGCAGAGCAACCAGCTGTAGCGGCGAATGCAAACGCAGCAGTGCCTGTGACAGCAGAAGCGGCCACGTCAGTAGCCCAGGGAAGTGCGGCTACAACCCCGGCTAGCAATGCCCATGCAGTAACAGCAACGCAAAGCATGGCAGCGCAAAACAGGCATAACGATCCATCTGCAGCGGCAACAGGTCTTCACGCGAGTACCTCAAATACCCCGGGCATATCCTCAACTGCCAATAGGATAGCTGCGAAGGCCAACAATAGGAGGCCTGCGCATGTATATGCATCTGCAGGCAATAATATGGACATGGCTGTATACCAAAACGAGTATGAGCGCAGGCTTGCAGAGGAGCTCATTAGCTACCCTGCACGAGTGGAAAGCGAAAGTACTGCCAAACAAACTGAGCATGTATTGGCATCGGCTACTGAACAAAATGCTGCCGGCCCGCAAAACAAAGTAAAGAATGAAACATTTGCTGAGATCAGGAAGAAAACGCAGGAGATCATAACACAATATCAAAAAAGCAAAGCCGGCATTAGCAAATTTGCCTTTGGTGTAAAGGCCGGATATGAGTTTGGCTTTAATAAAGATGCGGCAAACAAGTGGGTAATATCTCCTTATGTGACGTATGACCTCTCATCGAAACTCTCGATACTGGTGCAGCCTGCGATCAAGTATGCTACTATAGCTAACCGCACTTTGGGAAGTGATACCTACTACTCGGTGAACTCCGAAAGCAGCATAGTGTCTGTAACTGAAGGGCAATCCTATGCAGCCGGTGGCAGCATTTATTACCCATCAACTTACCATTATACGCAATCACACGATTCTATTGTTAAGACCAGCACGATAGGTGGAAGCTACATGGAGCTGGAGCTGCCGGTGATGCTGCAATACCGCTTGTGCAATAACTTATCGGTTTATGGCGGTGTGAACATGCTATACAGCAAAACCACCTCGGTAACGGAGCGGATGTATACTCAGAGCGGCATAGTGCGGAACGCTGATGTAGCGGTTGTGTCAGAAGACAATTACGGATCAGGCCCATCGATCAATGACGTTTTCAACTACACCGGCACTGCTTACGACGGCAGTGGGGCTGCGCAAACCCAGGAAAGCAGCAAGCTTAGGGCTGGCTATATGATCGGTGTGAGCTACACTTGTAAGAGCAGGTGGCTGATAGATGCACTGGTGCAGCAGAGCCCCATTAAACCTAACACGAAACAAGGGTATAATGTAAATGCTCCCTTATCATCACCATATTTGCGCCTGACGCTAGGATATAAGCTGACAAAGTGACCCTGTTGACCCTATCTTTTTTCTTATTTCAGCTTTATCCGCCGCAGCCCCGGACATAAAAAATCGGTAATTTTAGTACAAAACAGAGCTATGAGCAACCCCCTATACCGTGCTTGTATCCGGGCAGGATCATTGCTCTGTATAGTATTGCTCACCTGCCTTCAATTTTCTGCCACAGCGCAGGTAATCACAACTTTTGGCGGCACCGGTGTATATGGCGAGATAGGTGATGGCGGTCCCGCCACTGTAGCCCGCCTCGACTCCGTTACAAACCTGGCTACAGACCGTGACGGGAACATTTATCTCAGCTGCCAGGCAAAGCACTGCGTGCGCAAAATAAGCAAAGATGGTATCATTACACGCGTCGCCGGTACGAGCGGCAGCGCAGGCTTCAGCGGCGACTTTGGGGCGGCTACGGCTGCTAAGCTCAGTGCTAACTGGGGCGTGGCCACAGATACTTTTGGTAATCTCTACATTACAGATCCCGGCAACCAGCGCATCAGGAAGGTGGACGCAGCGGGCGTAATAACTACAATAGCAGGCATGGGCACGGCAGGATACTTTGGCGATGGCGGCCCTGCGAGCCTGGCGCATTTTAATGTGCCGCTGGGTATTGCTGTAGATAACGAGGGTAATATATTCGTAGCCGATGCGGCTAACCGGGTTGTAAGAAAGATATCCAATACCGGGCTGATCAGTACCTATGCTGGTAACCATACCTATGGCTTTAGCGGCGATGGCGGCCCTGCTACCTATGCCCAGCTGAGCAATATATTCGGGCTGGCGCTTGATAATACAGGTAACCTGTATATATGCGATGCCACCAACGAAAGGGTGCGAAAAGTGTCGCCTGCCGGCATTATCACAACTGTAGCAGGCAACGGTAGCACAGGATCCGGCGGTGATGGTGGCCCTGCTACGGCAGCGGAACTAAACCGGCCTATTGGTGTTTCTGTGAATGCCAACGGCGATATACTAATAGCCGACAGTCGTAATAACCGCATCAGGAAAGTAAACAGTGCGGGGATCATCAGTACTGTGGCCGGCACCGGTGGGGCAGGGTACAGTGGCGATGGCATAGCAGCTACATCAGCATTACTCAATCATCCCTTGTCTGTAATATCAGATACCGAGCAGAATGTGTATATCGCAGATATGCGCAACTTCAGGGTGCGCAAAATACTGGCCGCTGTAAGCTTTATTAAAGGACGCTCACAGGTGTTTGCCATGTGCGAAAATGGCGTTGCGGCAATAGATACTTTTCTTGCTATTCAAGACTATTATGCCGGCCTTACCGATACCTGGAGCCTGCTGTCGCCACCGGCGCACGGTGTTGCCAGTGTTTCATACAGCACAACTTCTACGGGTGGCATTATTACACCATCAGGCCTTACTTATACTCCCGCAGCGGGGTTTTCCGGCTTCGATACATTTAGCGTGAAAGTTACGGATGGTGCGGCGTCAGACAGCCTTACACTGTATGTGAATGTCATACCGCTCGTTACAACGGCCGGAAGCATTGTGGGGCCTGATGAGGTGTGTGCAGGCTCCAGCATAACGCTAACCGGCACCATAAGCGGCGGTACCTGGAGCGCTGGTGATGCAAATACTACGGTTGTGCCTATAGGGGATAATGGTAAGGTTACGGGTGTCACAGCGGGCCTGAGCATCATTTCGTACACAGTAAGCAATTCGTGCAATGCAGTATCAGTGACCAAAGCAGTAACCGTGCGTCCCCTGCCCGAGCCCGGAGCGATAGCCGGCGCAAATGCTGTGTGCAAAGGTTCCACCATAACATTATCGGCCAGTGTACCGGGCGGCATCTGGAACAGTAGCATGGCTAACTCTATTGTTTCCGCAGGTGTGGTCACTGGCCTGACCGCCGGTATTGATGTCATCAGGTACACAGTTTTTAACGCATGGTGCGAGGCTACTGCAACTCATCCTATTGTGATAGATAGTTTTCCTGAGGCGGGAGTGATCACCGGCAACGATGCTGTATGTCTTGGCGCCACGGTAACACTTACCGATTCGGCAAAGAACGGCACGTGGAGCAGCAACAGCCCTGCCGTATCGGTATTTGCAATAAACCCGGTATCAGCAGGCAGGGGCGTTGCGACGGGGCTTGCGGCGGGCATAGCCCCGGTAAGTTATAGTGTTACCAACTCGTGCGGCACGGCAGTAGCCATAAAGCAGGTAACTATAAATACACTGCCCGATGAGCCCGTGATCAGTGAGCAGCTGGGATACCTGGCGGCAGGGGCAAACTACTCGTCTTACCAATGGCTGGCTAACGGTATAGCTATAGCCGGGGCTGTAGATGACTCGTTTTATGCGATGGAGGCGGGGTTATATGCAGTGACGGTTACTAACAGTTTCGGCTGCCAGGTAACATCAACGCCCTACACGTTTGAAGGGTGCGATGCTGCAGACATGCTGGTATACCCGAACCCATCAGCTTCGCAGGTAAAGATACAATGGTGCCGGAAGGTAACCGTTCGTGTAATGGCAGCAGATGGCAGGCTGGTAGCTGTGGTGAAAGGTGTGAATGAGGTGGAGCTTAGTGGACTGGCAAATGGAGTTTACTTCATCGACATCTTCGACGGTAGCGGTATAAGAGTGAAAACGGTGAAGGTGATTAAAGCAACAATTAATTAATAGAGGCGGAATATGCACCTATACTGCATTTTCCGGAAAATAAATGGGGTCGTATTACTAACGTTAGCTACTACCTAAGCGCCTTATACAGTAACCTGTAACATGCGTAAGCGGATAGTGCAACTCGAAATTAAAGTGTATGTTAAGTAGTCTTGAAAATCTAATGAACCGGATACTTTTGATAGTGTGTATTTGCTTACTTCCTGTTGTCGGGGCTTATGGCCAGTCGATAACAGGCACACTGAATGTGTGTACCGGCAATAGCACTACACTGGCAGGTACTCCTGCCGGTGGCACCTGGAGCAGCTCAAACCCAGCCATTGCTCCCGTAAGCACTTCTGGTGTGGTAACTGGTGTGTCTGCGGGAGTAGCCGCAATTACCTACGACATAGGTACCGGCATAGCGGTTGCCAGTGTTACTGTTAACGCTACGCCAGCGCCGGTGTCAGGCCCATCGTCAGTATGTGTGGGGCAGTATATTATCCTCTATGATACTACTCCTGGAGGCATATGGTCGAGCAGCAGCCCGGCTGTGGCAACGGTCAATGCTTCCGGCATGGTGACGGGTATTGCTGCGGGCGGTACACAGATATCTTACATCGTCCCAACCGGCTGCTATGCCATTAAGTCTGTTTTGGTCAACAATATTCCATCTCCCATATTCGGCGCTTCCGCTTTGTGCGTGGGCGCTTCGGCAACCCTTGGCAGTGCTACCACGGGTGGCTCGTGGTACAGCAGCACGTCATCTGTAGCTATCGTAGGTACATCTACCGGAGTGGTAACGGGCATTAGTCCCGGGGCTACCACCATCAGCTATGTGCTGCCTTCAACCGGCTGCTTTACTACACGGCCACTCACAGTAAATCCTAATCCCTCAGCGATCACCGGGGTGCTTAGCGTTTGCCCGGGTACTACAACTGCCTTAGCCAGTGCCACCACCGGGGGCACATGGAGCAGCAGCAATATTGCTGTTGCCAGTGTAGACATGACCAGCGGAGTGGTTACCGGCACGTCTGCCGGCATTGCCACGATCAGCTATGCGCTTGGCACAGGCTGCCACGCATCTGCTGTTGTCACCGTTAACCCCCTGCCTGTCGTTACAGGCAGTACAACGGTATGTACGGGCAATACGAGCACTTTATCGGCGGGTTGCGGCACATGGGGCGGCACTTCGCCGGCTGCAACCATCACTGCCGGTGGCATGGTGACAGGCGTATCTACAGGCACAGCTACATTTACATTCACATCATGTGCGGGCTGCATGGTAACTACAATAGTTACGGTAAACGGTACTCCTGTATTGGCTGGCCCTGCAATTGTGTGCGCAGGTACAACTGCAACACTAACCTCCTCTGTTACCGGTGGCACATGGGTATCCTCTAATGCTGCGGTGGCAGGGGTAGGCGCTTTTACAGGCATTGTCTCCGGCTATGCTGCGGGTGCGGCAACTATCAGCTACACTACGGCGGCAGGTTGTTTAGGCACAAAATCAATAACGGTTTCGGTCATTCCTATGGCCGGTCCTATTTCCGGGATCACTTCTGTTTGTACCGGTACCAGTGCGCTGCTCACCAGCCCTACCGCTGGCGGCACATGGACAAGCAGTAGTGCCAGTATAGTTGTAGTAGGTGCCGCGTCCGGAATTATCACCGGTGTATCGGCTGGTACCGCTATGATATCTTACACAGTCTCCAATAGCTGTGGTACAAATATCGCAACAACTATTGTGTCGGTGAATCCCTCAAGCTCTATTACAGGCGTAAGCCCTGCCTGCATCGGTCTCACTGCTACTTTATCCGGTTCTACCGGCTGCGGCACCTGGAGCAGCGGAGCTGCAACGGTAGCAACCGTGGCCCCCCTTTCTTCCGGCACGGCCCTGGTTACCGGCATATCGGCAGGCACAGCTATGATAACCTTTACGCCATGCGCCGGTTGCGTATCTACAATGATAGTCACTATCAATAGTGCGCCAGCACCTATAATTGGCGCATCGCGTGTATGTATGGGCACCAATCTTGCGCTCGACAATGCCACGCCCGGTGGCGTATGGAGCAGCAGTAATGCAGCTGTCGCCACCATCACTACTATGGGCTCAACGCCCGGCGTGGTAACAGGTGTCTCTACAGGGGTGGTAACGATGACCTATGCGCTGTCGGCAGGCTGTATAGCCACGCTTACAATGACGGTCGTTCCGCTGCCTGTTATTACTGCTTCGGCTGCTTCAGCTCCATGCGGAGGCACTTATATGGCTACAGCTGCAGGTGGTGTCACTTACACGTGGTCACCCGCTACCGGGGTATCCTGCACCTCATGCGCCACTACAGCTATTCTCCCTTACGCATCTGTGATCTACACTGTAACTGGCACCGATTCTGCCGGCTGCTCTAACACCGCTACGGTAAGCGTTAGCGGCAACCGTATATTTGGCCATGTTTCTTTTAGCAGTGCGTATCCCGCTACACCTGCATCTAAAGTTTGGCTGATACAGTACGATCCCGCAGACAGCTCACTCACTGCGGTAGATTCCATGCTTACCTGTGACGATGGCGGCCTGCCCTACTATCAGTTCAATGGCAAACCTACAGGCAGCTACATGGTAAAGGCTAAGTTGCTCAGCAGCATACCGGGCACCGGCGACTACATACCAACTTACGGCAGCGCTACGCCTTATTGGAATGCTGCAGCCAGCATCAGTCACGTAGCATCAGCCGATTCTCAGCATATCACCCTGTTATACGGCACAGTATTGTCAGGCCCCGGCTTTATCAGCGGGTATGTATATGCAGGTGCAGGCAAGGGTACTGCGGGTGAATTGCCGGTAGCCGGTATGCTGGTTTTTTTGAAAAACCCTGTGACCGGTGTTGTACTTAACTATACCTACACCAATGCAAGCGGAGCCTATTCATTCAGCGGCTTATCGTTTGGTAACTATGTCATTTATCCCGAGGAATTCAGCTACTATACCACACCATCATCAGTGATCAATATTGGCCCGGGTGCAGAGTCGTCTGCGGCTAATTTCAAGAAGCACACAGATTACGGCACAATTACCCCGTTCGATATTACAACGATAGGGGTGGCTGTCACCACCGGAAACAATAACATCTTTATATACCCCAACCCATCAAATGGCCTGGTTACGATCAGCCTTGGCAATGTTAGTAGTGGCAAAGTGCACGTTGCTGTTACCGATGTTACCGGTGCTGTTGTATACCGCGCAGACCTTGATGCGGACACCGCCGGGCACGCAGTTATTGACCTGGCTGGTGTTGCAGGTGGTGTATACTTTGTCAGTGTAACAACCAATAGTCTTAGCTATTACGGCAAGCTAATGATACAAGAGTAAAGCTTATGTCGGCCCAAGCATAATCTATTTATTTAACCAGAAAAATGTACCTTATGAAACACACTTACACGGCATTAATTGCCATCATTCTCTCATTTATTTCGTTTGCCTCATTCAGCCAGTCAATAGCAGGCCCTGGCACCGTATGCAACGGTTATTCTATCTCCCTGGCCGGCACGCCCGCAGGCGGCACGTGGACCAGCAGCAACTCCGCAATTGCCCCGGTAAGCTCCACAGGTGGTGTTGTTACCGGCCTATCTGCCGGGGTGACAACTATCAGCTACATAACGGGATCCGGTATTGCGACTCATCTGGTTACCGTAAATGCCACACCCGGTGCTATAACCGGCCCGTCAATGATATGCGTTGGGTTCAGCGGCGTGTTGAGCAACCCAACGGTCGGCGGCACATGGTCGAGCGCAGCGTCGGCAATTATTAGTATTAGCTCCGCAGGTGTCGCTACAGGCAATGCGCTTGGCTCAGCTAATATTTACTACACGTTGCCCACCGGTTGCTTTGCGATCAAGAATATGTCGACCAATCCTGTACCTGCGGCTATTAGTGGCTCGTTATCTGTTCCCTGCTCTGGCACAACAACGCTTGCAAATGCTACAACCGGCGGTACCTGGAGTACTTCTACTACTATTGTAGCTTCGGTTGGCGCGAGTACAGGCATTGTTACCGGCAACACTTTGGGTACTGCTACCATCTCTTACGTACTCGGTAGTACAGGCTGTTTGGCCACTGCAGTAGTGACGGTATCCGGTACTGTATCTGCAGGCACCATATCAGGCCCATCTACTTTATGTGTGGGCAGCTCAGGCACGCTTACCAGCACTGTATCCGGCGGCACCTGGAGCACGGCTGCCAGTAATATCTCGTTGAGCAGCACTACAGGCGCGGTCACGGGCTTGTCTGCAGGTGTAGCTATAGCTACCTATACCTACTCAGGAAGCTGCGGCACAGCCTCTGCCGTATACACGATCAATGTGGTTACCTCACCTTCTGTCGGACCTATCTTAGGTAGCCTTGCGGTAGCCTGCGGCAGCATGACAACGCTCAGCGATGCGACCACCGGCGGCACATGGTCGTCAAGTAATCCTGCTATTGCGGTCATTGGGTCGTCAAGCGGTATTGTTACCGCTATTTCCGCTGGCACGGCCAATGTAACCTATACCCTTGCCATGAGCTGCGGTACGGCATCAGCCACCGCAGTAGTAACGGTGACGCCTACTGCGTCTGCCGGTACTATTTCGGGCCCCGGTACTATTTGTGACGGTGGCACTGGCACGCTTTCCAGCTCTGTTAGCGGCGGCACATGGTCTTCGTCATCCAGCATAATTGCTACGGTCGGCGCATCAACAGGTGTTGTTACCGGTATCTCTGTGGGTACTGTCTTCATTACTTATACCGTCACTACATCCTGCGGCACGGCTATAGCTGTTCATACACTCCTGGTGACTACTACGTCATCTGCCGGCACTATTTCAGGCTCATTGAGCGTGTGCCCGGGCAGTACTACCTCGCTTACAAGCTCTGTATCAGGCGGTGCCTGGACGAGTATGTTCACCTCAGTAGCAACTATTGTACCCGGTACCGGTATAGTTACGGGAGTAACTGCAGGCACCTCGATGATAAGCTACATTGTATCCGCTTCATGCGGCAGCAGTATTACCACGGCTATCGTCACAGTCAATGCTGCACCCGCCGCTATCACGGGAACAACATCATTATGTGCCGGTGGCACCACCACGCTTATGGATGCAACTACGGGCGGCACATGGGCCATTACGCCGTCCTCTATAGCCACTATTAGCAGCGCAGGCGTTGTAAGCGGTGTTGCGGCAGGCTCTGCTACGGCCACCTACACACTGCCTACCGGCTGTTATGCAACAGCGGCAGTTACGGTGTCCAGCCCGATTTCAGTCTCCGCAACGGCATCGCTGGTGTCTTGTGGCAGCTCGTACCTCGGCATTGCCACGGGTGCCACAAGCTTCATATGGGCACCGGCTACCGGTGTTACATGCTCCACATGCGCCACTACTTACATAGACCCAATGGCTACCACCACCTACACGGTGACGGGTACCACTGGCGCCTGCACTGGCACTACAACCGTTACGGTTGATGGCAACCGCATTTACGGCCACATAAGCTTCAGCAGCACCATGCCGTCTGCGCTTGCTATGAAAGTATGGCTCGTGCAGTTCGACCCTACGGACAGCAGCATAGTAGCTACAGATTCCATGGCCACATGCCTCGATGGTGGTTCGCCTTTCTATATGTTCAATAGCAAACCTGCCGGTAATTACCTGGTAAAGGCTAAGCTGCTCAGCAGCGTACCCGGCACAAGCGATTACATACCTACCTATGGCGCGTCTACGCCATACTGGTATCTTGCGGCCAACATAGCACATGCTGCTGCTACCAATGTGCAGGACATAAATATGATCTACGGTACAGTGCCTGCAGGTCCCGGCTTTATAAGTGGCTACGTTGTCTCAGGTGCAGGCAAAGGCACGGCAGGCGAGGTACCCCAGCAGGGCATGCTGATCTTCCTGAAGAAAGCAGCAACTGGCGAGATAGTGACTTACACGTATACCGATGCAACAGGTGCGTATTCATTCGGCAGTCTTGCCTATGGCAGCTACATCATAGCCCCCGATGAGCAGGACTATTATACAACTCCGTCTACTGTAATTACATTGAGCGCCTCAGCCGCTACGGCCTCAGCGGTAGACTTCAAAAAGTATACGACGTCACATGTTATCATGCCATTCGCAATACCCAACAACATACCGGTATGCCTGAGTGCTGCAATGAAGGTGTATCCTAACCCTGCAAAAGGTGTTCTTAACATTTACTGGGGTGGCATGAACAATGCTGCAGTTTCTGTACTGATAAAAGACGTTACCGGTCGCGAGGTGATCAGCTCATTGCTAAACCTGGGAGTGAATGAAACACAGTCTGTATTGGATATCGGAAGCTTGCACGCCGGGCTGTACTTCATCACGATCAAGTCCGGAGACATGCAGCACACGGAAAAAATTGTGATACAGGATTAAGAGACCGAAAATATACCCGCCCTTCGAGAGCCCCGCCACAGTGCGGGGCTTTTGTATAAACTCACTGTTAGTTTTATGGTGCCGTCCTATTGGTATCAGCCATAATTTTTTCGTAGAGCCCTAAAAATATTTTTATTAGGTGATAGTTTATAGACTGTGCTATGTTATAAATCTACATAGGGAAGATACAGTCCAGATAGGTGTGCGGAACCGCTTGTAAGTTGTGTTGCCATTGCCTCGCTACCAAACCTTATGCCACTTTTTTGTCGTCTTACTATTTGTTCTGAACAATACAGGAATAGCTAACCTGGCCTATAGAAAGCACAACCCTATTTCTCCCTGGTCCGGCTAAATGCGGGCAGCACTTTAATATTTCACCACACTAAACTTGGTTTTATGAAAAAACAATACGTTGTTATTGCATTAATTCTCTATGCCCTTACCTCACCCACAGCACGGGCGCAAATGGTAGGCGACTGCATCTTTCTCCACGGAAACCGCCTGGAGATCGGTATTTCTCCGCTCGGCTCTTTCGGTAGCTCGCAGTCCGCACCTTCACTATTTCATCCTAACGGAGCTTATACATTATGGGATCCCGGCGCGTCATCTTACGTCAGCACTCGCTTGCTCGGATTTGTTGCAGACCCCGCGCTCGATGGCTGGACAGCAGGCGCACCGCCTATGTTTGGCGATTACTTCTTACCCGGCACACCACAGGAAGGGTGGAGCATACAGGTGAGCGGTGTTCAAAGCAACGCATGGACACAGGGTCTAATGACTGGGCCCACCACAGGATATTCTGGTACACTCACCGGCAACAACATTTCGCACACAACTTCCGGCGGTGTAGCTACCGCTATCTGGAAGGGGCAGGCTACATCGCCAATTAAGATCACGCAGACGACGAAGCTTGATGCGACGAAGATGTATTTCACGGTAAACGTTATTATCAAAAATGAAGGCAGCGCGGTTGCCAATAATGTCTACTACCAGCGCACGCTCGATCCCGACAACGAGCAACAGCAGACCGGCAGCTACGTTACCACGAATAAGATAGTGCACCAGCTGCCAAACCCGGACAATAAAGTGATGGTGACAGCCGAGGGTACTACTTATACGAGTGCATTTTTAGGCCTTGGCACTAAAGACTGCCGCGCCAAATGCTACATACTAAACACCGGCCTTACGCCTGTGTACTCGCTCGATCAGCTGTATGCGCAAACCACGCCATACTACTACGCCACCGGCTCCACGTATACCAACGATGTAGGCATGGGGCTGGTCTACAACCTCGGTGACATACTGCCGGGCGATAGCACCAGCCTTACGTTCGCCTATGTAATGCGGGCATCCGACCTTGACAGCGCATTGAACGTTACCTCGCCCACATTCACCGGAAACGGAGTGCTGCTGGCCGCTGGCGATACTATTAACGCCTGCCTGCTGGGCATCGATAGCATACCTGTCACCATCGGTAATGGAGGCGGATATTCGTGGGTCTGGATGCCACCTACAGGCCTTACCAGCACCACCGGCACATCTACAGCAGTAATTGTAGATTCGCTCACGGGCATCACCACTTATGCTGTAATAGGCACACCGCTCAGCAGTTCTCTCTGTGCTAACGATACCTTTTACTTCACAGTGATACCGGGCTCCAGCGCAGGCCCTGGCGTAACACCAGTTTCTTACTGCCAGTATGCAGCGGCGGTCCCGCTCACTGCTACGGGCGCTAACCTGCTTTGGTATACGTCTGCAACGGGTGGCACCGGCACCACTACTGCACCTACGCCATCTACATTAGTTGCGGGCACTTACACATGGTGGGTATCTCAGCAGATAGGCACCTGCCCTGAGAGTATAAGGGTGTCGGTTGTTGTAACCATAAATCCGGAGCCACATACATTCGTAGGCAGCAATAGCCCCTTATGTTCTAACCAGACCTTGCTGCTGACTGCAACAGACACCTTCACCACCGGCGTTTCTTACAGCTGGTCAGGGCCACTGAGCTTTACGTCTACGCTTAAAAATCCTTCAATATTCTCTCCCACAGTTACAGCGTCAGGATGGTACTATGTCACCACGACAGTTAACGGTTGCAGCGGTGTCGATAGCACACTGGTTGTAGTAAATCCCGCACCGGAATTGTATACGGTTATAGTCAATCCTCCATCTGCCTGCGGCCTTTCTGATGGCAGCATCACCCTGGGCGGCATGATACCGGCAGAGACGTATACCTTGGTATATACTTACAACGGCACCACAACTTCTACGCTTACTATAGCAGCTAATGGCATGGGCAGGTATACCATCACAGGCCTGCACGCCGGTCTCTACAGCGGCATATTTGTGATCAACAGCTACGGGTGCGCTTCACCGCTCATCATAGCCACGCTACCTGACGGCGCCGGCCCCGCCGCGCCCGTTGCCACCAGCAATAGCCCCATATGCGCAGGTGACAGCCTGCTGCTCTTTGCTACCAGCAGTACTTCAGGTGGTGTATACAACTGGGCTGGACCGGTAGCATTTACTTCCACTTTGCAGAACCCGTTCATCTACCCAGCCGCAACATGGCGCTCGGGGATATACGTTGTCACGGTTACTAACCCAGCCACAGGATGCACCTCACCAGCCGGCTCTGTAATGGTGACTATTAATCCTGTTCCGGCCGTTCCTTCTATCACCGGCAATAGCCCGGTGTGCGCGGGCAACTCACTTACAATGTCGGCTACTACTTCTTTTTCAGGCTGCACTTTTACCTGGAGCGGTCCATCATCATATGCGGCCACCGGTGCTTCGCAAACGATATCGCCTGCAGCTGTCACTAACTCCGGCACTTACACCGTAGTTGCCAGCTATGCAGGTTGTGCCTCAGCACCAGCTACCTATACAGCTACAGTCAACCCAATACCCACAGTGCCGGTAGCTCTGCCTGCAACTTATTGCCAGTACGATGCTGCCATAGCACTTACTGCTACAGGCGGCACCACATGGTACATCGCGGCAACGGGAGGCACGGGTAGCACCACACCCCCGGTGCCGTCCACATCAGCCTCCGGCACATTTACATGGTATGTAAGCCATGAGGCCCTCGGCTGCGAAAGCGCCCGCGTGCCGGTGTCAGTAACAGTAAACCCAAGGCCGGTGGTCAGCATACTGCCAGACCGCGACTTCGTGTGCCAGAACGATACGCTCAGCCTCAGCTTTTCAGGCTCCGCGTCTTCAGGGGCTATCTACTCATGGGGCCTGCCTTCCGGGGCATCGCTGGTCAGCGGCAGCTTGTCTGCAGCTGGTCCTATCGTAGCCAGGTTCGGTTCCGGCGGTAGCAATGTTGTTACGCTCACGGTTTCTGCCGGTGGTTGCACTTCTTCAAATCACTACACCGTGCACGTAGTGCCAACGCCGGTGACAGGGCTTTACATTGCACCTGATATCTGCGTAGGCGATACTACCACTCTTGCGCTTACTTACGTAAGCCCCGGCATTACATCGTTTGCATGGACCACCGATAGCACACACTTTCATGTTATCACTTCTACTGGTAGCATTGGTGGCGGACCATTCGGCGTGTCGTGGGATTCTGCCGGTTTATACGTTATCGGTGTCACCGCGTTCAGCAGCCAGGAGGTTTGTCCTTCGGTTACTATGTATGATACTGTAGTGGTGCATGCGTTACCTGATGCCTCATTCACGCACGGTATTGCTACCTGCGCAGGCGATAGTGTCCTGTTCACGGCTACTGCATCTTCCTATTCTTATTCGTATACCTGGAGCCCATCTGCATACTTCGCCTCAGTAAGCGGCCCATCTGTCTACGGAGCTATATTGACTTCAGGGGATGTTTCGCTAACTGTAACAGATCCGTTTGGCTGCAGCGCTATTGAGAGCGTATACATCCCTGTATCAGGCTGCTGCCGTATGACGTTCCCCGATGCCTTCACACCTAATGGTGATGGCCGCAACGACCATTTCAGGCCGATCACTGACGGGCACCACCGTATGGAAACTTTCCGCGTAGTCAACCGCTGGGGTACTACTGTATATGAAACAACTAATTCCGATAGCAGGGGATGGGATGGCACTCTCCACGGCGTACCCCAGGATATGGGCGTATACTTCTGGTTCCTCAAAATGACCTGTGATGGAAATAGCCAGGAACAAAAAGGGACAGTGACCCTTGTAAGATAACCGCTTTTTTGACGGCGGTTTGTAAAAGTGAGGGGGCAGTAATGCCCCCTTTTTCGTTTTGGTTTAATTATCACTTAATTAATTACTGCTTGCATACCTCTTTATTAACCGAAAGGAATTAGAAATAAACCTAATAAATATGTCTTCTAATATCTAACGCGGGCACTTCATTTCTCGTCATATATTGTGAAACCAAAACACTCACTTTTTAAAAACCAAAGTTTATGAAAAAAATCATTACACTCACGGTGCTCGCAGTCCTCTGTCACTTCGCATCGTTCGCAGTCATCTCCTCTATGTCCGGAGTATTAGGAGTATGTGTGGGCACCACCACCACCCTTATTGGCGACAGCACATCCATGGGCAGCGGCACTTGGACCAGTAGTACACCCTCCGTCGCAACAATCGGATTAACGTCCGGCGCCATCACCGGCTTATCGGCCGGTACCACCACGATCACCTATGTTCTCGGCTCTGCAACATCTACTGCGGTATTTACAGTAAGCGCAGCCCCTGCTTCCATCTCCGGCCCTACCACTATCTGCACTTCCGGTACAGCTACTTTAACAAACAGCGTTGCAGGCGGCACGTGGTGGAGCAGCAATGCTGCCGTTGCTACTATAGGCGCATCAACCGGCATCGTTAACGGTGTAGGCGGCGGCTATGCTTCTATGCGCTACACAATGGGCCCGGGCTGCTTCGTATCATCCAGCATGTATGTAACCACTGGCGCGTGGGTCGACTCTATTGAAGGTCCGTTCACTATATGCATTGGCGGCACCGGTACGCTTACAAACATGACCACAGGCGGCACCTGGAGCAGCAGCAACCCATCTGTAGCTACAATAGGCGCCTCTACAGGTGTTGTTAGCGGGGTATCAGCAGGTACATCAATGATCACCTATTCAGTAGTTGGTTCTTGCGGCACAGGCACACGTACGCAGATGATCACTGTATCTGGCACTACAGCTACCGGTACTATTTATGGCACAGGCAGCGTTACAGTTGGCGCTACTACTACTCTTTATAACACTGCAGGTGGCGGCACATGGAGCAGCAGCACAGCATCAGTAGCTACCATCAGCTCCACAGGGGTTGTTACAGGCGTAACAGCAGGTACTGCAACTATCACTTACACCCGCACAGGTTGCGGAGGCACAGCTTATACTACTACAGTAGTTACAGTAAACACGCTCGATGTAATTTCAGGTAACGTACTCTTCGGAAGCGCTCCTTTCTATGGTGCCGTTAAAGTATGGCTCATCAAGTACAATCCATCTACCCTTATGCTCTCTGCGTGCGACTCTGCTACAATGTATTGCAGCGGTGCGCCAAGCGTATACTACCAGTTCCTCAGCAAGCCTACAGATTCTTACCGCGTTAAAGCCGCAGTATATGATTCAAGCACATTTGCATCTACCGGCTACATCCCTACCTACCATACAGCCAGCTTCTACTGGAGCGCAGCAACAGTTATCCCCCACACAGCAGGCACTGCTGATATCAACAAGAATATCAACATGGCATATGGCAGCTCTACTTCTGGTCCGGGCTTTGTAGCAGGTAATGTTACTACAGGTGCAAATAAAGGCACAGCCGGCGGCGCACCTGCAGTAGGCCTGCTCATCATCGCTATCAACCAGTCTACGGGTATGCAGGTTGCGCAAGATGTTACCGATGCAACTGGCAGCTACTCGTTTAGCAACCTGCCACTCGGTACTTACAAGATATATCCTGAGCTGATCAACTATGGTACTACTCCATACACATCTATCACCCTTACATCAGGCACACCATCTATGGCAGCAGCTAACTTCGAGCAGCATACTCTGTCTCACACCATCACGCCTAATGTTGTTGGTGTTAATGAGCTGCACAATACAGGTTCTTCAGTAGCAGTGTTCCCAAGCCCTGCAGCTAATGAAGTGGCTATCCAGTGGAGCGCAGCAGGCAACGAAAGTGGCACAGTTACAATAAGCGACGTTGCTGGCCGCAATGTTTACCATTCAGAACTAGCAATAAGCAATGGCTCAGGCGTGAAGAATGTAGATGTTTCAGGCTTCACAAACGGTCTGTATATCATTTCAGTTAAGTCTGCTTCTATCAACTATACCAGCAAAATTGAAGTAAGGCACTAATCTCATAAGTGTAGTTTAATAATAACAAGGGGGCGTTCACGCCCCTTTTTTGTTTTTTTAATTGATCGCGTAAAAATAATATATTTGTACATCTCTAACATTTGTTGGGTTTTTACGTCAATAGTGATAGGCCTCATGCTTTAAAAATTTCAACATGAATAAAATATTTATTTTACTGTTCCTTCTGTTGGCAACCTCTGTTGCTTCATCTGCTGCGATCTCCGGTACGCTCGTATGTTGTGCGGGCTCCACAAGGTATCTTCATGGCGATACATTATCTGTCGGCACTTGGTCCAGCAGTAATCCTTCAGTGGCTACCGTAGGCTCATCTTCGGGCATGGTCACTGGAATAGCTGCGGGAACAACAGTTATAACTTATATGGCCTCCGGTATCAGCACTGCTGTTTTTACGGTGAACGCGGCCCCCGCTGCAATTACAGGTACTTTATCGATTTGTATTTCGGGTACAACTACGCTCTCTAATGCAGTTGCAGGCGGTACATGGATCAGCTTCAATCCGTCAATTGCTTCAATCGGCTCTGCAACCGGTATTGCTACCGGACTGGCTAGTGGCTATGCAGGGGTTAGCTATGTTATAGCTTCGGGGTGTTCAGCCTCAGCGATTTTAGCGATTAGTATAACACCTGTTGATTCTTTCATTATGGGCCCCTCCTCCCTATGTGTAGGGGGCTCGGGAACGTTGACCAATTCCACCAGCGGTGGCACCTGGAGTAGCAGTAATCCCTCTGTTGCAACGATAACGTCGGCTGGTGGCGTTGTCGGCGGTGTTTCGCCCGGCACGACGACAATTAGCTACACGGTACCAGGAACATGCGTTCCGGGAATTGCAACGGAGATACTTACAGTTTCCGGCACTACTGCTACCGGTGTGATCTACGGCGGCGGCAGCGTGACAATCGGTGGTTCCCTTTCGCTTTATAACACACTTGGTGGGGGCATCTGGAGCAGCGGAGCAACCTCTGTAGCCACGATCAGCTCTGCCGGACTGGTCACAGGCATTGCAGCGGGAACTGCTACTATAACGTATACGCGCACAGGCTGCGGCGGTACTGCGTATGCTACTGCTGTCGTTACAGTAAACATGCTGAATGGAATTTCAGGAAATATACTGTTTAGCGGCGTGCCATATCATGGTGATGTCAAGGTCTGGCTGATAAAATATAACCCTTCTACATTAATGCTCACTGCATACGACTCGGCTTTGGTATATAGTAGCGGCTCGGGCGCATATTATGAATTTCTAAGTATGCCAACAGATTCATACCGGGTAAAGGCAGCTGTAGCTGATACAATGTCTGCTTTCTGGTCAACAGGCTACATCCCCACCTACCACACTGCCAGCTTCTACTGGAGCGCAGCAACAGTTATTCCGCACACAGCGGGAACTGCTGATATCAACAAGAATATCAACATGGCATATGGCAGCTCTACTTCTGGTCCGGGCTTTGTAGCAGGTAATGTTACTACAGGTGCAAATAAAGGCACAGCCGGCGGCGCACCTGCAGTAGGCCTGCTCATCATCGCTATCAACCAGTCTACGGGTATGCAGGTTGCGCAAGATGTTACCGATGCAACTGGCAGCTACTCGTTTAGCAACCTGCCACTCGGTACTTACAAGATATATCCTGAGCTGATCAACTATGGTACTACTCCATACACATCTATCACCCTTACATCAGGCACACCATCTATGGCAGCAGCTAACTTCGAGCAGCATACTCTGTCGCACACCATCACTCCAAATGTTGTTGGTGTTAACGACCTGCACAATACAGGTTCATCAGTAGCAGTATTCCCAAGCCCAGCAAGCAGCGAAGTTGCTATCCAGTGGAGCGCAGCAGGCAATGAGAGCGGCACAGTCACTATCAGCGATGTTGCAGGACGTAATGTCTACCAGTCTGCTATCGCTATCAGCGCTGGCTCAGGTGTGAAGCACGTGGATGTTTCAGGCTATGCAAGCGGCCTTTACATTATCACTGTCAAGTCAGCTTCTATCAACTATACCAGCAAAATAGAAGTAAGGCACTAATAACTCATAAGTGTAGTTTAATAATAACAAGGGGGCGTTCACGCCCCTTTTTTGCATTTTTATATGCTTGCATAACCTGCTTTCTGCCTAAATTTGTAGGACTACGGGCGCCGATGGCTGGAAAGATTATTCCTTTTATTGTTTTTTTTATAGCATTTGCCAATGCCCGCTGCACTTATGCCCAAACCGATACCCGAGAGCTCCGGAACTTTCAGATGTCCTTCACCCGCGTGTCTGAGGCGTGGGCAAAATTCAACGAGGCACTCAGACAGGACTTTGTCAGCAAAAACCTGGAGTATCCGCCTAAAGATATTTACATAAGAGCCTTTAAGTCGCAGAACGAAATGGAGCTATGGGCACGGAGCAGCCCCGCCAGCGAATACAAACTGGTAAAGACAATGCATATTTGTGCTATCTCAGGGGTGTTGGGCCCCAAGCGCGCTGAGGGCGACCGGCAGGTGCCGGAAGGCTTTTATTTTATAGAAGAGTTCAACCCCAAGAGCGACTACCACCTATCGCTGCTGATAAACTACCCTAATTTCTCAGATCAGCTGATGGGCAGGGGTAAGCTGGGAGGCGATATTTATATACACGGCGGCTGCCTGACCATTGGCTGCATGCCTATGACCAATGAGGGGATACAAGAGTTGTACACCGTTTGCCTCAACGCAAGACTCAACGGGCAGGAGTATATACCTGTTCATGTATTCCCTACACGGCTTACAAAAAGCGGCATGCAGTCGCTCGCACGCCAGTTTCCCGGCGATAAAGTAAAGCAGCAGTTCTGGAATGACCTGAAGGCTGGTTACGATCATTTCGAAAAGTACCACAAGCTGCTGCCGGTCATGTATTCCCCCGATGGTAAATATGTGAATTAGCAATAGGCCATAGCAGGGATGGATTCCAAGCTTCGCATATAGTTTGATGTAATAATATCCCGAGCGACAGCGAGGACATTAGCTCTCCCTCTCCTCGGGAGAGGGTTGGGGGTGAGGCCAAAGTGCGAAGATTAGCAATAGGCCCATAGCCGCACCCATTCATCCATATGCCTTGATAAGCATATCTTTGCAGCTCTTCCAGTGAAGAGTTTTTATGAGCTATCGCAACAACCGCCTTTATTTATCATTACTGACACTCCTGTTGTCATGCTTGCTGCTATCCTGCGAGAAGGAGGTGAAAATAAGCCTTGCAGGCACACCGCCGAGTGTGGTGGTCCAGGGTGCTATCGAAACCAATCTGCCGCCATACGTAGTGCTCACATCCACCATCAGTTTCTTTGAGAAGGTAGACCTGAAGACGTTGGAGAATAGTTTCCTGCACAATGCAACAATAACCGTTGCCGATGGCAGCAAAACCGTTCCGCTTAAGGAGTATTCCTTTGATACCGGTTCCTCCAGCAAATTTTATGTATACTCTGTAGATACTGCGAACCTGGCTAACCTGATGTTTGGGCAGGTGGGGCGCTCTTATACGCTTACTATTACTCACGGCGGCGCTACCTACACCTCCGTTACCACGATACCCCCTGTCAAAGGGCCCGATAGTGTTTGGTTCGCATCACCCTTGTTCGTGAGGGCCACTACGCCGGCCAATGCGCGCCAGTTGTTTGCCAATTATACCGACCCCGACACTATGGGCAATTATGTGCGGTACTTCACACAGCGCAATGGCGATAGATTTTTCCCATCGGGCTTGTTTTCAGATGAGGTGGTGAATGGTAAAGTGGTCAACAATATTGCCCTCTACGGCGGGTATGACAATACAGGCGAAGATATCAACCGGGATTCGCTTATCTACTTCTTCCCCGGCGACAGCGTCACGCTGAAGTGGGCCGAAATAGATAAGGGTGTTTACAAATTCTGGAACACAATGCAGTTTGCACAGAATGCAGTGGGCAACCCCTTTGCCTCGCCTATAAATGTGCAAAGCAATATCTCAAATGGCGCTGTAGGCGTGTGGGCGGGCTATAGCAGCTTGCTGATAACCCGTATCGCGCCATAGTCGTCCATGAAATTTGTTGCATCGGTAATTCTTTTGCATCTTTAAGGTTAAATCAGTTTTTTAGTTCAGTCGCAGCTGCTCAGTTTTTGCAGCTATAAAACAGTTAGTTACAAATGAGTGAAACAGAAAAAGTACACTGCCTTATTATAGGTTCAGGCCCTGCAGGCTACACTGCCGCCATATACGCTGCCCGTGCTAATCTCAAACCGGTATTATACCAGGGCCTGCAGCCCGGTGGCCAGCTCACCATCACCACCGAAGTGGAGAATTACCCCGGCTACCCTAACGGTATCATGGGGCCACAGATGATGGTCGATTTTGAGCAGCAGGCGCAGCGCATGGGCGCTGATATCCGCTGGGGAATGGCTACAAAAGTAGACTTCACCAACAGGCCTTTTAAAGTAGAGATCGATGAAGAGAAGTGGATTGAAGCGGACTCCGTGATCATAGCTACCGGTGCATCCGCCAAGTGGCTGGGTTTGGAGTCAGAGCAGCGCCTCAATGGGCATGGCGTATCTGCCTGCGCAGTATGCGATGGCTTTTTCTTCAAAAACCAGGAAGTGGCTATAGTAGGCGCCGGCGACACAGCCTGCGAAGAAGCGCTCTACCTTTCTAAGCTATGCAGCCAGGTGCACATGTTTGTGCGCAAAGACGAAATGCGCGCCAGCAAGGTAATGCAGGCACGTGTGCTTAAAACACCAAACATAAAAGTGTACTGGAACACCGATACGCTTGAAGTGCTCGGTGAGAATAAAGTCGATAGCGTAAAGGTGCGTAACAATGTTACTAACGAGGAGTCTGTTATTCCGCTGAAAGCATTCTTCGTAGCCATTGGCCATGAGCCTAACTCGGGCATGTTCAAAGGCTGGCTGGAGATGGATAACCAGGGCTACCTCATCACCAGGCCAGACTCAACTTATACAAATGTTGAAGGCGTATTTGCCTGCGGCGATGTGCAGGACAAAATATACCGCCAGGCCGTAAGCGCCGCAGGCAGTGGCTGCATGGCCGCACTGGATGCAGAGCGTTACCTCGGCGCGCTGGAGGATCATTAGGACACAGAATTATTCTTTTTTACAGTTCCCGTTTTGCTTTAAAGCAAAAACGGGAATTTTTTTTAGGTGCCGGCGGTTATTTCTTGCCGGCGAAATATTCATTGTAATTCGCTGTATTTCGTCCCCCGGAATACGACCCATTTGCTGTAAATGTTATGCTGTCTACCGCAATTTTAAATGTAAGAGTGGCATTACACGCGAGCGTAAAGCCCAGGTACAGTTCGGTACACAAATAATTACTGGGATATATGGGGTCGCAGTACATTAATGTGGGATCGCGTGCATTGGTCACAATAAATGTATCCCTGTTGCCTTTTTCAACAACAATTGAATCGTAATAAGCCGTATCAACCCGGGTATAAACAGAGGTGCCTGTATACCTGTCTGAGTGGTAGCCGGTGATATGCCGGATACCTTTGTAAGTGCCGGCGAGTTTGCTGCTGTCATCTGCTCCTGTAGACTGACTCTTCCTGCAACCGCAGTTTACGGCTGTGGCGAAAATTATTGTGATAATGAATAGGGTAAATGATTTCATCCTTGTACAACGATAATAATTGATTTTTATTACAACTCCTTTAGCATCCATAGGTCACACCCATAATGCCCGGTCTTGCCCATTGGTCCATCAAGGTATTTAAAGCCACAGCGCTCATAAAGGCTCATCGCCATTTTGAGTTCGGGCATTGTCTCCAGGTACACCTGTTTATATCCTAATTCCCGCGCAGTTGCAAAACATTTTTCTATCAGCAGCTTGCCATATCCCTTTCCCCGGCCGGCCGGCAGCAGGTACAGCTTCACCAGCTCGCAGCACCCATCTGGCAGGCCGGCTGTGGCATATACGCCCGCGCCGCCAGCCATTGCTCCATCCTCTTCAAGTATCCAGTACCGGGCACCCTCCGTGGCGAACAGCGTATACAGATCGTCGGTTGTAGGGTCGTAATACACAGTTCCCGGCTTGTCAGCCTTAAATTCAGCAAGTACAGAGCGTATGATAGCCGCTATGGCCATGTTATCTCCCCTTTCCAGGGGGCGTATAGTGGGTTGCATGTTCTGTTTGTCAGGTCAAATGTAGATGTCTATAAAATTAATCGCTTTAGCCGTATTTCTCACTATCTTCACATTGTAAAAATTTCATTTCAATGAGGCGCTGCTACCTGCTGTTTTTAGGAATATTGCTTGGCACACATCTTGGCTCGCAGGCACAAACTGCGATCACCTGCACCGACACACTTGCTGCCCGCATTATGATGGGGCTCTACGACCCCGCGCCATACATTATAGCTCCGGTATTAAACGATCCTGCTACGATTGCCGGTGGCGTACATGCGGAGGTGTCCCCCGATTCCATGCATGCGTATCTTGAGGAGTTGCGCGTTTTCAAAAACCGCAACAGTGGTTCTGATACCACGGCTGCAACAAATGGCATTGGTGCTGTGCGCAGGTGGGCTTTTGAGCGCTTCTCACAGTTCAGCACACGCTGCAATAATCGGCTCATACCTTCATACCTGCAGTTCGATATGGATATCTGCGGCACCACGCGCCATCGTAATATAATTGCAGTGCTCCCCGGCAGCGATACTGCGGATAGATCCATTGTCATCATCGAAGCGCATATCGACAGCCGCTGCGAAGGCCTGTGCGATACCGCCTGCGATGCCCAGGGAATGGAAGACAACGGCAGTGGCACAGCCTTAGTGCTGGAGCTGGCAAGGGTGATGAGTAAGTACACCTACAAGCGTACCATCGTGTTCGCATTGGTCATAGGCGAGGAGCAAGGCCTTTTAGGTGCCAACGCGCTGGCCCTCTACGCCCAGCAGCACGGCATTAAGATCAGGGGAGTGCTGAATAACGATGTCATTGGCGGTGTCTTCTGCGGCCATACATCCTCCCCGCCTTCATGCCCCGGCTATAAGAATGTCGATAGCACACAGGTACGCCTGTTTTCCAGTGGCATCTTTAATTCGTTTCACAAGGGATTAGCCAGGTTCATAAAGCTGGAGTACAAAGAAATGGTGCTGCCATCTGCCGCGGTGCCTATGTTGGTAAGCATCATGTCGCCCGAAGACCGCACGGGCAGGGGAGGGGATCATATTCCATTTCGCCA
Organism: Bacteroidota bacterium; assembly: GCA_040386555.1. GTDB lineage: Bacteria > Bacteroidota > Bacteroidia > Chitinophagales > Chitinophagaceae > Nemorincola. The sequence continues at coordinate 103,582 of JAZKFF010000012.1, read as the reverse complement.
GCTGGGGTTTACCGCTATGCGCTTCACGGCCGCCAATGAGAATGGCGATGCTAATTCGGCTACCGGCACATATATGGACCGCCAGCACGCCTCCGCAGATAGCCTTGGCGTAGATGTTACCGGCGATGGTGTCCTCGATTCTTTCTTCGTCGATTTCAATTACCTGGCGCGTAATACGGTTATAAATGCCAACGCCGCCGCCATGATGGCTGTAGGGCCGCTAACTCCCGATTTTACGCTCACAACAAATGGAATAAACACACTCACCGTCAATATAACCACACATCCCGAATACCTGCACTATCGCATCGGCGTGCGAACCACCACAAATGATTGGGACTCCGTGTACACCTTCACTGGTGTCACATCACATACATTTTCCGTACCCACTGCAAACTACAAGGTGAGTGTCGCGTCTGTAGATAGCAATGGCATTGAAAGCCTGTTCTCCCGCGAGCTGATGGCAAATGTAAACTCTGTGAATGGTACCGCAGCTGGCAGCAAAAAGATAGAGTTGCTGCAGAATAAGCCAAACCCAGCCGATGAGTTTACCGCAATATCAGTTGTCGTCAGCGAAGGGCTCAGCTACAAAGAGGCATACATATCCATATGCGACCTTAATGGCCGGGAAATTAAGCGCACATCCATTAAGCTGGATGAAGGGGTGAATGAGATACTCTATGAGCATGGCTACAATATGACCGGTATTTATATGTATACATTGGTAATAGATGGCAGGGCCATTGAATCCCGTAGAATGGTGTTTATTAATTAAAATTTGCACATTACAAGCGGTGTTTGCCTCGATGGCCATAAAAATTTATACAGCAGCATTCCCCCGCAATAGATATTTTTGCACCTGCTGATAACACAGTGAGTAATAAATGGACGAAAGGAAGGAACATGCCGAGCATGGCTCGGTGATGATTAGTGATATGTATCAAAGCTGGTTTCTTGACTATGCCAGCTATGTAATATTGGAGCGCGCGGTGCCGGCCATGGAAGATGGCCTCAAGCCCGTGCAGCGCCGTATACTGCATGCACTGAAGGAGATGGATGATGGCCGCTTCAATAAGGTGGCAAACATCATTGGCCAGAGCATGCAATACCATCCCCACGGCGATGCCTCTATTGGCGATGCCATTGTGGGCATGGGCCAGAAAGACCTGCTGATAGAAACACAGGGAAACTGGGGCGATGTGCGCACCGGCGACCCCGCAGCAGCCGCACGTTACATCGAGGCGCGCCTTTCAAAGTTTGCGCTCGAGGTCGCTTTCAATGCAAAAACCACAGAATGGCAGCTGAGCTACGATGGCCGTAAAAACGAGCCCGTAACCCTGCCCATGAAGTTCCCGCTGCTGCTGGCACAGGGCACCGAGGGTATTGCTGTAGGCTTGTCTACCAAGATACTTCCGCACAATTTCTGCGAGTTGATCGATGCGGCGATAAAACACCTCAAGGGTCGCAAATTTGAGCTCTACCCCGACTTCCTCACCGCCGGCATGGTCGATGTAGGTAACTACAACGATGGCGCCCGTGGTGGCAAGGTGCGGGTGCGGGCGCGCATAGAAGAGCTCGATAAGAAGACGATACTGATCAAAGATGTGCCTTATGGCATCACCACTACCCAGCTTGTAGATAGTATACTCAAAGCTAATGACAGCGGCAAGATCAAAATAAAAAGTGTTACCGACAATACCGCCAAAGATGTAGAGCTCAATGTGCAGCTGGCTCCTGGCGTTTCCACAGATCAGACCATCGATGCGCTTTATGCGTTTACCGATTGCGAAATATCCATATCGCCCAACGCATGCATCATTGTGGATGATAAGCCGCACTTTGTTTCTGCAAGCGACCTGCTGAAGCACTCAGTAGCTTATACTAAGAACCTGCTGCTGCGCGAGCTGGAAATAAAGTTGGGCGAGCTCGAAGAAGACTGGCACTACTCCTCGCTCGAAAAAATATTTATAGAGAAGCGCATCTATCGAGACATTGAGGAACAGACCACCTGGGAGGGCGTGCTGAAAGCCATAGACGATGGCCTGAAGCCTTACAAAAAGCGCTTCCGCAGGGAGATAACACAAGACGATATCATCAGGCTCACAGAGATACGCATCAAGCGCATATCAAAGTTCGATACGTTCAAGGCCGATGAGCATATAAAGGGCGTGGAAGCGGGCATAGCAGAGGTGAAAAACAATATCGCTACCCTCAACGACTACGCCATCCGCTACTATGAGAACCTGCTAAAAAAGTACGGCAAGGGCCGTGAGCGTAAAACTGAGATCCGCCCGTTTGAAACAATCAACGCTAACATTGCCGCCATTGCCAATACTAAGCTTTATGTCAACTGGAAGGAGGGCTTCATTGGCACCAGCCTCAAGAAAGATGATTTTGCCTTCGATTGTTCGGATATAGATAACGTCATTATTTTCCGCAAAGACGGTAAAATGATGATCACCAAGGTAGCCGACAAGACCTTTGTGGGTAAGGATATTACGCACCTGGCCATCTTCCAGAAAAACGATGAGCGCACCACGTACAACATGATGTATATGGACGGAAAGACGGGGATCACCTACGCCAAGCGCTTCAATGTTACAGGCGTTACCCGCGATAAAGAGTATGACCTTACTAAGGGCAACCCGCGCAGCAAGGTGCAATATTTCACCGTAAATGCAAATGGTGAAGCAGAGGTGGTGGCTGTCACATTATTCCCCGAAAGCAAGGCGCGCACCAAGGTATTCGATTTTTACTTCGAAGAGATCGAGATCAAAGGGCGCAGTGCCCAGGGCAACCAGGTAACCAAGTACCCGGTAAAAAATGTGAAATTCAAGGAGAAGGGCCGTTCCACGCTTTCGGCCCCCAAAATATGGTATGATAACGCAATAGGACGCCTTAATAAGGATGGTAACGGGATGTTACTGGGGCGTTTCGATGAAAAGGATAAGATCATAGTGTTTTACAAAGAGGGCACCTACGAGCTCACCGATTTCGAAATTACCAACCGGTATGATGCGGACAATGTGATGCTTATAGAAAAGTTTCACCCTGAAAAGCTGGTCACCGCCATCTACTTTGATGCAAAATCAAAGCAATTCAATGTAAAGCGGTTCCTTATTGAGAGCCAAAGCCTTAAAAATAAGTACAACTTTGTAAAAGACGGAGCGGGCAATTACCTGGAAATGGTGACCACACTGCCGGAGCCAGTAGTCATTGTGAGGACCGGGAAGAAAAAATCTGACATAAAGGAAGAAATAGTTCCCCTGCATGAAACTGTAGATGTAACCGGGTGGAAAACCATAGGTAGTTATCTTGCAGGCGATGATCTGAAAGAAATTTCTTTAATACCTAAGCCGGGGGAAGGGGAGGAGGAGAGTGAGGCGCTGAGACTTTTCTAGCGGAACGACTTTTTTGTAAAATTTGTTACCTTCACGGAGCAAATGTTTTTGGTAAGAGCCTTAAATAGATAATGAAAAAAATAGAACTCGAGATTGTAGCTTTATCACACAGTATAACCCAGACCCACTCTTACGCAGTTGTACTGGGTGAAGTGAACGGTTTACGCCGCCTGCCTATAGTGATAGGAGGGTTTGAAGCACAAGCAATAGCTGTGGCGCTGGAGCGTATGCAGCCCAGCCGTCCACTTACGCACGATCTTTTCGCCAATTTTATGGCCACCTTTAGCATAGAGCTCGCGGAGGTAGTCATTTATAAGCTCGAGGAAGGTATCTTCTTTGCTAAGCTTATCTGCGGCAATAGTGGTGAAAGTGTAGAAATTGATTCCCGCACATCCGATGCGCTGGCAATGGCAGTACGTGCTAACTGCAAGATTTACACCTACGAAACCATACTGGAAACCGCAGGCCTGTATCTTGATCAGCCGGAGGGCAGCGGAGCCGCACCGGAACCTGCTTCCCCTGAAGCTAAGGCCGTGGCAGCCCCTGTTGCAGAGAAGGCTGTTTCGGACAGTGAAATGAAGAAAATGAGCCTGGAAGACCTCAATAAACTGCTGCAGAAAGTATTGGAACAGGAAGATTATGTGCGGGCTATCAATATCCGGGACGAGATAAATGCCCGGAAAAAAAATAAATAGCTTTTCAAACATTTTGGCTTGCTCACTCGTCTTATAAGTTAATGGCGGGCAAATGACTATATTCTTGCTGGGATAGTTAGTGCGTTCCGTATATTTTCATTAATTTTATTTTCACTCATTTTTCTAATTTTCTAATGAAAAAGACTTTACTATTTATTGCAGGTGCCGTATTTGCTTTGCAGACACCGGTATTAGCACAAAGAACCTGTGGCGATGAGGCTTTGCGGGCATCCATAATAGCCCGCGACCCCGGTGCAGCGGCGTTTTTCGAGGATCAGAAGCGTGCTATGCAAGTAGTAGTGGAGGAGCAAAGCAGCAACCCTGCTGCGCAAAAAACTACTGCAGTATCTGCAATACCGGTCATTTTTCATATTGTTCTTGATACAGCTAAGTATATCCAGCTAGGCGGGGCTACAGGCGTTAAAAGGCGTGTAGACTCCCAGATAGCAGTGCTCACCCGCGATTTTAATCGCGGAAATTTCGACTCTACCTTAATTCCTGCAGGCTTTAAGCCGTTGTTTGGCAATGCTGGCATCAAATTCGGGCTTGCGCACACTGCGCCTAATGGCAAGGGCACACCGGGTTACGAGGTTCGCATCGTTACTGCTACATCGTTTACCAGCATCAGTACTGCATTCTCTGCTGTGAAGCACAGTGCTTCAGGCGGTCTTGATGGATGGGATTATAATAAGTACTTCAACGTTTGGGTGCTCAATTTTGATGATGCGAATCTACTGGGTATAGCAACTCCGAGGTCTTTCACCCCTATGTTCTACCCTGCGAACGAAATGGGGGTATGCGTTAATTACCGTGCATTTGGCAAGCGTGTAGCCGCATCAGATGTCTATATTTCTGGTATCGACAAAGGCCGTACACTGACGCACGAAGTAGGTCACTTCTTCACAATGAGGCACATATGGGGCGATGACGCGGGGTGTCCTGCTTCTGGTGGTCCCGATGATGGTATCGCAGATACTCCTCCCCAGGCCGACCAGACCTTCGGCTCACCAACCGGCCCCATTTTCGATGCATGCGTTACCGGCGGCAATGGCATAATGTGGATGAACTATATGGACTATACCGATGATGGCGCAATGCACATGTTCACCAAAAATCAGGCAACGGCAATGGCATCCAAAATTGCCACCACTGGCGAAAATTACTCCCTTACTCAAAATCCTAATCTGCTGCTTTACCCTGTAGGTGTGGCTGAAGTTAACGCGGAGCCTTCTTTCGAAGTGTATCCTAATCCATCTGCTGGTGTTATTAGTATAGCCCTTGGCACTGCTGATGATGATCTGTCCGCAATATCTGTTACCAATATGCTGGGCCAGCAGGTGATGGCTATCAGCACAGCAGGTACTAAAGAAAAGCTATATTCTATAGACCTATCAGCAATGAGTAAGGGTATTTACCTGGTTAAATGTAACTTTGCATCCGGAAGTGTTACCCGGAAAATAACGTTGCAATGATCTCAAAACCAATAAGTCTTACAGAAGTATTCAAACAAGCCAACACAGATAAAGCATTACTCTCAATAGCAGAAAAAGTACAGAATAGCGAACGCCTTTCCGAAGAGGAAGGCGTTTTGCTTTTTGAGAAAGGAGAGCTCGGTTTTCTCGGAGCGCTGGCCAATCATATTGCTGGCCAGCTGCACAACGGCAAAGTTTATTTTAACCGCAATTTTCATATCGAGCCCACCAACGTATGTGTATTCACATGCAATTTCTGCTCTTATTCGCGCCAGTACAAGCATCGTGATGAAGGGTGGGAGCTTACCCTGGAGCAGATGATGGACATGGTACGCAAGTATGATGGCCAGCCGGTAACAGAAGTACATATTGTAGGTGGCGTACACCCTAAGATGAACCTCGACTTTTTTTGCGAGCTGCTAAGCAAGATCAAAGCGCACCGCCCCGGCCTGCATTTAAAAGGGTTTACCGCTGTAGAGCTGGACTACATGTTTCGCAAGGCAAAGCTTTCTGTGGAAGAAGGCATGGCTAAGATGAAAGATGCAGGTTTGCAGTCGCTCCCCGGTGGTGGCGCCGAAATATTCCATCCTGATGTGCGTAATGTGATCTGTGCCGACAAGGTAGATGGTACCGGTTGGCTCCATATCCACGAGACTGCCCACCAGCTCGGCATGCACTCTAATGCCACTATGCTATACGGGCATATAGAAAAATACGAGCATCGTATAGACCATATGAGCCGCCTGCGGCAGCTACAGGATAAAACTGGTGGCTTCAATTGTTTCATCCCGCTCAAATTTCGCAATAAAGGCAATGATATGTCCAATATTGCAGAGAGCAGCATTATAGAAGACCTCAGGCTATACGCCATCTCCCGCATATTCATGGATAATTTCCGGAACCTGAAAGCTTACTGGCCCATGCTTGGCAGGCAAACGGCACAGCTTACCTTGTCCTTTGGCGTTAACGACCTGGATGGCACTATAGACGACACTACTAAAATTTATTCTATGGCAGGCTCAGAAGAGCAATCCCCCTCGCTGACTACAGAAGAGCTTTGCGACATGATAGATGCCGTAGGCAAAATACCCGTAGAGCGCGATACGCTGTACAATGAGCTGAAGGTATATACGCCACAGGCGGTTTAATTCGCTTGGTCAGCTTTTGTAAGCCGGTCATTGAGTAAGAAAGCCACCGCGAGGAAACAGGCTATACAATTCCAATAAAAATACCGGAAATCAGTATCGGTCTGGAATATCAGGAAAGATGTTGCCTGGTACAGGAAGGCGGACCAGACAAGTGTGTTGTATAGCTGCCTTGTTGCCCGTCGCCGTATGGCCCGCGATAAAAAAAGCAGCAGTACATTTAAAAAGAACCAGAACCACGGTTTCATATAGAACGTGTCTTTTTGCCATTTTATAGGCTTTTGCAGCATGCGTGTTAGCATATTTTCATGGTGTACTACCCCTAGCTCGTTTGGATGCACCCATGGAAAGTAGTAGTGAAATTCTTCACGTCTGTTTTTTACCCGCAGGTAGTAAAGAAAGCCCTCAAACCGCTGCTGTAAATAAATAATCGGATGCCGGGTAACAGCACTTTTCCAGGCCCGAAAGAGATCGTGGGTTATCTGCTCATCTGGTGCAGGCAAAATGGTCAGGTTGTCATTATTCCACCATATGCCGTCAAATGTAGCAGGGTGATAATGCGTCCGAAGGTAGCTTGTGTCAAAATCGGGGTTGGCAAATACGATCGGCGGAAAAGGATTCTCACCCGTCCTCACATATATGCCGGTCAGGTCGTGTAGGAACAGTTTGTTTTCCGGGTACGACTTCGCCGGCTTAGCTATCACATTTGATATGATCCACTGCCCTGCAACGATAGCGGTGCAGAGGCACGCTCCTGCAATTATCACTTTTAATGCTTTTGGTTTTTCCGTGCGCAGGAGAAAGAGCCATGCCCACAAGAGACAAAGGGGGATAGCACCCGGCAGGGCATTAGGTCTTACCCATTCGCCATATGCCAGCAATAGTGCCGATGTTGTAGCTTCCAATGTGGATATTCTGCGCTGCTGTAGCAGGGGAGCAGCCATTATGGAAAACGACACCAGCCAGCATAGTGCCATCTGGCTGTCTTTGACAAGATATCCGCAAAAATTTTGAACAAAGGGTGCAAATGCAAACAGCACAATAGATATTTTCCACCACACATGCCTGTTTAACCGGCAGAGTAGAAATACGCTCGTCCAAAGACAAAGAAGCTGCATGAGCAACATGGAACTGGTACCCTTGTGGATAAAATTAAATACTGTCCACAGCAGGGCCATAGCTGGCGGGTGCCAGTCATGATAGTTATGGCCTATCGCCTGTTGGTACTGGTCAAGGCTGTCTGGCGATAGAAAACCAGGGTAGTAAGCAAAGAAATTCAGTGCAAGACCAGCGATGCAAAAAATTACGAATCCGATATTTTTTTTCGTTCCTGTGTCCAACCTGTTTTTATTGCTGCAATGATAACTGATTGTAGCCATTTTTTTAGACACAGCAGACCGGCATTTAATATCGTTAGTGAATATGCCGGCTGGGGACTGTGCGGTGATCCCCATTATATCACTTTTTTTAGTTTTCTTTACTGAATTTTCTGAGCACCGCATTTTTTGCATGAAAAACATTATTTCACGGTACTGGCCTGTCTTTGCCCTGTTAGTTCTGAGTATCCCATTATATTTTCTCAACGTCCACGACATACATGGCTGGGGCGATGACTATGCGCAGTACATCAGGGAGGCTGATAATATAGCTCATGGCCGGCCGTTCTACAGATCAGGCTACGTCTTTAATGCGCAGAATATAGATTATGCTCCTCCTCAGTATCCGCCCGGTTATCCATTGTTGTTAGCTCCCATTGTAAAGGCATTCGGCTTGCTTATCCGTCCTATGTTATACCTCAATGCTGTATTGCTTTCCGGGTTTTTGTTTATCCTATTCGCCTATTTCCGCAAGTATGCATCCCCTGTAGTTTCCATTTGCATTGCGGTGATCGCCGTGTATTGTGGCTTTCTCCTGGAGTATAAACAAAACGTATTGTCCGACTTGCCTTGCACGGTCTTCGTAGCCTTGTATTTGCTGGTACGTAGGGACGCAAAAAATGACAGGTGGCGGACTTTTGGATTGATTGTTATCGGAACAATTGCCATATTGATTCGTACACAAGCCATTATGTTGGTAGTGGCAGAGATTACAATTGCTGTCTTGATTGCAGCAAAGCAATTTTATCGTGATGGCAAGTTTGCTAAAGTGCAGTGGCGTATTTTGGTAGTTCCACTGGGCATTCTTGCGTTGCAATGGTGCATCACTTCCATTTTCTTTAAGTCCCCGGCGAGCACCCTCCACTACTACTCTAAAATGTCGGTAGGGTTCAATTCCGGCCTGCTGATAGTGGTTGCAGAAGATTTTAACTACTTTATGGATCTCCTGGGCAGTATTTTCTATTATCCGCTCTGCAATTCAGTAACCGGTCCTGTTATCACCCTTGCTATGCGGCTAAGTCTTATCTGCTGCCTCCACGGGTTTTTAATGACAATAAGAAAGCGCCTTGCTGTAGAGGACGTGCTTTTTATCTTGTTTTTTCTGCTGGTGCTCATCATTCCCGTCAGGCAGGGCTTTAGGTTATTGCTGCCGGTATTCCTGGTTATACTTTTTTATTGCTACCAGTCGCTGAAAGTGCTTGTTACGTCTGCGCTTGGTTTTAAAAATGCCTGGATCGCTGTCGGGATCACCGTTGCCTATCTCGTGGGCGGAGCAAATGCCTTCAAGGCATCGCTTGCCATCCAAACCGCAGGTACACCATATGATGACGATTCCAAAGGTGCATTCCAATATATCCGGCAAAATGTTGGGGACAGTGATGTGATAATTTTCCCTCGTCCCCGGGCGCTCACATTGTATACGGGTAAAAAAAGCATGGTGGCCGCTACTCAGCTAACCTTTGAAGAAAATGCGCAACTGATTAAGAAAATCGGCGCCCGCTACCTGCTGGTTAGCAATGCCAATGATTTCGGCTGGTATAATGGTTACCTCCGCAATTCCGGCTCCGCTATTGACTCCGTGCGCATCAACGATACTTATACGCTGTACTCACTTAAGCAATAAATGGGGAGCATCCCGCTTTTAAAACAAACGATTATCTTTATCTCATGGACCGTTTGCAATTGGTAGAAACAATATTCCGTAAAAGATCTGTGCTTTGCGTGGGGCTCGATACCGACCTCAGCAAGATACCTAAACACCTCTTGTCTGCCGATGATCCGGCCTTTGAGTTCAACAAAGCTATTATAGACGCCACAAAAGACTATGCTGTAGCTTACAAGGTCAATACTGCCTTCTACGAGGCGCAAGGCATTAAAGGCTGGACCACCATTGAGCGAACGCTCGATTACATCCCGAAAGATATTTTTACCATAGCCGATGCCAAGCGTGGCGATATAGGCAATACATCTGAGCAGTATGCGCGCACATTCTTCCATACCTATCCTTTTGATAGTGTCACTATAGCCCCTTATATGGGCGAGGACAGTGTAAAGCCGTTCCTGCAGTTCGAGGGTAAGTGGTCTATAGTGCTTGGGCTCACCTCTAACGCTGGCAGCGCCGATTTTCAGCTGCAGCAGTGCGGCGACGAAAGGCTGTACGAGAAGGTGTTGCGTACTGTAGCCTCATGGGGCACCCCCGGCAACCTGATGTTTGTAATAGGCGCCACCCGCAAGGAGCAATTGCAGGAAGTGCGCGCACTGCTGCCCGATCACTTCTTCCTCGTGCCGGGTGTAGGCGCGCAGGGCGGCGATGTAGCTACTGTCTGTACCAATGCTTTTAACAAAGACGCAGGCGTGCTGATAAACGTTTCGCGTGGTATTATCTACGCCGGCACAGACGAAAACTTTGCAGCTGCTGCCCATGCAGAAGCCAGGAAATACCAGCAGGAAATGGAAGTTTTTTTGAGATAAAAAATGTCGCATGAACGAGGCCTTATTCCAGTTTATCTGGCAGCATAGTTTGTACAATACCGGCGGGCTAACAACCGTTGCCGGCGAGCCGTTGACCATCATTCACCCCGGCCGCATCAATAGAAATGCCGGCCCCGACTTCCTGGAGGCTAAGATAAAAGTTGCAGACACAATCTTGGTCGGTAATATAGAGCTGCATATCAAAAGCAGCGACTGGCTGCGCCATGGCCACCAGCACGATGCTGCTTATGGTAACCTTATACTGCATGTGGTTTATGACAACGATGTTGCAGATGCAGCTGCCAATACACCCGTGCTGGTCCTCGCAGGGCACATCCCTGCGCATGTAATACCTACGTACTCCGGGCTGGTACATACTGCAAGCAAGCTGCCCTGCGCAGCCCAGTTGGCAGGTGTGCGCGATATAACCAAAGAGGCATGGCTCAGCAGGCTCCTAGCAGAGCGGTGGGAGCACAAGCTGCGCGACTGGAATATAATGCTGGAAAACTCAGCCGAAGACTGGCGAAACCTGCTCTATTGGCGCATGGCCGCTAACTTCGGTTTCAAAACAAATGCGACACCTTTCCTATTGCTGGCCCAGACGCTGCCGCTCAATATACCTACCAAGCACAAGGAGAATCTAACCCAGGTAGAGGCGCTTCTTTTTGGCCAGGCGGGCATGCTCGAAGATGACTTTAAAGACGACTATCCCCGCGAGCTGCAGCGTGAATATGACTACTTAAAGAAGAAGTATCAGCTCAGACCCATACCGCAGCATCTATGGAAGTTCCTTCGAATGAGGCCGGCAAATTTTCCCACTATTCGCATCGCGCAGTTTGCTGCCCTCATTCACAGGTCTATACACCTGTTCTCGCAGCTCGTAGAAACCCATTCTGTAAAAGAGATAGAGCCCTTGCTCGATGTTACGGCTAGCTCCTATTGGGACACCCATTTCCAGTTCGACTCCGCACAGGAAAAGGCTATAACAAAGTCGCTCGGCAAGGCATCGATCCAAAACATCATTATCAACACCATTGCGCCTATACAGTTTCTCTATGCAGCCCGGCAAGACACTGATAAGCTGCGTGAGCAGGCACTACAGCTGCTCGAGGCAGTACCGGCAGAAAGCAATAACATAACACGGATTTGGGAAGAAAATAACTGGCAGCCGGCTAACGCAGCTCAGTCGCAGGCTTTGATACAGCTGTATAATAATTACTGCACGCCCAAGCGCTGTTTAGATTGCACCATTGGCCACAGCATTCTCAAGACGGCCACATAAACACTATCGTCTTCTTGCACTCCGGGTGCAGGCTCTCAAACACAGGGCAGGTATGAGCTATGTGCTCTATAAGCTTTTGTTCTTTTTCCGTGAAAGATTTGTTCTTAGGAAACCGCATTTCTATTTTTATTTCACCTATCCTGCGTGGGTTGCCAACCATTATTTTTTCCACATCGCATTCTGCTCCATCTATCACCAGGTTATGGGGCTTGCCAAGTATACCAAGCGTGGTTAAGATACATGTTGCCAGCGCCACCGCCACCAGGTCGGTAGGGGAGAAGCGCTCGCCTTTACCATGATTGTCAACCGGTGCATCTGTTTCTATTTCACTGCCTGATCGCACGTGGCTAGCCAACGTTCTAAGCTCACCGGTATAGGTCACTTTTGCTGTCATGTTTATTGGTTTTTTTTGTTAAATTTACATACTCCTGCATCTGGAAAAAAGGTCTTTGTTTTTTTTATTAAAAATATTTAGTAATTTAGACATACAATACAAATATGAGGGGAATGATCAGATCAGTTTTGTTGGTAGCACTTTGTTGCGGTATCGCGGCCACTAGTGGCGCGCAGGTAATTACCCGTTCCACAGACACTGCTGCACGAAACAAACCTGTTGCGAGGGTGAATAAAGTAAAAGGCCCCAAGCCAATTACAAATGAGGTCAGCTTTGGATTGCGCCTGCACAGCAATGGCTGGAGCGCTTATACCGACATCGGTAAGGTGTCGTCGAAAGACGCGAAGCGCAGCGACATGTTCTACAACGTAAAGTTCCTGCAGGTAGAGTTGTCTGAAATGAAGAGCCCCAGGCAGGAGAAGTTTACCGGCGATGAGAGCTCGGGCTCTGGTTCAAGCTCTTACATCTACGGCAAGGTCAACAATATGTATGCGCTGAAGCTCGGCGTTGGCCTCCGCAAAATGATCGCAGGCAAGCCTGATCCGGGCAGTGTGTCTGTTCATTGGGTCAATGTGCTCGGCGCTTCCCTCGGCATGGTAAAGCCGTATTATATTAACACCCTTAGCGACCCGACCGCTATTAAGTATTCCGATGATAACAAAGACTACTTCCTCGATCAGCGCTACATCATGGGCAGCGCTGGCTTCAGCAAGGGCCTGGGCGAGATGAAGTATGTACCCGGTGGCCACTTTAAGTCAGCCATCCACTTCGACTTTGCAGCAAATCGCAAAAATGTCCTTGGGGTAGAGGCCGGCTTCGATGCACAGTTCTATTCACAGCAGGTGATGATCATGGCCAACCAGCCCCCCACTAACTATTTCGTGGATTTATTCATTGCAGTCCAGCTGGGTAAGCGCTGGTAAGCTTTTTCGCTCATCAGTTCCCTCTATTGCGGTATCTTTTATCTAATTGACTGACCTTAAAGGCAGAACGCCCTGTTTTTCTTAAATTTGCGCATATGCAAGAGTTGCCACTGATCAGTTCAAAGGAAAGTACAGCAGAGACACGCGTGAAGAAACCTGATTGGCTGCGGGTAAAGCTGCCTATCGGTGAGAACTACCGCCACGTTCGTGGCCTGGTAGATACACACAAGCTGCATACTATCTGTGAAAGCGGCAACTGCCCTAACATGGGCGAGTGCTGGGGCGAGGGTACTGCCACCTTTATGATACTGGGCAATGTCTGCACACGCTCCTGCGGTTTCTGCGCAGTTGCCACCGGCCGCCCCGAACCTGTGGATTGGGACGAGCCGCAGCGCGTTGCTGAGGCCATCTACCTGATGAAGGTAAAGCACGCCGTCATCACCTCGGTAGACCGCGATGAGCTTAAAGATGGCGGCTCCATCATTTGGGCTAATACCATCAAAGCTGTTCGTGCGCTAAATCCTCAAACCACTTTAGAAACACTCATCCCCGACTTCAAAGGCGATTGGGACAACCTCCAGCGAATCATCGATGTTGCTCCGGAAGTAGTATCTCACAATGTCGAAACTGTAGAGCGCCTCACAAGGAAGGTGCGTATACAGGCAAAGTATCACCGCAGCATGGAAGTTATCCGTCGCCTCAAAGATGGCGGCATGCGTACCAAAAGCGGCATAATGATGGGTCTTGGCGAAGAAAAGGACGAAGTGCTGCAAACCCTCCGTGATCTTGCCGATAACGGCTGTGATGTGGTCACAATGGGCCAGTACCTGCAACCTACACAAAAGCACCTCCCTGTAGTCCGCTTTGTTCACCCCGATGAGTTCGCATTCTACCGCGAAGAGGGCTACAAAATGGGCATCGACTACGTAGAGAGCGGCCCCCTTGTCCGCTCATCCTACCACAGCGAGCGCCACGTCTTCGCCGGCGAAGGCCGCCGGAAGTGGGAGGAATCGAAAGCACTTGCATAAATATTCGTATCTTTGTGTTATGAAAAAGCTGGTTTTAGACATACCCGATACCGTTGATATCGATGAAAAAGAGGCTAAAACTATGTTAGCTGCAAACCTGTACGAAAAGGGCACGCTATCGCTTGGACAGGCCGCCGAGTTAGCAGGCTATTCCAAGCGTACGTTTATGGAGTTGTTGGGCAACTACAACGTTTCTCTTTTCAATTACGAAGTGCAGGATATCGAAAAAGACATAGCTAATGCAAAGCGCCATCATATCTGACGCAAGTTGTCTTATTCTTTTAGATAAAATTGGTGAGCTTAATATCCTTCGTCGGCTTTTCGGTACTGTGCTCACCACTACGGAAATTGCTATAGAGTACGGCAATACGCTCCCGGACTGGGTAATCGTCAAAGAAACCTCTAATAAAACTTACCAAGCTATTATTGCTGCTTCAGTCGACAGCGGTGAAGCTAGTGCTATAGCGTTGGCGATTGACTATGATGAATCATTACTGATTATTGATGATTTAAAGGCCCGGAAATTTGCAACACAACTTGGGCTCGACATAACTGGAACTATGGGCGTGTTGATCGAAGCAAAAGCTTCCGGCGTAATTCCGGCTGTGAAACCAATTCTTGAGAAAATCAAAAGAACGAACTTTCGGCTTTCGAAAACTCTCGAATCTTTTGTTCTGACGGCAGTAGGTGAAGAATAACCTACTCCTTCTCCGGCAATGCCCCTCTCCTTTTGCCCCTCTTATCATTAAGCCACAGCCCCACATAGGCCAGCAGCCCTATAAATCCAAGTATCAGCCCATTGCCGTAATACCTCAGGTTGTAATTTAGCTCCACCGTATGGCTACCCTTTGGTAAGTATACTCCCGTCATGCCGGCAAACACCACCATCTTCTCCTGCGGCTTTCCATCCACCTTTAGCTGCCATCCCGCATCGTAGGGTATCGATAGATACATCACCTTGTTTTCGCTCGCCGTCACCTTGCCGCTTATCGCATTGTCGGTAAATTTATCCACCACCATAGAGTCAAGGCTCAGCGCGTTCACATCCTGCCGGTATATGTCAAAGTTGAATGCCGACCCCGGTATAGTATCCCTCAGGTTGAACTCTTTGAAACCCGCCAGCTTGCTCACATCGGCGTCCTTCACCACGCACGCCTTCAGGCTCACAAAGTCTTTTTGCAGGTTAGATATGCCTTCAAATAAGCTCTCCTTAATGTAGGTGTTATAAGTATACCCAAAAGGCAGCAGGAATTTATTTCGGAACATTTTCACATTGCCCACGCTGCCCAGCGTATCGCATATGGCATACCATAGAGGATTCACCTGGTCCTTGGCAAGCATATATTTTACCCGGTTCTCAGACTCCAGTATCGGCCTGCTGCTCAGGCCTGTAGCCCAGCGTGCCGTATGCTCATCCTTTTTGTCCGATATGCCCATCAGTTGCAGGTAGTAGACGTAGTGCTCCTGGTTAAATGGATTGTACTCGGTAGTACCCCTGTAGCCCTGCGCCTGCGCATCATTCAGCGAATAGTGCATAGCAGGTGATGAGGCATACATTTTATCCACCCGGTAAAAGCTTTTATCATCTTTAAACCGGGCAAGTGCTTCTACGGTATAGTCATTATAGCCACTCTTTTCCGTCAGTTCGGCCGCCGTCACCGGGTCGCGGTCATTCACAGATATTCTCGACAGGTACATAAGCTCTATAGCCACGGCAAAGAACAGTATGTACTTCATATTGGCATTGCTGTTTGCCTTGCCTATAAAGAAGAGCAGCGCTGCATATACCACCAGCATCAGGCTCACAAATACCGATACCGATGCGTTTTTTATGTCTTCGGCGAAGTACGGATAGTTCATCAATATGAACAGGAATACTACCGTTGCAATGAGCACTATGAGGTTGATCTTCTTTTCTCTGATGATATGGTCCAGTGCCCACATGGCGTAGTACATCAGCACCACCGCCAGCACTATAGAGTAGCCGCGGTAGTAGTCGCCGCTAAACAGCCAGAAGGCATAGCGAAACCATGGAAAGATTACCGGTATTATCCACAGCGCCAGGAATATCCCAAAGACTATCTTGCGGCGTTTATTTAAAAAACTGAATACCTGCGGCACCAGCAGCAGGCAAGGAAGCCCGCAGTAAAACATTGGCGCTTCCAGGTAGTTCTGCCAGCCTTTAAAGTCTGTTCCGCTTCCTATCATATCGCTCGAGAACAGGCGCATCACCGCACTGCCAAATTGCACTTTATCAGCCGTAGCCAGCATAGGCTGAGAAAATAGTACTTTTGTGTACGAGCTGGTCCCGCTGCCGCGTGGGCTCTCCAGCAGCTGCATTATATTCTCTATCAGGAAGGGTGAGCTGATCAGCATACCCAGCACGCCAAAGCCAATCATCTTTGCGAAAAGTATCCCTAGTTTCTTACCATCAAATTCGCCTTCCTGCAGGTGCCTGAATATAGCATAGATGGCCAGGAACAGCCCGTATACATAGAGGTTGAAAGGCTGCGAGATGCAGATAAGAAAGATAGCTACAGGGAATAAATACCACTTGTTCTTCATAAACAGTTGCTCAAACCCAAGCAGCAGCAGCGCAAGATTAAATGTCTCGAATGAGAAAAAATACCAACCACCCCCTACTACCATAAAGCCGCAAAATGCAAAGAGCATACTGCCGATAATAGCCGTATAGTCTGCCAGCCGTATAGTGCGGAGGTAATAGAAGAACACCAGCCCGCTCAGCAATATCTTCGCCAGCTCCTTATACGCAGTACCGAAGAGCACAGCATTCTTACCCCCCATATACAGGAAGATGTCAAACGGGTCGCGGAGAAAAAATGGGAAAAGGCTCTGCCCCATGCCGTTATTGAACGACCATTTCGGGATGCCATAATTCTTGATGTACTCCGATATGAAAGTCAGGTAAGGGTAAGAGTAATTATACGAGTCGCTGCCTATGTCTTTAAAAAAGAAGACCTTTTGAAGGAGCAGGTAGTCAAGGTATACAATAAATCCTATCACGAACAACGCACCCAGCAGTAGTAAAGGTGCCTTCGTTCCCAGCTTGCTAAAAAAATCAGGACTTGATGGGGTAGTTACTTCGGGAGTATTTTCAACAGGCCTTGCCACTGGCTTTGGGGTATCAACTTTCTTTTTTGACGACACGTATGTTGCTTTTTTTGAGTGTCGGCAAAGTACAAAGAAGGCTTTAATCAAACAATAGTTTATATTTTTGTTACTCAGCCACAAAAGCTTTGTGCTGAAAGCGTTACTTTAGAAATTGAACACACGAGGATGGAACACTTACCCCTGCAAGGCAAACTGAGAACTAAAATACTGGAGCTGCATCATAAAGCTAATTCCGGCCATATAGGCTGTTCCCTTAGCTGCATCGATATCATGATCAGTATTCTGAAGTACAAGGAAGCTGGTGATACCTTCATCCTCTCAAAAGGCCATGCTGCAACCGCGCTCTACACTATACTCAATGAAATAGGCGAGATACCAGACAATATGATGGATTCCTTTTATAAGAATGCCACCACGCTGCCTGCTCACCCCGCCGCGCTCAAGTATGCTTCTATCCCTTTTGCCACGGGTTCGCTGGGCCACGGCCTGCCACTGGCTACAGGCATCGCAAAGGCGAAAAGACTAAAAAAAGATACCGGCATCAGCTACGTGCTGATGAGCGATGGCGAAACAAACGAGGGCACCACATGGGAAGCCGCACACTTCGCGGTAGCCAATAAGCTCGATAACCTCCTCATCTTCGTCGATAAGAATGGCCTGCAGGGCTTCGGCTCTACCAAAGACATTCTCGGCGATTCCGCTTCTGCTAAGGTGTGGGAGGCCATAGGCTTTGAAGTGCAGGAGGTAGACGGCCACAACGTAGCAGCAATGCTCGATGTAAAGAAAAAGCTAGGCGATAACAAGAACGGCAAGCCAAAGCTGCTAATAGCCAAAACCGTCAAAGGCAAAGGCGTTCCCCACATGGAAGACCGCATGGAGTGGCACTACCTCCCCCTCAATGACGAAATGTATGTCCAAGCCATCGATAAAATAAAATCAGATTATAATATTTAGCTGGTTTGTTACTTTGCAAGTGTGGGAGTGAAAATGGCTTGCATATTGCAACTGCATGTATTTACAAGAGGCGGACCACGAGCCCTGCGTTACATCTCCTCCCCTTGGGGGAGGCCGGGAGGGGCAGCCTGTACAGCGTCCCCTTTCCCGCTATAGTGAGTTTATCGAACCAGGTGAGAGAAGTGGAGAGGTACCCTCATAACCGCCGGGATCCTTTCAGGATGACAAACTATATGTAGAGTACACAGCACGAGCCTTGCGTTACATCTCCTCCCCTTGGGGGAGGCCGGGAGGGGCAGCCGGTACAGCGTC